>NZ_JBXAPX010000003.1:0-568953 GCF_058806655.1 Devosia sp. GW821-FHT12F11
CCCTGCTTACGCAGAACCGCCCTTGGGAGCCTGACCAACCCAAAACAGCTTGACGGCAAACACAGATGCTCTCTTGCGATTTCTAGGACTTAGCCAAGAAGCTAAGCCCAAGAAATCGCTTTCTCCCCCGCAAGGGGGGAGATGATCGGTGGCCACCATTCGCATCGGAGCATCAGTCGGGACTCTCCCCCTTAGCGGGGGAGAAAGCGAAAACTTGGGCTTAGCGAACCTAAGTCCTTAGTTTTCGCAAGAGAGGGGGCGCTGGCCACGACTCCCGCGATCACCTCCCCCACTTCTCCCGCCAGGTCGGCACCGGATCGTTTGGTGCCGGGGTTGCGAGGTAGATCGCCCGGGCCATGGCGCGGCTCAGGCAAACTGCGGCAGCGTGACCGAGTTGCAGGGCGTTCAACACCGGCGTGGTGATCGGGCGCGCACCGGTCGATACCGAGAAGATCAGATCGCCATCGACCTGGGTGTGGGCCGGGCTGGCGCCGCGGGCGATACCGTCCTGGGCCGCCACGGCGAGGCGCTTCAGTTGCGCCTTGGTGAGGTCGGCATCGGTGGCGACGATGGCGATGGTGGTGTTGGAGATCGGCGTCACCCAGTCGCGCTTCGAACGGGCGGTTTGTTCGAACGGCATCGGCCCGGGCAGCGGGCCAAGGCCACCAAACTCGCCGTCCGCCTCGAACGGCGCTGCCCAGAAGTGCCTGCTGTCGCCCATCGTGACGCTACCGGTGGGGTTCGCCACCACCAGCGCTCCGACGGTGAAGCCGCCAGGGATGACCAGCGAGGCCGAGCCGAGCCCACCCTTGAGGTTCGCCGTCAGCGCGCCGACGCCGGCGCCCGCCGTGCCGAGCGCGAAATCCTCGCCGGCACTGGCCAACGCCTTGGCGCCAAGCGCCCGATAGGGGTTCTCGTCCCAGTCCTTGTCGCCATTGTTGAGCAGGTCGAAGATGATGGCACCCGGCACGATCGGCACGGTCGCCTTTTCCACCCGGAAACCGCGGCCAAGCTTGCGCAGCCCGTCGCTGACCCCGGACGCCGCGTCGAGGCCGAAGGCGGAGCCGCCCGAGAGCACCAGCGCGTCGACCTCCTCGACCAGCTTGTCCGGCGCCAGCAGCTCGGTCTCGCGCGAGCCGGGTGAGCCGCCCATCACATCGACCGAAGCGCGGAACGGTTTGTCGCCGACCAGCACCGTGGTGCCGGTCTTGATCTCGTGATCCTCGGAATTGCCGACGCGCAGGCCTGCGACGTCGGTGATCAGGTTGCGCGGTCCGGGTTTCATCCGGGCTCCTTTGTCGGGATTCGAACTTTGCGGCACCCTAACCCACCCCTATCACCGGGTCATTCCCGCGCAGGCGGGAATCTCCGTTTGCGATATCGCCGAGAGCAAGAAGACCGTGGTTCCCGCTTTCGCGGGAATGACCCGGTGGTCGTGGCACGCGAGGTCAGGCGGCCGTTCCCAGCCGTTCGTTCACCAGGGCCAGCGCCGCGTTGACCGGGACCCCATCGGGGTCCCAGGTGCGGCGCATCTCTAGCATCTGCCGCGCGATCGTCCAGTTGCCAAGCTTCAGATGCGCGTCGAGCAGCAACTGCCCGAACAGGTCGCGCTGGGCATGGCTGCCGCCGGTCTCGCTCATCCGCGGGTTGGCGACCGAAAGCCACTTCGCCGCCGCGCCGTGGTCGCCCCGGGCATGCGCCAGGACGCCGCGTGCCGCCGGCAAAGCCACCTCCTGCCAGACCACCCGGTCGAAGGCCGACGAGGTCGCGGCCTTCTCCTCGACGGCGCGCATCAGCTCGTCGGCCTCGGTGCGCTCGGCTCGCGCCAGCCCGTAGAGATATTGCAGCGTCAGGAAAGGCTGGATGGTGTCGCGCCCCCTGCCCTTCATATGGTCCGCCACATCCTCCCAGCGGTTGCCGACATCCATGCCGGCGACCTCCATGCGGGCCAGCAGCGACACAGCACCGACCTGGTCCTGCGAGTAATCCGGCTCGATGCCCCAGACATGGTTGTCATAGGCGTCCAACACCGCCGTATGGTCGCCTTGGCTGATGTGGAACAGCGCCTTGTGCCACCAGTTGTGGGTGTACATGAAGGAGTTGAGGTCGACCCAGGTCCGCTGTGCCTCGGCGAGGAACTGCACGCCCTCCGCGACGCGCCCAGTGCCCAGCATCACATGCGCCAGCGCGTGCTGCGCCCAGGGCTCCTTGGCCTTCAGCTTCAGCGCCAGCCGCGCCTCGCGCTCGGCGGTCTCGAGGTCGTGCAACTGCTCGTAGCCGAAGGCCAGCATGCCGTGGATATGCGGGTTGTCGGCGTTCGCCGCCTCCGCCGCCTTGGCGATGCGCAGCATATTGGCGGCGTCGCCACGGTTGAAGCTGAAATACTGGTGCAGCTTCACCGAGGTCAGGTCGCGCGGATGGCGCGCCACGATCTCGTCGCCGATTGCCTGCACGGCGGGAACGTCGTCGGCGATCCAGCGCTCGAGCTGCGCGATCAGCATCCGCTCCCGCTCGTTCGCACCGGCCGCGGCCGCCTCGGCCCGGGCGAGGTACTTCCCCGCCATCGCCTTGGCGCCCTCGGCCTCGAGGAACATCCAGGTGAAACCGGCATAGGTGTTGGCGAGCACGGCGTCCGGCTCGCCATCCGCGGCGGCAATGATGTTGCCGGCCTTCTTCTCGTAGCCGAGAAAGCCGGTGACGAAGTCGTCGATCCCCTGAAGCGTCGCCGCGCTGGCACGGCTCACTTCATTTCCGAGGGCGTCCTGTGCCATGTTCGCACTGGGCAGGATTGCGTTTCTTTGAACCGCACTCCTGCTCCAGGTCCTTGTTTTGTCGCGAGATCGAACCGGAAAGGTCTGCAACCTTTCCTGATCACGCTCCAGCCATTTGTCCAACCGGTCAAATATAGACTTCGCGTCCGACCTGTCCACGCCACGGCCGAGCAAAAACAATCGAGATTGCCGCATGCCTGAGTTCCAGAATGGCGCCGCCACCGTGCATTACGAAATCCTCGGCGAAGGCAGGCCGCTGCTGCTAATCGCCGGTACCGCCAGCGACGGCGCCAGCTGGGGACCGCTGTTGCCATTGCTGCCCGACAGACAACTGATCCTGATCGACAACCGCGGCTCCGGCCGAACGCGGGTCGAAGGCCCGATCGCACTCGGCGAGATGGTCTCCGATTGCGCGGCACTGCTCGACCATCTCGGGCTCGAACGGGTCGAGGTGATAGGCCATTCGCTCGGCGGCTTTCTCGGTCTGGCGCTGGCAGCCACCCACCCCACCCGGGTCAGCCGGATGGTGACGATGGGCGCCGGCACCATCAGCCCCAAGGCGCGAACCTTGTTCCGCGACCTGTCGCGGCTCTATTTCACCGTGCCGCCGCCCGATTGGTTCCGGCTGCTTTACCAGTGGCTGTTCTCGACGCCGTTCTTCGCCGACGAGGCGAACTTCGCCGCGGCAGCGGCGGCCTCGACCGCCTACCCGCACCGCCAGTCGCCCGGCGATTTCGCCCGGCAGGTCGCAGCAATCGATCGCGGCATGGTCGTCGATCTGTCTACGGTGGCCTGTGAAGTGCTGGCACTGTCGGGCGATCTCGATCTGCTGGCGCCGTTTGGTGCCGTCGAGGAACTGCACGGCAAAGTGCCACGCTTCACCCACGCGCCCATCGCCAACGCCGCCCACTCGCTGCACTGGGAAGCGCCGGCGGCGGTCGCGCGGGAGATCAACGCGTTCCTGCGGTAGAGCAGTTCACGGCAAAGGTTGAAGCACCAGCCATGGTGCACGGCCTCGCCTCCCCACCGACATGCGGTGGGGAGGCGAGTTGTGCAACTCAATGATCGAACGCGCTAGATCACCCGGCCGCCGTCGACCTCGAGGGCGACGCCGGTGATCATCGAGGCTTCGTCCGAGCAGAGGAAGCAGGCCGCATTGCCCATGTCCTCGGGCGTCGAGAAACGCCCCAGGGGAATGGTGGAGAGGAACTTCGCCCGGATTTCCGGCGTATCCTCGCCCATGAAGGTCTTGAGCAAAGGCGTCTCGCCGGCCACCGGATTGATGGCGTTGACCCTGATACCCAGTGGCGCCAGCTCGACCGCCATCGACTTGGTCGCCGTCACCATCCAGCCCTTCGAAGCATTGTACCAGCTGAGCCGCGGGCGCGGGCTCACTGCGGCGGTCGAGGCGACGTTGAGGATCACGCCGGTCTTGCGTGCCTTGAAATGCGGCACGAGGTGCCGTGCGGTCAGGTAGACCGACTTCATGTTGACGTTGAACACCCGGTCGAAGTCGGCCTCGGAGATCTCGTCCAACGCCGCCGGCAGGTGCGATACGCCGGCATTGTTGACGAGGATATCGACCTTGCCGAACGCCATCAGCGCCGCCGCTGCCAACTGATTGACGCTCGCGTCCTTGCTGACGTCGACGTGACCGGCCTTCTGGCCGAGTTCCCGCGCCAACGCTTCAGCGCCGTCGACGTTGATATCGGCGATCAGCACTTTCGCGCCCTCGGCGGCGAACTTCCGCACGATGCCGGCGCCAAACCCCGATGCGCCGCCCGTAACGATGGCGACCTTGCCTTCCAGTCTCATGAAATCACCCGTGCCATGCGGCCACTGTCTTCAACACCGAGAAGCCGTACAGCGCCTCGAAACCCTTTTCGCGGCCGTGGCCGGATTTGCCGACGCCGCCGAATGGCAGCTCGACGCCTCCGCCCGCGCCGTAATTGTTCAGGAACACCTGGCCGGTCTTGATCGCCTTGGCCATCCGCATCTGCCGCCCGCCATCGCGCGTCCAGACGCCGGCCACGAGGCCGAAATCCGTGCCGTTGGCGATGGCCACCGCTTCCGCCTCGTCCTCGAACGGGATCACCACCTGCACCGGGCCAAAGATCTCGTCCTGCGCCAGCCGGTTATCCGGGGAGACGCGCGAGAGCAGTGTCGGGGCCTGATAGTGCCCGCCATGCGGCGCATCGCCAACGATGTTGCCCTCTGCCGCTATCTCGGCGCCGCCGAGATCGCCCAGGAACCCGCCGACGATCTCTTTCTGCCGCTCCGACACCAGCGGGCCGAGATCGAGATCGGCGATCGCCGGACCAACCCTAAGCGCCCGGTAGCGCTCGGCCATCCGTTGCAGCACTTCGTTATGGATCGACCGGTGCACCAGGATGCGCGAACTGGCCGAGCAGGTCTGCCCGGCATTCTGGATGCCGGCATTGATCAGGAACGGCAGCGCCCGATCGAGGTCGGCGTCTTCGAACACCAGCTGTGGCGACTTGCCGCCGAGCTCCAGCGTCACCGGCACGACGTTCTCGGCCGCCGCGTGCTGGATCAGCTTGCCGACGCCGACCGAGCCGGTGAACGAGATGTGGTTGACGCCGGGATGCGCGGTCAGCGCCGCGCCGGCTTCCTCGCCCAGCCCCGGCACGACGTTCAGCGCCCCCGCCGGCAGGCCGGCGTCTTCAGCGATTTTCGCGAAGGCAATGGCCGTGAGGCAGGCTTCCTCGGCCGGCTTCAGCACTGCGGCATTCCCCATCGCGAGGGCACCGGTCACCGAGCGACCGATGATCTGCATCGGGTAGTTCCAGGGGATGATGTGCGCCGTGACACCGTGCGGCTCGCGCAAAGTGTAGACGGTGTAGCCATCGAGATACGGAATGGTCTCGCCGTGGATCTTGTCGCAAGCCCCGCCGTAGAACTCGAGATAGCGCGCCAGCGCCAGCGCATCGGCCTTCGCCTGTTTCAACGGCTTGCCGACATCGAGCGCTTCGATGCGCGCCAGATCGTCGGCTCGCTCCAGCACTTTCTGCCCGATGCGGCTGAGGATGCGGCCGCGTTCCGCCGCCGGCGTTCGTCCCCATTCGCCGGCCAGCGCCGCCTTTGCCGCCGCAACCGCCGCATCAACATCTGCGGCCTTGCCACGAGCGATCTGCCCGATGGTCTCGCCGGTCGAGGGGTTCTCGATCGGCAGGTAGTCGCCGCCCTGCGGCGCAACCCAGCGGCCGCCGATGAAGCACTTGGTGGGATCGAAGAACAGGCTCAGGTCGGTCATCTCAAACTCGTATCTGCCGTGGCCGAGGCTATGCGCCCGCAGCCTCGCGCTTGGCAAGCGCGCCTTCCAGGTTCGGCGTCGCAGCCAGCAACTCCTGTGTGTAGGGGTGTTTCGGCGACCGGAACACCTCTTCTGTCGCCCCCTCCTCGACGATCTTGCCCGCCCGCATCACCAGCACCCGGTCGGTGATGGAGCGGACCACGGCGAGGTCGTGCGAGATGAACAGGTAGCTCAGCTGCAGCCGGTCGGAGAGCTCGGCCAGCAGGTCCAGCACCTGGGCCCTGACGGAGACGTCGAGCGCCGATACCGCCTCATCGAGGATGATCAGGCTCGGCTCGATGATCAGCGCCCGGGCAATGGCGATGCGCTGCCGCTGCCCGCCGGAGAACTCGTGCACGTATTTCTCGCTGTCGGCAGCCGAGAGCCCGACCTCCTCCAGCGCCCGGGCGATGCGCTTGTCGCGTTCAGCGCCACTTGGCGCAGCCGATCCGAGCAGATGGAACGGCTCGCTCACCAGCCGATCGACGCGGTGACGCGGGTTGAAACTGCCATAGGGATCCTGGAACACCACCTGCAGGTGCCGTCGCGTGGCAAAGCTCGCGCCGTTTTTCGGATCGATCGGCTCGCCAGCGATAGCGATGCGACCGCCTTGCGTCGGCTCAAGCGCCATGATGGCGCGGGCCAGCGTGGACTTGCCGCAGCCGGATTCGCCGACCAGCCCGACATTCTCGCCCTTTTCGATCCTGAGGCTCACGCCATCGACGGCGCGCAACACCTTGCGCCTCTCGAACAGGCCGCGACGCGGCAAGGGATATTCGCGCACCACGTCGTCGACGGCCAGCACCGGGGTGCCGCCGACCGTAGCCGGCGGGATGCGTGGCGGGACGTGCGAGGACGCCTCGAACAGCGCCTTCGAGTAGGGATGCCTCAGGCTGCGGAACAGCGGCACGGTGGGCCCTGCCTCCACCACCTCACCCTGCCGCATGATCGACACCTTGTCGGCGAGCCCGGCGATTACCCCGAGATCGTGGGTGATGAACATCAGCCCCATGCCGTCTTCATCGACCAGCTTCTGCAGCAGCTTCAGGATTGCCGCCTGCGTGGTCACGTCGAGTGCGGTGGTCGGCTCATCGGCGATCAACAGCTTTGGCCGCATGGCGATGGCCATGGCGATCACCACGCGCTGCCGCTGTCCACCGCTGAGCTCGTGCGGATAGCGATCGAGCGGGAAGCGCGACGTGGGCAGTTCGACGCGCTCGAGGGTCTGTCGTGCGACCTCCAGCGCCTCGCGTCGGCCGAGGCCGCCGTGCACCATGGCGGTCTCGGCTACCTGGTCGCCGATGGTCTTGACCGGGTTCAGCGCCGTCATCGGCTCCTGGAACACCATGCCCACCGTGCCGCCGCGGATCTTCCGCATTTCGGCGTCCGGCAGCCCGAGCACTTCGCGCCCCTCCAGCTTCACCGAACCTGATGTCGTCGCCCCGAACGGCAGCAACTGCATGACGCTCAGCGCCGTCATCGATTTGCCGGAGCCGCTCTCGCCGATGACGCCGAGGATTTCGCCGGCATCCACCGACAGGTCGATGTCCTTGAGGATCGGGAACTTGCCGATCGACAGCCGCAGGTCCTTGACGTCGAGCAGCGCCATCAGCGGTTCCGCCTCAGGCGAGGATCGAAGATATCGCGCAGGCCGTCACCGAGCAGGTTCACGCCCAGCACCATCAGTACGATGGTCAACCCAGGCACCAGCGCGACATGCGGCGCGAGGCTGATCATGGTCTGGCTGTCGGCCAGCATCTTGCCCCAGCTCGGGGTCGGCGGTTGCACGCCCAGCCCGACATAGGCCAGCGCTGCTTCGGCGAGGATGCCGAGGGCGAACTGGATGGTCGCCTGCACCACCAGAGTGTTGAGGATGTTGGGCAGGATGTGTTCGAACGAGATGCGCGCCGCGCCCTTGCCCGAAACCCGTGCCGCCATGATGAACTCGCGCTGCCACAGGCTCAGCGCCCCGGCCCGCGCCAGCCGCGCGAAGACCGGCATGTTGTAGAGGCCGACGGCGATGATGGCGTTGATCGCGCCCGGCCCGAACACCGCGGTGATCAGGATGGCGATCAGCAGCGCCGGGAAAGCGAACACCAGGTCATTGGCGCGCATCAGCACGTCATCGAGCAGCGTGCCGCGCCGCGCCGCGGCCCAGAGCCCGATCGGCACGCCGATCACCATGGCGACCGTCACCGCGATGAAGGCCACGGCGATCGAGGTGCGGGCCCCCACCATGATCATCGAGAAGATATCGCGGCCGAAATGATCGGTGCCCAACCAGTGCTCCGCCGATGGCGGCTTAAGCTTGTTGGGGATGTTCTGGAGCAGATAGTCGTACGGCGTCCAGACGAACGAGATCAGCGCCGCGAGGACGAAGACCAGGGTGATCGCTGCACCAATAAGGAAGTTCGGCGAGCGGAGCGCCGCCTTCAGCAGGCTGTCACGGGTGGCGGGAGCGGCAATGGAACTCATCGCGTCGCTCTCCGGAGCCGCGGGTCGACCAACGCGTAGGTGATATCGACGAGGAAGGTGACGAGGATCACCGCGAAGACCAGCAGCATCACCACCGATTTCACCACGATCAGGTCGCGTGAGGTGATGCCCTGGAACACCAGCCGGCCGAGCCCAGGCAGGAAGAAGACGTTCTCGATGATGATCGCCCCCGCGAGCAGGAACGAGAACTGCAAGCCGATAATGGTCAGCACCGGGATCAGCGCATTGCGCAGCGCATGGCGCCACAGCGTCTGCCCCTGGCTCAGGCCCTTGGCGCGAGCCGAACGGATATAGTCCTCGCCAAGGGTGTCGAGCAGCGAGGAGCGCATGACGCGGGCGAGGATCGAGGCCTGCGGCAGCGCCAGCGCCACGGCCGGCAGGGTCAGCGCCTTCAGCGCAAGGAGTGGATCCTGCCAACCGGGGAAGCCGCCGGCGGAGAACCACCTGAGGGTGATCGAGAACAGCAGCACCAGCAGCATGGCGAACCAGAAGTTCGGCACCGCGAGGCCGACCTGCGTCGCTCCCATGATGCCGACATCGGTGGCCGAGTTGCGCCTGACCGCCGCGAGGATGCCGACGGGAAAGGCGATCAGCGTCGACAGCGCCAGCGCATAGATGGCGAGCGGCAGCGAAATCCAGATGCGATCGGCGATCAGCCCGGATACCGGCACCTTGTAGGTGTAGCTGATACCGAAATCGCCATGCAGCAGCCCCAGCACCCAGGTGAAGTAGCGCTCGAGCAACGGGCCATCGAGGCCGAGCGCGGTGCGCAGCGCCGCGGTGGCCTCCGGCGTCGCATTCAGCCCGAGCATGAACTGCGCCGGATCACCCGGCACCACCTCGAGGACGAGGAAGATGACGATCGAAGCAGCGATCAGGCTGAGGACGAGCGAGACCAATCGGCCGAGGATGAATGAGGGCATCAGCGGGGCCCCTCGATCCTGCTACAGGCGGCGGTCCTTGTTTGCCCGCAGGTGTCATCCCAGCGAAAGCTAGGACCCATTTCCCCCCCCGAGCAGACGGTGAGTTGGGTCCCAGCTTTCGCTGGGATGACATCGCGGCTGTGGGGGTGGCTGGTGATCAAACGCATCAGAGTGGGAGGCGGGCATTGCCCGCCTCCCAAACACTCACTCTTCCCAGGACACGCCGGTGAGGTCGGTCGCCTGGGTGGGGGCGTTCTCCCACATGCCCTTGAGCTTGGCATTCTCGACCCCGACCTTGGCGAGCTCGAACAGGAAACCAACGGCATAGTTGTCGGCAAGGTTCTTTTCGGCGGCCTTGGTCAGCTCCGAGCGCTTGGCCGGATCTGCGGTCACTGCCAGGTCGGCGATGATCTGCTTGAAGTCGGCATTGTTGTAATTGAAGTAGTACCCGTCGCGCGCAAAAATCCCGATATCGTTGGGCTCGGTGTGCGAGATGATGGTCAGGTCGTAGTTCTTGTCGGTGAACACCTCACTGAGCCACTGGGCCCATTCGAGGTTGGTCACTTCGGTCTTGATGCCGACAGCTGCCAGCTGGCTGGCGATGATCTCCCCGCCGCGGCGGGCATAGCCCTCGACCGGCGGCAGCTTCAGCGACAGCGTCAGATCGGTGACACCCACCTCGGCCAGCAGGGCCTTCGACTTCTCCGGGTCGTAGTTCGACTGCGCGGTCAAGTCGACATAGTCCGGGTTGGCCGGCGACAGGAAAGTGCCGATCGGAGTGCCGTAGCCGAACATGGCGCCATCGATGATCGCCTGGCGATCAATGGCATGGGCGATGGCTTCGCGCACCTTGACGTTGTCCAGCGGCGGCTTGCCGTTGTTCATGGTCAGGATGGTCTCGCCTTCGGTAGAGCCGATCACCACGCGGAAGCGCGGATCGTTCTGGAACTGTGCCACGGTCTCGGGAGCCGGGAAGTTCGGGAAGGTGTCGACGTCGCCCGCCTGCAGCGCTGCAAACGCGGCGGTCGGGTCGGCGATGAACTTGAAGGTCGCGCCTTCGAGCTTCACGGGCGTGCCCCAATAGGCCTGGTTCTTCTCGAGCGTGATGCTGTCGCCCTCGACGCGATCCTTGAAGCTGAACGGGCCGGTGCCGATCGGGTTGGTCTTGTTGTTGTCGGCGCTTTCCGGCGCCACGATCACCGCATCGCCCCAGGCGAGGTTGTAGATCAGGTTCCCATCCGGCTGCTTCAGCGTGACCTTGACGGTCGCCGGATCGACCACTTCCACCGAAGCGATCGAAGCGTAGAGCGCCTTCTGGGCGTTCAGCGAGCCCTCGGCATTGATGCGGTCGAGCGAGAATTTCACATCGTCGGCATTGAAATCGGTGCCGTCGTGGAACTTGGCGCCCTCGACCAGGTGGAAGGTGTAGGTCAGCCCGTCCTCGGAGATATCCCAGGATTTGGCCAGCGCCGGCACGACGCTGCCATCGGCGACGATACGGGTCAGGCCCTCGAAGACGTTGGCATAGAGCACTTCGTCGACGGCGGCCGCGGCCTCGGCAGTTGGGTCAAGGCTCGGCGGCTCGAGCACGAGGCCGACCTTCACATCGGTCCGCGCCTGGGCGAATGCCGGCGTCATCGCGGTGGTCATTGCCAATGCGCCGGCGAGAGCCAGCACGACCAGTGATCTGCGCATGATTATCCCTTCTGATTGAAGCCGCTTACCCCCGCGGCCTTGAGACGATCCTAGGATGCTTCCGGCTTGAGGTGAACCGGGTGGGTGAGCGGATTTTCGCCAGTTACGGACGTAGGTTGGAAGCGCTTTCTGAATAACCCACTGTACCTCCACACACTCGATGTCATCGCTGCGAAAGCAGGGAACCAACTCTCGTCTGGTGCGGGCTGGCGAATTGGGTCCCTGCTTTCGCAGGGATGACATCGGAGAGGGAGGCGAGATCTTGGTCATTCAACAGCGCTCGGCCCCAACAAATCGAGCAGCGTCAGCGCCATGACCTTGGCCGAATCCAGCATGTCGTCGACGCCGACCCACTCGTCCGGCTGGTGCGCCAGATCGAGGATGCCGGGGCCGTAGGCAATGCAGTTCTTCAACCGGCCGATGCGGTCGATGTGCTTCTGATCATAAGTGCCGGGCGAGACGACATATTCCGGCGCGACCCCCATCACCTCGCCGATCGCCTTGGCGACCGAGCGCACCACCGGGGCGTCTATCTCGGTCATGGTTGGCGAGATGGTCCAGAGGTCGCGGATCTCGTAGCTGAAGCCCTGTCGTTCGGCCTTCAGCTTCTCGAGCAGGTCGATCACCTCCTGCCGCACCGCCGCTGGGCTTTCCTCGATCAGATAGCGACGATCGATGACGATGCGGGCCGAATGCGCCACCACCGGCGCCGGAAAGCCGGTGAAGCCGCCCTCGGGTTCGGCCTGACCGCCATGGATCGAGTTGATGTTCATGGTCGATTGCCGCGCCCCGGGCGGCACCACCGGCATGGCGGTGCGCTTGAGGCTCAGCGCTGGATAGAGCACGTCCTCGAACTGGCGCAGCACTTCGGCCATGTGGCGGATGGCGCTATCGCCAAGGAACGGCATCGAGCCGTGCGCGATCCGCCCGAAGGTCTCGATCTCGGCCCACCAGACACCGCGGTGTCCGAGGCAGATCCGATCCTTGTTGAGCGGCTCGGGGATGATGACGTGCTGCACGCGCTCCGGCGAGAAATAGCCCTGCTCGGCGAGATAGGCGACGCCACCGAAGCCGCCGGTCTCTTCGTCGGCGGTACCGGAAATCTCGATGGCGCCGCGATAGTCGGGGACGATGTCGGCGAAGGCCTCGGCGGCGATGATCGAGGCGGCGAGGCCGCCCTTCATGTCGCAGGTGCCGCGACCGTAGATTCGCCCGTCCCTGAGCTCGCCGCCAAACGGGTCGAAGGTCCAGCCGCGGCCGACCTCCACCACGTCATGGTGTGAGTTGAAATGCACCGTCTCGCCCGGCCCGGCGCCTTCGCGCCGCGCCACGATATTCCAGCGCGGGTACTTGTCGCTGTCGCCTGGCTTACCTTCCGCACGAATCAATTCAATGGCATAGCCGCGTTTGCTCAAGCGGTTTGCGAGGTAGTCGCAGATCTCGCGGTAGTTGTTGCCGGGCGGATTGATCGTGGGGATGCGGATCAGATCCTGCGTCAGGGCGATCAGGTCGTCGCGCCGGGCGTCGATCTCGGCGATGAGGCGCGGCTTCGCATCAGCCGGCAGGGAAGTTGCAATCGTCATGGCGCGGCAGACTGTTGCCCGCCGCGCGCGCTGTCAATGCAGTGCACTCACCGAGCTTCATCCGTTCGTCGAATGGCTGAAGCTCCAGTTCTTTGGTTGGTCGCGCTTTCGATCCCCGGATCAAGTCCGAGGAGGAACAGTCTGCAATCCCCGCCTTCGCGGGGACAGGCTTTTACTGAAAGCGCTCCGGTCAGTTCGGCTCGTCGCCGATGGCGAGGATGTTGCCCTCGGAATCCTTGAACCATGCACCGTGGTAGGGGCCCATCTTGGCCATCCCGTTCTCGGTCTTCAGCCCGGGAAAGTCATATTCCTCGAACTTCACGCCGCGCGCTCTCAGCATCTGCATGTCGGCTGCGACATCCTTGGAGCTGAAGGCCATCGCGGTGTTTTGCGCGGTGCCGGCGAACTGCGTCTCGTAGAGCTGGAAGCCGGTGCCGTCGGCGAGGCGGTAGACGATGCCGATCGGCAACTCCTCGGCCGGCTCGAGGCCGAGCTTGTCGCGATACCAGGCCTTGGCCCTCGCGAGGTTGGAGGCTGGGATGGTCGAATAGGCACGATGATCGGACAGAAGCATGTTCTCCTCCGTTGCATGAGCCGCTTTTCAAGCTTACGCCTCCGGACCCAGCCTGAAAATCCGGACGAGTCCTCATGCCCTTTGCTTCCCGCACGCCCGGCGCGGCCGACATCCTGTATGTCATGGCGCTCGACAACGAGTACGGCCCGCACCTCAGGTCACGCATCACGCCGCTGATGACCGGAGTGGGCCCAGTGGAAGCGGCGATCGTCGTCACTCACGCCCTCGCCAAGCTGGATGCTGCAGGGAAGCTCCCGGCGCTGGTGGTGTCATTGGGCTCGGCAGGCTCGGCGAAGCTGGAGCAGACCGGGGTCTATCAGGCGACTTCAGTTGGGTATCGCGACATGGATGCCTCGCCGCTCGGCTTCGAGCCCGGCGTCACCCCCCTGCTCGATCAGCCAGCAATAATGCCGCTCGGCCCGTTCGTGCCCGGCATCGCCAAGGCAACGCTCTCGACCGGCGCCAATGTGGTGTCTGGGGCGTCGTACCGAGAGATCAGCGCCGACATGGTGGATATGGAGACCTACGCCGTGCTGCGGGCCTGCCAGCGCTTCAAGGTACCGCTCGTCGCACTGCGCGGCATCTCCGACGGCGACGAGGAGTTGGGCCATCTCGACGATTGGAAGCGCTACCTGCACGTGGTCGACGAGAAGCTGGCGCATGCCGTCGACCTGCTGGAAGCAGCGATCGCTGCCGGCGCCCTGGAGTAGGCGCTCTAGCGCTGCTTGTTCTTCCGGCTGCGCTGCCAGTTGGTCCACCTGCGTTGTACCCAGAAGCTCAGGCGGTTCAGCGGCCCCTGCAGGAACGGTAGATCGAGCGCCAGGAGGAACAGGCCAAGCGGCAGCATCCAGACCCCGAGCAGCGGCAGGAAGCTGAACACGCCGCCCAGAATCAGCAGGATACCGAGCGGGATGCGCACGATCCGCGAGGATGGCTTGCGGATCCACGCGAGAAAGCCGGTCGAAGCGGGTACGGCGCGGCCGATCCTGTCGAACTGCCGGTGCAACCTCGCACCTTCCTTGCCTGTCATCGTGGCCCCCTTTTTCCTAGTGGCTGCAATGCATTTGGGCATTGAGGCCGACAGGTCAAACCGCTGAGGGGCGCTTTTTGTCGCGTTCAACACCTTGAAATCGACGCTTCGTTCACCCGAGCACACGAAAGCCTTACTTCGACAGGATCGAAAAACCGGTCTAGGATGTTGTTCGAGACGCAGTGGCGGTTACCGCCGGGCGTAGCAAACGCCAAGCGGCGACCGTCCTGGCTCCCCATTTCGAGGAGGATGGAGATGGTCGGCTTTCACGTGCTCACCAATGCGGAACGGCTCGAAGTTCCCGAGGTCCGCCGCATCGGCTTCGACGACCTCACAGGCGCCCTCGCCGAAGGCTGGCGCGATTTCTGGCAACGGCCCTCGCACCTGGCCTTCCTGGGCCTGATCTATCCGCTGGTCGGCGCCATGCTCGCCGTCTGGACCTCCGGCAACAATTCCTGGCCATTGCTGTTCCCGTTGATCTCCGGCTTCGCGCTGGTCGGCCCGTTCCTGGCGCTGCCGATCTACGAGATGAGCCGGCGGCAGGAGCAGGGTCTCGACACGCATTGGCGTGCCGCCTTCGACGTGTTCAAGACCCCGGCCTTCGCCTCGATCGCGGCGCTCGGCGTAATGATGCTGATCGTCTTCACCGTCTGGCTGATGACCGCGCAGTTCATCTACGAATCGTTCTTTGGCCCGGGCTCGCCTCCGACGCTGATGGCCTTCGTCAACGAGGTGCTCACCACCTCCGCGGGCCAGCAGCTGATGATTTGGGGCAATCTGATCGGCTTCGTGTTCGCGGCCTTCGTGCTCTCGACCATGGTGGTTTCGATCCCGCTGCTGCTCGATCGCGACCTCGGCACCGCCATCGCCGTGCAGACCTCGCTGCGGGTGACGCTCAAGAACCCGCTGCAGGTTGCGGCCTGGGGCTTGATCGTCGCGGCGCTCCTGGTCATCGGCACGATTCCGCTGCTGGTCGGCCTCAGCATCGTGGTGCCCCTGCTCGGCCACGCCACCTGGCATCTCTACCGGCGCGCCGTGGTCCCGGCAGGCAGGCGTTAACCACCCGTTAACGGATTGAGCTCAGATTTATCGAGCTTAAGTAGAGGGCAGGAAGACGCTACCGACCGGTAGCCCTGCCCTCGCCCAGTTTCCGGAACCCCGAGAGCCACTGTCGCGTTAGCGCCTCACATACAGAGGAGCTCCAGCCATGGCCCATTCCCGCGGTTTCGACCTGTCCCAGTTCACCGACGATGCCCAGGAACGCTTCGGCCGCCAGTTCGCGAGCCTGGCGCGTGATGCTGGCCACCTGTCCAATGCACTAGCCCGCTACAGCAATGGCGCGCGGCACGATGTCAGCCACCTGGCGCACGACTTCGCCGACGAGGCGCTGCACCAGGGCGCCGTCGCCGCACGGGTACTCGGCAAGCAGGCGTGGAAGGCCGGCAAGGCCGTGCGCCGCGACCCGGCGCCGACCATGGCGGCGCTGGTCGGGCTCGCCTGCCTCGTCAGCCTGGTGATGGCGTCGGGCAACCGGCGGCGCTGACATCCTCAACGCACTCTTAACTCCGGCACGTGCATTCTAGGGAGCACGGGCAGCGTCAGCCCGGCTCCTTAGTTGTGTTTGCGTTCTGGAGTCATCGTTGGCAGGGTCACTCAAGCTGCTGTTCGCGGCGCCGATGTTGTTGAGCCTCGTCGCCGGCTGCGCCACCTTCTCACTCGGCGGCCTCTCCTCGCGCGATTGCCTGGCACGCGCGATGTATTTCGAATCCAACCGTTCCAGCGAAGACGGCATGCTGGCGGTCGGCACGGTGGTGATGAATCGCGTCGCCGACAAACGCTACCCGCAGTCGGTCTGCGGCGTGGTGGGACAGAAGAACCAGTTCGCTCCCGGCGTGCTGAGCAAGAAGATGACCGAGAAGCGCTCGGCGGCAATGGCTTACGGCGTTGCCGACCGAGTGCTGCGCGGCGCCCGTCACCCGACGCTGTCGCGCGACGTGAAGCATTTCCACACGGCCGGCTACCGGTTCTCGTACAACAACATGTTCTATGTGCTGGAAGCGGGCGGGAACAATTTCTACGAGAAGCGCAAAGCCGGCACGTTCACCAACGATCCGTTCGCGGCGCTGGCCTATTGGTGAGTGCCCTTGAGCATTTCACCCCTGAGCTGCGCTCTCTCAGCCTCAGCCGTTGCCGCAGCATCCCACTCGGTTCCCGCCCGCGCGGGAATGACGTCGGTGGTGGGCCGAGACAGTGTACCTCGCCGGATGGCGTTGAGCCGCCTCGCCCGCTGCCGCATCTCGACGGTGAAACGTTCTAGAGCACCGGCACCGGCGGCGTTGCACCGAGCCCGAAGAAGCTGAACACCACACTGACCGTCCAGGTGATCAGCACCCAGTAGATGCCGGCGACCACCACGGTGGAGACGATTCCCACCAGGGCGCCCAGCACGATCCAGATGCCGTCGCGCTCGAGCAGACCGAGGGCGATGATGCAGATGGCGATCGACGGGGCCATGTTGGCGCCCGGGATCGGCAGCAGCACCAGCAACGCCATGACGAACGCCACGAAGCCGGCGAAGTAGACCGCCGGGCGCCTGGCGAGAAACTCGAAACGGGGCTTCATGATGCCTTCGGCGCGGGCCAGCCAGGGCGAAGCCGCTTTCATGACGCGGTGGAAATCGACGCGGCTCAGCGAGCGATCGGTGATGATGCGCGGCAGCCAGGCGTTCATCCCCAGCATCAACTGCGCGGTGAGAAACACCAATGGTGCACCGACGATCGCCGATACACCGGGCGGCATCGGCAGTGCGGTGATGATGGCAAAGATGAACATCAGCGCGCCGAGCGCGCGCCGCTTCAGCGCTTCCAGCAGATCGCCGATGGAAATCCGGTCTCGGTCCTCCGCCGAAGCAATCGCCATAAGGATGGCCGAGAGGCGATCCGCTCCCTCGGCCTTGTCTACCTTCGAAAGGTCGATCTCAACATGCGGTTCTGTCATCGGCCGCGATCATGCCCAGCGATTCCCCGACGCCGCAACCCCATGGGGCTGCGTCAGAAATCCCCACCCATGTCGAAGCCGCCGCCATCGCCACCGCCGAAATCGCCCCAATCCCCGCCGGACTGGTCGCCGCCATCCTGGCCTGCGCCCTGATCCTGGTCGTTGACATTATCGTTACCGGCGTCAGTGGCGGGCTGGTCGTTGGCCGGGCTCTCCGCAGCATGCGCGCCGCCAGCGCCGAACAGCGAACCAATGGCGCTGCCGAGCAGCACACCGCCGGCGACGCCGAGCGCGGTCTGCGCAGCGCCGGCAAGGAAGCCGCCCTGCCCCACCTGGCCGCGCTGATAGCGATTGTCGGCCGCATCGTCCTGGCGATCCCATGGGTTGCGATTACGCTGCACCGGCTGGCGCTCGTCGTAGCGGTTCTGCCTGCCACGCCCATCGTAGAACAGGCCGCCGAACATTCCGCCGCGACCGCGCTCCTCGGCTTCCCCTTCCAGCTCGGCGATGCGGCGCTCGGCGACCTCGAGGGCGTGCTGCTGCACGAGAATGGTCTGCGCCATGTAGTACGGCGCGCCCGGCTGCCGGACGATCTCACGGTCGATCAGGTCCTGCGCCTCGGGATCGCGCTCAGGGTTCCTGCGCTCGACATCGGCAAGCCGATCGAACAGGCCTTCGATGGCGCGGCGGTCTTCGGGGTTCAGCATCTTCACTCTCCAATGTTGAACGATCCCGGAAAACATGGGGACCGTTGCCGGGCCTCACAATGGGTAGGATGGCCATAATCGGACATGAGGCGACGACGAGCCGCCGGCGCAGGAATGTCCATTGACTTGCCGCACCGGTCGGCGAAGCTTGAGCAACGCAAACGAGGCCAGCATGTCCAGCGACGACGATCTCCCCGAAGACAGCAAGCTCACCAAGACCAAGTCGCGCTGGGCCGAACTCGGCAAATTTCTCACCGGGCAGTTGTCACGGCCCGAAGATGCCCGCCTGCCGCCGGGCCAGCACCTGGTGAAGAACTGGCCGATCCTCGACCTCGGGCAGACCCCGAACGTCTCCAAGGAGGTCTGGCGCCTCGATATCGCAGGCGAGGTCGAGCGGCCGCAGACCTGGTCGTTCGACGACCTGATGGCGCAGCCGCAGGCCGACAAGCTCAGCGATATCCACTGCGTCACGAGTTGGTCGCGCTACGATAACCACTGGAAGGGTGTCACCACGCACCAGCTGATGGATGCGGTTGGCGT
The DNA here is from genome assembly GCF_058806655.1 of Devosia sp. GW821-FHT12F11. Lineage (NCBI taxonomy): Bacteria > Pseudomonadati > Pseudomonadota > Alphaproteobacteria > Hyphomicrobiales > Devosiaceae > Devosia > Devosia sp. GW821-FHT12F11. The sequence continues at coordinate 18,630 of NZ_JBXAPX010000003.1, forward strand.
GAAGCCGGAAGCGCGCTTCGTGCTGTTCACCTCAAACGACGGCTACACCACCAACATGGCGATCGAGGATTTCGCCTCCGAGGACGCGCTGATCGCCCATACCTGGGAGAACGAGCCGCTCAGCCGCGACCATGGCGGCCCGGTACGGCTGGTGGTGCCGCACCTCTATTTCTGGAAGAGCCCGAAATGGCTCAAGCGCATCGAGTTCGCGGAGCGCGACCATCGGGGCTTCTGGGAAGTGCGCGGCTATCACAACCACGCCGACCCGTGGAAGGAAGAGCGCTACTCCTGATGTCGGCAGTCGGCAGTCGGCAGTCGGCAGTCGGCAGTCGGAGAGTTGGGCGGAAGAAGCCCTGCCCGTCTACTGCGGACTGCCGACCGCCTACTCCTATCTCAGCCGCCGGTGAAGTCGCGCTTGCCGATCGGCACGCCGTTGTGGCGCAGGATCGCGTAGGCGGAGGTGATGTGGAAGAAGATCTGCGGCACGGCGTTGAGCGTCACGTGCTCGATGGCCGGGACCTGGGTGTCCTCGCCGCGCACCTTCAGCGTCAGCGTCTTGCCCTCGCTGCCGGCGAGATCAGCCTCGGAGAAGGTCGCAACAAACTCGAGTGCTTTCTTCAGCCGGGCGCGCAGGTCCGCCAGCGTCGTCTCGTTGTCTTCCCAGCTCGGCGGCGTGCGACCGGTCAGCCGCGCCAGCGTGAACTTGATGCGGTCGGTGGTCGACTGCACCTGGAACGACAGCGGGTGCATGTCGGGCGCCAGCCGCGACGACACCAGCACCTCCGGCTTGATCTTGCGCTCGGCGGCGTTGACCTCGGCCTTCACCAGGATGGCGTCGAGGTTGTTCAGGTAGCGCGTGAACACCGGCACGGTGATCGCGTACATGGAAAGCGACATAGGCAGTCCTCAGGGGTTGGTAGGCAGATGGATCACCAGCTGTGGTCGACGCTGCGCTCGCGCGGCTCGGGCTGGGCGATGGAAGGCCAGTAATAGTCCTCAGGCAGGACCACCTGGAAATCATAGGAAACGAGTTTATCGCCATCGACCGCAATGGCGATCGAGTGGGCGCCGACCGGATCGCCAGGCGCAACGCACCAGCTGTGGCTGAACCAGCCCTCCCCGTCGAGTTCGGGAGTAAAGGTTCGGGTCGCAACCTTGCCGTCGGCCGAAATGTCGATGCCGTCGTCGGGGTCGGTCAAGAGCGTGCCCCAATCCGCGAGCGGCACCGGCAGACTCAGGGTTTCGGTGGCGGTCTTGGGCGCGGTGCCCTCGGCCAGCCGCACGTACCAGTTGTAGCAGGCGTTTCCCGGCAGCAGCGGCACAACGGTATCGTTCAGCACTTCGTCCTCGCCGGCATAGCGGAACGTGACCTGAAACACCGAATCGGTCATCTCCGCCGCCAGGGATGGGCCGGCGACGAGAAGACCAATCAGCAGTGCAGAGGTTGAAACCGGCAGACGCATAATCCCTCCCCGCGTGCGGGGCGAAACATAGCGGCAAGCCGCTGACGCCGGAAGCGAATTTGTAACGGCCTCTCGCGGCGCCTCCCGGCTGCTGACATAGTCCCCACACAACAGGAGCTCGAAAATGCGCCGACTGCTGACCGTGCTTGCCGTGGTTTCCGTGACATCGCCGGCACTGGCCCAGGCCGGCGCCCAGGATTACGACAGCTTTGTCCCGACGACCGAGCTGGTCACGGCGACCGAGGCCCCTCCCGACACGGCTTTGGTCCGCCGCCTGTTCACCCTCGCCTTCACCGAGCCCTGCAACGCAGCCATCGACGGCGGCTATGGCGGCACCGAACCGCAGGTGTTCGACCTGACCTACAAGGGCAGCTACGACGAGCCGGATGCCGCCGAGCGCAAGTTCCGGCTCTACCAGTTCAACTGCAACGGCGGAGCCTACAATCTCAGTTCGGTGTTCTATGGCTGGGACGAGATCGACGGGCTGCAGCCCCTCAGTCTGCCTTCACCGAGCATCAAGCCGACCTACGACGAAGCTGCCGGCGATGGCGACGGCAAGCTGGTGAAACTCCAGCTCACCGGCATGACGGCCAGCTTTCTGGTGACTAACGCGGAAGTCGACGCCAAGTCGGGAACCATCGCAGCCACGGCTTACTGGCGCGGCATCGGCGACGCCTCGAGTACCGGTGTGTGGTCGCTGGCCGACGGTGAGTACCGGCTCGTCAGCTATGACGTCGATGCTTCCTACGATGGTGAGGTGAACCCGATCCGGGTATTCGACCGTTCAGCACCCGAGGACATCAGCCTGCCGAACTAGGCGACGATACTACGCGTGGACGCGCGAACCCTTCGGTAAGCATTGAAGCAATGTGAGCGCGTCGGTCATATTGTCCTCCGTTTCAAGGTGTTAGCCTCGCCACCGCGGACGTTGCCGAGCTCCGGCAGCGCATTGGAGAAAGCCTCATGAGCGTCGTTCGGTATCTTGCCGGCGTGGTTGCCGGCCTCATCATCATACTTGCCAGCTTCACCCCGACTTACGCGCAGGACATGGAGACCCGGGTGATCGTGCCCGACGTACCCGGCGGCGCCCTGTTCACCGGCTGCTACCAGGTGCAGCAGCGCCTCTACGGCCCCTATCGCATGACTTTCTGCCTGGAACAGCGCGGCACCTACACAGTCCGTGGTGGCGGTGTGCGTTGCGACGGCCGCCTCACCTGGAATGCCCGCGGCCGTGACATCAATATCCAGCTCAAGCGCACCTCGTGCGGCAATGGTGTGGCGTGGAGCGCCGATCGCATGACCTGCCGCGGCGGCAACCTGCTGCCAGCCTTCCTCGCGCGGATCATCGTTCCTGACCTGCCGGTGCTGCAGACGCTGCGCTGCACCTACACCCCGTCGGTTTCGAGCGAGCGCCCGACGCAGATTACTGCCCGTCGCGTCGACTGACATCGCCGGCGTGTCACCGACATCGCCCTGTCATCGGCACAAAATAAGAGGGCCACGAACCATTTCTGGTTCGTGGCCCTGAGAAGCGCCGGCCGCACTGTTGAGGGCTTGGGGGCAGCGGCGGGCAACTTCTCCTGCGTTCACCGGTGCATGGGTCGTTTGCAGTAGTCCGATGAACTCCACTCTAAGATGGGTGTCCTTTGCGGCATGAAAAGTGCCTTCACCGGAAGGTGAAGAACATGAACAGCTCGTAAGGTGCGCCGATTGCCCAACAGCCGAGAAGCCCCTAAGGATGGGCTGCAAAGCGGTGCTTCGCATCGCCTTGCCAACGAGAAGACCATGGACACCATCACCCCGCCGGGCCTCCCGCAAAAGGCGTTCACCGATCCGCACGCCGCCTGGGCCTATGTCGCCGAGATTTACCACCGCAACACCGGTTTCATTCGCGAGCAGCTGCTCGGCCTGACGCGTGGCCGCGTCCCCAAAGGCCGGGTGCGGGCGTTCTATCCGGAAGTGCAGGTCACCTCGCGCAGCTATGGCAAGACCGACAGCACCCTGCCCTATGGGTACCTGCATACGCCGGGTATCTATCGCACCACCATCACCGCACCTGATCTGTTCAAGAATTACCTGATCGAACAGTTCGAGGTGATCCTCAGGAATCACGGCGGCGCCATCGAGGTCGGCGAATCCTCGACCCGCATTCCGCTGCATTTCGCCATCCCCTCGACCGAGCGGATCGACGGCGAGGCGATCAACGCCCTGCCGATTCCGTTGCGCGACCTGTTCGATGTGCCGGACCTGCAGGATACCGACGACGAGATCGCCAACGGCACGTTCGTGCCGCCGCCCGGCGGCCCCTATCCGCTGGCGCATTTCACCGCACCGCGCGTCGACTATTCGCTGCAGCGGCTCAGCCACTACACCGGTACCGAGGCCGAGCATTTCCAGAACTTCGTGATCTTCACGAACTACGGCTTCTACATGGATGAGTTCGCCCGCGTGGCCGAGCGCTACATGCTCGAAGGCCATCCCGAGTACGACAGCTTCGTCGAGCCCGGCGGCTTCGTGACGCTCAACCAGCGGCTCGGCGGCGGCACCTCGGGGCTGCGCGCCACGCGCATCCCGCAAATGCCGGCGCTGCACCTGACCATGCCGCGCAACCGCGGCATTACCATCGTCAACATCGGCGTCGGGCCCTCCAACGCCAAGACCATCACCGACCACATCGCAGTGCTCAGGCCGCATGCCTGGATCATGCTCGGCCACTGCGCCGGCCTCCGCAACTCGCAGGAACTGGGCGACTATGTGCTCGCCCACGCCTACCTTCGCGAAGACCACGTGCTCGATGCCGACCTGCCGGTGACAGTGCCGATCCCGGCGCTTGCGGAAGTGCAGGTGGCGCTTGAAAAGGCCGTGGCCGAGATCACCCATCTCGAGGGCATCGAGACCAAGCGCATCATGCGCACCGGCACCGTGGCGACCTTCGATAACCGCAACTGGGAGCTGCGCGACCAAGCCGAGATCACCCGGCAGCTGTCGCAATCCCGCGCCGTCGCGCTGGATATGGAATCGGCCACCATCGCCGCCAACGGCTTCCGCTTCCGCGTCCCCTACGGCACGCTGTTGTGCGTCTCAGACAAGCCGCTGCACGGCGAGCTGAAGCTGCCCGGTATGGCGTCGGACTTCTACCGCACCCAGGTCAACCGCCACTTCCAGATCGGGTTACGCGCCATGGAAATCCTCCGCGACCAGCCGCCGGAGCGGCTGCATTCGCGCAAGCTCAGGAGCTTTGCCGAGACGGCGTTCCAATAGGCCGGTGACACGGTCTCGTGCTTCGAGGATCAGATCGCCTCGTAGTCGATCTCCAGGAACTTCTCGACCTCACGGTCCCAGCGTTCCCGCACGAACTTCACGTGCTTGGGGTGCTCGTTGTAGGCCGTGTAGGCGGCCTGATCGGCGAACTCCATCGAGAAACCGAACTCGTAGTCGTTCTTCTTGGACACCTGTCGCAGCTGCTCGAATTTCTTCACGCCTGGGATTTCCTTGAGCACCATGGCGTCACGGAGAAAGGCCTTCTCCATCAATGAACCGTGGGCGTGCTTCAAATTGAATACGACAGTATGCCGGATCATCAGGTCCTCTCCCCCAACGCTACCGCTTCGCTGGCGGCAATTGCCGTCATATTGACGATTCCGCGGCTGGTGGTCGAGGGGGCAAGGATGTGGGCCGGGGCGCGTGGTCCCATCAGGATCGGCCCGACCGCCAGCGCGTTGTTCATTTCCTTGAGCAGCGTCATCGACAGGTTGGCGCTGTCGAGGTTGGGGAACAGCAGAAGGTTCGCCTCGCCCTTCAGCACCGAGTCCGGAATGTAGCGGCTGCGCAGGTCCTCGTTGAGCGCCAGGTCGCCCTGCATTTCGCCCTCGACGATCATCCCCGGGGCCACCGCCTTCAGCTTCTGGTAGGCCTCGCGCATCTTGTAGGCGGTGTCGCCGTCACGCGAGCCGAAGTTCGAATAGCTGAGCAGCGCCGCCCTGGCCTCGATGTTGAAGCGCCTGAGATGGTCGCGCGCCTGCAGCGCGATCGCCACCAGCTCGTCGGGGGTCGGGTCCATGTTGACGTAGGTGTCGGCGAGGAAGAACACGCCGCGCGGCATGATCAGCATCGACAACGCCGAGACGTCCTTTACGCCATCCTGCAACCCGATGATCGAGCGGATATCGCGCACGTGCTTGATGAAGCGGCCCTGGAAGCCGCAGAGCATGGCATCGGCATCGCCACGCTTCACCGACAGCGCCGCGATCACCGTGGTGTTGGTGCGGACGATCGTCTTGGCGATATCAGGGGTCACGCCGTTGCGGCCGACCAGCGAGTGGAACAGCTCGACATAATCGCGATAGCGCGGATCGTCCTCGGGGTTCACCACCTCGAAGTCACGGCCCGGCTTGATGGTCAGCCCGAAGCGCTGCAGCCGGCTCTCGATCACCTGCGGGCGGCCGATCAGGATCGGCAGCGCCATGCGGTCTTCGATCATCACCTGCGCGGCGCGCAGCACGCGCTCATCCTCGCCGTCGGCAAAGGCCACCCGCTTCTGCTGGCCGATCACCTTGTCGATCACCGGCTTCATGACGAGGCCCGAGCGGAAAACGAAGCGGTTGAGGCTGTCGTGATAGGCCTGGAAATCGGTGATCGGGCGCTTGGCGACGCCCGACTCCATCGCCGCCCGCGCCACGGCCGGCGCGATGCGGAGGATCAGCCGCTGGTCGAACGGGTTCGGGATGATGTGCTCGGGCCCATACACGGCCGGCTGGCCGGAGGGCGAGACTTCCAGCCCCGGATCATGCGCCAGCTTGGCGATCGCCTGGGCCGCCGCCAGCTTCATCTCCTCGTTGATGGTGGTGGCGCCGACGTCGAGCGCGCCGCGGAAGATGAACGGGAAGCAGAGGACGTTGTTGACCTGGTTGGGATAGTCCGAGCGCCCGGTGCACACCATGGCGTCGGGGCGGATTTCCTTGGCCACCTCGGGCATGATCTCGGGGTTCGGGTTGGCGAGCGCCAGGATCAGCGGGTTCGGGCCCATCTTCTCAAGCATTTCGGGCTTCAGCGCGCCGGCCGCCGAAAGGCCGAGAAAGATGTCGGCGCCGTCGATCACCTCGGCCAGCGTCGTGGCGTTCGACTGCCGGCAGAAGCGGCCGCGCCACTTGTCGTTGACGTCGTCGCGCTTGTCAGTCAGCAGCCCGTCCTTATCGGCCACCCAGATGTTCTCGAGCTTTGCACCCAAGGCGACGAGAATGTTGAGGCAGGCGATGGCCGCCGCCCCTGCCCCGGAGGTGCAAATCTTCACGTCCTCGATTTTCTTGCCGCTGAGCTCCAGCCCGTTCAGCACCGCGGCGCCGACGATGATCGCCGTGCCGTGCTGGTCGTCATGGAACACCGGGATCTTCATGCGCTCGCGCAGCGCTTCCTCGATGGCGAAGCACTCGGGCGCCTTGATGTCCTCGAGGTTGATGCCGCCGAAGGTCGGCTCGAGCGGCCGCACCACCTCGATGAATTTCTGCGGATCGGTCTCGTCGATCTCGATGTCGAACACGTCGATGCCGGCGAACTTCTTGAAGAGCACGGCCTTGCCCTCCATCACCGGCTTACTGGCCAATGCACCGATATTGCCGAGCCCGAGCACGGCGGTGCCGTTCGAGATCACCGCCACGAGGTTGCCGCGCGAGGTGTACTTGGTCACTGCCTCGGGATCGGCGGCGATCTCCTCGCAGGGGGCCGCCACGCCAGGCGAATAGGCCAGCGACAGGTCGCGCTGGTTGCCGAGCGGCTTGGTCGCCTGAATCTCAAGCTTTCCGGGCTTGGGGAACTGATGGAAATGCAGCGCCGCTTCACGCAGCGCCTTCTTCTGTTCGGTCACGTCGGCAGACATAAATACCCTCCCGGAAACTCACGAGTGAGTGCCACTAATCGAGGGCGATGAAAAGGCAGGGATCGAGGGAAACTGAAGGTGGATCTTCCTTCATCAGTTCCCCAACCACCGGTCATCCCCGCGAAAGTGGGGACCTCCGTTTGCGATGCCTCCGCGCGCACCAAAACAGAGGTTCCCGCTTTCGCGGGAATGACACCGAGTATGAGGCGGCAAGGCCCCCTAGGCCGCGCTCACCTGCACCAGCCCCGGCAGCACCACCGGAGCATTCAAGGCCCGCGCCAGATCGCGGAAGGCGCCGGCCTTCAGCGCCGGGGCGAAGAGATAGCCTTGCGCCTGCACCACGCCGCGCGCCCTGAGATACAGCGCCTGCGCTTCAGTCTCGACGCCCTCGGCGACGATCTCGGTGCCGAGGTCGCGCGCCATGGCGATCAGCCCGTCGAGCACAGGCACCGGCGCGCCCTCGGGCTTGATCATGTCGACGAACACCCGGTCGATCTTCACCACATCGACGCCGAGCGTCTGCAGGTAGGCCAGGTTCGAGTGCCCCGTGCCCGCGTCGTCCATGGCCAGCCGGCAGCCCAGCGCATGCAGCCCGGCGATGACGCTCTGCGCCTGCGCCATCTTCTCGAGCGGCTTGCGCTCGGTGATCTCGAACACCAGCTGACGGAAACTGATCGCCGAGTTGGCGAAGATCGTGTGCACGTCGTCGACGACGTTGCCGTCGCGGAAATGCCCCTCGAACAGGTTGATCGAGATATTGAGGTCCGGCATGTCCCCGCAGAGGCCGCTCAGGTCGGCCTTGACCTGCTGCATCAGACTGACCGTCATCGGCAGCGCCAGCCCCGTCACCTCGGCATAGTCGATGAACGCCCCTGGTGGCACCACTTCGCCGTTCTTCTTTTCCCACCGGCAGAGCACCTCGCAGCCGGCCAGCGCACCGGTCCTCAGGTTGATTACCGGCTGGTAGTAGGGCTTCAACTCCCCCGCAGCGATCGCCCGCTCCAGGTCGAAGGCCGGCAGGTCCGACCGGCGCAGGTATTGCAAGGCGAGGATCAGGAACGCCCCGCACATCAGCGCCGCCCCCACGGTGAAGCTCGCGTCGAGATCGCCGTAGTCGGCCCGCACCATGGCGAAGGGCACGGCTGCCGCCACCCGGATCGGCAGCTCGCCGGCGAAGCTCTCTGCGGTGATGAACTCGACGTCGCCGCGGTTGTCATAGGCCTTGGGGTCGCCGACGGTGACGATCTCCGCCCCGTCGGTCAGCGACACCCGCACCATCGAGGTCGGCTTCAACCCATTGAGCAGGCTATCCGGCTCGGCCGCCAGAATCGGCACGAAGGCCGACACCTTCCGGGTCGTGCCGAACGCCTGCGTCACCTTCAGCGAAGGCATCCGGAGGTCGGCGTATTTCGCCACCTCGATGGTCTCGGTCTGGTTCGGTACCGACAGCGGGCGCGACAGCGGCGAGTATTTCACGTCCTTGCCGAGCGCGTCGCAGTACTGCACCCCGTCGGCATTCTCGACCAGCACCTGCTTCAGATAGAGGCTGACCTCCATCTGCCGATGCACATTGGCGATGAAGCTGGGCGTGCAGAGCGAGGGGCTTTCGGCGAGGATGCGCCGGAGCGACGAGATGGCGTCGTAGGCCGTCGCCTGCACCCGGCTCGCCACCGCATCGACCGACTGCTGCAACAGCGCCCGCTCGCGTACCCGCACGTAGGAATCGAGCACGAGATCCACGGCCATGAGCGGCAGGAACGCGGCAATGGCCGCGAGCAGCATCAGCACATTGGCATACTTGGACTTCAAGCGAATCCGCCCCCGACGGAGATAGGCAACAAATGCCTAGCGGGCGGACTTTAAGAGAGTGTTAACGATGATTTACCCGTCGTGCCGAAATGGGACGCCGGTGGTCGGTAGCTGCGATCACAAACGGATGTTGCCGCACGCTCGGAAAGAGAAAGGGCGCCCGACGGCGCCCCCTCACTCACTTGGTATCGGCGATCACCCGCACGTGCAGCTCGCGCAGCTGCTTGGGCTCGGCCGGGCTCGGGGCGCCCATCAGCAGGTCTTCGGCCTGCTGGTTCATCGGGAACAGCGTGATCTCGCGCAGGTTCTGCGCGCCGCAGATCAGCATGACGATGCGGTCGATGCCGAACGCCGCGCCGCCGTGCGGCGGGGCGCCGTACTGGAAGGCGCGGTAGAGGCCGCCGAACTGCTCCTCGACCTCGGCGCGCGACTTGCCGGTCAGCTCGAACGCCTTGACCATGGTCTCGGGCAGCTGGTTACGGATCGAGCCCGAGGCGATTTCGAAGCCGTTGCACACCGCGTCATACTGGAACGCCTTGATGGTCAGCGGATCCTGAGTGTTCAGCGCCTCGATGCCGCCCTGCGGCATAGAGAACGGGTTGTGCGCGAAGTCGAGGCGCTTTTCTTCCTCGCTCCACTCGTAGAACGGGAAGTCGACGATCCAGCAGAGCTTGAACTGGTCGAGCTGGGTCAGGTTGAGGTCGAGACCGATCTTCACCCGCGCTTCGCCAGCGAACTTGTACATCTTGTCCGGGCGACCCAGCACGAAGAATACCGCGTCGCCATCGGCAAGACCGAGCTGGGTGCGGATCGCCGCCGTACGCTCTTCGCCGATGTTCTTAGCCACCGGACCGGAGCCGGCGCCATCCTTGAAGAAGATGTAGCCGAGGCCCGGCTGGCCCTGGCCCTGCGCCCAGGCGTTCATGCGATCGCAGAAGGCGCGGCTGCCGCCGGTCTTGGCCGGAATGGCCCAGACTTCGACCTTGGCATCGCTGGCGATCTGGTTGGCGAACACGCCGAAGCCCGAGCCACGGAAGTGTTCGGTGACGTCCTGCATCTCGATCGGGTTGCGCAGGTCCGGCTTGTCCGACCCGTACTTGCGGACCGCGGTGTCATACGGGATGCGCGGCCATTCCCTGGTCACCGGCTTGCCGTCGGCGAACTCCTCGAACAATCCGGTGATAACGGGCTGCATGGTGTCCCAGATTTCTTCCTGGGTGACGAAGCTCATCTCGAGGTCGAGCTGGTAGAACTCGCCCGGCAGGCGGTCGGCGCGCGGGTCCTCGTCGCGGAAGCACGGCGCGATCTGGAAGTAGCGGTCGAAGCCGGCCACCATCAGCAGCTGCTTATACTGCTGCGGCGCCTGCGGCAGGGCGAAGAACTTGCCCGGATGGATGCGGCTCGGCACCAGGAAGTCGCGCGCCCCTTCGGGCGACGACGCGGTGAGGATCGGCGTCGAGTACTCCGCAAAGCCGATATCGCCCATGCGGCGGCGCATCGACGAGATCACCTTGGTGCGCTTGACGATGTTGGCGTGCAGCGTCTCGCGGCGCAGGTCGAGGAAGCGGTACTTGAGGCGGATGTCTTCCGGATAATCCGGCTCGGCGAACACCGGCAACGGCAGCTCGGTGGCTTCGCTCAGCACTTCGAGCTCGCGGATGAACACCTCAACCTCGCCGGTCGGCTGCTTGCCGTTGACCGTCTCGGGGGTACGCTGCTTCACTTCGCCATCGACACGGATCACCCACTCGGAGCGCACCGTCTCGGCCAGCTTGAACGCCTTGGAATCGGGATCGATCACCAGCTGCGTCAGCCCATAGTGATCGCGCAGATCGATGAACAGCAGGCCGCCGTGATCGCGGACGCGATGCACCCACCCCGAAAGCCGCACATTATTGCCCACGTCACCCTGACGAAGGGCGGCGCAGGTGTGGGTGCGGTAGCGGTGCATTTCACTCATCTCTTGTCTCTGAGGCAGGCGGATTTCGGGGCCGGACAAGCGCACGCGAGGGCGCAATTGTCAAGTTGAGCTGCCCCGGATCCAGATCCGCGGGAAGAGCACCAGGCGGCCCCGACACGCCGAGCAACCGTGACTTATTCGCCACTCTGTGCTCGCCATTCGCGTGTCCCACTGTTATTCAGGGCTGGTAAGCCTTGTGACGAAAGAGTCTTGATGGAGCTCATTACTTCGACCGACGTGCTCGCCGCCTTTTCGAAGCGCGCCGCCGGTTATGATTTCGTGACGGTCGATACCGAGTTCCTGCGCGAAACAACCTACTGGCCGAAGCTCTGCCTGCTGCAGGCGGCAACTCTCGACGAAGCGGTCCTGATCGATCCGCTCGCCCCCGGCCTCGATTTGTCGCCGTTCTTCAAGCTCCTCGCCAACGACAAGGTCCGCAAGGTGTTCCATGCCGCCCGGCAGGACATCGAAATCTTCGTCAAGCTGACCGGCAAGGTGCCCGCCAACATCTTCGATACCCAGGTCGCAGCCTCCGTCTGCGGCTTCGGCGACAGCGTCAGCTACGACAACCTGGTCCGTTCGATCACCAAGGTCGAGCTCGATAAATCGTCCCGCTTCACCGACTGGTCGGCCCGGCCGCTCACCGAGAAGCAGAAGGTTTACGCGCTCGCCGACGTCACGCACCTGCGCGATGTCTATGCGGCGCTGGTCAAGCAGGTCGACGATACCGGGCGCTGGGACTGGGTGGAGGACGAGCTCGCGGTACTCGAGTCGATCCACACCTATGTGGTGCAGCCCGAGCACGCCTGGGAACGGCTCAAGGCCCGCCTCGCCAAGCCGCGCGATGTCGCCGCCCTCAAGGCGCTGGCCGCCTGGCGCGAGCAGCGCGCCCAGGATACCGACCAACCGCGCAGCCGCATTCTCAAGGACGATGCGTTGATCGAGCTGGCCATGCAGCGGCCGCTCAATCCCGAGAGCTTTGACAAGCTGCGCGCCGTGCAGCGCGGCTATGGACGCTCGTCGGCCGCCGGCGAGATCGTCTCGATCCTCAAGGATGTCGAAGCGCTGGGCAAGTCCGACCTGCCCAAGCTGCCCGACCGTCACCGCGGTCCCTCGCCCAAGGGCGCAGTCGGAGACCTGCTCCGCGTACTGCTGAAATCGGTGGCTGAGGACAACGGCGTCGCCTCGCGCATCATCGCCACCTCCGACGATATCGACGCGCTGGTGCTCGACGACGACGCGGACGTGCCGGCACTGAAGGGCTGGCGCCGCAAGCTGTTCGGCGACAAGGCGCTTGCCATCAAGCACGGCAAGCTTGGCCTCGCGGCTAGCAAGAAGGGCGTCATCGAAATCGAGATCATCGACGACGACGAAGAGTAGGGCCGAGCGCCCTACCCCGCCACGACATCCGTCAGCTTGATCCCCACCACACCGGCGAGTTGATCCAATCGGCCGCGCAGGTGCTCGCCGTCGAGGAAGGCGAGGTCGCTCGGCAGATTGAGCTTCAGAATTCCCTTGTCGATGAAGAAGCCGACGCGCGGCAGCACGCCGGGCATGGCCGCCGACATCGGATAGGCGACGCGGAACGCGGCGCCTAGAAGACGCGCGCGGGCGCTCATCGCCGGCCCGGAGAGCGCCAGCACGCTCTGGCTCATCGATTTCTGCTTCAGCCCCATATAGCGAACCGCCAGCACCTCGGCGAGGAAGGCGCGACCTGGATGATCGACGCCGGTGGCCGAGCCGTAGGCGACCATGTCGACCGCCTGCTCGCCGCGATAGTCGGGGTGACCGCGCCAGCCAATGTCGGCGAGGTAACAGGCGACCTTGCGCAGCCGGGTCTCCTCGACCGTCTCGGAGATGCCGAGGGTGGTCAAAAGCTCCGCGGTGAAATCGATCAGGTCTTCGGCATGCGCCGGCGAACGGGAGCGTAGCACGCTCATCTGCTCGGCGGTCTGCATCAGCGGGTCGACAGCGCGCTCCTCGTCATCGAGCAGGCCGTAGAGGTAGCCCTCGCGCACGCCCAGGGCCGAGAACACCACTGTCTCGAACTTGCCGGCCTTCAGCACCTCGATCAGCACCGCCGCGCCGTAGGGTACGAGGTCACGCCGGCCGGAGCTGACATGCTCCGAGCCGGTATAGGGCTTGTTCGCCGCCGTCGCCGTGACGATGTCTTCGCACAGCTTCAACATGTCGCTGGCTTTGACGGCATAGTGCTGCACCATGTGCAGCGGGTAGTCGCGCAGCACCTGGTGCACCTTGGCGAGCGACCGCCAGGTGCCGCCGATGGCGCAGAAGCTGCCGCCCTGCCCTGCCATCAGCTTGGATTTCTTCAGCCGCTGCTTGGCGATGGCCTGCGCCTTACTGGGCGAGACATCGGAATCGTCCTGCAGCCGGATGACGCCAAGTTCGTGCGTCTCGCCGGTGGAATCAGTACCGCCCGCGATGGAGGAGAGCTCGAGGCTGCCGCCGCCGAGGTCGCCGACCACGCCGACGAAGCCCGGCATGCCGGAGATCGCGCCAAGCGCAGCGAAGTGCGCCTCCTCCGCCCCCGACAGCACGGTCACCTTGGCGCCCATGATTTCTTCGACGGCGTCGACGAAGGCCTTGGAATTGGAGGCCTCGCGCACCGCCGAGGTCGCGAGGATATGAGTGGTTCCCGCCCGCATCAGTTTGGACACCAGCGCGAAGCGCTGGATCGCGGTCAGTGCGCGATCGATGTTCTCGTAGGCAATCTTGCCTGTCTGGGCGAGGCCGCGGCCGAGGGCACAGGCGGTCTTCTCGTTGTAGAGCGGGGTCAGCGAGCGGGCATGCCGCTCATAGACCACCAGACGGACCGAGTTGGACCCGATATCGAGCACGGCAACAGGTCGCGCGCCCTTGAGGCGGCCCTGCGCGGTGGGGTCGGCGTCGACGCCCCAGTATTGGTTCACTGGCTTCTCTCTTCGTTGTCGCGCTTCAGCGCCGTACCGCGGCCCGACAGGCTCGCATGCGTCATGAAGTAGTCGTGCGCATTGTAGGGCTCTTCGCCCTCCTTGGGCCTGATCCTATCGGAACTGCCGTCCGGAAGCACCTCCCAGCTTTGCTGGTTGTCCTTCAAATATGCGACCATGGTCCGGTCGAGGATCTGCTCGTGCACCGTGGTGTTGAGTATAGGCACCATCACCTCGACGCGCCAATCGAGGTTGCGCTGCATGATGTCGGCCGAACTCATGTAGACCTTGGCCCGGCGCGAGGGCAGCGGCGCCCCCTGCCCGAAGCAGAAGATGCGGCTGTGCTCGAGGAAGCGGCCGACCAGCGACTTCACCCGGATATTGTCGGAGAAGCCCGGAATGCCCGGCCTCAGGCAGCAGATGCCGCGGACGATCAGCTCGATCTTCACGCCCTTGCGGCTCGCATCGTAGAGCGCGTCGATGATCTCGGGATCAACCAGCGCATTCATCTTCAGCCAGATGTTGGCCGGCTCGTTCCGCTCGGCGAATTCGACCTCACGGGCGATATGGTCGAGCAGCGTCTGCCGCAGCGTCACGGGCGAGAAAGCGATCGCCTCCATCTCCGCCGGCCGGGCGTAGCCGGTGATGAAATTGAAGACGCGCGCCACGTCGCGCGTGATCGATGGCTCGGTCGTGAAGTAGCTGAGGTCGGTGTAGATCTTGGCAGTGATCGGGTGATAGTTGCCGGTCCCCAGGTGACAATAGCTCACCAGCTTGCCGCCTTCGCGCCGCACCACCTGGCTCATCTTGGCGTGGGTCTTCAGCTCGATGAAGCCGAACACCACCTGCGCGCCGGCGCGCTCGAGGTCGCGAGCCCAGCGGATATTGGCCTCTTCGTCGAAGCGCGCCTTGAGTTCGACCAGCGCCGTCACGGACTTCCCCGCCTCGGCTGCCTGCACCAGCGCCTTGACGATCGGGCTGTCGCGCGAGGTGCGGTAGAGCGTCTGCTTGATCGCCACCACATCAGGGTCGCGCGCCGCCTGCATCAGGAACTGCGCCACCACGTCGAAGCTTTCGAACGGATGGTGGACCAGCAGGTCCTTGGCGCGGATGGCGGCGAAGATATCGCCATTGTAGTCGCGGATGCGCTCGGGGAAGCGCGGCAGATACGGCGTGAACTTGAGGTCCGGCCGGTCGATGTCGCAGATCCTGGACGCATCGGCGAGACCGAGGAAGCCCTCCACCTCGAACGTGTCGCTGGCGCCGACACCCAGCCGCTCCGAGATGTGGCGGCGCAGGGCGCGCGGCATCTTCTTTTCGATTTCGAGGCGGATCACCATGCCGCGGCGGCGCTGGCGCAGGGCGGATTCGAACTCCACCACCAGGTCGGCAGCTTCGTCGTCGATTTCGATTTCGCTGTCGCGGATGATGCGGAAGGCGCCGGAACCCGACACCTGATAACCCGGAAACATCTTGTCGATGAACCGGTTGATCAGCGTGTCGATGGTCACCACCTCGACCCGGTTCGGCGCCGCCAGTTCATTGGGCAGCGTCACGAAGCGATCGAGGTTCGAGGGCACGCGCACCAACGCGGTCAATGTCTGCGTCGTTCCCTCGCGCACCATCTCGAAAGCCAAAGTGAAGCCGAGATTGGGGATGAACGGGAACGGGTGCGCCGGATCGACCGCAATCGGCGTCAGCACCGGGAATATCTCCTCCCGGAACAGCTTCTGCAGGTATTTCACCTGCTCCGGCGTCAGGTCATCCGCCTCGTGGATCACCACATCCTTGGCGAACAGCTCCTCGCGCAGCTGTTGCCAGTGATCCTGCTGCTCGAGATGCAGGTGCTGCGCCAGCGTCGCGATCTCTTCGAGCTGCTCGGCCGGTGACAACCCGTCGGCGCTCTGCTTGGTGAGGCCGGCGCGCAGCTGTCCCTTGAGCCCCGCAACGCGCACCATGAAGAACTCGTCGAGATTGTTGGCCGAGATCGAGACGAACCGCAGCCGCTCGAGCAGCGGGTGATTGACGTTCCCCGCCTCCTCCAGCACGCGCATGTTGAACTGCAGCCAGCTGACCTCGCGGTTGACGAAGCGCGCCGGGCTCTGGCGCAGCTCGGCAACGTCGGGCGCCTCCTCCTGCGGCTGTTCGGCGATTTCGCTCATCTCATTCATCGTCGTCGGCTCCGAGATCGAGGGCCAGCTGTCGGTCATCACGCGCTGCGCTCCGCTGCCTGAGCGCTTCGCCGGCAATGGCGCGAGTAATGGCAGTGCCACGCTCGAGCGCCATGCGGTCCATCATTGACGCAAGGGCAACCGCCTCTTCCGACGATCGTTCCATGCGCGCCACCAGATAGGCGATGATCCTGGGTTCAACAGCCACCTGACGATCGTCGAACAGCTTCACGAACATCTGTGACAATTGGATATCGTCGCTCAGTGACACGGTGAAATGCGCCGCGAGTCGAGCCCGCGATTTCAGATCATCGGTTGCGAACGGCCAGTTTGCAACGGGCTGACGTGCCGTCAGCAGCAGCGGACGGCGGTCGCGCATCGACTGGTTAAGCAGGTGGAACAGCTCGGCCTCGGCGTAGCCTGCCCGGTCGGCATCCTCGACCACCAGCGGCTGCGTGCCGCCGTCGCGAGACAGCGCCTCGGCGGTCTCGGGCGTAGCATGCCCGGCCCCTGCCCGTTCGGCCCAGATACGGGACAAATGCGACTTGCCTGAACTCGCCGGCCCTTCGATCAGCGTCAGCGGACCCGGCCAGTGCGGAAACGCCAGCACATGCGCGTGCGCCAACCGGTTGCCCTCGCCGACGATGAAGTCGTCCTCGGCATGCGAGGCCTCGTGTCCGAGGTCCAGCGCCAGCTGTCCGCGTCCGAGCTGCAGGCTGGTCATTTCTCCGCCGTGGCGCGCGGTTTTCGCGTGGGCTTACTGGCGGCAGGCTCGGGAACCGGTGCCGGCGACGGCAGTTCCTCGGAGCCGAGATAGAGGCTCGACTGCTGGTATTTGGTCAACGCGAAGCGCGTCAGCACGCCCGAGATCGCAGCCAGCGGCACCGCCAGCAGCAGCCCGACGAAGCCGAACAGCAGCGCGAAGGCAAACAGGGCGAACATCAGCCAGACCGGGTTGATGTTGATGCTCTGCCCGACGAGCTTGGGATAGAGGATGTTCCCCTCGAGGAACTGGCCGACGATGTAGATCATCAACACGATCAGCACGAACACCCATTGATCGGGCCAGAACTGCACCAGAGCCACCGTCATCGACAGAGCGAAGCCGACGAGGAAGCCGACATAGGGTACGAAGCTCAACAGCCCGCCGATCAGGCCGATGGCGAGGCCGTAGTTGAGCCCGGCCAGTGTCAGCGCGGTGCAGTAGTAGACGCACAGCACCAGGATCACCGAGCCCTGGCCGCGGATCACGCCTGCCATGGCGCCGTCGATATCGGCGAGCACGCCGCGAATCTCGCTGCGATAACGGCGCGGCAGCAGGTCATCGACCTTCTTGACCATGCCCTCCCAGTCGACCAGCAGGTAGAACGCCACCACCGGGGTGATGAACAGCACCGCGATGGTGTTGATCACCGTGAGCCCGCTCTGCGCCAGCGTCGCGGTGAGGATGCCGGCGAACTCGACGCCGCGGCCGATCAGGTCGGTCAGGCTGCCTTCGAGCTGCGCCGTGCGCTCCGGACCCAGCCACTCGGTGAACTGCGGCATCCATTGGCGCAGAAGATCCTGCAAATCGGCCACATATCCGGGAAGACCAGCTATGAGCCCACCGATCTGCACGGCGACCAGCGGCACCAGGGCCAGCAGCAGCCCGAGCAGCAGGATCAGAACCAGCAGCAGCACCAGCATCGAGCCCCACGAGCGCCCAATGCCAAGCTTCTGCAACCAGTTGACCACCGGATTGAGCAGGTAGGCGAGCGTCAGGCCGACGACGAACGGCAGGAGGATCGAGCGGAACACCCAGAGCAACAGGATGGCCGCAACAAACAGCCCAGCCCAGATCATTACCTGATATCTTAGGCTCAAGGTCCCGGGCGTCTCTTGCGTGACTGAGGTGGAGCGGTTATCAGCGCTCGGCAATTCCGCTACCCCTGAAAATCTGGCGAACAGCCCATGTCCGACGCGCAAAACGTGCCATCAAACGGGCTCTCGTACAAGCAGGCCGGCGTCGACATAGACGCAGGCAACGCGCTTGTCGAGGCCATCAAGCCCGCCGTCCGCTCCACCCGCCGCCCCGGCGCCGATGCCGAGATCGGAGGCTTTGGCGGGTTGTTCGACCTCAAGGCAGCCGGCTTCGTCGACCCGATCCTGGTCGCAGCCAACGACGGCGTGGGCACCAAGCTCAAGATCGCCATCGAAACCGGCAATAATGGCAGCATCGGCATCGACCTCGTCGCCATGTGCGTCAACGACATCATCGTGCAGGGCGCCGAGCCGCTGTTCTTTCTCGACTATTTCGCCACCGGCAAACTCGATGTCGCCACCGGAGCCGCCATCGTCGAGGGCATTGCCGAGGGCTGCCGCATTGCCGGCTGCGCGCTGATCGGTGGCGAAACCGCCGAGATGCCGGGGATGTATTCCGGCAAGGACTACGACCTCGCGGGCTTTGCGGTCGGCGCCGCCGAACGCGGTACGCTGCTGCCACGCGCGGATGTCGAGGCCGGCGACGTGCTCGTCGCCATCGCCTCGTCGGGTGTCCACTCCAACGGCTATTCGCTGGTGCGCAAGATCGTCGAGGTCTCGGGCATCGACTGGTACCTGCCCGCCCCGTTCGAGCCGAGCAAATCGCTCAGCGACGCGCTGCTGGTCCCCACCCGCATCTACGTCAAGCCGCTGCTCGCGGCGCTGAAGGCGGGCATCGGCATCAAGGCGCTGGCCCACATCACCGGCGGCGGCTTCATCGACAACATCCCGCGTGTCTTGCCGGACAGCCTCTCGGCCCATATCGAACTCGATAAGGTCACCGTGCCGAAAGTGTTCGGCTGGCTGGCCCGCGTCGGCGGCATGAACGAGCGCGAGATGCTCCGCACCTTCAACTGCGGCGTCGGCATGCTCTGCGCCGTGTCGAAGCAGGACGCGAGCAAACTTGTAGAACACCTTGCTGCAGCTGGTGAAACGGCCGCGATCGTCGGTGAGCTCCGTCCTCGTACGGGCGAACCGGTGACGTTCGAAGGCGCACTCGCGCTCTGATGGCGGCGTCCCGCGGTCGATTGATCATCGTCTGCGGCCTGCCAGGCGCGGGCAAGACCACCGTCGCGAGCGAGCTTGCCGAACGCCATGATGGCGTGCGCTATTCGCCCGATGACTGGATGGATGCACTCGGCATCAACCTCTGGGATGAGGCCAAGCGTGCCGGTATCGAGCAGTTGCAGTGGCAGCAGGCGCAGAAGCTTCTGGCGCTGGGTGGCACGGCAATCATCGAGTGGGGCACCTGGGCTCGCTCGGAGCGCGATGCCTTGCGCGAAGCGGCTCGCTCGCTGGGCGCTGCCGTCGAACTCGTCCATATGGATGCCCCAATCGACGTGCTCCTCGACCGCGTCACCCGTCGCGCTCGGGAATCACCGCCGATCGATCGCGCCATGCTAGAAGATGCCTGGCGCGCCTTCGAACGGCCGACCGCCGACGAACTCGCCCTCTACGACCCTCCAGCAAAGGCCCCGCCCCCGTGACCGAGCCGAAAAAGCGCGTTGCCATCCTGATCTCCGGCCGTGGTTCGAACATGACCGCGCTGATCGAGGCCGCCAAGGCGCCCGACTATCCGGCCGAGATCGTCGGCGTGTTCGCCAACAAGCCTGATGCCGGCGGGCTGCAGATCGCCGCCGGTCAGGGCATCGCCACGGCCTGGCGGTGGCACAAGGACTATCCGAGTCGTACCGGGTTCGAGCTGGCGCTTTCGGACGTGCTGAAACTCTGGCGCCCCGACATCATCGCGCTGGCCGGCTTCATGCGCCTGTTCACACCGGAGTTCACCGAGAAGTGGCAGGGCCGGATGATCAACGTCCATCCCTCGCTGCTGCCCTTGCACAAGGGACTCCACCCGCAACAGCAGGCGCTCGATGCGGGCGACAGCGAGAGCGGCTGCACGGTACATTTCGTCACCGCCGGCACCGACGAAGGCCCGACGATCCTGCAGCGCCGCGTGCCGATCCTCCCCGGCGATACCGAAGACAGCCTCGCCGCCCGCATCCTTATCGAGGAGCACCGCGCCTATCCCGAGGCGCTGGCCATGCTGGCCCGCGGCGAAGTCAGCCTCGGCAGCTGATCACGCCGCCATCGCCGAGCGACCGCGCCAGATCATGTAGACATTGGCCCGGTCGTAGGGCGAGCCTTCGCGGATCGCCGGTTGATGTTCGAAGCCGGTGCGCTCGTAGAGATGGATCGCCGATTGGAGCCGGGTATTGGTCTCGAGAAACAGCTCGGTGCCGCCGAGCCGCTCGAACTCGGCAATCGCCGCCTCGATCAGCTTGCGGCCGATGCCGACGCCCTGCGCCGAGGGATCGACAGCCATCTTGGTCAGCTCGTACTCGCCCGGCGCATGCTGCTTCAGCGCACAGGTCCCGACTACGGCATCGCCGAGCAAGGCGAACAGCACCGCGCCGCCGTGCTCAACGATGCCCTCAGGGTTCGACATCACCTCGATGTCGTAGGGCTCCAACACGAAGTAGCGCTCCAGCCAGTTGGCGTTGAGCCGGTAGAAATGCGCGCGCAGCTCCGGGTTGAGCGGCACGATCCGCAGTGCTTCCTGGCCATACGCGCGGGCCTTCGCCGTGATGATGTCGGCCAGTCCTGGCGCTGCTACCTGTTCCAGCCCGGTCAGCAGCGTCGCGGGATCGAGGCCGGCGCCGAGAACCCGCTCCTCCAACCCATCTCGGATCGCCCGCCACAGCGGCTTGGCGGCCTGCAGCGCCGCTTCGGCCTTCGCCGTCAATGTCAGCCGCCGAGTGCGACGGTCGCCGGCATCATTTGCGGTGCTCACCCAGCCATCGCGGACCAAGCGCGTGGTCAGTTGGCTGATGGCCGAATGAGTCTGCCCGACGGCCGTTGCGATCTCGCCAACGGTCATCGGTCCGCGATCGTGTAGCAGCCTGAGAATCGGGAACCAGCGCCCCTGCAATTCGATGCCATGCCGTCCGTAGACGTCGTCCGCCATCGCATAGAGCTGGTCACTGATCGCCTTGAGCTGACTGCCCAGCGAGAGCAGCCCCATGTCGCCGAGATACGTCATCTGCCGGTGCTCCAACAGGATATGTAAGTACTAACATATCTCCGTCCGAAGCGACGTCGCAAGAGCTTCCCTACTTCCTCGGGTGATCCGCCGTACACCAGACTTCGGCGTCGGCAATGAAGGCACTCGATATCGGCTGCGCCTCGTCCAGCCTGATAGCGCCGGCTATCCGGTTGCCGCCGACGGAGATGGCGCCTTCCCGGCAGGGGATCCACACGGTCGAGAGGATGTTGGGCGTGCCGCCAAGGTCGTAGTCGTTCTTGCGCGTAAGGTAGCGCTCGATCGGCCCCGTTATCTCCACCGCTACGTCGCCGGCCGCAGCCCGCAAACCGGTCTCGAGATCGAGCTCAAAGCGGACCGGCGCCAAGGTGAATTCCGGCTCGCGCCATGCGATGCCGGCACTAACGCCCCTGATGTGGCGATTGAACTCCGCGCCGAGCCATGCTCCGAGGTCGCGATCAGGTCCGATGATCCGCACGCGCTCCTGCGTCCCGAGCACCAGCGCGTGTCCCTTGCCACGCAGAGACCAATCCACCCGCCACACCGAGGCGTAGGCAGTTGCCCGGCCTCCCTCGTACAACGTCACGCACGGGTTCGCGCCCATCAGTCGTAGTGTCATGCCAACGGCCCTCCATCCGCCAGCTATGTAGGGATGAGTACTGCCAAGACCAGCGTGCACGAAACGGGCCCATCACGGGAATCGATCGGACCTATCGTCAAAATCGGTTCGACGCGACTCTGGTTTGTAGTCCATCTTCCGGCCTTCTCGAGGACATTCGATGCCATCGACCCGACTTGAAACCCGCGCCGGCTGGATCGGCAATCGCCATGAGGCGCTGACCGCTGCGGTGCAGCGCGCGCTGGTCGAGGGCATTCGAATCCCGGAGCAGGACCGCGACATCCGGATCATCGAATACCTCGCGCATGCCTTCGCCCCGCCGGCTGGCAAGGGCGCCAACTACACCATCATCGAGATCTCGCTGTTCACCGGCCGCTCGGTCGACGCCAAGCGCCGGCTCTATGCCGCGCTGGTCGGCGAGCTTGGCGCCTTCGGCATTGCCCCGTCCGATCTAAAGGTTGTGCTGCACGACGTGCCGCGCGAGAACTGGGGGCTGGGTGGCAAGGCCGCCGTCGACATCGAACTCGGCTTCAAGGTCGAAGTCTGAAGGAGCCGTACCGATGAAACTGCAATATTGGCTGCTCATCATCCTGCTCGGCGCCGTCTGGGGCTGTTCGTTCCTGTTCAACGCCGTGCTGATCCGTGAGATCAGCCCGCTCTGGGTATCCGCCGGCCGGGTCACCATCGGCGCCGCCATCTGTTGGCTGGTGTTCTTCGCCACCCGCAAGAAGCTCCCGACCGATCCCAACCTCTACTGGCAGTTCCTCATCCTCGGCATCCTCAACTACGCCATCCCGTTCGCGCTGTTTCCCTTCGCCGAGCAGACCGTCGCGAGTTCGATCGTCGGCGTCATCAACGGCATGACCCCGATGACCACGGTGATCGTCTCGCAGCTCTGGCCGGGTGGCGAGAAAGCCACCTGGAACAAGGTGGTGGGCGTCGCGATCGGCTTTGCCGGGGCGGTGATCCTCGCCCTGCCCTCGCTCGGCGTCGGCGCCTCGGCACAGGTCATCGGCCTCCTCGCCGCTTTCATCGCAACGCTGTGCTATGCGCTGACCCTCAACTATGCGCGCCGCTTCGCCAAGGTGGAGCCCTATGCCGTGGCCTCGGCCTCGCTTACCGGCGCCGCGCTGATTTCGGTCCCAATCGCGCTGTTCTTCTCCGGCATCCCGATCATCACTCGCCCCGAAACCTGGGGCGCGCTGTTCGGCATCTCGGTGTTCTCGACCAGCTTCAGCTTCCTGCTGGTCTACTGGCTGCTGCCGCGTGTCGGCGCCACCAACCTGTCGCTCAACACTTTCATCACGCCGATTTCGGCGATCCTCCTCGGCGTCCTGGTCCTACACGAACGCTTCGAGCTGATCCATATCTTCGGCATCATGGTGATCTTCCTCGGCCTCGTCTTCATCGACGGCCGGCTGGTCAAAGGCTGGCGCAAAGCGCCAGCCTGATCGGCCACAATCCGTTCAACTCCCGTTCAGGTGCGCATCTTAGTGTCCTCAGTCATCATATGACCTGAGGAGGCCACCGGTGTTCATCGGAACCATCGACGAGAAAGACGCGACCGGCGCCATTGCCGAAATCTACGAGACCGAAGCGGCGGCGCTGGGCTTCGTGATGGAGGGCACCAAATGCTGGACTGCTCTGCCGCACATCGCGCCGATGGTCGAGCACCTGCTGCATGCGGCGCGAAACAACTTCTCACTGGGGCTGGTGAGCTGGCGGCTGATCACGCTGGTCGCCGCCAAGCAGATCCCATCGAGCTACTGCTCGCATGTCTACGCCAAGCTGCTGGTCAGCGACCTGGGCTCGAGGGAAAAAGTCCTCGCCATCCAGCACGATTTCCGCAGCGCCGGTCTCGCGGCGAAGACCGTAGCCATGCTGGCTTATGCGGAACAGGTCGCCCGCGACGCCAGCCTGATCAACGAAGGCGATATCGAAGCCCTGCGCAAGCACGGTTTCAGCGACCGCGAGATCGCCGATATCGCCTTCTGCGCCGCCTATCGGAGCTTCATGAGCCGCTATTTCGATGCCGTCGGCGCGATGCCTGAATCCACCTGGCTCGATCCCGATCCCGAGTTCCGCGCCGCAATGACGGTGGGCAAGCCCGTCTGAGTTACCAGACCGGCCGCGATACGCTGTCGCGGTCTCCGGGCTGCTGCTGGTCGATGGCAGTGTCGCGGTCGGCCTCCTCGATGATCACGTCCTCGCGCATGGCGAGCTGCGCAGTGGGCGTCGACACGTCGATCACCATGCCGTTGAGATCGCGGATCAGCCCGCGGGTCTGCCCATAGTCGAGCGCAATGGCCTCCGACACCACATCGGCTCCCATGGCCCTCGCCCGGTCGAGCACTTCGAACACGTCATCGACTTCGAAGGTCAGGTAGGTCCCTTCATGCATGCCCCAGGCATGGCGCGGCGTGAACTGGCTCATCTGGTCGATCAGCCCGATCTGCACATTCGCCTGGCCCTTGGGGGTCAGCACGACGAACCAGTCGCTGTCGTAGATGGTCTCCAGCCCGAACAGCTCCTTGTAGAACCTGGTGCTGTCGGCGAGGTCCTTGCAGAGGACGTTGAACAGAACACGATTGAGCACGGACATCGCTGCCTCCGTTGACGGGATGGTTTTCGTCAACGGCCCGAGCCGGCGAGGGTTCCGCTATTCGTGGTCGATCTTCGAAAGGAACCAGGTCAGGGCGACGATCACCAGCGCAACGGCGCCGCCCAGGTAGAGGATGTCGACGCCGGTCTCCCACACCACGGCGCGGCCGAGAAAGTACACCGCCAGCACCGTGATAGTGACGCCGACCAGCTTGGACTTGAGGTCGTCCAGCGTCTCGATCTTCAGCCAGCGGGGCAGTTGCAGGTCCTGCCGGAAATAGAGCTGGTAGAGCCCGAGCGAGACCACCTGCACGACCGTCGCCAGGAGGAACAGGTCGACGATCTCGATGGCGAGGAGGATAGCCTCGTCGCGGGTCACTGGATGACCGCCGAACAGGGCCGTCAGCAGGTGCCAGGTCTCCAGCGCACCGTAGATGATCAGCGCCACCGAGGCGATGCTAAGCGCGATCACCGGCACCAGCATGGCAATACGCACGACGAAGCCGCCGATGACGAACGGGCCCTGTTGTCTGCCGCTCTCGGCGACCCGCTCCTCCAGCGACGGCTTGCCGGGTTCGTCCATCAGCCGTCGACCCCCTCGACGATGGCGAAGTTGGCCGAGCTCGCACCGAGGCGGGCCTGCATGCCCTGCTGGTACTCCGGCGAGTGGTAGGCACGCACCGCATGGTCGTAGCTGGGGAACTCGACGACCACGACGCGAGGGCCGACCGTGCCCTCGACGACTCTTTGCTGGCCGCCACGGACGATGAACCGCCCGTCATTGGCGGCGAGGAAGGGCCGAACGAACGCCTGATACTGCTTATAGACCTCGGGGTCGGTGACCTCGAGATTGACGACCCAGTATCCGCTAGCCATCGCCCCTCCTATTCGAGCCCGAGCTTCTTCTTCAGAATCTCGTTCAGCGCCTGCGGGTTGGCCTTGCCGCCCGAGGCTTTCATCGCCTGCCCGACGAACCAGCCGATCAGGGTGGGCTTGGCCTGCACCTTGGCCACCTGGTCGGGGTTGGCGGCGATGATCTCGTCAACCACTTTCTCGATGGCGCCGAGGTCGGTCACCTGCTTCATGCCGCGCCGCTCGACGATGTCGGCAGGCTCACCCTCGGGCTCCTCGGCGATGATCACCTGCAGCAGGTCCTTGGCGCCCTTGGACGAGATGGTTCCGGCCGCTACGAGGTCGACGATGCCGGCGATCTGGCTCGGCTTGATATGGGTCTCGAAGGCCGAGAGCCCCTGGCTGTTGGCATAGGCCGCGATGTCGCCGGTGACGAGGTTCGCCACCGCCTTGCCGTCGCGCTTGCTCCCACCGTGCTTGACTGCCGCCTCGTAATAGTCGGCCGTCTCGCGCTCCAGCGTCAGCACCATCGCGTCGTACGGCGTCACGCCATATTCGCTGATGAAGCGTGCTTCCTTGTCGTCCGGCAGCTCCGGCAGGTGCTGCGCCAGATCGTCGATGAAGGCCTGGTCGAACTCCAGCGGCAGCAGGTCCGGATCGGGGAAGTAGCGATAGTCGTGCGCCTCTTCCTTGGACCGCATCGAGCGCGTCTCACCGGTTTTCGGGTCGTAGAGCCGGGTCTCCTGATCGATCGATCCGCCGGCCTCGAGGATGTCGATCTGGCGACGCGCCTCGAACTCGATGGCCTGGCCGGCGAAGCGGATGGAGTTGACGTTCTTGATCTCGCAGCGGGTGCCGAACTCGCCGCCGGGCTTGCGCACCGAGACGTTGATATCGGCCCGCATCGAGCCCTGCTCCATATTGCCGTCGCAGGTGCCGAGGTAGCGCAGGATGCTGCGGAGCTTGGACAGATAGGCCTTGGCTTCGTCGGAGTTGCGCAGGTCCGGCTTCGAGACGATCTCCATCAGCGCCACTCCCGACCGGTTGAGGTCGACGAAGCTCATGCTCGGATGCTGGTCGTGGATCGACTTGCCAGCATCCTGCTCGAGGTGCAGCCGCTCGATGCCGATCTCGATCCGTTCCCCGCCCATGTCGAGGAACACCGAGCCCTCGCCAACGATCGGGTCCTTGAACTGGGAAATCTGGTAGCCCTGCGGCAGGTCCGGATAGAAGTAGTTCTTGCGGTCGAAGATCGAGCGCTTGTTGATCCTGGCCTTCAGCCCGAGCCCGGTCCGCACCGCCTGGCGCACGCACTCGTCGTTGATCACCGGCAGCATGCCGGGCATCGCCGCGTCGACGAAGCTGACATTGGAGTTCGGGGGCGAGCCGAATTCGGTCGAGGAGCCCGAGAACAGCTTGCTCTCGGAGGTCACCTGCGCATGCACCTCCATGCCGATGACGATCTCCCAGTCCCCGGTGGCTCCCTGGATGAAGCTCTTGGGGTTGGGCGTGCGGGTATCGATAAGGGTCATGGGCTAGAGGTTCCGAGAGTCTTGGTCATTCCGACCTTGTCTATTGCATAACCAAGCGTGCGGGAAAACTTCTCCGCACGCCAGACCGTGATGAATCCGTGCCGCTGGTACAACCCGACGGCCTGTGCGTTGCTCGCGAGCGTTTCGAGCTCGGCGGCAGGGTATCCGGCTCTCCGTACCTGCTCGACAAGCTCGGCAAGCAGCAAACCGCCGATACCGCGCCCCTGCGCCTCAGGAGCAACCCACAGGTCCGAGACCAGGTGGTCCCGCCCCTCGCGTGCTCCCCAGCCCACCGCCACACCATTCGAGTCCGCGACGAGCATCGTCGGCGCGAAGTCCAGGCCAAATGCCCTGAACTCTTCGCGCAGCCGTTGCCGGTCGACACGGCCGGCGTCGTTCTCGGCGAAGGCGCTGGCCTCCCAGGCGGCGAACCCCAGATCACCCAACGCCTGCGCCTCTTCGGAGCAAGCGCCTCTCAGCGTCACCTGCATCGGCGGATCTCAGTCTTCGTCGTCGTTCAGCGGACCACGATAGGGGGAAAGGCGCTTTTCCAGCCGGACGCTGGTTTGCGGGTCGCTGCCGGTGGCGCCTTCGCGCTTCAGCACCAGGATGCGGTAGCCCTGATGCTGGTAGAAGTTCACAGCCCGGACATTGTCGCTCAGCGTATCGAGTTGCACCTTGTCGGCGCCCTCGAGCTCGATGATCGATTCCATGCGGCGCAGCAACAGGGAGCCGATGCCCTGGTTCTGCAGCAACGGCGTCACGAACAGGTAGGGGATGTAGGGGCGGCTGCGCGCCCGGGCGCACCAGCCGACCGGCGAGCCATTGATTTCAGCGACGATAGTGCGGTCGAGCAGCTCATGCACGGCGATACCGAGCCGGCGCTTCTCGTTCGCCCGGCTCGCTGCCTCGCCGCTGAGGAACGGTTGCAGGTCGCGTTCCCAGGCAAGCAACGCAATATCGGCGAGACGTTCTGCCTCGCTCGCCACAGCCTTGCGGATCGTGATCTCCGGCGACGTCATCGAAGCCTCCACTCCGCCCACGCTATCTCAGCCGTGGCGCTTGCGTGCAGCGATAATGCCCTTTTCATAGTTCACATTCCAGTTGATCAGCGTGCGCCAGATCAACTCGGCCTGATCCTCATCGAGGTCGAGTTCCTCGGCGCGCTTGCGCTGCTTGGCGATAATCGCCTCGATGCGGGTCGGGTCATAGGCCTCGTGCGGGTCGGTCTTGATCTCCGCCATGCGCGTCACATAGCCGTGCCGCTCGGCAAGCAGGCTTAACAGGCCCTGATCGATCCGGTCGATCTCGGCGCGCACATCTTCCTTGGTTTGGCATTCGGCGGGGGCTTTGGTCACGGGAGGCACTCGGCGGATAAGGAAAGAGTTGCTGGTTTGCACCGCCGCGCCACTGTTTGCAACCGACCACTGGCCCCGGCGGCGTTCTGCGGCTATTCATCCGCCGTTCAGCGGCCCGGCGATATTGCGGCGCCGTCAAAAAGTGGACTGCCCTATGTCTAGCAAAGTTGAGATTGCGTAATACCCCGTCCGCCCGCTGAGCCCTGAGGGCCGGCGACGTGTTTGCGACGGGGTTTCTGGAACCAGGCGGCTGCCAGGCGAGATGCTGGCTGCGGCCCTTTTCCACGCATCCTCAGGCTAGATTTCTCATGGATATTTCCCGCCAGGAGCAGCGGGTGCTGCACGTCCTCGCGCAGGGCGGCAAGATCGTCGCGCTCAAATCCGACAATGGCAAGCTCATCGGCGTCGAGTGTTTCAACCGCGACGGCTGGCTGATGCAGCAATGCACCCTGCCGCTGTTCAAGAAGCTTAAAGCCAAGAAGGCGATCGCCTCCAGCAACGGCCATCCCTATCGCATTACGAGGCGCGGGCTGGAGCTCGCCCGCAGCGAGTTCGACAACCGGTGAATACGCAGAGAGCCCCGGATCAGCTCCGGGGCTCTCTTGCACTCAGAGGTCGCCTGTCGTGCCTAGTGCTGCGTGACGCCGCTCAGCTCGCGGGCGATGTGTTCCCACTCGGCGGAAACGCTCGCCGTGGCGCGCTTGCGGCCGGCACGGCGGTACCAATAGTCGGCATTGCCCATGTCGGCTTCGATCCAGTGCAGCAGTGCATGCACCCAGTCGAATTCGAAAGTGCCTTCCATCGCCTGGACGATGCGGTGCGCTTCTTCCCATTCAGGGCCGACGCGCAACTCACCCTTCTTCATCCACCACAAAGCCTGCAGGGGCTTGGACATATCCTTGGGCGGGGCCGACCAGTCTAGGGTCGTGAACACATCGGCCATGGAGCCAATCCTCTGAAACGAAACCACCGGTTTGGCCGGGAGGTCGACAAGTCTCAATTTGCGCATGGGCGGCAAATAGTGCCGAAACCGCTATGGTTCAAGCGGTTTCATCGCGGAGCGTGGTCGGCAAAGGTTGCATACCTCTGCGCTTCGACCACGCCACGATCAAGAACTACCACCACTTGTCGGGGCTGAAGTCGATGCCGGCCGAGCGCTCGATGACACGGCCCGCTGCGAACAGGGTTTCCTCATCGAACGGCTTGCCGATGAGCTGCAAGCCGAGCGGCAGACCGGCGCCGTCCTTGCCGGCCGGCACCGCGATCCCCGGCAACCCGGCCATGTTCACTGTCACCGTGAACACGTCGTTGAGGTACATCTTGACCGGATCAGCCTTCATGTCCTCGTCGCCGATGCCGAACGCCGCCGATGGGGTCGCAGGGGTCAGGATCGCGTCGACACCGTCGTTGAAGGCGATCTCGAAGTCGCGCTTGATCAGCGTGCGGACCTTCTGCGCCTGGACGTAGTAGGCGTCATAATAGCCGGCCGACAGCACATAGGTGCCGATCATGATGCGGCGCTTCACCTCGCGGCCAAAGCCGTCGGCGCGGGTCAGCTCGTAGAGGTCGGTGATGTCCTTGCCGGTGTCGCGCAGGCCATACTTCACGCCGTCATAGCGGGCGAGGTTCGACGATGCCTCGGCCGGCGCCACGATGTAATAGGCCGGCAGCGCATACTTGGTGTGCGGCAGCGAGATGTCGCGGACGGTAGCGCCCTCGGCCTTCAGCCAGGCGATGCCCTGCTGCCACAGCGCCTCGATCTCGGCGGGCATGCCATCCATGCGATACTCGCGCGGAATGCCAATGACGAGACCTTTGACACCCCGCTCCACCGCCGCCGCGAAATCCGGCACGGCGAGATTAACGCTGGTCGAATCCTTCGGATCGAACCCCGACATCGAGGTCATCATGATCGCCGCGTCCTCGACGGTGCGGGCGATCGGCCCGGCCTGGTCGAGCGAGGAGGCGAATGCCACCACACCCCAGCGCGAGCAGCGGCCATAGGTCGGCTTGATGCCGACGGTGCCGGTCAGCGCCGCCGGCTGGCGGATCGAGCCGCCGGTATCGGTCGCGGTGGCCGCGACGCAGAGCCAGCCCGAAACCGCCGCAGCAGACCCACCTGAGGAGCCGCCCGGCACCAGCTGGGCGTTGGAATTGTTGGCCCGCCACGGGTTGATCACCGGGCCGTAATAGCTCGTCTCGTTGGACGAGCCCATGGCGAACTCGTCCATGTTGAGCTTGCCCAGCATGACGGCGCCATCGCGCCACAGGTTGCTGGTGACGCTCGATTCGTATTCCGGCTTGAAGCTATGGAGAATGTGGCTCGCCGCCTGCGTGTGTACGCCCTTGGTGGCGAACAGGTCCTTGATGCCGAGCGGGATACCCTCGAGCGGACCACCCTGCCCGGCTGCGAGCCTGGCGTCGCTGGCTTTGGCCTGCGCCTCAGCCTGCTCGGCCGTCACCGCCACATAGGCGTTGAGCTTGGAGTTGCCGCCCTCGATGGCGTTCAGGTAGGCGCCGGTGAGTTCGCTCGAGGTGAACTCCTTGGCCTTGAGGCCAGCACGGGCGGCAGCGAGGGTCAGGCGGGTAAGGTCGGTCAAAGGCTTGGCTCGCGGGGAAAGGACGCGGGGGGAATGTCGACCGCCGTTCCTATAGCGGCGTAGCGATTACCGCAACATTCGGAACGCGTATCGGATCAGGCGATGGCGGGTTGCCCGATGCGCTTCTCGAAGAAGGCCGACCATTCGCTGTCGGGATAATCGAGGAACGGGCCACGCGCGGTGAAACCCGCATTGGTGTAGAGCCGGTGCGCTTCCGACATGCCGGGGCCGGTGCCGGTCTCGAGCAACAGGTGCGAGATGCCCTTGGACCCCGCCAGCTCGGTGATCGCCGCCAGCAGCGCCGATCCCACCCGCTGGCCGCGCACCGACGGACGGGTGTACATGCGCTTCACCTCACCCTCGGTGGCCGAGATCACCTTGAGCGCCCCGCACCCCACGGCTTCGCCGACGGCATTGCGGGCAACGAATACCGTGGTGTCGGCGCCGGCCATCTGCTCGACCGTCATCTTGAACTGGAATTCCAGCGGCGACAGCGGAATCAGATGGGCGTTGAGCTCTTCGACCAGCCCGCGGACATCGTCCTGCAGCGGCGTCTCGATGGCGATGGTGACGGTCATGGCCGCTACTCGACGACCTTGGGCACCATGAAGAAGTTGTCTTCCGTCAGCGGTGCGTTGGCGACGATCTTTTCGGGGTAGCCGCCGTCGGTGACCTTGTCCTCGCGGCGGCGCAGCGTCATCGGCGTCACCGAAGTCATCGGTTCCACCCCGCTCACATCGACCTCACCCAGTTGCTCGACGAAACCAAGAATGGCGTTCAGCTCATTGCGATAGGTTTCGACTTCGCCCTCCTCGATGCGAATACGGGCCAGGCGGCCAATACGCTTCACGGTGGCGGCATCTACCGACATGGGGTCACTCCGAACGTCACGATTTTCGGCGTTCTAGCAATGGAACCGCGTGAAGAACAACGAAAAGCATTGATGGGCGCCATCAAACTTCCAACGCCATGCCGGCCTCGAGCGCTACCAACCCCGTGCCGTCGAGCCGACCGTGCAGTGCCGCGAACGTGCGCTCCACCACCGCGTCGGGCCCCGCGACCGCAATCAGCCGTGGCCCAAATGCATCAAGTGCATCTGCCGCCAGCCGGTCGCCCTCGGTGCCGAACACCACAATGACCGCGTCTCGAGCCCAGCGCCCGGCCTTCGGCACAGCCCGGGACAACAACAGCAGCGGAGCCTCGCCAATTGCCGCAATCAGCGCGCCGCCTTCGAGGCCATGCGTTGTCACCTCGCCCAGCGCATCCTCATCGAGCATCGAGCCCGGCCGCCCCGGCTGCCACAGCACCGGATCGATCTCAGGCAGACTGCCATCGAGCGCAAAGGTCGCGTCGGCGCCCGACACAAGTTCCTCCGGATCGACGCCGCCAACGCCCGTGGCGTCAGCCACGAGGATCTTGCCGCCGATGTGAATGCGGATCGTGGTGCCGCCGAACCAAGTGAGTTTCATCGGTCCTCGCGCATATGCCAGACTCGGAGCACGCAGATGACGTCGGGAAGGACCTCATAGCGCAGCTCATACTGGTCAATCAGCAGCTTACGAACTTCGCGCGAGGCTAACGTCTCGACGCGCTCGCCAATCTGAGGATGTTCCAACGTGCGACGCGCGTTGGTTCGAATTGCCGAAATCGCTCGTTTGGCCTTGCGATTCACCTGGGCGTGGAATTTCTCGAATCTCCCGAGGTCGCCGAGCGACGATCCGGTCCATTGCAACTTCATTTCTTTGCAGTGGGCAACGGCAGTGGATTTTCGCTGTCCAGGCTTTCGATCCAAGTCCCGACCGCGTCGTCATCAACCACGTCTCCGCGGTCAGCCGCCTCGATTGCCTCCATCGTCAGTCGATCCTTTTCCTCTTCCCAGTCGACCCAGTCAGTGAGGGCCCGCTTGACGATCCAGGCGCGTGAGCGCTCCATGTTCTTGGCATACCGATCGACTTTTTCGGCTAGTTCCTCAGGGATATGTGCAGTCAGGACTCGGGTGCTCATGGCAATCGTCTCCAATCAAACCTAATCATAGTGATTGACCACGATTATGCCAACCGAGAACGACCTCACTGCCCTCCCCCCCACCGGCAAACTGCTGGGCCTCGACCTCGGCACCAAGACCATCGGCGTGGCGATTTCCGATGGCATGCGCTACTCGGCAACGCCGCTCGAGACCATCAGGCGGCTGAAGTTCACCCAGGATGCGATCCGGCTGCAGGAGCTGATCGCCGAGAACGACGCCGTCGGCATCGTCTTGGGGTTGCCGCTCAATATGGATGGTTCGGAAGGGCCGCGCGTCCAGTCGACCCGCGCTTTCGCCCGCAACCTCGCCGCCAAGATCAGCATCCCCATCGTGTTCTGGGATGAGCGGCTTTCGACCTCGGCTGTCACCCGCACGCTGATCGAGGCCGATGTGCGGCGGGACAAGCGCGCCGAAGTGGTCGACAAGCTGGCGGCGAGCTACATCCTGCAGGGGGCACTGGAACGGCTGCGCCGAGGCGCGCTGTAGCCGATCGGTCTCGTGGAAAATGTACGGCGAGTCTGTACATGCTCTGCCCCTCGCGTTAGACCCCCGCGAACATTCGGAACGGAGCGGCATGGCTACTTCCTCGCCAGCATCGGTCACCGGCGGCCAGGGGGTCGCGAGACCCGCTTTCCGTCATCGTCATCTTCTCGGCATCAGCCAGCTCAACCAGTACGAGATCGTCGATCTCTTGGATCGGGCTGAGGCCATGATCCCGATCTCGCGGCAGGAGCGGAAGATCCTGCCGACGCTCTCGGGCAAGACGCAGATCAACCTGTTCTTCGAGAACTCGACGCGCACCCAGTCGAGCTTCGAGATCGCCGGCAAGCGGCTCGGCGCGCAGGTCACCAACATGTCGGTCAAAACCTCGTCGGTCGCCAAGGGCGAGACGCTGATCGATACCGCCGCGACGCTCAACGCCATGCGGCCCGACGTCATCATCGTGCGCCACGGCGCTTCGGGCGCGGTGGAACTGCTCAGCCAGAAGGTCGGCTGCTCGGTGATCAATGCCGGCGACGGCGCGCATGAGCACCCGACGCAGGCGCTGCTCGATGCGCTCACCATGCGCCAGCACAAGGGGCGCCTCGCCGGGCTGACCGTCGCCATCTGCGGCGATATCGCCAACTCGCGCGTTGCCCGCTCCAACCTCTTGCTGCTCGGCGCCATGCAGGCCCGCACCCGGGTCGTCGCGCCGCGCACCCTGCTCCCGAGGGGCATCGAGACACTGGCGACCGAAGTCTTCACCGACATGCGCCAGGGCCTCGAAGGCGCCGACGTGGTGATGATGCTGCGCCTGCAGCACGAGCGCGCCAATGGGCGGATGATCCCCTCGGTGCGTGAGTACTACCACTTCTACGGGCTCGACGAGGAGAAGCTCGGCTACGCCAAGCCTGACGCCATCGTCATGCACCCGGGCCCGATGAACCGCGGCGTCGAGATCGACCCGGCGATCGCCGACGGACCACGTTCGGTGATCACCGAGCAGGTGGAAATGGGTGTCGCGGTGCGCATGGCGGTGCTCGATACCCTCCTCGCCGACCGGGAGGCTGCGCAATGAGCAAGCCCATCGTCATTGCCAATGCCCGTATCGTCGACCCCGCTACCAACCACGACGCCCCAGGCGCCGTGCTGGTGGAGAACGGCAGGATCGCCGGCATCACCAACGGCGCGCCGCAAGGCATTCCCGACGGCGCCGAGACCTATGACGCCCGCGGCCTCGTTGTCGCGCCTGGCCTCATCGACATGCGCGTATTCACCGGCGAGCCCGGCCACGAGTACCGCGAGACCCTCGCCAGCGCGGCGGAAGCCGCCGCGGCCGGCGGGGTCACCAGTTTCGTCCTGATGCCCGACACCACGCCGGTCATCGACGACGGCGCACTGGTCGATTTCATCCTCCGGCGTGCCGGGGCCAAGGCCTCGGTCAACATCCTGCCGGCCGCCGCAATCACCCGCGGCCTCAAGGGAGAGGAGATCACCGAGTTCGGGCTGCTGAAGGAAGCCGGTGCGGTTGCCCTCACCGACGGGCGAGAATCAATCCAGTCGGCCGGACTGCTGCGCGCCGCCTTCACCTATGCCCGCAATTTCGACCTGCCGGTCATCCATCACCTCGCCGAGCGCTCATTGGTTGGCGACGGCGTGATGAACGAAGGCGCGCTGGCGACCATCTCCGGCCTCAAGGGTATCCCGGTCGAAGCCGAGACCATCCCCCTCGCCCGCGACCTGCAACTCGCGGCCCTCACCGGCGTCCGCTATCACGCGGCGCAGGTGTCGACCGGCGCGGCCGTGGAGCAGCTGGCGTTGGCCAAGCGGCGACTGGCCACTGTCTCGGCCGGTGTCTCGATCAACAACCTCTCGCTCAACGAGAACGACGTCGCGCCTTACCGTTCCTTCTTCAAGCTGTCGCCGCCGCTTCGCTCCGAGGATGATCGCCGCGCCGTCATCGACGGGCTGAACTCCGGCGCCATCGACACCATCCATTCGGGTCACGACCCGCAGGACACCGAGGTGAAACGCCAGCCCTTCGCCGAGGCCTCGGACGGCGCCATCGGGCTCGAGACCCTGCTGGCCGCAGCGCTCCGCCTCGTGCACTCGGGCGACGTGCCGCTCATCACCCTGCTGCGCGCCATGACCAACCGTCCGGCCGAACTGCTGGGGCTGGCGTCCGGCCGCATCGCGGTTGGCGCCCCGGCTGACTTGATCATCCTCGATCCGGAATTCCCCTGGGTGGTCAAGGAGACAGCGCTGCGTTCACGCTCGCGCAACTCGGCCTTCGAGGGCGCCCGCATGCAGGGCGCCGTGATGCACACGTTCGTTGCAGGCCGCCTGGTCTTCAGCCATGCTGCCACGGCTGAGGGGGCCAACGCATGAACTTCCTGATCGCGACTGTACTGGGGTATCTCCTCGGCTCGATCCCGTTTGGCCTGTTGCTGACGCGTGCGGTCGGCATCGACATCCGCTCGATCGGCTCGGGCAATATCGGCGCAACCAACGTGCTGCGGACCGGCAACCGCTGGCTCGCCGCCGCGACGCTGCTGCTCGATGCCGGCAAGGGCGCTGCTGCCGTGCTGCTGGCGCGCTACTTCCTCGTCCCCGGCGCCGAGTCGCCGCTTGCGGCCGAGTTCGTCGTCTACGGCGCCGGCATCGGCGCGTTCTTCGGTCACGTCTTCCCGATCTGGCTGGGGTTCAAGGGCGGCAAAGGCGTCGCCACCTATATCGGCGTGCTGCTGGCCTGGAACTGGGTGGTCGGGCTGATCTTCTGTGCGGTATGGCTGCTGATCGCCGTCGCCCGTCGCTTCTCCTCGCTCGCCGCGCTCACCGCTGCGGCGACGGCCCCGATCTTCGCCTACACGCTCGTCGGCACCGACATGCAAGGCTTCACCTTCGCCGCCGCCTGTGCGCTGCTCAGCTTCGTGCTGTACTTCAAGCACTGGCAGAACATCCGCCGGCTGTGGAACGGCACGGAGCCGAAGATCGGCTCGGAAAAGCCCAAGGCCTGAGCCATGGCGCGCGACGGCATCGCATTGACGCCGTCGCAACGCACTTCGTGGCTGCGGCTCATCCGCACCGACAATATCGGGCCCCAGACTTTCCGCCAGCTGATCAACCGCGAGGGCTCGGCCGAAGCCGCACTGGCCGCCCTGCCCGACCTGCTCAAGCGCCTGGATACCCAGGCCCGCATCCCCACGGTTGCCGAAGCCGAGGACGAGATCGCGAGCACCGAGCGACTTGGTGCCCGCTTCGTCGGCTCGATCGAACCCGACTACCCGCCGCTGCTCCGCTACATCTCCGGCGCCCCGCCGCTGGTCACTATTGCCGGCGGCTACAATCTCGACTGGTGGCACTCGGTCGCCATTGTCGGCGCGCGCAATGCCTCGACCGCCGGCCAGAAGTTCGCCCAGATGCTGGCCGGCGACCTGGGCGAGGCACGCTACACCGTCGTCTCCGGCCTCGCCCGCGGCATCGACACAGCGGCCCACAAGGCGGCGCTCCGGACCGGCACAGTGGCCGTGCTCGCCGGCGGTCTCAACCACATCTATCCCGGCGAGAATATCACGCTGGCGCACCAAATCGTCGAGAACGGCGGTG
Source organism: Devosia sp. GW821-FHT12F11 (assembly GCF_058806655.1). Classification (NCBI taxonomy): domain Bacteria; kingdom Pseudomonadati; phylum Pseudomonadota; class Alphaproteobacteria; order Hyphomicrobiales; family Devosiaceae; genus Devosia; species Devosia sp. GW821-FHT12F11. Next base: position 55,571 of record NZ_JBXAPX010000003.1, read on the forward strand.
CCCTTCTCACCGAGATGCCGCTTGGCTGGGAGCCACGGGCTCGCGACTTCCCGCGCCGCAACCGCCTGGTGTCCGGATTGTCTCTCGGAACGGTGGTCGTCGAAGCGGCGAAGCGCTCCGGCTCGCTGATCACCGCCCGGCTGGCGCTGGAACAGAACCGCGAAGTCTTTGCCGTCCCAGGCTCACCGCTCGATCCACGCGCCGAAGGCGGCAACTCGCTGATCCAGCAGGGCGCCACGCTGATCACCAGCGCTGCCGATATCATCGACACGCTGCGCGAAGCCGATCCGTCGCGCACCAGCCTGCTGGAGGCCGACTGGCTGCCGGACGGCGACGTCGTCGATGCCACGCCCTCGTCCAACGATGAGCGCGCCCGCCTGATCGAGGCGCTCAGCCTTACCCCGATCGCGGTCGACGATGTCATCCGGTCCACCGGCATCGCCATCAGCCGGGTGCAGACGCTGTTGCTCGAACTCGACCTCGAAGGTCGGGTGGAATGGTCAAGCGGCCAGTTGGTGGCGCTTCGCCCATGAACGATCCGGCCACGGAAGTGGCTGCCGGGGATGGGAGCGCAGCTGGCGGCCGAGCCGTCGAGCCCCGTACATTGCTGCCCAACTTTCTTCCCCCATAGGGGGAATGCCGAACGGCGCCGCCGGGCTGGTTGACAGCCCCTAGACGCTTCACCATGTTGCGCCGCGTTCGAACGCCACTCCCGAAAGCTTGTCCATGAAGCTCGTCATCGTTGAAAGTCCCAATAAGATCAAGACGATCAGCGGCTACCTCGGCAAGGACTATGAGGTCCTTGCAAGCTTCGGTCACGTCCGCGATCTGCCGGCCAAGGACGGTTCGGTGCTGCCTGACGAAGACTTCGCGATGAGCTGGGAAGTCGATGCGGCATCCAAGAAACGGCTCGCCGATATCGGCAACGCGCTCAAGAACGCAGACGAACTGATCCTCGCCACCGACCCTGATCGCGAGGGCGAGGCGATCTCCTGGCACGTGCTTGACGTGCTCAAGCAGAAGAAGCTGGTCAAGGACAAGCCGGTCAAACGCGTCGTCTTCAACGCCATCACCAAGTCTGCCGTCACCGAAGCGATGCAGAATGCTCGCGAAATCGACGAGCCGCTGGTCGATGCCTATCTGGCGCGTCGCGCCCTCGACTATCTCGTCGGCTTCACCCTTTCGCCGGTGCTCTGGCGCAAGCTCCCCGGCTCGCGCTCGGCCGGCCGCGTGCAGTCGGTGACGCTGCGTCTCGTCTGCGACCGCGAGTCCGAGATCGAGAAGTTCCGCGCCCAGGAATACTGGTCGATCGGCGCTCGCCTCAACGAGAAGGGCCGCAGCTTCGAAGCGCGGTTGTACTCGGTCGACGGCAAGAAGACCGACAAGCTCGATATCGGCACCGGCGCCGAGGCCGAAGCGTTGAAAGCGGCGATCACTGCCGGCACGTTCAGCGTCAGCGCGGTCGACAAGAAACCGACCAAGCGCAACCCCTACGCCCCGTTCACGACCTCGAGCCTGCAGCAGGACGCCTCGTCGCGGCTGGGCTTCTCGCCCACCCGCACCATGCAGATCGCGCAGCGGCTCTACGAGGACGGCCTCATCACCTATATGCGAACCGACGCGGTGCAGATGGCGCCCGAAGGTATCGACCAGGCCCGCCGCGCCATCGTCCAGAACTTCGGTTCGGACTACGTGCCCGAGAAGCCGCGCATCTACCAGACCAAGGCCAAGAACGCCCAGGAAGCGCACGAGGCCATCCGCCCCACCGACATGTTCCGGCACCCGGACACCATGCGCGGCGACCCGGATCGCCACCGGCTCTACGAGCTGATCTGGAAGCGCGCGCTGGCCAGCCAGATGCGCTCGGCCGAGATCGAGCGCACCACTGCCGATATCGCCGTGTTTGCCACCAGCCGCGACATCGCGCTGCGCGCTGTCGGCTCGGTCGTCACCTTCCCGGGCTTTCTCGCGCTCTATGGCGTCGAGGCCAAGGAAGAGCGGGCCGAGGGTGAGGACGACGAGGACAGCCGCGAGTTGCCGCCGCTCAATGTCGGCGACCGGCCCAAGCTCGAAGAAGCGCTGATCGAACAGCACTTCACCCAGCCGCCGCCGCGTTACACCGAAGCCAGCCTGATCAAGAAGATGGAAGAGATCGGCATCGGCCGTCCCTCCACCTATGCGGCAACCGTCGGCGTGCTGCAGGACCGTAATTATGTCCGTGTCGAGAAGCGCGCGCTGATCCCCGAGGATCGCGGTCGCATCGTCACCGCCTTCCTCGAGAGTTTCTTCACCCGCTATGTCGAGTACGGTTTCACCGCGGCCCTCGAAGAGCAGCTCGATCTGATTTCAGACGGCAAACTGGCCTGGAAGGACGTGCTGCGCGACTTCTGGAACGAATTCCAGAGCCATGTCGAGGAGATCAAGGATCTCCGCGTCTCCGAAGTGCTCGATGCGCTCAACGACCTGCTCGCCGACCACATCTTCCCGGCCAAGGCCGATGGTTCGGATCCGCGCCGCTGTCCCAATTGCGGCACCGGCCAGCTGTCGCTGAAGCTCGGCAAGTTCGGGGCCTTCATCGGCTGCTCGAACTACCCCGAGTGCCGCTACACCATGCAGCTTTCCGACGCCGCGACCGGCGGCGCCAGCGAGGCCGGCACCGGCGACGGCATCCTCGGCACCGATCCCGAGAGCGGGCTCGAGGTGGCCTTGAAGTCCGGCCGTTTCGGTCCATATGTGCAATTGGGCGAGGGTGCCGAACCGAAGCGCTCGTCCCTGCCCAAGGGTTGGACGCCCGACAGCCTGACGCTCGATAAAGCGCTGCAGCTGCTGTCGCTGCCCCGCCCGGTCGGTGACCACCCGGAGACGGGCAAGCCGATCAGCGCCGGCATCGGCCGCTACGGGCCGTTCATCCTCCACGATGGCACCTATGCCAACCTTCCCGAGGTCGAAGAGGTGTTCACGGTCGGGCTCAACCGCGCGGTTGACCTGCTCGCCCAGAAGGCGGCAGGCGGCGGACGGTTCGGCCGGGGCGGCTCCGGTACGCCGGCGGCGATCAAGACCTTCGAGCACGACGGCGGCATCATCTCGGTCCGCGCCGGTCGCTATGGCCCGTACGTGAATCAGGGCAAGGTGAATGCCACGCTGCCCAAGGAGGTTAAGCCCGAGGACGTGACGATCGAGCAGGCGCTCGAACTGATCGCTGCCAAGGGCGGCGCTTCCGGCACCAAGAAATCCTCGTCGCGGTCCGCCGGCGCCAAGAAGGTGCCAGCGAAGAAAGCGGCAACCAAGAAACCCGCGGCCAAGGCCAAGTCGACTGCAAAGACGGCGACCAAGCCCAAGGCCGCATCGAAGACGAAGGCGGAGACCCCCGCCTAAAGAAAGAGACAATGGCGAAAGCGCCAAAAACCAAGACTACACCCAAGAGCCCGCGGCAGTTTGCCGTCGGCACCCTACCCTCACGCGAAGCCATCCTCGAAGCGATGGCGCAGCAGCCGACCCTCGATGGCAAGCGCGACCTGGCGCGCCATTTCGGCATCCACGGCGACATGCGCACCCCGTTCAAGGTGCTGCTCAAGCAGATGGAGGGCGAGGGCTTCATTGCCCGGACCCGCAAGCAGATCCGGCCGACGGCCGCCCTGCCCGCGGTCACCGTCCTCGACATTCCCGCCGACGCCGACCCCGACAATCTCCACGCCTTCCCCGCGCAATGGAACGACGACGAAGGCGCGCGTCCGCGCGTCATGGTCAAGCAGCCGAGGGATGCCCGCGTGGCTCCCGCGCCCGGCGACCGCATCCTGGCGCGCATCAGCGCCGGCGACGGCGAGGTGCCGAACTACACCGCGCGGGCGATGAAGATCCTCGACAAGCCGCGCCGCGGCGAGATCGGTATCGTCCGTATGGACGAGGACGGCGCGCGGCTGCTGCCGATCGACCGCAAGCAGAAGGAAATGCGCATCGACGGCGGCGATCTCGGCAGCGCCCGCGATGGCGACCTGGTCGAAGTCGAGATCAAGCTCACCGGCCGGCTGATGATCCCCAAGGCCAAGGTGACCAACGTCATCGGCAACCCGAAATCCGAGGGGGCGGTCTCGATGATCGCCATCCACAACCTCGAGATTCCCTACCGCTTCCCCGCCTCGGTGACGAAAGAAGCCGAAGAGGCCAAGGAAACCACGATCAAGGGTCGTGAGGACTGGCGGCACATTCCGCTGGTCACCATCGACCCGGTCGACGCCAAGGACCACGACGACGCGGTCTATGCCGAGCCGGATACCGACCCGAAGAACGCCGGCGGCCACATCGTCTACGTCGCCATCGCCGACGTCGCAGCCTATGTCCGCCCCGGCACTGCACTCGACCGTGAAGCCTACATCCGCGGAAACTCGGTGTATTTCCCCGACCGGGTCGTGCCGATGCTGCCGGAGCGGATTTCGAACGACCTCTGTTCGCTGCGCGAGGGCGAGAACCGCCCGTCGCTGGCGGTGCGCATGGTGTTCGACCAGCATGGCAAGAAGCGCTCGCACAGCTTCCACCGCGTGCTGTTCCGCTCGGCCGCCAAGCTCAACTACCAGCAGGCGCAGGCGGCGATCGACGGCAAGCCGGACGACAAGACCGGGCCGATTCTCGACAGCATCCTGCGCCCGCTCTGGGCCGCTTACGGCGCCATGGCAAAGGCCCGCGACAATCGCGGTCCGCTCGACCTCGACCTGCCCGAGCGCAAGATCATCCTCGACAAGACGGGGATGGTCGTCGACGTGAAGGTTCCCGAGCGGCTCGATGCGCACCGGCTGATCGAAGAAATGATGATCGCCGCCAACGTCGCGGCCGCCGAGACGCTGGAGAAGCACAAGAGCGCCCTGCTCTACCGGGTGCACGACACGCCGAGCCAGGAGAAGCTGGTGGCGCTACGCGACTTCCTGAGCTCGCTGCAGCTGCCGGCGCCGAAGTCGGACGCGGTGCGTCCATCAGACTTCAACCGCATCCTCGACAAGGCCCGGACCGACGGCAAGATCCAGCAGGTGTCGGAGATCATCCTCCGCACCCAGGCGCAGGCCGAGTACGCCGCCGAGAACTACGGGCATTTCGGCCTCAACCTCGACCGCTATGCGCACTTCACCTCGCCGATCCGCCGCTATGCCGACCTGATCGTGCACCGGGCGCTGATCAGCTCGCTGGAGCTCGGCAAGGATGGGCTCACCGACAGCGAGATCGCCAAGCTCCCGGGCATTGCCCAGCACATCTCGTCGACCGAGCGCCGCGCCATGCTGGCGGAGCGCGAAACCATCGACCGGCTGCTGGCGCAGTTCCTCGCAGCGCATGTCAACGCCAGGTTCGAGGGGCGCATCTCCGGCGTCACCCGCTCGGGCCTGTTCGTGCGGCTCAGGGACACCGGCGCCGATGGCTTCATCCCGGCCTCGACGCTTGGCCAGGATTACTACCGCTTCGTCGAGGAGATGCAGGCGATGGTGGGCGATCACACCGGTGAGACCTTCCGCATCGGCGACGATGTCAGCGTCCGCCTGCTCGAAGTCGCCCCGGTCGCCGGCGCGCTGCGCTTCGAACTTCTGAGCGAAGGCAGCCGCGGCGTTCCGTCATCTGGCGGGCGTCAACGCAAAGGACCATCTAGCAAGCGAGGCAAGGCGGGCGCCTATCGCAAGCACGCCAAACGGAAGAGATAGCGATGGCGGTCGAGATCGGTTTTGTGCGCGAGCAGCGCTCGCTGTGGAAGGCAATCGGCAATGGCGTGATGTGCCGCTGCCCGAACTGCGGCAAGGGCAAGCTGTTCCGTTCCTACCTGAAGATCAACGATACCTGCAGCGAGTGCGGCGAGAAGCTGAGCTCGGCGCGGGCCGATGACTTTCCGCCCTACATCGCCATCTTCATCGTCGGCCACGTGCTGGTCGGCTGGATGCTGCATGCCGAGATGAGCGGGCCGGTCGATCCGATGTTCTACGTGTGGACGATGATCCCGGCGGCGATTCTGCTGCCGCTGATCATGCTGCCCTCGATCAAGGGCGCCGTGGTCGGCCTGCAGTGGGCCAACTACATGTACGGGTTCGACCCGACCCGCGGCGATACCTCGAAGAGCGACGTCTGAACCCAAGCCGGGCGGCTAGTGTCCGCTTGACATCGGCCCGAAAATCCGTAGTTTCCGGCCAAATTTCCACAGGCCGGTTGGCCGGTTGAATTCACAGCCCCGCGGATAGCGCGCGGCAAGCCGTTGCAAGGAATGTGACCATGGCCAAAGCCGTATCCCTCAAGATCAAGCTCGTGTCGACTGCCGACACCGGCTTCTACTACGTCACCAAGAAGAACTCGCGTACCCAGACCGAGAAGCTCTCGTTCAAGAAGTACGACCCGGTCGTGCGCAAGCACGTCGAGTTCAAGGAAGCCAAGATCAAATAATCCGGCCTTTCCTGCCGCTTTCAAAACCCGCGCTCGCTGAGCGCGGGTTTTTCGTTATGGACATCACGAACGCAAAACGCCCGCCCCGATATACGGGACGGGCGTCTGAAGAAGCGGCTGGTCCGCTGCGGCATGTCGAAGAGGCCACTCTTGCCCGCTGCGAACCAGCCTCCCTACGGACCCAGGAGTTGCGGCGGACCTGAGGAGAACCGTAGGGGTGACTGCTGACACCGAAAGTGTCGGCGTATTTCTATGGAACCAACTTAACCCTTTCCGGCGTCAGAGCAAGTAGCCGCTCCACAACGTTACTAATCCTTAACCTTAATATTCCTGGATTGCTCCGATCGCAACTAGGCGGCGTCGACCACGACGCGATTTCGCCCCTCGCGCTTGGCGCGATAAAGAGCCACGTCGGCGCGCTTCAGCAGCAGTTCCGGAGTATCGGTTTCCTGCTCGTTGAGCGCCATGCCGACCGACACCGTGACCGACAGCGGCCGCCCGTTGCCGGCGTCAAATCCCTTCTCCGCCACGGCGCCACGCACCCGCTCGGCGACGCTCTGGGCTTGCCGCGCATCGGTGTCGGGCATCAGCACCACGAACTCCTCGCCGCCGAATCGGCAGGCGAGGTCGACGCCGCGAATGTTACGGCGCAACCGGTCGGCAAACTCGCGCAGCACAGCGTCGCCCGTGTCGTGGCCGTGCGTATCGTTGACGTCCTTGAAGTAGTCCATGTCGATCAGCATCACCGCCATGTCGCGGCTCTGCTGTTGTGCCTTCTGCAACAGGATCGACAAATGCCGCTCGAAGTAGCGCCGGTTGTATAGCCCGGTCAGTTCATCGGTAACCGCCAGCGCAAGAGTATTGTTGACGCTCTGGCGCAGCTCCACCGCGTAGCGCTGGCGGCGAATCTGGGTCCGCACCCGCGCCATCAGCTCGTTGCGTTCGACCGGCCGCATGATGAAGTCGTTGACGCCCAGGTCGAGGCCGCGGACCACGCGTGGCCGGTCGTCCTCCTCGGCGATCAGGATGATCGGCAGGGTGCGCGTCTGTTCGGCGGTCCGCATCTGCGAGCAGACCCGCAGCGGGTCGAAATCGCCCAGGGCCATCGACACCAGCGCCAGCTCGTAGTCGCCGCCGCTGACCGCCAGCACAGCGTCTGCCGGGTTGGCGAGAATATCGATGCGATTGTGTGCCTCGAGGTAGCCACGAATGCGCTCGGCATGGCGCAGGTCGGGATCGACCATGAGGATGCGACCGTCATTGTGGTCGATCGAGTCCATCGCCCGCATGGCGTCTTCGATGGCGATCTCCTGGCCGGTACGCGCCCGGGCGCGTAACTCGTCGGTCAGGGCCTTGAGGCGCACCAGGCTCTTCACCCGCGCCATCAGTTGCACGTCGTCGACCGGCTTGGTCAGAAAGTCGTCGGCCCCGGATTCGAGCCCGCGCACCCGGTCGGAAGGCTGGTCGAGCGCGGTCACCATCAGCACCGGGATGTGACTGGTCCGGCGGTCGGCCTTCAGCCGCGCGCACACCTCGAAACCGTCCATCTCGGGCATCATCACGTCGAGCAGGATGATATCGATCTCGCCCTCGGCGCAAATGGCGAGAGCTTCCTTGCCGGACGCTGCCGTAACGACGTCGAAATACTCAGCCGAAAGCCGCGCCTCGAGCAGGCGGACATTGGTTGGAATATCGTCGACGATCAGCACCCGCGCCGTCAAAGACCTCAGGCCCCGCGATTTGAGGAAATCTGCCCGATGCCAGCCAGGCAAAGCCTAGTTGGCAGGTCCAATGTAGCGGGCAATGGTTTCCAAAAAGTGAGGCACGGAGATGGGTTTGGAGATGTAACCCTCGCATCCGCCCTGCAGGATTCGCTCCTCGTCGCCCTTCATGGCGAAGGCGGTCACGGCGATGACGGGAATCGACATCAGCTCGTCGTCTTCCTTGAGCCATTTGGTGACCACCAGCCCCGAGACCTCCGGCAGCTGAATGTCCATCAGAATCAGGTCAGGGCGGTGCGCTCGGGCAAGGTCCAGCGCCTCCAGCCCATTGCGGGTCTGGATGATCGAATATCCACGCGATTCAAGCAGATCGTTGAAGAGCTTCATGTTGAGCTCATTGTCTTCGACGATCATGACGGTCTTGGGCATACGGGACTCAAATCCACCCTGAACGGGGTCGGCAGGCCCTCGTGTTCTGCCCGAAGTTCGGGGTAACATCAATCGATTACGTCCCGTCCCCTTGCCGAGCCCCTGCCCTTGCCCAAAACCCCCGAACTCACCTCCCGCACACTGGGCGACATCTGCCTCCACCAGCTCGCCGAGAACCCGGCGCAGTTGGCCGAGTTCATGACCATGACGGGCTATTCCCCGGACGCGCTGCGCAAGGCCGCCGGCGGCGACGGCCTTGATCGCGGGCTGATCGACTATTTCGCCTCCAACGAGGCGCTGCTGCTGGCGCTCTGCGCCAATAACAGCTTCAAGCCGGACGACTTCATGCGCGTCTGGGCCCGACTGAATCCGGCGGGATGAGGCCATGCTGGCGATCTGCCGCGACTGCTCGGCGACGGTGGAGGCTTTCGAGGCTCCCACCCGCTGCCGCACGTGCGGATCGCCCAGAATCAAGGCGCATGACGAACTGGGCGCGCTCAGCATCGCGCATGTCGACTGCGACGCCTTCTACGCCTCGATCGAGAAGCGTGACGACCCGAGCCTCGTCGACAAGCCGCTGATCATCGGCGGCGGCGTGCGCGGTGTTGTCTCCACCTGCTGCTACATCGCCCGGCAGTACGGCGTGCGCTCCGCCATGCCGATGTTCAGGGCCAAGGAACTCTGCCCGCACGCGGTGATCATCCCGCCCAACATGGCGAAATATGTCGCGGTCAGCCGCGAGATCCGCACCTTGATGGATCAACTGACGCCGCTGGTCGAGCCATTGTCGATCGACGAGGCGTTTCTCGATCTCACCGGCACCGAAGCGCTGCACAAGGCCAAGCCGGCCGTGGTCCTCGCCCGCTTCGCCAAGCGCGTCGAACAGGAGATCGGCGTCACCATCTCGGTGGGGCTCAGCCACAACAAGTTCCTCGCCAAGGTCGCCTCCGACCTCGACAAGCCACGCGGCTTTGCGGTGATCGGCAAGGCCGAGACGCTGGCGTTTCTCGCGCCGCAGCCGGTGACGCTGATCTACGGCGTGGGCAAGGTGTTTGCCGAAACGCTGCGCAAGGACGGCTTCGAGACCATCGGGCAGTTGCAGGCGACGCCGCCCGAGCAGTTGATGCGCCGCTATGGCGATGCCGGCGCCCGGCTCTCCCGGCTGGCGCGCGGCGAGGATGCCCGCGCCATATCGACTGACGACCAGATGAAGACCGTCTCCGCCGAGACCACCTTCAACACCGACCTGAGGACATTCGAGGACCTCTCGACCGAACTGCTGGCGCTTTGCGAGCGGCTCTCGGAGCGGCTCAAAGCCAAATCGATCACCGGCGACACGGTTACGCTCAAGCTCAAGTCGGCAGGTTTTCGCTTGCGCACCCGGGCCCGGCAATTGATGATCCCGACACAGCTTGCCAACGTGCTCTACGAGACCGGCGTGCAGCTCCTCGCTCGCGAGATTGACGGGACGGCATTCCGGCTGATCGGCATTGGTGTCAGCGGCATCTCGGAGGCTGACGGCATCGATCCGGTCGACCTGATCGAGCCGGGAATCGCCAGACGAGCCGCGGCCGAACGGGCCATTGATCGTGTACGCGATCGCTTCGGCCGGGACGCGGTGATCCGCGGCAAGCTATACGACCGGGTGAAGGCTCGCGCCGCCCGCAACGCAGACAAAGACGAAGAGAACCAGGATGACCAGCCCCCTCGATAAGCTCCGCGAATATGGCTACGAGCTGCCGCAGCCGAAAGCGCCGGTCGCCACCTATGTGCCGATCACCCGGACGGGCAACATCATCTACGTGTCGGGCCAGATCTCCTCGGGCGCCGAGGGCGTAGTGACGGGCCTGCTGGGCGATACCATGAACGTCGTTCAGGGCGGCAACGCCGCCGAGCTCGCGGCGGTCAATTTCCTCAGCCAGATCGTCCACACGGCGGGCGTCGACCTCAGCAAGGTCAAGCGGGTGCTGAAGCTCACGGTGTTCGTCGCCTCTACCCCCGATTTCGCCGAGCACCACCTCGTCGCCAACGGCGCCTCCAACCTGATCGTCGGCGTGCTGGGTGACAAGGGCAAGCATGCCCGCTCGGCCGTCGGCATGGCCGCCCTGCCGTTGGGCGCCGCGGTCGAGGTCGAAGGCATCATCGAAGTCGAGGACTGAACGAGGGCGACGCGAAAGTGTCATGCGGGGGTGCTAGCGCCCGGGCGCCCTAACTCCCATATGACGGCTTGACAGCATGTGCGCCAAACCCAATTTCGATCGTCCCATTGCCCACCGCGGTCTGCACGACCGCGGTCGCGGCATCATCGAGAACACCGCGAGCGCCTTCGCGGCGGCGATCGAGGGCGGCTACGCCATCGAGTGCGACGTCCAGCTCAGCCGCGACGGCATCCCGATGATCTTCCATGACGACGACCTCGACCGGCTGACCGGCGTTGCCGGTCCGGTCGGCGCGCGAAGCATGGCGGAGCTTTCGACTTTCACCCTGCTCGACAGCGCCGCCGGCGATACGCCGCAGCGGTTCGACGCATTCCTCGCCCAGATCAATGGCCGGGTGCTGCTGCAGATTGAACTGAAACAGCAGCCCAACCAGGCCGCCACCGAAGTACTGGCGCAAACGGTGATGGATGCGCTCAAGGGCTATCGCGGGCCGGTGACGCTGGAGTCGTTCGACCCCAAGCTCATCATCGAGGTAAAAAAACGCGGCGCCACTATGCCGGTAGGCATCGTCACCTATGCCTATGACGAGCCGGAATGGGACCAGCACCTCAGTGACGCAACGAAGTTCATGCTGCGCCACCTGCTGCACTGGCCGGTCAGCCGCTTCGATTTCATCTCCTGCCGCGACAAGTCGCTCGACCTGCCGGCGGTGAAGCTGTTCCGCTCGTTCGGCATGCCGGTCACAGCCTGGACCATAAAATCGCCGGCTGCGGCGCTGGCCGTGCTCGGCAAGGCCGACCAGATCGTATTCGAGGGGTTCGATCCTCCAAGTGCCTGACGAAACGCTCAGCGCCGACGTGCTCAACTCCATCGCGGAGATCCCCGCGGAGGTGTGGAACGCGCTGGCGCCTGCGCATGACGGGGTGGTCGACAACCCGTTCCTCGATCACCGGTTCCTCGTCGCGCTCGAGCAGTCCGGCTCGGCTTCCAATCGCACCGGCTGGCAGCCACAACATCTGCTGCTGAGCGACAGCGCAGCCACGCCGGTCGGCGCCATGCCGCTCTACCTGAAGTCGCATTCCCAGGGCGAGTACGTTTTCGACCATGGCTGGGCCGATGCCTTCCAGCGCGCCGGCGGCGAGTACTACCCGAAGCTGCAATGCGCCGTACCGTTCACCCCGGTCACCGGCCCGCGCTTTCTCGCCAGGGACGATGCCAGTCGCACTGCGCTGATCCGCACGGCGGAGACCCTCGCCACCCGCAACAACATCTCCTCGGTGCACGCCACCTTCGTCAGCGAGGCCGAAGCCGACCTGGCCCGCGCCTCGGGCTGGCTGGTCCGCCACGACACCCAGTATCACTGGCACAATGACGGCTTTTCGAGCTTTGAGGATTTCCTCGGTACGCTGTCATCGCGTCACCGCAAGGTTACCCGTCGCGAGCGCCGCGACGCGCTGGAAGCCGATGGCCTGACGGTCAGATGGCTCACCGGGTCCGACCTCACCGAAGAGGTCTGGGACCAGTTCTTCGAGTTCTACCAGGATACTGGCAGCCGCAAGTGGGGCCGCCCCTACCTCAACCGCCGCTTCTTCTCGCTGCTCGGCGAGGCGATGGCCGATCGGGTCCTGCTGATGTTCGCCTATGATGGCGACGCGCCGATCGCCGGCACCTTCTCGATGATCGGGCACGACCGCCTCTACGGTCGGTATTGGGGCGCCACCCGTAACGTGCCGTTCCTACATTTCGAGCTCTGCTACTACCAGGCCATCGACTACGCCATCGCCCACAAGCTGCCGGTGGTCGAGGCCGGGGCGCAGGGCGAGCACAAGCTGGCGCGCGGCTACGCGCCTGCCACCACCCGCTCCGTGCACTGGATCGGCCACCCGGGCCTTCGCGACGCCGTTTCCCGCTTCGTGGCGCAGGAGCGCGCCTCGGTGGCGCGCGAGCAGGAACAGTTGGAACGCTACACCCCATTCAGACATGGGGACCCGCATTAGGGGATTTGACCGTTTCGTTGAAGCGGTGAGATACTCTAAGCCTTTGATTTGTCGCGCCTTCGAACCGGAAAAGTCTGCGACTTTTCCTGAATGCGCTTTAGCTGTGAGTTGCGCGCCCGGCGGCACTGTGGTTCGAAGGCACCACACTGGACGGGCTCGGGTCTGACGCGGTATTTTCCTGCCTCAGCCAGACCATACTCTCGATAGATATGACGGCCGCCTCCTCCCGAGGCCCTGGAGACCGAATGAGCAAGCGTATCGCCATAGCCGCGATTGGTACGATGGGGGATGTCCAGCCCTTCGTCGCGCTTGCACTGGCGCTGAAGAAGCGCGGTCACTCGGTGGTGCTTTGCGCTACCAACGACTTCGAGGGTTTCGTCACCGGTCACGGCGTCGAGTTCGCGACGCTGGGCAGTGATATCCAGGCCTTCATGCGGCAGAGCCAGTTCGACAACGTCATGTCGAAGAACTCGCTGCTCTATGCGCCAAAACTGCTGCGTGACGGCCAGAAAATCATGAAGACGGCCTGCCGGCACCTCTGGGCCACCGCCCAGGACGTCGATGCCATCATCTTCCACCAGACCACCAATTTCGCCGTCGACGTCGCCGAAGCGCTGGATATCCCGGCGATCATGACCGCCTTCCAGCCGATCAACCCGACCGGCGAGTTCCCGTATTTCGGCTATGACGGCCCACCGCCCGAGCCGCTGTTCAACCGCATCAGCCTCGATCCGCTGTTCAACCGGCTGAGCTACGTGGTGCAGGCGGCGCACCAGAGCTACTACGATTTCCCGCGCGACCGAATGCGCGCCAAGCTGCTGGGGCTCAGGAGCCGCAAGCGCTCGGGCTTTTCCAAGAACGCCCGCGGCGAGCCGATCCCGGCGTTGCACGCCTACTCCCCGGTGATCTCCCCGCGCCCCGGCGACTGGCCGGAGACCACCGTCGTCACCGGCTTCTGGCGCCTCGACGACATTACCGGCTGGGAGCCGGACGCCTCGTTCCGCAAGTTCCTCGATGCCGGTGAAGCGCCGATCTATCTCGGCTTCGGTTCGATGCCCTGGGGCGCGGCGCGTAACACCGAGATCATCACCAAGGCGCTCAGGGAATGGGGCGGCCGCGCCGTGGTCGGCAAGGGCTGGGGCGGCATCAAGGCCGAGGATCTGCCCGACACCGTCTACACCATCGACAAGGCGCCCCACACCAAGCTGTTTCCGCTGATGAAGGCGTTGGTGCACCATGGCGGCGCCGGCACCACCTATGCCGGCCTTTACGCCGGCCGCCCGACCTTCGTCGTGCCGCATTTCTTCGACCAGCCCTACTGGGGCCGCCGGGTCTACGAACTGGGCTGCGGCCCCGCCCCGGTTCGCCTCAGAAAACTCACCCCGGGCATCCTCGCCTCGGCGCTCGATGAATTGGCCACCGATGCCACGTTCGAGATCGCTGCCGCCGAGCTGCGCGATCGTCTCGTGCTCGAGGACGGCACCGGGCTCGCCGCCGACATCGTCGAAGAGACGATCGAGACTTATCCGGGAAACCTCTACGACAGCGACGACGTGATGGAGACCGCCTCGTGACCGCCTACGACCCGAGCAACATCTTTTCGAAGATCATCAAGGGCGAGATCCCGTCCCACAAGGTCTACGAAGATGCGGACGTCCTTGTCATGATGGACATCTTCCCGCAGTCGAAGGGGCATGTACTGATCATCCCCAAGGCGGCGTCGCGTAACCTGCTCGATGCCGATCCCGCTGTGCTCGCCCGCACCATCCCGCTGGTGCAACGCGTCGCGAGGGCGGCGCAGAAGGCGCTGAACCCCGACGGTATCCGCGTCGTGCAGTTCAACGAGGCGCCGGCCGGGCAGTCGGTCTTCCACCTGCATTTCCACGTCATCCCGGTCTACGAGGGGGTTCCCGTCGGCCGGCACGGTGAAAGCGGCAAGGCGGACGACAGCGAGCTCGCCGCGCAGGCCAAGGCCATCGCAGCCGCCCTCGCCTGACGTGACGCCCACTCCACAGCTCAGCCTTGGCCTGCTGCTCACCGCCGCCGCCGGGATGATCGACGTCGTCGGCTTCATTGAGCTGGGCGGCTTCTACACCTCGTTCATGAGCGGCAATACCACGCAGTTGGGCGCCGGTCTCGCCCACCTCGGCCCTGCTCTCGCCCTGCCGGCCGGCCTGATCGTGATGTTCGTCATGGGCAGCTTTCTTGGCAGCCTGATCTCGGGGATCGGCCAGCGGCGGGGCCGCGTCGGCGTGCTGGCGGTCGTCATTGCCGGCCTGCTGGTGACGCTGGTGCTGCACGCCAATGGGTTCTCCGCCGCCCAGGCCATGCTGGCGCTCGCCACCGCTGCCGGTGCGCAGAACGCCGCACTGCCGCAAACCGGGGCCGTCAGGCTGGGCGCCACTTTCGTTACCGGCACGCTGTTCGCGGTGGGCCAGGACATGGCGCGCGCCGTCCGCCGCGAAGCTCCGCCGCTGCGCTGGCTGCAGCACCTGCTGGTCTGGCTGGCGCTGTTGCTCGGTGCTTCCATCGGGGCCTTCGCCTACGGCCAGTGGCAGGTTGGAGCGTTGATCGTGCCCGGGGCGATCTACCTCGCCTTCCTGTGCGCCTATGTGGTCCGGGCGCCGCGCTAGCCGCCTGGCTTTTCGACTCCCGGCGAAGCTGCTAGAAATCCCAACAGTGATGTGCAGCACATCAGTTCGTCGACATTCTACGCTAGACTTCCTCGTCCAGGCGTTAGCACCGATGATGACCGCCGCCCAATTGCGGGCCGCCCGCGCCCTGCTCGGCATCGACCAGAAAACCTTGGCCGACATGGCCGGAGTATCGTTGCCCACGATCCAGCGCATGGAAGCGAGCGATGGCACCGTACGCGGCATCGTCGAAACCCTCACCAGAGTGATCGAGGCTCTCAACGAGGCCGGCGTCGAACTGATCGGCGACAACGCCCGAAGCGATACCGGTGGCCGCGGCGTACGCCTCCGACGACCCACACCGAAGACCGACTAAGTTCCAGACGTCATTTGGGCGATCACGGCCCCTGCCACCGATGATTGCCGCGCTTGTTGAAAGGCGAATGATCCGATGGCCAGTTCCGCCCGCACCTCCCGTGCCGCGCCGCCTGCCCTTACCGAGCTTTTCACCCCCAAGCTGATCACCGTGTTGCGCGAGGGGTATGGGCTCGCCGACCTCAGGGCCGACATCCTCGCCGGGCTCACCGTCGCCATCGTCGCGCTGCCCCTGTCGATGGCCATCGCCATCGCCTCGGGAACGACGCCCGAGCGCGGACTGTTCACCGCCGCCGTCGGGGGGTTCCTGGTCTCGGCGCTGGGCGGCAGCCGCTTCCAGATCGGCGGACCGGCGGCGGCGTTCACGGTGCTGGTCGCCTCCACCATCAGCCGCCACGGGCTCGACGGACTGCTGCTCGCGACGATCATGTCCGGCCTGTTCCTGCTGTTGATGGGAGCGTTCCGACTCGGCAGCTACATCAAGTTCATCCCCTACCCGGTGACGGTCGGCTTCATCTCGGGGATCGCGGTGATCTTGTTCGTGGGCCAGATTCACGATCTGCTCGGTCTGACACTGCCGGGAGCCGATCCGGCGGACATCCTTCCCAAACTTGCGACACTGGCGGCTGCCATCGGGACCACCAACCCGGCCGCCCTCGGCATCGCCGCGCTCGCCGTCGGCGTCATCATAGGGCTGCGACGCTGGCGTCCGCACTGGCCGGGTATACTCATCGCCGTGATTGCGGCCTCGCTTGCAGGCGCATTGCTGCAGTTGCCGGTCGAGACCATCGGCACGCGCTTCGGCGGTATTCCCAGCACGCTGCCCAGCCCCGCGCTACCCCCCTTCTCCCTGGACAAACTCCAGGCCGTTCTCCCCGACGCGATCGCCTTCGCCTTGCTGGGCGCCATCGAGTCGTTGCTTTCCGCCATGGTTGCAGATGGCATGACCGGGCGGCGGCATCGTTCCAACATGGAACTGGTCGCGCAAGGCGTCGCCAATATCGGCTCGGCACTGTTCGGCGGCATCTGCGCCACCGGCACGGTGGCCCGCACCGCCACCAATGTCCGCTCGGGCGCCCGCAGCCCATTGGCCGGAATGTTCCACTCGGTGTTCATCGTGCTGTTCATGCTGGTCGCCGCCCCGCTTGCGAGCTTCATCCCGCTCGCGGCTCTCGCCGGCGTGCTCGTCGTCGTTGCCTGGAACATGGCCGAAAGGACCGCCTTTGCGACCCTGCTCCGTACCTCGCCGGGCGACGCAGTGGTGTTGCTGGCGACATTCGGGCTCACGGTGTTCCGCGGCCTCACCGAGGGCATCGTCGTCGGCTTCGCGCTGGGGGCGCTGCTGTTCATCCACCGAATGGCTCAGCATGCCGGAGTCGAAGTGCACGCGCCTCCGGTTCCCGAGGATCAGGCCGACACCGCCGGCGCTGCTCGCCTGCCCTACGACCCCAGCATCGCCACCGACCCCGATGTCGCCGTCTACCGCATCACCGGTGCCTTCTTCTTCGGCGCAGCGGCGACCGTCGGCTCGGTGCTCGAACGCATCGCCGACCAGCACCGTGCCTTCGTGATCGATTTCTCAGCCGTGCCGTTCATCGACTCGACCGCCGCCAACACCATGGGAGGCATCGCCCGCAAGGCGGCCCGCCACCACGTCGTGCTGCTGCTCTCGGGCGCCACCCCGGCGGTGCGGAAATCGCTCACCACGCATGGCGTCAGCGCCCCCACGGTGCTCTACGAGCGTACCGTGGAGGCCGCCATCAGTGCTGCGCATGCCGAGATCGCCCGGCGCGCTTCGCCCGACGTCAGCGCGCCAGCCTAGAGCGCTTGCAGGAAGCGTTGCAGACTGTTCCGGCTCGAAAGCGACACCAAATCAACGGATTAGGTCCTTTCACCGCTTGACTTGAGCGATGAACGGACCCGGAGCGTTTCGCGTGCCGGCCGAGGCACTGCCCCGCACTCCTGTGCAAGCCAGCGCTGGTGCACGCTACCAACGCTAGCGGCCATCCAGCTAGCTCAGGAACTCGGTCCGCGCCCGCTCGATCACCAGCGAACGGATCGCAACGTTCCGGGGCTGGCCGAGCACGAACAGGATCGACTCGACCACCTCCCTGTCGCTCAGCGCGTCGTCGACGCCGCGCGGATGGTCCCAGTTCTCCTCCAGCGGCGAGGTGTCCTCGATATGGCCGGGATAGACAGAGGTGACCCGTACGCTGGTGCCGATCATCTCCTCGGTCAGCGCCTGCACGAAGCCGTTCTGCGCGTGTTTGGCGGCGACGAACGGCACCGATGAGCCGCGCATCCGCGCATAGGGCAACCCGCTCATCGAGACCACCGTATGGATGTCCGCCTCGGGCCGTTTCAGCAGCAGCGGCAGCAGGCGCTGCGTCAGCGCCATGGTGCCGGTCACCGTCGAGTCAACCACCGCAGCGATCTGCGCGTCGGTCATCGCCTGGTAGGAGCCGCCCACCCATTGCGAGCCGGAATTGACGAGAATGTCGAGCTCGGGGTGCACCGTGGCGATCTTGCTCGCCGCGCCGGTCACCGACAGTGGGTCGGCGAGATCGCAGACGAAGGCGTCCGGCCGCTTGCTCGTCCGCTGCTCGATGGCGTCAGCCACCGCGCCGATACCGGCCGCGTTGCGGCCCAGCAGGAGCGGGATCATCCCGCGGTCCGCGGCGACGATGGCCAGCGCCGCCCCGAGGCCGCGCGCCGCGCCTGATATGGCGATGGTCTTGCCCTCAAGTCCCATTCATTCCTCCCCCGATAGTGCCAAGAAAAAGGCCGGGAGTACTCCCGGCCTTCCATAGCTCCCTGCATGGGATCTCAGCTTTTCTCTTCCGCCGGCTTGTCGGCTGCGGCCTTGGCCTTCTTGGCCTTGGGCGCCGCGATGGCCTTGGGTCGGGCCGGCCGCGGCGGAACCGCGATCAGCTCGAGCTTGGCCTCGGTGCCGACGCCGACCACTGCGACCGTGACCGAGCCGCCGTTCTGCAACTCGCCGAACAGCACCTGGTCGGCCAGCGGCTTCTTGACGTATTCCTGGATCACGCGGCCCAGCGGGCGCGCACCCATGCGCTCATCATAGCCGCGGATCGCCAGCCACTCGGCGGCTTCCGGGGTCAGCTCGATGGTCACGCCGCGCTCGGCCAACTGGCCTTCGAGCTGCAACACGAACTTTTCGACCACCCGACGGACGACTGCCGGCGGCAGCGGGCCGAACGAGATGATGGCATCGAGCCGGTTGCGGAATTCCGGCGTGAACATCCGGTTCACCGCTTCCTCGTCGTCACCCTGCTCGCGCTTGCGGCCAAAGCCGATCGGCGACTTCTGCAGCTCCATGGCGCCGACGTTCGAGGTCATGATCAGGATCACGTTGCGGAAGTCGACCGACTTGCCGTTGTGGTCCGTCAGCTTGCCGTGATCCATCACCTGCAACAGGATGTTGAACAGGTCCGGATGGGCCTTCTCGATTTCGTCGAGCAGCACCACGCAGTGCGGATGCTGGTCCACGCCATCAGTGAGCAGGCCACCCTGGTCGAAGCCGACATAACCCGGAGGGGCGCCGATCAGCCGCGAGACCGTGTGCCGCTCCATGTACTCGGACATGTCGAAGCGCAGCAGTTCCACGCCCAGCGTATCCGCCAGTTGCTTGGCCACCTCGGTCTTGCCGACGCCGGTCGGGCCGGTGAACAGATAGGAGCCGATCGGCTTTTCCGGTTCACGCAGCCCCGCACGGGCCAGCTTGATCGCCGACGAGAGCGCTGTGATCGCCTGATCCTGGCCGAACACCACGGTCTTGAGATTGCTCTCAAGGTTGGCGAGGAGCTCCGAATCCGACTTCGACACCGACTTGGGCGGGATGCGGGCCATCGTGGCGATGGTCTGCTCGATATCGGCGACGTCGATCGTCTGCTTGCGGTTCTCCGGGGTCAGCAGCATCTGGCTGGCTCCGGTCTCGTCGATCACATCGATCGCCTTGTCCGGGAGCTTGCGGTCATTGATGTAGCGCGCACTCAGTTCGACGGCGGCCTTCAGCGCGTCGTCGGTGTATTTCAGCTTGTGGTAGTCCTCGAAATACGGCCGCAGGCCCTTCACGATCTCGATAGCGTCCGGGATGGTCGGTTCGGCGACGTCGATCTTCTGGAAGCGGCGGACCAGCGCCCGGTCCTTTTCGAAGAACTGCCGGTATTCCTTGTAAGTGGTCGAGCCGATGCAGCGGATGTTGCCGGAAGCCAGAGCCGGCTTCAGCAGGTTCGATGCATCGAGCGCGCCGCCCGAAGTGGCGCCGGCGCCGATTACGGTGTGGATCTCGTCGATGAAAAGGATCGCGTCCGGATGCTTCTCCAGCTCCTTCATCACGGCCTTCAGCCGCTCTTCGAAGTCGCCGCGATAGCGGGTGCCGGCCAGCAGCGAGCCCATGTCGAGCGCATAGATCACCGCCTCGCGCAGCACCTCGGGCACGTCGCCCTCGATGATCTTGCGGGCGAGGCCCTCGGCAATGGCGGTCTTGCCCACGCCGGCGTCACCGACATAGAGCGGGTTGTTCTTAGAGCGGCGGCAGAGGATCTGGATGGTCCGGCGCAGCTCGCTGTCGCGGCCGATCAGCGGATCGATCTTGCCGGCCCGGGCCTTCTCGTTGAGGTTGACGCAGAAATCGGCCAGCGCCGAGCTCTGCCCGTTGCCGGCGCGCTCGCCTTCCTCGCCCTGGCCGTTGCCGGCCGGAGTCTCGGCGCCACGCACGCGGCGCTCCTCGCTCGGCCCCGACTTAGTGATGCCGTGCGAAATGAAGTTGACCGCGTCGAGCCGCGTCATGTCCTGCTGCTCGAGGAAGTAGGCGGCATGGCTCTCGCGCTCGGCGAAGATGGCGACGAGCACATTGGCGCCCGTAACCTCTTCCTTGCCGGACGACTGCACATGGATCACGGCGCGCTGGATGACGCGCTGGAACGCCGCCGTCGGCCGCGCGTCCTGCCCGTTGGGCACCACGAGGCTGTCGAGTTCCTCGTTGATGAAGTCCTCGAGGTCCGACTTCAGCGCTTCGATGTCGACATCGCAGCCGGTCAGCACCGCGATGGTATCGCGGTCGTCGGTGAGCGCCAGCAGCAGGTGCTCGAGCGTGGCGAACTCATGCGCCCGCTCGCGCGCCAGGTTCATCGCCTGATGGAGGGCCTTCTCAAGTCCGCGAGAGAAAGAGGGCATATGTCGGTTCCTATTGCTTTTCCATCACGCACTGAAGTGGGTGCTGGTTCTTGCGGGCCGCGTCCATCACCCTGGTGACCTTGGTCTCGGCCACCTCGAAGGGGTACACACCACATTCGCCGACGCCCTGGTTATGGACGTGGAGCATGATGCGCATGGCCTCTTCGCGGGTCTTGTTGAACACATCCTGCAGCACCAGGACGACAAACTCCATCGGAGTGTAATCGTCGTTGAGCAGCAGCACCCGATAGAGGCTGGGCCGTTTGCTCTTGGTCTTCGGCTTCGTGATGGTCGCCGTATCGTTCTTGCTTCCCCCATTGCCGTTGCCGCCTTTGCGGTCATCGTCAGCCCCGCGTGGCGGCACCTTGGATGCACCAGTGGTCGGGAGCGTCAGTTCGATGGCTGCACGCATGGCTCGGGTCTGGGGGAGATCGGTTCGAAGCAGCATGGTGAGGCCATTATGTAGGCAAAACTCCGTGCCTGTTAAGTGGCCAAGTACCTAAACTTTGGAGCAGGTGCTCGGCGAAGGGGGCGCTTAACCAAGTCCCCGAAATCCATCGCATTTTACGGAATGGTAAGACCGGGTGCCTAAGGTGATGGGTAACAGGGAACGTGGCTGGTCTCATTTGGGGAGGATCGGCCGCAGGTTCTCGAGGCGTTGAGTACGGGCGGCGTTTTCGCCCGAGAGTAGTTGGAGTACCGGGTGCTTTCGCAGAAGCATTTTTCCCATTCGCGCGCGCTGTTCGGGCGCATCGCCGCGGCGATCGCGCTGACCCTCGCGCTGCTGGCGCCGATGATTTCGGCTGCCGAAGCCGCCACCGTGCCACGCAAGTTCGCGGGCATCGTGGTCGACGCCAAATCCGGCAAGATCCTCTACGAAAGCTCGGCCAACGCCGCGCGCTACCCCGCCTCCGTCACCAAGGTGATGACTCTCTATGTCCTGTTCCAGGAACTGGAGGCCGGTAACATTACGTTGAATACCAAGTTCACGGTGTCGAAATACGCTGCGCAAGCGGTGCCGACCAAGCTTGGGCTCAAGGCCGGCTCGACCATCACTGTCGAGAACGCCATCAAGGCCATCGTCACCATCTCCGCCAACGACATTGCCCGCGTGATCGCCGAAAACATCTCCGGCTCCGAGAGCGCCTTCGCCAAGCGGATGACCGCCACGGCCAAGGCGCTCGGCATGTCGAACACCACCTACCGCAACGCCTCGGGGCTGCCTGACAAGGGGCAGGTCACCACCGTCGCCGACCAGGCGATCCTGGGCATTGCCGTCTACCAGCACTTCCCGAACTACTACGAGTATTTCCAGACCCGGAGCTTCTCGTACGGCAAGCGCACCTACGGCAACCACAACCGCCTGCTGGGCAACAATGGCGTCGACGGCATCAAGACCGGCTACACCAACGCCTCGGGCTTCAACCTGCTTACTGCCGCGCGTGCCGACGGCCACCACATCGTCGTCGCCGGCTTCGGCTTCGACTCGAGCGGCGCCCGCGACGCCAAAGTGCGCGAGCTGGTCAAGAAGTACCTGCCCAAGAGCCGCACCGGTGGCTATCTCGACGTCGCCATGATCCCGCAGCCGGGCCGCAAGGGCGCCACCGTGATGGTCGCCTCCGCCGATCCCGTGCCCGTGATGCCGGCGCCCTACCCGTCCTTCCGCATCGGCGGCGGCACCGTTTCGGTTACCGCCAAGCTGCAGCCGACCGAAGCCACGCAGCAGGCCGACGACATCGTCGTTGCCTCGATCGGCGAAGGCGCCCCATTGCCCGAGGCCCGTCCTGCCGATCTCGGCTTCGACGAAGCCGTGCAGGCCGCCAATACGCTCGCCAGCCGCCCGACCATTGCCAGTATCGCGCCGCAGCAGGAACGCCCGCTCGATGTGATCGGCGCCTGGCTCAGCGACACCTTCTCGCTCGGCGCCGCGCCCGCTCCGCTCGGTCAGACCGCCCCGTCCGCCCCGCTGCTGCCGCCGGTCGGCATCGGCGAAGAAGGCCAGCCGATCGACCTGATGACCTCGGGTGGCATCGGCGACACCGCGCCCGATATCGTCGAAGACCAGGCCGCTCCGGCGCCGCTCGCCGCCACTGAAGTGGCCGAGGTCCCGCAGGAAGTCAGCGGTGGCTGGATCGTCCAGATCGGCGCTGCGCCGACCGAAGGCGGCGCCAACTCCCTTATCAGCGACGCTTCGTCCAAGGTCGGTGACCTTGGGGCAGCTCGCGCCTATGTCGAACGGTTCGAGAAGAACGGGCAAGTGTTCTTCCGCGCCCGCTTCGGCGGCTTTGGCGGCCGTGAAGATGCGGCCGGCATGTGCAACCAGTTGAAGAAAGCCAAAATGAGCTGCCTCGCGATGCAGTCCTAAGCATTAGTCGGTCGCGCTTCCGATCCCCGGATCAAGTCCGAGGAAGAAAAGTCTGCAACTTTTCCTGGAAACGCCCCGAGTCGCGAAAAGCAGCCGCCTCAGGGAAGCGAATTTGTGGCCTGTGTTGGAGTAGCCCAAATGAGCGATACGTCTAGCCTCACCGAACTCGCCCGATTTGTAGGGCAGTCGGCCCTCGCGTCCGAAGATGCCGTTGTCCGCAGGCAGGCGGTCAATGCCATGGTGACGCGGTTCAACCCCGGCCTGAAGCGCCGCGGCGTCGGCGATCTGCTCGGCGTGGTGATGGCGCTCAGCGCCCGCACCCGCCGCATGCTGATGCCGCATGTCGAGATCGAACTCGACGTGTTCGCGCCGGCCGGCGGCCGCGCCGTGACGGTCACCTTGCCCCGCCGATCCTGAAGTTACTCGCCGGCCATATGCTCGAAATTGGCCGGCTCGCCGGCGCTGGCCGCCAGCGCCTTCTCGCCTTCGATGCGAGCCTTGGCCCGCTCGCTCACCGGCAGTCTCAGCGCCTCGACCAGCGCCCGGTACTCCTGCCGGGCACTGAGATGCGACATGGACGGCAGTCCGCCGAGCATTTCCGCATCCAGCGGATCGAACACCGTCATCCCGGTCGGGAACAGGGAGCGGAAGATCACACGCTCGGCTATGCCATCGGCCACGCGGCAACCCAGTCGCACCGCAATCTTCTCGATGGCCCCCTGCACGATCTTGGTCGAGCGCGACGGCAGCATCGAGATACGGTTGCGCACGATTACCCAGTCGATGGTGCGTCCGTCGATCGACAGCCGCTCAGTGCGCGCTCGTTGCACCAGCCGCGCATAGTGGCTCATCTCCCTCGGATCACCGGTCACCGGGTCCACATGCGCCATCACATCGAGATCGATGATCGAGTCGTTGAGCGGGGTAATCAGCGTATCGGCCAGCGAGTGCGCCAGCCGGGTCAGGTGGGTATCGAATCCGGGTGTATCGACAATCAGGAAATCCGCATCGCCCTCGACCTCGATGATCGCCTGCCGGAACAGGTCGAACTCGACGCGCTGGTTTTCCTTCACCGAATCCGACTTCGACAATGGGAGATGGAAATGCGTGGCGTGCGGCAGCTTCAGATCGTGCGCCTGGGCCCAGTTGCGGCGGTTGCGCACATAGTGGGTCAGCGTCTGCTGGCGGCTATCGACGTCGATCGAAGCGACGCGAAAGCCTTGATACATGAGGAAAACGGCAAGATGGAACGCCGTGGTCGACTTGCCGGAGCCGCCCTTCTCATTGCCGACGACAATGACATGCGTCCCTGTCCTGCCCATCAGTCTCCCCTGCCGCTCCGGTAGCCCGAAGCGACGCGATTTCGGGATTCGGTATGTGTTCGCCCGGGCGGACTATTGATGAGACACCCACCCCGTTCAAGAGGGTGTTTCAGCACCGGGCGATGACAGGCACGCAACGTCACCCTAAAGCCGCGCTTCCAGCGCTGCCCGGTCGGCGAGGAACATCACCTGTCCGCGCCGGTTGCTCTCATAGATGAAGTCGCGCAGCGACGGGCTTTCGGCGGTGAAGCGCGAGATGTCGCCGAGGATGGCAACGCGAAAACCGTATTGTTGGAACTTCTGCAGCACCGCGCCGGCGAGCCCGCTGCTCAGCCAGAAGAAATCGTCCACCAGGTGTTCCACCGGGATGGCAATCAGGTCGATGCCCAGCCCATAGGTCGAGCCGATCACATCGTTGCTGTCCACCTCGGCGGCAATCACCGGCCCTTCGTAGAAGCCAACATTGACGCCCTTGATCGCTGTGCTCTGCATCAGATCAGTCCTAGTTTCGCCAGCTCTTCAGCGAGTTCGAGCGAGCCTTCCTCCTCGAAACCGCCTTTGCCGATATCGGCGGGTGCATCCCTGGGGTCAAGGTAGCGCCAGCCCTGGAACGGCGACTTCGGCCGCGGGATGGTGCGAACCATGTCCGGCGCCATGATGATGTCGCAGCACTTGAGCCCCTGCTCGTCGACTGCCTCGGCGAGCCTGAGGATCGGCTGGCGGCAGCGGATCACGCCAGAGATCACCCAGTAGATCGAGCCCTGCCCCTCCATCTCGTCCTTGCGCTTGGGCATGGTGCGGGTGCGGTGGACGTGCACGTCCTCGCCGTAATCGGCGCCCCACCAGTGCGCACGCTCGCTGCGATAGGACTCGAGCTCCTCCAGCGTCGCAACGCCGACGCAGAGCTTGATCATGTGCATCATGCGTTGCCGGCCGCGTCCCGTTTGGCGAGGATGATGTCAATCTCGTCCTGCTCGACCACCCACGGCTCCTTCACCGCCTCGGCGAACCACTCCTGGAAGGCTGGCAGTGCGTAGATCGCCTCGACATACTCCTGCGCCAGATCGCTCACCGGCAGCTCGTAGGTGCGGATGCGCGTCGCCACCGGCGCGAACATGGCGTCGGCGGCATTGAACGAACCGAACAGGTACGGGCCGCCGGAGCGGGACAGCAGGTCGCCCCAGATCCGCTCGATGCGCTTCAGGTCATCGGCGACCTCGTCGAAGTCGACCTTGCCCGGATGCGAGGCCCTGAGGTTCATCGGCGCCGCATCGCGCAGCGCCAGGAAGCCGCCATGCATTTCGGCGGCAGCCGAACGCGCATAGGCCCGCTCCACGCGATTGGACGGCCAGATGCCCTTGGCCGGGTACTTGTCGTTGAGGTACTCGATGATCGCCGTCGTCTCGGGCAGCACGACGTCGCCATCGACCAGCACCGGCACTCTGCCGCTCGGCGACTTCTTGCGCAGGTTCTGCTGCCAGCCCTCGCCGTTGAGCAGCACCAGCTCCTCGTCAAATGCGATACCGAAATGGCGGAGCACGAGCCAGGCGCGCAGCGACCAGCTCGAGTAGTTACGATTGGCGAAGATGAGCTTCATAGGTCGGCCTCAAAAGCGGAAGGGCGCCGAGTGGCCCGGCGCCCTTCCAAAATTCTGTACTATCGAAGGACCTTCAGGTCCAGTTGCACCCCGTCCTAGGCGCCGGCAACGATAGTGAACACGAGTGACATGGCCAGCAAACAGACGAGTGTCCAGGACACTGTCGGTAAGGCGGAACGCCACCATTCGGTCTTTGATTGGCCTCGCATCAAAGCTCCTTCTTGCCGTTCACGGGCTGCCGCAATCACACTTGGTGACGAAATTGCGACAGTAATGATTCGTTAACTCGGCGAGGGCGTGGTTGGGAAGTGGCGGGAAAGCCACAGTGGATAGGTCGAGTATCCCTGTGGAAAGCGCTTCAGAACAGCCCGAACCAGAGCCCGGCCAAACCCAAAAACGCGAAGAATCCAATCACATCGGTGACAGTGGTGACGAACACCGAGGAGGCGATTGCCGGGTCGACCTTCAGCCTGTTGAGGGTCAACGGGATCAAAATTCCGGCGCTGCCGGCGGCGATCATGTTGATGATCATGGCGAGGCCGATGACCATTCCAAGGCTGACATTGGCGTAGCGGAGCCAGGTGACGGCGCCAATCAGCACCGCGAAGATGCAACCGTTGAGGAAGCCGCCGGTCACCTCGCGCACGATCAGGCGGCGGACCCGGCCCCGGTCGAGGTCACGGGTCGCGAGCGCCCGCACCGTCACCGTCATGGTCTGCGTGCCGGCATTGCCGCCCATCGAGGCAACGATCGGCATCAGCGCTGCCAGCGCCACCATCTGCTCGATGGTGGCGTTGAACAAGCTGATCACGAACGAGGCAAGCATGGCGGTGATAAGGTTCACCACCAGCCACGGGGCACGGCTCCGCACCGTCGACAGCACGTTATCCGACAGCTCTTCGTCGCCCACGCCGCCGAGCAGCTTGATATCCTCGGTGGCCTCTTCGTGGATGACGTCGACGATGTCGTCGACGGTCAGCACGCCGACCAGTCGCTTGTTCTCGTCGACCACGCCAACTTCCACCAGATCATAGCGCTCGAAGTCGCGCGCTGCCTCTTCCTGGTCTTCGGTGGCTTCCACGGTGAGGACATCGTGGTTCATCAGGTTCTCGATGCGCACCTGCCGCTTGGCGCGCAGGAACTTGTCGAGCGGGATGGTGCCCAGCACCCGGTAGCCGGGATCGACGACATAGAGCTGGTAGAACTCGTCCGGCAGGTCTTTTTCGACCCGCAAGTAGTCAATGGTCTGGCCGACGGTCCAGAATGGCGGGATGGCGATGAAATCGGTCTGCATCCGCCGGCCGGCGGAGTCTTCGGGGAAATCGAGGCTGCGCTTGAGGCTCAGCCGCTCGAAGGCCGGCAGCTGCGCGAGGATTTCCTCGCGGTCGCCGGCGTCCATATCCTCGAGAATGTAGACCGCGTCGTCATTGTCGAGCGTCGCGACGCCGCGCGCCACATCCTCGGCCGGCAGCTCCTCGATCAGATCGGTACGGACGTTGTCGTCGACCTCGGTCAGCGCCAGGTAGTCGAACTTGTCGCCCAGCATCTGGACCAGCGCTACGCGCTCATCCTGCTCCAGCGCCTCCAGCACGTCGCCGGCATCGGCGGCGTGCAGCGGCTCCATCATCTCGGCGACGTCATGCTCTTCGCCCGCCAGGAGGTGGGCGCGCAGCCGCTCGATCCAATCCTGATTCAGGTGATCGTCCGGACCGCGAAGCGCGTTCGGATCGGGCCGGGCTTCCCCGATTTCCGCGATGTCGGATTCATTGGTCATGGAGACCCCGGGAGGCTGGCGCTTCGGGTTCACTATCATTTCACCGTTTCCTCGAAACGATGAAATGATCTAAGTCTTTGATTTGTCGCCCTTTCGAACCGGAAGAGTCTGGCAACTTTTCCTGAAAGCGCTCCTAAGCTGGTGTAGCCAATCGAGCTCAGATGCGCCAGACTTGCAGGGTCAGTCGAGCGCTGTTTTTTGCTTCCCCCAAAGGGAGATGGCGATGGCCCGGACGAAGGAAAGCGAGATAGGACGGATGCTGCGCCTGTGCGCCGCGCTCGGCCTGCCTGAGGTGGAGGAGTCCACCAGCTACGGCGCGCCTTCAATCAAGGTCAAAGGCAAGAATTTCGCCTCGGTGCGCGGCCCAAACGAGATGGTCCTGCACTGCCCGCTGGAACACAAGGAGCTGCTGATGGAAATGGCTCCCGAGATCTACTGGCAGACCGACCATTTCATGGGCTGGCCGGGCCTCTTGGTCCGGCTGAACGTGATCGGCGACGAGGAACTGTCGCTGCGGCTCGAGGACGCCTGGAGGTTCCGGGCGCCGAGGCGGCTTGCCGACGCCTACGCGGCGGCGAAGCGGTAGGCCGACACAACCCTGCGTCTCTCGGCCCCCCAGCCCCTCCGCTCAAGGGCGAGGGGAGCAGGCTCGGCTACGGCGTCATGTCAGGGCGTCAGATCCTTCGGCGGCTCGATGCCGTTGATCAGCGAGGCGGTCGTCACCGTGTTGGCGAGCAGGCAGACGATAGTCATCGGCCCTACTCCGCCCGGCACCGGTGTGATGGCGCCCGCCACTTCCGATGCGGCCGCAAAGTCGACGTCGCCGAGCAGCCGGGTCCTGCCTTCGCCGCGTTCCGGCGCGGGGATGCGGTTGATCCCGACATCGATCACCGTGGCGCCCGGCTTGATCCAGTCACCCTTGATCATCTGCGGCCGGCCTACAGCCGCCACCACGATATCGGCGCCCCGCACCACCGAGGCCAGATCCCTGGTCTTGGAATGCGCCACGGTCACTGTGCAGTTCTCGCGCAGCAGCAGTTGCGCCATCGGCTTGCCGACCAGGTTCGAGCGACCGACGATCACCGCGTTCAGCCCCTCGAGCGAACCGAGCGTATCGCGCAGCAGCATCAGGCAGCCGAGCGGCGTGCAGGACACCGGACCCGGCAACCCGATCTGCAGCTTGCCGACGCTCGACGGCGTGAAGCAGTCCACGTCCTTGTCGGGCGAGATGGTGGCAATCACCTTGTTGGGGTCGATCTGCTTGGGCAGCGGCAACTGCACCAGGATGCCGTGAATGGCCGGATCGGCGTTGAGGTTCTGCACCAATGCCAGCACCTCGGCCTCAGAGGCCTCCTCGGGAAGTTCGTACTTTTCCGAGTGCATGCCGACCTCGACGGTCTGCTTGGCCTTCTGGCTCACGTAGATCTGGCTGCCCGGATCATGGCCGACGATCACCACGGCGAGGCCAGGTGTCACGCCGTGCTCGCGCTTCAGGCGCTCGACATGGCCGGCAATGCGCGCGCGAAGCCCCTCGGCATAGGATTTTCCGTCGATGATCTTGGCGGTCATGGGAGCTCCTCGGGATGGAGAGGCGGATATGGAACAACTCGCCCCGCCGCGCAACCTCAGTAAGGCGCGCGGATAGCGATCCCTTCGGCCTCGAGCGCTGCCCGCACCGCGCGGGCAATCGCCACCGCCTCATCGGTATCGCCGTGGATACAGAGCGAAGTCGCCCCGGTGCGGATCACCGAGCCATCGATGGCCACCAGTTCTCCCGCCCGCGCCAGCCGGACCGCGCGCTCGGCGATGGCCTTGATATCATGCAGCACCGCGCCGGGCTCCGACCGCGGCACCAGCAACCCGTTGGGCTGATACGCGCGATCGGCATAGGCCTCGCGCACCACCGGATAGCCCAGTGCCTCGGCCACCTCGACCTGCGCACTGTCATCGATCGCCAGCACCGAGAGGCCCGGCACCAGGCCGGTCACCGAGGCAAAGCACAGCGCCGCCACCGCCGGCTCCTCGGCCGCCATGTTGGCCAGCGCCCCGTGCAGCTTGAGATAGCGCACCGGCACCCCCTCCTCCTCGGCGAACTCGACCAGAGTGCGCACCTGTCCCCGCACTTGCTCGTCCAGCTCTTCGGGCGGCAACAGAAGGCGGCGGCGACCAAAGTGCTCGCGATCGGCGAAGCCCGGGTGCGCGCCGACCGCAACACCCCGGGCCTTGGCCGCCCGCAAGGTCAGCCGCATCGTCGTCTCGTCGCCGGCGTGCCCGCCGCAGGCGATCGACGCCGACGACACGATGTCGAGCAGCGCCGCGTCGCCGGGCATGCCCTCGCCGAGGTCAGCATTGAGATCGAGCTCGTTCACCGCTTCAGTCCTTCTGCATGCGCCACGGTCACCGGTGCGAACCGCAGATGGCTGCCCGGCCGCAACTGGGCGAACCGATCGAGGTCGGCCGTCACCAGCGTGGCGATCCGCGGATAGCCGCCGGTCGGCTGGTGATCGCGCATCAGCACGATCGGCGTCCCATCGCCGAGGATCTGGATATCGCCCGGCACCACGGCATCCGACACCAGCGACAGGATCCTTGCGTCGGCGAACACCTGCCCGGGATCGGCAAGCCGCACCCCCATGCGATCGAGTTGCGGCGACACCACGAAATCATCGGTAACGAAGCGCTGACGAATCGCATTGCTGAAGCGGTCGGCGTGAATGCTCCAGACGACGCGGATCGGACCATCCGCGACTTCGGCCGGGGTCGGATGCTGACCTCGTCCGCGGGACAGCGTGGGGCCGAGCGACAGGACGTCGCCAGCCAGCAGCGGGCGTCCCGCCAGACCGCCAATCCCGGCGATCGAGCTCGTCGCCCGGCTGCCCATCACCAGGGGCACATCGATCTCGCGGTCGAACCGCAGATAGCCGTAGTTCCCGGACGGACCCGGGCGGATGTCCACAACGGACCCCGCGCTCAGCAGCACCCTCGAAGGCCATGACTTTGCGTCGCCATCGATGCTGAGATCGAACGCTCCCCCGTCAACGGCGATGGAAACCGAACCTTCGGCGACAAAGCCGATCCCTGCCGTAGTGAACTCGATCCCCGTCGTTCCGGCTGTGCCCAGCCAACCGGCCGCCCGCTCGAACGCCGCGCGATCCATCGGCCCCGAGGCGCTGATGCCGTGTCGCAGCAGTCCCGGCCGCCCAGCATCCTGCAGCGTCGCCAGCGGTCCGGCGCGGGTGATGCGAATGGCGCTCACGGTGCCACCTCAAACTCAATGCTGTCTCCGGCGCGCACTGCGCTCGGAGGCTCTGCCGCCGGGTCGAAATTGCGAAAACCCGTATGGCCAATGACGTGCCAGCCGGTCGGAATGGGGGTTGAGGTGATCGCCGTCTGTCCAGCAGCGAACAGCACCGTGCCCGCCGGCACCTGCCGCCGGACCGCGGCCCGCCGCGGCACCGCCAGCGCCTCGGGGTGCATGCCGCAATAGACAAAGCCGGGGGCGAAGCCGGTCGCCAGCACGCGCAGTGGCGCTGCGTTGTGCGCCCGAATGAAGTCCGCCACCGGCAGTTCCACCAGCTCCGCCACTTCTTCGAGGTCCTCACCATCGAAGCTGACGGCCACGGCATGCCGGACGCCTGCGGCGATAGAGTCGTCCGCTGCCGGGGCCAGCAACCTGATCTCCCCCGCCAGCCGGTCGAATGTCAGCTTCGTCGGTTCGTATCGCACCAGCACCGAGATGAGGTTCGGCACCACCTCGACCACATCAGGAATCGCGGCCGCCTCGATGCGCCGTGCGAAGTCAATTGCAGCCCGGTTGGCCGCATCGGACAGCGTCTCGCCGAACCGCACCAGCAGTCCCCGGTCGCCCAGCGGCAGGATCAGCGGTAGCAAGCGGTGAACTCCGATCGAGGTTGCGCCCCTGACCTAGTGCATTTCACCCTTCCGTTGAAACGGCGAAACGCTCCAGATTCCTGATTTGCCCGGCTTTCGAACCGGAAAGGTCTGAGGCTCTTCCCGACAGCACGGCGCGTGCCGCCGCCCGGGAAACCCCAATCTCCAATTGCCGCGCCCTACGCCGCGCGCTAGAGCCGGATCATGTCCATTCCTGATACCAGCGTCATCGTCGAAGGCCACGCCATCGTCTCGGTCGACGGCATGATCGCCGCTGCCGATGGCAGCATGCCGCCGGCGCTCCGCAACGAAGCGGACTGGCGCATCTTCCAGGCGGCGCTCGACGCCGCAGTGCTGGTCGTCCTCGGCCGGCTGGGTCACGAGCGGCATCCGAACCCCGGCCGCAAGCGCCTGGTGCTGACACGCTCGGTCGCAACGCTCGAACGCGACCCAGCCGATCCCCTGACGCATTTCTGGAACCCTGACGGCATCGAGGTCGCAGACGTCCTCGGCCAACTCGGCATCACCTCGGGCACCCTCGCCATCACCGGCGGCACTGGAACCTTCGATCTGTTCGTGCCGCTGTTCGATCGCTTCGTACTCTCAGAAGTTCGTGAGCTGACACTGCCCGACGGTATCCCCTGCTTCAGCAAGGGTCACCCAAGGCTGGTGCTGCCGGGCGCCGGTCTCGCGGCCCGCGACATGGAACTGATCGATCGCGGCGTGGTCCAGACCCAGTGGGTCCGGCCCTGATCAGCTCGGATCCTCGATCCGGAATCCGACCTGCATGACCACCTGATACTGCGCGACCTTCCCTTCGAAGATCGAGCCGCGCACCTCCTCAACCTCGAACCATTCGAGGTTGCGTGTGGTGCGATGCGCGCGGGCGATGGCGCTTTCGATCGCATCGGTAATCGAGGTCGACGAGGAGCCGACGAGATCGATCTTCTTGTAAGTATGGTTTGGCATGTCAGTCCCCTTCTCGTGTCGAACGGGCGATGAGCCTGGCTGCCGGTGGTGTGCCGGCAGCCCTGCTACGGCGCGCCTTTCCGGAGGAGCTGTCAAGGGGATGCCAACTGCCTGCGCCGCAATGAAACGGACACCGTTCACCTGCGTTCACCGAGGAACAAAGGCAGGCTGAGAGGTGATTTCCGATGGGTGGGAATGTTCGACATCTGAGGACGATGGTCGGCAACCTCGACATATTCTTCCGCGAGGCAGGGCCTGCCGACGCGCCGATTGTCCTGCTGCCGCATGGCTACCCTTGCTCGTCCTTTGAGTTCCGCAACCTGATGCCTCGGTTGGCCGACCGCTGGCGCCTGATTGCACCCGACTTTCCGGGCGCCGGCTACAGCAGCGACCCTGACGACTTCGACTACAGCTTCGACGGCTATGCCGATTTCCTCGACAGTTTCGTCGCTGCACTCGGCATCGACCGCTTTGTCCTCTACCTGCACGATTTCGGCTCCCCGATCGGGGCTCGCCTCGCCATCAAGGCGCCCGAGCGCATCGTGGCGATGATCCTGCAAAATGCCGACGTACCCTACGAGGACGCGCTGGGCCCGAAATACGCCGAGATCGAGCGCACCTGGCAACTGCCCCCGGCACAGATGCGGGCCGAGTTGGCCAAGGCGATCAGCAAAGAGACGTTCAGGGAGGAGTTCCAGAACGGCATCCCCACCGAAATCGCCGACCGCCTGCCTCCCGACCTATGGGAACTGCATTGGTCATTGATGACGCCAAGGCGCAAGCGGATCGCCATAGATCTCATCGCCGGGCTCAAGGAGAACCGTGCCTGGTTTCCCCAACATCGCGATTACCTCCGAGCATATCGGCCGGCGACGCTGATCATATGGGGACCGCATGATGAGTATATGCCCGAAGTATCGGCGCGGGCTTACCTGCGCGATCTGCCCGATGCCGAGTTGCACCTCCTCGACGGCGGCCACTGGCTGCTCGAAACTCATCTCGATGAGGTCTCGGGGATCATGCGTGGTTTCCTGGATCGGGTCGCGCCTCCGGGGCGCGCATAGCTCTTGATCGCTCGGACATCTTGACGATGCGGCGCTCCATCCGTCACTTGCTGATGGCCACCTCCCAACGTAGTCCCAGATGTCACCTCGCCGGATTGATCTCGCCGCCAACCTTGCCGCGCTGGCGGCAGGAGCCCTGCTCTCGCTCATGGTCCATCTCAATGGCGAATTGGCCCGCCAGGGCGGCGCGCTGTTCTCGTCCTGGATGGCCCACGGCACCGGGACCATCGCAGCCGTCTTGGTAATCCCGCTGTGGTGGAAGGCCATCCGGCGCAGCGATGCGCCACGCCAGGCCATTCCGCTCTGGGCCTATCTCGGCGGCTTCGCCGGCGCCGTCACGGTGATCATGACCTCAACCGCCGTGAACTCGGCACTGGCACTCTCCGGCACCGTGGCGCTGGGCCTCGCGGGCCAGATCGTCTTCAGCCTCGCCGCCGATCAGTGGGGGCTGTTCGGCATCGCCAGACGGCGGCTTCGACTGGGCGACGCAATCGCCCTTGCGCTGATCGTCGCCGGCAGCGCCCTCGTGATCTGGGGCAGCCTATGATCGAAGCAGTGATTCTTGCTTTCGTCGCGGGCGGGCTGGTCGGCGTCAGCCGCCAGCTGAACGGCCGGCTGGCGGTGTCGACTTCGGCGCTGTTCGCCTCGTTCTGCAATCACCTTGTCGGCTTCGGCCTCCTTACCGTGCTCGGGCTGGCGATCGGCGGTCTGCTCCGCGACGGCGCCTTCTCAGGCCCGTGGCACATCTATTTCGGTGGGCCGGTCGGTGTAGTGTTCGTGGCACTGAGCAGTTGGATCATCGGCCAGATCGGCGCCACCCGCTCCACCATGCTGATCATCGCCGGCCAGGTGCTCGGCGGCGTAGCGCTGGATTGGGTGCTGACCGGCAAACCGGTCTCGCTCGCCGCGCTCTGCGGCATCTTCCTGATCGTCGCTGGAGTGATCGTCGCGCAGCGCCAGCGCCTGAGCCCGGCGGCTGAGCCCGGCGGCTGAGACAGACCAAGCCTAGGGAACTGGCGGGGAGAAGGAAATAAGCTGTCACACGGACCATGTCTCCCTGCGCTGCTGCGCAGCGCAGGGTGGCGGGTAGGGAGGGATTCGAACCCCCGGAACGCTTTCACGTTCGCCGGTTTTCAAGACCGGAGCAATCAACCGCTCTGCCACCTACCCGACGGCCACGCCTTTAGCGGCAGCCGCGCCTTACGGCAAGAGCAGCGTCGAGCCGGTGGTGGCGCGCGACTCGAGCGCCATGTGGGCTTTGGCTGCCTCGGCAAGCGGGAAGGTCTGGTCGATGGCGATCTTCACTTTGCCCAGCGAGATCACATTGAACAGCGCCTCTGCCGCGAGCCGCAGATCGTCTGCGGTCCTGAGGTACCCCCCGGTGGTGGGCCGGGTGAGGAACAGCGATCCCTTCTCAGCGAGGATTGTCAGCTTGGGAATGGACACCGGACCCGAGGCATTGCCGAAGCTGACCATCAGACCGCGCTGCCGGATGCAATCGAGCGATGGCTCGAAGGTCGCGGCGCCGACGCCGTCATAGACGACGTCGACCCCCTTGCCGCCGGTGAACTGCTTCACTCCCTCGACAAAGTTGTCGGTCCGGTAGTTGATCGTGAGGTCCGCACCATTCGCTCGCGCGATGGCGCACTTGTCGTCCGACCCGGCCGTGGCGATCACCGTCGCGCCGATCGCCTTGGCCCATTGCGTCAGGATCTGCCCGGTGCCGCCGGCGGCGGCGTGGATGAGGATGGTCTCGCCGGCCTTGAGCGGATGGGTCCAGTGCAGCAGATAGAAGGCCGTCAGCCCCTTGAGAATCGCCGCCGCCGCCACCTCGTAGCTGATGCCCTCGGGGATGCGCACCACCCGGTCCGCCGGCAGCAGGCGCTCGTCGGCATAGGCGCCGACAGAGCCCTGGTAAGCGACACGATCACCAACCCGCCACTGGGTGACATCTGGCCCGACCGCGATCACTTCGCCGGCGCCTTCGTTGCCCGCGACGAACGGCAGGGTCACCTTGTAAAGCCCGGTGCGCTGGTAGGTATCGATGAAGTTGAGCCCGATGGCGTGGCTTCTGATCTTGATCTGTCCCGCGCCGGGCGCCGGAACGTCGACCTGCTCCAGTCTCAGCTTTTCGGGGCCGCCAAGCTCGTGGACGACGATCGCGCGGGGCATCGGTTACCTCATGTAGTTCACCAGCGACAGCTGGCTGAGCAGCGCCGTGGTCTGATAGCTCGCTTCGAGGCGCGTCTTCAGCGCCAGGATCTCCATGGCGATCGTCTCGGTGGGCGCCGCCTCGATCTGCTCTAGCATGTTTCCGAGCTGGGCGGAGTGCGCGGTATGCCGCTCGGCGATGGCGCCGGTGGTGCTCTGGGCGAGGCCGAGCTCCACGGTGATCGCGGCGAGCGAGCCGGGCTGGTTGTCCTTGGTGTCGGCGAGGCGGGCAGCATTGCGCGACATCATGGACGAATAGCGCTTTTCCGAGGTCGGGTCGCTGTCTGGAAAATCCTGCACCGAGACGGCCGCCAGCGTCTGGATCAGGTTGATGAAGCCGGCCTCATTGGCCTGTACGCCATAACCGACAGTAGTGCCCTCGCCGACCCGCGCCGTCACGGTGCTGCGTGGATCAGCGCTGTCCTCGCCGGTGTACCAGAGCATGGTGTTGGCCGAGGTGCCGGCGATGAGCCCGGTGGCGCTGTCGAAAGGCGGGCCGTCGACGCGCATCACCTGCTCGCCCTGGCCGTTGAAGAAGTTCTCGGCGGCGGCATAAGCGGAAGCCGAGACCAGCGTGGTCTCGGAGAGCTGCTTGACCGAGCCGGTGAGCGCGGTCTCGAAGCTGGCGGCGGTCGCATCGGCATCGGCGCCGATCTGGAATTCGCCGTCGCCCGGAGTCCCCGTGGTGGCGACCAGGACGATCTGCTCCTCGGTGCCGTCCGGCATGGTGAAGCTGACCTGCACTTTGTCGCCGGCATTGGGCAACGGCGTGCCGAACTTTACCGTCAGCGCCGGGGGCGGGCCGCCGCCCGGCGCAGTGACGGCGATGTTGGCCGAGGTGGTGGTGACGCCCGAGAGCTTCATGCCGAAGACGGTGCTCTCTTCGGCCAGCGTCACCGTGTCGGTGGCCCGAGTGATATCGAGGCGGCCGAGATGGTCGGCGCCGAGGTCAGCAAGCTTCCGCTCGCCGGCCACCTGCTTGAAGCCAGCGCGGGCGCCAACGCCGTTCATCACGTCCGACGGCGTCGCCACCGGCTGGCTGTCAGTGCGATTGCCGCCGAACATGTAGCGGCCTGCGGCATCGGTATTGAGCAGCGTCAGCACTTCATCGAAGCGCGAGCCGGCCAGAGTCGGAGTCGTCTGGAAGTTGATGCCGGAGGTGCCGCCACCGCCCGAGATCGCCGCGGCACGGGCATCGGACTCGATGGTGTCGAGCCGGCTCATCACCGTGTCCAGTACTTCGAGGCGGAGGTTCACGGTGGAGATCGACTGCTGGTAGCCATCCATGCGGGCCATGCGCTGGCGCAACGCCAGGTCGAAATAGCGGTCCGAGCCCATCTCGGCGAGGGTCGAGGCCTTCTCGCCGCTGGCCAGCTGCGTCTGCAGCTGGTCGTAGCGGGCCTTCATGCTGGTGATGTTCTTGATGCCGTTGGCGAGCGGGAACATCGTCTTGCCGACTGAGGTCATGGGCTTTGTTCCTTCTAGAGCTGCATCAGGGAGTCCATCAGTTCCTGCACCACGCTCATCACTCGCGCATTGGCGGCGAAGGCGTTCTGCAGTTCCATCAGGCGCGCCATTTCTTCGTCGACGTCGACGCCGTACTCGTTATCGAGCCGCTGCGTCAGGGCATCGAGCGTCTGCTGCTGCGTCTCGTTGTTGGAGATCGCGGCTTCGGCGACGTTGCCCTGGTAGTTGAGGGTCTGCGAGATCAGGTCGGCGACGGTGCCGCCGAGCCGCGAACTGGCATTGCTGAGCCCGCCCCCCTGCCCGCCGGAAAACCGCATGCCATCCAGGTTCGAGATTAGCTGGTTCAGCCGGTCCTGATCGCCGAGCGGCGTCGTGCCGGTGTACTGCACCAGGAGCTTGTTATCGGCGACTATCGAAGCGTTGACGCTGATGCGGCTGGCAAAGCCCAGCTTCTGGCCGACGCCATCGAGACTGTTGGTGAAATCGGCATTGTTGGTGTCGACGAACAGCGAGAAGCCGAGCGTGCCGTTCTGCAGCCCCGACGAGGTGGTGCGGGTCGAGAGCGACAGCATGTCGGTCGTCCCGGCGACGCCGTCGTCCATGATCCGGATCGCGTTGCCCGACGGGTTCGAAATATTGAAGCCGCCGCCGAGCTTGTTCTGCAACTGCGACGCGACCCCGGCGGCCCCACCGGAGAAATCGAGCCCGATCACCCGAGCACCATTGGCATCGACATAATCGAGGGGAAGCTTGGTGGTGTCATCGACCCGCAGCACGCGGATGGTCTTTTCCGCCCCGCCCTGGGTGTATTTGAAGGTGAACTCGTTGCCGTTGCGGACGTTGGCTAGGTCGACCTCGTAGCCGTTGGACGGACCGGAGGTGACCTGAGTGCCCTGGGTGACGTTGGTCGACATCGCCTGCGCCACCGAGGCGGCGATCTCATCGAGCTGGTCCTGCGCCTGCACCAGTTGCTGGTCGCGCAGCTGAATCAGGCCGGCGAGCTCGCCCGACTGCAGCACGTTCTGCTTCACCAGGTCGATCTCGAGCCCCGCCGGGGTCATGATCGAGAGCTTGCCGACGCCGCTCACCGCATCGTTGGGGCTGAAGCGTGAGGCAGCCGACAGCGCGCCGGCGCTCTCGTAGCTGAATACCGAGGCCTTCACGTCAAGGATGCCGACACCGGAACGGGTCATCAGCGACACGGTGCCGTCGCCGCGATAGCTGACGCGCAGGTCCATCTGCTGCGACAGATCCTCGACCAGCCGGTCGCGCTGATCCATCAGCGTGGCGCGCGAGGTGGCGTCGATGCCCTGGTCGGCGAGCCTGAGGTTCACCTTCTCGAGCGACTGCAGATGATTGTTGATCGAGTCGACGCTGTTGGAGAGCTTGGCCTCGATCTCCTGGCGCAGCGACTGGATGTCTGAGCTCAACCGGTTGAGTGTCGAGGCCACCGTCTGCGCCTTCTGCACCAGGTCGGCGCGGTTGGCGTAGCTGTCGGGACTGGTGGCCGCAGCGGCGAGGGAGCTCTCGAACGCGTTGTAGGCGCTGTCGATCGAGCCGACGGTACCGGGCTTGCCGAACAGGGTCTGCACCCGGTCGAGGAAACTCGCCTGCACGCCGGTGAAGCCGGATTCCGCCGTGGTGCGCGTATAATGCGCCTGCAGCGACTGGTTGAAGGTGCGGCTGAGCTGGCCTTCGCGGGCATAGGTCGAGTTGACGCCCAACGAGTCGATGACGCTGACCGAACGCCGGTGATAGCCGGGGGTGCCGGCATTGGCGACGTTGTTGGACAGCGTATCGAGCGCGTTCTGGCCGACACGCATGCCCGAAAGCGCATTGCTGAGGGTAACCGAGAGCCCCATACCACCCTGCTCCAGTTGAGAAATCTCCGGCGCGGGGTGGCCCCGCGCCGGAGGGGTTCAGTTCCGCCTCAGCGGATCATGTTCAGCGATTCCTGCAGCATCTGGTCGGCCGCGGAGACGATGCGGGTACCGGCGGCGTAGGCTTGCTGCGTGACGATCAGCTTGGTGAACTCTTCCGAGATATCGGTATTGGAGGCCTCGACGGCCGAACCGATCACCCCGTCGGTGTCGAGCAGCGGTTCGCCCGATTCCGAGGTTGCCGCGAACACGCCGCCATCCATGCGCTTGAGCGCATTGACGGCGTTGAAGTTGGCGGTGACCACCTGGGCCACTTCGAGCTGCTGCCCGTTGGTGTAGGACACCACCACGCGGCCATTGTCGTTCACCGACACCGAAACAAACTCGCCGGCGGCGTAGCCGTTCTGGTTGAGCGTCGTCACTTCGGCGTTGCCGTTCGGATCGGCGAACTGGGTCAGGCCCGAGGCGCCGTGCTGCAGCCGGATGTCGCCGATGGTGACGCCGTTGACCGTCAGACCCGGCAGTTCCGTCGCCTCGACCGGCGGGTTGGGCGAGCCGTCGGGCCCGAAGGTGTAGTCGTCACCGACGCGGGTCCAGGCCGTGCCCGAGCCGGTCGCCTGGGAGTTGGTGAGGATGAACAGGTTCCACTTCTCGGCCCCGCCGTTGGCCGTCGAGTTCACCTTGGCCCAGCGCATCTGCACGTTGGCCGGCGCGCCATTGCCGGCATAGACCGTGACGGCACCGCCAGAGATCGACTGCGAAACGAAGGCGTCGGCCTTGTCGGCGCTGATGGTGTTGACGCGCTGCTGCAAGGCGAGCGCCGATGAAACGGTCGGGTTGTACGTGCCGTCGGCCAGGCCGAAGCCTAGCGACGAGGTGCCGGTGGTGTTGTCGGCAACCTGCACCACATCGGTGGCGTCGGCGCCGGTCACGGTGATGGCGCCGCTCGAATTGAGGGCGACAGTGGGCCGTTCGCCGGCGGGCAGCGCACCGTCGATCGCCGTCTGGATGGCCGTCAGCAGGCCCCCGACAGTGCCCGCGGCGGTCACGTCGACGTTGGTGCCGCTGGTACCGCCGCCTTCGTTGAAGGTTATGGTGACCGGCGTGCCGTTGACGGTGAGAGTCAGCGTGTTGCCGGCGCTGGCAATGGTGTTCGCGGCAGCGCCGGAGGTGGTGGTGGCGCCAGAGGTGGTCGCGGCTGTGTCCGGCGTGATGGTCAGGAAGTCTTGTGCCCGTAGCAACTCGCTGCCCGGAACCTTCGAGGCCTGGTAAGCCGCGGTCTTGGGCAACTGCGGCAGGTTCAGCTCATAGTTGACCGAAGTGGTCTGCTGCGCCGGCAGGAACGCGCTCGAGACCTGCAGCACCTGCGGCACCGAACTCGAGATGTTCTGGGTCGCCGGATCGATCGGCAGGCCCTTCAGGTAGTAGCCCGAACCGTTGACCAGGTAGCCGTTCTTATCGAGTTCGAAGTCGCCGCGGCGGGTGTAGTAGTTGGCGCCGGCGAACAGCGTGTCGCCGTCCGACATGCCGATCGGCGGCTCGACCACGAAGAAGCCATTGCCATTAATGGCCATGTTGGTTTCGGTCGACGTGCCCTTGATGTCGCCCTGGATGTTGTTGGTCGAGCGCGAGTAGGCGAGCACCGAGCCGGCCGTCTGCCGCTTCTGGGCGGCATCGGGGATCATGTCGACGAAGTCGGTGTCGATGCGCTTGAAGCCGGTGGTCTGGCTGTTGGCGATGTTGCCCGAGATGTTCTCGAGCGCGAAGGATTGGGCGCGTAGCCCGGTGACTGCGGTCGAAAGAGCGCCGTAGATGCCCATAGTTTGCTCCATACCCCCATTTGGCGTGCGGACACGCGGGTTCGGGTGAAGCAATGCAAGGGCGATGCCAGATCGACTTAGCATTGAAATTGCTTGGTTATTCGCCCTGACAGTAACGGATATGGCGACAAAGGGGCAAAAGAGTCCGGGCCAGGCGGCAACTATTGCCGGGATGCGAGTAATCGTCCCAAGGGACGGGCCAATGCCGGCAACGGCGCGCCTCTACGACCAACAAGCGGCGGGTCGGGCGAGGACGTCGGAGTTCCGCGGACGGCAGCGAACCACCCGATGCCTCCTCGGTTCCCCCGAAACCCTAGAAAGAGATGACGTCTGTTGGCCTCAAGGCAGCGCGCCTGGCCGACGCAAGCTTAGCGAAATGGCACCAGTTCCGGATCTGGGGCCACGAAGGTCGGCCTGTACCATCTCGCACTTTACCGCCATCATCCGGTTATGCAGGGAAGTTTCAGTCAGACCCCGTCTAGTGGGCGTTTCGTCGCCGGTCGGTCGGGAAAGCGCCAACTCCGACCGCGCCGAGGTGGCGGTGGTCGACAGTGACGATGAATAGCCGCTCCAATTTCTTTGGCCTGAGCCTGCGCGAGCTGGACATTCTGCGTCGCCTGCTCGCCGAGCGTAGCGTTTCGGGCGTGGCCGCACAGCTTGGTCAGAGCCAGCCTTCGGTCAGCGCCATCCTGCGCCGCCTGCGCGACATTTTCGGTGACCCGCTCCTGGTGCGCTCGGGGCAGAAGATGGTCCTCACCGAAAAGGGCATGCTGGTCTCGACGCAGGTCGAGGAACTCATGAATCGCTTCGTCGAGTTGCTCGAGTCCGACGAGACATTTGATCCCGCCACATCCGAACGGACCATTCGAATTGCGGCCGCCACGTCCTTCGAGTTCTTTCTCGTGCCCCACCTCATCGCCGAACTGCACAAGGTTGCGCCGCGCTGCCGGTTGGAGCTGTTCGTGCCGACGATGCAAAGCGGCGAAGAGACAGAGCGCGAGACGGGTGGTCTAGACGCCATCGTCGGTAACTGGCCGGTGCCGCCGCCGCATCTGAAGCATATGCCGCTCGCGAGCTCGGAGCTCGCATGCCTCGTCTGTGCGTCCCATCCCCTGCCGGCCGGTACGCACCTGACGCTCGAGGATTATGTGAGGTTGAGCCACATCTCTCCCTCGGCTCCTCAGGATCTCTCGATCCGTCCGATCGAGGGCATGCTGATGCGGTTGGGGCTTGAGCGGCGCGTGGTGGTGTCGGTGCCCGACTATTCGATCATTCCGCAGTTATTGCCCGGAACGCACCACGCCTTCACGGTGGGGCGCCGCTA
The DNA here is from genome assembly GCF_058806655.1 of Devosia sp. GW821-FHT12F11. Classification (NCBI taxonomy): domain Bacteria; kingdom Pseudomonadati; phylum Pseudomonadota; class Alphaproteobacteria; order Hyphomicrobiales; family Devosiaceae; genus Devosia; species Devosia sp. GW821-FHT12F11. Next base: position 98,173 of record NZ_JBXAPX010000003.1, read on the forward strand.
TGCAGAGCACGCGGCGCGTGGCGGCAAGCTCAAGGTTCTGCTGATGCCGGACGAGCTCAAAGTCATGGCCTTCTACCTGCTCTGGCACGAGAGATCGCAGTCCAGCCGCTATCATCGCTGGCTGCGCGAGACCATCCGCCGGCTGGTCCGCGAGCGGGACGTATTGGCGGTTCCCGGCATCGCCCCATAACGGTGCGGTTATGACTTCTATATGGGATGGGCAACTGTCCCTCAGTTTGCCCCATGCCTAGTCTCCTCGCGACGTGCCTTTGCGAGTGGGCACGGGAACAACGATCAACACAGCAGGGAATCCATGAAACGCATTGCTTGTTACGCGGCTCTGACCGCGGTGAGCCTTTTCCCGTGCCTGCCCGCCCTTGCGCAGGATTACTCGGGTCACACTCTCGTCGTCGGCACCTGGGGCGGCGATATCGAACGGCTGCTACGGGAGCATGTCGCCGGGCCGCTCGAGGCCAAGACCGGCGCCAAAGTCGAGTTTCTGCTCGGCGGCAGCGGTGACCGCATGTCCAAGATGGTTGCCGAGCGCAACAATCCCACCATGGATGTGACCTTCCAGAACATCTATGAGGCGCCCGCCGCCCTGAAGGAGGGGCTGGTTGTCGCCCCCGATGCCGCGCTGGTGCCGACAGCTGCCGACGTCTGGCCCGGCATGAACGATGGTTGCTATGCCATGAGCCTGGTTGGCCTCGGCATTGCCTATAGCAAGGCTCTGTTTCCCGAAGCGCCCGAATGGGCCGACCTGTGGAAGGCAGAGTTCAAGGGCAAGATGGCCTATGCCCCATATCCCAGCTCGGAAGGCGACGGGATGCTGGCTGTCGCCGCCCGTATCGCCGGCGTCAACGAACACGATCCGGACGCCGCTTTTGCCAAGCTGGCGGAACTGGGTGCGCCGGTGCTCAGCTATAGCAGCCTCGACGAAGTCTTCACCCTCATGGATGCCGGCGAGATCGCCGCAGCACCGATGATATCGGGCTACGTCTTGTCGAACCTGGGTAACTATGAAGGCATTGGCTTCGTGTTCCCCAAGAACCCCGGACCGGTGCTGGTGCGTGACATGGTCTGCCAGGTGGCCAACAGCCCGGAGCCTGAACTGGCCCAGATGTTCATCGACCTTGCGCTCAGCGTTGAGACCCAGACGGCTTATGCGAGGGAACTCAATTTCGGTCCGACCAACTCCAAGGTGGAACTGACTGAAGAAGAAGCCGCTCGCGTGATCAATACCCCGGAAGAAGTGTCAAGCCTGCTTCAGCTGGATTGGTCCTACGTCATCGAGCAGCGTTCCGACTGGACCGATCGCTGGAACAAGCAAATCCTTGGTCAGTAATCACTCCGGCCTGAACTAGGGATCTCGTGCATTGAGACAGACACCGGACATCAAGCCGACCGCAACGGCGCTGCTCGTTGCCCCAGCGGCCATCCTGATGTTCGGTGTCTTCGTGCTGCCGTTCCTGTTCCTGGTGGTGCTCAGTTTCTGGAGCCAGGTCCCCGGCTCGGTCGGCATGGCCCCCAGCTTCACCCTGGCCAACTACGCGCGCATCATCAGCGACAGCTATTATCTGGGCGGCCTGTGGACCACCCTCTGGCTGAGCGGGCTGGTGACGCTGCTCTGCCTCGTGCTCGCCCTGCCGCTGGCGCGCTGGATAGTGCTGCACGCCAAACGGTCGAAAGGCCTGCTCATCGGGCTTTGCATTCTGCCGCTGGTCTGTGGTGCGCTGCTCCCGACCCTTGGTCTGGTCAATCTGTTGAGCCCGCTGGGGTTCATCAACGGCGCACTCAAATCCATGGGCCTTATCAAGACCAGCCTGCCGCTGCTCGGCAATATCGCTGGGGTGAGCATCGGATTGGTCCAGGCCTTCCTGCCGCTGATGATCCTGCCCCTCATCAGCACCATAGAGCGCATTCCACACGATTACGAAAAGGCGGCCATGTCGCTGGGTGCAACCCGCCTGGTGGTGTGGCGCCGCGTGCTGTTGCCGCTGATGCTGCCGGGCATTGTGGCTGGCAGCCTGCTGGTGTTCTGCGCATCGCTGACCGCGTTTGTTACCCCGCAGATTCTGGGTCAGGGCAAAGTCGTGACCTTTGCTTCGCTGGCCTATCAGCAGGCCGCCATGGTGTTGGATTGGCCGTTCGCGTCGGCTCTCGGCATGGTCATGTTGCTGTTCCTGGCGCTGGCAGGGATCCTGGGCGCGCTGGTTTCCCGCGGCCTTGGGAGACGCACATGACGTCCCGTTTCGGCAAGGCAATGCTGCTGGCCGCCGTCCTGGCTATCCTGCTCTTCCTGCTGGCGCCCATTCTGGTGCTGATCCTTTCGGCATTCGACAGCGGCAACGTCTTCCGTTTTCCACCTCGGGGCCTGTCGTTGCGCTGGTTCGAAGCAGCGCTAAACCATTCCGAATATCGCAGCAGTCTGTGGATCAGCACGGTGCTTGGCCTGCTTTCCACTGCGATCGCGGTGGGGCTCGCCAGTCTGGCCGCCTTTGGGCTGGTGCGCGGCAAGCCATCCTACCGTCTTGCCATGGAGGTGCTGCTGCTGGCGCCGCTGACCCTGCCGCTGGTGGTCTGGGCCATCGCGCTGCTCTCGATCTATGCGCAGCTGGGCATCAACGGCACGCTGCCGGGCCTGATCCTCGCCCACGTCACCATCACCATGCCGTTTTCGGCGCGCATCATGATCGCCACATTCGACGAGATCGATCCCAACCTCGAGGCCGCCGCCAGGAGCCTAGGCGCATCACCGTGGCAGGTGGTTCGTCGCATCACTCTGCCACTGGCCCTGCCCGGTCTGCTGTCCAGCACGGCAATCGCCTTTCTCGTCTCGTTCAATGACGTGGTCGTAACGACGCTGATCGCCGGCGCCGGCTGGATCACCTTCCCTGTACGCACGTTCTCCCGACTTCGCACCGAGGGTATCGACCCGACGACCATTGCCATCGGCGCCATGATCGTCGCCTTCACGATTTTGGTGATCGTCCTCGGACAACGCCTCTTCCAGCTTTCAAGGCGCCTCTGATGACCGGATCTCCCTATCTTCGCATCCGCTCCGTGCAGAAGAGCTATAGGGGTGCACTGGCGCTGCACGATATCGATCTCGCCGTCGAACAGGGCGAGTTCGTTTCCCTGCTTGGACCGAGCGGTTGCGGCAAGTCGACTTTGCTGCAGATTCTTGCCGGCCTCCTGGAACCCGATCGCGGTCAGATCCAGCTGGACGGCGCGGACATCACCAATCTGCCGCCGTGGCGACGCAACATCGGGCTGGTCTTCCAGAACTACGCTCTGTTCCCCCATCTCAGCATTCGCCAGAATGTGCGCTTTGGCCTCGATATGCTGGGCATGGGGCGCGCCGAGGCCGAGAAACGCGTCGATGAATCGCTCGAGATGGTCGGGCTCGATCCGTCGCTGAGCCGGCGTCCGGGCGAGCTTTCAGGTGGCCAACAGCAGCGCGTGGCCATTGCTCGGGCCATTGCGATCCGGCCCAGGCTGCTGCTGATGGATGAGCCTCTGTCCAACCTCGATGCCGTGCTGCGCCACAAGGTGCGCCTTGAACTGCGCGAACTGCATGACCGTACCGGCATCACCACGATCATGGTCACCCACGATCAGGCCGAGGCATTGGCCACATCAGATCGTATCGCGGTGATGCAGGGCGGCCGGATACTGCAGTTCGAAGCCCCCGAAACCCTCTATGGCGCCCCCGCGACGGCATTCATCGCCGGCTTCGTGGGCAGCCCGCCGGCGAACCTGTTGCCCCTCAGGGCAAGCGGGCCAGACAGCTGGACCCTGGCTGATGGTCAGGTCTGGCAGCCCGCGGCCATTCTCGCGCCGAAAGCCAACGGCGCAGAGCCCGGCAGGGCCTGCCTGATCGCCTTGCGGCCGGAGAACCTCACCATCGGCACGATGGGTGAGGGCGGCCTGCCGGCGCGCGTCGCCGCTGTCGAATTCAACGGCGGCGATCGTCTGGTCCACGCCGAAACGGGCGGCACGCGGATCACGGTTCGCATCGCCGCCAGCCAGGTCATCACCGGCCCCGACATTCTGCTTTTCCCGCCGCAACAGGCGCCCGTGCTGTTTGACGCGGCGACCGGCACACACCTTTGATTCCAAGAGATTGATGGAGATTGTCATGACTGACCGTGGTCGTTGGGCAGGCCGCAACCCTGCCAAGGACGAACTGCGCAACGCCATCTGGGATCAACTCGTTACTGACGGGGTGGCGATCGGCCCGGCGCGGAGCCACATCCCGAACTTTACCGGCGCGGATATGGCCGCCTGGCACATGGTACAGATACCTGCCTGGCGGGCGGCCAAAGCCGTGAAGGTCAACCCCGATTCAGCTCAATATTCGTTGCGACTGCGCGCCTTGTATGACGGCAAGACGCTCTATTGCCCGGTTCCAGAGCTGGTGCAGAAGGCTCCTTATGTCCGGATCGATCCCGATCAGCTCAGGGACAAGGGCATATCCTACGAACTGGCGGCGAGCCACCAAGGGTACATGCATTATGGCGAGCGCATCGAGTTTACCGACATTCCCGAACTCGACTTCTGCGTGTTCGGCTCGGTCGCCGTGACGCGGCGGGGCGCGAGAACCGGCAAAGGCGGCGGATTTGCGGACCTGGAGGCCGGCGTGCTGAACGAACTGGGTCGCATACGGCCCGACACGCCGCTCGTCACCAGTGTGCATTCGAGCCAGGTCGTGCCGGACGGGGACATCGTCATGATGGATTTCGATTGCTGGATGGACTACGTCGCAACCGAGACGGAACTGATCGCCACGGCCAGCACGCATCCCCGCCCCAAGGGCATTTCATGGGATCATGTCCAGCCTGACCAGTTCGACTCGATCCCTTTCCTGCGCGAGCTGAAACCCAAAGCGCAGCTGTAGGTGATACGGACGAGCAGCTGAACGAGGGCACCACTAATGCCGCCCGACGATCAGGCCGACCACGCCGCAATTCATCGGCTTCTGGAACGCGTTAGCCTCTGGCTGGCGGACCATGGCGCGACTACAGCCGCGTACGTCGTCCCGGCGGCGGCTGCTTGTGACAAGACCGTGGTTTGATCGACTGGTTGCGAGGGCGAGGGTGGTGTTTCACTGCCCCACTTTATCGCGCTGCCAGATGGCGCCGGGGTCTCCCCCTGCCCTTGTCCCATCCCCGCGCATCGTCTAAATCGATCAGCCCGAACCGGACCCGCCCCTATGCTGTTCAATTCCGCCGAGGATTTCCTGAGCGCGCCGCGTCACGCCGTGACGGTGTTCGGCATGGCCGGGGTCGGCAAGACCTGGCTGGCGGCGCTACTGCGCAAGCATCAGTGGTTCCACTATTCGGCCGACTATCGCATCGGCACGCGCTACATGGGCGAGTTCATCGTCGACAACTTCAAGGCCGAGGCCATGAAGGTGCCGTTCCTGCGCGAACTGCTGCGCTCGGACTCGATCAAGATCGACAGCAACATCACCTTTTCTAACCTCGACCCCCTCTCGACCTATCTCGGGCGCCCCGGGGATGCGCGCCGCGGCGGCCTGCAGCTTGCCGAGTATCAACGCCGGCAGGAACAGCACCGGGTGGCCGAGATCGCCGCGCTCGAGGACGTGCCCTATTTCATCGAGCGCGCCGACCAGCTCTATGGCTACTCGAATTTCATCGCCGATACCGGCGGTTCGCTGATCGAGGTGGTCGACCCGGCCAGTGCCGAGGATCCGGTGATCAAGGCGCTGACCTCGAGCACGCTGCTGCTCTACATTCGCGGCACCGAGGATGACGCCCACAAGCTGATCGAGCGCTTCAAGCACAGCCCCAAGCCGATGTATTACCAGCCGCATTTCCTTCTCCAGAAATGGGCGGAGTTCAAGACGCTCAACAAGGTGAAGGACGATGCCGACGTCGACCCGGACGCCTTCGGCGCCTGGGGCTTCGAGGCGCTGCTCAAGGACCGGCTGCCGCGCTACCAGCAGCTCGCCGACAATTTCGGCTACACCATCGAAGCCAGCGACCTTGCCACGGTGCGCGACGGCGACGAGTTCCTCGACCTCGTGGCAGGGGCGATCCGTCAGCGAATGCGATAGCGCCTAGTTAGGCGCCGCTTCCGCTCACCTGATCGCTATCCTATCTAGAGGCACATCATGCCAATTCGCATTCCTGACCACCTGCCAGCGGCCAAGACCCTCCAATCGGAGGGTGTCATGGTCATGGACTCCTCCCGCGCCGCGCGCCAGGACATCCGCCCGCTGCAGATCGGCCTGCTCAACCTGATGCCCAACAAGGAGCGGACGGAGACGCAGTTCGCCCGGCTGATCGGCGCCACTCCGCTGCAGGTCGACCTGACCCTTGTGCGGGTCAGCGACCACAAGTCCAAGAACACCTCCGAGGAGTACCTCAAGAGCTTCTATTCCACCTGGGAAGAGGTGCGGGAGAAGAAGTTCGATGGCTTCATCGTCACCGGCGCACCGGTGGCGAACATGCCGTTCGAGGAGGTCAAGTACTGGTCCGAGATGCTCGAGATCATGGACTGGACAGAGACTAACGTGCACCACACGATGTTCATCTGCTGGGGCGCGCAGGCAGCCCTGCACCACTTCCATGGTGCAAAACGCTACCGCATGCCATCAAAAGCCTTTGGCGTTTTTCGCCACCAGTTGGTCGGCCCGCAGACGCCATGGCTGCATGGCTTCTCGGATAGCCCGATGATCCCGGTGAGCCGGTATAACGACATCGACCGGGCGAGCCTTGGCGAGAACCTCGAGGTGCTGATCGACAACGCTGAGATCGGCGTCTGCATGCTGCAGGACAAGGCGCGCCCTGCCCTCTACATGCTGAACCACCTCGAGTACGACAACCGCTCGCTGGCCGACGAATACGAACGCGACGTGAAGGCGGGGCTGGACACGGCGCCGCCGGTCAACCTGTTTCCCAATGGCGACACCACGGTGGAGCCGGAGAACCGGTGGCGCAGCCATGCGCACCTGCTGTTCCAGAACTGGATCAACGAGATCTACCAGACCACGCCGTACGAGCTCGAAAAGATCGGGTTGAGCGAGTAACTCGTTGTGAGGGACTGAGAGAGACGGCCCCCTCCCATCCTCCCCCATGAAGGGGGAGGTGCCGCATCGAGATTGCGGCAGCGATGGGTGTCAAACGCTCGACTCTTCACCTCCCCCTTCATGGGGGAGGCCGGGAGGGGGCCGTCTGCTTCAGTCAGTGCATCCCCTCCGCCGACTGCTTCAGACCTTCCAGCATCATGGTCCAGTTCTTCTCGAACTCGGCCCGGGTTTTGGCGTCCACCTCGGTCTCCTCGCCCTCATTGAACTGGCTGAGCGTCACCCTGGTGCGCGCCCCTGCGGGCGCGAGTTCGTACTTCACCAGGTGGTAGCTGGGTGGGCGTTTGCCCGAGCCGTCCTTGTCGCTCCAGTGCGAGAAGCTGAGCTCCTTGGCTTCGGACAGCGTCTGGATCTCGCCACGATCGGTAAAGCTCCTGCCCTGCCATTCGCCCTTGAAGGTGATGGGATGGCCGATCTTCCAGTCGGTCTCGATCCTGGTGCCGGGAAACATGGCGCCGCCCTTCATGGCCTTCCACACAGTGGCGCTGGGAGCAGCGATGATCGTATCGACTTCAACGATGGGTTTGTGCATTTGCACCTCCTCTGGTCGGAGGTCAAACGCCCGGCCGCAGGGACAGTTGCGCGAGGCCAGCCGGAACCTGGTTGAACAGCGCCGCTTTCCACGCTGCATCGTTCCACAGGTCTGTGTAGGTCCAGCTCGCGGCGGCCGCGAGCAGCAGCAGCAGCAGCGACAACAGCCGGATCTGGAACGGCAGCCGGACCACGGCCAACCACGACAGGAAGGCGACAAGCAGCGCGATCGGCGGCACGATGGCAGTCATTGTCGTGGTCAGGATTGCGCGGGCAAACACCAGGTAGAGCGGCAGGGCGATCACCGCCAGTGCACTGAAGACGTGGCGCCGTTCGGGAAGCCCGGGCCACAAGCAATAGAGCAACGGGACGATCAGCACCGGCGCGAACACCATGAGCGCCTCGAGCCCGCCGGTCAGCGCCTCAAGGTCGAAATGCAGGTTGGTGTAGGTGCTGACATAGGGCAGCAAGGCGGCCGCCACATCCATCCGCGCCTGCATGATGAAACCGACAATACCGATGGCGACGATCAGCGTCGGCAGGATCGCCACCAGCAGCATGGCCACGAAGGCGCGCGCGTCGGTGCGCGCGTCGCGATCGGCCAAGGCCGTGGCGATGGCCAGAGGGACAATCAGCAGCGACGCGATCGGGCTCGCCAGCAGCAGCAGCGGCAGCAGCAAGCCGAGCCCTATGGCCGACTGCACGTCGCCGACATCCTCGAGCGAGCGGATCGCCGGGATGAGCGCGGCAAAGGCGATGTAGAGCGGAATGGCACGGGAAGACGCCGTGACAGTGTAGAGGCCGCCGGCATGCAGCATCAGCGCGACGAGCGCGATGAACGCGCCGATGCGAAACCAGCCATTGGCGCGCAACCGGTCGTAGAGCGCGCCGAAGGCAAAGCCCGAGACGACGACAGCGGTCAGCGACAGCGCCCATTGTTGCAACTGGATACCCGGCAGCAGGCTGACGACGCGCAGCACCACCTGGGACAGCCAGCCGCCGGTCCGCCATGCGTCGCCGCCCTGCAACTGCTCGATGTCGCGGCGGACATAGCCGCCATCGATGACGTGCAGCGCCAGCACCAGCAGCACGATCACTGCCACCAGTGACCAGAGGATCGTCGCCGGGCGCCAGAACGGCCGCCGCTGATGGGCCGCAACCGGAGCGGTGGCAAGCTCGAGGATGCTCATTTGGCTGCCTCGCTCTTGACCTGTTCGAGCGTCTTCTGGGTGACCCTCGAGGTGCCGTGCTCGGTCTTTTCCCAGTAGTGCGGGTTGAAGATCAGCTGCCAGAACGCCTTGTAGGCGGCGATCGAGTGCAGCACCCAGTAGACCGGGAGCAGGATGCCGACCGGCACCAGGTCGTAATACTTGCGCTTCAGCGCGGCGATCACCCCGAAATAGACGAGGAACAGGTTGCCGATCACCAGGTTGAACAACGCCATCGTGCCGAACGGCTCGGGGAACAGCCAGCCGAAATCCCAGGTGTTGGTGAACCACACGAGGGCGGTGATCACCCACAGGATCGGCGCTAGCAGCATGGTGAAGGGCGGCGCGCCGATGAAGAAATGGAACGAGAAGAAGCCCTTAGCGCCGATCGACTTCCACAGCTGGATCGGGTGCCGCATGTGCACCAGCCAGGTCTGCATGTAGCCCTTGATCCAGCGCGAGCGCTGCTTGATCCAGCTGGGCAGCACGCCGTTGGCTTCCTCGTAGGTGGTCGAGTTGATGACGCCGACGGTGTGGCCCTCCTGCGCCAGCCGCACGCCGAGATCGGCATCCTCGGTGACGTTGTAGGGGTCCCAGGCGCCGACCTTGCGCAGCGCCGAGAGTTTGAAGTGATTGGACGTGCCGCCCAGCGGGATCGGCACCTTCAGCCAGTCCAGGCCCGGCAGCAGGAAATCAAACCACTGGCTGTATTCCAGTGTGAACATCCGCGTCAGCCAGTTCTCTGAGCGGTTGAAGTAGTTGAGCCGACCCTGCACGCAGGCCAACCTCGGGTCGCCGTTGCGAAAGGCCAGCACGGCCTTCTTCAGTTGGTCCGGCTCGGGCTGGTCCTCGGCATCGTAGATGGTGACGAACTCGCCGCGGCTGAACTGCAGCGCGTAGTTGCAGGCCTTGGGCTTGGTCTTGGGCTGGCTTGGCGGCACCCGCACGATCTCGAAGGTGCCGGGCAGCCGCAGGGCTTTCGCCGCCTCGATGGTCTCGGTATCGTCCTCCTCGAGGACCAGCTTCACCTCGAGCTTCGAGGCTGGATAATCCAGCCCTTTCAGCGCCTTGGTCAGCAGCGGCAGGACCTTGGCCTCTTTGTACATCGGCACCAGCACGGTGTAGACCGGCAGCTCGCTGTCCCTGAGTGTGGCGATCGCCTCGGGCGAGATCTCCATGTCGGCCTTGCGTGACGAGCCGACGAACGTCAGCACGAACTTGAACACGAAGGTCAGCGTGTAAATGGTGGTGAAGAACGCCATCAGCGTCACCGCCGTCGCCATGGGCGCCAGCACGAGGCCCGCCACCAGCACCGCCAGCAGCACCCAGAGCACCAGCTTCTGCGGTTTGGTCACCGTGTATTTGGCCGAGTGCTCGGGCTTCCAGGAATAGAGCGCCTCGCGGGCGAAGAAGCTGTCCCAGTCGCGGAACAGCTGCTGGGTCTGCCACAGGATATCGAACGGCGAAGTGATGACGAAATCGTAGCTGTCGGGGCCGAACCGCTCGTCGCCCCACAGGAAATGCTCGGTGGTGATCTCAGTGGCGGCGAGTATCAGCCGGCCATCGATCCGGCGCCACGGCACGATGTTGCGCTCGGCGTAATCGGCGCGGTCCTCGACCCGCGTCAGGGTCTGATCGATCGGTTCGCGCTGCAGATCGACGAACGGCAGCCCGTACACTTCGGCGACTGCCTTGTAGTAGTCGATCGGCCGCACGAACCCGAGCGCGATGATGGTTGCCGCAAGGCTGGAGCCCCATTCCGCCGTCTGCCGCATGGCGATCGCGAGATCGGTGAGCCGCAGCGTCTTCTTGGCAATCAACAGCTTGGCGACATCGAGATGCAGCCGTTCGCCGGTCGTGCGTTCGCGCGGAACACCGAGAAGTTCCCCTGCATCACCCTCGAAACTGCGAGCAACCGCGTAAGCCATGGCCCAGCTAAGGCGGGGAACCGTGAAGAATCCCCAAAAGCGGCGATCACGATTCCCTCCAAGGAGCCAAAGCACTAGCCTTGCATTCGTGCTGGGACCGCCTACCTTCCGGGCAATCCGAGGAGCGCCAGTGCCGCAATCGCCGACGACCATCACCGACGAGATCGGCATCGCGCTGGGCAACCTCGCCGATGCGGCGGCAGCGCCGTTCACGCCCACGCTGCGGCTCGGGGTGACCGGACTCAGCCGCGCCGGCAAGACCATCTTCATCACTGCGCTGGTCCACAACCTCCTCACCGGCGGGCGCCTGCCGGGCTTTGCGGCGCTGACCGAGGGCCGGTTCATCGGCGCGCGGCTCGCCGAGCACCCCGATGCCGGCGTTCCGCGCTTTGCCTATGAGCAGCATCTGGCGGCGCTGACCGGCAAGGAGCCGCATTGGCCGGACTCGACGCGGAAGATCAGCCAGTTGCGGCTGACGCTGAAGTTCCAGTCGAAGCGCTGGGTGTCAGGGATGTTCGGTCCGACGGTGCTCAACCTCGATATCGTCGACTATCCCGGCGAGTGGCTGCTCGACCTGCCACTGTTGTCGCTGAGCTTTGCCGAGTGGAGCGCACAGGCCTTGGCGCGTGCCGGGCTGCCGCACTCGCAAACCGAGGCCGCGGCTTTCCTTAGCGAGATCGCACAGGTGGACAGCTCGAAGGAGGCGACGGATGTGGATGCCGAACGGCTGGCGGCGGCGTTCACCGATTACCTCAGGCGCAGCCGCGAGGATGGACGGGCACTCAGCACCCTGCCCCCAGGCCGGTTCCTGCTGCCCGGCGACCTCGAGGGCAGCCCGGCGCTGACCTTCGCGCCGCTGCCGCCACCGGTCGGTCCGGTGCGGTCGTCGAGCCTCTACGCCATGCTGGAGCGTCGCTACGAGGCCTACAAGGCGATCGTGGTGCGGCCATTCTTCCGTGATCATTTCGCGCGGCTCGATCGGCAGGTGGTGCTGGTCGATACGCTCAGGGCGCTGAACGCCGGCCCGGCCGCAGTGGCCGACCTCGAGACGGCCCTGACCGATATCCTCTCCTGCTTCCGGCAGGGCGACAACAACCCGATCACTCGCCTGGTGGCGCGACGCATCGACCGCATCCTGTTCGCGGCCACCAAGGCCGACCACATCCACTCCTCGAGCCATGATCGGCTGGAGGCGGTGATGAACCGGCTGGTCGCCGATGCGGCGCGCAAGGCGAGGTTTGCAGGCGCCGAGACCCGCTCGATGGCGATTGCGGCGATCCGTGCAACGCGCGAGAGCGTCATCGAAGAAGGCGGCGACAAGCACGAGGTGATCGTCGGTACGCCGCAGGCGGGCGAGGTGCTGGACGGCAAGACCTATGACGGCAGGACCGAAATCGCGCTGTTTCCCGGGGACTTGCCCGAGCATCCTGATGCGCTGTTTGAGGATGGCCGCCCAGTCGCTCTGAATTTCCTTCGCTTTCAGCCGCCGCAGCGGCTGGAAAAGAACGCCGAAGGCGACGTGGTGCTGCCGCATATCCGTTTCGACCGAGCGCTCGACTACCTGATCGGAGACTGGCTGCGATGAAACCACCCTTCGCCCGCCCCGTCTCGTCCGGCGGCAATACCGCCGAGGAGCCGCGCCGTCCGCGCGTGTTCGAGCCGGCGCAGGCCGTTGCCCTGCCCGAGAGCATCGAGCCGATCACCGACATCGAGGTACCACTGGATGACACGGTGCGACCGCCGCGGCTGCTCGGTTGGGTCGGGCGCGTCGCCTGGACGGCCGGCGGTATCCTCGTCACTCTGGCGCTGGGCCTTGCCGCTGAGCGGCTGATCGCCGAGCTCTTCGCGGCACAGCCCTGGCTTGGCTGGGTCGGGCTCGGTGTGCTGGCCGTGCTGGTGATCGCGCTGCTGGTCATTATCGTGCGCGAGGTGGCTTCGCTGATGCGGCTGCGCGCCCTCGATCGGCTACGGCACGCCGCGATGGCGGCACTCAGCAGCGACCGCAACAAGGATGGTGCGGCGATCACCCGCGAGCTGCTCGAGATCTACGCCCGCCGGCCGGACCTGGCGCGGCCGCGCGACGAACTGGAGAGCAATGCGCGCCACATCTTCGACGGTGCTGAGCATGTGCGGCTGGGTGAACGGCTGCTGATGGCGCCGCTCGACACGCGGGCGCGGGCGTTGACGGCAGCTTCGGCGCGGCGTGTGGCGCTGGTGACAGCGGTCTCGCCGCGGGCGCTGATCGATATCGCCTTCGTCATCTTCGAGAGCGTGCGGCTCGGCGGCGACATCGCCCGGCTCTATGGGGCACGCCCCGGCTTCATCGGCACCTGGCGGCTGATCGGCGCCATCCTCGCGCACCTCGCGGTCACCGGCGGGTTGGTGTTGACCGATGGCGTGGTCGAGCAACTGGTCGGCCAGGGGCTGGCGGCAAAACTCTCGGCCCGGCTCGGCGAGGGCGTGGTCAACGGGTTGATGACGGTACGGGTCGGCATTGCCGCCATGCGCGTGGTCCGCCCGCTGCCGTTCGAGGTGGTGAAGCAGCCGATGGTCAAGGATTTCATCCCCGAGCTGGCCAACGTGCTGAACGCGGAGAAGAAGTAGGTCAGCAGCCTCTTCGCCCCCACATTGTCGGATTTCTCCAATCTCGCTCCACGCCCCCTCGCTAGAACTGTGGACATCAACACGAGGCCTCGGGCCAACAACGGAGAACGTCGATGTCGATCCTCAGCACCAGCATCAAGACCGTCGCCACCCTCACCTTCGCGCTGCTGACCAGCGTTTCCCTTGCGGCAGAGACGGTCGTCGACCTGCCGAGCGGCGTGAAGGGCACGCTCTCCACTCCCGATAGCGGCGCGACCGGCCAGGCCGTGGTGATGCTGCACGGCTTCGGCAGCTCCCGCGATGAAGTGGGCGGGCTGTTCGCCCAGCAGGCGGCAGCGCTCGCCGCCCAAGGCATCGCTTCGCTGCGCATCGACTTCCGCGGCTACGGCGAAAGCACCGGCGACATGGCGGACACAACGCTCGAAGGGCTGGTGGCAGACGCCGCCGAGGCCCGCACCTACCTCGGCGGCGTCGAGGGGGTCGATGCGACCCGGGTCGGCGTCATCGGCTACAGCTTCGGCGCTGCGGTCGCCATGCTCGAGCCCGACGACTTCAAGTCAGTGGTGGTGTGGGGACAGATGGGTGATCTGCAGAAGGAGTTCCACGAGTTTCTTGGCCAGGATTTCTACGACAAGGCGAAGGCCGAGGGCTCGGCAAGCGACGATCTCGGCTGGCGCGTGGTGACGCTGAAGCAGAGCTTCTTCGACAGCCTTGCCCAGCATGACCTCGCGGCGCGGTTCTCCGGCTATGCCGGCCCCTTCCTCACCATCGCCGGCGAAGCCGACCCGGCCACCGGCTACTTCGAACAATACCTGGGTCTCGCCGAAGGCAAGACCGAGTCGCTCAGCATCCCAGGTGCCGATCACATGCTGGGCGTGTTCAGCGAGCAGCCCGAGATCGGCAAGCAGGTGATCGACAAGACCACCGCCTGGCTGAAGGACACGCTGTAACAGCCATCCCGATCGAAGCCACGGGCCGGGCTAGACCCGGCCCGCGGCGCGCAGTGAACGGTGCGTTCGCCGGTTACATGCATGTGCCGTCTTGTGCCTTGGTGACCATAGGCACATATCCACCCCCAGTCACATCTAGTAACCAGGGGGCATCAATGTACCGGGTCGCCGTATTCGTCGGGAGCACGCGCCCGACCTCTTCGAACCTCAAGCTCGCCAAGGCGCTGGAAAAGCTGGCCGCCGGCAAGCTGCAGTTCCAGTACATCAAGATCGACAACCTGCCGTTCTACGACGACGCGCTGTGGAACGATCCGCCGGCCGAGGTGATGCGGTTGAAGCGCGAGATCGCAGCGGCGGATGCCGTGCTGTTCGTGACGCCCGAATACAACCGCTCGATTCCCGGCATCCTCAAGAACGCCATCGACTGGCCGTCGCGGCCGTTCGGCGAGAGCGTCTGGACCGACAAGCCGGGCGCCATTGCCGGCGCCACTGGTGGGGTCAGCGGAACCGCAGCGGCACAGGCGCACCTGCGCTCAATCCTGCCGGTGGTGGGCGTGGCGCTGATGGGCCGACCGGAGATCTACTTCCAGTCGCGGCCGGGGGCGATCGACGATGACAACAACATCACCGACGAGCGGCTGAGAACCAACCTCAACATCTGGGTCGAGCGCTTCACCGACTGGATCGGCATGTTCACGAGGCCGCAGCAGGCGGTGGAAGAAATCGAGCGCAAAACCGCCTAAAGTGCTTCACCGTTTCGATGAAACGCCGAAACACTTGAGGTCGTCGATTCTGTCGCGCTTTCGAACCGGAAAAGCCTGCAACTTCTCCCGAAGGCGCTCCGGGCACCTTCACACAAGAGTCGCATCGGCGGGCTACGCGTTTGCCTATCCGGCACGTCGCCGGCGATGTGGAGATGCGCGATGCCCAACTATCTCTTGGCCTACCATGGCGGTGGCGAACCCGAGAGCGAAGAGGCGCAGGCGGCCGTGATGCTTGCCTGGAACGAGTGGCTCGAGGCGACCGGCGAAGCGATGCTGGATCTGGGCAGCCCGGTCGGCGCGACGATGACGGTCGGCCCGGACGGCTCGGTGGGCCCCGCGCCGGCTGATCCGGTCAGCGGCTATTCGATCATCGAGGCCGACGACATGGACGCCGCCCTTGAGATCGCCAAGGGCTGCCCGGTGCTGACCGATGGCGGCAGCGTCGAAGTATCCGAACTCGTCGACATGGAGTTCGACGACGAGGACGATGACGACGACGAGGATGAAGACGAAGACGACTGAAACCCGCTGGTGATCGCGGCGCGCCCCCAAGCGGCGCCGCGATCACCACATGCCACCGTTTCGTTGAAACGGTTACATGTTCGAAGTCTTTGGTTTCCAGCGCTTTCGAACCGGAAAAAGTCTGCAACTTTTCCTGAAAGCGCTGGAGGGGCTCACTCGGCGCGAAGCGGGTGCAGCCGCGCCTTGCCGCCGAGGATCAGAAAAGCCGCGATACCGAGCGCGCCATAGATCAGCACGAGCGCCAGGATGTCGGTCCAGTTGGGCTTCAGCACCATCAGCGCCACGATGGCGATGATGCTGGCATAGTCGACCATGGCGATGCGGATCATCCGGCTGCCGAATTCGGCGGCCTCGGCGATCTTGCCGTCGGCGATAAGCCGGGCCGCCGCTTCGCCCATCGGACGCAGGAAGAAGTGGCCGCCAACGAAGCTGGCGAGCGCGCCGACAAGGCCGAGGATGACCCAGGCTTCGCCCCAGAGGCTACCGAGCAGCACGACGACGAGGCCGAACAGCAGCGTCAGGCCCGAGGCCGGCAGGAACCACAGCATGGCAAGACTGCCCAGGCTCCCGGTGACCCGCATCAGGCTTTCGTCATCGCCCTGACGCATCGCCAGGATGGCCTGCAACAGCATAACCGCGCCGCCGCCGAACCAGGCCATGGCGGCGAGCACATGCAGAAACTTGAAGATTGTATAGAAATCCATCGATCCCTCGCGTGCCCCCCGCGAAGGCGCGCTGGGTAGGGCTGGCCGGGTGAACGGGGGATGAACAGCATCGGGGACGCTGCCCCACCCCCTCCCAGCCTCCCCCATCAAGGGGGAGGTGCCCGCCAGTGCGAAGGGCACGATCGCGCCACACATTCGATCCACACCTCCCCCTTGATGGGGGAGGCTGGGAGGGGGTGGGGCCAGAGGCACCGCGGCTACGACGCCCCCTTTCGCGAAAACTAGGGACTTAGCTGCGCTAAGTTTTCGCCTTCTCCCCCGCCAAGGGGAGATGCGCTGTGGCACTATCCAGCCCTCCCACTTGTGATTCCCCAGGCCCCGCGAAATGAACCTGAAACTGGCAGCCCTCGGCGCCGCGATCCTGTGGGGGTTTACTTACATCATCACCACCACCATGCTGCCGCATAACCCGATCTTCATCGGCTCGGTGCGGGCGCTGGGGGGTGGGTTGCTGCTGCTGGCGTTTGCCCGACAGCTGGTACCGCAGGGTTATTGGCCGAAGCTGATCGTCCTCGGCACATTGAATTTCGGAGCGTTCTTCGCCCTGCTGTTCGTTTCAGCGATCCGTCTGCCGGGCGGCGTTGCCGGCACGTTCCAGACGTTGGGGCCGTTGATCACCATCCTCCTCGCCTGGGCGCTGCTGAGCCAGCCGCCGACCTTGATGAAGATCGTCTCGATCCTGATCGGCGCGGTAGGCGTGACGCTGGTGATCCTCCGTGCCGATGCCGGCATCGACATGATCGGCGTTGCAGCAGCGCTCTGCAGCGTCGTCGCCGGCTCGCTCGGTGGCATCCTGATCAATCGCTGGGGCCGGCCGGCGGAGATGTCGCTGGTGAGCTTCACCGCCTGGCAGTTGCTGATCGGCGGCGCCGAGCTCGCAGTGCTGGCGTTGATCATCGGCGATGTGCCCACGGCGATCACCTGGACCAATGCGCTGGGGCTCATGATCCTCGCGGTGGTGCTCACCGCCCTGCCCTTCATCCTGTGGTTCCGCGCCATCGTGGCGCTGGGCGCCGCCTCGGTGATCCCGTTCGTGCTGGTGACGCCGGTGGTCGCCTTCATCCTCGACGCGGTGATCCGTCACGTGGTGCCGAGCCCGCTGCAATTGGTCGGCGTGGCGCTGGTGATGGCCGGGCTGATCGTCAACCAGTGGGCCGGCACCAGAGTGGCTAGATCTACTGCCGGCAAGCCCGCCTGATCACCAGGCGAGACGCTTGGCTTCTTCCTCGCGCTGGGCGAAGCGCTCGCGGGCTTCCTCGACGCGATGCCGGTTGGCGTGGGCCCAGTTGCCGATGACGCGCAGTGGCTCCTGCAGCTCCCGGCCCATCTCGGTCAGCGCATAGTCGACGCGCGGTGGAATGCTGGGCGTCACCTTGCGGGAGACGAAGCCGTCCTTTTCGAGGTCGCGCAGCGTGGCGGTGAGCATCTTCTGCGAGACGCCGTCGATATGCCGCTTGATCTCGGAGAATCGCCGCGGGCCTGCGCTCAGCACCTGCACCACGAGGATGGTCCACTTGCCGCTGATCTGCGCCAGCACCTCGTGCACCGGCAGCATCGCCTGGGTGCACTCGGCAAAGGTCTCGGGGTCCTTCGGATCATGCCGGGGACCCCAACTTGCGGCGCCGGAAGGGTGGGCCGGTTGCGGTTCCGTGTGGGTGACCAGGTCGTCCATGGGTAACTCCGTCTCGAAACGGTGCCGTCTTGTGCACCTCTGAGGTAGTCACCAACATAGCGCCAGTTACTGACGGTGACTAGGTCTCCGTTGGTGGCCACCCATGCACTCCTGACAAGGCAGACACCCGAATGAGCAGCAAGCCACGCATCGGCATCATCCTTTCCACCACCCGCGAAGCCCGTTTTGCCGACCGACCGGCGCAGTGGGTGCTAGACATCGCCAAAGCCCGCGGCGACGCCGAGTACGAGATCGTCGACCTTCGCGACTATCCGATGCCGCTGTTCGAGGCGGCAATGTCGCCCGCCTACGCACCGATCGAGCACGACGTCACCAAGCGTTGGGCCGCCAAGATCAGCGAACTCGACGGCTACATCTTCATTACCGCCGAGTACAATCACTCGATCAGCGGCGCGCTGAAGAACGCGCTCGACCACGTCTACAATGAGACAAAGCACAAGCCGGCCGCCTTCGTCGGCTATGGTGGGGTCGGAGGCGCGCGGGCGGTGGAGCAGCTGCGGCTGATTCTGGTGGAGATGCAGATGGCGGCGACCCGCGCTGCCGTGCATATCGGCATGGAGCCGATGCTGGGCATGCTGCGCAACGGCAAGGATTTCGGCGACTACGACTATCTCGGCGCCTCCGTCGCCCCGATGCTCGACGAGCTGCTGTGGTGGACCAATGTGCTGAAGGCCGGCCGCAACGACGTCGGGCTGGCCGAAGCGGCCTGACACAATCGGCCGATGGCGATTGCTGCCATCGGCCAATGATTCTGCAGGGCTCAGGGAACCCGAAGGCGGTTTGGAGCTTTCATTCCTCCACGAGAACCATGCGCCGCGGACGCCACTGGTTCTCGGGATATGGGAGCTGAAGCTGAGCCGTATGCTGACCTCACTCGCGCTGTTTTCGACAGTTGCGCTCGTCTCCCTCGTCCTCACCGCTACCGGCCTCAAGTACAGCACCGACATGATCGGACAGATGGCCGCTGCCACGCCGGTCAAGACCACCAACCTCAGACCTGGCTACATCGCCCGCCCGACAGTTGCCCGGGCCGACGACCTCAACGTCGCGAGATCGGTACCGGTGATCACCGGCAAGGCGAGCTCCCCGACCAGAATGGCGCCGCCGGGCTTCACCCACAGCGTTGCCGTCGAGGCGCTCAAGGTCCGCGCCGGACCGAAAGCGATCGAGCCGCAGGTGTTCACGCTCAAGGGCGGAAGCTGGGTCAATATCAGCGACACTATCGAGGGCTGGGTGCGGATCACCAACCAGGCCGGCCAGAGTGGCTGGGTCTATGGAAGTTTGCTGCGTCCAGCGACGCCTGAGCCGCGTCAAGAGACGCAGCTGGAGTAACGGGCCGTCTCAGAGCCCGGACGATGCTCCCTGACGCGCCGCACGGGAGCATTCGCGCAGCGGGCGTCCAGCTTGACCTCCGGACGCCCGCTGTTTGCATCTCGAATGACGGTCAGGCCGCTTCGGAGTCCTTGGCGGCGCTTGGCGCCAAGGTGACGCGCATGCCGTCGAGCTCCTCGCTGAGCAGGATCTGGCAGCTGAGGCGTGAGTTCGGCTTCTTGTCGAGCGTCGAGTAGAGGAGATCTTCCTCGTCATCGCTCGGGTCGGGGAGCTTTTCGAACCAACCGTCCTCGACATAGACGTGGCAGGTGGCGCAGGAACAGGCGCCACCGCACTCGGCCTTGATGTTGAGGCCCCAGTCGCGGATCACTTCCATCGTCCGCCAACCATCGAGCCCTTCGAGCTCGTGTTCGACACCGGATTGGTCAGTGACGAGAATCTTCATCGATCAGACGACGCCGAGCTTCTTCTGCAGCTTGGTGGAACTGGTGGTGTACTGGAACACCACGCGTTCGCCCGGCGACACCACGGCCTTGGCCGCCTGCGCCATCAGGGCGGCTTCGTGGAAGCCCGAGAGGATGAGCTTGAGCTTGCCCGGATAGTGGTTGATGTCGCCGATGGCGAAGATGCCGGGAACCGAGCTTTCGAACTTCTCGGTGTCGACGGTGATCAGGTTGTCGTTGAGCTCGAGCCCCCAGTCGGCGACGGGCCCCAGCTTCATGGTGAGGCCGAAGAACGGTAGCAGGCGCGTCGCCGGCAGTGGGGTATCGCCCGAATCCATGGTGATGTGGACGTGGTCGATCTGGCCGTCCTTGCCTTCGAGCTTGCCGATCTGACCCATGAGGAAGTTGATCTTCCCTTCCATGACCAGCTCTTTCATCTTGTTGACCGAAGCCGGCGCGGCCTTGAAGGCATCGCGACGGTGGACAAGGGTCAGCGAGCGGACGATCGGCTGCAGGTTCAGCGTCCAGTCCAGTGCCGAGTCGCCGCCACCGACGATCACCACGTCCTGGTCACGGAAATCGTCCATCTTGCGGACGGCGTAGAATACCGACTTGTTCTCGTACTGCTCGATGCCTTCGACCGGCGGGCGCTTGGGCTGGAAAGAGCCACCGCCGGCCGCGACCACCACCACCTTGCACAGGAACACTTCGTCGGCGTCGGTCTCAAGGCGGAACGTGCCGTCCTCGAGCTTTTCCAGCTTGGTGACCATGCGGCTGAAATGGAACTCGGGCCCGAACGGCGCGATCTGCTGCATCAGGTTGTCGGTGAGCCCCTGCCCGGTGACCATCGGGAAGCCCGGAATGTCGTAGATCGGCTTTTCCGGATAGAGCTCGGCGCACTGTCCGCCCGGGCGGTCGAGAATGTCGATGAGGTGGCATTTGATATCGAGCAGGCCCAGCTCGAATACGGCAAACAGGCCCACAGGGCCGGCGCCGATGATGACCACATCCGTGACGATTTCGTTCGACATTCGCTTCTCATTTGGCTGAAGGCCGCTCCGGCCTTCCAGGTCTCAGGTGGTGCGCAGCCTGTCACGCTAGGCGCGGCGAAACGACAGCCCCCGCCGCCGGCGGCAGCTGCCGTGAAACTTTCGGTCAGGCGTTCTCGAGCGCGCGGCGGAGGAACGGACGGGTGCCCACCGGGACCTCGGTCAGTCCGACCGGCTGGTAGAACAGGTCGACCGTCGCGAGCTTACCCTCTTCGAGCGCCTTCCTGGTCGGCTCGTGCTTGACCACGAAGGCGTTCATGCCGCAGCGGCGCATGTGCGATATCTGGTCGTGCAGCACATCGCCCACGGCGCGCAGTTCGCCCTTGTAGCCATAGCGCTCGGCGATCAGGCGCGACGACGAATAGCCGCGACCATCGCCGAAAGCCGGGAAGTTGATGGCGATGGAGCTGAAGCGATCGAGATCGCCCTTAACCAGCTCGACATTATCGCCCGGCGAAACCAGCAGCCCGACCGGATGGGGGTTGGCCAGCACGGCTTCGCGGTGCTCGAGGAACACCGGCAGCGGGATGTGCGTATAGCGCACGCTGGCCGCGTCATCGCCGTCCGCCCAGGCGCGGAACGGGTCGGCGATGAAGGCGCCGTCCTTGAAGAGGTTCAATTCCTGAGCGGCCATGGGTTTGGCGATGGCTCCGTTGAAATCGAAATGGATGCCGCACTCTTTCTTGTTCAGTCCGCGCCAGCGGCCGGCACGCGGATCTTCGCCTTCAGCCACCACGCTCGTGCACGGCGCGCAACCGATCGACTTGTAGCCCTTATTGTAGAGCGGGTGCTCGGGCAACCCATACTTGAGCTTGTAGGTCGTGATATCAGCGTCGGAGAAATAGGCCAGCGGGTTGACCTTGATGCGGTCATCGCTGGTCAGCTCGAAATGCGGCAGCACGCCGCGCTCGGCCGTCTGGAAGCGCTTGCGACCGGTGACCCAGCCGCCGAAGCCGGAAACCGTGGCATCGAGCGGCTCGGTCTTCCTGATATGGCAGCACGAATCCGGATCGGTCTCCCACAGGTCGCCCTTGGGGTCGAAGCGCCCGATGTCCTTTGCATCCGGATAGAGTGCAATGACATTGGTGAGCCCGAGCTGCCGCTTCAGCGTCTCGACATAGTCGAGCGTCTCGGGGAAATGCTTGCCGGTTTCGAGGAAATAGACCGGCAGGTCCTTGTTCACCTCGGAGACCATGTGCAGCAGCACCGAGGAATCGGCGCCGAACGACGAGACGATGGCGATGTCATCGACCAGCAGCTCCTCGACGGCCTGGCGCAGCACGCCGACCCCGTCCATCTCGTCGAACATGCCGTTGAGCGACATGATGCCGAGTTCACGCAGCTTGTCCGGCTTGTGCGCACGCACACCGGCGACAGCGGTATCAAGCATTGCCGCGCTCCTTGGCGTCGGGCCACACGGCTCTCAACTTAAGCATTGCCGTACAGCGCCTCCTTGAACGGCGCGTCGCCCAGCCGCCGGTAGGCAGCGATGAACGGCTCGTCGGCGCTCTCGCGCTTCGAGATGTAAAGATCGACCAGCCGCTCGATGGCAGCGGGCACCTCTTCGACCACAAAACCGTGGCCGAGGATGTTGCCGATCGCCGCATTCTCGGTGGCGTCGCCGCCGACGGTGATCTGGTAGAGCTCGGTGCCCTTCTTCTCGACCCCGAGAATGCCGATGTGGCCGACGTGGTGGTGGCCGCAGGCGTTGATGCAGCCCGAGATCTTGATCTTCAGGTCGCCGATCTCGGCCTGCCGCTCGGGCGAGGCGAACTTGCGGCTGAGCTCCTGCGCCAGCGGGATCGAACGGGCATTGGCGAGCGCGCAGAAATCGAGGCCCGGGCAGCAGATGATGTCGGTGATCTGCCCGGCATTGCCTTCGGCCAGCCCGTGCTCGACCAGCTTGGCGTAGACCGCCGGCAGGTCGGTGATCCTGACATGCGGCAGCACCAGGTTCTGTTCGTGGCTGACGCGCAGCTCGTCGAAAGAGTAGCGTTCGGCGAGGTCGGCGACGACCTCCATCTGCTTGTCGGTGGCATCGCCCGGCGCGCCGCCGGTCGGCTTTAGCGAGATGGTGACCGACACATAACCCGGCTGCCGGTGCGCGTTGAGGTTGCGCTCGAGCCAGCGGCCATATGGCGGGTTGAGGATCTTTTCCCTGGCCACGTCGACAGTGGTCTCATTGACCAGCTCGTAGTCGGGCTGGGCAAAATACCTGGTGATCCGGTCGAGCTCTTCCTGCGGCAGGGTCAAGACGCCGCCCTTCACGTGGGCGAACTCTTCCTCGACCTGCTCGCGGATGGTGTCGATGCCGGTCTCATGCACCAGGATCTTGATGCGCGCCTTGTACTTGTTGTCGCGGCGGCCATAGCGGTTGTAGACGCGCAGGATGCTCTCGAGATAGGCGAGCAGGTGTTCGTGCGGAACGAACGGGCTGATCTGCTTGCCGATCATCGGGGTGCGGCCGAGGCCGCCGCCGACCCAGACTTCCCAGCCGATTTCGCCCAACGCGTTGGTCGCCGCCTGCAGCCCGATATCGTGGAAGCGGATGGCGGCGCGGTCGGTGGTCGAGCCAGTCATGGCGATCTTGAACTTGCGCGGCAAGTACGAGAACTCCGGATGGAGGCTCGACCACTGACGCAGGATCTCGGCGACCGGACGCGGATCGATGATCTCGTCGGCGGTGGCGCCGGCAAACTGGTCCGTGGTGATGTTGCGAATGCAGTTGCCCGAGGTCTGGATGGCGTGCATCTCGACCGAAGCGAGGTCGGCGAGAATCTTCGGGATGTCGCGCAGCTTCGGCCAGTTGAACTGGATGTTCTGGCGCGTGGTGAAATGGCCATAGCCGCGGTCGTAGTCGCGGGCGATCCGCGCCAGCATGCGCAACTGCTTCGAGCTCATCGTACCGTAGGGCACGGCGATGCGAAGCATATAGGCGTGGAGCTGCAGGTAGAGCCCGTTCATCAGCCTGAGCGGCCGGAACTGGTCCTCGTTGAGCTCGCCGGTGAGACGGCGGGCCACCTGGTCGGAAAACTGCGCCGTGCGTTCCTTCACGAACGCGGCGTCGAACTCGTCATATCGATACATGGCCGTCCTCGTCGAGATGCTGTCGGTCGAAGCGCGGGGCCGTCGGGCCCTCGGCACGGATCCGCTCGCGGATGCGGTCGGGGTGGATCACCCCGTCGCGCAACGAAACGGTTTCGACCTCAATGGAGTTGATGCGTCCGGTTTTCTTGGTAGCGGCGATCGCTGCATCCTTGGCTTCGGCCTCCTCCATAAGGAAGACACGCGCCTGCTGCAGCTCTTCGACCCACTTGCCCGCGCGGTCCAGATAGACCGTCGCGCCGCTCATCAGCTCGTTGCCGGTGAGGATTTCCATGCTCTTCCCTACGCCACCTTGAATTCGGAGCTGGCGAGTTCGATCGCATCGCTCCAGTCGCCGTGGGCGATCGCTTCGCCCACGAAAATGATTGCCGGCCCGTCCTCGAGCTCCAGGGTGCCCGAGGCAAGCGTGCCGAGCGTGCCGCGATAGAGCACCCGGTCCTTGCGCCCTGCCCTGACCACGACGCCGACGGGGATGGTCGCCGCAGCGCCTTCGGCGATCAGCCGCTTGGCTGTCGGCCCGGCGACCGACTTGCCCATGTAGAGCGCCAGCGTCAGCCCGGTCGAAGCCAGCGC
Source organism: Devosia sp. GW821-FHT12F11 (assembly GCF_058806655.1). Classification (NCBI taxonomy): domain Bacteria; kingdom Pseudomonadati; phylum Pseudomonadota; class Alphaproteobacteria; order Hyphomicrobiales; family Devosiaceae; genus Devosia; species Devosia sp. GW821-FHT12F11. The sequence continues at coordinate 122,714 of NZ_JBXAPX010000003.1, forward strand.
CGCCCAGTGCTTCAGTTCCTCGGACTCGGCGCCATGCGCCGTGGCGAGAACGAAGCCGGTCGAAATCCTGCGCAGGGTTACTGGGGTCGCCGTATCGGCGGCGGCCGCAAGCGCCGAGGTGACGCCGGGCACGATATGATAGGCGATGCCCGCCGCCTTCAGCGCGTCGATCTCCTCGCCAGCGCGGCCGAACACCATCGGGTCGCCGCCCTTGAGCCGTGCCACCCGCTTACCAGCCTTGCCGAGCCGCACGATCAGCGCATTGATCTCGGCCTGGGTGAAGGAGTGATGCCCCTTCTGCTTGCCCACGAGGATGCGTTCGGCATCGCGCCGTCCCATCTCGACCGCGGCCGCGGGAACCAGGTGATCATGAACGATCACGTCGGCTTCCTGCAGCAGGCGCTGGGCGCGAAGCGTGAGAAGATCCTCGGAGCCGGGACCGGCACCGATCAGCCAGACGACGCCCGGGCTGTCGCCCTCGGCGCCATGCTGGGCGAGGAGGCTCTCGGCCTTCGCATGGCCCTGCCCGCGCAGCAGCGCCACTTCGACCTCGGGAGAGGTGACCAGCTCTTCGTAATAACGGCGGGCGCGCGCGCCGGGCAGCAGTGCCGCAACCTTGTCGCGCATCGAGCCGGCCAACTTGGCCAAGGAGCCCAGGTTCGGCGACAGCGCCGCTTCGATCCGAGCCCGGATCAGCCGGGCCAGCACCGGCGCATCGCCTTCGGTGGCGACGGCAATGGTCACCGGCGCCCGGTCGATGATCGACGGGGTATAGAAATCGCACTCTTCGGGGACGTCGACGACGTTGAGCGGAACGCGCCGGGCGCGCGCCGCGCGCTTGGCTGCATCGCCATCCGGGCCGTGGTCGGCAACGAAAACCAATGCCGCATCAGCGAGATCGGCATCCTCGAACGGACGCGCCAGCACGGTGACCGGCAGTTCGGAGAAGTCGGCTTCGATATTCTGGGAGACAATGACGACCAAAGCAGTCGTCTTAGTAACCAACCGGGCTTTGTTGAGGGCTTCTTCTCCACCGCCGACTATGACGATGCGCTGACCCTGGACTTTGTAGCTGACGGGGAATGTGTTGAGTTCACCCATTCACGGCCTTTCCGGAGCCGGATACATACTGACTTCGGGACTTTGGAACAAGCTATTGATATTCAATAGCTTTAATGTTTCCCGTAGCAGGTGCGGATTAGAATTGCGTTGAGGCGTGGCAGTCCGCCCCGGCAAAAGAATCCATACTGGGCAGCTATGATGGAACGATGGCGTTGTTTGCCGCCGTGCGCGAGAGGTCAGCCCTGCCGCTCCGGCACGTGGACGACCAGCCCATCGAGAGCGTCCTTGACCTTGATCTGGCAGCTGAGGCGGCTGGTCGGCTTCACCGCGTAGGCAAAATCCAGCATATCCTCTTCCATCATCGAGGGGCCGCCGACCGCCTCGGTCCAGGCGTCATCGACATAGACGTGGCAGGTGGCGCAGGTGCAGGCGCCGCCGCATTCGGCGACGATGCCGGGCACGCCATTCATGATGGCGGTTTCCATCACGGTCGAACCGACTTCGCCCTCGGTCTCGTGCCGCGTGCCGTCGGATTCGATATAGGTGATGTGGGGCATGTAACTTCGCTCGACAGGATCAGCCGCATATAGCGGTGCGGCCCTCGCCTCGCAAGCGCGCCAAACGGCGCACGCTCATGCCGCCAGCTCACGCCTCGTCGGCGTTGAGCAGCTCGGTGATGAAGGCCTGGCAGTCGGCGACGGCCGCGGCGATGTCCTGGATGTGCTCGGGGTTGACCGAACCGCCGGCCCGCAACGCATCTTCGGCGCGCCTGGCGAGATCGCGAACGCCCCAGGCGCCGATGCCGGCGGCAGCGCTCTTCAGCGTATGCAGATGTTCGAGCAGCAGCGGGATCGAGGTGCTCTCCTCGATGCGGGTGAGATAGACCCCCGACATCTGGGCATAGAGTCGGAGCACTTCATCGCGCAGCCCAGGATCGCCGAGCGACTGCTGGTCGAGGTGATCCATGTCGATGGGAGCATGGGAAAGGTCCCGGGAGGCCGACCCTGCCCCGGCTTCGACTGCAATATTCCTAACCATCCCCGCAACCCTTCCTACCGCCCGGACCTGGGCTATGGCAGGAAGCTAGCCGGACCGGGTGAAGGGCAGCCAAAACGAATGGGTACAATCTTATCTATGCCCTTAACCGGCCGCATTCCGACCCGAAATTAACCTTCCATTAAGAATGGGCTCGGTTTGCCTCAAATTGTATGTATGTTTGAGGTCCACCTAGCGTGCGGCGGCGTGGGGCATAGGGCAGACTGCGGGGCATTTGAATCGCATTTTACCCAATTTGGACGACTAACCGGAACCCCCGGGGTGGTCCAATGCAGGCTCTGATCGACCGCCAAGTGCCGATGCGAGAGTTGTAAAGAGTTATGGCCAAAAAGACCGCAACACCCCAGAACGATCCAGCAACTCTGGCATTCTCGGCAGTCGAGGACGCGCTCAAGGACTCGGTTTTCGCCAACCTTGACCAGCCCGCAGCAGCGGAAGAGCCGCCGGCCGAAAAGGCCGCGCCGAAGCTCCCGCCGCGTGATAACTCGCCGCGTTCCGAGCGTCAGCGCACCGCCGACAAGTTCGCGGCGCAGACCGGTTCGGTCGCCAACGACGACCGCTTCCCCTCTTCCAAGATCCTCTACGGCCTGCAGTCGAAATCGTCCGGCGCGCCGACCATGGTGGCTGGGCTGGTGGCGCTCGGCTGGGTGGTGGCGATCGCGCTGGTGGCGATGATCCGCAACGGCGCCGACATGGGCACCGCCTCGTTCTGGGGTTCGAACGACTTCATCGGCCTCTTGGCGCTCGCCATCGTGCCGGTGATCGGCATCTTCGCCATTGCGACCCTGATCCGTCGCGCCCAGGATCTGCGTAACGCGGCAGCGGCCGTAACGCAGGCAGCGATCCGTCTCGCCGAGCCGGAGACCACGGCGTCCGAAAAGGTCGCCTCGGTCGGCCAGGCCGTACGCCGCGAAGTGAACGCGCTGGGCGATGGCCTCGAGCGCGCCCTGTCGCGCGCCGGCGAGCTCGAAGTGATGATCCACAACGAGGTCACCGCGCTCGAGCGTACGTATTCCGACAATGAATCCCGCATGCGTGCACTGATCCAGGAACTGGCCAGCCAGCGCGAAGCGGTGATCACCAATACCGAGCGCGTGCGCGAAGCGATCACCGAGAGCCATACCGGCCTCGTCTTTGACCTCGACATGATCTCGCAGCGCATCGCCGGCACCATCGTCGAAAGCGGTGGCAACCTGACCAAGGCGCTCGAAACCGCCGGCAACTCACTGAACGGCGCGTTCGGCGAGCGCACCGAGAGCTTCGTGTCGTTGATCGACCAGCGCACCAGCCACCTGCTGGTCGCCCTCGACGATAGCGCCTCGCGCCTCAACATCACGCTCGAGGACCGCGCCGGCACTATCTCGGGCGCCTTCGAGAACCGCACGCAGGAACTGAGCGCGGTGATCGACGGCCGCATGCAGTCGCTGACCGAAGCACTCGACAGCCGTGCCGTGACCCTCTCGGACGCCATCGACAACCGCACCTCGTCGCTGGCCAAGCTCCTGAGCCAGGGCGGCATTACCCTGCTCGACCAGTTGCGTGACCGCGGCCATGAAGTGTCGAGCGCCCTCGATATGATCGGCACCCGCATCGCGTCCGATATCACCGGCCGCGCCCGTGAAGCCGAACAGCTGCTTTCGGGCCTCAGCCATCAGCTCGACGAGCAGGTGCAGATCCAGGTCAACTCGATGGAATCGCGCCTGCAGTCGGCGATGATCGAGCTTTCCGGCGCCCTCGACGACACCACCGAGCGCGCCCGCGTCACGCTGACCGGCGCCGGTTCGCAGAACCTCGCGCAGTTCGACGCCCGCCTCGACGAGATTGCGGTGGTCATCGACAACCGCCTCGCCAGCCTCGATGGCGTCATCGGCGACAAGGGCGACAAGCTGATCGCCGCACTCGACAAGAACAATGCGAGCTTTGCAGCGCGCGCCAACGTTCTCGAGATGGCGCTCGACGAGAAGTCCGAGCATTTCAACGAGATCGTCTCGCAACGCACCCGCGAAATGACCGAGACGCTCGGCCAGCGCACAAAGCAGATCACCGAAGCGATCGCCAACCGTTCGCAGGAAATCTCGAACTCGCTCGAAGGCCATACGCAGATCATCGCCGACGCGCTGGACAGCCGCACGCAGCTCCTGGGCGAAACGCTGAGCAGCCGCCACGGCGAGCTGAGCGCCGCACTCGACGAGCACGTCAAGGCGTTCGACGTGACCATTGCCGGCCATGCCCGCGCCATGGACACCAACATCATCACCCACGCCCAGGCGATCGACCTGGCGCTGGGTTCGCGCGTCGAGCAGTTCGACAACGTGCTGACCGGCCGCGCCAAGGAGCTCGACCAGGCCGTGGCCAGCCGCACCCAGGCGCTCGACCAGTCGGTCGCCACCCGCACCCAGGCCATCGACCTGGCGCTGCAGCAGCATGCACAGCAGATCGGCGACAGCCTCGACCAGCGCACCGCGACGCTCGACGCCGCCATGCTGCAGCACGCGCAGCAGATCGGCGAGAGCCTCGACCAGCGGACTGCCGCCCTCGACACGACTTTGCTGCAGCACGCCACCCAGATCGGCGACAGTCTCGACCGCCGCAGCCAGGCCATCGACCGGACGCTGCAGCAGCATGCACAGCAGATCGGCGAAAGCCTCGACCAGCGCACTCAGGCGCTGGCATCGACGGTGTCGACCCGCTCGGCCGAACTCGCCGACGCGCTCAATACCCGCACCCAGCAGCTGGCCGAAACGCTCGGCAGCCACACCGTCGGCATCGCCGCGGCGATCGGCGAGCGCACCAGCGAGCTGGCCCGCACCATCGACGCGCAGGGCACCACGGCCCGCGACCGGATCGATGCGAGCCTGCGCAACGTCACCGAGGTGATGTCGGAACGCGCCGGCGCCGTCTCGACCCTGATCGAGACCAAGGTCGCCGAAGTCAGCGAAGGGCTCGGCCGTGGCGTCGACAGCGCCATCCTCCGCATGGCCGACGCCGAGGCCGGCGTTAACGCCCGCATCGACGGTGCAGCCGGCACGGTGGGCGAAAGCGCCCGCAAGGCCGCCGACATCATCGAGACCGGCGTCAACTCGGCCCGTAAGGCTATCACCGACATGGTCGACCAGCGCCTGGGCACCCTGCCCGAGGCGATCACTGCCCGCGCCGACATCACGGCCGAGCGCCTGGCTTCGCTCAACACCGCGATCAACACCGCGCTGGTGCAGTCGATGACCGACCTCGAAGCCGGAGCCGACCGTATCGAGGAGACCATCTCCCGCCGCATCGTTTCGGCGACGCAGGGCATTGCCGACGACGTCACCTCGACCGCCGACCGCATGGACGTGGCGGTGGGCCGTGCCCTCGCCCAGATCCAGCAGGCCTCGAGCAATATCGACGAGTTGATCTCGATCAAGGCTGTGGCAGCTGCCGACGCCATCGGTGGCAAGGTCGCCGAGATCAACCGCGTGGTGTCCGAGCAGACCGACGCCTTCTCGGCGCTGGTCTCGGACAGCTCGGCGCAGCTCGAGATGAGCTTGCAGAACCACGGCAATGTCCTGGCACAGGCCCTGATCACCAACGCCTCGCAGGCCGAAGACCTGATGAACCAGTCGACCTCGCGCATCCTCACCGATGTGACGACGGCGCTGGGCAAGCTCAACGACTCCAACATGCTCCTGCAGAAGGTGCTCGACGCCTCGACGGCGAACCTCGCCAACCTCGAGAACTCGGTGGCCCAGCAGACCGCCACCTACTCGACCACAGTTCGCGAGGCGATCGGCTCGACCGAAGAAGCCGGCCGTCTCGTCACCGAGCATGTCGGCGCCCTGCAGGCCTCGATCGCCTCGATGGTCAACGAGTTCGGCTCGATGCTCGGCAACCTCGACGCCGAGGCCAAGAGCCTCGACAGCGCGGCGCAGAACCTCTCGGCTTCGGGCACACTGACCCTTGCCAACCTCGACGAGCGCCGCTCGGCGATGGACGAGCTGGCGCAGGCCTTCACGGCCCGCGCCGACGAGATCGACACCCGCATGCGCGGCTTCGCCCACTCGATCTCCGACACCGTCGAAGAGACCGAGCAGCGCCTGGTCGCCGCCCGCGAGTCGATGGAGCAACTGCTGGCCTCGACCACGTCCGGCGTCGCCGAGACGCTGGAAGCGACCTCGGGCACCATCAACGCCGCCCTCGCCGACACCACCGGCCAGTTGCACAGCGTGCTGACCAGCACCGCCGAGACCGTGCAGGCCGCCCTGGGCGAGACCACCGGCCAGCTCGAATCCGTGCTCACCAGCACGGCCGAAAAGGTGCAGAACGCGCTGGGCACCACCACCAGCCAGCTCGAGTCGGTCATGAACAGCACCGCCGAGAAGGTGCACAACGCCCTGGGTGAGACCACCAGCCAGCTTGAATCGGTGATGAGCAGCACCGCCGAGCGCGTGCAGACCGCCCTGGGCGAGACCACCGGTCAGTTGGAGCAGGCCCTCACCGGCACCACCGACAAGGTGCAAAGCGCCCTCGCCAGCGCCACTTCCGAGATGCAGTCGGTACTCGGCAAGAGCACCAACCTGCTCGAGGAAGCGCTGGACGGCACCTCGCGCCGCGTCGCGACCCAGCTGGGCTCGTTCACCGATACCGCAGCGAACGAAAGTCAGCGTGCGGCCGATGCCCTGCGTCAGACGCAGGCGACGATGATCCTCGAGATGCAGCAAGCCCTCGAGGCCGCGACCCAGCGCTTCAACGAGACGGCGACCGCCATGCGCGCCACCGCCAAGGAAGTCGGCTCGGAACTCGAGAACACCCGCTCCGAACTGGCGCGCGGCGTGATGGAGCTGCCGGAAGAGACCAAGTCGAGCGCTGCCGCGATGCGTCGCGTCGTGGCCGAGCAGATCGAGGCCCTGGCCGAACTCAACGCTATCGTCCGCGCCCAGCCGGCAACTCACGACCTCAACGAGCGTCGTCCGTCGCCGAGCCGTCCGGCGCGCGACGAAGCCCCGTCGCGGCCCGAGCCGCGTCCGGAACCGGTCCGTCCGGAGCCGGTGCGCGCCGCCGAGCCGCCGAAGGCCGAGCCGGTGCGTACCGCGTCACGCTACACGGCCATGCCCGAGGTTTCGGCTCCGGTGGTCACCGCGCCGCGCCCGCAGCCGGTTGCCGAGGCCAAGCCTGCCGCGGCCGCTCCCAAGACCGAAGAAGGTGGCGGTTGGCTGCGTGACGTGCTGCGCAACGCTTCGGGTCCGTCGGCTGCCGCAGCTGCTCCGGCTCCCGCTGCTCCGGCTCCCGCTGCCGCACCACAGAACCTCTCGACCCTCACCGAGGAAATCGCCAAGGCGATGGAGCCCTCGGCGCTGGCCGACGCGTGGCAGCGCTACCAGGCCGGTGAGCAGAACGTGTTCTCGCGCCGCATTTACACCCTGGGCGGCCAGGCGACTTATGACGAAGTGCGCAAGCGCATCCAGCGCGACAGCGACTTCGCCAAGACGTCGGCCACCTACATGGCCGAGTTCGAGCAGCTGCTGAAGCGCGCCGCCACCGGATCGAACCCGGCCGGCGAGACCCGCGAGTACCTGCTCAGCGATCGCGGCCGCGTCTACACCATGCTGGCCCATGCCAGCGGCCGCCTTGGCTGACGCGCACGACATTGACCTCGACTTGAGGCCCGCGGAACACCGCGGGCCTTTTTCTTGGCGGTCAGATCCAGACGTCGTTCTGAGCGGTACGCTCCCCCGGCGCCGAGCCGGTGTTCTCGACGCCGCGCGGCTCGATCAGCATCATCTTCACTTCCCCAGCCGCATAGGGCTTGTGCTCGACGCCCTGCTTGACCACGAACATCTCGCCGGGCCTCACCGTCACCGCCCCGTCGCGAAAATCGATGCGCAGCTCGCCTTCAAGCACGATGAAAGCCTCATCGGTATCGGGGTGGTCGTGCCAGACGAAGTCACCCTCGATGCGCACCAGCTTGAACTGGTAGTCGTTCAGCTCGGCCACCACCTTGGGCTGCCACTGCTCGGCGAACAGCTCGTACTTCTGGGCGAAGTTGATCGGCTGGTAGGATTTGGGCGCATCGTTCATCGGTCTCTCCTGGAGTTACCCAGCAGAGATAGAGCGCGGCGCGCCGGCTTTGCTAGCCCAGCCGGGCCTCTGCCGGGCGCTTGGGACCCTGCATGGCGATCGACAGCCAGATCAGCACCGCGCCGACAAAGGCGAAGGCGGCGGCGACGAAATAGGCCTGGGCACCCATCAGCCCGGTGAGCCAGCCGAAGGCGATCAGCGCGATGACGCTCATCGCCTGCTGCAGCATCTGGAAAAAGCCCTGCGCCTCGGCGGCGATCTCGTCGCTGGTCCAGTTGGCGATGAAGTTGACGCAGCCCATGAAGCCCAGGGCAAAGGTGAAGGCGTGCAGCAGCTGCAGCGGGATCAGGAACTCGAGACCGGGCTGGAAGCCCATGCAGATCCAGCGGAACACCGCCGTGGCAGCCGAGAGCAGGATCAGGCTGCGGGCCGAGAAGCGGCGGGCGATCCGGCCGAACAGGAACATGATCGCCGCCTCGGCAAACGCCGCCAGCGCCAGCAGCGGCGCGATCAGGTCGGCCGACAGCCCCTGCTCCATCCACAGCAAGGCCTGGAAGGCGTTGAGCACGATGTGGGTGGCGTACACCATCGAGAAGCCGACCAGCGGCAACAGGAAGAACGGCTTCATCACCGCGCCGAGATGGGTGGCGCCCGTCACCGGCGGTTTCAACTCGCCCTCGCCGCCCCGGAACCGCGGCAGCCCGAAGGCGACGAGGCCGCGAAGAATCGAGAGACCCACGAACATCGGCAGGAAGATGCCGCCGCCGAACTGGCTGATGATCGAGCCGACTGCGAACAGCGTCACCATGTAGCCGACCGTGCCCCAGGCGCGGATCGGGCCATATTGCGTGCCGCGCCGCCGCGTCATCCGCATGGTGGCGGCATCGACGACCGGGCCGATGACGTTGATGGGCAAGAGCGCCAGCGTCCAGATGATCAGGATGCCCCAGAAATCGTGCACGTAGAACAGCCCGATGGGGATCAGCGCGCCGAGCCCGCAGCCCAGGACGATCACCTGCCGCCAGTCCGAGGCCTTGTCGGCGACGCGGCCGACGAGGATGTTGAGGAGCAGCGTCACCAGCACGGGCACGGCGTTGATGATGCCGATCTGCTCGGAGCTCAGCCCCTTGTCGGCGAACCAGATGCCGCCATAGACGTTGAACGCCGCCCCCGCCATGTAGATGGAAAAGTAGAACGCCGTGGCGCGCAGCTCGGGCGTGAGGAACGGCTCTTTGGCCGATTTGGCAGGCATTTCAAACCTCAGGGGGCCGGATCGGCTACGGTCAGCTGGTCCGACGTGATCGGGTGCGCGGATGGGGGCTGGAGTCTCAGCGAGAGCACCACGCAAAGCGCTCCGAGAACCGAATAGGCCCCGACGAACAACCACGCCATTGGACCAAAGGCGGCTACGAACCAGCCCATGGCAAGGATCACCACCACGGACATCGCCTGCTGCAGCACATAGGAGAAGCCCTGCGCCTCGGCGGCGATGTCGTCGCTGGTCCAGTTGGCGATAAAGTAGATGCCGCCCAGATACCCCATGGCGAAGGTGATGGAGTGCAACAGCTGCAGCGCGAACAGCGCCCAGATCGGCGGCGAGAACGCCATCGCAGTCCAGCGGAAAGCGGCGACGAGGCAGGCGAAGATGATGACGTGGCGCGCCGAAACCTTGAGCTTCAGCCGGCTCCAGACGAACATCATCGCTGCCTCGGCTGCCGCCATGGTGGCGGTAAGTGGCCCGATCAGCCCCTGCGGGATGCCCTGCTCCGTCCACAGCACCGCCGCGAAGGCGCCGATGACGCCGTGGGTCGAATAGAGGATGGCGAGCCCGAGCAGGCCCATCAGGAACCACGGCTTCAGCACCTCGCGCAGCCGGCTGGCGCCTTTCCTCGATGCGGTACGGTCCTCGCCGGAACGGAACTGCGGCAGCTGGAACGCCAGCACAGCGCGGAGCAGCGCCGTTGCGACGAACACCGGGACGAACGCGCCGTCACCCAGCCAGGCGATCAGCGGGCCACTGCACAGCGTCGACAGCATGAAGCCGACGGTGCCCCAGGCCCGCACGGCGCTGAAATCGGTGCCGCGCCGCTGCGTCATGCGGAGCGTCGCGGCATCAATGACCGGCACCAGCGCGAAGGCTGGCATCACCGAGAAGATCCAGACGCCCAGGATGCCCCAGAAGCCGGAGACGAAGAACAGTGCGATCGGCACCAGCCCTGATATCAGTGACAGCACGATGATGACGCCGCGCCAGTCCGGCATGCGGTCGGCGATGCGCCCCACCAGTTGGTTCACCAGCAGCATCGCCAGCAGCGGCGCGGCGTTGATGATGCCGATCTCCTCGGCGCTGATACCGCGATTGATCAGCCAGATGCCGAAATAGACCGACGCGACGCCGGTGCTGCCGAACACGGCAAAATGGTAGACGGCGGCGCGCAGCTCTGGCGAGACGCGCGGCGCGGCAGTGGTCGACGACATCCAGGGTGTGCTCCGGGCGGGAGAATCCGCCGCACCGGCCGACAGTGCAGAGCGGCCACGGAAAGATCAACGGGCTCGGCGTTATCGGGCGTTACGTGACGGAGTCATGCCGCCTTCGCCGCCGCCTCGCGGACCGGCACCAGCGCCTCGAGGAAGAGGTCGGCGCAACGGGACCAGGTGAAGCCGAGGGCGTGGGCCCGCGCTGCTTCACGGCTGAGGGTCAGGGCGCGGATCACCGCAAAGCCGAGGTCCTCATCGAGCGCTCCGCAGGCCGGGTCGGTCAGGATGTCACGCGGGCCGGTGACGGGATATGCGGCGACCGGCACGCCGGACGCCAGGGCCTCGATCATGACGTTGCCGAAGGTGTCGGTGCGGCTGGGGAAGACGAACACATCGGCCGAACGGTAGAGCCGGGACAGCTCATCGCCGGTCCTCAGGCCGAGGAAGACAGCTTCGGGGTAGCGCGCTGCGAGCTCGGCGCGGGCCGGGCCGTCGCCGACAATGATCTTGGTGCCGGGGACATCGAGCTTGAGGAACGCCTCGACGTTCTTTTCCACTGCGACGCGGCCGACATAGAGCAGATGCGGGCCAGGCAGATCGAGGAACTCGCTCTTGGGTCCGGGCGAAAAGCGCGAGTGGTCGACGCCGCGGGTCCACAGCCGGACGTGGCCGAACTGACGCGCGGCGAGCTCCTCCTGCATCGAGACGGTCGGCACCAGCGTCGCGGCGGCCGGGCCGTGGAACCAGCGCAGGAACCCGTAGGTCCACTCCGTGGGGATCGGCATGCGGGCCGCGACATATTCGGGGAAGCGCGTGTGGTAGCTGGTGGTGAAGGCCAGGCCCTGCTCGAGGCAGACGAAGCGGGCGAGCAGGCCCAACGGGCCTTCGGTGGCGATGTGGATGTGGTCCGGCGCTTCGCGGGCGATCACCTGCCCGATGGTCATCGGGGTCACCAGCGACAGCCGGATCTCCGGGTAGGTCGGCATCGGGAAGGTCCAGAAGCCCTCCGGGGTGAGATAACTCACCTCATGGCCGCGCCCCATCAGCTCCCGGCCGACTGCCTCGAGGCAGCGGACGACGCCATTGGTCTGCGGCAACCAGGCGTCAGTGACGATCAGAACCTTGCGCATCGGCCCCACCCATCGGCAAGCGATGCGTGGGGTTTACGGGAGTCGGGTGACAGGGCTGCGAACGGGCTGTGACGGTGGGATGACGGCGGGTGGGCGGGTGTCACACAGGAGATGACGAAGCGCGGGGCCCCCGCCGCGATGTGAGCTTACTGCCCTGGAACCGCCGGCGCACGCCTGAGCCGCAGCCGGCGCGGCTTGCGCGGCAGCGGGGCTTCGGTCCAGCGGACCAGCTCCAGCACACCCTCGTGCGTCTCGGCCACTGCGGTGCAGCTTTCCACCCAGTCGCCGGTGTTGACGTAATGGATGCCCAGCCGCTCGTGCATGTCGGCGTAGTGGATGTGGCCGCAGATGACGCCGTCGGCGCCGCTTTCGCGGGCCTCGAGCGTCAGCGCTTCCTCGAAGCGGCCGATGACGCTGACGGCGTTCTTCACCTTGTGCTTGGCCCATGCGGAGAGCGACCAGTAGGTCAGGCCCATGCGGCGGCGCACCCAGTTGACGGCGATATTGAGCCGGAGCGCCGCGCGATAGGCCCAGTCGCCGACATGCGCCAGCCACTTGGCGTGGGCGACGACGACGTCGAACTGGTCGCCGTGAATGACCACGTAGGTCTTGCCCTGCGCCGTGGTGTGCACGGTGCGATCGACGAACTCGACCTCGCCGAAATAGGTGCCGAGATACTCGCGCAGGAATTCGTCATGATTGCCCGGCAGCACCACGATGCGCGTGCCGGCAAGCGCCTTGTCGAGGAAGATCTCGACCAACTGGTGATACTCGGGCGGCCAGTACCAGGCCTTGGCCAGCCGCCAGCCATCGACGATGTCGCCGACCAGGTAGATCGTCTCGGCTTCGTGCCAGCGCAGGAAGTCGATCAGCTGGGTAATGCGGGTGGGGCGCATGCCGAGATGCACATCGGAGATGAACAGCGCGCGAACCCGCCGCACCTCCCTGCCCTCTTCGCTCATGCCAAAACCTCTCGCCTTCGGGATCCGGAGTTTAGCCCATTAGACCTATGGGACGGGAGCGCTTTCGGCACGCGCCTGGCCGCGAGGTGGGGAAAACTCCGGCCCTCTTATGTGAAACAGGGCCCGGTGGCCAGCCTTACGGCGCCGGGGTCAGCCGGGTGATCACCTCAGCATGCTGAGGGAAACGGGCCAGGAGCTCGGCCCGGGTGACGAGGATCATGTCCTCCATTTCCCAGCCCGGCGCCACGACCTCGCTGACCAACCCATATTCGCCGGCCGGCAGTTCGGCCGCTTTCCAGACGCCGCCGGCGACCGCAAGGCTCGGCACCTGCCCCGCCGCCAGGTCCGGCCCGAGCACCACAGCTTCATAGCGGCCATCGGGGTGGATCATGTGATAGGTCAGCGGCGCGCCGAAATGGTGGAACTGGATGCCGTCCGAGTGTTTGGTGTGGAAGTGATCCACCGGGGAATCGTCGGTCAGCATGTAGTAGATGCTGGTCATGGTGCCGCGGGGGCCGCGCGCCGTTTCCAGCTTCTCGCGATGCGTCGGGCGGAAGGTCTCGCGGAAGTAGCCGCCCTCAAAATGACCGCCGAGCCCAAGAGCTGCAATGACCTCGGCTTTACTGAGCTTGGACATTCTCGGCTCCGATGCGCGCTTTCAGCGCCACGATGCGCTTGTAGCTTTCTTCGATCCGCGCCTTGAACGCCGGGTCTGCCTCGGCCTCGGCGAGGAGGATGGCGCGGACCTCGTCGCCCAGCGTGGCGCGCTGGTAGGCGGTATTGGAGAACAGCAGCACATCGACGCCGGCCCGCACCGCGTTGACCACGGTCTCTTTGAGGCTGAAATGGTCGCGGATGGCGCCCATCTCGAGATCGTCGGTGATCACCACGCCCTTGAAGCCGAGTTCGCCGCGCAGCTTGTCCTCGATCCATGGCTTGGAGAGGCTCGACGGCATGCCGGACGGGTCGACATTGGTGTCGATCAGGTGACCGATCATCACCATGTCCTCGTAGCCAGCTGAGATCAGCTCGCGATAGGGTTCGAGTTCGCTGTCCTTCCAGGTCTTGGTGATGTCGACAAAGCCCTCGTGGCTGTCGGCCGTGGATGAGCCGTGGCCGGGGAAATGCTTCAGCGAGGTCAGCAGCCCGGCCGCGTGGTGGGCGGCGATCACCTCGGCGGCGTACTCAGCCACCACCTTGCCATCCTTGCCGAAGGCGCGGCCGTACTTGGCGATCACCTGGTTGTTCGGGTTGACCGCGAGGTCGACCACCGGCGCGAAATTGACGTTGAAGCCCCAGGCGGCGACGCCCTGCGCCAGCCCGTCATAAATGGCGCGGGCCTCGGCCGGCGTGTTCTTCGCCGCGACCGAAGCCGCATCGGGGATTTCCTTGAAGCCGGCGGCGCCATCGAGCCGTTCGACAAGCCCGCCTTCCTGGTCGAGGGTGATAAATGGCGGCAGCCCTGATGGGGCCGCATCGCGGAAAGCCGTGTTCATCGCTTCCACCGCCTTGCGGCTCGCGACATTGGTCTTGAGGTACATGACCCCGCCAATGTCACCGGCCGCAATCTCAGCCCTGAGCGCCACCACACCCTTGTCGTCGACGCCGTTGCCGACAAAACCGACGACGATCATCTGCCCCGCCATCTGCTCGAGCGACTGGGCTAAGGCGGGCGAGGCGGCAAGGGGAAGAAGCGTCGCGAGAAGCATCGTGGCGAGGCGCATGAATGAGGTCTCGAGAAATCGGGAACTGGCTTCTGGCAAGAGAATGCGGCGAAACCCCGATGGAGCACATCCACCGGCCCTCATCCCGGCGAACGCCCAGTGCACGAGCCGATCAACACGGGGATACTCTCCGACCCTTCATCGAAGGACCGGAGAGGTCTGCGTTGGTTCTTCCACCGAGCGGTGGGTCCCGGCGTTCGCCGGGATGACGCCGGTGGGTTGAGCCTCAGCGGTTCTGCCGGTTCTCGATCAGGTCCGTCACCACGCCCGGATCGGCGAGGGTGGTCGTGTCGCCGAGCGCGCCGTAGTCGTTCTCGGCGATCTTGCGCAGGATGCGGCGCATGATCTTGCCGGAGCGGGTCTTGGGCAGGCCGGGGGCAAACTGCATCAGGTCGGGCGAAGCGATGGCGCCGATTTCCTTGCGCACCCAGTTCCTGAGCTCGGTCTTCAGCGCGTCGTCGCCCTTCTCGCCGGCCATCAGCGTGACATAGCAGTAGATGCCCTGCCCCTTGATGTCGTGCGGGTAGCCGACCACGGCCGCCTCGGCGACCTTGGGGTGTGCCACCAGCGCGCTCTCGACTTCGGCGGTGCCGATGCGGTGGCCCGAGACGTTGAGCACGTCGTCGACGCGGCCGGTGATCCAGTAGTAGCCGTCCTCGTCGCGGCGACAGCCGTCGCCGGTGAAGTAGTAGCCCTTGTAGGTCTCGAAATAGGTCGAGACGAACCGCGCGTGGTCGCCATAGACGGTGCGCATCTGGCCTGGCCAGCTGTCGGCGATGCAGAGCACGCCTTCGGCCTTGGTCTGCTCCTGGAGCTTGCCCTCGGGCGATAGCACGATCGGCTTGATGCCGAAGAACGGCTTGGTGGCCGAGCCGGGCTTGGCGGCAATGGCGCCGGGCAGCGCCGAAATCAGGATGCCGCCGGTTTCCGTCTGCCACCAGGTGTCGACGATCTCGCAGCGCTCCTTGCCCACATGCTTGTGGTACCAGAGCCAGGCCTCCGGATTGATCGGTTCGCCTACCGAGCCCAGCAGCCGCAGCGACGGCATCGCGTATCCGTCGGGAATGTCACCGCCGGCGCCCATCAGCGCGCGGATGGCGGTAGGCGCAGTGTAGAAGATGTTGACCTGGTGCTTTTCTACCACCTGCCAACAGCGGCCAGCATCGGGATAGCTCGGAATACCCTCGAACATCAGCGTGGTCGCGCCGTTGGCGAGCGGCCCATAGACGATGTAGCTGTGGCCGGTAACCCAGCCGACGTCCGCGGTGCACCAATAAACCTCGCCGGGGCGGTAGTCGAAGACGCGCTCGTGGGTGAGCGAGGCCCAGACGATGTAGCCGCCGGTGGTGTGCAGCACGCCCTTGGGCTTACCGGTGGAGCCCGAGGTATAGAGGATGAACAGCGGATCCTCGGCGTTCATCGGCTCGGGCGGGCAATCGGCCGAGACCTTGGCGGCCTCGTCGGCGTACCAGAGGTCGCGGCCGGCCTTCATCTCCACCGCGTTGCCGGTATTCTTGACCACGATGACGCGCTCAACACCTGGGGTCTTGAGCAGCGCCTCGTCGACGTTCTTCTTCAATGGAATGGTCTTGCCGCCACGGCGGCCTTCGTCGGCCGTCAGCACGATCTTCGAATCGCAGTCGTTGATACGGCCGGCGATGGAGTCGGGCGAGAAGCCGCCGAAGATCACCGAGTGCACCGCACCGATGCGGGCGCAGGCCAGCATCGCCACCGCGGTGTCGATGATCATCGGCATGTAGATGGTGACGCGATCGCCTTTCTTGACGCCGTTGGCCTTCAGCACATTGGCGAAGCGGCCGAGCCGCTCGTGCAACTGGCGGTAGGTGACCTTGTCGTCAGTGCCCGGGATATCGCCTTCCCAGATGATGGCAGTCTCATCGGCACGGGTCGCGAGATGGCGATCGACGCAGTTGGCGGAGATGTTCAGCACTCCGTCCTCGAACCATTTGATCGAGATGTCGGGGTAAGTGTAGCTGGTGTTCTTGATCCTGGTCGGCGCCTTGATCCAGTCGATACGCTGGGACTGCTCTCTCCAGAAGCCTTCAGGATCGCTCAGCGAGCGGGCGTACATCTCTTCGTACTGCGCCGCCGTGGTCCGTGTCCGGGCAACCGCCGCCGCGCTGGGGGCGAACACCAAACTCTCGCTCATCGATAGTCCTCCGATTTTGCGAACCGTTCTAACCAAGCCCTGAGGGTCGGGCAAGCAGACCACTTGCCGCCTTTCGGCCTAGTGGAAGGCGCCGAAACAGTTCGGAAACCCTTGGCGTAAACGCTTTCTCGGCGGTTTCACGCGACAATGCCGGCAATACCATTTGGAGGCTTCGATGCCCGAACTCGGCTATCACGCCGCGCGACCGGACGAACTCGACATGATCCATGCCGAGCTCATGGCGGTGATCGACGAGTCGCCGCACTATTCGGAACGCTTCAAGGAGCATGAGAAAGCTCGCCTGACCAAGGGGTTCCTGCGCGCATTACAGCGCGTCGATCCCTTCCACGTCATCATCCTGACGCAGGACGGCGTGCCCGGCGGCGGTCTCGTTTCCGGGCCGGAGACGGGTTCGATTTTCCGCTACTGGAGCTGGATCTTTCCGTCGCACCGGCAAAGCCGGCTCGGCATCTACGGCATGCGGGTGTTCGACGAGCACTGGGACAACGGCAAATTCCACAAGGCCTTCACCTGGGTACGGCCGGAGAACGAAGTCGCCCTCGCCCTGCTCCGCCGCTACGGCTACGAGCAGGCGGCGCTGCTGCGCCAGCAGATCTTCGGGCAGGACTACGTGGTGATGGAGAAATTCTACACCAAGGTCACCGAGGATTATGACTCGGGCATGAGCATGGGTCGCATCGCCAGGTTCAAGGCACGGGTGGATATGCTGCTGGGGCGGTGACGGCGAGACCGAACGCCCTCAAGCGCCTAGACGTCCTTCACCCGCCGCGCTGCCAACAGGTCCCGGAGCCGCGGCCCGATCGACACGTCGATCCCGGCCATCCGCTTCGCCGTCAGCCACATTGCCGCCGACCAGAAGGTCTGAGCCGCCAGCGCCGCCACTGCGGCGCCCATCAATCCATGCGTCGGCACAAGCAGGATATTGGCTCCGACCAGCACGCCCATGCCGAGCCCGATAGCGGGCAGCGTCGCGTACGGGCGGTCGTGGATCGACAGCACCAAAGCCGCCGGGCCGAACAGCGAGCGCACGCAGAGTGCCAGGCAGAGCACGGCGAGCGGCACCACGCCGGCCTGGAACTCCGGCCCGAACAGCATCAGCAGCAGCGGGCCGGTCAACACCACGATGGCGAACAGCGCCACCGAAATGGCGCAGGCGACGAGGTTGGCCTCGCCGATCTGCTTGAGGAAACCCGCCCGGTCGGCCGCGGCGTTGCGTTCGAACATCTCGGGCAGCGTCACCGCATAGACCGCCGAGACTCCGAAAGCCACCAGCGAGAACACCCGGGTGCAGACGCCGAACACCGCGAGGCTTTCGCGATCGAGGAAATGCGACAGGATCAACAGGTCGATGTCGAAGAAGAAATCGGTGGCGAGCGCAATCACGACCCATGGCAGGGCGAAGCGCCACCAGCGCCTCGGCTCGGTTGCGACCACCGGGCTGGCGTCGGGGACTTGCCTGATGGCGCGCAGTACCCAGGCGAACTGGGCAGCAGCGATCCCGGCGAAGCCGATGGCGAGGAGCCAGATCAGCTCGGCGATCTTCGCTTCGGCATTGCCCGCCATCGCGGCGAGCGCAAAGCAGAAGACGATGAGCAGCGGCCGAAAGATCGTATCGGCGAAGAAGCCGGCGAAAGGGCGCTTCAGCCCCACGAGCAGCGCGCTGTTGCAATAGACGACGGCGGTGGCGAGCGTCATCAGGCAAGCTGGCAGCCAGTGCGCAACGAGCACCCTGCCCGGCTCGCCGAACAATCCGGCCAGCGGATAACCCAGGACCAGCAGAATCAGCGAAGTCACCGCGATGTGGCCGTAGGCGCGCAGCATGAAGCCACGGAGCAGTCGGCCTTCACCCTTCGAGCGATATTCGGCGGCGAAGTAGGTGCCGATGGTCTCGAAGCCGAGCGGCATGACCACGGCGACGATGTTCACAGTGGCAATGATCAGCAGGTATTCGCCGAGGATGTCGGCGCCCCAGAACCGGGCGATGGCCGCCTGGGCAAGGAAGATCACGCCGGCGCCGAACAGCCGGGCCCCGAAGATCACGCTCGATTGCGAAACGAGGCGCTGCCGGAGGCTCATTCGGCGCTCCGCTGCTGGTCGGGCTTGGCGCGATCAGGCCGCAGCCGGTCGACATAGCGGCCGAGCGCGTGTGCAAGCTCGCGGCCTGCGAAGGCGCCTTCGCCGACGAGGCGCGGCCACCAGTGCGCGGCATAGTTGGCGACGGGCGGCACCGGCGTGATGACGCCGCGCTCGCCGACCATGCCCTTCTTGAACTGGTGCAGCCCCTGAAAGCCGTCGGTGCCGCCGAGGTCGTACCAGCGGGCGGCGGTATTGTCGCGCAGCCAGCGGATGATGTGCCAATGGAGGAAGTAGCCGGCGCGCAGCTCGAGCGCCGCGGCGCTGGTGGCGCCATAGAGGTAGACCGCGCGGTCGCCGGCTTTGAAGATGATTGCCCCGGCGACGAGCGCATCGCCATGGCGCACGAAGAACAGCTCGGGCCTCAGCGTGGTGTTCGCCATTGCCATCAGCGCCGGCACGGTGCCGTAGGCCGAATGGTCGGGGAATTTCTTGCGATCGACCATCTGCTCGTAGAGCGCGTCGAACTCGGCCCGCCGTTCGGCTCCGGCGTGCTCGAAGCTCAGGCCCGCCTTGTCGGCCTTGTTCAGGTGATAGCGCCATTTCTGGTGAAAGCTCTTGCGCTGTTCGGCGTCGCTCAGCCGCAGGTTGACGATGTAGCGATCCGGGAACAGCAACTTGGCGCCCTGACGAAAGCCGCGGTGCAGCAGTTGTTCGTATTCGGCGTTGGCGGCGCCCAGCGCCGCGCGCGGCAGCACCGAGAGCATCATCCGGCGGCCGACCGCGTATTCTTCGGACAGCGCTGCGACCATGCGGGCATAGATGGCGTTGGCGTCGGCCGTCTCGGTATGGCGCAGCATCGGCGCCCATTTGGCCACCGCGATCGATCCGAGCCCGAACGGCAGCGGCTGCACCATCACCAGGCAACCACCGACCACCTCATCGGCCAGCGTGAACAGCTGCGGCTCGAGCGCGACGCCCGGCCAGCGGGCGCGTGCGAAGGTGGCCAGTTGCTCCTGGCAGACCCCCTCGAAATCGGCGATCGCATCGTCCCAGGCTTCCGGCTCGACCAGCCGCATGGCGAAACTTGAGGTGACCGGCCGCGATGGCGCAGCGAACTGCGCGACGGGACTGAGCGAGAGGGCGGCAAGGGACATGGACGAAACCCGGCAGGGAACCTGCCGGACGCTATCGTCTCTCGCGTGAGGAAATCCCTACGGCCCGGCTCGCGATGCGAGGAAACTCGGGCCGTGGTTACGCGAGGGTTAGTGGACCGCGGGAACCGCCGGCGCGCCCTTGATCAGCGGGATCATCGGCAACGTGTGGCCGAGCAACTGGTCGGCCCCCTCGTACAGCATCTTCACCGCCACGTAGAGGATGATCACGAGGCCGACCCAGGCGATCCAGCGGTACCGGTGAAGGAGACCAGCCACCAGCGTCGCGGCAACACCCATCAGCAGCACGGAGAGGCCGAGGCCGAAGATCAGCGCCACCTCGTGGTGCTGCGCCGCGCCGGCCACCGCCAGCACGTTGTCGAGCGACATCGACACGTCGGCGATGACGATCTGCCAGACGGCCGCCTTCAGCGTCTTCTTCTTGCTCTTGCCGGCAACCGTGCCGTCGGCATTGAGGTCGGCGTCGGCGAGCGCTTCGGTCGCCTCGTGCTCGTCCTCGTGCGACACCGACAGCTCGCGGTACATCTTCCAGCACACCCAGAGCAGCAGCAGGCCGCCGGCGATCAGCAGGCCGCCGCCGAGCGCCAGCAACTGGGTGGTGATCAGCGCGAAACAGATGCGCAGGATCGTCGCTGCGATGATGCCGATGAGGATGGCTTTGCGACGGAGATCGGCCGGCAGCCCCGCTGCCGCGAGCCCGATGACGACTGCGTTGTCGCCAGCGAGCACCAGATCGATCATGATAACCTGAAAGAATGCCGCAAAAGCCGAAGCATCAAGGCCGAAGGGCATTCCGGGGTATCTCCGCGAGCAAGATGTGGATGGGGCTATGTAAGCGGCGTGGCGAGCCTTGTGAAGAGCGCCGTTAGATCAATTCACGCCCTGCGACTCTTTGTGTGCCCGCAATCGCCGGTTCCACAACGGAGGGGCGGAGCGCTTGAAATCGACTCGGCGACTTGAGCCGCCGCTTCAGCCTCGGACGGACACGGCTGCACCCGCCTTTGGCCCCGAACAGGGCCGGCCGATGCCTGTTCCGGCCGCAATATCAGAGCTTTAAGGGGACTTGGTGGGTGCGCACGGACTCGAACCGTGGACCCGCTGATTAAGAGTCAGCTGCTCTACCATCTGAGCTACGCACCCTGTCCGAGCGGCTGACTATCAGGGGTCCCCCACCTTGTCCAGCACCTATTCGCGTGGCTGTGGACTTTCCTGCTTTTACCAGATTGGTAAGCTAGGGCCCGCAGCGAAACAGCCCACGAAGAGCCGATGAACGAACTGCCGACCGATGCGACCCAAGCCATCTCTCTGCCGCTCCGCTGGCTTGCCGACAATTCGGTGGCGCTGCTGAGCGCGCTCATCGTGCTGATCGCGGGCTGGTACCTGGCGCGCATGCTGTCGCGCATGGTGCGGAACTTCTTGCCCCGGGCCTACGGCGTCGACAAGAATTTCGCCCCGCTGCTGGCGCAGGTGACGCGCTACGGCATCATCATCTTCTCGGTGGTGACGGCGCTGAGTTTTCTCGGCGTCTCCAGCGCCTCGATCTACGCGGTGATCGGCGCCGCCGGCCTCGCCATCGCACTGGCGCTGCAAGGCACCCTCGCCAATATCGCGGCGGGAATCATGCTGGTGTGGCTGCGGCCCATCGCCATCGGCGAATACATCGTCGGCGACGGCGTCGCCGGCGTGGTGGTGGAAATCGGCCTGTTCGGCACGCGCCTCCGTTCGACCAGCGGACTCTACATCTTCACGCCGAATCAGAAGCTCTGGTCGTCGGCGATCACCAATCACAGCCGCGAGCCGCGCCGGCGAATCGACGTGAACATCACGGTCCCGGATACGATCAACGTCGCCGCCGCGCGCCGGACCATGCTGAAGATCGCCACATCGGACAAGCGGGTGCAGGTCGATCCGCCGCCGACGGTGCATGTCGAAAGCTTCGTCGGCGACAAGATCATGCTGCAGCTGCGCGCCTGGGTGCCGACGCCGGAATACCTGCCCACGCTGCGCGACCTGACCGAAAAGGCCAAGCTCGCCATCAACAAGATGCTCACTGCCGACGACCAGCATGCACAGGTCGAGCTCGCCGCCGATCCGCATACCCAGAACGCCGGCGAGCGGACGCCGGATCTGACGTAGAAGCGAATAGCGAATGGCGAACAGCGAGTAGAAGTCCCCTATTCGCCGCCCACTATTTGCTACTCGCTATCCTTCAGGCGTGCCCGTCGAGCCCCCGGAACGCGTCCTTGCCCCAGATGGCTTCGACCTGGCCGTTCTTGCCGCAACCGGCGCGATAGCGGGCATAGTGCTGGGCGCGGGTGAGACCGTTCTGCAGCATCTCACTGCCCTTCCAGAAGTCCTGGTGATAGTCCTCGGCCGGCCAGAAGGCCGGGGCCATGGCGACGATGGTGGCCACGGGCTTGCCGAGCGCGGCAGCGGTCGCCTCCTTGCCGGCTTCGGCGACCTTCAGCTCGGCGTCGGTGCCGGCATAGATCGCCGTCGTGTAGCTCTCGCCGAAATCGCAGAACTGACCGCGGGTCTCGATCGGATCGATCAGGTGGAAGAAGGTGTCGACCAGCTTGTCGTAACTGGTGACCGCGGGGTCGTAGACGATCTTGACCGCCTCGCGATGCCCGGTGGTTTCGGTGACCACCTGCTCGTAGCTCGGGTTGTCGACGTGCCCGCCGATGTAGCCCGAGGTGGTGGAGATAACGCCAGGCGCATGGTCGAAGTCGCTCTCGATCGACCAGAAGCAACCGCCGGCGAAGATCGCCGTTGCCGTCTCGGCGCCCTGCGCGCCGGTCATCCCCAGCGCACCCACGATTGCCACCGCGAGCGCCAGCTTGTTCTTGATCATTGAAGTCCACCCCGAAGGTTTTGGTTGGGTCGATGATTGTCCCGCGCCCGCGTCACGCACAACACAAACTAACGTGCGGCTTGGCGATGTAACCATTGAGATACGTGGTGCGAATGGATGGAGTTGCAGCGCGCTCAGGTCAGGATAAGTTCGCCGCACCATGCGCCCCATCCTTACCCCCCTTGCCCAGTCCCTGCCCTCCACCGTGCCGTTCACCGGTCCCGAAGCACTGGAGCGGCGGACCGGTGTGCCATTCCGAGCGCGGGTCGGGGCCAACGAGAGCGGCTTTGGCCCCTCGCCGAAGGTGATCGACGCAATCGCTGGGGCAGCGAGCGAGGTGTGGATGTACGGCGACCCCGAGGTGCATGAGCTGAAGGCGGCGCTCGCTGCGCATCTCGGCATCCCCACCGTCAATGTCGCGGTCGGCGAAGGCATCGACGGGCTGCATGGGTTGATCGCCAGGCTGATCACTGGGCACGATGATGTCGCGGTGACCTCGCTCGGGGCGTATCCGACCTTCAACTATCACGTGGCCGGCTTCGGCGGCCGGATCGTCGCAGTGCCGTATGCCGGTCACCACGAGGACCTGGGCGACCTCGCCGAGGCGGCCCGGCGCGAGCGGGCGAAAGTGATCTACCTCTCCAACCCCGACAATCCGATGGGCACATGGTGGGGCGCCTCCGAGATCGAACGCTTCATCGCCGAGGTCCCGGAGGAGACGCTGATCCTGCTCGACGAGGCCTATTGCGAGACGGCCCCCGCGGGCACCCTGCCCGCGCTCGACATCGCCCGTCCCAACCTGATCCGTACCCGCACCTTCTCCAAGGCCTATGGGCTCGCCGGCATGCGGGTCGGCTATGCCATCGGCGAAGCCAACTTCATCAAGGCCTTCGACAAGGTGCGCAACCACTTCGGCGTCACCCGGCTGAGCCAGGTTGCTGCGATGGCCGCGCTGGCGGACCAGGACTGGCTCGCGCATGTAGTGGCGAGCGTCGCTGCCGGACGAGAGCGGGTTTGCGCCATCGCAACTGAGAATGGCCTCACCCCGGTGCCCTCCGCCACCAACTTCGTCGCTGTCGATTGCGGCCGAGACGGGGACTACGCCATGCGGGTGCTGAGGGCGCTGGAAGCCCGCGGCGTGTTCGTGCGTAAACCAACGGCACCCGGGCTCGATCGCCACATCCGCATCAGCGTCGGGCGACCGGAGGAGCTCGATGTCGTGGCGGCGGAACTGCCCCGCGCGCTGCGCGACGCCGGCTGATTACACTTATTTAGTTCTGGTTCCGAACACTTCCTTAGCGAAACTGCGCTCTATTGGCGGCTCGATAATGGGGCCATCTCATGGGCAGAGCGCTCGCTGAGGTTGATCGACGAAAAGGCTTGCGCGGGCGGGAGCATTGGCAGGGCGGAATCGCCGCCGGTCTGGTTCTCGCTGCTGTGCTGCTCGCGACATGGTTCTCGCCCGTGGTCGCCCAGGAGCAAGGCGTCGCGATCCACCTGATCGACATGGCGCAGGACTCGGAGCTGTCCGCGACCGCGACAAGCCTCGCCGACGGATGGTACGACGCCTCGGTGAACAGTCGGGTGTCTGGCTACGAGCTTTCCGACGGCACTCCGGTGTCGTTTGCCGGCTGGTATCACAGCGACTGGCCAGATACCCGCGTCGACCTGTTGACGCAGTTCGGTGACGACTTCGGCCTGCTCTGGGGCTTCAGCACCGGCGAGCGGGGCGAGAAATACACGATCGATCCCAGCATTCGCATCGGCTTCGTCGCCCAGGCTCATCCGGCCGCCAACTCAGTGCTGTCGCTCACCGTGCGGGCGGTCGCCTGGGGTGATCTCAACGAACAGCCCTGCGAGGGCGACTACGGCGACATCGGCGGCATCCAGACCGTCAACTGCCGGCTCGCCGCAACGTTCCTCGCCCCCGAGGAAACGCTGCAGTACCTCGCCCATGCCGAACCCAACCGGCTCCACATTTCGCTCAGCTACAGCGCCAGTTTCTAGCGTACAGGAGTGCACGCCATGACTTCCCGTCTCAAGTCTCTCGTAGTCACAGCCATCGCCGGTCTTGCCCTGTTGGGCGGGGCTTCCACCTCCATCGCCCAGACCACCTCGCCGGTGCTCAGGAGCTGGATGAGCCCCGACATCGCCGACGCGTGGACCAAGGGCTACAAAGGCCAGAAGACCACCATCACCATCGTCGACGATTTCACCAGCGGATCGAAGTTCACCGGCAACCTCGGAACCGGTTCGCTGCTCTACCGGCACGGCGAATGGACCCGGCTGGAAGCCAGCATGATCGCGCCGCTGGCGACGATCAAATCGCAGAGCTTCTATTCCGGCACGACAGTTCCGCTTGCGAGCGGCCTCAACGTACTCAACCTCAGCTATGGCATGTATGCCAAGGGCACCTACAGCCTCGGCCAGCTGGGATGGAGTGCGCAGGAATCCTCGATCATCAGTTATGCCAAGTACGGCAAGGCGGTGGTTGTCAAAGCTGCGGGCAATGACGGCATCGCCATCGGATCGACCAACGCGGCCGGCAACAAGGACTTCCTGAACCTCGCACTGGTCGGCGCGCCGTCGGCGCTCTATGTCGGGGCGCTCACCACCAATGGCACCCTGGCGAAGCCCGCCAGCCTTGCTTCCTATTCGAACAAGGCCGGTACCAACACCGCGGTGCAGAGCCACTTCCTGGTGGTCGGGGTCGAGAGCAGCAAGACCGGTCTCGCCGGCACGTCGTTCGCCGCGCCGATCATTTCGGGCTACGCCTCGATCCTGGGCAGCAAGTTCACCACGGCGACACCGACCCAGATCACCAACCAGCTGCTGAACACGGCGCGCAAGGACACGCTGCTCAACTACAACGCGGCGACCTTCGGCATGGGCGAGGCCAGCCTCAGCCGTGCGCTGGCGCCGCTGACGATCCGTTAGGATGAGGCTGGCGCGCTGCCTCGTGACATCCCTGCCCGGGGATGTCACCCACACGCGCAGGCGCCACCATTACCGAGGCGCCTCTCAGCCCAGTTCCTTCCGCGTTCCCAGCAGGATGCTCGTCTCGGTATTGGCGATACCGTCAATCTGGCGGACCTTGCGCAGCAACTCGTCGAACTCACGAAGCGTCGGCGTCTCTGTTTCGGCCACCACGTCCCATCGGCCATTGGTGGTGTAGAGCCTGCGGATTTCCGGAAAGCCGGCAAGGCGGCGGATGATCTGCTCGGAGTTCTTGCCGTCGACCTCGACCATGGTAACGGCGCGCACTGCATCGGCGCGCCCCTGGGTCTGCACCACCACAGTGTACCCGGCGATGGCGCCGGATCGCTCCAACCGTTCCATCCGCGCCGTCACCGTGGCTCGCGAAACGCCGAGCTGCGATGCCAGCTTGGCGACGGCCATCCGTCCGTCGGTGCGCAGCAAGGCGATCAGACGGTAGTCAAGATCATCAAGGCTGGCTGTACCATTCGTCACTTGTGGCTCGCATTTTGTACAGTGCACTGCGCATTCTTATCACTTGTTCGGCTTTTCGTCAGCATCGCTCAGCCCCCACATAATGGGAACCATCGCTATCGAGGATCCCGAGATGCTCCACGACGCCCGCGCCCGCCGCCCTTCTACCGGCAACCGCATCGACCTGATCGGGGTGCCGACCGACGCCGGCGCATCATGCCGCGGCGCCGCGCTCGGGCCCGACGACCTGCGTACGGCGGGATTGGCGGAGCGGCTGGCCAGCCTCGGCTATGCCGTGGCCGACCTCGGCGACGTCAATGTGGACCGCAGGCTGTCGCCCGCGGCGGAGATCGAGGCCCTCGCGGCAGGCGCCAGCCAGGCCGGCTATCGCAGCCTCGAGAACGGTGCTCGGCCGGTATTCCTCGGCGGCGATCACTCGATCTCCATGGGTTCGGTCGCCGGTGTCGCCCGGCATTGCCGCGACGCCGGCCGGCCGCTGTTCGTGCTGTGGTTCGATGCGCATGGCGATTTCAACACCTGGGCCACCACCGAGACCGGCAATATCCATGGCATGTCGCTGGCGCGCCTCTGCGGCGAGCCGGGCTTTTCCAATGACGACAGCTGGTTCGCACCTGTCGATCCGGACAACGTCATGATCCTTGGCGCCCGCGCGCTCGACTGCGAAGAGGCTCAGCTGATTGACGAACGCGGCGTGCAAGTGGTGGACATGGACGTTGTCCGCGTCGCTGGCGTCGCCGCCCCGCTCCGTCGCTTCCTCGACCGCGTCGAGGCCGCGAACGGCCACCTGCATCTGTCGCTCGACGTCGATGCCATGGACCCGAGTCTCGCACCCGGTGTCGGCACTACAGTGCCCGGCGGCCTGACGCTCGCCGAGGGTCAGTTGGTGATGGACATGCTGCACCGCAGCGGCCGCGTCGGTTCGCTCGACCTGGTCGAACTCAACCCCATTCTCGACCGCCATGGCGGGAGCGCCGATCTGATGGTCGACCTCGCCGCCCGCCTGTTCGGCGAAGGTTCGCCAATGCCGCGGGCGCCGGACCTTCGTGACTTAGCGACAGCCTGACACCCGACCGAAGCCTGACTGCTTCCCAAAGTAAGAGGCCCAAATGACCCAGTTCATCGGCACCAGCGACATCCGCGCCCTGCTCCGGCGTACCGGTATCGAGCCCTTCCTCACCGGTCTCGCCGGTTACATCGAGGCCGATTTCCGCCGCTGGGAGAGTTTCGAGAAAGCCGCGCGCCTTGCCAGCCACAGCCGCAACGGCGTGATCGAGCTGATGCCGGCCTCCGATGGCGAGCTCTACGCCATGAAGTTCGTCAACGGGCACCCCGGCAACACGGCGGCCGGCAGGCTGACCGTCACCGCCTTCGGGGTTCTCGCTGATGTGGCAACGGGATATCCGGTTCTGGTGTCGGAAATGACCATCCTCACTGCGCTCCGCACCGCGGCGACCTCTGCTGTCGCGGCGCGCGCCCTGGCTCGAGCGGATAGCCGGGTACTGGCCCTAATCGGCGCCGGCGCGCAGTCGGAATTCCAGGCCCTCGCCTTCAAGGCGCTGCTGGGAATCGAGGAAGTGCGGCTGTTCGATATCGACGCCGAGGCGATGGACAAGTTCTGCCTCAACCTCGCCACCAGCGGCCTACGCATCATCCGGGCCAGTTCTGTCGCGGAAGCCGTGGGCGGCGCAGACATCATCACCACCTGCACTGCCGACAAGACACAGGCACAGGTGCTGACGCCGGACCTCGTGGTACCCGGCATGCATCTCAACGCCATCGGCGGCGACTGTCCGGGCAAGACCGAGCTCCACCCCGATATCGTCGCCAATGCCGCGGTGTTCACCGAGTACACGCCGCAGACCCGGATCGAGGGAGAGATCCAGCAACTGCCGGCGGCCTTCGCGGTCACCGAGCTTTGGCAGGTACTTGCCGGCAAGGCGCCCGGACGTCGCTCGGCCGGGGAAGTCACGCTGTTCGACTCGGTCGGCTTCGCCATCGAGGATTTCTCGGCGCTCCGCCACGTCCGCGACCTGAGCCAGGCCGACAACCGTGACATCGACCTGATCCCGGATCTCGAAGACCCGAAGGATTTATTCGGGCTGGTGGCGCCTCAGAGTCCAAAGTGGGCGACGATCGCGGCCTCGACCGCAGCAGGATCGACGCGCCAATCCCAGTCTCCAAAGCCACTAGCGACGCCCTCCGGCTCGCCGAACACATAGCCAAGCTGGCCCTCGCGCTCATTGATCAGCACGTCGGTACGCATGAACCATGCCCTTGAGCTGACCATCAGTATCCTGGTTTCGGGACGACTGAACACGGTGCTGTGCATAGCGGCCCCACCCAGCCCGGCAATCATCTTGGCTTCGCTGAACAAGGCAATCTGGGCCTCGACCGGCAGCGTCTCCGGATGGACGATGCGAAAGCGATACCGCTCGAACAGCGCCTCGATCTCGACCTCATTTATGAGACGACGTCGGCGTAGCCGCGAGCGGGATATGAAGATGCGTTCGGCGCGCTCGCCCCGTGACGCGCTTCCAAGCGCGGCCAGCCGAGCGAACACGTCGCGCGCCAGCGGGTTGATGAACTGCTCAAGGTAGACAAGCCGGTCGGGCAGGTACGCCCTGCGGCAGAACAGCGGTTCGCGATAGTAGCGAACGCGCGACTGGGCGACGCCCAGTCCCTCGAATAGCGCACTGACGGTCGCCGACTTCGGAATGGAGGTCGCAATCTCGATGCCAGCAGGAACCTTGTCGAGCAGCATAAGCCGCGTCAAAGCCTCAAGTAAGTTGTGGCCATAGTTGTCGGTGAAGTAGCAGTCCACCACGAAGACTTCTTCGGCTTCAGCCGGAGATCGAAACGCTCGAGGTGGGCGCGACCTCAGCCCGCTGAGCGCCTTCTGATCGATGATCACGCCCCGGCTCTGCGGCAACACGACAGCAGTTCGTCGGTCCACGAACAGGTGTCCGGGTACAAGCACAACATCGTCGGCAATCGTGACGCCGGGCTCCCCGCCGCTCGCGTGGGTCGGCAAGTCGTCGAACTTTTCAGGGAGCACACTCCCGTAGACCACGGGGCGGGCGACGGGGACGGTGATGGTCGCTGGCTGCGCAGGCAGTG
This sequence comes from Devosia sp. GW821-FHT12F11, assembly GCF_058806655.1. Taxonomy (NCBI): domain Bacteria; kingdom Pseudomonadati; phylum Pseudomonadota; class Alphaproteobacteria; order Hyphomicrobiales; family Devosiaceae; genus Devosia; species Devosia sp. GW821-FHT12F11. The sequence goes on from NZ_JBXAPX010000003.1 coordinate 152,061, forward strand.
GCGAGGGACGCCGCCACGGTGGAGGGCGAAAACGCAAGCGCTGCGGTCGAGCGAAGCCCCACAGACCGAAAAGCCACCAGCGCCCCAAGCGACCTGCCTGTCGCACCCGCTCGAGCGCGCTGCGCCGAAAGTCCCGCCACCTCATGCCTGCCCCCGCAAAGCTGAGCCCTGGAGATGCACTCGAAATGCCTGATCTGGCAAGTCACGGTGCGATGATGGGTCATTGCGGCAGCTCGTTTCCGGCCAGCGCGATCTCGGCCAACAGCCCGCGGTGGTTGGAGCCCATGGCGTCGTCCAGCGCGTTCACCTCGGTGATCATCAGCGGCGCCCGGGTGAAGATGTTGTCGATCGGGACGCCCAGCGGGCCGAGACGGACCGGCCAGGTGGCGGGGTAAGACGGGCCGGGCACCAGGCTCCGCCGGCGGAGCAGCCCGTCGATGCTGGCGGACCAGGCTGCAGCGTTGAAATCGCCGGCCAGCACCAGCGGGCCGTCGAGCCGGCCGATGACCGCGCCGAGCTTGGCAAACTCCTCGGCGGCAAAGTCATCGAAATAGGGCTTCACCAAGTGTGCCGCGACGATATTGAGCTTTTGCCCGTCGATCGTCGTGCTGGCGGTCACCAGGCGATTCTGCCACGCCCCGCTCATCGACTGCACGGTGATATCGCCAAGCGGCGTCCGCGACAGGATCACCACGCCACCGCAGCGTGAACCGTCGCCGCAGCCGACGAAGTATGGATAGGCCGCGCGCAGGATTTCAACGTGGCTGGCGATCGGCGCCGCCTCCATCAGCACGGCCACATCAGCGTCCGACCCTGCGATGAAGCGGGCGATGTTCTCGCCGTTCTGGTTGTTCGACAGCAGGTTGAAGCTCAGCAGCTTGAGCAGCGGCTTGCTCTGAGTGGCGGCAAGCGCGATGCGCGGCTCCTGCTGATGGTAGATGATCGCCACGCCCTGCCCGGCACTGATCGCGAAGACGAGCGCCAAGACCCAAGCTCGACGCCAGGCGCCGCCGATGAACAACAGCACCGCCAGGCCGAGCAGCGCCGCGGCGATGTGGAAACGCAGCGACTGCAGCAGGGCCTGGCCCGGAATCCCGAGGTCAACGCTCACGGCGAACAGCACACCGGCAACCACCAGGGCCAGGGCGGTAAGCCCACCCCGGAGTTCTCGCAGCATGTAGGCTCCAGCTGTTCGAGTCGGCACAGCCTAGCCGATCGGCCTAGTCATCTGCACGCAGTTGCGGGCGAAAGTCGCAAGCTCTTCCTCGTCCCAAACTTCAGCCGTCCAGCCGAGCTTCTGGTAGAAGCCGACGGCGTCGCGGGCGGCGTTGAGCCACAGCCGCTTCATGCCGCGCGCCCTGGCGAAATCGATGAGCAAGGCCTCGAGCACCGAACCGTGTCCCTGCCGCTGCAGCTGCGCCACGATCGCGACCAGGCGGACGATGCCGCCTTCGCCACGCGGATCGAGCCGAGCCGTGCCGATCGGAACACCGTCGTTGATGAGTATGAACTTGCTGTGCGTCGGCTCCGTATCGTGCGGATGCGCTCGGTCGTAGACGAGCCCGGGATGACGTTCCTCGGTGAACAGCACTTCGAGCCGGATCCGATGCATCGCCTCCCAATCCGCAGGTGAAGCCAGCTCCCGCAGTTCGTAGGTCATTCGTCGCCTTCCTTGTTCCGATCAGAAAAGAGCCGCCCGAGAGGCGGCTCCGAGGGGCCCGATGAGAAAGAGCCGCCCCGAGGGCGGCTCCGAAGGTGTCGGCGGCGGCGCGGATCAGCTTGCCGCTGCGGCTTCCGTGGCGCCCTGCGCCGCCGCGCCGCGTTCGAGCAGCAGGCGGTTATAGGCGTTGATGTAGGCGCGGGCCGAGGCGACGAGGGTGTCAGGCTCGGCGGCGTTGCCGGAGACGATTCGGCCGTTCATTTCGAGCCGCACATGGGCGCTCGCCTGCGCGTCGGTGCCGCCTGTGACGCCGTCGATGGCATAGAGCACCAGATGCGGATCCTTGCCCACGGCCTGCTTGATGGCGTTGAAGATCGCATCCACCGAGCCAGTGCCGTCGAACGAGGCCTTCACCTCGACGCCGTCTATGGTGATGACGAGGTCGCAATGGTGCACGCCGCCGGTCTTGGAGATCACCTCCATATCCACCAGCTTGATGCGATCATCGACCGACCCGGCTTCGTCATCGACCAGCGCCACGATGTCGGCGTCGTAGACGTGCTTCTTGCGGTCAGCCAGATCCTTGAAGCGGACAAATGCTTCCTGGAAGGCATTATCGCCAAGGTCGTAGCCCAGTTCCTTCAACTTATCCTTGAAGGCGGCGCGACCCGAGTGCTTACCCATCACCAGGGTGGTTTCCTTGATGCCGACCGAGGCCGGCGTCATGATCTCATAGGTCTGCGCGTTCTTCAGCATGCCATCCTGGTGGATGCCGCTCTCGTGTGCGAAGGCATTCTTGCCGACGATCGCCTTGTTGTATTGTACCGGGAAATTGGCTGCCGCCGAGACGATCCTGCTGGCGCGGCTCAAATGGGTCGAGTCGATCTCGGTGTCATAGGGCATGGCGTCGCCACGCGTGCGCAGCGCCATCACCACTTCCTCGAGCGCCGCGTTGCCGGCACGCTCGCCCAGCCCGTTGATGGTGCACTCGATCTGTCGCGCACCGCCCCGGACGGCGGCCAGCGAGTTGGCGACGGCGAGGCCGAGATCGTTGTGGCAATGGGCCGAGAAGATCACCTTGTCGGCGCCCGGAACCCGCTCGATGATCGAGCGGAACATCGCCTCGTGCTCGGCCGGGATGGCGTAGCCGACCGTATCGGGCAGGTTGATGGTGGTTGCGCCGGCCTTGATGGCGAGCTCGACGCAGCGTGCCAGGTAATCGATCGGGGTGCGGGTCGCGTCCATCGCGCTCCACTCGACATTGTCGATGAGGTTGCGGGCCTGCGCCACGGTGGCCGAGATGATCTCCAGCACCTGCTCTTCGGTCTTCTTCATCTGGTGGGCCAGATGGATCGGCGAAGTGGAAACGAAAGTGTGGATGCGGCCCTGCCTGGCGTGGCGCACCGCTTCGCCGGCGCGGGCGATGTCGCCCGGGATGGCGCGTGCGAGGCCGGCGACCACCGAGTTCTTCACCTGCTTGGCAACGGCCACCACAGCTTCGAAATCACCATTGCTGGCAATGGGGAAACCGGCCTCGATGATGTCGACGCCCATCTCGTCGAGGGCCTCGGCGACCTGGAGTTTCTCCTCCAGCGTCATGGTCGCGCCAGGGCTCTGCTCGCCGTCACGCAACGTCGTATCGAAGATGAAGACGCGGTCCTTGTTGGAAGAGCTTGCTTTGTTGCTCGCTGCCGCTGCCTGGGTGCTCATTGCTGTTTTCCTATCAAACGGCCGGGGTTCGAAAACCGTCGCGACCGGACAAATCGTTGTTCGGTGATTCTGCGCGCTCCCCTGACCACCCGCTCGCTAGCGAGCTGTCGGCTATCAGGGGCTGATAAGAAGGAGAAGCAGGGCGGCCGGAAGCAGCAGCAGAGCGGCCGCAATCATCAGCCGGCTCTCACGAGCCTTCTGCTGGGCGGCGGCTATGGCAATGGCGCGGTTGCGCTGCATTCGTCAGACCAAAACTAGCTACGAAGCAAATACTGCGCGAATTCCCGCGCTTGCGCAAGCCTTTGCGCAGCAGCGGATAACGGAAGATGAAGCGGCCCTACCCGCCCGCCGGCCGATCACGGCGAAACTGCACCTCGAGCAGCAGCCCTTCCGGACCATCGACGAAGAACTGCCCGATCTCGGAACTGGGGATGCTGGTAACCCGGTATGGCCACCCGGCCGCCTCAATGCGGGCTCTGGTCGGCTCGAACTCGTAGACCCCGAAGGCCACGTGATTGACCATGCCGCGCGGGAAATCGCGCTCTCTGGGCGTGACGTTCAAGTGAATGGCGGGGTGACCATCGACGTAGATCCAATGGCCGGGAAAGTCGAACGGCGGACGAAAGCCATCCTCAGCGCCAAGCACCTCGGCGAAGAACCGCACCATCCAGGCGCCGTCCGACACGTCGATATTGATGTGATCGAGCCGAGGCATCAGTTGAACGCCAGGACGGCGAACACCACGATCGCCAGCAGCGACGCGACGGCGACGATGCGGCCCAACCGCACCCGCGCTGTGGCCGACGAATCGCCGGCGCGCATCTTGCGTGCCGAGACCGCCGACATGACAACGCCGGCGGCCAGGAGCACGACGAACGCCATCTTGGCCCAGAACCAGTGGCTGACGCCGTCGAGGCTGCCGTAGCGGACCCAGATCATCAATGGCCCGCTGAGCAACAGCACGATGATGCCGTAGTGCCCGAAACGGGTGAGCAACCGATTGGTCTGGGGCGCCACCCCACCCTGCCCCATCATGCCGAGTAGCGGCAGGAAGGCCGCCGCCACCAGCATGAGACCGACGAGGTGCGCGATAAGCAGAAGCGAAAAGGCGACGACCAAGGTAACCTCAGTTGAAGGCGAATACGGCGGAGAACACCACGACAAGGAAGGCGATGCCGGTCAACTGGCCGAACATCTTCGAACGCTTGCCGGCTTCGGCATCGCCCTGGGTGGCTTTCTTGCGGTTCACCTCGTTGAGGCTGATGAACACGATCATCCCGAGGATGCCCAGCATCTTGACCCAGAACCAGGCGTTGGGGACAACCCAGTTCCACTTCAGCCACAGCGTCACGATGCCGGTGACCAGCAGCGTAGCGAAGGCGTATTTGCCGACCTTGGCGAACCCCTCGATGATCGAGAACAAGAGGCCGCGCTGCTCCGGCGTGGCCGTCGGCAGCTTGGCCCCGGCGATCGGCATCAGCACCAGATTGGCGCCGCCGGCGATGAAAGCGACGATGTGAATGAAGAAGATCAGTAGCGTGACAACGTACACGGCTTAGCCCTCCAAATGCCCTCGGCAAGGCTAGCTGAGTTGGCTGCGCCGCACTAGCACCGGCGGGTGACGCGGTGCAATTGTGAATACCGATCGCAGGCAGCAGGTGTGCGAGACCTATGCCCCTATGCCGGCGGTGATGAGCGCATAGACGCGGTCGAAACCGGCGTCGACGTCCGGCGCGCTCCACTCCGCACCATGGGCGGGGTCATGGAAGCGGGCGGTGGCGTCGAACATGGCCTGCGCGGTGGCATGCGGGTCGACCGGCCGGAAATCGCCGCTCGCGATACCGTCCCTGAGAATGGTCTCCAGTTGGCCCACGAGGTTGTCGACGTGCCGGGCCACCACCTCACTCGCTTCGGCGAAGATGGTGCGCGATACCGAGAACAGTTCCGGATCGCCCGTGACCTTCTCGCGCTTCAGCTTGAGCAGCGTGCTGAACCATAGCCGCAGCCGCTTCGCCGGCGCCTCCCCGGAATTCGCGATAGCCGCGAGGGGATCCGACGTGCGCTTCAACCAGCCCTCGACCACTGCGTCGCGCAGCGCAATCTTGCTGTCGAAATGCCGATAGACGCTGCCGTGGCTGACCCCGAGCAGCCGCGCCACGTCGACCACCGTGGTCTTATGCGGACCAAAGCGGCGAAACACCTGTTCCGCCGCCTCGAGAATGCGTTCGCGGGTCAAGACCTCGTTCATCAGGCTCCAGTTCGCTCGCTGTCGAGCATTGCCATCTGCGCCGGCAGGTAGCGCTCACCGCGCGCGGCGTTCGGTGGCACCGCTCCTTCGATGGCCGACAGATCGGCCTCCGTCAACACCACATCGAGCGCACCAAGCGCTTCGGTCAACCGATCCCGGCGGCGTGCACCGATCACCGGGACGATGTCCCCACCCTGCGCCAGCACCCAGGCGATCGCCAGCTGAGCGACGCTGATGCCCTTGCCGGCTGCGATATCGCGCAGCCTTTCGACCAGTTGCAGGTTGTGATCGACATTCTCGGCGCTGAAACGCGGACTGTGACCGCGGAAATCGCCGGCCGCGAGACCATCCTTGCTCCAGTGGCCACTGATCAGGCCGCGCGACAACACGCCATAAGCGGTGATGCCGATACCGAGTTCCCGCGTCACCGGCAGGATCGCCCGCTCGAGATTGCGCGAGATCAGCGAGTACTCGATCTGCAGGTCGACCACCGGGTGCACCGCATTGGCGCGGCGGATCGTCTCCGGCCCGACCTCGGAGAGACCGAGGTGGCGAACATAGCCAGCGTCGATCATGTCCTTGACGGCACCGACCGTCTCTTCGATCGGCACGTTCGGATCGAGCCGCGCCGGCCGGTAGATGTCGATGTGCTCGACGCCAAGGCGCTCGAGCGTGTAGGCGAGCGCGGTCTTCACCGCTGACGGCCGGCCATCGAAGCCGAACCACTGCCCGTCCGGGCCGCGCTGCGCGCCGAACTTGACGCTGAGCACGGCGTTGTCGCGCCGGCCCTTTAACGCCTCGCCGAGCAGCATCTCGTTATGGCCCATGCCGTAGAAATCGCCGGTGTCGAGCAGAGTGACGCCGGCCTCGAGCGCGGCATGCACGGTGGCGATGCTCTCGCTGCGATCGGACGGCCCATAGGCGCCCGACATCCCCATGGCGCCAAGGCCGAGGGCGGAAACGACGGGGCCCGATGTTCCAAGCGTACGATGATCCATGACCAGTCTCCTTGTGGTGAGACTGCTCATGTGGCCAACGACTGACAGAATTGCAAGTCTGTCACCTGATATTTGTAAGGCGCTAATCCCCGAGGTTGAGCGTCCCTTCCCCGACGATCACAGCGTGACCGCCGATGCCGCCATGAGTGAGCTTGTCCTCGTCCTTCCGCAATTGCAGCATGATGAGGCTGGGGCGGCCCATCTCGTGCCCCTGCCGCAGGCGGTACTCGTGCTGGCCATTATCGGCGTAGCGCGCCACCAGGCCGATAAGCGCAGCCGCGGCCGAGCCGGTCGCCGGATCCTCTACGTGGCCCATGCCGGGAGAAAACATGCGCGCCGCGAAGTCGTTGCCGCGTTCTTCCGGCGTCTGGGTGAAGACGTAGATGGAGCCGCGTCCCTCCGGATAGGTCTGATCCCAGCCGCGCCGCTCGAGGCGGACACGCTTCAGCGCCGCCGCATCGCGGACCGGTAGCAAATAGTACGGCACACCGGCCGAGAACAGGGCCGGCTGGTAAGGACCGCAGCCGATATCGCCAGCGTCGAGCCCGAGCGTGGCAGCAATGGCTTCTGCGGATGGCGCCTTGCCAACCTCCTCGGGCAGCCGGGGCAGCGCAAACCGAGCGAGCCCGACGTCCTTTTCGACGCGCTCGATCACGCAGGTGATGACGCCGACCTTCTCCTCGAGCCGCACGGCGGTACTGCGATTCTGCAATCCGAGCACGACAGCGGCGCCCACGGTCGGGTGCCCGGCGAATGGGAGCTCCACGGTCGGAGTGAAGATGCGCACGGCCGCGGCGTGGCGCTCGGACTGTGCCTTCTGGATGAACACCGTCTCGGACAGATTGAACTCGGCAGCGATTGCCTGCATCCGATCGTCGAGCAAACCGTCGGCCTTGAGCACGACGGCCAGGGGATTGCCCTGCAGCCGCTCGGTGGTGAAGACATCAAGCAGCACGTAGTTGAGTTTCATGATCGGGCTCCGCAACCGGGCAGCAGTTGCGGCAGCCCCGTCCACAGTGTCAAGCCGCCTCCGCGACGCCTCGAACTAAATCTTGGCGAGCGCGAAAGCCGCCTTGTCGAGCCCGAGTTCCTCGGCCACGGCGTCCACTCCAACCTGGTGGTCATCGCGCTCGTGCAGTCCGGAAATGGTGACACAGCCGATGGGACCGAAGCCCTTCATGCGGATCGGAAAAGCGCCGCCGGCGAGGACGAAGTCCGCACCGTCGAGCGCTCGATTCGGAGCGAACAACCGATCTTCGCGGTTCTGCTCCAGCGCCACGCGATAGCTCGACTTGAGCAGGCGCTGCACGGTGTTGATCTTGCGGCGCACCCAGTTCGGGTTGTCGGCTGTGGTCCCGGGCATGGCGGCGTAGAACATCTGCCGATCCCAGGTGCGAACGTCAACCACCAGCCCGAGCCTCTCGCGCAAGGCGCGCTCCCGCACCCTTACGCCGATCGAGAACGCTACGTTCTCGTTGAACTCGCTGAACTCGAGCCCCCGCTCCTGCTCGATGATCTTGGCGATGTCGTCTGCCGTAGCCATGCCGTCCGCTCCCTGTGGTTGCGGGCGGTATAGCCAACGGTGTGGCGTGGCGGCAAGCCGCTCTCAGCAGGGACGGGTTGAGGCAGAAGGCAAAACCGCAGGTCATTCATCACGCAGAATACCTGCCACCAAAAAACCTGCCATTTGACCACCACCCGCCGTCATCGTAGTCGTTGACTATCAAAGGATTGGTGCCGTGATGACCACAGCAAGCACAGGGCGAACACCGGACGAACACTCGACCTCACCTACAGATACCGCCATTCCACTCTACGGCGCCGTTCTGTTGATCTGGTGCGCCAGCGTCGCAATCATTACAGGCGGTGTGATCAGGGAGCTCCTTGCCTTCGCCTCGGGCATGCCAAGCCAAGACTTCTCCCTCAAGCTCCTACGCCTCGACGACGAAGCGACTATTCCCACCTGGTACTCATCGATGCAGCTGTTGTTGTGCAGCGTGCTTCTGTTTCTTGAGGCATGGCACGCCATTGCGGCGAGGTCCAAGCAGTGGATGGGGTGGTTGGTGCTGGCCATTGGCTTCATGTTCATGTCCGTCGATGAAATAGCGACGATCCACGAGACCATCGGCAGCAAGCTGAAGGACGCACTTCACACGACCGGATTTTTCGCCTTCGGCTGGGTGTTGGTCGCCCTGCCGGTGCTGGTGTTCGTGGCCGTTCTGCTGGCGAGGTTCATCGTCCGGCTGCCGGGTGCCTCGCGGGCTTTGTTTCTCGCCTCTGGCGCAGTGTATGTTCTTGGGGCCGTCGGGCTGGAGATGCTCGGAGGTCCGGTGTTCGAAGCGGGTGGCGTCAATGCACCGCAATACGTGGCGATAGTCGTGCTCGAGGAAACCCTTGAGATCTTCGGGGTCTCATTGTTCCTCACAGCGCTGCTGCTGCATGCGCATCGCGAGCGGCAGGGCTGGCTCCTGCGGATGCGCTAGGCCGTCGCCGCGCTCCAGGCGTCATAGAGCGGCTGGCGGTCGAGGGGCTGGCCAGGGAAGTTGACCTGCAACTCGTCGATCACTGCCCATGGCAACCGGCTGGCGATCCAGATGTTGCCGATCGGGATGGCCCAGCTGGGATCGTCTAGGGTACCGGGCTTGACCACGGACATCGCGGGCGAAGCCAACGGTTCGTTCCAGAGCTTGGTGCCACAGTTGGCGCAACCGAGCATCCGTACGGTCCGGCCGCTGTCGGCCGGCTTGTCGTACGCGACCAGTTCGCCGCGCAGATGCTCGAGCCGCTCGCGCGCGATCGGCATCGACATGGAGTGCGTGGCGCCGCTCAGGCGCTGGCAGTCGCGGCAGTGGCAGTTGTAGACCGCAAGTGGCGCGCCGGTGATCCGATAGCGCACCGCGCCGCAGACGCAGCCGCCTTCCACCGGGAATACCGGCAACGCGATCTCAGACATTGGTCTCTCCCTGAATCCTTCGTTCAGAACCGGTTCAACCGGCCTTTGTCATTGAGCGCCGCAACGCCGGACGAGCCGGCACCCAGACAAGGAAATCGAACCATGATCCCCGAGCTGCTGCTGCTATCCGACCACCTGCGTTCCCGTACGCCCAACCAGCAGATCGAAGACCGCCTGCTGGCCGATATCGGGCTGACGCGCGCAGACCTCAGGAAGCAGAAGACCTGGTTCGGCCGCAAGTCCCGCTAGGGTTGGTTTGGCGCGCTTTCGAACCGGAAAAGTGTGCAACTTTTCCTGAAAGCGCTCCAGGGCCAAAACGGTTCATCAGGCATTCATCGCCTTGTGGGCATAAGCCCGCTCCGCCGATCCCGGCACCACCCAAACTGACGAGATGACAAAATGGCTTTCAGCCTGACGTCCATGTTCCGTCGTGCAGAGCGTAAGCGGGTCTTCACCGACCTGATGAAGTTCGACGACCATCTGCTGCGTGATATCGGCCTCACTCGCGGCGACCTCGCCGCAATGCGCGCCGGCCGCCATCACAGCACGCCTTCCCGCGGCCATGAGTGACCTCGCACTAGGCGATATACCAAACTGAAGGGCTCCGAGCGACACCGCCGGAGCCCTTCTTGTTTCTGGAGCGCCGTCTTGCGCCACGGCGGCGCTAGCCCCGGCTCACAAGCGTCCGGCCGCAGCAGCCCGATGGTCCGCACGATACTCGGAGCGTCGAGGCGAAACTGCTACACCTGTCGTCGGAACTGGCCGACGAGGCGACAGATGAGCGATCCAAAACCCCACCATCCGACGGCCGAGGCCGCGCGGGCCTTCACCCTCAGGCACGCCAAGCCGATCGTGCTGCCGCGCACCTATGGCGAGTATCTGGCCGACCGCATCGCGGCCATCGTCGGCTCGTGGCGTTTCATCATGGCGCAGTCGGCGATCCTGGTGCTGTGGATCGTCTTGAACGTCGTCGCCTGGATCCAGCACTGGGACCCCTACCCGTTCATCCTGCTCAATCTGGTGCTGAGCTTCCAGGCCGCCTTCACCGCCCCCATCCTGATGATGGCGCAGAACCGACAGTCCGACATCGACCGCCAGAAGGCGCAACTCGATTACGACGTGAACCTGCGGGCCGAACTCGATATCGAGGCGCTGCACGAAAAGATCGACCTGCTCCGACAGGAGGACATCACCCGGCTGGTCGGCCTGCTCGAACTGCTTACCCGGGAGCGCATCGGGAAGGGCGATGGCAAGCCGTAGGCGGCGCTGGCACAAGTTCATAGGCCGTGGCATGGAGGTGCATAGCCAATCGTGGATCCATCGTGCCCTCGTTCACCACCCTTCTCGGCTTCGCCGGCGTCGCGTTCGCCATGGTCATCGCACCCGGCCCGAACATGGCCTATCTGGTCTCGCGCTCGATAGCGCAGGGTCGTGCCGCCGGGCTGATTTCGCTGCTCGGCGTTGCTACGGGCTTCATCATCTACATGCTCGCGGCAGCACTCGGCCTGACTGCCCTGCTGTTCGCGGTGCCGTTCGCCTATGACGCGATCCGCATCGCCGGGGCGCTTTACCTCGGTTGGCTGGCCTGGAATGCGCTGCGGCCCGGCGGGCATTCGCCGTTCGAGCTGCGCGCACTGGCGCCGGATTCGCCGAAGCGGCTCTATGCGATGGGACTGTTCACCAGCCTCTTGAACCCCAAGGTTGCGGCGCTCTATCTGTCGCTGCTGCCGCAGTTCATCGACAAATCGGCCGGCAATGTGCTCGGCCAGACCTTGGTGCTTGGTGCAACACAGATTGCGGTGAGCATGACGGTCAATGCGACCTTCATCATCACTGCGGGGACGGTGGCGTTGTTCCTCACCGGCCGGCCGTTCTGGGCCCGCCTGCAGCGCTGGCTGATGGGCACGGTGCTCGGCTTGCTCGCCATTCGCATGGCCACGGACACCAGCCGGTAGATCCAACAGGGCCGCACGTCGTCGCTAGCTCTTCTGCCCGCCCCACCGGCCGTCATCCCAGCGAAAGCAGGGGCCCCCAGCGCAAGTGGATGAATGGCTCCCTGCTTTCGCAGGGATGACATCGTGGCTGGGCTGTTCCTCGGTCAAACACCCAGAAACGACAAAGGGGCCCGGAGGCCCCTCTGCGCATACATCCTGCGAAGGATACTTGGATTGCTTAGTTCTTGGCCTTGTCGACCAGGGCGCCGGCCTTGATCCACGGCATCATGCCGCGGAGCTTCTCGCCGACTTCCTCGATCTGATGCTCGTCGGCGAGGCGACGGGTCGCCTTGAAGCGCGAAGCGCCGCCCTTGTATTCCTGCATCCACTCGGAGGTGAACTTGCCGGACTGGATGTCCTTGAGGACGCGCTTCATCTCGGCCTTGGTCTCCGAGGTGATGATGCGCGGACCCGAGACGTACTCGCCCCACTCGGCGGTGTTCGAGATCGAGTAGTTCATGTTGGCGATGCCACCCTGGTAGATCAGGTCGACGATCAGCTTCACTTCGTGCAGGCACTCAAAATAGGCCATTTCCGGAGCGTAGCCGGCTTCCACCAGCGTCTCGAAACCGGCGCGGATCAGTTCGACCAGGCCGCCGCAGAGCACGACCTGCTCACCGAACAGATCGGTCTCACATTCCTCGCGGAAGTTGGTCTCGATGATGCCCGAACGGCCGCCGCCGACGCCCGAGGCGTAGGCCAGCGCGATGTCCTGGGCATTGCCCGAGGCGTCCTGATGGACGGCGATCAGGCACGGCACGCCGCCGCCCTTCTGGTATTCGCCGCGCACGGTGTGGCCCGGGCCCTTCGGCGCGATCATGATCACGTCGACGGTCTTCTTGGGCTCGATCAGGTTGAAGTGCACGTTGAGGCCGTGCGCGAAGGCAATCGCGGCGCCGTCACGAATGTTGGGCTCGATGTCCTTCTTGTAGATGTCGGCCTGCAGTTCATCAGGGGTCAACATCATGATGACGTCGGCCCACTTGGCGGCATCGGCGACGGACATGACCTTGAGGCCCTCGCCCTCGGCCTTCTTGGCCGAAGGGGAGTTCGGACGCAGCGCCACGACGATGTCCTTCACGCCGGAATCGCGCAGGTTCAGCGTGTGCGCATGGCCCTGCGAGCCATAGCCGACGATCGCGACCTTCTTGGATTTGATGATGTTGAGATCGGCATCCCGATCGTAATAGACGCGCATGGAAGTCTCCCTTTTGTGCGTTGGGCGGTTGCGCCCGATTGAGGTCACGCGGTCTGGTGAACCGCGTAGATGGCAAGAAACTGTTCCGTCGCCCGGGCCGCGTCGCGTGCGATCTCGGCTTCGGTAGGGGTGAAGGTTTCGCCCAGCAGCAGGCGGATCTGCGCGTCGCGCACCACCAGACCGAAGAAGCTGCGATAAGCCTCCTCGGAGCTATCGAAGCGCAACAGCCGCGCTTCCCTGCCCGCTTCCAGCACCGGCTTCAGGCGCTTGCGGATGGCGAGCGGACCGTTCTCGAGGACGATGGCGCCGAGCCCGTGCTTCTCGGCGCCGGCATGGCCGATGGCGAGGCGGTTGAGGGTCACCGACACGTCGCCGACGATGGTGCCCAGGAGGTCGCGGGCGAACTGTTCGATGCTCTGGCGCAGCGAGGCGGAGTCAAGCCGCCAGCGATCGACCTGCGGCGCCTTCACCTTGGCCGCCTGCCACTGCACCGTAGCGGTGAGCAGCCCATCACGGTCGCCGAACCACTTGTAGAGCGTCTCCTTGGAGCACGAGGCGCGGCGCGCCACCGAGGTCATGGTCAGCCGGTCACCCTGCTCGACGAGCAGATCCAGCGCCGCCGTCAGCACTTGCTGCTGGCGCGGCGTGAACACCTCTTCGTTGTTGGCAACGGCAACCACCACGACACCCAAGTCCCTGCGGGCCCCGATCCGCACTCAGCGAACCCGACGCCCGATATCAATGGCGCGGACCGTACCGTACGTTACGGTTCGGCGCAAGCGGGATCTAGGGGGACAATGTATTGTCGGCCACGCATGCGGTCGCGATCGGGACATTGGTCGCAAGGCTGGGTTGTCCGATCCGGGAGGAGATGCTGGTATGGCAGTTACCAAGCAGATGGAGGAAGAAGATGAAGACGTCGCTGCCCACCCGCGCCTTCGGCAAGACCGGCATGGAAATCACCCGCCTCGGCGTTGGCGCCTGGGCCATGGGCGGCAATATGTGGGGACCGCAGGACGACGCCGATTCCGACGCCGCCATCCGCCACGCCATCGACCTGGGCATCAACTGGATTGATACCGCGGCGGCCTATGGCGTCGGGCACTCCGAAGAAGTGATCGGCAAGACGCTCAAGGCGTTGCCGAGCGACCGGCGGCCGTTCGTCTTCACCAAGGGTGGGGTGATCCGCGACGTCAACGGGCAGAACCCGCGTCGCCTTGCCAACCGGGAGAGCCTGCGCAACGAGCTCGAGAACTCCCTCCGCCGCCTGCAGGTCGAGGCGATCGACCTCTACCAGGTGCACTGGCCGGCCGACGACGTGCCGCTCGAGGACTATTGGGCGACGATGCTTGAGCTGAAGGCCGAGGGCAAGGTCCGGCATATCGGGTTGTCCAACCACAATGCCGAGCAGCTGGCGCGCGCCGAGGCGATGGGCCACGTGGAAACGCTGCAGCCGCCGTTCTCGATGATCAAGCGTGAGACAGCGGAGGAAATCCTGCCCTGGTGCGCGGCCCATGGCACGGGCGTCATCTGCTACAGCCCGATGCAGGCGGGTCTGCTCACCGGCAGCTTCACCCGGGAGCGCGCCGCGACACTTGCCGACAATGACTGGCGGAAAACCAACCCCGAGTTCAGCGGCGAGCGGCTCGATCGCAACCTTGCCCTCGCGACGGCATTGAAGCCGGTTGCCGACAAGCACGGCACCTCGATCTCGACGATCGCCCTCACCTGGGTGCTGGCCTGGCCGGGGCTCAGCGCTGCTATTGTCGGCGCCCGCTCACCGGCGCAGGTCGACGGCTGGATTGACGCGGCGACGATCGAGCTCGACGGCGAAGACCTCGACGCGATCGCTACGCTCATCGTCAAGACCGGCGCCGGCCAGGGACCTGTCCAGCCGTAGCGGCACGATCGCGTGGATCTGGCAGGACAGCATCGCCGGGCCACCCGCGGCAGCCGCACGGCAACTGTCCCGGCTTTGTCAGCGAAATTGCAGGAACGATCCGCTATCAGGCCGCCGCCCTGATCTTGCGTCCACACACTGACGGGGTTGGCGGGCGTTTCGACGACAGCTCGGAACGCCCGTCATCTGCGCCCTGCCCCTCCGACCGTCGCACAAGAAAATGCCCCGGTCGCGCAACGATCCGGGGCATTGATCAATGGCTTCGCGTTCTTGAGGGCGCTTTCACCGTGCCCTTCCAACGTGGCTTACGCGGCGTGGTTCCAGTCAGGCCGGGCGTTTGAACTTGCGCACCCGGAAGGCCAGCATGATCAGCAGCACGCCGGCAAAGATCGAGTAGCCGGCGATCGTCCAGATCAGCGACAGCGCCCCTGCCCCCGGCTGGAACAGCAGCAGCAGGCCGAACAGGATGCTGAGCGCGCCGAACAGGCCGAGCACCCACTCGCCTTCGATCTCCTTGCGGGCCTGGATAGCGCCCCAGATGGTCAGCACGCCAATGATGATCGCCCACACTCCGATAAAGATGAGAAGGATGAATGCGGTCATGCCAGGCCAGAAGAAGGCAGCAAGACCGGCGAGAATGCTGACGACGCCGCTGATCGCCATCCACCAGCGCGGCCCCATGGCCGGGGAGTTGGCGCGGCCCGAGATCGCGGCCCACAGAGCGAAGACGCCGTCGATGAGCGTGTAGGCGCCCCATAGCAGCGTCAGCGAGATAAGCGTGATGGCGGGCCAGAAGATGGCCAGCACGCCGAAGGCGATGGCGGCAATGCCGCGCAACAGCAGCAGCCACCAGTTGTCGCCAAGCATGGCGCGCAGTCCGGCGGGAAGATCGGAAGGCGTAGAAGTCTGTGTCTCGGCCATCATGCTTCTCCACTTTTTCGCGGGAAAGCTCCGGAACCTCCGAGCGCTCCCGCAACGACAGTAACAGAGTCTGCGAGCGTCGAAACGGCCAAACGCAGCCCGAAAATGGCTCGAATAACTAGTAGGTTAGTCACCCCCCCCCGGGGGACAACTCGGCTGCCCCCGCCCCGGCCAGCTCCGGCGCAATCCTGGCGCAATGCACGCTGCATATGGCAGATCGTGGCGCGGGGATTCCTGGATGCGACTGCTACTTGTCGAAGACGAGCCGGAGATGGCCGCGGCGCTGAGCGCCGTATTGCTGCGCTATGACATGGTCGTCGACCATGCGCGCACCAAGGTCATCGCCGAGGAAGCGATCCTCAGCCATGCACACGACGCGGTGCTGCTGGATCGGAAGCTCCCGGACGGCGATGGCATCGATCTGGTGCCGCTGCTGCGCAAGCGCCACGCTGGCGTGCCGGTGATCATCATCTCGGCCCGCGGCTCGATCGCCGACAAGATCGAAGGGCTCGATACGGGCGCCGACGACTATCTACCGAAACCGTTTGCGGTGGAGGAACTGCTGGCGCGGCTGCGCGCCGTGTTGCGGCGACCGGTCCAGGTTGCGCCGGCGTCGGTGCAATTGGGCGCGCTGTCATTCGATCTCGATAGTCGCGAGGCGCGGATCGGCGAGACCTCCATCGAGCTGCCGCGGCGCGAACTGCTGGTGCTCGAATGCCTGCTGCGACGCGCCGGGCGCACGGTGCTGCGCGCCTCACTCGAAGACGCGGTCTATGGCTACGGTGACGAGATCCAGTCGAACTCGCTCGATGCCCATATCTCGCGGCTCAGGCGCAAGCTCGCGGACGCCAAGGCGGGGTCGAGATCCACGGCATCCGCGGTGTCGGCTACCTGATCAAGGCGGTAGCATGAAGTTCTGGCGTCCCCACTCGCTGCGCCGACGCCTGGCCTGGCGTCTGGTGCTGCTGCAGACCGTCACGCTGTCGCTGGCTTCCGCCATCCTCACCATCCTCATCATGCAGCTCAATCCGGGTGAGCGGATCGTCGACAGCTCGCTTGCCGAGGCGGTCGCCGCCGCCATGCAGCGCGGACCCAATGGCGAACTGGTGATCGGCCCCAATGCGGAGCTCGAGCGCTATCGCGCCGAGTCCCCCACGGTCTGGATGATTGTCACGGATGACCAGGGGCACTCATTCGAGGATGGTCCGGTGCCGGCCGCATATAGCGAGATGGCATCGAGCCTGAACCGGCTGTGGTTCGTCGATATTCGCGACTCCGGCGCAGAGAACGACCTCGCCGCCTCATTCCACGGCGACGATACACCGATTGGCAAACTCTACGTGCTGGCGGGCGGCGGCGGCTTTGTCAGCACGATCTTCGCTGCGATCCTGGTCGGCAACATCTTCATCCTGCCGTTGCTGCTGATGCTGATCATCGCGACGGTGATCGCCATCCCGTTGATCGTCCGCAAGGTGATGCGCGGGCTGGACGCCGCCGAGGAGCAGGCTCGCAGCATCAACTTCGACAAGCACGGCACACGCCTGCCGCTCGACAAGGTGCCCTACGAGGTCCGCGGCCTGGTGACGGCAATGAACGAAGCCTTGACTCGCCTCGACGAAGGCTATGAACGGCATCGCCGCTTCCTCGCCGACGCGGCGCATGAGTTGAAGACGCCGATCGCCATTCTGCAGACCCGGGTGGAGAATCTCGACACCGGCCCGGAGCGAACCCGGTTGCTCACCGACACGGCGAGACTGGCGGCCATGGCCGAGCAGTTGCTCGACCTGCAGCGGCTGGCGCAATCGCAGATCGACTTCCAGCCGATCGACCTGGTGCCGCTGGCCGAGCGCGTGGTCGCCGATCATGCACCGCTAGCCATCTCCGCCGGTTACGACATCTCGCTCAGGGCACCCGCCCCGTCTGCCTGGGTGCTGGGCGATCGCGGCGCCATCGAGCGGTTGCTGGCGAACCTGACGCAGAATGCGGTGGTGCACGGCGGCAACAACGGAACCATCGAGATCGAGATCGCCGGCAACGGCACTTTCGAGGTGCATGACAGCGGACCGGGCATTGCGCCGGAACATCGCGAGAAGATCTTCGAGCCCTTCTACCGCATCCGCCCGCTCGACCGCGGCGCTGGGCTCGGGCTGAACCTGGTGCGCGAAGTGGTGCGCCAGCATAGCGGCAACATCTCGGTGCTGCCGAGCCATCTCGGCGGCGTGTGTTTCCGCGTCGAACTGCCCGTCGCAGCCGCGCCGTAGCGATTTCGCCGCCGCGCAATGCTCGCGCAATCCCAACGTTGAAAATGGCGAACGCGGTCAGTGAATGACCGCGAGGTCACCGAATGACCTCTGCAGTCCGGTTGCAAGGTGCATGCCGGCGCATCCTCACTGCCCGGCAGCCACCTCCCTGGTTGCGGGGCCCGTTGTTCGCGGAGTTCCCATGTTCTCGAAGCTTTCTATCCCTGGCCTCGTTGCCATCCTGCTGCTTGGCGTCCTGCCGGCGACTGCGGCCGACGCGCAGGACGGCCGCTGGAGCGAGCCCTTCGCACCGGCGCCGGCCTCGGAATGGACCGGCTTTTACGCCGGTATCCATGGCGGTCTCGCGCCCAAGGCATCCGCCATCAACATCTTCAAGGACTCGAGCCTGTTGGGCGGCGTGCAGGCCGGCTACACCATGCAGCTTGGCCCGGCGGTGATCGGCGCCGAACTCGAGGGCAGCTATGCCCGCGGCATCGTCCACGGCGTCGGCAGCGGCGAGCTCGAGCAGAACTGGAGCGGCGCCGCCAAGGTCCGCGGAGGTCTCGCCCTGGGCGGCACGCTGGTCTACGGCACTGCCGGCTATTCGGTGGCGCGGCTCGATGCCGGCAACAACGTCATCTCCGACGACAAGTGGGTCGGCGGCCTGCTGTGGGGCGCCGGACTCGAGCAGAGCTTTGGCAACGGCCTGTCAGCGCGGGTCGAGTACACCCAGACGCGCTTCAACGACGTCGACTCGACCCTTAACGGCAACATCCACCGCACCGACGACCTGACCAGTCATGCGGTCAAGGCGGGCCTCAACTTCCGCTTCTGATCGACGACATGGGATCGACGGATCTGTCACCCATTCCGTCGGTCCCCAGGGCGGCTCGCGGCCACCCCAGCTGCCCACTCCCTATCCCCGAGGAATCTTGAAATGGCCATCGCCAGAACCCTGACTGCCGTCATGATGGCGGCCTCAATTGCCCTACCCGCGATTTCGCCCGCCCTGGCGCAGTCGCCGGCCGACAGCCGTATCCATCTCGCCCAGGCCGAAGACCAGCGCTGGGCCAGTTGCAGCGCCATCGACAACCGGCGCGAGCGTGAGCGGTGCGAGCGCGACCATTGGGGCGGCCGCCCGGACAAGAAGAAGAACGACGACGATATCGGCGCGGCGATCGGCGCGGGCATTATCGGCCTCACCCTCGGCGCCATCATCGCCGGCTCGGCCGAGCAGGAACGCAGCAGGCGCGATCGCTACGATATCGAATACGAACGCTGGCTCGATTACTGCAGTCGCAAGTACCGCAGCTTCGACCCGGAAACCGGTACTTATCGGGCCAGCAACGGACGTCGCTACGTTTGCCGGTGAGCGACGTCCAGCCGGTCCGGAGCGATCCGGACCGGCTACATTGAACTGGCCAGATGTTCGGCATTGCGGAAGGCCAGCGCCATGATAGTCAGCACCGGGTTGAAGCCGCCATTGGTCGGGTGCAGGCCGCCGTCCGAGACGAACAGGTTGTCGTGTCCCCAGACGCGACCGAAGGCGTCGGTCACCGAGTTGGATGGATCGGTGCCCATACGGCAGGTGCCGGCCTGATGCTGGCCACCCGATAGTCCGGGATTGGGTGCGATGCCCCAGGTAGCAAGCGCCCCAGAAGCGCGAAGCCAGCCGAGCGCCTTGCCGTGCATGTAATGGGCCGTCCGGATGGTTTCGGCGTGCACCGCGCCTGACAGCATCGCGACCGGCAGCCCCCATTTGTCCCGTACCCCGGGAGCGACTCGCACCCGTGCCTCGGCATTGGGGATCTCGTGCACCGGCCCCGCGACGCGCAACACGCGGTGAAACTGATCGCGCATGAAATCCTTGGCGCCCTGCCCCCAGCGCCGCTGCCCTGGCGGCAGTACGTTCTTCCAGAAGATGATCGGCGGCTGGACGAAATCGTCGGCCAGCATGCCGCCGCCAACGATGCCGGGGTTGCCGTGATTGTAGGCGGTGGTGGCGATGCTCACGCCCGGCCCGCGCGAGGCATGCACCGTCTCGTCGAACTGACCGTAGGCGACGGCATAGACGTGCCCCTGCAGGTTCCGGCCGACGAGGTCGTGCTTGTTGCCCAGACCATCCGGTTCGCGCGCCGAGGGCGAGTTGAGCAGCAGGCGCGCGGTCTCGATCGCGCCGCCGGCCAGCACTACTACCTTGCCTCGCACGGAATGCTCCGCGCCGGTGCTGTCAGCGAAGCGAACACCGGTGACGACCCCGGCGCTGTCGGTGTCCACGCGCAGTACCATGGCGCCGGTGACCAGATGGCAGCGGCCAGTGGCGAGGGCTCTCCTGATCATGGTGTTCTGGGTGCCGTTCTTGGCGTCGCTCGGACACGGGAAGCCGACGCAGCTGCCGCAGCCGATGCAGCCGTCGCGGCCGTGGCGCGGCTGGCTGTTGATGGCAAGCGGCGGGCGGGTCGTGGTGATGCCGAGGGCGGCGGCGCCGCGCCTCAGCACCGAGCGGGCCGGACTGTCCGGTAGCGGCGGCATCGGATAGTCGCGAGTGCGCAGGCCTTCGTGACTATGGGCGGCGCCCTCGCCGGAGACGCCGATCTCCCACTCGGCGCGTTCGTACCAGGGTGCGAGATCATCGTAACCGATCGGCCAATCGATGAGGGATGAGCCCTCCGGAACACCGTAGAGGCTCGCCATGCGGAAGTCGGCCCGATGGAAGCGCCAGGCCTGGGCGCCATAGACCAGCGTGCCGCTGCCCACGGCGGCGGCAAGGTTCTGATAGCCGTTCTCGTGCGGGCGGAGCACCCGCTCGACACCATCCGGCCCCGCCAGCACCCGCGGGTTGCCGTCGAGTTCTGGACCGGTGTTGTGGCCGTAAAGCGCCAGACGGTGATTGCGCAGGTGATCGCGATGGCCGCTATCGGCATAGACGCGTTCAAGCCCGCGCTCGAGCAGCAGCACGTACTTGCCGGCCTCGGCGAGCACACCGGCGGCCACGCCACCACCGGCGCCAGCTCCCACGATGATCACGTCATAGTCGAGCGTGCCGGAGAACGGCGATGGCGCCTGCCCGTCGCGCCGGGCGGGACCTGTCGGTCCCTCCGGCAGCCCGTGCTCGTAGCCAACCATCCGCCACGACAGGGCGTCCGGGTTGCCGCCGTTGCCGGGATCGGCATAGACACCCTCGGCTACCAGTTCGCAGAGTTCGCGGAACCAGCCGGCATCATCGAGGCCGGCGAGCGTCGCATCCCGCTCGGCCTCGGGGAGAGCGGCGAAATCGGCAGGCAGCCGCGCGAGGCCGGCAGCGATGGCAGCGCCCAGCTTCGGCTGGGCGGGAAGGATGCCATCGAGGTAATCGAGCGCGCCGAAGGCAACGGCGCCGCCGTCCCGGTCGGCCGGCATGATGCGGTCGACTACCGCCGTGAGCAGCGTACGATCCATGTCCCCTCCTCCGCCGCCCTCGGCCTCCCCCGGCCTTCCCTCAGTCGGTGAACCGTACGGCACCGATGTGATCGAGGTTGCGGTTGCGCTGCGCGTAGTCGATCCCGTAACCGACGACGAACTTGTCGGGTATCTCGAAGCCGATCCAGCGCGCCTTGACACTGGTTTCGCGCCGCGACGGCTTGTCGAGCAACGCGCAAACTTCGATGCGCTTGGGGTGGCGGGTCGCGAGGATTTCCAGCACGTGCTTGAGCGTGTAGCCGGTGTCGACGATGTCCTCGACCACCAGCACGTCGCGGCCTTCGATCTCGCCGCGCAGATCCTTGAGGATGCGCACCTCGCGGCTCGACTCCGTGGAGTTGCCGTAGCTCGAGACCTCGAGGAAATCGACTTCCACCGGCAGGTCGAGCTCACGCACCAGGTCGGCAATGAAGATGAACGAGCCGCGCAGCAACCCCACTACCACCAGCTTGTCGGTGCCGGCATAGTGGTTCGAGATCTCCTTGGCGAGCGCCTCTACCCGAGCCGCGATCGCCTTGGCCGAGATCATCTCGTCGATCACGTAGTTCCTGGTCGTCATGCCTACTTCAGTGCCCCTTGGGTGAGTCCGCGGACAAAATACTTGCCGCCGATCAGATACACCAGCAGCGGCGGCACGATCGCCATCATCACCGTCGCGGCCGAGCCGCCGGCGCGCACTCCCATGATCGCCACGGTGATCGGCTGTTGCGTTCCCGAAGTGAACACCATGCCGTAGAGGTATTCGTTCCAGATCTGGGTGAACTGCCAGATCACCGTCACCGCAATGATCGGTCCCGAGAGCGGCAGCATGACGCGCACGAAGATGCGCCAGAACCCGGCGCCGTCGACCTGCGCTGCCTTGACGATCTCGTTGGGAACGCTGGCGTAGAAGTTGCGGAAGAACAGGGTGGCGAACGAAATGCCCATCACCGTGTGGATGAGCAGCAGGCCCAGCACATTGTTCTGCAGGCCGAGTTGCCCGATGATCCAGGCCCAGGGCAAAAGCGCGATCTGGCTGGGCAGGAAGATGCCGAGAAAGATCATCACGAAAATGAACTCGGAGCCGGGGAACTTCCATTTGCTCAGCACGTAGCCGTTCAGCGCCCCGATGATGGCGGTGGCGATGGTCGCCGGCACGGTGATGATCAGCGAGTTGAGGAAGTTCGGCCCGAGCCCCCGGCACATGCCGCTGACACAGGCGTCGTTCCAGGCGCGCAGGTAGTTGTCGAACGAGAAGCTCTCCGGAATCGCGATGATGCCGTTGCGGAACACTTCCTCGCCGTCGCGGAACGAATTGGACAGCACCAGCAGCGCCGGCAGTGCATAGGTCAGCCCGAACAGCGCCAGCGCTGCGTAGATCAGCACGCGCGACAGCGCCCACCGGCGACGGGCGATGGCTCCGTCCCGGTCGGCGTAGTCGAGCGTCAGGGCGGTCACGGCAGGGTCTCGTCGAGCCAGGCGACCTGCCGCCGCTCCTGCCAGGTACCGCCGCCTTCGTGGTTGTTGAAGGTGTAGCTCTCGATGGTCTTCGGACCGGCCCAGGCGTTGTAGGCGCCATAGACGGTCGAGGGCGGGCAGACATCGTCCATCAACGCCACCGAGAACAGCGCCGCCGCCTTGGAGCGCGCCGAGAAGTGCACGCCGTCGAAATAGTTGATGGTGCTGTAGGCGGCGGCCGCCTTCTCGCGATGCGTGGCGAGAAAGCGGACGATTTCGCCGTAGGGGTCTCGGGTGGTGAGGCCGACGGCGCGCGGGAAATCACACAGGAACGGCACGTCCGGCATCGCTGCCTTCACCCTGGATTCGAGCCCGGCGACGGCGATCGAAATGCCGCCGCCCTGGCTGCCGCCGACGACCGCGAGCTTGGACGGATCGGTCTCGGCGCGGCCGAGCACGGTTTCGACGGCACGCACGCCGTCGGTGTAGACGCGGCGATAATAGTAGTCGCGGGGGTCGTTGATGCCGCGGGTCATGAAGCCCGGGTGCGCGGGGAACGAGCCGGCCGGATCCGGGGTATCGCCGCGCGACCACGAACTGCCCTGCCCGCGTGTATCCATCACCAGCACAGCGCGGCCGGTGGCCGGCCACAACAGGTGCTCCTGGGGCAGACCGCGACCACCGCCATAGCCGATGAATTTCACCACAGTGCCGCGCGGCGCGACGCCCGCCGGCTTGATGTACCAGCCGCGCACTCTGTCACCGCCAAAGCCCGAGAAGGTGACGTCGGCGACGTCGAACAGTTTCAGCCCGGTATCGACCGGCTCGAACACTGCCTCAAGCGGTTTGACCCGCGATTGCTCAAGCGTCTCGGCCCAGAAGCTGTCGAAATCGGCGGGAGCGACGGCGCTCGAACGGTAGCTATCGAGCTGTGACTGCGGCAGGTCGAAAAAGGGCATGATCTCTATCTGGTTTTGTTGGCGGGCAATGTTTGACTGGAATGGTAGCTAAAGAAAAGCACTACGAAGGGCGGGGCCGCGAACTGCCGCGCACCACCAGCCGCGGCGTGACGACGAAATGATCGCCCTGCTGGCGGCCGTCGATCCGCTCGATCAACAGGCGCGCCGCCTGCAGCCCCAGCACCTGGCCGGACTGATCGACGCTGGTCAGGCTGTTCTGCGCCAGGTCGCAATAGATGGTGTTGTCGTAGCCGACGATGGCCAGGTCACCGGGTACCGACAGCCCGAGGTCCTTGGCGACGCTCAGCGCATGCAGCGCCACCATGTCGGTCCAGCAGAACAGCGCCTCCGGCCGATGCCGGGATTCGAGCAGATGCCGAACCACCGTCTGCACCTCACGCGCCGTCTGATCGGCCGGCACGATATTGATGTGCTGCGCCAGTCCGCGTTCCTTCATCGCTTCGCGATAGCCGCGCTCGCGCTGCACCGTGACCACGACGTTCTTGGTGGGAACGGCCAGCGTCACCATGGTGATCCGGCGATAGCCGTTGGCCGCGAGGTGGCGCACGACCTGGGCGGCGCCGGCAACGTCGTCGTTATTCGCCGTATCGAGCGTCGCCAGTTCCGGCACGTGGTAACCGACCACTGCCGTCGGGATGCGCGTCGACACTGCTTCCGCCGTTCCGGGCGGCATGCGGGGACCGATCATGATCAGGCCGTCCATCTGCCGATCGATCATCGAGTCGATCAGCGACATCTCGATGGTCTCCGCCGACCGGCTCACGCCGATCATCGTCTGGTACTGGGTGCGATCCAGCGCCTCGTTGACCCCGGCGAGGATGTCGGCGAAGAACGGGTTGCGCATGTCCGGCAATAGGATGCCGAGCGTATAGGTGCGCCCGCGCATGGCGCGCGCGCCGGCATGCGGCCGGTAGTTCAGCTTCTCCATCGAAGCCTGCACCCGGGCGCGCAGGGCATCGCTCACGCCATAGGCGTCGCGCAGCACTTTCGAGACTGCCGCCACCGATACCCCGGCATCGGCGGCAACCGTCTTGATGGTGACCCGGCCGGTTTTCGTTGTTGGCGCCACTGTTTCCCCCGAACCGCCCCCCTTCTAGCAACCCGCTTTCCACAACACAACGTGAGCGATTTTGGCGGTTCTTGAGGGCATTTGGCGGCCCATGCGTCGATTTGGTGGTTCTTGCGCGAATCCTGCTTGAACTGGTCGTGTAGAACGGTATACGTAGAACGTGACACGACGACGGCAGCCGCAGGCGCCGAACGGACCGCAACAGGTCCCTGGGAGGATCAAAAGTGAACGAGACGATGCTCATCCGGGCAGGTGAAGCCGTATCCAGCCATGGTGCCTGGGTCGCCGAAATGATCCACCCAAGCGTCGATCAGGGCGTCGGCACCCAGTCGTCGTTCCTGCGCAAGACCTTCAACCTCTCCTCCCGCGGCGGGGCCGCAACGCTCAGGATCAGCGCTCTCGGCCTCTACCGTGCGTTCATCAACGGCAAGCGCGTGGGCGACGACCTGCTGACCCCGGGTTGGACCAGCTACTGGGACCGCCTCAGCTTCCAGACTTACGATGTCAGCACCCTGCTCAAGGACGGCGACAACACCATCGACATCTGGCTGGGCGACGGCTGGTACCGCTCGCGGATGATGTGGCCGCGCAACCAGCTGTTCAACACCTGGGGCGACAAGATCGGCGCCATCGCCGAACTGCGCGGCGCCAATGGCGAGCTCATCGTCGGCACCGACGGCACCTGGCAGAGCGGCCTCGCACCGGTGATGAAGTCCGGCATCTACTATGGCGAAAATTACGATGCCCGGGCCGAGAATGCGCCGGTGAGCGGCGGCGCCAGCGTGCTCGGCGGGTTCGACAAGTCGACGCTGCTGCCGGCCGAGACGGCCGGCGTGCACGAACTGCCGGCCCTGCCCGTGGTCAAATCCTTTGCCGACGCTCAGGGGCGCACGGTCTACGATTTCGGCCAGAACGCCGGTGGCTACGTCGCCTTCACCGTCGAAGGCGAGGCCGGCGCCAAGGTCATCGTCGAGCATGCCGAACTCACCAACCACCTCGGCGAGTTCGATCGCGAAAGCATGCGCTCGGCCGAGGCTCGCGTCGAATATGTGCTGAAAGGCGGCGCGCCGGAAAGCTATCGTCCGACTTTCAGCTTCTTCGGCTTCCGCTTCGCCCGCGTCGCCATCGAGGGCAAGGCGACGATCACCAAGATCGAGATGATCCCGATCAGCTCGGCGGTCACCCGCACAGCGAATTTCAGCTCGGCCAATCCGCTGGTCAACCGGCTGGTCGAGAACACCGTCTGGTCGCAGCGCTCCAACTTCATCGAGGTGCCGACCGATTGCCCGCAGCGCGATGAGCGGCTGGGCTGGACCGGCGATGCGCAGGTGTTCGCCCCCACCGCCTGCTACCTGCACGAAAGCCACGGCATGCTGGTGAAGTATGTCCGCGATCTGATCGCCGACCAGCGGCCGGATGGCGCCATCCCACATGTGGTGCCGGATCCGACGCGCAACCATGAGGACGTGGTGCCGGGCTTTTATGGCTCGACCGGCTGGGGCGATGCGATCGCCGTCATCCCGTGGACGCTCTACAACCACTATGGCGACCGCGCGATCCTCGAGGAAGCGCTGCCGGCGATGGTCAAGTGGAACGACTTCGTCTGGTCGATCAGCGATGGCCCGATCGTCCGCCCGCCGGCCGGCTGGGGCGGGCGCGGCTTCACCTTCGGCGACTGGCTGCAGCCGCAGGGGGATTTCGCCAAGCCCTACCCGACCATCGGCGACGACGCCGCGGCGACGATCTACCTCTACATTTCCTCACACCTCGCCGCCAAAGCGGCCGAGGTGGTCGGCGACCAGGCACAGGCGAAGCGCCTCAACGACCGCGCCGCCGAAGTGAAGAAGGCCTTCCAGCGCGAGTTCATGACCGCCGCCGGCCGTATCGGCTACAACGACCAGACCTCCTATGCGCTGGGCTTTTTGTGGGACCTGATCCCGCCCGAGCACTACGAGGCGGCCAAGGGCTACTTCAAGGAGACGGTGGCGCGCGCCCATGGCCGGATCGGCACCGGCTTCATCGGCACTCCGGCGCTGCTGCCGGCGCTGGTGAAGATCGGCGAGGCCGAGCTCGCCGGCTCGGTGTTCCTGCAGGAAGGACTGCCCGGCTGGCTGTTCCAGGTGAAGATGGGCGCCACGACGATCTGGGAGCGCTGGAACGCCCTCAACGAGGACGGCGTGGCGTTCGACCCGCAGATGAACAGCTACAACCACTATGCTTATGGCGCAGTGTGCCAGTGGCTGCTCGAAGGCGTCGCGGGCTTCCGCCCCGATCCGGCCCTGCCGGCGTTCAAGCACATCTTCTTCGAGCCGACGATCATCCCGGCGCTGTCGCCGGTCGCCGCCAACCATGACTCGGCCGCCGGCCGGATCGAGGCGGGCTGGAAGGTCGATGGCGGCAAGGTGACCTACAATCTCACGGTGCCCGAGGGCGCGAGCGGCACGCTCGTCCTCGCCGCCGACTACACCGAAGCCAGCGTCGACGGCATCGCCGTCAGCGAACGTGGCACGGACGGAAAAGCGCGCAGCCTGCTGGCGCCCGGAAAGCACAAGGTGACGTTCCGGATCAGCAAGCCCTGACGGCGGAGGAGCCCGAGGGACAGAGGAAAACTGCAACCGGCCGCCGGAGGACCATGGCGGCCACAAGGGAGGAACTATCAATGCTGATGCGCAAACTGACGCGTGCGGCGCTGGCAACCACCGGCATCGTCGTGATCATGGCGGGCGCCGCGAGCGCCCAGGACAAGGTCAAGCTGACCTTCCTGTTCGACAATGCGCCGTCGACGGTCGCCATGGCCGAGGCGCTCGCCGCCGCCTTCGAGGCCAAGAACCCCAATATCGACATCGAGACCGAGAGCCGTCCGGGCGGCGCCGATGGCGACAACCTGATCAAGACCCGTCTCGCCACCGGCGAGATGAGCGACGTGTTTCTCTACAATGCCGGCTCGCTGTTCCAGGCGATCAACCCGGTGCAGAACCTCGTCGATGTCACCGATGAGCCGTTCCAGGCCAACGTGATCGACAGCTTCAAGGCCACCGTCACCGGTACCGATGGCCGCGTCTATGGCGCACCGATCGGCACCGCGATGGGCGGCGGCATGCTCTACAACATCCCGATCTACAAGGAGCTGGGCCTCTCCGTGCCGAAGTCATGGGCGGAGTTCATGGCCAACAACGAGAAGATCAAGGCGGCCGGCAAGACCGCGGTGATCCAGACGTTCGGCGAGACCT
The DNA here is from genome assembly GCF_058806655.1 of Devosia sp. GW821-FHT12F11. Lineage (NCBI taxonomy): Bacteria > Pseudomonadati > Pseudomonadota > Alphaproteobacteria > Hyphomicrobiales > Devosiaceae > Devosia > Devosia sp. GW821-FHT12F11. The sequence goes on from NZ_JBXAPX010000003.1 coordinate 180,058, forward strand.
GGACCAGCCAGCTGTTCGTGCTTGGCGATTTCTACAACGTGCAGGCGGCGGTTCCGACCTTCGCCGCCGACTATACCGCCGGCAAGGCCAAGTACGCCTCGACGCCTGCCGCCATGAAGGGTTTTGAGCGCCAGGAAGAGGTGTTCAAGGCCGGCTACCTCAACGAGGACTTCGCCGCGGCCACCTTCCCCGACGGCGTCACCAAGATCGCCACCGGTGAAGGCGCGCACTACCCGATGCTGTCGTTCGCCGTCTCCAACATCAAGGAACTGGCGCCCGAGCACATCAATGATGTCGGCTTCTTCGCCATTCCCGGCGACGACGCGGCCAGCAATGGCCTAACCACCTGGATGCCGGCCGGCCTCTACATCCCCAAGACCTCGAAGCACCCGGCAGAGGCCAAGGCGTTCGTCGCCTTCGTCGCCTCGATCGAGGGCTGCGACATCCAGACCCAGTCGGCCGGCGCGACCGGTCCCTACCTGGTGAAGGGCTGCACCCTGCCGGCCGACGTGCCGCCGGTGGTCTCCGACCTGCTGCCCTACTTCCAGGAGGGCGGCCACAGCGCCCCTGCCCTTGAGTACCTGTCGCCGATCAAGGGCCCGGCGCTCGAGCAGATCACCGTGGAAGTCGGTTCGGGCATCCGTTCGGCCGCTGACGGCGCCGCGCTCTACGACGAAGACGTCAAGAAGCAGGCCCAGCAGCTCGGCCTGCCCGGCTGGTAATAGCGCCATCTGCGTGTGAAACTCGGCGTCCGGCCTCACCGGTCGGACGCCAACACCTTGGACTTGGAGGAGGACAGGTATGGCAGTTGCGGTCGCTGAGGGCTCGGTGCCCATTGCAAACCCGCGCCGCAAGTCGCGCACGGCGGGGCTCTATCCGAGCTGGTTCTACCTTCCGGCGGCCATCATCTTTGCCGTACTGTTCATGCTGCCCACCTTCGCCTCGCTGTTCTTCAGCCTGACCCGGTGGACCCTGCAAAAGGCCGACTTTATCGGGCTCGAGAATTTCGCCCAGTTCTTCCGCGAGCCGTTCCTGTTCCAGGGCCTCGTCAACACGCTGATCTACGGCGTCGTCACCTCGGGGCTCAAGGTGGTGCTCGGCATGCTGCTGGCGCTGCTGCTCACCTCCGACATCTTCGGCCGCGGGTACCTGCGCGCCGTGGTGTTCTTCCCGGTGCTGGTCTCGACCGTCGGCGTCGGCATCACCTTCACGGCCATGATGCATCCGACCCAGGGGCTGATCAACGAGACGCTGGCTTCGATCGGCATCAAGGGGCCGGGCTGGCTCACCGATCCGCGCTTCGCGCTCTACTCGGTTGCACTGGTTGATGTGTGGAAGGGTGTCGGCCTCGCCACGGTGATCTACATCGCCGGCATCGTCTCGATCCCGCTCGAATATTACGAAGCCGCCAAAATCGACGGCGCCACCCCGTGGCAGCGCTTCTGGACCGTGACCCTGCCGCTGGTCCACCCGGCCACCGCGACCGTGATCATCCTCAGCTTCATCGGGGGCTTGCGCTCCTTCGACATGATCTGGGCGATGACCAAGGGCGGCCCCGGCTTCACCTCCGACGTTATCGCCTCGGTGATCTACAAGCAGTACCAGGCCGGCTTCTATGGCCTCTCCACCGCCGGCAATGTCGTGCTGTTCATCATGGTCGCACTGATCATCGTGCCGCTCTCCATGCTGCTCAATCGCCAGGAGACCGACCGGTGAGACACGCCCAGCGCTACATTCTCGGCGGCATCGCGATCGCCGCGTCGATCGTGGTTTTCCTCGTGCCGTTCGCCTTCATCGTCCTGACCGCGGTCAAGGACCGGCGTCAGGCGGCAACCCGCTCGTTCGACTGGCCAACCAGCTGGCACTTCTGGGACAACCTGATGGAGGTGCTCAGGACGCAGGACTACATGCTGGTCACGGCGTTCATCAACTCGATCATCCTCACCGTGGTGAGCGTCACGCTCCTCGTGGTGTTCGGCGCCATGGTCGGCTTCGTGCTGCAACGCCGGCCGTCGCGCTGGACGCCGATCGTCAATTTCCTGGTGCTGGCCGGGCTGATCATCCCGCCGGCGGTGGTGCCGACAATCTGGGTGCTGCAATCGGTCGGCATGTTCAAGACCATGCACGGCATGATCCTGATCGAGGTGGCCTATGGGCTGAGCTTCACGATCCTGCTGTTCCGCGCCTTCGTTGCGACCATCCCGCGCGAGCTCGATGAGGCGGCGATCATCGACGGCGCCGGGCCGCTGCGGCTGTTCTTCCAGGTGGTGCTGCCGCTGCTCAAACCCGTGGTGGTGACGGTGATCGTGGTGCAGTCGGTCGCCATCTTCAACGATTTTACCAACCCGCTCTACTACCTGCCGGGCAAGCAGAACGTCACGGTGCAGCTGACGCTGTTCAACTTCCAGGGGCAGTTCAACACCTCGCTGCACCTGCTCTTCATGAACATCCTCCTGATCACCATCCCGCCGCTGATCGTCTACCTGTTCTTCAACCGCCAGATCGTGGCGGGGATGACGGCGGGTGCGGTGAAGGGGTAGTGCGTCACTGAGAGAGACGGCCCCCTCCCGGGGCCGTCTCCGTCAGTTGGGCTGATGTGCACCGCCGCCACGTCGCTCGAAAATCCTCCGCCTCATCCTATTCGCCGATAGGCGCGGCCAGCGAATGATGTATTGGTACCATACTAGTCATTTGCATCCTCGCCATGTCCACACCGCTCAGCCCACACGCCCGCAACGTCGCCCTCGTGGTCGCCGCCACGCTGTTCATGCAGTTCCTGGACGGGGTGATCATCGTCACCGCCCTGCCCCGCATGGCGCTCGATTTCAACGTCGGGACGCTCGAGATGAGCCTCGGCGTCACCATCTACATGCTGGCGGTGGCGGTGTGCATTCCCGCCGCCGCCTGGCTTTCCGACCGCTTCGGAGCACGGCGTGTCTTTGTCGTGGCGATTGCGCTGTTCACGCTGACCTCCATCGCGTGCGGCATGGCGCAAGATCTCGGCCAGTTCGCCGTCGCCCGCGCGCTGCAGGGCGCCAGCAGCTCAGTGCTGTTCCCGGTCGGCCGCATCATCGTGCTGCGCACCGCGCAGAAGTCGGAGATCGTTCCGGCTATCGGCCTCACCATCTGGCCGGCGCTGTTCGCCCCGGTGCTTGGCCCGGCGCTTGGCGGGTTCATCACCGAGTACATTTCCTGGCATTGGAACTTCTGGATCAACATCCCGCTGGGCATCATCGGCATGGCACTGGTGCTGGCGATCGTGCCGAAGGACACCGAGTTTGCGGAGCGCCCGTTCGATGGCATCGGGTTCGTCTTGACCGCGATCACGCTGGGCTGCCTGCTCTACGGTTTTGATGCGCTGGTGCAGGGCGGGCTGCCGGTGTGGCAGTCGGTGCTGCTGATCGCCATCGGATTTGCCGTGGGCACGGCTGCGGTGATCTGGCTGCTGCGCGCCGCTCACCCGCTGATCGATCTGAGGACGCTCGGCATCCGCACCTTTGCCGCCACCGACGCCAAGGCCGGCGCGATCTTGAGAACGGCGATCAACGCCACGCCGTTCCTGCTGCCGCTGATGTTCCAGGTCGCCTATGGCATGGATGCGCTGAGCGCCGGCGGGCTGGTGGTGATCTACTTCTTCGGCAATCTCGCCATCAAGGCGGTGACCACTCCGACGCTGCGCCGCTTCGGCTTCCGCAGCATCCTGACGGTCAATGGCGTGCTGGCCGGCATCTCCGTCGCGGCTTGTGGCCTGCTCGGGCCACAGACGCCATACCTGCTGACGGCTGCCGTGCTGTTCATTGCCGGCGCCACCCGCTCGATGCAGTTCACCGCGCTGGCGACGCTGGCCTTCGCCGATGTGGATGCCAAGCAGCGCAGTTCCGCCACCACCATCTCGAGCATGTCGCAACAGCTTTCGATGGTGTTCGGCGTCGCCGTTGCCGCCGGTTGCCTCAACCTCAGCCAGATGTGGCGCGGCGCACCGACGCTCGGGGTGATCGACTTCCAGATCGCCTACCTCTTCATGGGCCTGATCATCATCGTCTGTGCGCTGCAGTTGCTGACGCTCGAGCGAAACGCCGGCGCTGAAGTATCGGGCCATCAGAAACCGCAAGCCGCCTGACCTTTCCCTCCCCTGCCCGAACGCCGCAAGCAGACCAATTGACTGCCCTCGTTGCTCTGCTAGCAATTGTCTGGGGGGAAACGGTGCGGCACGTCCCCTCGTCATTTTGGGGGGCAAGATGAATTCTGTATTTCGCACTGCCGCATCGGCAGCATGCCTAATGTTGCTGACCGGCTGCAGCGGCGACGCATGGATCACCGGCGGCGAGTTGATCCGCCCGGGTGAGCCCACCGGCACGATCACCGTGGTCAACGGCACCAGCCGGGTGATCGATGTCGTCCTGATCTCGGAGTGCGGCGCCTCGACCTACGGACTCGACCGGCTGCCCGACACCGTCGCCCTCGGGTCCGGGCAGAGCTACAGCTTCACCGTTTCGGCCGGCTGCTGGGATGTCGACGCGGGCTCGGTCGGCTATGGCGAGGCCCGCCAGCGCCTCAGCGTCGCGGCAAACGGCATTACCGAGTATACGATCACCGACTAACGCCTTCGGCAAAGCACAGCCTTGGCGTGCTCAACGCAATCACTTCATCGGCACTTGCCGATGGATGGTGAGCGGTGCATGGTGCTGCCGACTCCAACCCAGTGCAGCAAACCTCCCATATGTCCCAGCTTTTCTCGCCGTTCACACTGCGTGGCCTGACCATGCGCAATCGCACGGTCATCGCGCCGATGTGCCAGTATTCAGCCCAGCACGGCCTCGCCAACGATTGGCACTTCGTGCATCTGGGCCGCTTCGCGCTCGGCGGCTTCGGCCTCGTCATCCTCGAGGCAACCGGTGTCAGCCCCGAGGCCCGCATCTCCTACGGCGACCTGGGCCTGTGGAATGACGAGCAGATCGCACCGCTCAAGCACATTGTGGAGTTTCTCAAGGCCGAAGGCGCTGCGACCGGGATCCAGCTCGGCCATGCCGGCCGCAAGGCGGCAACGCCGATCGCCTGGCGCCGCGGCTTCGATGAAACCGAGGCCGACAAGCGCGACTATGCCTACGAGACCTGGGTGCCCGAGGCCCCCAGCGCCGAACGCCATTCCGACAATCCCAGCTTCCAGATGCCGGTGGCGCTCGACAAGGCCGGCATTCAGCGGGTCGTGCAGAGCTTCGCCGATGCCGCCCGCCGCGCCGACCAGGCGGGCTTCGATACAGTCGAGATCCATGGCGCACATGGCTACCTGATCAGCCAGTTCCTTTCGCCGCTCGCCAACCACCGCACCGATGAATATGGCGGCAGCCGCGAGAACCGGATGCGCTTCCCGCTCGAGGTGACAGAGGCGGTGCGCGCCGCCTGGCCGGCGGACAAGCCGCTGATCGTGCGGCTGTCGGTGACCGATGGCAGCCCGGGCGGCTGGGGCGTCGAGGACTCAATCGTCTTGTCGCAAGAATTGCGGGCGCTGGGCGTCGACATGATCCATTGCTCGTCGGGCGGCTTCGACGGCTACGCGCTGAAGGCGGCGCCGCTCTACCAGGTGGAGCTGTCCAAGGCGGTGCGAGCCGCCGGTATCCCCACCATCGCAGTCGGTCTCATCGACGACGCGCACGATGCCGAGCGTATCCTTGCCGAAGGCGAAGCCGATCTCGTCGCCTTCGCGCGCACCGCGCTCGAAGATCCGAATTGGGCCGTGCACGCCCGTCACACCCTCGAAGGCGGCGGCGATGCCTACCAGTTGTGGCCCAAGCAGGCCCGCGGCCGCATCCGCGACCGCGATCGCGCGCTGGGAATTCGCCAGTCATAATACGACTCTTGCCAAACGCTCCCAGCTCGACCTAAGGTCGCGGCGCCGGGGGCGTCCAGGCGGAATACCACAGTGAACGAGTCTGAGGCCCTCTCCGGGCTGGTCGGCCAGATCTACGACGCAGCCATCGATCCGGGCTTCTGGCCCGCTGCCTTGCGGGAAACAGCGCGGTTTGTCGGCGGCTGTTCGGCGGCCATCTACAGCAAGGACCCCACCAGCCGTTCGGGCGGCGTGCTCTATGACGACGGTGGCCTGTCGCTGGCTTATCGCACGGCCTACTTCGAGCGCTACGTGCAGCTCGACCCGGCGACGACGCGGCACTTCTTCACCGAGATCGGCGAGTTGGTCGCTACCATCGACATCATGCCGCATGCCGAGTTCCAGCAGTCACGCTTCTATCGCGAGTGGGTGCAGCCGCAGCAGTTGGTGGATTTCGTCAGCACCGTGCTCGACCGCTCCGGCACCTCGGCCTCGATGTTCGGGGTGTTCCGCCACGAGCGCGACGGCATCGTCGATGAGGCGACGCGCCACCGCATGCAACTGGTCGTGCCGCATATTCGCCGCGCGGCGCTGATCGGCCGGGCGCTGGAGCAGCACTCGGCGCGCGCCGAGGTGCTGGCGAGCTCGCTCGACACCATCCGCGCCGGCATGTTCCTCGTCGGCGCCAACGGCGTGCTGGTTCATGCCAACGCCGCAGGCCACGCCCTGCTCGCACCGGGCGGGCCGCTGCGGGTTGCCGCCGGCCGGCTGGTCACCACCGATGCCGCACTGGAACAGTGCCTCCGCGACGCGGCCTCGTTCGACGAGGGGGGCGACGCACTGCTCGGCGAGCGCGGCATCGCCCTGCCTCTCGCCGGCCATGGCGGGGAGGCACTGGTCGCCCATGTGCTGCCGCTGAGCTCGGGCTTTCGCCGCCAGGTTCGCACCAGCACCGCCGCGGTGGCCGCACTGTTCGTGCAGCGCGCCGAACTGCACATCGAGACGGCGCCCGAAGCGCTGATCCGTGCCTATGGACTGACGCCGGCCGAGTTGCGGGTGCTGCTTGCCATCGTCGAGATCGGCGGCGCGCCGGAGGTCGCCGAGGCGCTTGGTATCAGCGAAACGACGGTGAAGTTTCATCTGCGCCGGCTGTACGAAAAGACCGGCAGCCGTCGGCACGCCGACCTGGTGAAGCTGTTCGCCGGTTTCACCAGCCTCGCCAGCGCGTGATGCCCCTGTCCGATCGGAGGGCGAATGCGACGCCGAGATCGGTAACATCGACCTCAGGGGGCCGCCCCGAGGGATCGAGTAGCAGCCCCCACCCGCGTTGCTTCTCGATACGGCCGGTGAGCCCCACGCTCATCGGCCGTTCATTTTCCCACGCTAATGATCCGATTTCCGTCGCAATCGCCATGCCTCCTTGCATGCCGACTGCGCCGCACCCATCTTCGGATCACCACGGGAGTTAGACGCCGAATGACCAGCAAAGCCGCTCTCTTCGCCTTGCTCGCCATGTGGGGCGTTGGCTCCACTACCTGCCTTCCGGCCTTCGCCGAGGATACCCCGACCGAGTCCGCCGCCGACGCCAAGACCAGCAAGGCCGGCCTCGTCGACCGGGTCTGGACCAAGGCCGATGGCGACCTGCCCGGCGTGATGAAGATCTTCCTCTCCGACGGCACGCTGGTGCAGGATTCCTGCTGGGAAACTCACCGTCTCTCGGCCTGGGAGCTCACCTCGGACACCGCGCTGAAGTGGAACGAGGACGGCATGGACATCAATGCCGACATCGTCTCCTTGACCGACGCCGAGCTGGTGCTGAGCCTCAAGCTCGGCAGCGACGCGGTCGAGGAGAAATACGTGACGGCGACCGTGCCGTACGTGTGCCCGGATATGCCGAAGAGCTAAGCTGACTGATAGAGACGACCCCCTCCCATCCTCCCCCATAAAGGGGGAGGTGCCGCGCTGGCGCGTTTGGCACCATCCAGCCACAGCCTCGGATCTTCACCTCCCCCTTCACGGGGGAGGCCGGGAGGGGGCCGTCTGCTTCAGTCGTCTCCCCCAAAAGAAAAGGCGCGGAAGTTTCCTCCCGCGCCAGTCTCCCTGCATGGGATAGCTGTTATTCCGCCGGTGCGCCGACCACCGGGGTGACCGTGGTGCGGATGGTCAGCTGGGTCAGGATGAAGGCGAGGATGGCGCAGATGGCGAAGCCGAGCACCATCGGGATGGCGGTGCCATCGTGGAAGGCTCCGACGATCCCCATCACCACGGCGCCCATCACCATCTGCAGCGTCCCCATCAGGGCCGATGCGGTGCCGGCGAACTCGCCATGCTCTTCCATCGCCAGGACGCCAGTGGTCGGCAGCACCAGGCCGAGGAAGCCGAAAGCGATGAACATCAGGCCCGAAAGCACCCACATGCTGTCGATGCCGGCGACGAAGATGCCGGCCAGGAGCGCCATCGAGAGCGCAAAGCCGGTCACCGCCGTGCGCACCACGCGCTGCAGGCCGAAGCGCTTCACCATGAAGCCGGTGGACTGCGACACCGCAAAGAACGAGATCGCGTTGACCGAGAAGGCGAGGCTGTATTCGGTCGGCGTCAGCCCGTAATGCTCGATGAACACGAAGCTCGAGTTGCCGATAAAGGCCATGAAGGCTGACATGCCGAAGGCGCCGATGAAGGTCAGCCCGAGGAAGTTCCAGTCCTTCAGCAGCATGCCGTAGCCGCGGATGGCGCTGCCGATGGTCGAATCGGTGCGCTGGTGCTTGGGACGCGTCTCTTTGAGCGCGACGATCGACAGGATCAGGCCGAACACGCCCACCGCGCCCATCACCCAGAACAGCAGCCGCCAGTCGCCGAAGGCAATGACGACGCTGCCGGCGAGCGGAGCGAGAATCGGGGAGATCGAGAACACCAGCATGATGAGGCTGAACAGCTGTGCTGCCTCGGCGCCGGTATATTCGTCACGCACGATGGCGCGCGGCAGCGACATTGCCGCGCAACCACCGATACCCTGGATGAAACGCGAAACGATCAGCCACTCGACCGAAGGCGCCACGGCGCAGCCGATCGAGCCGGCGATGAAGACCAGCGTGCCGATATAGAGCGGCGGCTTGCGGCCGACCATGTCGCTGATCGGACCATAGATCAGCTGTCCCACGGCAAAGGCGGCCATGAAGGACATCAGGCTGAGCTGCACCGACGCGTCGGTGACGCCCAGTTGCCCGCCGATTTCCGGCAGAGCCGGCAGATACATGTCGATGGCGACGGGGCCGATCACCGACAACAGGCCAAGCACGATGGCCATACGAATGAGTTTGGCGTTCATAGCAGTAAATCCCAACACTGCTGGTGTGACTGATAGGCGAGCAGGCCGTCCGGCAACGAGCGTCGGACAGAGTTTGGCCGCGCGCGGATCACCCCCGCGCGTCGTTTGCCTCCCTCGCCGGTGTACCCGGTTCAGCTGCCGCTTGAATGACACGCGAGTCCACAAAATTGGACACTAGTGTCAAAGTGACTTTTGGACACTCTTGTCCAATTCGTCAAGTGCTATTATCATCCTCGCCATGGAGATCAGCCACGACCTCGTTCGCAGCCCTGCCATGCAGCGGGGGAACTACAACAAGCGATGCGCCATCATCAGCGCCGCCACGGCAGTGTTCGTGCGCGACGGCTATGTCGGCGCCAGCATCGACGCGATCGCCGAAGAGGCGAACGTCTCGCGCCAGACGATCTACAACCAGATCGGCGACAAGGAGAAACTGTTCGTCGAGGTGGTGCGGGGAATCAACGAGCAGGGCAGCGCCCGGCTGGTCGCCGTTCTCGCGACCTTCCCCGACGAGCCCGAAAACATCGGGCGCGAACTGGTCGAGTTTGCCATCCGGCTGACCCGCGATTGCCTGTGCGACGACAACTCGCGCGCCCTGCGCAAGCTGATCGAGAACGAGGGCAGCCGCTATCCCGAGCTGTTCGAGACCTGGAAGGACTATGGTCCAGGCAAGAACTGGCCAGCCATCTCGTCGCGCTTCGCCCGCCTCGCCCGCGCCGGCGACATCGATCTCGACGACCCTGACCTCGCCGCCCGCCAGTTCATGGCGCTGATCCGAGCGGACCTGCCGAATGAACCAGGTCAACTGGTGAACGATACGGAACTTGAGCAGGCCGCGCGCAATGGGGTTCGCACGTTCCTTCGTGCCTACGGCAAGCGCGACGCTGCCCTGACGCTCTAGGCCTGCTGTAACCCGCCAGCCACACTGTTCTTCCTGATCGCACGTGCCCCGGTTGCCGGGGCCGAGAGGTCGGCCTATTGTCCGCCTCCCAAACCGCTGCCCCCAGGGAGATCCGAATGAAAGCGACGCTGTCCCACCAGAAAGGAGCCTATTTCAGCAAGGACACCACGCTTCATGCCTTCTCACTCCCCGCGCGCGAGGAAAAACCCGCAGCGCCCTGACCGCTTTCGCAGCCTCTTCGCCAGTTCGACCGATCCCGCTGCCCGGCAGCGCAATCGTTCGCGAGCGCAAAAGTTCGTTTCCTACTATCGGCCGCATTTGCCGCTGCTCGTGGCCGATCTCTGCTGCGCCATCCTCGTGGCCGGCACCGCTATCGCGCTGCCGCTCAGTGCCAACTTCGTGACGACGCGCCTGCTCGCCCTCCCCGAAGCGCCCGAGGCGTTCTGGCAGATCCTCATCATGGGCGCGGTGATGCTCGCCATCCTCGCGGTCGAGGTGGCGGCGACATTCTTCGTCGACTACCAGGGCCACGTGATGGGCGCCCGCATCGAGGCAGCGGTGCGCCAGGAACTGTTCGAGCACTGCCAGAAGCTGTCCTTCGGCTTTTATGACCGGCAGCGCACCGGCCAGTTGATGAGCCGGATCAGCAACGACACGCTGTGGCTGGGCGAGCTGTTCCACCACGGCCCGGAAGACCTCGCCATCGCCGTGTTCAAGTTCGGCGGCGCCATGCTGGTGCTGTTCTTCATCGATCCGGTGCTGGCCGCCCTGATTCTCGCCCTTACCCCGTTCGCGGTGGCCTATGCGCTGCATTTCAACCGGCGGATGAACCGCGCGCTGGAGCGGAGCAAGCAGCAGATCGCGGCGGTGAACGAGCGGGTCGAGGATGCGCTCGCCGGCATCCGGGTCGTCCAGTCCTTCACCAACGAGGGGCTGGAGACCGATCGCTTCGCCGAGCAGAACCGGCGCTTCGTGGTGAGCCGCGCCGACGGATATCGCTCGGAAGCCTGGTTCTCGGTGGGGACCGAGAGCTTTGCCCAACTGGTCACCATCATGGTGGTGGTGGTCGGGGCGCTGCGCATCCTCTCGGGTGAGCTGACGGTCGCCGAAATGCTGACCTTCCTGCTCTGCGTCGCGGTGCTGGTCGATCCGGTCAAGCGGCTCGCCAACTTCGCCCGCCTGCTGCAGGAGGGCTATACCGGGTTCGTGCGCGCCATGGAGATCCTCGAGGTCGAGCCCGATATCGCCGACCGCCCCGGTGCGGCGCCGATGCCGGTGCCGCGCGGCGCGATCCGCTTCGACGACGTGACCTTCCGCTACGAGGCGAGCGGGCCGCAGGTGCTGAGGAAGCTGTCGCTTGATATCGCCCCGGGAGAGTTCGTGGCGCTGGTCGGCCCCTCGGGCGTGGGCAAGAGCACGCTCTGTGCGCTGATCCCGCGCTTCTACGATGTCGATGCGGGCGCCATCCGGATCGATGGGCGCGACATCCGCGATGTGCAGCTACGATCGCTCCGCCGGCATGTCGCGGTGGTGCAGCAGGATGTCTACCTGTTCGCGGGCTCGGTGGCCGAGAACCTGCGCTATGGCAGGCCCGACGCCACCGACGCCGAGATCGAGGCCGCCGCCCGCGCCGCCAACGCACATGAGTTCATCATGGCATTGCCCAACGGCTACGACACCGATGTCGGGCAGCGCGGCGTCAAGCTCTCGGGCGGGCAGAAGCAGCGCCTCACCATCGCCCGCGCCTTCCTCAAGGACCCGGCGATCCTGATCTTCGACGAGGCAACCAGCGCGCTCGACAACGAGAGCGAGCGAGCAGTGCAGCAGGCGCTGCTGACCCTCGCCGAGGGGCGGACCACCATCGTCATCGCGCACCGGCTCTCGACGGTACGCCATGCCGACCGCATCCTGGTGCTCACGAGGGACGGGATCGCCGAAGAAGGGACACATGAGAACCTGGTGACGCGGGATGGCGTCTATGCGGCGCTGCACAGCGTGCAGGCGAGTATTTAGGGTGCTTGAACACAGGCAGACGGCCCCCTCCCATCCTCCCCCATAAAGGGGGAGGTGCCCTGGCAGTTCACTGGGCATGATCGAAGACAGGGCCTCGACTCTTCACCTCCCCTTTATGGGGGAGGCCGGGAGGGGGCCGTCTCTATCAGTCGACAACTGTGCCCTACAGCACCAGATACCCGCGATAGGCCACCAGCCGTCCGAACAAGGGCAGGCCGATGTCGACCTCGAAACGGTGGCGGCCGCCCTCATCGACCCGTTCCTCGGCGGTGATGCGTGGCAGCAGCATGCCGGGGAGCGGCAGGTTCCAGATCCGGCCGGAGACCCGCTGCATGTCGAGCCCGTCGCCGCGCGGCACGAGACGCATCCGGATGGCGACGGGGCCGAAGCGCTCCTCGAGCAGCCCGTCGGGCGCTGCGCTCATCACCGAGCGCATCGGCCGGTCGGCGAAGAAGCGGGTCCAATGCTCCCTGCCCTCACGGCTCTCGATGACCACCCGCACCGGCAGCCGACCTTCGTCCAGCGGCAGGCCGAGGCGTTTGGCGAGGAAGCGGGCGACAGGGTTCTCGGCCGGCGCCACTACGGCCTCGCCCTCGGCGATCACCGCCGGCCGGCCGCGATGCAGCCGTCGCGTCACCTCGGGCAGGCGGTCAAACCCCTCGCCCATCACCCGCCGGTAGAGCGGCTTCTCGCCCCGGAAGGCCACCTGTTTGGTCTCGATGGCGAGGCCCTCGAGCCAGGGCTTGATCTGTTCGAGGCTGACGACGCCGGCCGCCGAGCGGGCGCCGCCGCGCAGCCGGCCGCCAAAGGTGAGCAGCTCGATGATCGCCGCTGTCGGCAGCACCGGCACATAGGGGCCGTCGCCATTGGCGGCCCGCAGCCACCAGCGCACCACGCGGGGGTCGCCGCGGGCATCCTGCCCGGCCGCCTCGACCAGCATGCCGCCATCGGCGGTGCCGAAGCGATCGAGCCAAAGGGCGATCTGCGTCCCCAGCCCGGCGAATACGCCAGCCGATTTGACCAACCCCCAGCGTACCGGCGCCGCCGCGACGCCGATCAACCAGTTGAGTAGCGGCAACTCCATCCCGGCATCGAACCCAGCCCGGACCCGCGGCGCAAAGCGAGCGGGCAGCAGGTCGAGATCGGGAACGTCAGCCAACATGGCGCGGCGGGGAGGCAGCCCTTCGATGGTGACCGAGCGGCCACCGCTCCAGCCGCGGCCCCGCTCCCAGCCGGCCTCGCGGAACACCCGGACCGGCTGACCGACCCAGCTCAGGATACCCTCGATGACCGAGCGGCCCTTGGGCGTCCTGTTGCCCGGGACGATCGCAACATCAACGCTGTCGACGGCGAGCCAGGCGCTGGTGACCTGGTCGAGCACGGCGTGGGTCAGCCCGGGCGTCGAGCTGGCGCCTGAGATCACCGAGATGGCGACGGCGCGGGCCGCACTGTCGAACCTGGCGACGCCGGCGACGAAGGCCCTCGAGTCGGCGATGTCGACATAGTGACAGCGCGCGCCGATTGCCGCCTCGATCAGTTGGGTGCCGCTGAGCTGGAACGGGCCGGAGCAATCGACGACGACGTCGCAGTCGATCTCCTTCAGCCGTTCGACGCCGATGCGGTCGCGATCGATCAGCACGAAGCCGTATTCGCCCTGCTCGTCGATTGCCCGCAACTCGCGCTGCAGCGCCTGCGCCCGGCTTTCGGTGCGTCCGCCGAGGCTGACGCGAAAGCCCTTGCGGCGCGCCAAGAGGCGCGCCAGGCGCGAGCCGAACACGCCGGTGCCGCCGACGATGAGGATGTGCGGCCGGCTCATGCCACAACCTCGCGTAACGATTCAGTTTCCAGTTGCAACGCCTTGAGCGGGTTGAGCAACTGCCCCGACACCATGGTGGCGAGCAGCCAGGGCAACGGCGGCAGCCTGGCCACCGCCGACACCAGCACGTCGCGCGCCAGCGGCAGCAGGACGCCATCGGATTGGTAGAACGGGGTGAGCGTCAGCGACAGCAACTGGTAGAGACGCACGTGCCAGCGGCGCAACCGCGCATACTCGCTGAGGGCCTCGCCGACCGAGGCCGCCCCGGCAAGCGCTCCAGCCAGCGCCGCGGCATCGAGCAGCGCCATATTGGCCCCCTGCCCGAGCTGTGGGCTGGTGGCGTGGGCGCTGTCGCCGATGAAGACGATGCCGTCGCCGGCAGGAACCGCGAGAGTGTGGTGGGCATAGCGCGCCAGCGTCATCTCGTCGAAGCTACGGATCGCCTCGAGATGCGGCGCGGTTTCCGGCCAGTGCCCCAGCACTTCGTCGCGCCAGCCATCAATGCCGGCGGCCTGCAGCGCCTCGAACGTCTCAGGCTTGAGGCTCCAGAAAAACGCCGCGAGCTCCGGTCCGTCGCGGCGTTGGCGACCGACCGGCAGCACGCCGATCATCACGCTGGCCTTGCGGTAACGCTGCATCAGCGCATCGCGGCGGAACCCTCGATCAACCCAGGGCACGGTGCCCCAGATGGCGCCGAAGCTCAACGGCCGTGACCGACTCGGCAGCTTCGCCTCGAGCTTCAGCGGCGAGGCCGAGCCCAGCGCGTCGACCACCAGATCGAACGGCCCCTCACGTCCCTGCGGGGCTAGCAACCATTGCTTGCCACCGGCGCGCTCCAGCGCCTCGATGGCAAAGCCTGTGCGGATCGGCAGACGCGCGGCCACCACGGCGTCATGCAGCACATTGAACAGCGCCGCGCGGTGGACGGCGATGGCATGCACATCGGGGCCGAGGGGATGATAGCCCACGTCGAGCACCACCCGGCCGCTCTGCGCGTCGGTGCCGATCAGCCGCTCGACTCGCGAGCCGAGCGCCGCAATTTCGGGGTAAAGGCCAAGTGCCGCCAGCACGGCAAGGCCGGTGGGCTGCAGCATCAGGCCCGAACCGAGCGGGCGCGGCGTCTCGAAGCGCTCGAACAGGCGGACGCGATGGCCGGCGCGGCTCAGCAGCAGCGCCGTAGCCAGTCCGCCCGGGCCAGCGCCCGCGATCGCAATATCAAGTGATTTCAGCAGTCTCGCGTCCCCAGGGTACCCGAGGACGGACTAGATCACCACCTGCGTGCCGATTTCAACCACACGGCCGGTAGGAATATGGAAGTATTCCGTTGCGTCGGTGGCGTTACGCGCGAGACCGATGAAGATCCGGTCGAGGAATAGCGGCGCGCCACCCTTCAGCGACGGCTTCAACGAGCGGCGCGACAGGAAGAAGGACGTCGACATGATGTCGAACTTCCAGCCGAGCTTGCGAGCCAGCGCCAGCGCTTTGGGGATGTTCGGCGTCTCGATGTAACCAAAGGTCACCACCACGCGGTAGAACAGGTCGTTATAGGCATCGATCCTGATCTTTTCCTCGTCCGCGACACGTGGCCGATCCGAGGTCACCACGGTCAGGATGACGTTGTGCTCGTGCAGCACCTTATAGTGCTTGAGGCTGTGCAGCAGCGCGGTCGGCGCGCCCTCGATGTCGGAGGTGAGGAACACCGCCGTGCCGGGGACGATGGTCGGCTTCTTCTTGGCAAGGTTCTCGACCAGGAACTCGAGCGGCACCTCGTCACGCCGGGTCTTTTCGGCCAGCCGGCGGCGGCCCCAGATCCAGATCGTCATCATCGAGGCAATCAGCGTCGCGACCACGGCCGGCACCCAGCCGCCCTGCGAGAACTTGGCGGCGTTGGCGATGAAGAAACTGGTGTCGATCACCAGCAGCGGGGCGATCACCACCACCGCGACGACGAGGCTCCACTTCCACAGCCGCCACATGACGATGAACAACAGCACGGCCGTCACCAGCATTTCGCCGGTCACCGCGATGCCGTAGGCGGCTGCCAGCGCCGTCGACGAGCGGAAGCCGACGACCAGCAGCACGACGCAGATCAAGAGCAGGAAGTTCACCTGCGGCATGAAGATCTGCCCCGCTACCTCCTCGGAGGTGTGGCGCACTTCGAGGCGCGGCAGGAGATTGAGGTGCATGGCCTGGCGGACCAGCGAATAGGCGCCAGTGATGACCGACTGGCTGGCGATGACGGTGGCGAGCGTTGCCAGGCCCACCATCGGCAAGCGGGCCCAATCGGCCTGCATTTCGAAGAACGGGTTGACCACCTCGTGGGGGTGGCTGAGGACGAAGGCGCCCTGCCCGAAATAGTTGAGCAGCAGGGCCGGAAACACCAGGATCAGCCACGCCAGGATAATCGGCCGGCGGCCGAAATGCCCGAGGTCGACATACAAAGCCTCGGCGCCCGTCACCGACAGGAACACCGCGCCCAGCACCACGATCGAGATACCGGCATGGGTGTAGAGGAACGTGATGCCATGCGCCGGGTTCAGCGCCATCAGCACCTGCGGCGCATCGGCGATATGCAGCAGACCGGTGCCCCCAAGGACGACGAACCAAATGGCCATCACCGGTCCGAACACCGTCGATACCCGCGCCGTGCCGAAGCGTTGCACCATGAACAGCCCGATGATGATCACCACCGTCATCGGCACCACCCAGGGCGTGAGCCGCGGTTCCACCACCTCGAGGCCTTCGACCGCCGAGAGTACCGAAATGGCAGGCGTAATGATCGCGTCACCGAGGAACAGCGCACCACCGACGATGCCGAGCCCGAGGATCCAGGCCGGCCGCTTGGCGAAAGCGTTGCTGGCGAGGGTCATCAGCGACAGGGTGCCGCCTTCGCCCTTGTTGTCGGCGCGCAGCACGAAGATCACGTACTTGACCGTGACCACCATGGTCAGCGACCAGACGATCAGCGACAGCAGCCCGAGCACCTCGGGCTCATTGGGAGAGCCACCGGCCGCATGCAGTGTGTCGCGGAAGGCGTAGAGAGGACTGGTGCCGATATCGCCGAAGACGACGCCCAGGGCGCCGAGAATAATGAGGGGTAGCTTGCCTGTGGCGTGGCCGGCCTGATCGGTCGCCCCAGCGCCGGCTGTCACGCCGGACGGAGTGGTCTGCGTCATATGCCCTTCGCTCACCCTGTTTCGGGTGGGCGGGTGTCTACACCCGCCCAACGGCGCACTCAACGGTCAAATTCCGCTGAGGTTCGCATTTGCCGATGGACAGTTATGCGGATTTGCGGGGGCACGACAACGAAAAAGGGGGCGGCGCCATGGGAAGCGCCGCCCCCGACCGGGGTGCGAAAGGAGGAGAACCCCGGAAGACTACCAGTCGCAGACCTTAGGCGGCCTTGACCGCGGCAGCCGCGTCGGCCTGGCGGGCATTGCGGGTGGCATTGGTCCACCAGACCAGGTTGTCGAGCATCTCGGGCACGAAGAAGTCGAAGTTGCCCTTGGTGTCGTCCCAGCTCTTCTGGCCCATCATGATCGGGATGAAGTCCGAGCCACCGATGTGGACGGCGTGACGGACGGGGACGGCCTGCAGCTCAACCATGATGTTGCGCAGGTGCTCGATGGCACGGGCGCCGCCCACCGAACCGTAGCCGACGAAGGCCACGGCCTTCTTCATGAACGGCTTGTAGGCCCAGTCGATGGCGTTCTTCAGCGCACCAGTGATCGAGCGGTTGTACTCGGCGGTGACGACGATGTAGCCGTCGAACTCGTTGAGCTTGGCCTGCCACTTGGCGGCGATCTCGTTCGGGGTCGGCATCCAGAAGTCGGACGCGGCCGCGTCGAACAGCGGAAGCGGGTAATCCTTCAGGTCGACGATCTCGACATCGACATCGCCGCGGGCGGCGACGTGACCGGCGATCCAGCTGGCCGGCTTGTCGCCGAAGCGGGTCGGGCGGATCGAGCTGATGATCACTGCAATCTTGGGTTTGGACATTTGCTGCACTCCAGTATCAAAATGTGACTAGCGGCAAATAAGTGCCCAAGGTGGTGCCGCACAAGCAGGCACCTCGATGAAGCGAAGGCACACAATCCAGCCCCGGTTACATCCCTGTTCGTGGGGTTACAGCGTTGTGAGTGAAGCAGTTCCGGCGGTTTCGCTACCCCGCATCAGGTGTGGGTCGGCCAGCGCGCCCCATTCGCGCGAGGCGTGAAATGCAGCGTTCGCGATTATCGAACGGTGGAGCGCTTCAGGAAGAGCTACAGGAACCGTATCAGCGCAGGCCGAACGAATAGGTCCAGGCAAGCGCCTTGAGGCCGGACTCATCGAGCTCGGGATGCTTTGGCTGCAGCTGTTCGATGGCGCGCTCGGTAAGGCTCTTCTTCGACCGCTTCTCGAGCCCATCGACGGGCTGCTGCAGTTCCTCGAGCAGGCCGAGGATGCGCTGCTTGAGTTCGGTGCCCTCGGCTTCGCCGAAGCGCTGCACCAGATGCGGGGTCTTGGCCCGTGGGAACGGCGAGTTGCCGAAACCGGTATAGAGCACCAGTGCTTCGTTGATCGGGTCGCTCATCGCCTGCTCGTACGCAACTGCTCTCAAAGCCATATGGCAACCCGCCCGATCCGTGAAAGGCTCCAACTTGGTCCATCCACCGTTGAAGCGAAATAAGCGGCAATGGCAGTAGTTAAGTCGGATTTGACCGCCGACCACGGGTTGCCCGTTAACACATGTGCGAAAGCGCACAGTCCGCGGTGGCATTCACCACGTCCAGCCGCGAAGGTTGCGTCGGGCACGTAGCCGGATCAGTGTCCGCCCCAGTGTTTTGGGGGATTTGAGATGAAGCTGGTCGCCACGGCCGTGCTGGCCATGACGTTCTTCGCGACAACTGCAACCGCTGGTCCGCCGCTGCGACTCTGGGTGAAGAACGCTTCGCCGGTGACCATCGACAAACTCTACATCGAGATCATGGGCAGCGACTGGGGCGCCGAGCGGCTACGCGGCAAAACGATCGAGCCAAAGGGCAAGATGCAGTTCATGCTCGAGGACGGCGTCGACAAATGCGTGGTGGATCTGAAACTGCTGTCGACCGCCGGCAAGGAATACTCCTACCGGGCCCGCCTTTGCGAGGACCACACCTTCACCTTCCGCGGTCGGCCCTAAAGCGCGTCGCGATCCTTCAGATTCGCGCTGTGCGCTTTAGCTCTTTGTTTTCACGCATGTCTTTGGCCCGAAACCGGCACCCAGTTTCGGGAGACTTGCTGTAGCCGTCAGGCACAGGCGATCTTGTAGTGGCGCACCGTCTCGGCCATGCCGTAGATCAGCGCATCGGCAGTGATGGCGTGACCGATCGAGACCTCGGCCAGGTCGGGGATCGCCTGCTTCAGCGGCGGCAGGTTGACGAGGTTGAGGTCGTGCCCGGCATTGACCAAGAGGCCACCCTGCCCCGGCCGCGCATTATGTCCCGCTCCGCGTGCCGCGTCCGCGGTCTCGCGCAGCGCGTCGAGATGCACGGCCTGCACCTCCGGCTTCAGCGAGCCGCCATAGGGGCCGGTGTAGAGCTCGACCCGGTCCGCCCCGACATTGGCCGCCGCCGCCGGCGCCGAGGGGTCGGCATTGATGAACAGCGACACCCGGATGCCGGCCTTGCGCATCCGCTCGATAGCCGGGGTCAGCACGGCGCGATTGGCCTCGACGTTCCAGCCGTGGTCCGAGGTCGATTGCAGGGGATCGTCCGGCACGAAGGTTACCTGGTCCGGCGCGGCGCGCTCGACCAGGGTCAGGAAATCCTCAGTCGGATACCCCTCGATGTTGAACTCGCGGCCCGGATAATCCTGCCGCAACAGGGTCACCAGCTCGAACACGTCGGTGCGCCGGATGTGTCGCTCGTCGGGCCGCGGATGCACGGTGATGCCGTCGGCACCGGCATCGAGCGCGATCCGGGCGATGCCGGTGACGCTCGGCCAGGGCACGGAGCGCCGGTTGCGCAGCATGGCGACGGCATTGAGATTGACGCTGAGATGAGTCATCGCGGGACCTCGGCTGAACGGGGCCGAGGCTTACCGCATCGGATGTCAGCGGGCCAATCGAACGTTTTGATGAGCCCGATCAGTTGCCGAAATGGCTAGACAGGTACCGGCACCTGCCGCGAGCGCCACTCGAGCACCACGACCAGCACCCCGCTCGCGAGGATCAGTGCGATGCCCGCAAGCGCCAGCGTGTTCGGGATAGTGCCGAACACCAGCGCGCCGATGATCAGCGCCCAGAGCGTGCCCGCATAGAAGAACGGAGCCACCACACGGGTCTCCGCCACGCGGTAGGCAGAGAACAGCAATAGCTGTCCCAGGGTCAGCATGGAGCTCGAACCGGCGATCAGCAGCAGTTCGACCGGGCCGGGCATCACCCACTCCTCGAACATCAGCATCAGCACCCCGATCCCCAGCAGCGACACCGCCGACGCACCGACCGCCACCACCAGCGCCGGGACGTCGGCCGAGACGCGCCGGCCGATCAGGTCGCGGATCGCACAGCCCAGCGCGCTCCAGAGGCCCAGGAGGGCAAAGGGCTGGAAGCCCGAACCGCCTGGCTGCGCCACCAGCACCGCGCCGATGAAGGCCACGACGATGAGCGACGCCGCCGCACCGCCGACCTTGTCGCCGAAGAATACCACCGCACCCAGCATCACCAGCATCGGGGTCAACTGCGCCAGCGCCGTGATATCGGCGAGCGGTGCGTTGGCGATGGCAAAGATGTAGCCCGCAGCTGCGGCCAGCTCGAAGAAGTTGCGCGCCACCACCGAGGGCCGGAACATCATCGGCGCCTTGGCAAGCACGCCGGTGGCCGCCAGCACCGGCAAGCCGAGGATCACCGCGATAGCCGCCCTGAGGAACAGCGCCTCAAGCGGTTGCACATTGGCCATCGCCAGCTTTAGCAGGCTGTCATTGATCAGAAAGCAGCCGGTGGCGAGCAGCATGTATACGATGCCACGCAGGTTCGAATGCTGGTGCGACATGGAGAATCCGGTGAGAGCCGCAGAGCCTCTAGCGCACCCAACCGGCCGTTACCATTCGGGATTGCTCATGGCACCGATGCGTCCTGTCAGCTCGGTTTCCGGCGCTGGTCGAGCAGCAGCACCAATACGCCGCTCAGGGCGATCAGACTGATGCCGACGGCGGCGACGGTGTTGGGCAGCGTGCCGAACACCACTGCCCCAATGAGCAGCGCCCACAGCGTTCCGGTATAGAAGAACGGCACCACTGCCCGGGTTTCGGCGACGCGGAACGACAGGAACAGCAGCAGCTGCGCCAAGGTCATGAAGGCGCTGGCGCCTGATATCAGCAATAGCTGCGGCAGCGACGGCGTCACCCAGCGCTCGAACACCAGCATCAGGCAGCCGATCACCACGACACAGACCACCGACAGCCCGACCGCCACCGCCAGCGCCGGGATGCCGGCGGCGACCCGCCGGCCGATCAGGTCGCGACCAGCGCTCAGCGCCGCGCTGGCAAGACCGAACAGCACATAGGGCTGGAGCCCGGAGGCTCCCGGTTGCGCCACCAGCAGCGCGCCAATGAGCGCCAGGACGATCAGCGACGCCGTCAGGCCGCCGACCCGGTCGCCGAACAACACCACCGCACCCAGCAGCACCAGCATCGGCGTCAGCTGCAGCAGCGCAGTGATATCGGCCAGTGGCGCGTTGGCGACGGCGAAGACAAAAGCGATGGCGGCGGCGCATTCCACGACATTGCGGGCGAGCACCCTGGGATCGAGCACATGCCGCAGGCTGCCGCGCGGCGTCGTCAGCAGCAGCACCGGCACGCCGAGGATAATCCCGGCCAGCGCCCTCAGGAACAGCGACTCGAGCGGCGGCAGGTTCACGACCGCCAGCTTCAGCAGCGCGTTGTTGATGGTGAAGCAGCCGCTCGCCAGCACCATGAAGATGATGCCGCGGAGATTCGATGCATGAGCCGGCATCACGCCACCGGCACCAGCCGGCGCTTGCGCTCATCGAGCAGCACGATGGTGAGACCGGCGGCAACCACCAGGACGATGCCACTGATGGCGAGCAGGTTCGGGAACTGGCCGAACACCACCAGGCCCGACAGCACCGCCCAGAAGGTGAAGAAGTAGTAGAACGGCGCGACCACGCCGGTCGGCCCGACCCGGTAGGCCATGAAGATGAAGAAGTGGCCGAAGATCAGGAACAGCCCAGCCCCGGCGAGCAGCAGCAGGTGATGCGTCTGAGGCGCCACCCATTGCTCGGTGGCGAGGTGCATGGCCCCTGCCCCGATCAGCACCACGATGATGGCCGACATGGCGACGATCATCCCCGGCACCTCGGCCGCGATCCGCCGTCCGGCGAGGTCACGCACCGCGCAGAGCACGGCGTTGGCCAGCGCCAGCACGGCATAGATCGAGATACCCTGCATGGTCGGCTGCGCCACCATGATGGCGCCGATGAAGCCGACCCCGATCAGCGCCATGCGCACGCCGCCGATCTTCTCGCGGAACAGGATCGAAGCGCCGAGCAGCACCAGTAGCGGGGTGATCTGCCCCAAAGCCGAGGCATCGGCGATCGGCATGTTGGCGAGCGCCACCACGTAACAGAGGATCGCCGCCGTTTCGGCGAGGTTGCGTGCCAGCACGCGCCGCTCGAACACCAGCGGCAATTGCCGGCCGTAGCCCAGCACCAGCATCAGCGGCACCCCCCAGATGAGGCCCGCGCAACCGCGCAGGAACAGCACTTCGTAGGGCGGCAGCCCTTCGGTGGCGAGCTTCATCAGCGTGTCGTTGATCACATACGAACAGGTCGCGATGACCATGAACAACGGCCCGCGGAACGGGTGCGATGCGAACGACACCGGCGATTTCCCCTCGAAGAAAAGGCCGGGATCGCTCCCGGCCTTTTCTCCTTACATGCCTTCCGGCCCACGCGATATCGCCGCGAGCCCGGTTCGCACCACTTCGATCAGGCCCAGCGGCATCATCAGGGCGATGAAGCTGTCGATCTTACTTGGCTTGCCGGTCACTTCGAAAACGAAGCTCTCGGTGGTGGCATCGACGATCTGGGCGCGGAACGCGTCGGCGAGGCGCAGTGCCTCGGCGCGCGGCTCGCCCGAGCCGCCGACCTTGATCAGCGCCAGCTCGCGCTCGAGGGATTTGCCCTCGCTGGTGAGGTCATGCACCCGGTGCACCGGGATCAGCCGCTCGAGCTGCAGTTTGATCTGGGTCAGCACCTTGGGCGTCGCAACCGTAACCACGGTGATGCGGCTGAGGCCCTTTTCGTGCTCGGTCTCTGAGACCGTGAGACTGTCGATATTATAGCCACGGGCGGCGAACAGCCCGACGATCCGGGCGAGAATGCCCGGCTCGTTATCGACCAGCACGCTCAGCGTGTGCCGCTCCGGAACCTGGGTTTCCGCGGCGAGGAAGTATGCCGAACCGCTCGGCTGCAAATGTGCGTTCATGATCTTTCGTACCCTCTCTTGAGGTCCCCTCCCACCGGCGTCATCCCCGCGCAGGCGGGGATCCATCTCTCGTTTCGCGCTTGCGGCGCGATGGATTCCCGCTTTCGCGGGAATGACGTGGGTGGAGGCGGCCCTAACTCAAACCAGCTGCCGGCCTTTTTCGTCGATCACCGCGCCGATATCGTCCTCGAAATCGGGCAGGATCATCTCGTTATGCGGCTTGCCCGACGGGATCATCGGCAGGCAGTTCTCGTGCTTTTCAACGAGGCAGTCGAACAGCACCGGGCCGTCGTAATCGAGCATCTCCTCTATCGCCGCATCGAGCAGCGCCGGATCGGAACAGCGGATGCCCTTGCCGCCATAGGCTTCGGCCAGCTTGACGAAATCGGGCAGGCTCTCGCTGTAGGAGTGCGCATAGCGCCCGCCATGCAGCAGGTCCTGCCACTGCCGGACCATGCCCATCCGCTCGTTGTTGAGGATAAACACCTTGATCGGCAGGCGGTACTGCACCGCGGTCGAGAGCTCCTGCATGGTCATCTGCACGCTCGCCTCGCCGGCGATGTCGATGACCAGCGCATCAGGATGCGCCACCTGCACTCCGACTGCCGCCGGCAGGCCGTAGCCCATGGTACCGAGGCCACCCGAGGTCATCCAGCGGTTGGGCATCTCGAACGGGAAATGCTGCGCCGCCCACATCTGGTGCTGGCCGACTTCGGTGGTGATGTAGACGTCCCGGCCCTTGGTCGCCTGATACAGGCGCTGGATGGCGTGCTGCGGCTTGATCGTGGTGGTCGAGTTCTTGAAGCCGAGCGAGTGCTTACTGCGCCAGCCCTCGATCTGCTCCCACCACGGCGCGATCGCCTCGGTGCGCGGCTGGTTGGTCTTGGTGCGCCAGATGCGGACCATTTCTTCCATCACCAGCCCGCTATCGCCGACGATGGCGAGATCGGTGCGGACGTTCTTGCCGATCGAGGACGGGTCGATATCGACATGGATGCGGGTTGAGCCCGGCGAGAACGCATCGATGCGGCCGGTGATGCGGTCGTCGAACCGCGCCCCGATATTGATCATCAGGTCGCAATCATGCATCGCCATGTTGGCTTCGTAGGTGCCGTGCATGCCCAGCATCCCCATCCACTGCGGGCTGGAGCCCGGGAAGGCGCCGAGCCCCATCAGCGTCGAGGTCACCGGGAAACCGGTCAGCTCGGCCAGCTCGCGCAGCTTCTCGGAGGCTTCCGGCCCCGAGTTGATGATGCCGCCACCGGTATAGAAGATCGGCCGCTCGGCCTTCAGCATCATATCGACGGCCGCCTCGATGGCTTTGCTGTCGCCGGCAGTGGCCGGATGGTAGCTCTTGTGGCGGCTCGGCCCGACCTCGTCGATGCCGAGGTAAGTGCCCAGCGCGAACTGGACGTCCTTGGGGATATCGACCAGCACCGGACCCGGACGGCCCGAATTGGCGATATGGAAGGCTTCGTGCATGACGCGCGACAGGTCGTTGACCGATTTCACCAGGTAGTTGTGCTTGGTGCACGAGCGGGTGATGCCGACGGTGTCGCATTCCTGAAAGGCGTCCGAGCCGATCAGCGTCGTCGGCACCTGGGCGGTAATGCAGACCAAGGGGATCGAGTCCATCAGCGCGTCGGTGAGCCCGGTGACCGCGTTGGTCGCCCCCGGCCCCGAGGTCACCAGCACCACGCCGACCTTGCCGGTCGAGCGCGCATAGCCCTCGGCCATGTGGGTCGCGCCCTGCTCGTGGCGGACGAGGATATGCTGGACCTTGTCCTGCTGGAACATCGCATCGTAGATCGGCAACGCCGCCCCGCCGGGATAGCCGAAGATGTGCTCCACCCCGTTATCGACCAGGGCCTGGATCACCATCTCCGCGCCTGTCATCTGCTCGGCCATTTTCTCATACTCCCCCGGGCTCACCCGGTCTTTCATTCGCAACGCGCCGTCACCGGCGGAAATTCGGCAACAAAAAAGGCCCCGTTAGGGACCTTCGAACGAGCGCACCGACCCTCGCAGGGATTTACCCCACGTGCTCGATGCGCCCCACTACTACGATAAGCTTCTGCACGGATCGTGCTCCAAGATTAGGTGCGGAGTTATGGGGGTGGCGGGGTGGCGGTGTCAAGGGGCTGCTTTGCACCAGGTGTGGCCACTCGAACTCGGGCCAATACGGCCTCCATGCGCTGCTCCTCTGTCTGCAGGCTCACCTTCCCTCAGGATCGGCCAGTGGCAGGAAGTTGCGCTCGGCTGACAAATGCGTCGCGTTTTTCCGTCGAGCGGAACGCCGGGCGATTTACAGGGCTGGCGCGATACGCCCTCCTAGGCAGGGCACTCAATAGACCGCACGTCTCGCGCCTCGCCGCTCATCGCCGGCTCCTTTGCAGCCGGCATGTGTCTCTCGGCCGACGCAGCAGGCGTCCACACTTTCACGAGATCGAACCGAAGTCATTTCTCATCCGGAGCTTGAAGTTGAAAACCAACGATCTGCCTGGTCCATTCGATACCGACGCCTATGCGCTGTCGCGCCGGAGCCTGCTGCGGCTTGGCCTCGCCGCCGGTGCGGTGGCTGCCGCCTCGCCGTTCATGAGTGCGGTGCTGGCGGCCGAAGGCGGCACGCTGACGATCGGCGCCGACGCTGATCCGATCGGGCTCGATCCGGTGACGATCTCGGCGTTCTCGTCGTTCGACTTCACCTCGCTGCTCTACACCGGGCTGCTGCGCTGGAACGCCGAGATGAAGATCGAGCCGGACCTGGCGCTGAGCTACGAGCAGCCGGACGAGACGACTTACATCTTCAAACTGCGCGACGGGGTGAAGTTCCATAACGGCCAGGCGTTCAGCGCCGCGGACGTCAAGCACACCTTCGATCGGATCCTCGCGCCCGACAGCACCAGCCGGCTGAAGACCAACTATGCCGGGGTCAAGGCCGTGACGGTCGTCGATCCGCAGACGGTGAAATTCGAGCTCAAGACGGCTGACGCTGCGTTCCTCAACTACCTGGCCACCAATCCGGACGGCGCCATCGTGCCGGTGGGAGTCGACAACCTCGACGCGGCGCCGGTCGGCACCGGCCCGTTCAGCTTCGTCTCCTACGAACCGAACCAGCAGTTCACCCTCAAGGCCAACCCCGATTACTACGAAGCGGGCCTGCCCAAGCTCGCCAATGTGGTGTTCAAATTCTACAAGGACCAGGCGACACTGGCCTCAGCGCTGCGCTCCAAGGCCATCGACATGACCTGGCTGAAGGATCCGCGCGTCGCCGCGCAGATCTCGAAAACCTCGCCGGATCTGACCTCTGCGCCGGGCCAGACCTCGCGCACCTTCCCGGTCTGGATGAACCTCAAGACAGCGCCGCTCAACGACGTCAGGGTTCGCCAGGCGCTGAGCCTCGCCACCGACCGCGAGGCGTGCCTCCAGACGGTGCTCGGCGGTTCGGGCAAGATCGGCGCCATGCTGCCCGAGAGCCAGGTGGGCGGCTATGACGGCGTCAGCGAGCTGCCGTTCTACAAGTACGATCCGGAGGGGGCGAAGAAGCTCCTCGCCGAGGCGGGCTTTGCCAATGGCATCGACCTGGGCGAATACATCGTCGTTGCAGCCAACGCGCTCGACGTGGCCTGCGCGCAGATCCTGCAGCAGCAATGGGCGGCGGCCGGCATCACGGTAAAGCTCAACCCGATGGAGACGGCGCCGCTGATCGACCTGTGGGTCAAGGGTACCTATCCGACGCTGATGTCGATCGCGCTGTCCTGGACCCCCGATCCGGACCAGATCCTGCAGCGGCTCAACTCCCAGAGCGACTATGGCAAGGCCCAGGGTTATTCCGACACCGAACTCGACGCGATGATCGCCGCCGCCCGCGCCACGGTCGATCCGGCGGCCCGCGCCGCGGCCAATCTCGAGATCCAGAAGCGGATCGCCGAGAACGCCTACCTGCTGCAGATCTACCAGTACCCGCTGCGCTGGGAGCTATGGTGGAACTATGTCGAGGGCTACGTACCGCTGGCGGCCAACATCCGCTCGTTCGTGCGTGAGGCCTCGGTGACCAAATAGCCCATGCCGAGGGTGCGCATCAAAGTGGTTGAGGTCTAGATGCTCCGTACGGTGCTGGTCCGGCTCGCCTGGACACTGGCGATCCTCTTCGCCGTGTCGTTCATCGCCTTCATGCTGATGCGCGCCCTGCCGGGCGATTTCGCCCAGGCCGCGGCGGGCACCAGCAGCATCGGTGACGATGCGCTCAACAATATCCGCAGCCAGCTCGGGCTCGATCGATCGCTGCTCGAGCAGTATTTCCTGTGGCTCGGCCATGCGCTCGGCGGCGATTTCGGCACCTCGTTCGTCACCAAGCGCCCGGTGCTGGGCGAGCTTGGGCCACGTTTCCTCGTCACCGCCCAACTCACCTTGGTCGCGGCGGTGATCGCCATGCTGATCGGGGTCACCACCGGGCTCCTCTCGGCGCGGCTGCGCGGCCGGGTCGATTGGGTGGTGCGCATCTTCAACGGGCTCAGCCTCGCCGTGCCCAATTTCGTCATCGGCACGCTGATCGTGCTGCTCGCCGGCCTCTATTTCCCGCAGCTCGCAGTGTTCGGCTACACGCCGTTCCTGGTCGATCCGATCGCCAACATCACCAGCCTGCTGCTCCCCGGCCTCGCCCTGGCGCTCGCCGTATCGGTGACCATCTCGGAGAATACCCGCGCCGCGGTACTGGAAGTCTCGAGCCAGGATTTCGTCATGGTAGCCCGCGCCAAGGGCCTGAAGCCGGGCACGGTGCTGCGCAACTACCTGGTGCGCAACGCGCTGACCCCGGTGATTACGGTGACCGGGCTGCAGGTCGCGTCGCTGCTTGGCGGCTCGATCCTCGTCGAGACCATCTTCGCCATCCCCGGCATGGGCCAATACCTGTTCGATTCGATCACCAGCCGCGACTATCCGGTGATCCAGGCGATCGTGCTGGTGGCCGCGGCCGTGGTGGTGTTCGTCAACATGCTGGTGGACATCGCCTATGCGCGGGTCGACGCGCGGGTGAAGTCATGAGCGACACACTGGATACCAGCGCCCCCGGGCTCAAACGCTCAAAGCCGGCGCGACGGCTGGCCCCGAGTAATGGCGCGGTGCTGCTGGGGCTCGGGCTCATCATGCTGGCGATCATGGTGGTCGTCACCGTGTTCGCGCCGCTGATCGCGCCCTTCGATCCTTCGGCCACCTCGCCGGATTCGCTGGCCGGCCCGAGCGCGCTGCACTGGCTGGGCACCGACCTGATCGGGCGCGACGTGCTGAGCCGGCTGATCACCGGCGGGCGCACAACCCTCTTGATCACCACCGTCGCGGTGGCGCTGGCGCTGGTCGCCGGGCTGATCCTGGGGCTGATCTCGGGCTATGTCGGCGGCGCGGTGGACGAAGCCGTGATGCGGGTGCTGGACGTGGTGTTCGCCTTCCCGGTGTTCCTGCTCGCCATTGCGGTGGTGGCGGCGCTGGGGCCGACACTGCCCAACCTGATCCTCACCATCGCCATCGTCTACACCCCGGCCATGGCGCGCGTGGTGCGCGGGCCCGTGCTGAGCGTCAAGCAATGGGACCATGTCGAGGCCGCCCGCAGCGTCGGCGTCAGCGAGTTCTGGCTGGTGGTCCGGCATGTGCTGCCGATCGTCATCTCACCGGTGGTGGTGGCCACCAGCCTGACCCTGGCGCAGACCATCTTCACGGTCACGGCGCTCTCCTTTCTCGGCATGGGGCCGCCGCCGCCAGATCCGAACTGGGGCGGCATGCTGGCCGAGGCGCGGCAGTTCATGGAGCTGGCGCCGCTGACCGTGGTCGCGCCCGCCGCGGCGATCGTCTTTGCCACGCTCACCTTCATCATCCTCGCCAATGGGCTGCGCGAAGTGCTGGATGTCGGAGCTAAGCGATGAGCGCCGAGCCGCCGATCCTGAGCGTCAGGAAGCTCACGGCCGAGATCGTCACCCGCAAGGAGACGGTCCATGCCGTCAGGGGAGTCTCCTTCGATATAGCCAAGGGCGAGGCAGTCGGCTTCGTCGGCGAATCTGGCTGCGGCAAGAGCGTCACGGCCCGGGCCATCATGCGGCTCGCGGCCGAGGGCACGTCGATCACGTTGGGCGGTGCGGTGGATTTCAACGGCCGCGACCTGCTGCAACTGAGCGAGAAGCAGATGCGGGATGTACGGGGCCGCCGCATCGCCATGGTGTTCCAGGACCCGATGACCTCGCTGAACCCGGTGATGACCATCGGCGCCCAGATCGATGACATCGTCAGCCGCCATATGGACCTTTCACCCAAGGCGGTGCGGGAGCGGACCATTGAACTGCTCGGCCAGGTCGGCATTCCGCAACCCGAGCGCCGCGCCGACGACCATCCGCACCAGTTTTCCGGCGGCATGCGGCAGCGCGTGCTGATCGCCATCGCCATTTCCTGCAACCCCGACCTCCTGATCGCGGACGAACCGACCACGGCGCTCGATGTGACGGTGCAGGCCCAGATCCTCAGGCTGCTGATGCGGCTCAGGGAGGAACGCGGCATGTCGCTGATGCTGATCACCCACGATTTCGGCGTGGTGGCAGGCATGGTCGAAAGGGTCAATGTCATGTACCGCGGCGAGATCGTCGAGGCCGGTGGAGTTGAGCGCATCTTCGCCCAGCCCGAGCACGAATATACCCGCGCGCTGCTGGGCGCCGTGCCGCGGCTCGATACAGCGGGGCGGGTCGCATGAGTTCACCCGTTTCGGATGCGGCCCGGGTTTCGGCGCCGGTGCTCGAAGTGCGCGACCTCTCGGTGGTGTTTCCGGCACGGCGCGGCAATGGCCCGGTGGTGGCGGTCAACCGTGCCAGCTTTTCGATCGGACCAGGCGAGACGCTGGGGCTGGTGGGGCAATCCGGCTCGGGCAAGACGACTACCGGACGAGCCGTACTGCAGCTGCAGAAGGCGCATTCGGGCTCGGTCAGGCTGCTGGGCCAGGACCTCACCACGATGCCATCAGGCAAGCTCCGCGCCATGCGGCGGCATATGCAGTTCGTGCTGCAGAACCCCTATTCGAGCCTCCATCCGCGCATGACCATCGCGCAGACGCTGACCGAGCCGCTTGAGGTGCACCGCTCGGTGCCGCCCAACCGGATGAAGGAACGGGTGGCCGAGCTCCTCGAACTGGTGAGCATGGACCCCGCCGTGATGCAGCGCTATCCGCACGAGTTCTCGGGCGGCCAGCGCCAGCGCATCGTCATTGCCCGCGCCCTGGCGGTGAACCCGGATTTCGTCGTCTGTGACGAGCCGGTATCGGCGCTCGATGTGCGGACGCAGGCGCAGATCGTCGCGCTGCTGCAATCGCTGCAGGAGCGGCTCGGCCTCTCCTACCTGTTCATCGCGCACGACCTCGCCATCGTCCGCGAAGTCGCCCACCGGGTGGCGGTGATGTATAGCGGCCAGATCGTCGAGATGGGCGAGGCTGCGCAGGTCTACGATACGCCGGGCCACCCCTATACACGCACCCTGCTGGACGCCGTGCCGATCCCCGATCCGCTGCTGCAGCGCGAGCGGCTGCGCCGGGCCCCACCCGAGCTGCGCCTGGTCGACGACCACGCGCCGGGCCCTTGCGCCCTCGGCGAGGACCACGCCGCCACCGGCACCGCGCCGTTGCACGAGATCGCCCCCGGACACAGCATTTCCTGCCGCTTCCTGCCGAAACCCTCGTGATCCCACCAAGCAGCCGAGCCCATGACCCACCGCATCCTGTTTGCCGGCTTCGTCCACGAAACCCATAGCTTCGTTGATGCCATCACCCCGCTTGCCGAGTTCACTATCGAGCGCGGCGCCGAGCTGCTGGCGCACCAGGGCAAAGGCTCTGCCCTCGACGGCTTCCTCGAGGTGGCGGAGGCCGAAGGCTGGCAGACCCTGCCGGTGAGCAATTTCGTCGCCATGGCCTCTGGCCCGGTCGACCATGCGGTGTTCGAACTGTTCTGGAGCGAGCTCGAAGCGGGCCTCATTACCGCGCTTGGTGAGGGCATCGACGGCATCTGGCTGAACCTCCATGGCGCCATGGTGACCACAGCCAGCATGGACCCCGAGGGTGAGTTGCTGGCCCGCATCCGCGCCCTTCCCGGCGCCGCCGAGCTTCCGCTGTTTGCCGCCTTCGACCTCCACGCCAACTTCACCCCGCTGATGGCGGAGCATGCCAGCGGCCTCGTCGGCTATCGCGAGAACCCCCACATCGACGCCCGCGACACCGCGGTGCTGGCGGCAAAACTGCTGGCGCGCGCCCTCATTACCGGCGTCCGGCCCAGCATGTCGGTGCGCAACGCGCCCATCATGTGGCCCCCGACCGGTACGGGAACCGCCGACCGGCCGATGCGCGATCTCGAGGCACTGGCCCGCCGGCTGGAAGCCGAGCACCCGGAGATCTGGGCCATCAACGTGATCGGGGGCTATTCCTTCTCCGATGTTCCCTATGCCGGTGTTGCCTTCTCGGCGATATCAACGGCGCCCGCGCTGGCCGAAACCGCCCTGGCCGAGCTCGAGGCGCTGGCGATCTCGCTGCGCGAGCTCGGCCTGCCCGACGAATGGTCGCTCGACGACGCATTGGCCGACGCGAAGCAGCGCGGCGGCGGGCCCTATGTCATCGTCGAAGCGGCGGACAATATCGGCGGCGGCGCGCCGGGGGACTGCACCGCGGTGCTGCGCGGCCTGCTGCGGCTCGGCATTTCCAATGCCGCCGTCGTCATCGCCGATGCCGAAGCCGTAGAAGCGCTGGCCGACGCCCGGCCCGGCGAGCGTCGCAAGCTTTCGGTGGGCGGCAAGGGCAGCCGGCTCGACCCCGGGCCGGTCGAGATCGAAGCGACCTTCATCTCACGGAGCGACGGCGAGTTCATCCTCGAGGATCGCAACAGCCACCTCGCTGCGCTGCGCGGCATCCACATCAGCATGGGCCCCAGCGCCGTCGTCGAGACAGAGGGCATCAAGGTGCTGCTGACGACGCTCAAGACCCCGCCTTTCGATCTTGGTCAGCTCCGCTCGCAAGGCATCATCCCCGAGGAGCTCGCGGTCATCGGGGTCAAGGCCGCAGTCGCCCATCGCCGCGCCTACGACAAGATCGCCAAGGCCAGCTACACCGTGACCACACCGGGGCCCTGCACCAGCGCGATCCGGACGCTCCCCTACCAGAACCTGCGCAGCCCGGTCTTCCCGCTCAGCTGACGGCAGGCCCAATTTCGGGCGCTACGGCCACTGGCCTTCCGCCCCTAGCGCATCATGTGGCCGCCGTCGGCGATGATCGTTTGGCCCGAGAAGATGCGAGCATCGTCGGAGCACAGAAACAGCGCCAGGCTCGCAATATCCTCGGCCTTTACTAGGTGCTTCACGGCCTGCCGCCCGATGGTCTCGGCCACGTAGGCGGGATCGGTCGCCGTTCGTTCGACCACCGTCCGTCCCGGCGCGATGCACATGACGCGGATCCCTGCCTCGCCGAGATCGCGGGCGAGGCACTGGGTGAAGCCACCGATCGCCGCCTTCACCGTGCCATAGGCGATGAGGCCGGCAGCGCCCTGCATCCACGAGGTCGAGCCGAGGTTGATGATGACGCCGCCGCCGGCGCCCTCCATGTCCGGCGTCACCGCCTGCGCCGCAAAGGCGAGATGGCGGAGGTTCGTCGCCATGCGGTCGTCCCAATAGTCCGGGGTGATGGTGCGGAAGTCGTGCCGGGTATCGCTGCCGGCATTGTTGATGAGGATGCGGATCGGCCCGAGTTCTGACCGTATCGCCGCAATGGCGCTCTGCAACGCCTCGATATCGGTCACATCGGCAACCCGCGTCACCGCCGTGCCGTCGATCATGCTCGCCGTCCGTTCGAGCCCGGCGGCATCGCGGTCGATCAGCCCCAACCGGGCGCCCTGCCCCGCAAAGGCCAGCGCCATGGCGCGGCCGATACCAGCGCCGGCCCCGGTGATCAGCACCGGACGCCCGTCAAGACTGGGATAGCGGTTGGAAAGGCTCATCGGCCGAACGTCCCGCTCGGCTGCCCGCGCACGCCCGCGGCAATGGCGAAGATGCCGCCCGACAGCGGCGCTTCCACCAGCATGCGCTCGGCGAGGCGGATGCGCCCCGAGGTGATGTAGAGCGTATCGAGCTTGTCACCGCCGAAACAGCAGCTCGAAGGACGCGGCACCGGCACGCCGACGACGCGATCCAGCCGGCCATCCGGCGCATAGCGGCGCACCGCCCAGCCGTCCCAGACCGCGACCCAGATATGGCCCTCGGCATCGACGGTGAGGCCGTCGGGCTTACCTTCGACCGGCGGAATCTGGATCACGCTGCGGCGGTTCGACAGGGTGCCGGCCTCGATGTCGAAATCATAGGCAAAGACACAGCCCTGGGCCGAGTCGACGAAATACATCAGCCGGTCATCGGGGCTCCAGCCCATGCCGTTCGAGACCGTAAAGCCGGTGTCGTGCCGCCGCCATTTGCCATCCGCCTCGATCGAATAGAGCGAGCCGGCCGGCCGCGACGCATCGAGAGCCATTGAGCCGGCCCAGAACCGCCCGCGGCGGTCGCACTTGGCATCGTTGAAGCGGTTGGTCTCGATATCGGCTTCGGGGTCCACCACCGGCGTCAGCTCGCCAGTGGCGATGTCCAGGAGTTCAAGGCCGTTCTGCGTCATCACCGCATAGCCGCCGGCAGCGCGCGGGGCGATGGCGGTGACCATACGCGACACCTTGGTGGTGGTATCCTCTCCGCTGGCCGGGTCGAACACATGCACCGCCGGCGCGAGGATATCGAGCCAGACCAGCTTGCTGTCCGCCGCGCTCCACATTGGCCCCTCGCCCAGATGCGCCGCCACCGGCAAGACGCACTCGGCATTGGCGGTAACCGCGGTGCGCGGCCGGTCCGGGGCATTGATGCTCATGGCTGTGGCTCCGACATTGCCCGAAATGCGCCGGGCCGCCTCCATCAGGTCGCGGCCGATGGTGTGCAGGCGCTCGACCGAAATGCGTTCGCGCGGGCCGGAGACGCCGATCGCCGCGATCGGTTCATGCCGATGGTCGAGCACCGGCGCCGCCACCGACACCACGCCCGCGACGTGTTCCTCGATCGACAGCGCATAGCCGCGGGCCCGGGTGAGCCCGAGATCGGCCAGCAGTCCCGCTTCGTCGGGCGGAATCTTGGTCGGATCGCCGGAATTGCGCAGCTCGGCGATCAATTCATGCTGGCGATGCGGCGCGAGGAAGGCCAGCAGCGCCTTGCCGCCCGAGGTGCAGTGCAACGGGGCGCGACGCCCAACTTCGATGCGGAAGCCGAAGGCGTCCGCCCCCAGCCGCCGGTCGATATAGAGGATCGCGCCACTCTCGATCTCACACAGCGACACGGTCTCGTGGGTAAGGTCGGCGAGCCGGTCGAGCTCGGGGGCGGCGGCGCCCCTAAGATCGAACTCGTCCCACACCTTGTGCGCCAGTTCGAACAGCCGCGGCCCGAGACGATAAGTCTGGTCCGCCTCGTTGAAGCGGATCAGTCGGAACTCCATCAGCGCTTCGAGGATGCGGTGCAGCGTCCCCTTGGGAAAGCCGGTGAGCTTGAGCAGTTGCGTGAAGCGTTGCGGCCGCTCGACCTCGCCGAGCAGGTCGAGCACATAGAGCCCCTTGCCCAGGGCCGAGGTGCCCATGGGCATCTCATGCCCGCCTAGTTGCTTTGCATCGATCGGCATTGGGGCTCCAGCGCTGACAGCGCTTTTGATTTGTCGCGCCTTCCTGAAAGCGCT
This sequence comes from Devosia sp. GW821-FHT12F11, assembly GCF_058806655.1. Taxonomy (NCBI): domain Bacteria; kingdom Pseudomonadati; phylum Pseudomonadota; class Alphaproteobacteria; order Hyphomicrobiales; family Devosiaceae; genus Devosia; species Devosia sp. GW821-FHT12F11. Next base: position 215,163 of record NZ_JBXAPX010000003.1, read on the forward strand.
CTAGATCATTTAACGATCGGCAGCATCGGCATGGCGGCCAGGCTCGGCGCTTTGACCCACCCACCGGCTGTCATCCCTGCGAAAGCTGGGAGCCATCTGTCCATTTGCGCTGCGGCGAGTTGGGTCCCTGCTTTCGCAGGGATGACATCGAGTGTGGTTCCAGTCATCTGTGAAATGCTCTCTAGCTGATAGCCTGTTCTGTAGCCGGGTCGAACAGGTGGACGGAAGCCTGCGGCTTCAGGCCCAGCCGGATTGTCCCCCCGGAAAGCGGCGTGCCGACGTCGTAGAGCCGAGCGATCAGCGTGCCGTTGCCGAGCGGCTGGTGCTCGTGCTCGCCGGCCACCGCCGTCGCGACCTGCTGTCCGGGCAGTTTGAAATGCACATAGGCCTCGGTGCCCAAGCTCTCGACCAGCGTCGGGGTGATCTCCAGCGCCGGCGCATCGCCGCGCGCCAGATCCAGCGATTCCGGGCGGATGCCGCAGATCACGGTCTTGCCGAGATAGGCCGCTGCCGCCTCGGCCACCGGCAGCCTTAGGCCACCGGCATCGATATTAAGGCCCCGGTCGTCGCGCTGCACCTTGCCACTGAGGAAGTTCATCGCCGGCGAACCGATGAAGCCGGCGACGAACATATTGGCCGGATGATTGAACAGCGCGTCAGGCGAGCCGATCTGCTGCACCACGCCCTTGCGCATGATGACGATGCGGTCGGCCATGGTCATGGCCTCGGTCTGGTCGTGCGTGACGTAGATGGTGGTGACGCCGATGCGCCGCTGCAGCGCGGTGATTTCCGCCCGCATCTGCACCCGCAGGGCCGCGTCGAGGTTGGACAGCGGCTCGTCCATCAGGAACACCCGCGGCTCGCGCACGATCGCCCGGCCCAGCGCCACGCGCTGCCGCTGTCCGCCCGACAGGGCCTTGGGGCGACGCTCCAGCAGGTCGCTGATTTCGAGCGCCTGGGCTGCCCGATCGACGCGCTGATTGATCTGCTTTTTGTCGGTGCCGCGCATCATCAGGCCGAAGCCGATATTCTGCCGCACCGTCAGATGCGGGTAGAGCGCGTAGTTCTGGAACACCATGGCGATGTCGCGCTTGGCCGGCGCCAGCTCAGTCACGTCCTCGCCGCCGATGATGATGCTGCCGGTGCTGGCGGCCTCGAGCCCGGCGAGGATCTTCAGCGCCGTCGACTTGCCGCAGCCCGAGGGGCCGACGAAGACGATGAACTCGCCATCCTTGACGTCAAGCGACATGTCGTGGAGCGCCTGGAAGGTGCCGTAGCGCTTGTTGAGGTTTTGGATCTGGATATCGGCCATCGGACTATTTCCCAGCGCCTGCGGTCATGCCGCCGACGAGAAAGCGTTGCAGGAAGAGGTAGGCGATCATGATCGGCAGCGCGGCCAGCAGCGAGGCCGCCATCACCAGGTTCCAGTCGGTCTGGTACTCGCCCTTGAAGGTGGCGATGCCGAGGTTGACCGTCCAGCTGTCGGCATTGTTGGCAAGGAACGTGCGGGCGAACAGGTAATCCGCCCAGCTGAGGACGAACCCATAGAGCGAGGTGGCGGCGAGCCCCGGCGCGGCCACCGGCAGGATCACCCGGAACAGCGCGCCCCAGGGCGTGCAGCCATCGACCTGCGCCGCCTGCTCGAGCTCGTTGGGAATGGAGTCGAAATAGCCCTTCAGCATCCAGGTGGCGAACGGCACGATAGCCGTGGCATGGGCGAAGATCAGCGACCAGAGCGAACCCATCAGGCCCAGGGAGCGCATGATGCCGAACAAGGGGATGATCAACATCGTCGCCGGCAGCATCTTGCTCATCAGGATGAACAGGCCGACATTCTCGCTGCTCTTGGTCTGGTAGCGCGACAGGCTGTAGCCGGCCAGCACCGCGGCCACCATCGAGATGGCGGTGGCGGTGACGGCGACAATGGCCGAGTTGGCCATCCAGCGCAGGATGTCGGTCTCGATGAACAGCCTGATATAGGTCTGCCACTGCGGGTCGGGCGGCAGGAAATGCGGCGGGTAGGCGCGCAGCGACCCGGGTGGCTGCAACGAGGTGACCACCATCCAGTAGACCGGGAACAGCACCACGGCACAGGCAACGATCACCGTCGCGTAGAGCAGGATGGATTGCCAGAGCTTGCGTTTCATCGAGCCCCCTCCCTCAGAACACGGCGTGGCTGGTCTTTTTGACCAGGAAGGCGCTGATCAGCGCGCAGATGACCAGCGTCACCACGCCGAGCGCCGAGGCGTAGCCCATGCGGAAGAACGAGAAGGCTTCCTCATAGGTCATGATGGCGAGCGTCTCGGTGGCGCCCACCGGACCACCGCCGGTCAGCACGTTGATGATCGAGAAGTCGCGGAACACCCAGAGCACGGTCAGCACCAGCGACACCCCGAGCACCGGCATCAGGCAGGGCAGCGTGATCCAGATGAAGCGCTTCCACACATTGGCGCCGTCGACCCGGGCCGCCTGGTAATATTCCTCGGGGATCGACTGCAGGCCCGCGAGGATCATGATGGAAATGAACGGGAAGCCCTTCCACACCATCACCATGGTGACGGCCGAGAAAGCCGGCAGCGGCTGGTTGAGCCACGAGATCGGCAGGCCGATCACCCCGAGCTTGAGCAACATCCAGTTGAGCACGCCGAACGAGGCATCGAGGATCCACAGCCAGGTGATCACCGCCACCACTTCGGGGATGGCCCAGGGCAGCGCGATCAGCATGCGGGCGACGCCGCGGCCGCGGAACTGCTGGTTGACCAGCAAGGCCGCGCCGAGCCCCACCAGCATCGAGATCGTGGTCACCACTACCAGCAATTTGGCGCTGACGCCGATGGCGTTCCAGAAATCGCTCGAAGAGAACAGTTTGACGTAGTTCTTGAGCGTGTATTCGCTGGCGCCGAAGCTCAGCGTCGCGAACTTCACGTCATGAAAGCTGATCTCGATCGCGAGCAGCATCGGGTAGACGAGAATACCGAGGATCAGCAGCACTGCCGGCAGCAGCAGCAGGTAGCCGAGCTTTCTGGCGTGGCGCGGGCTCGCGAGGTCAATGCCGAACAAGCCGGAACTGCGGCGCACCGGCGCCGTCACCGGGCGTGGCTGGGTCAGGTCGGTCATATCAGCCTCTCCTCCTCAAGATGGCTGGAAGCGGGCCGCGCACCTCCGATGCACGGCCCGCCGGTCATCACTGCAGCGCTTCGGCTTCCGCCTGCACCGTCGCCGCGACTGCCTCGGTCGGCAGCTTCTCGATGATCATGCGCTGGAACTGTTCAGCCGCGAGCTTGGTGAACTCGTTGTTCTGCGCTTCGAGCCCCTTGGGCATGCGGTCGACACCGGCAGCGGAGGCGGCGTTGGTGGCGTCGATCAAGAGCTGCATGTGCGGCACCTTCTCGAACGAGGCTGGGCCGACAGCGCCCGGACGCGGCGCCGGCGAGGCACCGAGCTCGGAATAGAGCTCCTGGAACTTCTGGCTGGTCGCGAGCTGGATGAACTCCCAGGCCAGTTCCTTCTTTTCCTGCGGCGTCTCGGCTGCCAGGGTCAGCACGTTGGACGCCCCACCCAGCGGTGGCTGCATCGGCGAGGCCGCATATTTCAGATGCGGCTGGATCGCCGGATCGGCCTTTTGCAGGAAGGCGTTGATCCACGGCCCATTGAGGCGCATGGCGACCTTGCCCTCGATGAACAGTTGGTCGAGCTCGGCCCCACCCGGAGGCACCAGCCCCTCATCCACCAGCGTACGCCAGCGGTTGATCCCCTCGATGGTCTCGGGGGTATTGATGGTGACCTTGCCCTCATTATTGGTCCAGCTGCCGCCGGCCGACAGCACGTAGATCAGCATGTCGTTGGTCCAGCCGGAATTGGCCGAAACCATGTGCACGCCGGTGCCGTAGACATCCTTGATGCCGTCGCCATCGCGGTCGATGGTGGTGGCGCGGGCCGCCGCGAGGAACTCTTCCCAGGTCTTGGGCGGCTCGGTGATGCCGGCCTCGGCGAGGATCTGCTCGTTATAGGCCATGATGTACCCGAAATAGAGCATCATGATGCACTGGGTCTTGCCGTCCCATTCGCAGACGCTCTGGCCGGCCCAGCCGTTGAGATCCATCCCCGATTTCTCGATCCACGGGCCGAGGTCCTCGAGCCAGCCGTTCTCGGCGAAGGTGACATATTCGAACGAGGTGAGATGCACGATGTCGGGGGCCGAGCCGGCGGCGAACTGGGTGATCATCGCGTCCGAGTAGCCGTCACGCGGCATCAGCGTGAAGTCGATCTTGACGTCCGTATGGGTCGTCTCGAACTCGTCGATAACGGCCTGCCACCAGTCGCCATAGCCTTTCTCGCCCTTCTGCCAGGACACGAAGTTCAACCGCGTTTCGGCGGCGGCGAGCCCCGGTAGCGCGACGATGCCGGCCAAGAGCAGCGCGGCGAATGTTCTCGAAAGCTTCATCGTCAATATCCTCCCAAATGTGACGTGTTATTTGACCATCGTGGCCAGCGCCCGGGCCGACGGCTCGGCGCCGTGGCCGGGCTTGTCGGGCACCAGATATTTGCCCTCCCGCACCTCGAGCGCCGTCTCGACGTAGGGCGCGTTGCGCGCCATGACCGAGTGCTGGAATTCATGGCCGCGGAGGTTCTGCAGCGTCGCGCTGACCTGCAAACTGGCGGCGAGAAAGATGCCCGTGCCGATGGTGGCATGCGGGATGATCTGGCGGTGATGCGCCTGGGCCAGGAGGCCCATGCGATGGAACGCCGTGATCCCGGTGTGCCCCATCTCCGGCTGCACGATAGCCAGGGGCCCGGCTTCGAGCCGGGCGCGCAGATCAAAGACGTTGCGCCATTCCTCGCCTGCGGCGATCGGCACGGGCGAATGCTCGGCCGCCCGGCCGATGCCCTCGATATCCTCGGGTTTGCACACCGCTTCGAGGAACCAGGGATCGTAAGGCAGGCACTTATGCGCCAGCGCCACCGTCTCGACATCGGTCAAGGTCCAGTGCAGGTCCGCGGCGATCATCGGCTTGGGGCCGAGCGCGTCGCGCAGCACCCGGAACTCCTCGACCACGCCGCTTTCCGCATGCGGCGAGGCGAACTTGAACTGGGTGAAGCCGCGCTCGAGCCAGCTGACGGCGAACTTCGCCCGGTCGGCCAGCGTCTCGCCCGGCAGGCCCGACACATAGGCCGGCACCTCGCTGCGGCGCGCCCCGCCCAGCAGCTTGGCGATCGGGGCGTTGCGGAGCTTGCCGCAGATATCCCACAGCGCGATATCCACCGCCGCCAGTGCGTCGTGGGTATAGCCGCTGTGCTGGCCGCGGACGCGCTGCAGGTCGTAGAGGTCTTCGTAGATCACCGCGACGTCGAATGGGTCGCGACCGACGAGGAAGGTCGACAGCAGGTCATCGATGATGGCCCGCACCGCGCCCGGGGCGACGATGCCATAGGTCTCGCCCCAGCCCACCGTGCCATCGACCGTCTCGATGCGGCAGAGCACCGTGCGGTCCTTGGTCGGATAGACCGTCCGGTTCTCGGCGCGGACGAAATAGCCGGCCTCGTTGGCGGATTCGCCGTTCTTGGGGCCGCCCAGATAGGGCTCGTCCTGCCGGTCGATCTGGATGGTGAAACTTTCGACCGACTTGATGCGGCTCGTCATCATGCATCTCCCAGCGCAGGCAGTTTCGGCGCGGTGCCGACCGGCAGCAGGTCGGCGATCTCGGCGATCATCATGTCGATCTCTGCGAAGCCGTGGGCATCGAACTTTGGCAGCGGAGCCCGCACGCCGGAGCTGGTGAAGATGCCGCGGCGCATCAGCACTTCCTTGGTCAGCGACATCCGGTAGATCATCTGCACCAGGAGCAGCGGCAGCGAGCGGATATAGAGCTCACGCGCCCCACCGAAATCGCCGCGGCGATAGGCCCGGAACAGCGCGGCGTGGAGATCGGTGATCTCGACTGCCGGCATCAGCGCCACTGCGCCCCGCTCGAGCTCGTCATAGACATAGCGGGCGCCACCCCCGCCCATGACGCCGTCGAGCCGATCGCCGGCCGCTTCGAGCAAGGCGGTGATGCGGGGGCCTGAGGGGAGCGTTTCCTCCTTGACGTAGCGGATGGCCGGCACGGCGCGAACCACCTCGGCGATGGCCGCGACCGGCAGGCCGCTGCCCACCGGCGCCGGCGCGTTCTGCAGAATGATGTCGATACCGGCCTCGGCCGCGACAGCGTCGAAAAACGCAACGAGGCGAGCAGGATCGGCGCCCACGGATGCCGGGGCCATAACCATGGCGGCCGTCGCGCCGGCCGCCTTGCCCAGGCGGCAGAAGGCGATGACTTCGGCGGGAGTTGCGGCGCTGGCGCCGACGATGAGCGGACGGCGGCCGCCGAGAGTACGGCCGACGATCCGCACCAGCGTCTCGCGCTCGGCGGCGCTCAGGTGGTCGAACTCGCTGGCGACGCCCGGGAACACCACGCCATCCGCACCCGCATCGAGGGCGAACTCGGTCACCCGCGCCATGCCGGCCTCATCGATCTGCCCCGACGCGTCGAACGGCGTCGGCAGGACCGGCAGCACTCCCTTAAACATCCTCAACTCCCTGAGTTCCATATGTTGGAACTACTTTCTTTAATATGGAACTGATGCCACGGGCCGTGCTAGCGGTCAAGGGCGCGTGACGAAGTTGCTGATCGCGCAGACCAGCAGACGGGGATCCGATGCAGATTTATGTGGAGTGGACATCAGCGAGTTTCGCCGCCGACCTGATCGACGCGGTCGGGGAGGTGGTGGCCGAGATCCGTCAGCCGCTCGGCGTCACCGCGGTCAAGGACGGAGCGTTCGAGGCCCGCTTCCGCGAGCTGATCCCGGCGGACTGGCGTCGTCGCGCCACGCGCGCCTATCTCTCGGGAATGATCACCGGACGGGGTGGCTGGCTCGAGACCAGCTTTGCGCCGGCGCCCGCAGGGTTGGCGGAAATCGCCGCGCAAGGGAAACGGCTTGTGGTCGACGGCCTGCCGCTGCTGTTCCTTTGCGGCGTCAGTGTCGACGACCCGCTGCCCGATGTGATGCGCGGCGAGGAGTTGAAGGCCATCGCCGCGGCCGGAGGGCACCCCGCCGCCACCGTCATCCTGCCGGGCGCCCACACCAAATATGTCGCCGTCGAAGCCGGCCGCATCACGCGCCTCGCCACCTATATGGGCGGCGAGACCGCCGCGCTGCTGCGCCGCGACTCGCTGATCAGCCGGCTGATTCCCGAGGGCATGGCGATCACCGACGCCGGCTTCGAGCGGGGCCTCGCGACGGCATGGAGCGGCGAGATTGCCGGCGGCCTGCTGCGACGGCTGTTTTCCGCCCGCAGCCTGGTGCTGTTCGAGCGCCTGCCGCGCGCGGATATTGCCGGCTACATTGGCGGCCTCGTCACCGGTGCCGAAATCCTCGAAGCCGAAGCGGAGTGGTCGCTGGGATCAGTGCCCGTTCTGGTCGTCGGCGGCAGCCCCGATGCCGTCCGCTACGCAACGGCCCTCCGCCGGCGCGGCATCGCCGTTGAAACGGCGAGCATCGACATCAGCAGCCTTATCGCCGCCCTTCCCGCCCCTGCGCTCCTCCCGGGGTGAAGCGCAGCCGGTAGCTGCGGCTAGCGCCCGCGGGCAACCGCGAAACCCCTGGCAGGGTGGCGAACTGCCGAGGCTCGGTAATGGCGATCGGCATATCGCTCCACGGCTCGAGACAAAGGAACGGCGCCACGCCCCGGCTCCACAGCGCGAACTGTGCGAAGCCGTCGAAATCGAGCGTCAAATGTGTCGCCTCGGTGCCGAACCGCACCGAGCGGCTGGCGATATCGGGCAGGCCATGGGCTGTTGAAAAGTCGATGTCCGATGGCACGGCGACGCGTCCGTCAAAGCGGTAGCGAGGGACCGGCGCGGCGCCCAGCGGCTGCGTCGCTCCGGCCTCCACCGCGCTGAAATGCAGCCGATGCGCCTCGCGCGGCCCCGCCCCCGGCAGCGGCCAGTTGAAGCCGGGATGGCCCCCCAGCATGTAGGGCAGTTCGATCTTAGCATCCGGGTTGTGCACCCGCACCACCTGGGTCAGTCCCTCGGCGTCGAGCGCGAAATCGACGCTCAGCTCGAAGGCGTAGGGGAACGCCGCCAGGGTTTCCGGCGACGATCGCAACCGCAACCGACATGCGTCTCGCGCCGCCTCCAGCACTTCAAATCTGCTGCTCGGCGCAAAACCATGCGGTGGCAGCTCCATCGGACGATCCCCGAGCAACACCAGACCGCGTGGATAATGCGACACCACCGGGAACAGCACCGGCGCGCGGCGGCGCCACGCCTCCGACTGCGCCTGCCAGATGAACTCCCCGACGTGGTGCTGCTTCAGGGATATGAGCTCCGCACCAACAGCAGAAATGCCTGCGGCAAGCTCATCGGCCCGGAGCTCGATCGATCTCAATGGAGGTTTCCCGATCTGATTCTTGATCTTCCCGCATGACATTGAAGGGAGGAACTGCGGCAAGCCAAGCTTCCGCTTCTGGGGCAGAAGCAGACATTTCGGCGAGCCGGTCCCGCCCTTCGGGGGGCCGTTGGCGGCACCGGCGTCAGTGGATTTCGTCTTCAAGTGAGCCGCCGCTCGCCGCGTACCTCAATTGCCTATCCGACCAATGGCAGGGCTCCACTCGTCGCAAAATCCGTGCTTAACATACTACCATACCGCGCCCGCGGACTGAGCTGTCACATCCCGTAGGAACATCCAATGCCTCACAAACTCCAGGTGCTCACTCCCGAGCAGGCGCAGCACTTTGTGGAAAAAGGTTATGTGCTCGTCAAAGGCTGCCTCGATCAGGATCTGGCGGCGAAGTGGACCGCCGAGGCCTACACACGACTGGGCTATGACCCGCATGACCGCTCCACCTGGACCAAGGAAATCGTCTGGATGGACCGCAACCACGTAGCGGCGATCAAGGACATTTCGCCCAAGGCCTGGGGCGCACTCTGCGACGTGACCGGCGGCGAGGACCGCATCGATCACAAGGTGATGGAGATCGAGTCGCAGCATTTCACCACCATCGATTCCACCGAGTGGTCGGATGCCTTCATCGTCAATTTCCGCCGCGGCGCCGACAAGCCGTGGATGAAGCCCTCGCCCGAGGCCGGCGGCTGGCACAAGGATGGCAGCTTCTTCCGTCACTTCCTCGATAGCCGCGAACAGGGCCTGCTGACCGTCGTCTATTGGTCCAATGTCGGCCACAAGGGCGGCGGCACCTTCATCGCGCCCGACTCGATCAAGCACGTGGCGCGCTACCTCGCCGACCATCCGGAGGGGGTCGATCCGTCCTTCGACTTCGGTCACCTGATCGACAAGTGCGAGGAGTTCGTCGAGGTCACCGGCGAGGTCGGCGACTTCATCATCCTCCACCCCTACATGTTGCACGCCTCGTCGAACAATCACTCGCCCAATGTGCGCTTCATGACCAACCCGCCGGTGGTGCTGAAGGAGCCGATGAACTTCAACCGCGAAGATCCGGCCGAGTTCTCGCTGATCGAGTTGGCAACGCTGCACGGCCTCGGGCTCGACCGCTACGATTTCCGCCCCACCGGGCCGCGCGACGAGCAGTGGAAGGTGATCGGCTGAGCGCCTCGCCAGCGGCGCTTCCCTATCGCGCGTGCAATAATGGCGGCTTCGAATCTCGGAGTCGCCGCTGATGCATGTCGGACGTTCCTACCGGTTGCTGGATTTCGCGGTCTGGTCGCGGCGCGGTGCGCTGTACGTCCTGATCGTCAGCCTCATGGCGGTGGCGGCCTACAGCTTGCCGCCGCTGGCCGGGTTCTCCATCCCCTGGCCGATCGTCGCGGTGCTCGGCACCAGCGTGGCGCTGGTCGCCGGGTTCAAGAACGGCCAGGTGTTGCAGCGCAGCTCCGATGCGTTGCAGGCCTTCGCCCAGATCGCCGCGATCAGCCGGCTGCTGGCAACGCTGAGCTGCGATTTCCTCGACAAGGACACGGCGCGCCGGGTGATCCTCCGCCACCTCGCCTGGCTCACGGCGCTGCGCTATTCGCTGCGTCGGCCAATGCCATGGGAGACGGTGAGCCAGGGCGCCAACCGGGCATTCCGCCGCCGCTACTACCAGACCCAGGAAGATCTCACGACGCTGCCGCAGGCGCTTGCACCGCTGCTCGGCGCAGAAGCCGACGTGGTTGCGGCCCGGCCGCAGCCGGCGCTGGTGCTGCTGCACCTGCAGGGCGAGGAGATCAACGCGTTGCTGAAGCAAGGCGCCATCCCGACGCAGGTCTATTCCGAACTGATGAAGCTCCTGCGTGATTGCCACGACCAGCAGGCGCGTTGCGATCGGATCAAGAACACGCCCTACCCCCGGCAATATGCGGTGGTCAGCGCCATCTTCGTCGTCATCTTCGCGACGCTCCTGCCATTTGGCGTAGTGCCGACCTTCGCAACCATGGGCGGCTCCGACGGCGTGCTCGGTACGGTGATGTTGTGGCTGAGCGTGCCGTTCAGCGTGCTGATCGGCTGGATGTACTTTGCGCTCGACCTCGTCGGCGAGAGCACGTCGAACCCGTTCGAGGGCAATGCCAACGACGTGCCGATCTCACAGATCAGCCGCGACCTCGAGATCGAGCTCCGCACTCGGCTCGGCGATGCCGACCTGCCCCCGGCACTGCCGCCGATACACGGGATCGCGACCTAGCTCTCGGAGCTCGGCGACCATGGCCCGCGGGCGCGTCGTCGAGCGTCCATGTCGGCGACAAAGGCCTGCGCCCGAGTGAGCGGAACGGCCTTGGCGCGGGGCGCCGCCCAGGTGGTCTCGCGCGGGTCGTCGCCATACTCGTTGGCGCCGTAGCCGTCGGGCCCCAGGAACATCAGCACCAGCAGCCAGAAGCCGCCGATGAACGGCACCAGGCAGATCCAGTACCACCAGCCGGAGCGCCCGCTGTCATGCAGCCGCCGGACCGTCACGGTGATGTTCGGCACGATGTGGATGAAGACGCAGAACAGTGTCAACGGCCCGAGGCCACTGACGCCTGGCCGAAAGTAACCGAGCACGGCAATGTCCACGTAAAGCGCGCCGAACAAGAGGAGCAACGAGACCAGCGTGTACACCCAGTATTGCGTACGCGAGGAGCGGCCCGCGAACTCGAAATACCGAAGCATCGTGTCGAAATAGCCGAACATCTGGAAATTTGCCCCTGCCCTCGCCAAGCAAAGCTAGAGCAAGACGATCAACATCAGATTTGGGCGAAGCATCGCAATTTAGCGACTTTGGTCGCCATAGTATTCCCTGTCCTCCCTTCTCCCCAGGGACGAAGGGGCGGCCGCTCTACCCCCTGAGGCCTGGCGCCTCCTTGCCGGTGCGCGCCACATACTCAGTGTAGCCGCCGCCATAGGCGTGGACGCCTTCCGGCGTCAGCTCCAGCACGCGGTTGCTGAGCGCGGCGAGGAAGTGGCGGTCGTGCGAGACGAACAGCATCGTCCCCTCATACTGCGACAATGCCTCGATCAGCATCTCCTTGGTCGCGATATCCAGGTGGTTGGTCGGCTCGTCCAGCACGAGGAAGTTCGGCGAGTCGAACAGGAGCTTGGCCATCACCAGCCGGGCCTTCTCGCCGCCCGACAGCACCCGACACTTCTTTTCGATCTCGTCACCGGAGAAACCGAAGCAGCCGGCAAGGGCTCGCAACGCCGCCTGCCCGGCCTGCGGAAAGCTGTCCTCGAGCGACTGGAACACCGTGCGGTCGCCATCGAGCAGGTCCATGGCGTGCTGCGCGAAATAGCCGAGCTTTACGCTGGGCCCGACATTGATCGAGCCGTTATCCGGCACGGTGCTGCCCGCCACCAGCTTCAGGAGCGTCGATTTGCCGGCGCCGTTGACGCCCATGATGCACCAGCGCTCCTTGCGCCGGACATGGAAGTCCAGCCCCTCGTAGATCGAGCGACTGCCATAGGCCTTGTCGACACCCTTCAGCAGCACCACGTCCTCGCCCGAGCGCGCCGGCGGGCGGAACTCGAAGTTCACCGTCTGGCGGCGCTTGGGCGGCTCCACCTTGTCGATCTTGTCGAGCTTTTTCACCCGGCTCTGCACCTGCGCAGCGTGGCTGGCGCGCGCCTTGAACCGCTCGATGAACGCAATTTCCTTGGCCAGCATCGCTTGCTGGCGCTCGAACTGCGCCTGCATCTGCTTGTCGGACAGGGCGCGCTGCTGCTGATAGAATTCGTAATCGCCCGAGTAGGCGGTCAGCGAGCCGCCGTCGATCTCGACGATCTTGTTGACCACGCGGTTCATGAAGGCTCGATCGTGCGAGGTCATCAGCACGCCGCCCTCGTAGCGCTTCAGGAAATCCTCGAGCCAGATCAGGCTCTCGATATCGAGATGGTTGGAGGGCTCGTCGAGCAGCAATGCATCGGGTCGCATCAGCAGAATCTTGCCGAGCGCCACGCGCATCTTCCAGCCGCCTGACAGCGCGCCGACATCGCCGTCCATCATTTCCTGGCTGAAGCCGAGACCATCAAGCACTTCGCGCGCCCGCGCATCGAGGCTGTAGCCGTCCAACTCCTGGAACTGGCCCTGCACTTCGCCGTAGCGGCTGATGATCTCGTCCATCTCGTCGGCGCGATCCGGGTCGGCCATCGCCGCTTCAAGCTCGCTCATCTCTGCGATCAGCGCGCCGGCGGGGCCCGCGCCCTCCATCACTTCGGCGACGGCGGAGCGGCCGGTCATGTCGCCGACGTCCTGGCTGAAATAGCCGATGGTGACGCCGCGATCGACCGCCACCTGGCCCTCGTCCGGCTGCTCCTCGCCGGTGATCATCCGGAACAAGGTGGTCTTGCCGGCGCCATTCGGGCCGACCAACCCGACCTTCTCACCGCGCTGCAGTGCAGCGGAGGCTTCGATGAAGACGATCTGCTTGCCGTTCTGCTTGGAAATGTTCTCGAGGCGGATCATGCGCTTAGAAGGCCCTGCTGAAGTGTCGGGCCCTTGCTGACTGGTCGCGGCCGCGGTTCGTGCGAGGCGTAAAGCACCCGCAAGGCCGCGACGCAAGCGCAGCGGCGTCACAGGTGCCCTGCACCACCGGCGCATCGGGACTTTACATTATTTGCACAATCACGTAATTACGTGTCCATGCAAACACAAGATCCGCTTACCGCCACCTTTGCCGCCCTCGCCGACCCGACCCGTCGCGCCATGCTGGCGCGGCTGACCCAGGGCCCGGCGACGGTCAACGAACTGGCCGAGCCGTTCGCACTCACCCTCCCCACCGTGTCGCGGCACCTCAAGGTGCTCGAGCAGGCAGGGCTGATCAGCAAACAGCGCTCGGCGCAATCGCGGCCCTGCACCCTGGAGATCGCACCGCTGGTCGAAGCCGACGCGTGGATGGCCCAGTACCGCGAGTTCTTCACCACCCGTTTCGACCGGCTCGACACGCAGCTCAAGGCCATGATGGGCGCTCGCGCCGATGCCGCAAAAACCTCCAAGGGAGACCAGTGACATGCCCGCCAGCTATGCCCTCGATCGTGGAATTGCTCTCAAGCGCACCTTCGCGGCACCCGCCAGCGTAGTGTTCGAAGCCTGGACGGACCCGGCCTATCTCGACTGGTACTTCAACCCCGATCATCCCAGCGAGCACCCGGTGACGGTCGACCTCCGGGTCGGCGGCCAGTGGCGCCAGGAAATGGTCGAGACGCCCGAGAAGCGCTACTTCACCGGCGGCGTCTATCGCGAGATCGTGCCGGGCAGGAAGCTGGCGTTCTACTGGGGCGCCGTGGGCGGCTGGCCCGAGCTCGACCTCGATAATCTCGACGAGAGCCCGCTGGTCACCATCCAACTGACACCCTATGGGGCGCAGACCCTGATGGATTTCCACGTGCAGTTCCCCGATCAGTATACCCCTGAAAGGGTCGACTGGTGGATGAACTGCGGCATGATCGCCGGCTGGAACATGACCATCGACCGGCTCGTCGCGGTGTACGAGGCCGAGCGCCGGGCGGGGCAGCAGGTCGATCGACGACCCCGTTATCGCCCCAGAAATTGGGGCCCGTCTCATCGGTTCCGATGAAGCCGTGGCAGCAGCAATCGCCTAGCATCGCTCCCGTCGCCAAGAGTCTTCGGGAGATAATCGATGTCCGAAACGCTGTCCAACGCGCCGCGAACGAACAACATCGCTCTCGAACTGGTCGAGCCGCTGACCAGCAAGGCGGTTTTCTATTTCAGCTTGGCCTACCGACACGCGCGGCGGATACAAAACAAGAAGATCCTGCGCGCGCTGAGCGATGAGCAACTCAGGGACGCCGGTATCGACAGGTCGCTGATCCATTCGGGTCCGGAGATCGAGGTCGATGCTCGCCTGATGAGCACTCTGATGTCACTGAGGTGAAGCGCGCCATGGCCGGCGGTGGCCATCGGCAGGAACTCACACCGCAGCGGCGGCGCAGGACTTCTAAAGGCAGGCGGCAAGTCGGAATTGCCCGTCCAGTGTGTTGTGTTGTTGGTCTATTTGGCGCAGCATTATTCCTTGGCCCGACGGCGGTCGGCATTTGCAGCGTCCAAGGGCCGGGGATTGCAAGGTGATCGGTTTGGACGGAGTCTCGGCCCGGGCGCTGTCCGATACGATCGGTGCGATCTATGATTGTGCGCTCGATCCGCACCAGTGGCCGGACGCCTGCCGAAGTATCTCCTACCTGTGCGAAAGCTCCGCCGGCGGGTTATGCGTTCACGATCTGCTGCACGTAAAGAATGATCAGCTATTCGTTTTCGGGTACCAGCAGGAGTTCCTGAAACGCCTCGATATGCACTACGCGCAAAGCCCCATGGCGATCGCCGACGTCGTCTCAAACATCGGTGACGTCAGCGCTCTTTCCATGAGCGGCGCCGAGTTGACCGAAACCCGGTTCTTTCGCGACGTGCTGGAGCCGTTCGGACTTCAGGATATCATCTGGTTTCCCGCGTTGCGGACCGGTGGCCGCATGGCTTCCCTGCACGCCTCCCGAAGCGACAAGGTCGAGTACTACCAGGCGCGCGAGATCGACCTATTCCAGCTTCTCTCTCCGCATGTCTGCCGGGCGCTCGCCATCTCCGACGCCCTCGACATCCGGACGCTCCGGTCAGAGATGCTCGAGCGGACGCTCGATGCGCTCGTCGCCGGTGTTTTCCTCACAGCCCGCGATGGCCGCATCGTTTACATGAATGCCGCCGCCGAGCGGCAGATCAGAACCGGCAGTTCCATCCGCATTGCCCACGACCGGCTCTCTCCGACAGATCCAGCGACGCATGCGTTGCTGGCGAGGGCCATTGACCGGGCGGGACGCGACGACGTCGATCTGGATATGACTGCACATTCCCTAGCGATCCCGGATGCCAGTGGCCCGGGCTATATTGCAACCTTCCTTCCAATCGACAGCGGTCTGCGCCGTAGCGCAGTCGCTCCGTTTGCAGCATCGTGCGCTGTGTTCGTGCAGGATCCCGTCCAGGCGCCGCACATGCCGGGTGAAGCCTTTGCCAGGCTTCATGGACTGACGGGCAGCGAACTTCGGGTGCTGCTGGCCCTTGCCCAGGGGTTGGGCGGCAAAGAGGCGGCCGACATGCTGGGCATCAGCGAGCCTACGATGCGCTCGCACCTGCAGCGCATCTTCTCCAAGACCGGCACGTCTAGGCAGGCAAAACTGCTGCAGTTGCTCCACAACTCGACGCCGCCGATCCGTACACCCCAGCCGGCCTAATCCCGCGCCGCTTTCTCTCAATCGCCACAGCGCATCCGACGGGCGCCGGCCCCCAGCAAGCACCGGATCCGATCAGCAGTTGCCCCTCTCCCCCGAGGGGTCGCCGTGGAGGGAGAGGGCCACAAACCGCTGTTCACGCGTCGAAGCCTCAGTCGAAGAAGTTCTCGTCGCCTTCCTCGAGGTACTTCCTGGCTTCCTTGGCGATCAGGTTGACGCCGAGGCCCGGACGATCCGGCACGTCGATCAGCCCGCCCTTCACCGGCATGCCCTCAAAGCCCTCGGTGATGTCGTACCAGAAGGGCTCGAAGCGGGCCGGGTATTCGAAGGCGATCAGGTTGTCCGGCATGGTGGCGCAGACCTGGATCAGCGCGGCGAGCCCGAGGATGCCGTTGGCGGTGCCGTGCGGCGCGATGGCGATGCCATGCAGGTCGGCGTGCTCGGCCACCCACTTGATCTCGGCGAGACCGCCGACGTCGCAGGGATCGGGGCCGATGACGTTCACCGCGTGGCTCTCGATCAGCTGCTTATAGTGCTGGCGCAGGTAGATCTGCTCCCCGGTGTGGATCGGCGTCGTGGTGTGGTGCGTCACGTCCTTGTAGACGTCGGGATTGACGTAGGGCGAGTAGTCGCCGGTCACCGTGTCTTCGATCCATAGCAAATGCAGGTGCTCGACCGCCTTCGCGAGGCGCAGGGCATCGAGCGGCATGAAGCCCGGGCCGGCGTCGACAGCGGTGTTGTAGCCCTTGCCCAACGTCTCGCGGGCCGAGGTGATGCAGGCGACGAGGTGGTCGAAACCTTCCTTGGTCATCGTGCCCTTGTGCGGGTACGGGAACGGCGCATCCTCCTGCACCTCGCCGTAGAAGAAATCCGGGAAGTCGCGCACCATCGACGAGTGGTAGGCGCTCGGCAGCTTGAACAGGGTGAACTCGCCCTTCAACGACTTGCCGTACTCGGCCCAACGCTTGTAGCCGGCAGGCGTGTGCTCTGCTCCACCCGGCACCTCGGCCTGGTACAACGTGCGGTAGGTGCGGACCTGGTCGCGCACCTTGCCGCCGAGCAGGCGGTAGGCCGGAGCGTTGGCCGCCTTGCCGGCAATGTCCCACAGCGCATGCTCGATGGCTGAGACCGCCGAACCGAACGGCTTGAAGCCGCCGCGGACGCGGATGCGGCGCATGACGCGCTCGACGTCACGCGGGTCCTGCCCGACGATCCAGTCCTTCAGCTGCAGCACCTGTGGCTTGACGTAGGGTTTGGGGGTTTCGATCTGGCTCCAGCCGGTGATGCCCTCATCGGTGGTGATGCGGATCACCGGGCTCGAGGCAATGATCGCGCATTTCAGGTCTGTAATCTTCAACGGGAAGCTCCTCAAAATCCCTACCATACCAGTATGGCAGCTATGCCGCATTCCGGCACGGATTTGAATGCTCCTAATGGGGCATTCTGAAAATTGTCGCGGCAATCTGCCGTGGTCCGACTGACTTCCTCCCGTCCACCATCGCCAGCACCGCCTCTTCCACTGCCGTCATCCCCGAGAAGGCGGGGACCCAGTGGGATGCTGCAGCGCCAGCAAGCGGGCAGAGATCCCACTGGGTTCCCTGCCTTCGCGGGAATGTCTGCAGTGGGTGGGATACGATTCAGCCATGCCCAACGGCCGCCCCCCTAAAGCGCGTCAGTCAGCCGCGTTTCCGCGCCTCGCCATTAGCCGAACCTTAACCGCGGCATAGCAGATTGGCGGCTGAACGACGCGCCGATGAAAGGCGCCGAAAGACCAAGTTTCCGCACGGTTTCGGGCGGAGTTCGAGAAGCAGACAGGAGTCGCTTCGAACATAGAAGGCAGCCGGATCGGACCGCGCCGATCGCTCGCCTCAGGTTCGCAGGACCCTTGTCCCTGATTTAGTAGCGCGGGTCCTGTTTTATGCGTCTCATCATCGGCATTGTCGTGATCTTTGCCAGCGTCATCGGCGGCTATGTCGCCATGGGTGGGCATCTCGAAGTGCTGATCCAGCCCTTCGAGGCGCTGATCATCCTGGGCGCGGCGTTCGGCGCCTACATCATCGGTAATACCGGGCCAGTGCTGAAGCAGACGGCCAGCATCTTCGGCATCCTGTTCCGCGGCCCGCGCTACGACAAGGCTGCCTATGTCGAGCTGCTCGGACTTCAGTTCACCTTGTTCAAGCTGGTGCAGGCCAAAGGCGTGCTGGCGCTCGAACCGCATATCGAAGATCCCGGCAACTCCTCGATCTTCCAGCGCTTTCCGACCTTCGCCGCCAACCACGACGCCGTCGAGTTCATGTGCGATTACCTGCGCATGGTGACCCTGGGCAGCAACGTCGCCCACGAGATGGAGGCGTTGATGGACGAGGAGCTGGAGACGCATCATCAGGAGCGCGAGCGTCTGGTTTCCGCCGTGCAGGCACTGGCCGACGGCACGCCGGCACTCGGCATCGTCGCGGCCGTGCTGGGCGTGATCAAGACCATGGGTTCGATCAGCGAGCCGCCGGAAGTGCTCGGCCACATGATCGGCGGGGCGCTTGTCGGGACCTTCCTCGGCGTGTTCGTCGCCTATGGCTTCTTCGGCCCGATGGCGCAGTCGCTGCGCAACATCTTCGAGGCGGAGTCGAAGTATTTCCTGTCGATGAAGGTCGGCCTCCTGGCCCAGATGTCGGGCTACGCCCCCGCCATCGCGGTCGAATTCGCCCGCAAGGCGCTGATGTCCGAAGTGCGGCCGACCTTCGCCGAGATCGACGAAGCCACCGCCAACCTGCCCGCATCGTGAGAGCCTGAGCCATGGCGCGCAACGACCAGACCATCATCATCAAGAAGGTCAAGCGGGCCGCCCATGCCCATCATGGCGGCGCCTGGAAGATCGCCTACGCCGACTTCGTGACCGCCATGATGGCGTTCTTCCTGCTGTTGTGGCTGATCAGCATGACGACGCCCGAGCAGAAGAAGGGCCTCGCCGACTATTTCGCGCCGCCCAATGTCAGCGAGAATACCAGCGGTGCCGGCGGCGTCATGGGCGGCCTCGCCTTTTCCGAGGATGGCGCCAAGATCGCTGTCGAATCCAACAAGGACGCGCTCACCGCACCGGAAAGCAGTGAGGCCGGCCCGAAGATGGAATCGCGCGGCGGCGTCGCCGAAATCGGCGGCAGCGATTACGACGCGGTCCGCGCGTCGTCGGTGACGCTCGAGTCTCGCTATAACGCCGACTATCACGCGGCAGCCGCCAGCATTCGCCAGGCGTGGCAGGCCCTGCCCGATATCACCAAGATCGCCGACAACCTCCTGGTGCGCGAGACCGAGAATGGGCTCGACATCGAGATCATGGATCAGGAAGGGCGGCCGATGTTCCCCGAGGGGTCGAAATACCCCTACGAGTCGACGCGCAAGGCGATCGCCACGCTCGCGCCGATCCTGCAGAAGCTGTCGAACCAGATCACCATCTCGGGCCACACGGCTGCGGGCGCGGTCTACGACAACCCGCGCTATGGCGCCTGGGATCTCTCGAGTGATCGTGCCAATGCGGTTCGCGCCATCCTTGGCGAGTTTGGCCTCTCGGACGATCGGATCCGCGCCGTCAACGGCAGCGCCACATCCGAGCCGCTGTTCCCCAACGATCCGTACCTGGCCGGCAATGGCCGGGTGCAGATCACCGTGCGCTACGAAGCGCCGCCCGTCCCGGCCGGCCTGAAACCGTAAGCGTCCCAAAAGCCAGGCAACAAAAAAGGCCCCGTCAGGGGCCTTTTCCGTCGTTGCGCCGTCAGGATAAGCCCTTCAGCGCCACGGGGCGTTCTTAGAGCGCCTTGAGGTTCGTCGCCGAAACCTTGCCGTCACGGCCCTTTTCGAGCTCGTAGCTCACCTTCTGGCCTTCGGCGAGGCCGGACAGGCCCGAACGCTCGACGGCAGAGATGTGGACGAAAGCGTCCTTCGAACCATCGTCCGGCTGAATGAAGCCGAAGCCCTTGGTGGTGTTGAAGAACTTAACGGTGCCTTCGATCATGATGGCCCCCTTTCAATTGTCGTGCGCGGGATACTCCCGCTTTGCACGCGTTCCTCGTTCGGCGACATGCCGACCGGGTCTAAACGTTCACAATATCAAGAGGTAGCCAATTAGACCGCGAGCGGTCAGAGCTGGTAGCGCCGGATGGAAGCGAAACGTGCCCGGTTATATCTGCCACCATTGCGCCTTAATCAAGGCCAACCGCAACGATTAGCGGTATGGCGCCAGATCGACCTCGTCGACCACACGCTCAAAGCTCTCGAGTTCGCTGCGCACCCGATAGAGCAACGGGCCGCTTTCGTGCGGCAGCAGCGCGACTACCTGGCAGACCGCCGCCGACCGCGCGATATCGCGCGAGCCGCGCGCCATGGTCAAGCGTTGCCCGACATGGAAGCGATGCACCGCATGCGGCGTCGTGGGCTGCGCCGGCTGGCGCTGGAACTCGGCGACCGGCCTGTCGGAATGACGATCTGCCCCCTGCACACCGGCGCTCGGTTTGGCCTTGCCGGCACCAAGCCGGCGCGTCACCGGCACGGCGATGCTCTTGAAGGTATTCACTGTGGTCCTGGGGTACGAGTCCGGCGCCACGGACGCGACGCTGGTATCACTGCGGCCTGAGCCTCAACTCCATCCTAGCACAGCTGGCCCCGCGGCGACAGGCGCTTGTCCCGGGAGGCTCCGGCCCCTCCCGCGCTTCACCGTCTCAGTGAAACGCCAAACGCGGAAGGTTGTTGGCTTGGTCGCGCTTTTCGAACCGGAAGAGTCTGCAACTCTTCCTGAAAGCGCTCTGGCTTGGTCGCGCTTTCGAACCGGAAAAGTCTGCAACTTTTCCTGAAAGCGCTCTATCGTCGCCGAATGGATCAGCTGTGTGCCCTGATCGCCGCCATCACCTTCGGCCTCTGCTCGGCGGATACGGCCACGCCCAGCTTTATCGACGTGTCGGCAGAGGCGCTGCCCGCCAAGAGCGCCTCCCCCAACGCGATGGGCGCGAGTGTTGCCGATCTCGACGGCGACGGTGATGCCGACCTTGCCGTCGCCATCGAGTACGGCACCAACCGCGTGCTGCTCAATGGTGGCGCAGGCAGGTTCACTGAGGGGTTGCTGAGCGGCCCGAGCGGCGACCACGAGGACGTCGCCATCGCCGACTATGACCGGGACGGTGACCTCGACCTGGTGTTCATCGGCGAGGACGATCAGGTGGTGGGCTATCACCTCAACGACGGCGCCGCCGGCTTCACCGACGTGTCGGACCGTCTGCCCGCCCGCGCTACGTCGAACACCGTGGTCGCCGTGGATGTCGACGGCGACGGTGATGCTGATCTGGTCACGGCGAACGCCGGTCCGGACTTCGTCTGGATCAACGATGGCGCCGGTGGGTTTGTTGACGAGAGCGCAGTCCGCCTGCCCCAGCACGACGACATCAGCCAGGACATCGCGGTCGGCGACGTCGATGGAGACGCCGACACCGACCTGGTCTTCGGCAATGAGGAGCAGAACCGGCTCTACCTGAACGACGGCGCCGGCCACTTCGCCGATGCGCCGCTGCCGTTGCGCGGCACGCCGGAAGAGACGAGAGATGCCGATCTCGCCGACGTTGACGGCGACGGCGACCTCGACCTCTACTTCGCCAATGTCCGCATCTTCCGCGCCGACCGTGACCAGCAGGATCGGTTGCTGCTCAACGACGATATGGGGCGCTTCACCGACGTGACCGTCACGCATCTGAGCCCCGACGACGAGCTCACCACCGCCGTGGCATTCATCGACTATGATCGCGACGGGGACCTCGACCTGATCCGTGGTCGCATGGGCGACCTCGGGGCTGAGCGCTCGGATTTTCCGCTGCTCGCCTTCGCCAATAATGGCGCCGGCCATTTCCCCGCCGCGCCAGGCATCATCCCGCCGATTGCCGGCGCCAACGCCTTCGATATCGAGGTGGCCGATTTCAACGGCGATGGCCGGCTCGATCTGTTCGTCGCCAGCCGGGGCGGACCGGACCGGCTGTTGATCGGGCTGAAATGACCGTACGCGAATGAAAATGGCCCGACGGTTTCCCGTCGGGCCATTGTTCTAGTCGCCTGCCGCGTGTCAGCCGTTCGGCGAGCACGGAGCGAGGTAGCGGCGACCATTGCGGTCTTCCCAGACGCACTTGGTCGGATCGTCGCGATAGCGACCGATGAGCTCGCCAGCCACGGCACCGCCGATGCCGCCAACCGTGGCGCCAACCAGCGCACCGCCGACGGTACCCGTCGTCACGCCGCCGATCACGGCGCCGGCAATGGCGCCGGTACTGGCCGTCTTCTCGGTGGTCGAGCACGCCGTGAGCGTCATCGCCCCGGCCAGAACGACGGCGATGGATAGAACTTTACGCATGAATACCCTCCGGGAGGTTTGTTAAGACGCGAGCCCTGCACGACAATGCGCGGGCTCGCGATAGGTTCCGCATGAACTTGAGGCAAATCGTTGGCTGAGGTAAGGGTCCCACGCGATTGGGATTACCATTATGAATGAGCCGACAACGGTGCCGGTAACCGGCAGCGATGCTTCCATGTCTTCCCACGGGTGGGCAACAGAGCTTCGCGCAAGCTTTGCGCTGGCCTGGCCGCTGATCGTCGCCCAGCTGGCGCAGAACCTCCTGTTCACCACCGACGTGGTGCTGATGGGCTGGCTCGGCCCGAAATACCTGGCGGCCGGCACGCTTGCGGGCGCCTTCCTGATGCCGTTCCAGTTGACCGGCATCGGCATCGTCGGTGCGGTCGCGCCACTGGTGGCGCAGGCCCGGGGCCGCGGCGACACCAAGGCGGTGCGCCGCATCGTCCGCCAGGGCTTCTGGGTGGCGATCCTCGTCGCAACGCTGCTGGTGCCGATCGTCCTCAACATCCGGCCGATCTACCTCGCCATCGGCCAGGATCCGGAAGTCACGGCACTGGCCGAGAGCTACATGTTTGCCGGCTTCTGGATGCTTTACCCGGCGCTCGGCATCATGGTGGTGCGCTCGTTCCTCTCGGCTTTCGCCGCGACACGGGTGATCCTCGTCGTCACGGTCATCGGCGTGCTGGTCAACGGCTTGCTCGCCTATACGCTGATCTTCGGCCATTTCGGCTTTCCGTGCCTCGAACTGCGCGGCGCGGCAATCGCCACGGGCCTCGTCAACGTGGTGATGTTCTTCGCCCTGCTCGGCTACACGCTGACCCACCGGAAGCTGAAGCGCTTCCATATTCTGGTGCGCTTCTTCAAACCGGACTGGCCGCGCTTCCGCGAAATTCTGAAGGTCGGGCTGCCGATCGGACTGACCGTCGCCGCCGAAGTCGGGCTGTTCTCGGTTGCCGCCATCCTGATGGGCCGGCTCGGCACCAACGAGACCGCCGCGCACGCCGTGGCGCTGCAGCTCGCCTCGACCGCGTTCATGGTGCCGCTCGGCCTCGGCATGGCCGCCACTGTCCGCGTCGGCCTCGCCTACGGCCGGGGCGATACCGAAGGTGTACGCCTTGCCGGCTGGACGGCGATCGTCATGGGCACCGGCTTCATGGCGCTGACGGCGGCGCTGTTCCTCGTCGTGCCGCATGCGCTGGTCACCATCTTCCTCGACAGCTCCGACCCCGCCAATGCGAGCGCGCTGATGCTCGCCGCCACCTATCTCGGCATTGCCGGCATCTTCCAGTTGGTCGATGGCGCGCAGGTGGTCGCGGCCCATTCGCTGCGCGGCCTCTCTGACACCCGTACGCCGATGCTGCTCGCCATCTTCGGCTATTGGTTCGTCGGCCTGCCGACTGCCTATGTGCTCGGCTTCGTCTTCGACCTGCGCGGTGTCGGCGTCTGGCTGGGCCTTGCGACCGGCCTCGCCTTCGTGGCGATATTGCTGGTCAGCCGCTTCGCCATGCGCGGGCGGCTGGGTTTGATGAAGACCCTCGCCATACCCGCCTAGGACACCCCGCTCATGCCCCAGTTGAAACCTGCCGAACAACGCGTCGCCGACGCCCTCGCCAACCACGCCCTGCCCGCGCAGGTGATCGTCCTCGAACAACTGGCGACCACCGCGCAGATGGCCGCCGACGCACTCGGCGTCGAGGTGGGGCGCATCGTCAAGTCGCTGCTGTTCAAGGGCAGGGATAGCGGCAAGCCCTACCTGCTGCTCGTCTCGGGCAGCAACCGGGTACATGAGAAGCGCGCCGGGCAGCGCATCGGTGAGGTGCTGGAGCGGCCGGATGCGGATTTCGTCAAGCTCCACACCGGCTTTTCGATCGGTGGCGTGTCGCCCTACGGGCACCCCGCCCCACTGACCACCTATCTCGATGACGCGCTGCACAATTACCGCACGGTCTGGGCTGCCGCCGGCGACCCGCGTTCGGTGTTCGAGATCACCGCCGCCGACCTCGAACGCACCACAGGCGCCACCCGGATCGACGTGACCTAAGGAACAATCCAGTTCCAGTCGGCCATGCGGTTGCGGAACCAGGTGCGTTGGCGCTTGGCGTATTGCCGGGTGGCGATGACGGCGCGCTCGATCGCCTCATCCTGTTCGAGCTCGCCGGCCAGCATCGCCGTGATTTCCGGCACACCGATCGCCTTCATCGCCGGCAGGTTCGGATCGAGCGCCAGCGCCAGCAGGGCTTCGACTTCCTCGACCGCGCCGCTCGAGAACATGGTTTCGAAGCGGCGGGCAATGCGCTGGCGCAGCAGCTCGCGGTCGGGGTTGAGCACCAGGCGATCGAGCGCGAACCCGTCGAGCAGTCCCTTCTGCGCTTCGTCCTGATAACTGGCGAGTGAGCGGCCGGTCGCATTCAGCACGGCGAGCGCCCGGATCACCCGTTGCGGATCGGGCGCCCTGAGGCGGCCCGCGACGAGGGGGTCACGCGCCGCAATCAGGCGGCCACGGCCCTCCCGATCCAGCCCCTCGACTTCGGCCGTGGCAGCAGCCAGTGCCTCAGCCGGCACCTCCGGGACGTCGGCGAAGCCGGTGGTGAGCACGTCGAAGTAGAGGCCCGTGCCACCGACGAAGATCAGCGGCCGATCGGCGTCTGATTCTATCACCGCGGCAGCCGCCCGGGCCCATTCGCCAGTCGAAAATCGGATGGAGGGATGCACGGTGCCATAGAGCCGGTGCGGCACGCCGGCCATTTCGATTTCGGACGGTCTGGCGGTCAGCAGTTGCAGCACGTCATAGACCTGCAGCGCGTCGGTGTTGACGATCACCCCGCCCTGCTGCCGCGCCAGGTCGAGCGCCAGCGCCGACTTGCCGCTGGCAGTCGGACCCGCTATCAACACCGCTCGCCTCTCCGGGCGCTTGCCCATCCTTCTCAGGCCTTTCTCACGCACATGACGGTACTCTGCCTCATCGCCAATCCGGCTGACCCCGCAATTGACTCGGCGCTGGTCGCGGCGATCCAGCACGAGACCAGGGGTGAGATCAACTGGCTGCACCAGCGCATCGCCTGTGAGATCGAGGCGCCCAAGGCAGCCGATCCGGTGGCCGCGGCGCGCGCTGTCATCGGCAGCCGGCCGGTAGACGTGGCACTGGTTGCAACGGAGGGCCGCCGCAAGCAGGTGCTGGTCGCCGACATGGATTCCACCATGATCGAGCAGGAATGCATCGACGAACTCGCCGACGCGATCGGCATCAAGGCCGAAGTCGCTGCCATCACCGAGCGTGCCATGAACGGCGAGCTGGATTTCGAGCAGGCGCTGCGCACCCGGGTCGCGCTGATCAAGGGCCTTGAACGCGCCGCCATCGAGGAGATCCGGCGCGAGCGCATTACCCTCGCGCCGGGCGGCCGGGCCTTGATCCACACCATGAAAGCCTATGGCGCATACACCTCGCTGGTTTCGGGTGGCTTCACCTTCTTTGCCGACTATTTCGGCAAGCGGATCGGTTTCGACGAGGCGATCGCCAATGTGCTCGAGTTCGATGGCGAGCGGCTGACCGGTACGGTCAAGAGCCCGATCGTCGACAAATCGACCAAGCTGCATCGCCTGGAGGCACTGGCGGCCGAGCGCAATCTGCCGATGAGCGCAACGATGGCGGTGGGCGATGGCGCCAACGATCTCGACATGATCAAGGCCGCCGGCTTCGGCGTGGCGCTCCACGCAAAGCCGCATGTTGCGGCCGAGGCGGGCATCCGTATCGATCACGGCGACCTTACCGCCCTGCTCTACCTGCAGGGCTACACCGATGAGGATATCGTCAGGTGAGGCTGGAGACGGAGCGACTCGTTCTCAGATCCTGGGAGAGCGGCGACCACGCTCCGCTGGCGGCGGTTCTGGGCGATCCGGAAGTCCGCCGGTTCTATCCTTCGACCGCGACGCCTGAGCAGACCGGGGCACAGCTGGCGTTCTCGATCGAGAAACAGGCTGTCACAGGCTTTCATTTCGGCGCGGCCGAGCTCAAGTCGACCGGCCAGTTCGTCGGCCTCATCGGCCTCGGCTACATCCCCGATGAAACGCGCGCCGCCATTCGCGGCCAGCCGGCCGTCGAGATCGGCTGGCAGTTCGACAAGGCGTTCTGGGGACAGGGCCTCGCCCCGGAGGGTGCCCGGGCCTGGCTCAACTATGGCTTCTCGACACTCGAGCTGCCGGAAATCGTCGCCTTCACCTTCGCGGGAAACCTCCCCAGCCAACGCGTCATGGCGAAGATCGGCATGGTTCGCGACGCGGACGCCGACTTCGAGCATCCCAGGCTCGCGCCGGGTCATCCGCTGCGCTCACACGTGGTGTACCGGATCAGCAACCCGGCGATCGGTTAGCCGAGCCGGACCGCAATGAACCGGCTGGTGCCGGTCGGATCGATCACCTTGAACAGCACCGCCGGGCGGCCGGCTTCCTTCGCCTGCCCGACCAGCTCGCTCAGTTCATCGACGGTGCCGATCTCCTTCTGGTTCACCTCGGTGACCAGGAGGCCCGGGATGAAGCCCTTCTGATCGGCGTCGCTGCCGCTCTTCACGCTGGTGACGACGATGCCGTCCGCCTCCGGCGCAATGCCGAACTCGGCGCGCTTGTTCTCATCGAGCTGCGCCACGTCGAAGCCGACCAGGTCGGGCAATCCCAGCGGCGGCGTCTCTTCCTCCGTGGCGGTCGGCTCTGGCGCGGGAGTGGGAGCCGGCGTTGCCGGAGCATTGTTCTTGGCGATCAACTGCTCGCCAAGCTCCAGGCGGCCCAGGGTGATGCTGAGGGTCTGCTCGGCGCCGTTGCGCAGGATCTTCACCGGGACGGCCTTGCCGACCTCAGTCTCGGCGACCACCCGCGGCAGGTCGCGCATGCGGGCGATCGGCTTGCTGTCGAACTCGAGAATGATGTCGCCCTCGACCACCTGCCCTTCGGACGGGCCGCCCTTGGTGACGTCGATCACCAGCGCCCCGGCTGTGCTCTTCAGGCCGAGGCTGCTGGCGATATCCTCGCTGACTTCCTGGATGCCGACCCCGAGCCAGCCGCGGCGAGTTTCGCCGAACGCGGCGAGCTGGTCGATCACCGGCCGCGCCAGGTTCACCGGCACGGCGAAGCCGATACCGAGCGACGAGCCGCCGCGGGCAATGATGGCGGTGTTGATGCCGACGACCTTGCCGTCCATGTCGAACAGCGGGCCACCCGAGTTGCCCTGGTTGATCGCGGCGTCGGTCTGGATGAACTGGTCATAGGGGCCGGATTGGATATCGCGGTTGCGGGCCGAGACGATGCCCAGCGTCACCGAGCCGCCGAGGCCGAACGGATTGCCGATCGCCATCACCCAGTCGCCGACTACGGCCCTGTCGCTGTCGCCGAACTCGACGAACGGCAGTTCGTGGCCGGCATCGACCTTCAGCACCGCGAGGTCGGTCTTGTCGTCCTTGCCGACGATCGTCGCCGGCAGGCGCGTTCCATCGGTCAGGTAGACCTCGATCTCCTCGGCGCCTTCGATGACGTGGTTATTGGTGACGACGATACCGTCGGCCGAAATGATGAAGCCAGAGCCGAGGCTGCGCGCCTCCTGCATCTGCTCTTCGCCCAACCCGTTGTTCGGGTTGTGCTCGTCGAACAGCTCCTCGAGCGGCGAGCCATCCGGCAGGTCGGGGAACGGCACGCCGCCACCGCCCGGCACACGCCGCGAGGTGCCGATGTTCACAACTGCGGGCGAGAGTTGCTCGGCGAGCGCCGCCACTGACTCCGGGCCCTTGGCGGCCGCCGGTGCGACCTGCACCGACAGGGCCAGGACTCCCGCGACGGCCAGAGACCGCAAAACCCGACCGGCAGCACGCATTCACTTCTCCTGCAACGACTCAGCCGTGGCCGCGCATGTCGCAGTCAGCCCCGGAGCAGCCACAAGAGAACAAGTCCGACCCCGGCGCAAGCCAGCGCGGCCGCACGAATGATTGAAGCTGGCGTCGATTGGATCGACGCCAGCACCCTCTTCATCTGTTCGGGGAATGCAGCGTAGACGAGCCCTTCCAGGACCAGCACGAGGGCCAGTGCCGAGAAGAGCTCGATCATTTACTGCGCCGGAGCGGCCGGTGCGGGTTCGGCAGGAGCCGGGGTCGCCGGAGTGGTCTCCGCGGGAGCGGTAACCGTCGTTTCAGCCGCGGGCTGGCTGAGGACCGGCGAGTCCACAGGCGGCTCTTCGACCAGCGGCGTCGCCGGAATCGGCGTTGTCGCGGCTTCCGGCGGCGGCGTCACGTTATCGGGGTTCTGGTTCTGGAAGAACCGGAAGAACTCCGAGTCCGGCGACAGCACCATGGTGGTGCCGTTCGGCCCGAGCGCCGCGCGATACGACTGCATCGAACGGTAGAAGTCGAAGAAGTCGGTGTCGCGGTTATAGGCATCGGCGAAGATCTGGGAGCGCTGGGCATCGCCCTCGCCTCGCAGGATTTCCGCGTCACGGCGGGCTGCCGAGAGAACCTCGACGGCCTGACGATCGGCGATGGCGCGCGCAGTCTGCGCCGCTTCCTGGCCACGGGCGCGGAGCAGTGCGGCCTCGGCGAGACGCTCGGCCTTCATGCGGTTGAAGGTTTCGGCCGAAACGCTCGGATCGAGGTCAGTGCGGATGATACGCACATCAACCACCTCGATGCCCAGTTGGGCCATGTCCGGGCGGATCAGGTCACGTGCCTCGCGCATCATCTCCGGGCGCTGCTCGGACAGCGCCTCGGTGAAGGCGCGACGGCCGTAGACCTGGCGGAGCGCCGCGTCGAAACGGGTCGACACGCGATCCTCCACGACGCGCAGTTCGCCCTGCGCGCGGGAACGGAACAGCCGCGGGTCGGCGATGCGGTAGGTGAGGTAGGCGTCGACGATGTAGAACTTACCGTCCGACACCTGCACCGTCATGTTGGCGGCGTCGTAGCGCAGCAGCCGGTCTTCGATGATCTGCACCGTATCGACAAAGTTGGTCGGGATCTTGAAATAGAGACCCGGGTCCGTCTTCACGTCGGTGATCTGGCCAAAGCGCATGACGATGGCCTGTTCGCGCTCGTTGACCACGAAGATCGAAGACACGAAAATGTACAGCAGAGCGACGACGGCAATGCCGAGAATAACAAGTCTGTTCATGGCTTACCTCGGCGTCGCGTCGGCGGGGACGGGCGTGGTGTTGAGTGTCGAGTTCGGCCGGATCTCCGGCAGCGGCAGGTAGGGCACAACGCCCGATCCGGCGCTCTTGTCGACGAGCACCTTCTCCGAACCGCCCAGCACCTGCTCCATGGTCTCGAGGAACAGACGCTTGCGCGTCACTTCGGGGGCCTTGGCGTACTCGGCGTAGATGGAAAGGAAGCGAGCCGCCTCACCTTCTGCTTCCTGCACGACACGGTTCTTGTAGGCGGCCGCATCTTCGCGGACCTGTGCGGCCTGGCCTCGAGCGTCACCCAGCAGCGTGTTAGCGTATTGCCGCGCTTCTTCCTGGAAACGGTCTTCGTCCTGTTCGGCGCGCTGCACTTCGTTGAAGGCGTCGGCCACTTCAGTCGGCGGGGCTGCCTGCTCGATGGCGATCTGCGACACCGTCACGCCCATGCTGTAGCTCTGGACGATCGACTGCACGATGCCGCGCACGTCGTTCTGGATGCCGGCGCGATCGTCGCGGAACACGTCCTGTGCCGGACGGCGGCCGACGATTTCGCGCATGGCGCTTTCGCCGATCGAGCGCACCATGTCGTCCGGATCGCGGACGTTGAACAGGTAGGCCACCGGGTCGGTCACCGACCACAGCACCGAGAACTTCACGTCGACGATGTTCTGGTCGCCCGAGAGCATCAGCCCTTCGTCGGACTGGGTGCGGGTTGAGCCGACAGAGCCGATCTCGGTGCGGTTTTCCGTACGCGGCGCCCGCTCGACGGTCTCGATCGGCCACAGCGCGAAATGCAGGCCCGCCGGAACGCTTTCCAGCGGCTGGCCGAAGCGGAGCTTTACCGCCCATTCCTGTTCCTGGACGGTGAACACCGAGTTGGCCACCCAGAACGCGCCGAGCGCCAGGACGACACCGATGATGGTCCAGCGCCCACCGGGGATCCCACCCTGAAAACGGTCGCGACCGCGGGACAGAAGTTCTTCGAGGTTGGGCGTACCACCGCCCCGGCGGCCACCGCCGCCACCACCGCTACCACCACCACCCGGCGTCTGACCCCAGGGTCCGCCGTTGTTGGAGTTGCGGCCTCCCCCGCCCGTATTGTTGTCCCAGGGCATACGCCACCTTTCAGCCGGATTATCGATTGCCGCCCTATATAGGCAAGCGCTCCCCTGCGATCAACGTGCGGGGGGTTCACGTCGACGATAGACTTTTACCGTGAAGTCGGCGCTATCCCGTTCTGTGCGCAACAGTTCAGGCTCCGCTTCTACTTCCCATTGCTTGGGATCGATCAGTGGAAAGCGAGCATCGCCGGAGGGCGACACCGCCACATGTGTGACGTAAAGTCGCTCCGCCAACGGCATCGCCTCACGATAGATTTCGCCACCGCCGCCGATCATGACTTCATCAACACCATCGGCGGCGGCGATCTGCTGCGCCTGATCGAGGGCCCCGGCAAGACTGTGGAACACCAGCACGCCATCCGGCTGATAGCCGGACTGCCGTGTCACCACGATGTTGGTGCGGCCCGGCAGCGGCTTGCCGATGCTCTCGAAGGTTCTGCGCCCCATGATCAGGGGCTTGCCCATGGTGGTGCGCTTGAAATGGGCGAAATCGGTCGGCAACCGCCAGGGGATCGCGCCATCCGAGCCGATAATGCCGTTGTCGCCGACCGCTGCGATCATCGCCACCGGGACGGTCACAGCGCACCGAGCCGCGCCAGAGCTTCACCGTCGACGCGAACCTTGGTCCACTCATCCTGCATGACGCCGCCTTGCGACTTGTAGAACTGGATCGACGGTTCGTTCCAGTCGAGCACCCACCACTCGAACCGCCCGAGCCCCTCGCGCACGCAGCGCTGCGCCAGGTTGACCAGCAAGGCCTTGCCGACGCCCAAACCGCGCGCCTCGGGGTAGACATAGAGATCCTCGAGCCAGATACCGTGGCGCCCCTGGAAGGTCGAGTAAGTGTAGAACCAGAGCGTGAAGCCGACCGGCTTGCCCTTCCACTCGGCGATCTCGCAGAACACCTTGGGGTCGGCGCCAAACAGGTCGCGCAGGATGTCGGCCTCGGTAGCCTTGGCCTCGTGCGACAGCTTCTCGTACGCGGCCAGCGCCGCGATGAAGCGGATGATCAGCGCAGCGTCAGCTGGCGCCGCGCTGCGGATAACGAGACTCATTGGGCGATATCCAGACGCT
The DNA here is from genome assembly GCF_058806655.1 of Devosia sp. GW821-FHT12F11. Classification (NCBI taxonomy): domain Bacteria; kingdom Pseudomonadati; phylum Pseudomonadota; class Alphaproteobacteria; order Hyphomicrobiales; family Devosiaceae; genus Devosia; species Devosia sp. GW821-FHT12F11. Next base: position 246,586 of record NZ_JBXAPX010000003.1, read on the forward strand.
TGAGGTGTGCGAACCACTTGCGCTCGAGCGCGACCTCGACGTCGATCTGATTGTGCCGGCAGAACAGCAGCAGCTGAGCCAGCAGATCAGCCGCCTCGTCCTCAAGCGCTTCACGGATGGCAGCTTCCGAGCGTTCGCCGACACGTCCACGGCCAGTACTGCGCAGATGCTCGGCGACCAGTTCGCCGGCCTCCTCCTGCAGCTTCAGCGCATACCAATCTGCATCGCGCCGGATGCCGCAACGCTCAGCGTAGATGGCGGAAACCTGCTCCACCCGCTCGGTCAGTTCGGCGATCGTCGCCATCAGCCGACGTTGGGTTCGGGGTTCTGCCGGTTGAGGATCAGCACCTCGAGCTCCCGGTTGTAGGGCGGCCACCAATCCACGGCCTCCATCTCGAAGGTGGTCGGGCCGGTCTTCTTGATCTCGCCGTCCCAGCAGAACGACACGAGGTTCTGCGGCAGCACCTTGTCGATGGTCAGGTGGAACTTGCCGACTGGACCGGCCCAGTTGGCGCCGGTCGACCAGATATAGCTGACCCAGCTCTCGGTGAACGGCGCGCCGTAGGGCTCGTCGGGGTTCGGAAGCGTCTTCTTGACGGTGTTGATGAAGCTGTCGTCGGTACAGTACTGGCGCTTGTACTCGGTCGCCGGATCGTAGCCCTCGTAGGGCGGCGACAGGAACGTCACCGCCACGGTGCCGCCGACGCTCGGCTTGTACTGATGCTCCACCGTCACGGTCTCACCGGCCGGAAAATGCGCCTCCCAGCTATAGGTGGAGCGCAGCGTCCATACCGGCCAGTATTCGGTATGCATCCCCTGCCCCTGGTCGAACTCCATCGGGATCACCAGGGCGCGGTGCAGCAACTCCTTCTTGGTGGCCTCATCGAGGGCGTTGATCGCCTTCACCGTCGCGTCGCCGTAAGGCGTCAGCGGCAGGCCGAGATCGGTCAGGTACTGCGTGTAGTCGATATTGGTGGCGAACACATACTGGTGCAGCTCGGCCGAAACCGGTTGGCCATTCACCAGCGTCTCGAAGCCGAAGATGTTCTCCGGGTCCTCGGTGGGGATCGCCACCATGAAGTCGCCGTCCCCGGTGATGTCGGGCATCGGGAAGGCCACCAGCGCGTCGGTGTCTTCGCTCCCCTCGTTGCGGAACTCGTACTTCACCCGAACCTGCTCGGGCGACACGTAGAGATCCTCGCTCAGCATCTTCACGTCGTCGGTCTGGACAAACACCAACCCGCCAGCGCCCAGCGTCGACATGGTGTCATTGGCGAGCGTCGGCGTCGCGGCCAGGGCGGCGCACATGAAGGCAGTCGACAGGATCCTCATACGGCGATCTCGGCCTTGATGGACGGGTGCGCATCATAGCCGGTGATCATGAAATCCTCGAACTCGAAATCGAAGATGTCGCGCTTGTCCGGGTTGATGGTCAGCCGCGGCAGCGGGCGCGGCTCGCGGCTTAGCTGCAGACGAACCTGCTCGAAATGGTTGTGGTAAAGGTGCACGTCGCCGAACGAATGCACGAACTCTCCCGGCTGCAGCCCGGTTACCTGCGCCATCATCTCGGTCAAAAGCGCATAGGACGCGATGTTGAACGGCACGCCGAGGAACAGGTCGGCGGAGCGCTGATAGAGCTGGCAGCTGAGTTTGCCGTCGGCGACATAGAACTGGAACAGGCAGTGGCAGGGGGGCAGCGCCATGTCGTCGACTTCGGCCGGGTTCCAGGCCGTGACGATGTGCCGGCGCGAATCCGGCTTGCTCTTGATCGAATTCACCACATTGGCGATCTGGTCGATGGTGCCGCCGCGCCCGTCCGGCCAGCTGCGCCACTGCGAGCCGTAGACCGGCCCGAGATCGCCATTCTCATCGGCCCACTCGTTCCAGATCCTGACGCCACGCTCCTGCAGCCACCGCACATTGGTCTCGCCGCGCAGGAACCAGAGCAGTTCGTAGACGATCGATTTGATGTGCAGCTTCTTGGTGGTCAGCAACGGAAAACCCTTGCCGAGATCGAAGCGTGTCTGCCGGCCGAACACCGAGCGGGTGCCGGTGCCGGTGCGATCAGGCCGATCGGTGCCGTTGTCGAGGACGTCGCGGAGAAGGTCTAGGTACTGGCGCATCCACTCAGCTTACCGCGATTCGGAGGAGCTCCAGCTTGCTTCCACAGGGCCGTTTGCATCGCGCACCGTCCGCGCCTATATAGGGCTTGCCGGCAACGGCTATGGCGATAAACGGCTAGCGTAATAAACCCATTGGACCCGGGGGCAGTGCCCGGCGTCTCCACCAGAACTCCCCGTCGTGGCGGGCTCATGGGGACGAAACAGGATCGACAAGGGCGTAAAGGTTAGACTTTTGCTCGGCATGGTACCACCGATATCGGGCCATCCTAATAGTTGCCAACGACAACTATGCTAAGGTTGCTATCGCTGCTTAATGCGGCGCCGGCACCTGAACTAAAAGTCCTCCGGTCCTAGCAGGCCGACAGGCGGGGTTCGCAGGCACCTGGCAACAGAAGCCTGCACTTCCCTCATTCTCCCATATGCCTGCAGCGTCCTCATATCACGGGCGGCCGTTTCGGTTTTGCCTTGAATTGTGCGTCTCGCAGCGGTGATATGGACGCTTACGGGGATTCCCCCGAACGCAAGGACGATATGGCTGAAGACCTGATCCGCTACGATATTCTGGCCCAGGAAGCGCTGCGCGGCGTTGTGCGCAAGGTGCTGTCCGAAGTGGCGCGGACTGGCCTGCCCGGCGACCACCACTTTTTCATCTCCTTCGTCACCAAGGCGCCCGGGGTTCGGATGAGCCAACGGCTGCTCGAGCAGTACGACAAGGAAATGACCATCGTGCTGCAGAACCAGTTCGGTGCGCTCAGGGTCACCGAGACCGGTTTCGAGGTCGAACTCTCGTTCGACGGCCGCCCGGAGCTGCTGGCCATTCCTTTCTCCGCCATCAAGGGCTTCTTCGACCCTTCGGTGCAGTTCGGCCTGCAGTTCGACGTCGAGCGGGTGGCCGGCGAGGACCCCGAAATCGAGCCCGAGACGGCCGAGGAGCCGCATTCTGCCGCACCGGCAAAACCTGCTGCTGCGCCCGAAGCGCAGGGCGAAAAGGTCGTGAGCCTCGACAGCTTCCGCAAGAAGTGACGGTTCGGTGGAGAAGCGCTCGCTGACCATTGCCGGGCACCGCACCAGCATCGCCATCGAAAGGGAATTCTGGGCCGGGCTCGAAGCGATGGCGCTGGCGGACGGCAAATCGATTGCCGCGGTGATCGCCGAGATCGATCAGGAGCGCGAAGCGCCAAACCTCTCGTCGGCCGTGCGGCTCGCCGTACTCGCCTGGTACCGCGACCGCGGCTAGAGCGCTTTCAGGAGAAGTTGCCGACTTTTCCGGTTCGAAAGCGCGACCAAATCAAAGACTTGGAGCGCTTCACCGCTTCAACGAAGCGGTGAAATGCTCTAGTTTCCCAGCCCGATATCCATCGGCCGGTTGAACTCTTCGAGCGCCTTGCGCAGCTCTTCCTCGTCGTTTGCCTTCTTCGCCGCTTCCTCGTCCGCGGCCTTTCTGGCGGCAGCCTCCTCCGCCGCCTTTTTGGCGGCAGCCTCTTCGGCGGCTTTCCTGGTGGCAGCCTCGTCGGCGGCCCGGATAGCGGCAGCTTCGGCGGCGAGCCGGGCCTTCTCGGCTTCCTCGGCCTTGCGGCGCGCCTCGTCCTCTTCACGCAGCTTTTCGAGCCGCGCCACTTCCGCCTCGTAAGCCTTGACCATGATGGCGTCGACCAGGCCCGAGACGTCGAAGGTCCGCTCGGGCGCCAGCAAGGTGCCGGCGAGCCTTGCGGCAACCCGGGCCGAGCCGGTGGCAACCAGAGCTGCCGGCGTCACCGCCGTCGGCGCGATGGTATAATCGCCGGCCAGTCCGAGATCGCTGAGGCGGATCGAGCCGCTGCCGAACAACTGCCCGCCATCCCCTTCGATCGACAGGTTGGGGCTGCGCAGCACGCCGCCCGCAATATTGAAGCTGCCGGTCACCTGCGGCGCGAGGAACGGCCCGTCATCGAGGCGATCCTCGATCAGTGCGCTCAATTCCTCGGGCTGCATCTCGAGGACTTTTTCGGCGTTGGCCACCTGGCTCAGCGCTTGCGGATCGAGCCGCTCGATCCGCAGCCCGCTCACCGTGTAGGTGCCGTCACCGGTCAACGCGCCGAGAATGCCCGCGACTGAGCCGCCGGTGCCGTCGAACCGGCCAGAGGCGTCGAGTGTGCCATCGAGCGCGTCGGCGACCGGTGGCGGCGCGACGTCGTCGAGCGCGACCCCGATCAGCGAGATACGTCCGGTGACCTGCTTGTCGGTCAGCGGACCCGAGCAGCAGACGGCGAGCTCGAGGCCGACCGAGCCGTTGCCAAGCTTGCCGGTGACATTGCGAAGCCGCGTGGTGGTGGCATCCCAGTCGAGATCGAACGCCAGGTCGGTGACCAGTGACTTGCCAGCCACCTCCAGCGCCGGAGCGGTAATGGAAACGCGGCCGGTGGTGGTGCGCGCACCGTCGCCCGTGGCGAGGGGACCATCGGGCCACAGGCCGCCCCCCGACAGCTGCGAGGCCGGCCCCACGAGGGTTTGCAGCAGCCCGCGCATATCCAGCTGTCCCGCAGCAATACTGCCGCTGACCGCCCGGGTGGCGCCGCGGTTCGCCAGTTTCAGGTTGCCGGTAAAGCTCTCCTTCCCGGAAGTGCCGGCGATGTCCGAGAGCTGGACGTCCGAGAAGCCGGTGAAATCGACCCGGGCGGAAGCCGCTATGGCCGGCAACGAGACGCCGCCTGCGCCCAGCCAGTCCGCAAAGGCGCTGGGATCGGCAAGTGCCGCCTTGATGGTCCCCTTGCCGCTATAGGCCACCGGATCGGTCACCACCAGGTTGCCGGAAAAGCCCAGCGAGTCGCCGCCGCCTTCAACCAGCACGGTGGTCTCGAGGCTGTTGGCAATGTTGCCATCGACGACGCCCACCAGATGCACCGGCTCACCCTCGGCGAACAAGCTGACCTCGCCAAGCCCCAGTTGCGCGGTCATCGCCGCGGCGTCCGCCGACTTCATGTCGAGCCGGACCTTCACCGGCCCCGATAGCGCCCGCAGGAAGCCGGCCTGCAATTCGGCGTCGGCGGCGACTTCGGCGGTCCCCAGCCGTCCAGAGACCGCGAGGCTCTGCGCCCCGTCGCCGCTCGGCGCGTCAAGGCGCAGCGCCAGGTCGGCGGGCAGTGACGGGGTGAGAAAACGCTCGATGGCCGGCGATGCGCCGATCGCCTTGTAGAAGCTCGCCAGCGCCGGGGCGTCGGCCGAGGCGACGGTAAGCGTGCCTGAGCCGGAGAGCTCCGGCTTGGTGATCGAGCCGAAGGCGGTGAGCGAGGCCTTGAACCTGGCGCCGCCGAGATCGCCGGCGGAGATGTCGTCCACCACCAGCACGCCGCCGTCCCACGAACCATGAGTGGAGAGCGCCCGACCGTTGAGGCCGCCCAGCGTCATGCTGTCGGCGACCAGTTCGAACTCGCCCTTCGGGAACGTCGCCGGGAATGCCGCATCGGCACTGAGGTCGGGCAGCAAGGCGAACAGCGCGGCACTGCGCGCCGCATCGAGCTGGCCCATATCGGCGGTGACGTGGAGGTCCGGAATGGCGCCCAGCCCGAGCTGCGCCGAAAAGGATCGCGCCTCGCCGTCGAGTTCGACCCGCCCATCGCTGACCGACAGCGTCTCGCCGACCAGGTCGACGCGCGCGTCGATCGCGCCCGGCATGCCGAACAACGGGTTGCCGTCAGCCGGCTTCCGCCACAGCGTGGTCAGCGCGTCAAGCCGCTGCGACTTGAGCGACAACGTGCCGGAGAACTCCGGGCGGCCGGTCTCGGTGGTGACTTCACCGCTCAGCGATACGCGCGTGTCGCCCGGCAGGATCCCCGTCAGCCCGCGCACCGTCCAGCCGCCCGCATGGGCGGTCGCATCCAGCCGGACGTTGCGGAGCGAGAATGCCCTGAGGTTAACCTCGGACACATCGAGGCCGATGGTGCCCGGGATGCCGGGGGCAGCGGGGAGCGGCAGTTCGCGCAGCAGCCGGACCAGCTCATAGGGCTCGACCGCCTGCTCGGCCGTGGCGTCGCGCGGCGGCAGCGCCAGCAGGCCACCCGAGATCACCGCGTTGAAGGCCATGTCGGCGCCGAGCGTCACATCCGCCGCGCCGAGCAGGCGCGTCGCGGCGCGGTTCTCATCGGGGATCACCACATAGTCGGAGAGCAGCACCCTGCTGGGGCTGGCTTCGACCTTGCTGGTCATCACCAGGGCGCCCTGCCCCGCATCCTCTACCCCCTCCTTGGCCGGCCTCGACGGCGGCTGGCGGTAGGTCATGGTACCGGTGAAGCCGGGTGTCAGCCCCGGCGTCAGAAACCCCTCGGCAGAAAGAGTGAAGCGTTCGTCGGCCGGCCTCAGGGTCATGGCGAGCGAGCCGCCGCCCTCGGCGTCGAGCTGGCCAGTGGTGACGCGCAGCGCATAGACGGCGCCATCGACATTGCCGGTGCCCTGGAACGAGAACGGCCCACGCAGCGCCTCGAGCTTCAGGTCGCCAGCGACGTTCGAAGCGATGTAGGTCTCGCCGGCCCGCGCATCGTGGAGCTTGACGGTTCCACCGCTGACCACGGCATTGGCGACGGAAATATTGCTGCTTACCGCCCGGGCGAGCGCGATGCCCGCGTCCACCGAGCCATCGGCGGCAACGTCGACCGACACGGTCGGCCCGTCGAGCTGCAGCTCGGTGACGTTGTAACGGTCGCGCAGGAAATCGATCAGCGAGAAATCCGCCTCGACCCGCTCGACCGTCAGGCTCGGCTTCTCCGGCGGTCCGGCGCTGACATTGGAGAAGGTGAGCTTCGGCTGCGGCAGCAGCGAGAACGCCACGTCGCCTTCGATGCGCACGGGCGTACCGAGCACCTCGCCGGCGATAGCAGCGAGGCGGTCGCGATACTGTCCCCATGGGATGAAACTGGGCACGACAAAGGCCGCGGCGAGCAGCAGGATCGCGATGACGCCGACGACGATGTAGAGCCGGTTGAGCACGGGACCGGTGAATCCTTGCAAAAGTGCAGCGGAGTTTAGGCAATGGCTGCTGCCGCGTCACGCGCCGAACAACAGGTCGCTGTCATTATCGCCGCACCGAAGGCATGCGGTCAGCCCCGGGGGGAAAGGTGAGTCCCCTTAGGGGCCTACATCCATTTCTTCTTGCGCATGAAGAGGTAGATGGCGACACCGAGGACGCAGAGGAAGCCGGTGACGATCCAGAAGGCGTGGGGGCTGTCGTGGAACGGGATGCCCTCGACGTTCATGCCGAGGATGCCACTGATCACTGTGAGCGGCATCAGCACCACGGTCGCTGCGGCCAGCAGCAGCATGGTCTGGTTCATCTGCTCGGCACGGGTATCGAGCAGCTGTTCGTGCACCAGCACGGCGCGCTCGGAAAGAGTCTGCATCTCATCGCCCAGCCGCGCCGTGCGCGCCGCCGCCTCGCGCAGGCGGACCCGATCGCGGGCGGTGAAAAAGCTCAGGTCTTCGATTTCGAGCGTGGTCAGCACGTCGCGTTGCGGCCAGATCAGCCGGCGCATGTTGATCAGCGTGCGGCGCAGGTGCGCCAGCCGGGATCGGCTGTCGCCGGCGCGGTTCAGCATCAGGGTTTCCTCGATGGTGTCGAGGTTGTCGCCCATCCGCTCGATCAACGGTTCGATGCGGTCTGCGGCGCGGAGCGCCAGACGGGCGACGAGGTCGGCGGGCGAGACCGGCGCATGGTGCGTCTGCTGCCATTGGGTGATGCCGAGGAACTCAACGATGTTGAGCTCGGAGGCGATGATGACGCGCCCCTTCTCGATCCACAACGTCAGCAGTTGCCGGCCGACATCCTCTGGGTCGGCCCCGGGCCGGGCGACACGCAGCACCACCAGCGCCCGATCATCGAGCACCGTGCAGCGGCTGCGGGTCGAAGGCACGGTGATGAGGTCGGCGTTGAAATCGCCGAGCTCGCGCTTCAGCCAGACCTTGAACTCGGGCGCCCGCGAGTTGCCCGAGATCAGCGCAAAGCCCTTGGCCGGGGTGGCGAACGTCGCCTCCTCGGCTTCCTCGAGCTTGCGCACCCCGCCGCGGCCGTCGAACTGGACGATGGTCATCCAGTCCTTGATCGGCTGGCGCTGGTTGCTGGCCGGCATTGTTTCGCCCATGGGCGCTCCGTTAGCTCAGGCGTGACAGAGCCTCGGTGAGGCGGGCACGGCGATCTTCCGCCTCGGCGCGGCGGCTGCGCTGTTCGTCGATCACCTCTTCGGCGGCCTTGGCAAGGAACTGCTCGTTGCTCAGTTTCTTGTCGATCTTGTCGATCTCGACCGTCTCCTTGGCGATGTCCTTCTTCAGCCTACCGCGCTCAGCATCCAGATCGATGACACCGGCGAGCGGCAGCACGAAGGTGGCTTCGCCGAGAATCAACTGGGCGGAATCGCGCGGCACGTCGGAGGTGTAGTCGACGCTCTCGAGCCGGGCCAGCCGGGTCAGCGCCGACAGGTTGGCCTCGACGCGGATGCCGGTCGTCTCCCCTGCCCCAACCACCAGCAGCTTCACCTTGGCGCCGGCCGGGACGTTCATTTCCTGGCGGACCGAGCGGATGCCCGAGATCAGCGACACCAGCCAATCGAGCTCGGCTTGCGCCTCGGGATCCTCGAGGCCGGCCAGCTCCGGCCATTCCGAAATGATCAGCAGCTTTTCGCGCGCCGGGCCGGTCTTGCCGGTTTCGGCCCACAGCTCCTCGGTGACGAAGGGCATGAACGGGTGCAGGAGCTTCAGGATCTGGTCGAGCGCGAAGCCCGCCGTCGCCTGGGTCTCGGCCTTGGCGGCTTCGTCCTCGCCGGTGAAGACGGGCTTGGCCAGTTCGATGTACCAATCGCAGAAGGTGCCCCAGACGAAGTCATACGCAGCGTTGGCGGCTTCGTTGAAGCGATAGTCGTCGAGCGCGGCGGTGACGGTCGCCACGGCGCGCGCGGTCGAGCCGACGATCCAGCGATTGATCGCAAGGGTGTTCTTTTTCGGATCGAACGCCTCGACGCGGGCGCAGCCGTTCATCTCGAGGAAGCGCGCGGCGTTCCAGAGCTTGGTGACGAAGTTGCGGTAACCCTCGACGCGGGAAATGGCGAGGCGCATGTCGCGACCCTGCGCCGCCATGGCGGCAAGGGTGAAGCGCGTGGCGTCGGCGCCGTACTCGTTGACGAGGTTCAGGGGGTCGATGACGTTCCCTTTGGTCTTGCTCATCTTCTGGCCCTTCTCGTCGCGGACCAGTGCATGCATGTAGACGGTGTGGAATGGCTCGGTGCCGGTGAACTCCAGCCCCATCATCATCATGCGGGCGACCCAGAAGAAGATGATGTCGAAGCCGGTGACCAGCACATCGGTCGGATAGTACTTCTTGAGCTCCGGGGTCTGGTTGGGCCAGCCCATGGTCGAGAACGGCCACAACGCCGACGAGAACCAAGTGTCGAGCACATCCTCGTCGCGATGCAGCGGCACCTTGCTGTCGCTGAGCTCGGCGAACGGATCGCGGTGCTTGCGCATGTTCCAGGTGTCGGCATTCAGCCGATCGCGCTGCGTGGTGTCGAAGCCGCTGACCGCCTTGGCGTAATCGGGGGCGTTCACGCCGCCCGAATAGACCTCGATCTTGCGGTTGCCGTAATAGACCTGGGCGAGCTTGATCGCCTCGGCTTCGCTGCCGGCGACGAAGCACTTGGGGCCGGCATCGCGGTTGTTGAAGTCGGGATCGGTGCTGAGCCGCGGGCCATACCAGGCCGGGATCTGATGGCCCCACCAGAGCTGGCGCGAAATGCACCAGGGTTTGATGTTCTCCATCCAGGCGTAATAGGTGTTCTCGTAGGCCTTGGGGACGAACTTGGTCCGGCCTTCTTTGACCGAGGCGAGCGCCGGCTCGGCCAGGATGTCGGCCTTCACGAACCACTGGTCGGTGAGGAACGGCTCGATGACGACCAGCTTGGACTTCTCGTCGTAGGGGACCATGATCTTCTTGTCGTCGACCCAGACGAGGACGCCCGTGGCTTCGAGTTCGGCGATGATCCTGGTGCGCGCGTCGAAGCGGTCGAGCCCGCGATACTCCGCCGGCACGGTATTGTTCAGTTTCGCCGTCGTGGTGAAGATGTTGATTGGCTTGAGGCCATGGCGCTGGCCGACTTCGAAGTCGTTGAAGTCGTGCGCCGGGGTGATCTTCACCGCGCCCGAGCCAAGCTCGGGGTCGGCATACTCGTCGCCGATGATCGGGATGCGGCGACCGACGATCGGCAGGATGACGTGCTTGCCGATGAGGTGCTTGTAGCGCTCGTCCTCTGGGTGCACGGCAACCGCGACGTCGCCGAGCATGGTCTCGGGACGGGTGGTGGCGACAGTGATGGTCTCGTCGCTCCCCTCGATCGGGTAGCGCAGGTGCCACATCTTGCCGTTGGTCTCGATGTTCTCGACCTCGAGGTCGGAGATCGCGGTCTCGAGACCGGGATGCCAGTTCACCAGGCGCTTGGCGCGATAGATCAGGCCCTTTTCGTAGAGCGTGACGAACACCTTGCGAACGGCCTCGGAAAGCCCCTCGTCCATGGTGAAGCGCTCGCGGGACCAATCGGCGGAGGCGCCGAGGCGGCGAAGCTGGTTGAGGATGGTGCCGCCGGATTCGGCCTTCCATTCCCAGACGCGCTCGAGGAACTTCTCGCGGCCCATCTCGCGACGACCGGGCTGCTGGCGCTCGGCCAGCTGACGCTCCACGATCATCTGGGTGGCGATGCCGGCGTGGTCGGTCCCCGGCTGCCACAGCACATCCTTGCCGCGCATGCGCTCGAAGCGGATCAGGATGTCCTGGATGGTGTTGTTGAGCGCGTGCCCGATATGCAGCGAGCCGGTGACGTTGGGCGGCGGAATGACGATCGAGAACGTCTCGGCGCCGGGCTTGGCCCCTGCCCCGGCCTTGAAGGTACCGGCCTTGTCCCACTGCTCGTAGATGCGGGTCTCGACGGCGGCGGGGTCGTAAGTCTTCTCAAGCATCGGTGGTTTCCAACGGCAAACGGCCCGCGCGCACCAAAGCGCCGGCGGGCCCCAGAACTCAGTGGCTAGGTCTAAAGCAAAGGCGTGAGGGGGAAGTCAACACAAACGCATGTGGTGACGCGAGGTGGGTGGATGCAAGAGGGCAGCCTTGGCCGCCACGATGCCAGACGCAGCTCTATTTGCCGCCGCGCGAAACCCGGGCGATTTCCTTTTCGACCATCCGCTCCACCACCGAAGGCAGGTTCTCGTCCAGCCATTCCTTCAGCATCGGGCGCAGCATCTCGCGCATCATGTCTTCGATAGTGACGCCGCTGGTGACGGTGGAAAGCCCGGAAAGTCGCGCAAAGGTGCTCTTCACCGCGGACTGGGTGGTCGGCTCGAGCAGTTCCTCGGCGAGATCAGCGGAGAGTGATGGATCCGGCATCGGCGCGGCGGCGGCAACCGATGCCGCCGGACGCGGCGCCGGGCGCTCGTAGGCGGGAGCGGCGGCACGCGGCGGCGGGGCGAACACCGGCGCCGGAGCCGGAGCCGGAGCCGGCTCGTCTTCCTGTTCGAACGAGATGTCGTCGGGGTCGATCAGCGTCGCGTCCAGTTCGGGCGCGCCCCCGCCCAGCAGTTCGGAGAAGCTGAGGCCAGGCTTGGCACCATCCTCGGCCGCGGTATCGCGCAGGATCTGTTCGGACGACAGCGCCAGCGGCTCGGGTTCCGGCTCGACGGGACGTGGAGCCGGTTGCGGCACGAAGCTGCGAGCCGGCGCGGGCGCCGGCATTACCGGCTTCTTGGGCGCCGCCCCGGCATCGTCATCGGCGATGATCTGCCGGATCGACGACAGAATCTCGTCCATCGAGGGCTCTTTGGGCGCCGGCTTGTTCATAACTGCCTCACATTACCCGCCAGATACGCGGCCGCACTTTGGGCGGATTCGGCGACATGACCGAATCAACTGCATCCAATTTAGTGCAAGCAATGGCGCTTTGTGAATCGGTGGCACACCAGCCGTAGCGTCTTCCCCCAGGGATTTCCGGGGGAAGACAGTCGCGTAGCGCTTGACCCGGAGCGTCAGGCGAGCGCCGCCCGATTGCGGAAGATGGTGTAGACAAAGATAGCCATGCCGATGATCGTGGCAATCGAAGCGATCTGTGCCAACCATTCGCCCTGCCCCGACGTTGCCATGGCGACGCCGATGCCGATGGTCAGGGCGCCGAGCAACGCCACCCAGAAGTGCACCAGCGCAAGCCGCGTCTGCGCGGCAGCCGGCACCAGCTTGTAGTAGACGCCGTAGATCACCATCGTGACGAAGCCGATGAGGTTGTTGTGCGCATGGCCCGGCGACAGCGTGTGATCCTGCGTGATGGCCATCTGGATGCCCCATGCCATACCCAGGAGCGCCAGGATCGCGCCGACGGCAATGAACCAGAACGGTAGTGCTTTCATAGTTTCCCCCAAACTGCGGACCGCCCCTCGCGGTCGCATCAAAAAGGCCGCGATGCTGACTGCGCATCGCGGCCTGATTCTGAGGGTATGCCTCGGCCACATCCCGGTCCATGCGGACCAAGGGCGGGCCGCAGCGATCAGTCGTCGCTGAGGGCGCGGAGCTCAGCCCACACATCCTCGACATTGGCGATATAGCCGTCAGCCGAGTGCATCGCGACGCGAAGGCCGAGCACTTCGGGCGACAGCTTGCCGGAAGCGGCGAGCAACGAGAACGCGGCGATCATCTTGGTCGAACGCGCAGTAATCAACTGCTCGCGCGCCGAGGTCAGTTCGGCCTGGGCGTTGAGCACGTCGAGCGTGGTCTTCTGGCCGACGTCGCGCTCCTGGATGGTGCCATCAACGACCAACTGGCTGGAGCTGACCGCGGCCTGGGCCGAGTCGATCTGCGAGGTGGAGTTCTGCAGCGTCGACCAGGCGGAGATCACCGACTCCTTGATCTCGTCGCGAGCCGACAGCGCGTCGACCTCGCTCTGGATCTGCTGGATGTTGGCCTTGCGCAGGCTCGCCGACAGCGCGCCGCCCGAATAGATCGGGATCGACAGCGACAGTTTGGCCGAACCGCCCAGCGCACTGCTGGTGCCGCCGAGCTTGCTGGAATAGCTGGTGGTCGCATCGATCGCGCCGATCAGGCTGAGGGTCGGGCCGAACGAGGCGCTGGCTGCGTCCGATCCGGCCTGCGCCACGCGGATGGCCGCACGGGCGGACAGCAGCGCCGGGTGACGTTCCTGCGCCGAGGCGATGGCACCGTCAATCGACGTGGGCAGCGACTTGCCGAAGTTGAAGTCGGAGGTGAGGTTCTTGGGCTTGTGGCCGACCCAGCGCTCGTAGCTCGCCTGGCTGGTCTGCAGCGAGGCGATGGCCGAACGGTAGAGCGCTACGGCGGCAACCTGTCGGGTCTTGGCCTGCGACACGTCGATCTTGGTGCCTTCACCGAGGCGCAGGCGATCTTCCGAGGAGCTCACCTGGGCATCGAAGAACGCCATGTTGTCGGAGCGCAGCTGCACCAGCTGGGTATCGCGGATCACCGCGTAGTAGGCCTGCACCACCGCCAGCAGCACGTTCTGCTCGGCGTTGCGCAGCGCGTATTTGGCGACTTCGGTGCCGGCGCGGGCCTGCTCGATCTCGGCATCGGTCTTGTAATTGTCGAACAGCGTCTGGCTGTAGTTGAGGCCGGTGGAGAAACTGGCGGCGGTGTTGAACTCCCCGCCCTGCGGCTGCTCCCAGGAGCCGCCGATGCTGCTCGACACGCCAAGCGAGGGCAGCTTGCCGGATTTCGCCAGCGCGATGTTTTCGGCCGTCGCTTTCACGTTGAGCAGCGCCGACATGATGTTGGGATTGTTCTGATACGCGCTCTCGAGCGCCGCCCTCAGACTCTCCGCATGCACCGTCGCCGGCAGCATGCTCAGTGAAACGGCAAGGGCGCCCGCCCGCATTGCCCCCAGGAAACGCATAGTCAAAACCTCCGACAGCCTTCCGACGTTACGTCGGGCACATGGGACGCACAACCTCGCAACTCAAGTGTTGCGAGGTTTTAACCTTGGAAATGTTTGGTCCCGTGATTAGCCGGCAACACTGCCGAACCGCGGGTCAGTTAGAAAATACGCCCGTTCAGAACACGAAGGCCTCTACCCGTGGCACTTCGGCCAAGGGCGGCAAAGAGGTGTTGAACTCGCTGCGGCCGGCAACCTCGCCGCCGGATTTGACGAAGATATGTGCGACGGCCGGGCCACCATTGGCGATCAGCACCACCAGACGCCCGCCCTCGCGTAGCAGGTGGAACAGCGGCGTCGGCTCGGCGGCGACTGTCCCCTCGACGACGATCACGTCGAAATGGTCATGCGGCAGCCCCGTCCCGTCGAAACTGCCGACGGCAATCTCGGCATTGGCCACGTCGGCCGCCGCGAGGTTGGCCGTGGCCTGGCCGGCGAGCGCCGCGTCCATCTCAAGACCGGTGACCGAGGCGCCCAGCAGCGCCAGTACGGCGGTTGAGTAGCCGGTGCCCGCACCGACATCGAGCACGCGATCGGTCGCGGCGATCTCGGCGAGCTGCAGCAGCTTGCCGAAGGGCGCGGGCGCACCAAGATAGCGGCCGCCCCCCAGAGCATGCGACACATCGGCATAGGCCAGCGCCTCTCGATCGGCAGGCAAGAAGGCCTCGCGCCGGACGGCGCCCATGGCAGTGAGGATCCGATGATCCGTCACGCCGCTGGTGCGCAACTGGTTATCGACCATCTTGAGGCGGGCATTCGCAAAATCGGCCATATCGGCTCCCTGAGGCTGGAGGCGTCAGGCAGGTGCATACCCCCCGCAGATGAATGCTTCAAGGATGCGGGCCGGTGAGTCGCAGAATCATGTCGCGCAGATGACTGCGAGCCATCGCCGATCAAAATTCGACGCAGCAATACCGGCAAGTGACTGCATTTTCGCCTTCGACAGATAAGCATTTACGCGCACACGTTGCCATACGACTGTATTGCTACGTCAAATACTGTTGCTATCGGGCAACTGGGGCGGCAATTTCTGCATTGCGGCTGAAATGTGGATATCGTCTGGCAAAACGACCCCTTAACCTACCGGTAACGGATATTGGGTGGGCGCTCGGATGCTGACTGCACGGATACTGCCCGACCGGGTTTGGAGAATTGCAGGGGTAACTCTGGCCCTGCTTTTCGTCTCTGGACTGCTGTCGCTGGGCACCACTACGGCGGCTACCGCGCAGAATACCGGGTGTTCGCCGCCTGCGGCTACCGTCAACTGTCCTGACGTTCCCGCTGACGGCATCAGCTATGACAACACGGTCGTCAAAACTGTCAATGTGACCGGCGACACCGTTGGCGGCACCACATCTGTCACCCCAAGCGGTACCGTTGGCATCTTGCTTCGCGAGTCCGGCGTCAATCAGGCCGACAACGATGTCCAGCTCAACCTGACAGTGCGAACCGGCTTCGATCCCGACGGTGGTGGTCCCTTGGGCGCCATCACCGTCATGGCCATCAAGAACGCAACGCCGGAAACGTCGGACGATACACCGTACCAGGTCGGCGGCCAATATATCGAACGTACTGGCGACGGCACTTCGGGAAACCCTTACAGCTACACGATACAAGGCGGGGGCCCGACCTTTACGACCGAGGAGGCACTTGGACTGCATCTGGCCTCAACCGGTCCGGTTGGAGGCGCTCTCTCAGGCAACCTCACTGTCAACAATGTTGGCACGCCCGGCGCACCCTTTAGTACCACCGACGCCAACGGTATTCAGGTCGAGTCGATCGGTGGTCGCGGCGGCAATGGCAGTTGCACGAACTTGCTGTTGGTCTCCTGGTGCAGCAGCGGCAGCAGCGGCGGCAATGCCGGATCGGTCGTGGTCAACAATAATGGCGCCATTACCGTCTATGATAGCGACCCCACCAAGCCCGGCATCGGTGTGCTGGCGCAGAGCATTGGCGGCGCTGGCGGCAACGGCGGTGGCACGTTCGCCGCGTTCTATTCCGACGCCGGTAACGGCGGCGCGGGCGGCGATGGTGCCGATGTTCAGGTTACCTTGGGGGCGAACTCGACCATCGTGACCTATGGCGCAGGAGGCCATGGCGTCTATGCGCGCAGCACCGGCGGCAACGGCGGCCGAGGTGGTGACGCCGAGGCCGGGTATGCGCTCGGTCGCGGCGGTGGCAATGGTGGTGATGCCGGGGTCGTCACGGTGACCAACGACGGCACCGTCACCACCTACGGCAACAATTCGCATGGCATTTTCGCCCAGAGCGTCGGCGCTGGCGCCGGCTCCGGTGGCGATGCTGGGGGCATCGGCGCTGTCGGCGGCGCCGGCGGCGGTGAATCGAGCGGCAACATTGTTACGATCACCAACCGCGGCGTGATCGTCACCGGTGGCGCCGACTCGTTCGGCCTCTTCGCGCAATCGATCGGCGGCGGCGGCGGCGATGGCGGCGGCGCCGGCGGTCTGTTTTCCGTGGGCGGCAGCGGGGGCTCGGGTGGCGGTTCCAAAGTCGCGACGATCAACAACTCCGCAAACGTCAGCACCACCGGCGCGGGTTCGATCGCCGTCATGGTACAGTCGATCGGCGGCGGTGGCGGCAATGGTGGCGGTGCGGTTGCCGTGGGCACCGGTGCGTCGATCGCCATCGGTGGTGGCGCCGGGCCAGGCGGCGACGGCAAACGGGCCATCTACAACGACGTGGCGGACGTCAATACCCTGACTGCCACGGTCATCGATACCACGCAGGATCGTGCCCACGGCCTGGTCGTCCAGTCGATCGGCGGCGGTGGCGGTAACGGCGGCTACGCCTATTCCGGTACGGTCGGTCTCGGCTCCCCGGTCGACGTTTCAGTTTCTCTGGGCGGCAGGGGTGGTGATGGCGGCGATGGCGACGATGTCCTGGTGAACCAGAAGGGCTCCATCTACACCGACGGCAAAGAGGCGAGCGGTATCATTGCCCAGTCGATCGGCGGCGGTGGTGGCAACGGCGGCGGCACTGTCGCGCTCACTGGCGGCGGCGGATACACGCTATCGGTAGCCCTGGGAGGCAGCGGCGGGGCCGGCGGCGTCAGCAAGAACGTCACCGTCAATGCCGTTGGCAACGTCGCGACCCTGGGCAATCAGTCGCACGGCATCGTCGCCCAGTCGATCGGCGGCGGCGGCGGCAATGGCGGCTTCAGCGTTGCCGGATCATTGGGCGGCATGGCCGGCGCGATCGGCCTGGGCGGCGACGGTGGAGCCGGCAACCTGGCGGGCGGCGTCACCGTCAACACCACTGGCGCGGGCTTCACTGGCGCCACCATCAGCACGCAGGGCCAGGGCGCGGTCGGCATCCTTGCCCAATCGATCGGCGGCGGCGGCGGCAATGGCGGTGTTGCCGGCGCGCTCGGCGCCGGTGCCTTCGGCCTCGCCGTGAGCCTGGGGGGCGGAGGCGGAGGTGGCGCCACAGCCGGCACCGTCCTCGTCGACAACGACAACATCGTTACCACGCGTGGCAGCGAGGCTTCGGCGATCGTCGCGCAATCAATCGGTGGCGGCGGTGGCCGCGGCGGTGCCGCGCTCAGCGGCGCCGGCGGCGTGGTTGGTGCTGCGGTCGCTGTTGGCGGCTCCGGCGGCGCCGGCAGCAACGGCGGCGTCGTCACGGTGACAAACTCGGGGGCGATCACCACCGGCTATTCGACGACCGTAGGCAGCATCACCACCAATTTCGGCGACAAGTCGCACGGCATTTTTGCGCAGTCGATCGGCGGCGGTGGCGGCGACGGCGGCTTCGCGTTGTCTGGCGCCCTGGGAGTCTCGGTCGAAGACCTCCCCGCCGGCGCTGCGGCAATTTCGGTCGGCGGCAAGGGCGGTGGCGCCAGCCACGCCCAGCAGGTGACGGTCAACAACACCGGCCGCGTCGAAACCTTCGGGCTGGCCTCGCATGCCATCTACGCCCAGTCGATCGGCGGCGGTGGCGGCAACGGCGGCTTCGCCGGCAGCGTCGCCGTGACCATCGGCGGCGGCGCCGCCTTTGGCATCGCGGTGGGCGGAAGCGGCAATGGCGGCGGTAATGGCGGCGATGTCGACGTCAACAGCAGCGTCGGCGCGCTACTGACCCATTCCAACGGCTCGCACGGCATCTACGCGCAGTCGGTTGGCGGCGGCGGCGGCGATGGTGGCTTCGGCTTTGCTGGCGCCTTCGGTTTTGGCGGTGAAACGTCGGTCACCATCGCGGTGGCGCTTGGCGGCACCGGCGCCGGCGGCGGCCACGGCGGCGCTTCCGACGTTATCAATTCGAGCGCCATCACCACCTACGGCGATAACAGCTACGGCATCATGGCGCAGTCGCTGGGTGGTGGTGGAGGTAACGGCGGCCTGGCGGTGTCGGGCACGTTCAACTTCTCCGAGACACCCGGCGCGGTCGGCGTATCCGTTGGCGGCAAGGGCGCTGCCGGCAGCTATGCCGGCGCCGTGACGGTGTCGAACTCGGGTGCGATTCACACTTACGGCAGCGGCGCCATCGGCATCCTCGGTCACTCGCAGGGCGGCGGCGGCGGCAATGGCGGGCTGGCGATCACCGCCCAGATGACCTTCGCCCAGAAGGATTCGATGGCCATCGGCGTGTCGGTGGGCGGCGAGGGCGGCACGGGCAATTACGGCGGTACAGTCAAGGTCACCAACCAGGCGGCAGGATCGATCGAAACCGAGGGTCTCGAGGCACACGGCATCAAGGCTCAGTCGATCGGCGGCGGCGGTGGCAATGGCGGCATGGCGCTGGTTGCCCAACTCGGCAAATCGGGCGGCAGCGCGGATGAGGCAGCCACCTCGGTCAATGCCACTGTCTCGGTGGGCGGCGCCGGCGGCGCCGGCGGCATCGGCGGCCAGGTCGACGTCACCAATCACGGCTCGATCGATGTCCAGGGCGCAGCCGCGGTCGGCATCTTTGCCCAGGCGGTCGGTGGTGGCGGTGGCGACGGCGGCGGCGCCATCACAGCCGTCGGCCTGCTCTCCAACAGCACCAACGACAAGAACCGCACCCTCACCGCCAACGTCTCGGTCGGCGGCGACGCCGGTGACGGCAGCACCGGTGGCGAGGTGAAGGTCGAGAACACCGGCGGCATCGTCACCCGCGGCGTCAGCGGCTACGGCATTTATTCCCAGAGCGTTGGCGGTGGCGGCGGCATCGGTGGCCGCGCCAACACCATCTCGCTGGTCATCGCCAACAAGTGCACCCTGCCTATCGTCTGCTCGGCACCCGATGCCACCAAGAACAATCTGGCGATGAACCTCGCCATCGGCGGCGACGGCGGATTGGCTAACCACGGCGAGAAGGTCGAAGTCATCAACACCGGCCGCATAGAAACCTTCGGCGACACCGCCGACGGCATCTACGCACAGTCAATCGGTGGCGGCGGCGGCAACGGTGGCAACGGCATCTTGGGTACCGGCGAACTCCTACCGGTGCCGGTTGAAATGCTGGTCGGCGTGCCCTTCGGCTCGGTGTCCTTCTATAAGAACGCCACAGTGGCGGTCGGCGGTAATTCGGGCGCCGGTGGCGATGGCGGTGAAGTGGTCGTCGACAACGGCGGCAACATCACCACGCACGCCGGCAACTCCAACGGCATCTTCGCCCAGAGTGTGGGCAAGGGCGGCGGCGTCGGCGGTAAGGCCGTCATCGGCGCCACTGGTCTGCTCGGCCTCGGTGGCGAGGGTGCTGGCGCGGGCAACGGCGGTGACGTCACAGTCTCGCAGCGGGCCACCGGCGACATCGAGACCTTCGGCGTCGCGTCCAACGGCATCTTCGCCCAATCGGTGGGTGGCGGCGGCGGCATTGCCGGCAACGTCGACCGTGCCTTGGCCGCCGATATCGAGACACCGATACCTGGCCTGACCATCCCCGGACTAAACCTTGGCATCGGCCTCGCCTTTGGCCGAGCATCCGGTGACGGTGGCAACGGCGGCGTGGTCGACGTCACCGCAAACGGCGACATCATCACGCATGGCGACAGCTCCGCCGGCATCTTCGCCCAAAGCGTGGGTGGCGGTGGCGGGCTCATGGGTGGTTTGGGTAATGACGTGCCCGGCCTCGACCTCCTGTCCTGGAAGATCGGCAGCAAGGGTGACGATGGTGATGCCGGTGCTGTCAGTGTCGATCTCACCGGCACAATCCGGACCGCCGGCAACAACGCCACGGGCATCTTCGCCCAAAGCGCGGGCGGGTTGGCCAACCTGACCAACAATGCCGTCGCGGCGACTTCGGGCGACGTCACGGTTACTGTCAGCGGCTCGGTACTAACGGCGGAGAATCTGCTTCCCGGCGACGCCAACCGTGGCCTTGGATCGATCGGCATCCTCGCGCACAGCGCTGCCGACACCAACGCCTCTAACGGCAACGTCATCATCGACATCAACGGCGCCGGCACCATCATTCGCGGCGGCCGCACGGCTTCGGTCGGCACCATGGACTATGTCGGCGTCGGTCTGTGGATCATGGATGGCAAGACCAACACCGTCGACAACGCCGGCACCATCACCACCGCCGATGGCGTCGACGCCGGCTGGGCAATTCTGGCCACGGGCAGCGATCCAACGAACGCCACTGTGGCCAAGCAGCATAAGGGCGGCAACGAGGCGATCTCCAACACCGGGATCGTCACCGGCTCGGTCGACCTCGGTATCGGCACGAACAGCTTCGTCAACGAAGAACTTGGCACCTTCAATTCCGGCCACTTCGCCAAGTTCGGCGACGGAAACGTGCTGACCAACTTCGGCGTAATGGCTGCCGGTGGTAAGAACAAGGTGATGACCACGGCCGTCAACGGCAACATGGTCCAGGACATCAAGGGCACCTACGCGGTTGACGTCGACCTGGCCAAGAGCCATCTGCCGCCGGATCCGGCGCTGGAGGGCGAGGCCGACCTGATCGATGTCGACGGCACGCTGGAAATGTTGGGCGAAGTCGACCTCACGCTGCTCAACATGGGCAACGCGCTGCCGGGCGATCACCAGGTGACCATCGCCAAATCGGCGGTGGCGCTGACCGGCACGCCGACGCTTACGGCCCCTGCCTCGGTCGTCGCTACCTACGCGCTGTCGCAGACAGAAAAGGAGTTGCTGCTTAGCTACGGCATCGACTTCGACGTCGAAGGCCTGAACCCGAACCAGAGCGCGATCGGTGAGTACATCAACGCCTTCCAGTTGGCCGGCGGGTCCGATGCGCTCGAGCCGGTGGTAGCGTCGCTGTTCCAGATCCCCGATCTCGAGACCTACCAGGAAACGCTCGATCAGCTTAGCCCCGAGCCGTACCTGATCAACGAAACCCTGGCGATGCTGGCCGGCCTACAGTTCGAAAACTCACTGATGAGCTGCAAGGTGCAGGAGAGCATCGACGCCGAGGGCCAGTGCGTCTGGACCGCGGTCAACCAGCGCAAGACGGAGCGCTCCGAGACCGACACCAACCTCGGCTTTGCGCAAACCAGCTACGGCCTCAGCGCCGGCGCCCAGGCCCGCATCGACGAGCACTTCGTCGCCGGTATCGGCGGCTCGTGGGAGGACATCGGCACCGACAGCAACGGCAACGTCTCGAGCACCGGCAACCGGTTCCAGGCAGGTGCAGTGTTCAAGGGCGTCTGGGGCAACACGGTCCTCGCCGGTGCGATTACCGGCGGCTGGTCGTCACAGAACGTCTCGCGGTTCGTCGACATGCCGCTGGGCCCGAGCTATGTGCTCGAAGGCACACAGGATATCGGCTTTGCTTCTGCCCATGTGCGGCTGTCGCACAGCATCGAGCAGGACAACTGGTACGTCCGGCCGATGGTCGATGTCGGTGTATCGCAGGTGAGCATTGCCGATTTCGCCGAGACAGGCGGGCCGGTAGCGCTCGAGATCGACGGCCATGACGAGACCTATGTCACGGTGGCGCCGTCGATCGAGCTGGGCGGCGAAATGGACCTTGGCGAGGACGCGATCCTCCGCTCCTTCGTCCGCATCGGCGCCCTGGACGTGGTGCTCGGCACAGCCCCGGAAATCTCTGCCGGCTTCGCCGGCGCTCCGGATGGCGTGGATCCGTTCACCATCACCGGCGATCTCGACGAAGCGCTGTTCGACGTGACGCTGGGCTTCGACGTCATCGCCAACAATGGAGCGACCTTCCGCCTGACCGGCGACGCCAAGGTTGGCGAGACGGTCAAGAGCTACGGCGGGGCTATGAAGATTTCCGCGCCGTTCTGACCGAACAGCCTGGAGAGAGCGGGAGGGGTGCAGGCGGATAGCTGGCGCCCCTCTTGCTGTCCACCACGACGGACTTGCCAACGCGCCAGCGCTGCGCGGCCCCAGCACGCCGGCTAACCTTGCGGTTCTCGATGGATGCCGTCGCCCTGGCGCATCGGGCGTGGCGACCGTGCAATGACCAGTGAGCCGAAGACGGGCGGGGCCTCACGCGCCGGCGCTTCCTGCAGCCCTCCTCCGCCTTCGGCACTTTGCGGCGTGAGGGCTTCTGCTCACCGGCCCCCGCCTTGCGAATAGAGGATCAAAGGAGATCCCGGGCGCTCGCGGCGACGGGCATGCCCTCATCCGCGTATGCGTTTGCCCTGGATTGCGACGCGTGCCGGGCAGCGAGAGGCTACCCCCCCATAGCGGGGAGCCCGCCGAACCTGCCGGCGCCCCGTCTGGGCTACTGGATCTTTTCGTAGGCGGCAGTGAAGCCGTTGAGCGACACCGGCACGGCGATATCGCGCTGAGCCGCGTCCTGGAAGGTAATCGACAGGGTCGTGCCCTGCTTCAGGGCGCCAAGCAGTTCAGCCGACACGACATTGCCGGCGTAGCAGCCGCCGCCGTCGCAGGTCTGTAGCGGCAGCGTTTCGAACGGCTTCTCATCGATCGCAAGTTTCAGGCCCGCGGGGAGGTTTAGACCGAACGGGGTCTGAATCATCATTACCGGCGTCGAGCTGTCCGGCGGCAACCGAATGGTGACGGCGGCGAGGAGCTGGCCATTGTTGGAAAGCACGACACGCTGCTCAATCACGCAGTCCGGCGCTGTGGTGCGGGCGCTGCTGGCGCAACGTGCTCCCCAGGGGGCCGGTGGTGGTGGCGTCGCAGGCTCTGCGGCGGCCTCCTGGCCTACGACGCTCCCTACTCCGCCGACGGCCAGCAAAACCGCTCCCGGAAGCACACAATTTCTGACGAACCGCAATGCTGCTCGCATGTTCCCGACCATATTATTGAGCCCAGACAAAGTACTACCGCATCCTCGCCAGTCGGTCCATGGTTGAACGGCAAGCAGATGCTTGACTGACAGCTTCGCCGACGCGGCGGCCCCCTTGCTCTCGAGGCGGTCTTCGAAGGCCCTTTCCGCGTGCGTGACGAGCGCCGGGCAGCGGCCTGCCGCCGACGGTAGCGCCGCATCAGCCAGCCGGAGACGAGTTCGCAACGGGGCTCCGCCGACCCCGGTCTCGTTGCCATCCGGACCCGGAACAGCGCTTGCGGACACCGCCGCCGCGTTGCCGGCTCCAATCCACGTGAGGCGATCAGCGCCAACTGTTCGTCGAAGTCGTCAACGAACACCGTCACGACCGAATGTCCGGCGTGTTCGAACTACTCCTCGATAGCGAGGCAGCGTCGCTCGGCGAACTCCCAGACCACTTCGGTGGCGGATGCGACGAACGCGGGCTCGCCGAGTAATCGGGCGCACCAAGCAGCGATCGCCCGCCATAGCGTCCCTCGTCGGTCACCGGAGTGCGCGGTCTCAGAAATCCTGGAAAGGGGAGGTTGGAGGCCACATCCGGAATCGAACCGGAATACACGGATTTGCAATCCGCTGCGTAACCACTCCGCCATGTGGCCCCACCGAGGCGGTTCATATGGCAGAGCAATTCTTGATGCAAGCTGAACGGGGGCAATGACGACGGCATTTCTGAACAAAGCGCCCTCCTCGCTTGTGTCCGCCCTGGTTTTCCGGCCTTGTTCTCCGTAACAGGACCGTGCTTTACCCCCAACACCCATGCCTGATGCCCTGACGAGACCGTACATCGACCGCGCGCAGAAGCGCCGGGAGCTGCTCGCCGCACCGGAAACGGTGTTGCTGTTCGAGGCGCCGGCAGGGATGGGCAAGTCCATCCTGCTGGCGCAACTGGCGGAGGAACTGGAGACAGACATCCATCGCTCGGCGTCGGCACCTCCTGACAGCGGCAGCCCGATTACGCTGTGGGACATCCCGCCGGGGAGCACACCAGCGCCCCTGCCCGAGGTCTTCGTCTCCGGCGACCGCCGGATCATCATCGCCAAGCGGCCGGAGACGGTGCTGCCGTCGCTCGATCGTGCCGCAGTCTACGGCCATGTCCGGCGCCTCGGCGTGCCGGAGCTGCTGATCGGCCGAGACGAGCTGCGGCAGGTGATGCCGGCGCGGCTCGCCGAACGCGCTTTTCAGCAGTCGCGCGGGTGGCCGATCCTGCTTGGCCGACCGAGCGCGGGGGAAGAAGAGCTGGCGCGCTTCCTTGCCAGTGAACTGCTGGCGCCGATGCGCGCTGTCGAGCTTGCCGCTCTGGCGGCCTGGCTCGACGGAAGCACAGCCCCGATGGCGAGCTCGGAGTTGCTGGCGCTGCTCGACCCGGTTCGCCCGGCGTTGCGACATGCGCTTGCCGCGGAGATCGCCTCGCGGCGCGAGCATCCCGAACGGGCAGCCGAACTCGCAGCGGCCTATGCCGGACAGGGCTGGATGACGGATGCCATCACGACCTGGCAAGCGATCGGCCGCTTCGACGAGGCCTCCGCCGTCTACGCTGCCGGCGGTGGTCGGTTCTATCTCTACCGGCACGGCGCAGCCGCCTTTGATCGCGTGCTTGCGGGCTTCCCCTCCGACTACGCGCTTGGCAACGACACGCTGGTGATGAGCCTGGCGATGCAGGCGCTCAAGCATGGCGAAGTGGCTCGCGCCCGCAGGCTGCTGGCCGATCGGTTCGGCTCGGGGGTCAACGACTTCCACAGCGTCTTCACGCACCGCGAAAAGTACAGCACGGATCTTCTCGCCTTCCGCGTCGTCATGCTGATCTACGAGGACTACCAGCTGACCGACGAGTTGTTCGAGCAGGTGTTCGACACCTTGGGCGACCTGCCGCTCGACGACCACATCGTGCGCGGCAGCTTCTACAACTCAGTGCTGGAATTCTACATCCGCCGCCGCCGCCTCGCGGCTGCCGAGGATGTCGCCCAGCGCGCCCTCTACCACTACGAGCAGGCCAAGGTGCCCATGCTCGCGTTCTATATCAGCCTCCACCAGGCATTGATGCGGCTGCTGATGGGCGACGCCAACAATGCTCGCCGGCACGCGGAGCAAGCGGCGCGCTACCTGCATGCCATCGAGTTCGACAGTCCCGGCGACGACCGCCTGCTGGCGCTCCTCAATGCCTGCATCGACTACGAGGGGGGCAAGCCCGAGCCGCTTGCCCGCTTCCTCAGCACGGAGCTGGACGACTTCGTCCACGGCGAGATCTGGCCCAGCCTGATCGAGTTCGCCCTGCATTACGGCAGCCAGGCGCTGAGCGAACACTTCTCCACCCTCGCGGCGCGGAATTTCCTTGATCGCTGGCGCGTCTACCAAGTCTCCAACCGGCAGTTCGGCTTGATGATCGAACTGCGCGAGGCGGCGATCCTGCAAAACACCAACCGCTGGCAGGAGGCGGCCGAGAAAACAGCGGCACTCGCCACCCGCATTACCCGCGCGTGGGTTGCCGCCGCCGGCGAGGAACTCGAACGCCTGCAGGACCGCGACGAGATCGTCCAGGCGATGATCTGGCTGAGGCACATTGTCTACGAGCAGCCGACGCGGCCGCATCTCGAACGACAGCTCGGCTTCATCATCGGGAACCTGAACCTCACCGGACGCCAGCGGCTCTGCGCCGAAGTCTGGCTGGCCTTCGTCTACAAGCGACAGCGCAACCTGTCGCGAGCCCGCGCACTGCTGCAGAAGGTGTTCGAGGAAGCCGCGCGGCTCGGCGCCATTGCCCCGTTGGCCGAGGAGCGGGTGTTCCTCAGCGAACTGGTCGAGCAGCAGCGTATCGGCGAGTATCTCGAGATTTCCGCGCCGGTGCGCCAAGTGCTCCGGCGCCTGCGCGATGGCGGTCTGCCCAACTCGGCGCTGGGAGCCCAGAACGGTCTCAGCCGGCGCGAGACCAAGGTGCTGATGATGATCTCCGAAGGATCGTCCAACAAGTTCATCGCCAACGCGCTCGGCCTCAGCGAGGCGACCGTCAAGTTCCACCTGTCCAACGCCTATCGCAAGCTCGGCTGCAAGCGACGCCGCGAGGCGATAAGCGCGGCGCGTGCCCTTGGACTGGTGGGCTAGAACCTAGACGTTTTAGTCGAAAACCTAGCCTTCTTTGCGCCTTGAGCCTGATACCCGCATGTTGCGAAGCTTCCCCTATCGGGCTCGTGCGACCGCAAGGTGACAGCGAGCCCCGAGGGGTGCCGGCGCGGCCGGGCGGTCTTCCGGCTTGGGGCTGAAGCGCCGGGCGGACAAAAAACGGGACAGGAACATCACAGTCATGACCAAGCACAGGCTTCTTGCAGCAACTGCACTTTCGACCCTCATGCTGGGCGCAGCGCCCGCCATGGCGGTCACAGTGACGATGAACACCGTGCAGATCTTCGGGACCATCGATCCGGCGAAGATCTCGGACTACACCGACTACATGGCGGCCGTGAATCTCTATGACGGGCTGGTCACGGTCGATTCCGCCGGCAACATCATTCCCGAGCTGGCCGAGAGCTGGATGGTGTCGGACGATGCCAAGGAAGTCACCTACAAGCTGCGCGACGACGCCAAATTCGCCGATGGTTCGCCGGTCGAAGCCAGCGACGTGGTCTACACCGTCGAGCGCCTGCTGCGCATCAACCAGGGCCCGGCCAACCTGTTCTCCGGCGTGTTGACGCCCGGCTCGGTGACGGCCGTCGACGCCAAGACCGTGAAGTTCACCCTCTCCAAGACCTTCGCGCCGTTCCTGACCACCGTGCCGGCCATCTTCATCCTCAACGAGGAGCTGGTGAAGGCCAACGAGGGTTCGGACGACGGCCAGACCTGGCTTGCGACCAATGTCGCGGGCGCCGGCGCCTACAGCCTCAAGAGCTGGGATCGCGGCAGCCAGATGACGATCACCCGCAATGCCGACTACTACAAGGGCTTCGGCGCCGGTCCGATCGACGAGGTGCGCTGGATCATCACCAACGACGAAGCAACCGTGCGCTCGCTCGCCGCTTCGGGCGAGCTGACCATGTCGAGCCAGTTCCAATCGCCCGACACTTACACTGCCCTCGAGGGCATGGGCCGCTTCGTGATCGCCAAGGAGGAGACCTCGACGGCCTTCTACCTCAAGCTCAACAGCAAGGCCGCGCCGACCGATGACGTGCATATCCGCAAGGCCATCGCGCTCGCCACCGACTACGCCACCATCCGCGACGTGATCTCGCCCGGCGGGGTACTGTCGACGCCGCTGCCGAAGGCTTTCGCCGCCTTCCATGCCGACGATATCCCCGAACCGGTCTACGATCTCGAGGCGGCCAAGGCGGAGGTCGCTCAGTCGAAATATGCCGGCGCGCCGATCCCGATCACCCTCGCCTATGTGGCGGGCACCAAGTTCGAGGAAGAGATCAGCCTCCTGATGCAGTCGAACCTCGAGCAGCTCGGGTTCGTCGTGACACAGCAGGCCGACCCCTGGAACCGCATTACCGAGATCGCCGGCAAGGTCGAGACCACGCCGAACGTGAACCAGATCTTCTTCGGCCCGACCTATCCGTCGCCGGACTCGATGTTCTTCACGCAGTACCACTCGGAAGCGGCCGGCACCTGGGCTTCGATGGAGTGGGTTGGGGATCCGGAGATCGACGCCATGATCGACGAGGCCCGCGGCACCGGCGACACCGCCAAGCAGGCAGAGATCTACAAGGCCCTGCAGCACAAGCTGGTCGACCTGCAGTCTGACGTGTTCCTCAACACCCAGACGGTGCAGCACGCGATGGACAAGTGTCTCACCGGCTTCAAGGCCGTTCCGATGATGTCGTTCGACTACGACTTCACCCGCTACAGCTGGACCTGCTGATCGTAGCCGTCCCCGGCCCTAGCGCGCTTTCGAGGTGGAAGAGTCTCAGAACTTTTCCTGAAAGCGCTCCAGCCGGGGACGCCACTCCTGCACCACCCCTTCTCGGCTCATCAGGGCGGGCTGCTCTTGGAATTCCTGCTTTTTCTGTTTCGGCGCATCTTGTGGTCGATCCTGGTCCTTGTGGGCCTGTCGATCGTCATCTTCGCCATCGCCCGCGTGGTCCCGGGTGACCCGGCGCGCATGGCGCTCGGCCCAACCGCCACGGCGCAGCAGGTGGCGGACCTGCAGGAAAAGCTCGGGCTCAACAAGCCGATCGTCGAGCAATACGGCATGTTCATCGCCGGGCTCAGCCGTGGTGACCTCGGCCGCTCGCTGCTGACCGAGCGCCCGGTCAACGACGATATCCGCGATACGTTTGCGGCCACCTTCGAGCTGGTGCTGGCGACGATCACCATCGCCTTCGTGCTGGGCGTGCCGCTGGGCGTCGCGGCAGCGCGCTGGAAGGACAAATGGCCCGATACGCTGGTTCGGGTGCTGGCGATCTTTTCGGCCGTCACTCCGAGCTTCTTTGCAGCGCTGTTGCTGCAGATCCTCGCCGGCTACGTGCTGCACATCCTGCCGACCACCGGGCGGTTGCCGCACAATATGGAGTTCGTCGCCGGCATCACCGGCCTCTTGACCGTCGACTCGCTGTTGGTCGGCCGCCTCGACGTGTTCGGTGAGGCGCTGCGTCACCTGCTGCTGCCCGCCACCGCGCTGGCGCTCGCCACCATGGGGCAGATCGCCCGCATCACCCGATCGTCGATGATCGACGTCGCGAGCCAGGACTATATCGAGGCGAGCCGCGCCTTCGGCGTGCC
Organism: Devosia sp. GW821-FHT12F11; assembly: GCF_058806655.1. Lineage (NCBI taxonomy): Bacteria > Pseudomonadati > Pseudomonadota > Alphaproteobacteria > Hyphomicrobiales > Devosiaceae > Devosia > Devosia sp. GW821-FHT12F11. Next base: position 275,588 of record NZ_JBXAPX010000003.1, read on the forward strand.
GGAGCCGATCCGGGTGTTCAAGTACATGCTGCGCCCCAGCTTCGTGCCGCCGCTGACCATTCTCGGGCTGGAGTTCGCTTCGCTGATCGGCAACGCCTTCGTCGTCGAGCTGGTCTTTGCCTGGCCCGGTATGGCCGCCTACGGCATCCGCACGATCCTGCAGAAGGACCTCAACGCGGTGATGGGCGTGGTGATGGTCTCGGGTGTGTTCTTCGTCCTGGTCAATCTCGTCATCGACGTGCTGGTCGGCTTCGTCGACCCCCGCGTCCGCATTCGTGGGAGCCGCTGATGGCAAGCGAAACCGTTCCCACCGCCCCACCCCGCCGGCTCTCCAACGCCTACCAGAACTGGTATCGCTTCTCGCGCAACCCGACCGCGGTGATCGGCGCGGCGATCGTGATCCTTGCCATCCTCGCGGCGATCCTGGCGCCCTGGATCACCCCGCATCCCGAGCACGTCGGCGCGGTGGTGAACTTCCGGGCTCGCCACCTGCCGCCGTCGGCGGAGTACTGGTTCGGCACCGACAATGTCGGGCGCGACATCTTTACCCGGGTCATCTTCGGGCTCAGGATCTCGCTGCTCTTGGCGCTGGTGGTGCTCGGCATCGCCATCCCGGTGGGCACAACGCTTGGCTTGCTTGCCGGCTATTTCGGCGGCTGGGTCGAGATCGTCATCATGCGCCTGACCGACATCGCGCTCGCCATCCCGCCGCTGGTCATGGCGTTGGCGGTTGCCGCGGTGCTGTCGCCCGACCTGATCAACTCGATGCTGGCGATCGCCGCGCTGTGGTGGACCTGGCATACGCGGCTGATCTACTCGATCACCCGCCAGCTGCGCACCCAGGAGTTCGTCGAGGCGGCGGAAACGCTGGGCGCCAGCAAGTTCCACATCCTGTTCCGCGAAATCCTGCCCAACTGCGTTTCGGCGCTGGCGGTGAAGACCTCGCTCGATGCCGGCTTCGTCATCCTGGTCGGCGCCTCGCTGAGCTTTCTCGGCCTCGGCATCCAGCCCCCTACTCCCGACCTCGGCACCATGGTCGCCTCGGGTTCGGCATTCCTGCCCGATTACTGGTGGGAATCGGTGCTGCCGGGCTTTGCCATCCTCATCGTGGCGCTCGGCTTCAACCTGCTCGGGGATGGCCTGCGCGACCTGTTCGACGTGCAGGAGGTGCGCTGATGGCCGACGCCCTGCTCTCCGTCCGCAACCTCAGCGTCCAGTTCACCACCTACGGCCAGACCAACCCGGTGCTGAAAGGGGTGTCGCTCGACGTGCCGGCCCGCTCGCAGATTGCGCTGGTGGGCGAGAGCGGTTCGGGCAAGACCGTGACGATGCGGGCTATCATGGGGCTGCTGCGCAGCCCGCCGGCCAAGGTCACCGGTGGCGAGATCTTCTACGATGGCCGCGACCTGCTGACGATGCCGGATCGCGAGCGGCTGAAGCTGCGCGGCACCGCCATGTCGATGGTGTTCCAGGATCCGATGAGCTCGCTCAACCCGGTCTTCACCATCGCCGACCAGATGGGCACGATCCTCAAATATGCCGACCGCCGCCTCGGCCGCAGTCGCAACGGCAGGGAGCGAATGGCGCGGGTGCACGAAGTGCTTGGCCAAGTGCGGATGCGTGACCCTGAACGGGTGGCGCGCTCCTACCCGATCATGCTGTCGGGCGGCATGCGGCAGCGCGTGCTCATCGCCATGGCGCTGCTCAGCGAGCCGCGACTGCTGATCGCCGACGAGCCTGGCACGGCGCTCGACGTCACCACCCAGGCGCAGATCCTGAAACTGTTGAAGGATCTCGTCGAGGAGCGTGGTCTCGCCTTGCTGATGATCACCCACAATCTGGGCGTGGTGCGCGAAACCTCGAACTACGTCTACGTGATGAACAAAGGGGTGGTGGTCGAGCACCGGCCGACCGCGGAGCTCTTCGAAGCGCCGCGGGACGATTACACCAAGGCGCTGATCTCGGCCGTGCCTCGCCTCACCGGCGGCACCAGCTTCGGCAAGGCGGGAGCGGCCGCATGAGCAGCATGCTGGAAATCTCGGGGCTGACCAAGCTCTTCCCCGTCCGCAACAGCTTCGGACGGAAGAGCGGCGATGTGCGCGCCGTCGACGACGTTTCGTTTTCGATCGAGCGGGGCAAGGTCTACGGCCTTGCCGGCGAGAGCGGCTCGGGCAAGTCGACCATTGCCCGCTTGATCATGGGGCTGGCGAGGCCAACCAGCGGCGATATCCGGCTCGATGGCCACAGCATCATCGGCGAGACCGGCACCCGCGCCTATGGCCGCAAGGTGCAGATGGTGTTCCAGAACCCCGGCTCGTCGCTCAACCCGCGCCGCACCGTGGGCCAGTCGATCGCCGTGCCGCTCGCCGCGCATGCGACGCCGGCCAGGGAGCACAAGCGGCGGATCGCCGAGCTGCTCGAGATGGTGCAGTTGCCGGCGGATTTCGCGCTGCGCTACCCGCACGAGCTGTCCGGCGGCCAGAAGCAGCGCGTTGCCATTGCCCGGGCGCTGGCGGTGGCGCCGCAACTGCTGATCCTCGACGAGCCGACCTCGGCGCTGGACGTTTCGGTGCAGGCCCGTGTCATGGACCTCCTGGTCGATCTCGGCCGGCAGCTCGGGCTCACTTACCTCTTCATCTCGCACGACCTCAGCCTGATGCGGAACTTCGCCGACACGGTCGGGGTGCTCTATCTCGGCAAGATCGTCGAGACCGGCCCCACTGCCTCCGTCTTCGAGGCGCCGCAGCATGACTATACCCGCCTCCTCCTTGCCTCGGTGCCGGTGATCTCGGCCGAGGAGGAGGCGATGCGGCCAAAAATCCCACTGATCGACGGGGAAATCCCGACGGCAGAACAACTTATCGCGCTCCGGGGCGGAGCGGCAGCAGTCTCCCAAAGGATAGAAAAATGATCAGAATTGGCATCGACGTGGGCGGCACCAACACGGACGCCGTCGTCATGGACGGCGCGACCGTCATCGCCGGCGTCAAGGCCGCCACCACCGCCGACGTGATGACCGGCGTGGTCAATGCACTGAAAGCCGTGCTTGAGGCCTCGAAGATGGAGGCCTCGGCCATCGACGTGGTGATGATCGGCACCACCCACTTCACCAACGCGGTGGTGCAGCGGCGCGATCTGGCGAAGACTGCCGCAGTGCGCCTCGGCCTCCCCGCCACCGCCTCCCTGCCCCCGATGGTCGACTGGCCCGAGGACCTGAAGGCGGCGATCGGCGGCACCGGCTACCTCGCCCACGGCGGCAACGAGTTCGACGGCCGCGTGATCTCGCCGCTCGACGAGAAGGAACTGCTCGGCATCGCCGAGGACATCAAGGCCAAGGGCATCAACACCATCGCCATCACCTCGGTATTCTCGCCGGTAACCGGCGAGTTCGAGAAGCAGGCCGGCGAAATCCTCGCCAAGGCCCTGCCGGGCGTCCACATCACCCTCTCGAGCGATATCGGCCGGATCGGCCTGTTGGAGCGCGAGAACGCGGCGATCATGAACGCCTGCCTGCGCGATCTGTCCAGGCACGTGATCGAAGCCTTCCGCAAAGCGATCACCGAGACCGGCATCAGGGGGCGCTTCTACCTGACGCAGAACGACGGAACGCTGATGGATGCGGCGTTCGCGGAAAAGTTCCCGGTGCTGACCTTCGCCTCGGGCCCGACCAATTCGATGCGCGGCGCGGCTTTCCTCTCGGGAGTTGCGGATGCCATCGTCGTCGATATCGGCGGCACCACCTCCGACGTCGGCTCGCTGCATAAGGGTTTCCCACGCCAAGCCACCGTGGCCGTGGAAGTCGGCGGCGTGCGAACCAACTTCCGGATGCCGGACGTGTTCTCGATCGGCCTCGGGGGTGGCTCGCACGTCGTCGAGACCGGCGATGCCATCAAGGTGGGCCCGACCTCAGTCGGCTACCGGATCGTCACCGAGGCGCTGATCTTCGGCGGCTCGACGCTGACCACGTCTGACGTCATCGTCGCCTCTGGCCGCGCCGAACTCGGCGACAGGGCCAAGGTCGCGCACTTGACGCCCGAATTCATCACGCGCACCCAAGCCAAGATCATGTCGATGCTCGAGGATTGCGTCGAGCGCTCGCGTCTCTCGCCCGAACCATTGCCGGTGATCGTGGTGGGCGGCGGCTCGATCCTCGTCGATGGCCCGATCGGCGGCCTCGAGGTGATCAAGCCGAACCATTTCGCCGTGGCCAACGCCGTCGGCGCCGCCATTGCGCAGGTTTCGGGCGAGGTCGATCGCGTCTATGCGCTGGCCGAGATCGGCCGCGACCAGGCGCTGACCGACGCCAAGGAACGCGCCACCGAAGCGGCGGTCGCCGCCGGCGCGTTGCGCTCGTCGATCGAAATCGTCGACGTCGAGGACGTGCCGCTGGCCTACCTGCCCGGCAACGCCACCCGCGTCCGCGTCAAGGCAGTCGGTGAACTGCATGTCGGATAAGGGGTATCTGCTCAAGGAGAGCGACCTGCTGCCACTGTCGATCGGCGCCGCGCTGCTCGGCACCGGTGGCGGCGGCAACCCCTATGTCGGGATGCTCAGGGCGCGCGAGCTGATCCGCAAGGGCGCTGAAGTCCGCGTGCTGCCGCTCGATGCGCTGCCCGACGACGCCTGGGTCGGCGAGGTCGGCGGCATCGGCGCACCCGTGGTGGGCGTCGAAAAGATCGAGGAAGGCGGCGAGTGCTATCGCGCCATGCGCGCCGTGGAAGAGACGGCCGGAGTGAAACTCTCGGCCACCATTTCGGCCGAGATCGGCGGCTCCAACGCGTTGGAACCGGTTATCGCGGCAGCCTATGCGGGCCTCCCGGTGATCGACGGCGACGGCATGGGCCGGGCCTTCCCCGAAGTGCAGATGACCACCTTCTTCATCTACGGCGCGAAAGCCGCTCCGGCAGCCATCGCCGACGAGAAGGGCAATGTCGTCGTCTTCAAGGAAGTGATCGACATGTTCTGGCTCGAGACCTTCGCTCGCGGTGTCTCGGTGAACATGGGGGCCGCCGCTGGCCTCGCCATTGCCCCGATGTCGATGGAGTTCGTCCGCCGCACTGCGGTGCCCGGCACTGTCACGCAGGCCCTCCGGATCGGCGACACCGTGCTCGATGCCCGCCAGAAGCGACAGAACGTGGTCGAGCGCGTCGTCGCCTCGACCGGCGGCAAGCTGTTCTTCACCGGCAAGGTCACCGATGTGCGGCGTGAACTGGTGGGTGGTTTTGCCCGCGGCCATGCGCATATCAGCGGCGTCGGCGATTGGGCGGGCTCCGAAGCGCGCATCGCCATCCAGAACGAGAATCTCGTACTCTGGGTCGACGACGTGCCGGTGATCATGGTGCCCGACCTGATCATCAACCTCGAGCTCGATACCGGCGAACCGATCACCACCGAAGTGCTGCGCTACGGCCAGCGCATCGCAGTGATCGGGCTCCCGGTGCACGAGCTGATGAAGACACCCAAAGCGCTGGAAATTGTCGGCCCCAAGGCCTTCGGCTACCCCGAACTCACCTTCAACCCGCTGCAGCCCCAGCCCATCGTGGCCTGAGGCGAAAGGAACCGCAAAATGAAGTTTCTTCGCACCATCCATGCCGAGGACATGGAAGATATCGCCACTGGCGGCGCCATCCTCGGGACCGGCGGCGGCGGCGACCCCTATGTCGGCAAACTGATGGCCCAGCAGGCGATCAAGCAGTACGGCCCGGTCAACCTCGTCGATATCGACGAACTGCCCGACGACGCGCTGGTGGTCCCCGTCTGCATGATGGGCGCCCCCACGGTGATGACCGAAAAGCTCCCGCAGGGCGAGGAGCTGATCAACGCCTTCCGCGCGCTCGAGCAGTTGCTCGGCAGGAAGATCGACGCCGTGCTCTGCGGCGAGGCCGGTGGCGTCAATTCCACCACCCCGTTCGTGGTGGCGGCAATGGCCGGCCTGCCGCTGGTCGATGGTGACGGCATGGGTCGCGCCTATCCCGAGCTGCAGATGGTGACCTTCACCATGCACGGTGTTTCGGCAACGCCGATGGTGCTCTGCGACGACAAGGGCAACTCGCTGGTGCTCGAGACGGTCAGCAATGCCTGGACCGAACGCCTCGCCCGCGCTGCCACGGTGGAAATGGGCGGCTCGGCGCTGCTCGCCTTCTACTCGATGTCGGGCGCGGTGGCGAAGAAGGCGATCGTGCGCGGCACGCTGACACTTTGTTCGGAACTGGGCCGCACCCTGCGCGAAGCCAAGGCCGGCCACGTCGATCCGGTCAACGCCATCGTCGACAAACTCGATGCCGACGTGATTTTCCACGGCCGCATCAAGGATATCGAGCGCCGCACCGTCGGCGGCTTCGCCCGCGGCACCGCCCGTTTCGAGGGCGTCGAGGAGTGGAAGGGTCACAGCTTCCGGCTGGATTTCCAGAACGAGTTCCTGATGGCCGAGCGGGATGGCGAGATCCTGGTCACGACGCCCGACCTGATCACCGTGCTCGACGCCGAGTCGGGGCTGCCGGTCACCGCCGACGCGCTGCGCTATGGCCTCAGGCTGAAGGCGTTGGCCATGCCATCCAACCCGCAATGGCTGACGCCGGCCGGCATCGAACTCGTCGGGCCGCGCTACTTCGGCTACGACACCGATTATCGCGAGTACTTTGGGCGCTGACGCAGCCAAAACCGGGCCCCGCGTGCGGGGCCCGGCCGATTGCCGGCGCGGTCAGAAGTGGAAGTTTACGCCGACGCGGACCGCCGAGCCGTCGATGTCGAACTCGTCGCCGCCGTAGCCATCGACTTCGACGGTGCCGAAGTTGGTGTAGAGATACTCTGCTTTCAGCGACACGCTGTCGGTCACCATGTACTCGGCGCCCACACCGGCGACCCAACCGCCGATAGTCTGGCTTTCATCGTCGACGTCGAGATTGGCAACGGCCAGACCAGCCGTGCTGTAGAGCAGCAGATCACCGACCGCGAAACCGAGGCGGCCGCGGAGAGTGGCGAGCCCATTGATCCCATCATCCGCGTCCCAGTGGTCGGTATCACTGCCTTCGATGATGCCGGCGGCCGACAGATCGGCTTCAACGCCAAGCACGATGGAATCGAACTGGGCGTTGTAGCCCGCCTGCACGCCGCCCTGCCAACCGTTGAGCGTGGCGAGGTCGCTGTCATCACCGAAATGGGCCGCATCGAAATCGGCGTAACCGGCGTTGGCGCCAATATAGAAACCGGTCCAGTCGCGGCTGGCACTTACGATGGCCTGGTCAGGAGCGGGAACGTAGAGATCGGCAGCGCTGGCGGTGCCGGTGAGCAGCCCGGCAAATGCCAGGGCGGCGAAGATACGCGTAGTCATATAGACTCCAGTAAACTGAAGCCCCCCACCGCCGCTCCTCTATGGCGACGGAGAATTTGTCAAGACCACCAAGGCGGTAGAGCACTCTGCTATGGCACAGAATCAACACTCGATCGCCGGCCTGATCCTCGCCGGCGGACGCGGCGAGCGGCTGGGTGGGGTGATCAAATCCGAACTGGTGATTGGCGGCGTGCGGCTGCTCGAGCGCGTCGCAGCGCGGCTTGCAGCCTGTTCGCCGTTACTGGTGGGGCATGGGCGAATCGATCCGGCAGCACTGCACCTTTCTGCCGGCATGAACGCGGTACCGGACCTCCAGGGTGACTATGCCGGACCGCTGGCGGGGCTGGCCGGTGCTGTCGCCTACCTCAATGCCATGGCCACGCCGCCGGAGCTGCTGGTCAGCGTCGCAGTGGACACCCCGTTCCTGCCGCCTGATTTCGTCACGCGCCTCGTCGACGGGCTCGGCGAGGCGCCCGCGGCGATCGCTGCCTATCGCGGACAGCCCTACCCCACCAACGCGATCTGGCGCGTGGCGCGATTCCGCGACCTGCCGGAGCGGGTACGGGCCGGAACGGCACCACGCAGTCTAAAATCGCTGTGTTCCGCAGCTCAGGGGCTCATCATCGAGTGGCCGAAAGGCGCTGCCGGCGATCCCTTCGCCAACGTCAACACCCCGGAAGATCTGGCCAATCTGCAGCTGCGAGCGACCACGGCCGGGTCCCTTCGCGATTGAGTTTCCGAGATCGGAAATTCGGGCTTGGCAAAGGAAATCAAAACCGCTACACGGGCGCTGCTTCACACGAGGCACGTGTTCCGCGGTAGCTCAGTTGGTAGAGCATTCGACTGTTAATCGAATGGTCCTTGGTTCGAGTCCAAGCCGCGGAGCCAATCTTCCCCCTCAGCCTTGAGATGATAAGCGCAGGCCCCAAGCCGGCGCTTCTGGCGTTGCTCACCAGGCCAGCGACTTGCCGTCCAGCGCGGCGAGCAGCTTTTCGTCGTGGCCGTAGATATCTGAGCTGAAGTGGACGCCGTCGGCCTCGACCCAGGCGGTGAGGTAGGTGATGTGCACCGGCAGCGGCGTCTTGAGGTTCACCACGGTGTTCTTCAGCGACGCCACGACGGAATCGATGCGCTGGTCCGACCAGCCGTCGACACCCCCGGCAGCCAGCACCTGATCGGCCAGCTCGAGCGGCCGGGACAGGCGGATGCAGCCGTGGCTGAAGGCGCGCTCGGCGCGGCCGAACAGGCTGCGTGACGGGGTGTCGTGCAGGTAGACATCGTGAGCGTTGGGGAACATGAACTTCACCCGGCCCAGGGCGTTGTTGGTGCCCGGCTTCTGGCGCAGCTGGAACGGAAAGCGGCTCGGCGTCACCTGGGCCCAATCGACCTGCCGGACGTCGTAGACATCCTTGCCGCGCACCGCCTCGAAGCCGGCCGCGGCCACCGCTGCCGGGTTGTTCTGCAGCTTGGGCAGCTCCTCCTTGGCGGCGAGGCCCGCCGGCACGTTCCAGTACGGGTTGAACTCGAGGTAACGGATGGCGTCGCTGAACACCGGCGTGCGGCTGTAGGGCTTGCCCACCACCACCGCCATCTTCTCCTTGATCTCGCCATCGGCGATACGACGCAGCTCGAAACCGGCGATATTGACGATGATGTATTGTCGGCCGAGGTCGTCCGGCATCCAGCGCCAGCGCTCCATGGCGAAGTCGATCGATTCGATGCGATCCTCGATCGGCACGTTCATGGCGACCAGCGAGGCGGGGCCAACGACACCGTCGACATCGAGGCCATGGCGCGCCTGGAAGTGCTTTACCGCTTCGACCAGCGACTCGTCGTAGAGCTCCGGTTCGCCCGGCGCGGTGGCGGCAGCGCCGTCGGTAACGGCGAGGCGGGCGCGGAGGGCGGGAATGCGCGGATCGGTCATCCCCGGCTTCAGCGTGTCGCCGAGCGGCACGGTGCCCCAGCCGCCGAGCACGGCCAGCGCGTGGTAGTCGTCGAGCGCCTTGCGCAAGGCTTGATACTCGGCGTTCTGCGGCTCCCAGGCGTGCAGCACCGTTTCGACATCGGCCACCTTGGCGACTCCCGCCAGCGCGGCGGCCTCGTCGATAGTGCGCGGAGCGAGGAAGAAGTTGGGGTCGATCTTGTTCGGGAGGAACCGGCCGACCTTCAGGTCCGACGCGTACTCGAGGAACGCCGCCGAGAAATAGAGCTCGATGATGGCGAGGCTGCGCTTGTCGGTCTCGCCAGCGGCGGCCATCAGGCCGGCGAGTTGCTGGCCTGGGTAGTCGTCCGGGTTGAGCCCGTCATCGGTGGCGTTGGTCAGCCGCGAAACCATGACAGCGGCGCGGGCGCTGTTGAGCCAGAGCAGGTCACCGCTCTGCTCCTCATAATAGGTGCGCAGCACATCGCGACGCTGCTTGATCGGCAGCGGCAGGCGCGGTTCGTTGGCGAGCAGGTCGATGATGTTGATGCGGACCACCGCCAGATCGCGCGGCGACAGGTCGACGCGATCCTGCGCCAAAGCCGGGACGACGACCGCCGGCGCAACAAGGAACAGCGCCAGCAGCGCGACGAACAGGCTGCGGATCAGGTCAGGGCATGGGCGGCGCATAGAGGATCCCGCCTTGGGTCCAGAGGGCGTTGACGCCACGGCTCAGTTGCATCGGCGTCTCCCCACCGAGGTTGCGCTCGAACACCTCGCCATAGTTGCCGACCCCGGCCAGCACCTTGACCAGCCAATCCTCGGACAGGCCCAGCGCCTTCACCGCCGGCGCTCCCATTGCCTTGGCCGCATCGGCGCCGGCGCCGGTCATCGAAGCCGCATCGAGGCCCTGCTCCTCGGCATCGATCAGCGCGAACAGGGTCCAGCGGATAAGCGTGGTCCATTGCGGGTCGCTGTCGCGCACCACCGGGCCGAGCGGCTCCTTGGAGATGACGTCCTTGAGGATGACGTGCTCGTCCGGGACGGGCAGTGCCGCGCGCTCGGCAGCCAAGGCTGAACGATCGGCAGTATAGGCATCGCACTTGGCCTCGGCATAGGCAGCGCGCGCCTCGTCCCGCTCCTCAAAACTCAGGAACGACACTTTGAGACCGGCCTTCTCGAAATAGGCCGTGGCGTTGGCCTCGGTCGTGGTGCCGCTGACCACGCAGATGCTGGCGCCGTCGAGCTCGCGCGGGCTGATCGCACCGAATATGGCGGGAATCATGAAGCCCTGCCCGTCGAAATAGCTGGTCCCCGGGAAATCGAGCCCGAGGTCCAGGTCGCGCGACATGGTCCAGGTGCTGTTGCGCGACAACAGGTCGATCTTGCCGTCACTGAGCGCAGCGAAGCGGGCCTCGGCCGAGAGCGGCAGGTACTCGACCTTCCCGGTATCGCCGAGCACCGCGGCCGCGACGGCGCGGCAGAAGTCGACGTCAAATCCCTGCCAGGCCCCTGCCCCGTCCTGCTCGGAAAAGCCGCCGAGCCCCTCGCTGACGCCGCAGATCAGCTTGTCGCGGGCGCGGACGTCATCGAGCGTGCCGGCAAAGCCGACCGAGGTCGATGCGAGAAAGGCCAGCATTGCTGCTGCCAGTTGTCCTCGGTGCATTGGCCACCCTCATGGCTGGATGCGAACCACGTGAGACTTGTCGCGCTTTCGAACCGGAACCGTCTGCAACTTTTCCTGAAAGCACTCCCAAGTCTTGTCCGCAACGGGGGCGACGCACAAGCCCTTGGCCGTTGCCGCCGTTACGTGATCGTTGCCTACCCTCGCGGCGGCAGGTTGGTCCGGGCACGTGGCACGGTCCCCGTCAGGCCCAGTTGGTCGAGCGCCCGCTCGATCTCGGCGTGGGTATACGGCTTCTCGAAGTAGCGCGCCCCCAGCGGCAGATCCGGCGTCTCACCGGGCCGCGGCCGCGAAACGACAATGATCTCGATGGTCGGCCAGCGGTTGCGCACGGTTTCCGCCAGTTGCGCCCCGTCGATCGTGCCCGGCACGTCGTACTCTATGAATGTCACGACGATGCCCGAGCGCCCCTCGAGATGCGCCACCGCCTCGTCGGAGCTGAAGGCGACCAGGGCTTCAAACCCCGCTGCCTCGAACAATTGCACTGCCCCAAGCATGATCATGGGTTCGTCCTCGACGATGAGGACCAGTGGCCGGCTGCTTCCGGTTATTGTCAATTATAGAGACCCGCATTTTGTCACCCATTCGCGTGGCGTTCCCGGCGCCACGCATTCGAGCCGAAGAGGCACCCCTTCGACTCGGCCCATGCGAATCCTTTCGCTCAACGACGGCAAAAGCGCGACCAGCACGACGCACTCCCGTTCCATGCGCGAGGTGCGCATAAAGACCTAACGAATCCTCGCCGAAACCGTGCGACGATTAGATAAAGCCCCGAACAAAAGCGCCGACAGGACCGATTTGCTTGGATTTCCGGGCTCTGTCGCGCACCCCGCCGAGGTGGCCGCATGCAAATCGGCATCGATGTCATCCCGCCGTCATCCGCGACGGAATGGGCAAAAAGTGCCCAAAAAGTAATCACGCCGGCGTGAGCTTCGGAGCGAGGCACGGTTTCGCCGCAATGCGACCATGCTTCGAGCACGGATAAAAAGCGCGGCCGATGCACGGAATGCCGCAGGCGGCGTGCGGTTCCGCACGGTCGTGCTCCGAACGTTTCGGCAAGATGACGATCGTACGTCATGCGCCGGCCGCATGGCTAGTATGAGTCTGGGTTGCTTCTCAGCTTGGGGGCCAGCGAACAGGCTTTCCCACATCGGATGGCGAACAACGGCCATCCACCGGCAAGGATGCCAATACTAAGTTCCAGCAACGATCACTCCAGCGGTGGAGAGTACGTTCGATGTCACTTAGCGTAACGGGGCCAGCGAGCTTGTAGCTCGTCGTTCTGTACTCAGTCGCCACTCAACAACTCGCCCGTCTGGCGAGAACAATATTGCTCAACCTTCTGAAAGAGGACCGTCGTGGCCAAAATCAGCGTCTTTGGTATCGGGTATGTCGGAGTCGTCTCCGCCGCGTGTCTGGCGGATGATGGCCACGAGGTGGTGGCGGTCGACCTCGATCCCGCCAAGGTGAGCGCCGTCAATGCCGGCCTCTCGCCGATCGTCGAGAACGGCCTCGACGAGATCATCGCCCGGGCCGTGGCCTCGGGCCGGCTGCGCGCCACCACCGACGGCCAGCAGGCGGTGCTCGATACCGACGCCAGCTTCGTGTGCGTCGGCACCCCGAGCGACGAAACCGGCGCGGTCGGGCTCAAATACGTGAAGGGCGTCTGCGCCGATATCGGCCAGGCGATCAAGCACAAGCAGAGCTTCCATTCGGTGATCATCCGCTCGACGATCGTGCCGGGCACCATGGATGAGACCTGCATTCCGGTGCTCGAGGAGGCCAGCGGCATGATCGCCGGCCAGGATTTCGGCGTCGGCTACTACCCCGAGTTCCTGCGTGAGAGCACGGCGATCGCCGACTATTACGATCCTGGCCTCATCGTTTTCGGCGCGCTCGAAGATCGCACGGCGCAGATCCTCAAGGATATCAACGCCCAAATGCCCGTGCCCTCGCACGTGGTAACGCTGAAAACCGCCGAGGCGGTGAAATACGCCTCCAACTCCTGGCGCGCCGTGAAGGTGACCTTCGCCAACGAGATTGGCAACATCGCCAAGGCCTCGGGCGTCGATGGCCAGCAGGTGATGAAACTCATCTGCGCCGACACCAAGGTGAACATCTCGCCCTACTTCATGAAGCCGGGCTTCGCCTTCGGCGGCTCGTGCCTGCCCAAGGATGTCCGCGCCTTGCAGCACCTCGCGGCCACCAAGGGCGTCCCCTCCCCGCTGCTCGACTCCGTGCTCATCGCCAACGCCGCGCAGATCGATCGGGCCGAGAAGATGGTGGCCAATTCCGGCGCCAAGACCGTCGGCCTCGTCGGCATCGCCTTCAAGCCCGGCACCGACGACCTGCGCGAAAGCCCGCTGGCCGAGCTCGCGAGCCGGCTGATCTCCAAGGGCCTCGAGCTGCGCGTCTATGATCCGTACGTGTCGCAGGCAGTGGCCGGCGGCGTCAGCGCCATGGGCCGCGGCAATGACGTGGTGCCGGACCTGCCGTCGCGGTTGGTCGGCAAGATCGAAGACCTGATCGCCGGGTCCGACGTGATCCTCGTGGGCAACCGCTACGAGGAGACCATCGCGCCGCTCAACTCGGTGAGCGAGTACCGCTCGCTGGTCGACCTGACGCGCATCAATGCCTCGCTGCGCTCCAACGGCACCTACGAAGGCATCTGCTGGTAAGCCCATGAACCTGATCGCGCACGCCATCTACGTTCTCTCGGCCGCGGCTATCGCCAGTGCGGTGCCGGCCTCCGCCTTTTCGGGCGGCGCCGGGGTATTCCTCACCCTGGGGGTCATCGGGCTCTGGCGCTACAGCTGGGCGCTGGTCAACTTCGTGCGTGCGCACCTCTATATTCGCGTCTTCTACCCTCGGCGGCGCGCTGCCGCCGAGGCGCTATACGCCACGCGCCGCCCGGCGCACGCCTTCTTCCTCGCCACCAGCTACAAGATCGACGCCGCGATCACCTCCCGGGTCTATCGCTCGATCTTTGCAGCCGCTCGCCGTTCCCCGGGCGGCTCGACGGTCGTCGCCTCAGTGGTCGATCTCGCCGATGAACGACTGATCCGCGCCGTCGCGGCGCAAGTGCTTGCCGGTACGAACACCGTCGAGGTGGTGATCGATCGCATCGACGGCACCGGCAAGCGCGATGCGCTCGCCACCTCGCTTCGCTCCATCGCCCGCCGCTACCCCGGCGCCGACGACGTGGTGCTGCTGATCGACGGCGACACCCAGATCCCCGAGGACATCGTCGAGCGCGCCGCCCCCTTCTTCGCCAACGGCAAGGTCGGGGCGCTCACCACTCACGAGCGCGCCGAGATCGATGACGCCCCGCTGTTCCGCGACTGGTTCAAGCTGCGCTTCACCCAACGCCAGATGATGATGTCCGCAGTGGCGCTCGGCGGACGGGTGCTGACGCTCACCGGCCGCATGTCGGTGTTCCGCGCCGACCTCGCCACCAACCCGGAATTCATCGCCTCGGTCGAGCAGGACTATATCGACCACTGGCGGCTGGGCCGGGTGAAGTTTCTCACCGGCGACGACAAGTCGACCTGGTTCTGGCTGCTCAAGAACGGCTACGAGATGGCTTACCTGCCAGACGTCGCCTGCGTCTCGATGGAGACCCAGCCCAAGCCCGGCTTCGTAGAGAGCGCCATCACGCTGATGCGCCGCTGGTTCGGCAATATGCTGCGCACCAACGGCCGCGCCCTGGCGCTGTCGCCGGCCAAGATCGGTCCCTTCGCCTGGTGGTCAATCCTCGACCAGCGCGTCTCGATGTGGACGACGCTGACGGCGCCGGTCGGCATCGTGCTGTTCTCGGTGTTCGTCGATCCGCTGATCGCGGTCGCCTACATCGCCTGGGTGATGGCGACGCGCTACGCCTATTGCTGGCTGCTTGCCAGCTTCGGCGGACCGTTCCCGATCACCTATCCGTTCCTGCTCTATTTCGGCCAGCTGTTCGGCGCGGCGATCAAGACCTCGGTCATGTTCCGCCTCGACCGCCAGCGCTGGACCCGCCAGTCGGCGACCAGCGTCAGCAACAGCGGCGGCTCCGAAGGGCGGGCCCGTTCCATCAGCTCCAGCTACATGCACGTGCTCGCCCTGGGCCTGCTCGTTGCCGGAGTGATCTTCGTCACGGGGCTCCTCAGCCCCTTCCCGATCCATGCCAACTGAGGGCTCACCAGCAATGACCGAAGCGCATGCAGAACTCGACAAACCAAAAGCCAGCAGAAGCGCCTCGCCTGCCCCACTCGCGGCGGAACCCGCCGTGCACGGCGAACACCCGGTCATCCGGCTGCCGTTCAACGTCATCATCAATGGCCGCTCGTTCCAGGGCCATGCGCTCAGCATCGTCGGGGCGGAAGCGACCGGGCTGATCGACCCGCAACTGCATGGTCGCGTGCAACTGGTGACGTTGGTGTTCAACTTCCCCGGCTACGCCATCAGCCTGCCGGTGGATGCGGCGATCGGCGCCGGCGCGCCGGAAGCGGGCACGGTGACGCTCCGCTTCCTCGAGCCGACCGGCCCGCACCTGCCGCAGTTGCGTTACATCCTCAACTCGGTCGTCGGCGGCGAGCTGATCGGCGTCGACGGCCTGATCCGCACCGCAGACAAGCCCGAGAAGGTGAAGTCCGAACTGCCCAAGGCGCAGCGCTCCGCTACGCAGGGCATCATGACCGGCATCCGCTGGGGCGCCTTTGCCGGCCTCGGCCTGCTGCTGGTCGGCTTCGTCGGGGTGAAGCTCTATGAGCGGCTGTTCGTGCTGCCGGTCACCGGGCTCTCCACCATCACGCTCGACGGCATGGACCTCCGGGCGATCAGCCCGGGCCAGCTCGATTTCGTCAATCCGGCGGCGACCAAGGGCGAAATCGCCTTCGCCATCCGCACCACATCCGGTGAAGTGCTCGCCGTCTCCATGCCGTGCGATTGCGTGGTCGCGCCGGGTGCCGCCCAGGGCGGCGCCACGGTGCTGGCCGGCGACACGGTGATGACCGTGGCGCCCAAGGAAGCGCCGGTGGTGATCTCCTCCAAGGTCGACGGCAACGGGCTCAGGGCGCTCGCCTCAGGCGCCCATGCCGAGGTGCATATGCCGAACGGCGCCGTCACCACCGCGTCGCTCGACGCCAAGGAACTGCCCGGGCTGCTGCGGAGCGCCACTGACGGCACCGCCATCCCAGTCACGCTCGTGCCGGCCACCCAGCTCGACCAGAGCACCGTGGGTTCGCCGGTCGACGTGCTGATCAAGTCTGACCCGCTGGCGGCGGTGGGTCGGTTCTTCTCCTTCGACGGACCGGCGAACGAGGGCCACTAACATGAACGCCATCCATCCAGTCGTGCTTTGCGGAGGCGTGGGTACGCGGCTTTGGCCGTTGTCCCGCAGCCAGCAACCGAAACAGTTCCAGCCCATCGACCATGAGGGCTCGATCACCTTCTTCCAGGCCACCGTGCAGCGGCACCGGGGCGAGCTGTTCCACGATCCGGTGGTATCGGTCGCCGGCGGCCACCTGGGCACGGTTCGTCGCCAGCTTCGCGATGTACAGCGCAACGCGCGGATCATCGCCGAGCCGGTGGCGCGCAACACCGGGCCGGCTGTGCTGTCGGCCGCGCTGCTGATCGCCCGCACCGATCCCGATGCGGTGATGCTGATCTGCCCGTCGGACCACGTGATCGAAGGCGATCTCAACTCGCGTATCCGCGAGTCGCAGAAGGCCGCGGCTGATGGGCTGATCGTTACCTTCGGCATCAAGCCGCGCTACAACGAGACCGGCTACGGCTACATCATCGATGGCGGCGAGTTCTCCAACTACCGCGGCGTGCATCGCGCCGAGAAGTTCATCGAGAAACCAAACGCCCAGACGGCTCAGTCGCTGATCGAGACCGGGCTCGCCTACTGGGCCTCCGGCATCTCGCTGATGCGTGCCGACACGGTGATCGAGGAATATCGCCGCTTCGACCCGGTGACCTTCGGGGCGGTCAGCGCCTCGCTCGCCAACGCGGTTAGCGAAGACGGCGCCCTGGTGCTCGAGGAAGCGAGCTTCGGCTCGGCCGAGAGCCTCCCCACCGAGCGGGCGGTATTCGAGAAGTCGAAGACCGTGGCGCTGGCGCCGGCCGACGTCGAGTGGGATGACGTGGGCGCCTGGGCGGCGTTCCATACCATCGGCAAGAAATCCGAGGACAACAACGTCGTCAGCGGCGACGTGATGATGGTCAACTCGCGCGACAGCTACGTCCGCGGCTCCGACCGTCTGGTGGCCTTGGTCGGCGTCGACAACCTCGTCGTCGTCGACACCCACGACGCACTGCTGGTGACGACCCGCGACCAGTCGCAGGACGTCAAGAAGGTGGTCGAGCAGCTCAAGGCGCAGAGCCGCCGCGAGGCCGAGGATCACTCGTTCGGCGCCACCGACTGGGGCAAGCAGGGCAAGCTCGCCTCGGGCGCCGGCTACATGCTGCGGCACCTCACCGTGAACCCCGGCGCGACGCTGCCGGTGGAAAGCGGCTCGGAGTTCCGGCGGCTGATGGTCGTCGCCTCGGGTGGCGGCATGCTGCACATGGGCAGCCGCCGCCGCGAGATCCGCGCCGGCGCCACCTTCGAGATCGGCCCGGAACAGACCGCCGAAGTGATCAATGACGGTACAGGCCCGATGCAGGTCATCGAGGTCGCCTGCCATGTGGACGGTCCCCTGACGCACCTCACCCCGCTGCTCGAACTGGCAGCGGTGGCCGACGGGAGCCGCGAACATGCGTAAGGCGTGGGTCTGCGCAGGTTTTGCCGCCGCGGCATGCTCTCTCCCTTGGGCCGCCACGGGAGCTGACTACGCGCGGACCCTCGCCTATGAAAAGACCGTCGCCGCCCTCGCGGCGATGGTCGAGGCCGGCCGTCCGGCCACCGACCTCCAGTCGGCGGCCGCGCCTCTCGGTTTCAACTACACGGCCGCCGAGCTGAAACCGACCAAAGCGGTGGAGCTTGGCGGAGCGCAGGTCAGCGTCGTCTCCATAGACCTGGTGCTGAGCCAGCTGGCGCTGCAGGCCGGCGCCAACTACCACGTGGCGCTGCGCCAGGCGCAGGCCAAGCCGGAAGTGCTGCTGGTCGAAGCCGGCGTTGCCAGCCTCGCGCAGCTCTACGAAGCGGTGACCGCAGCCAAGCTCACCGGCGTGCTCGACAAGACCGATGCGGGCTATGTCGCACACCTGCCGATCGCAGTGTGGAACGGCGCGACGCTGTCGCTGCAGCCGGGCGAGACGCTGCTGCTCGACCGCTCCACGGGCGCGTTCCTGCTCGCAGCGGGGAACCTCTTCGGCGATAGCGCCGGGATCGCCGGAACCGGCGAACCCAACGCGCGTCTCAAGGATTTCAACCCGTTCATCGTGGTCGCCCTGTCGGGTAGCGCCAGGCTGGAGCGGATGAGCTTTGCCGATCTCGGCTATGGGCTGTTCCCGCCGCTCACCGGCGTGACCATCCTCGAGGGTGGCTTCTACACCAAGCCCTCGCCTTCACAGATACGCGACAGCCGTTTCGACAATGTCGGCTCGCTGGCGCTGGTCGATGCCGATGAGGCAGTGATCGACGGCAATGTGTTCGGAGCCTCGACCGGTCCGGCGCTGCTGCTGAGCGGCGGCAAGGACATCGCGGCGCGCGGCAACGTCGTGCTCGCCGGGCAAGGCGCGCATGGCATCAAGGTCACCGGCGGCGCGAGTTCGGTTGAGCTCGCTGGCAACATCGTCATCGCGGCCGGGCTCAATGGCATCTTCGCCGATGCCGGCGCCGCGAACCTCAGGATCGACGGCAACCTCATCGCCGGCAGCAAGCGTTCCGGCGTCTCGGTTGCCTCAGCCGATTGCATCGACGTCACGGGCAACCTGCTGCTGCAGAACGCCCAGTCCGGGCTAGCGGTGCGTGACAGCGCTGGCCTCAAGGTCAGCGCCAACCGGCTGATCGATAACGGCAATGCCGGGATCAGCGTGACGCATCAGCCCGATTACGGGGTGATCGAGATCGCCTCGAACGAACTCGACGGCAACCGGGTCGGCATCAAGGGCTCGACCACGGCGCGACTGCAGTTCGCCATGAACGATTTCACCGGCCAGGCGCCCCGCCTGCTCGACGGCGAACTGGTGCAGTTCACCGATCGCTTCTTCAACCTCAGCGCCACCGACAGCACGCCGACGATCATCGACGGCCTGCAGCTCAAGGCCGGCGCCAAGCTCACACCCACCGGCGCCCTGCGCCCCACAAGCTGTACCTTCGAGGGGGATGCCTGATGGTCTTTTCGTCCGAGACGTTCCTGTTCCTGTTCCTGCCGATCTTTCTCGCGGCGTACTACCTGACGCCGCCGAAGTGGCGGAACCTGACGCTGCTGATCGAGTCCTACCTGTTCTACGGCTGGTGGCGCTTCGACTTCCTGATGCTGCTGTGCGCCAATACGCTGTGGGCCTATGTGTTCTCGATCCTCGTCGAGAAGTATCAGGGCACCCCCAGGGCGAAGCTGTTCGTCGCCATCGGCGTCACCGGACATCTGCTCGTCCTCGGGGTGTTCAAGTACCTCAACTTCTTTGTCGACAGCTTCGCCGCGCTGTGGGGGACGACGCCTGACGCGCTCGGCATCCACTGGCAGCTGCTGCTGCCGATCGGCATCTCGTTCTACGTCTTCCACTCGATCAGCTACCTGGTCGACGTCTATCGCGGCGACGCCAAGGTCTCGCGCAACATCATCGACTTCGCGGCTTTCCTCGCGCTGTTCCCGCAACTCGTTGCCGGCCCGATCCTGCGCTACAAGGATCTGGCGCCGCAGTTCGAGCACCGCGAACACAGCTGGGAGCTGTTCAACGCTGGCTGGCAGCGCTTCCTGATCGGCCTCTCCATGAAGGTACTGATCGCCGACCCGGTGGCGCCGCTGGCCGACGCCATGTTCTCCGCCCCGAACCCGACCGTGGTCGAATCCTGGCTGGGGGCGCTGGCCTACTCGATGCAGCTCTATTTCGACTTCGCCGGCTATTCGGCGATGGCGATCGGGCTGGCGCTGATGATCGGCTTCCGCTTCGCCGAGAACTTCAACATGCCTTATATCAGCCGCTCGATCACCGAGTTCTGGCGGCGCTGGCACATCTCGCTCAGCACCTGGCTGCGCACCTATCTCTACATCTCGCTGGGCGGCAACCGTAAGGGCACGGTCCGCACCTATATCAACCTGTTCCTGGTGATGCTGCTGGGCGGGCTGTGGCACGGCGCTGCCTTCACCTTTATCCTGTGGGGTGTCTGGCACGGCGGCATTCTCGTCGTCGAACGGCTCACCGGCTACGACAAGACGGCGCAGAACTACTGGTGGAGCCTGCCGCTCTGCTTCGTCGCCGTGGTGCTCGGCTGGGTGATGTTCCGCGCCCCCGATGTCGGCCAGGCGTTCCAGATGTATGCCGGCATGTTCGGCTTCAACGGCATCGGCATCCGCCCGGAAGTGGCCTGGATGGTGAGCCGCGAGGCGATGACCATGCTCGCCATCGCGATCGCCATCACCATTGCCGAACCGCGCATGCGCCACCTGTGGGAGCCGCAGATCACCGTCAATGCCGACGGCACGGCGACTGCGGCCGCGACCAGCCTGGTCAAGGCCGGAGCCCTCAGTGCGCTCGCCATCTTCTGCCTGATGCGGCTCGCCGAGCAGACTTACTCGCCCTTCCTCTACTTCCAGTTCTGAGGCCGGAAATGACCGTCGAATCCAACTTCACCGTGAAGACTTTCGCCTCGGCCGCTCCCGCCTTTGCGCTGCCGGTGCTGTTCCTCGGCTATGCGGTGGTCGCCAATTACGAGTTCGTCACCGGGCTCGGACGCGACATCGCCGAGATGCCCAAAACCGCCTCGGCCTATCTGAGCGGCGAGGCCGCCGCGCAGATCGACACCTACTACAAGAAGATCATGCCGCACCGGCTGCCCTCGATCGATGCCATGGGCGCGGCCCGCTACCTCGCCTTCCGCGAGGGACGTCCCGGCGTGGTGGTCGGCGAAGACGGCTGGCTGTTCTCCAAGGAGGAGTTCGAGGCGACGCTGAAGCGCACGCCGGATCTCGCTGAGGCTGCCGCCGGAGTGACGGAAGTTCGCGACCAGTTGGCCGCCAAAGGCATCGAGCTCGTCGTCGTGCCGTTGCCGGCCAAGGCCGATATCTACCGCGAGCACGTCAGTTATCCGGCGATCCCCACCGATCTCGAGCGGCTCTACGAAGACTTCCGCACCGTGCTCGACAATGCCGGGATCAAGAATATCGAAACCCGCACGCCGTTGCTCGAGGCCAAGGACAAGGGCCAGCTGTTCCTTACCACCGACACCCACTGGACGCCGCTCGGCGCCGAGGTGGTGGCGGACGCCGTGGGGGCGGCGCTCGGCAAGCGCGACACCACCTACTCCATCGCCGACACCGCTCCAGTGCAGCGTGAAGGCGATCTCTCGAAATTCATCGTTACCGGCGGGTTGGCACCTCTCGTCGGTCTGGGTCCGGAGACTGTCGTGCCGCGCGAGGCGTCTGCGCCCCCTGCAGCCTCGAGCACCGACATCTTCGGGCCCTCCTCTATTCCCTTCGTCCTCACCGGTACCAGCTACAGCGCCAATCCGCAGTGGAGCTTCGGCGAGAGCCTCAAGGTTTCGCTGGCCTCGGACGTGCTGAACCTCGCCGAAGAGGGTAAGGGCCCGGTGGCGCCGATGCGCGCCTTCCTCGACAGCGCAACGCTGCGCGACACGCCGCCCGAGGTGGTGATCTGGGAGTTCCCGATCCGCTATCTCGGCCAGACCCAGCTGTGGAACGCCGAGCCGGCGAAGGCGGCAACCGAATGATCCGCGCGCTGACGCTAGGAGCGGCAAGCCTGGTCCTTGCGGCGGCGAGCTTCGTCGTCGCGGCCCCGGCCAGCGCCGCCACCTGCATGGTGCGGGTGCCGGAGTCGCTGTCGAGCAGCTCGGAGCGCGCCCGGCCGATGGTGCCGGGGCCCTGCAAGCCCGGCCAGGGGACCAAGCGCGTCGCCAAGCCGGTTGATCCGCTGAAGCAGATCCGTAACCGGATGATTGCCGGTAAGGACGTCAGCTACAAGGACATGCAGACGCTGGCGGATTCCGGCGACGACCTGGCGCAGCTGCACCTGGCCAAACGCATCGAGGCCGACAACGACCCGGCGACGCTCGACGCCGCTGCCCGCTACTACCGGCGGGCTGCCGAGAATGGCCGCACTTCAGCCGTCCGCCCGCTGATCCGACTGCTCAACGCCGATGTGTTCCTCGACCAGCCGAAGAACCTCACCTCGTCGCAGGAGCTGCTGGAGAAGCTGGCGGCCGACGGCAACGCCGCGGCGCGGGACGGGCTCATCGCCATGTATCGCGCCGGCAAGCCATTCGGGCTCGATCCGGCGCGTGCCGACGAGCTGCTGGTCGCCTCGGCCAAGGGGGGCGACGCCAAGGCGGCGCTCGACCTCGCCTTCGCCCTGCTCTCGGGAACGCCGGACGCGGCCAGGATCGAGGAAGCCAAAGGCTACCTCAAGGTCGCTGCAGGCTCCGACACGCTCAACATCCGGACGATGGCGGAGAACCTGCTCCGCACGCTCGAACCACAACTCACCGCCTCCACGGAGACGTCACCATGAACAAGTCCCTGCTGCTCGGTGCGGCTATTGCGGCCGCGCTTTCGGCCAGTCCGGCGCTTGCCGCCAACTCGGCCTTTGGCTGCAAACACCTGGAAGACAACCCGACCCTGCCATCGGTCGAAGGGCGTGACGGGTTCTTCTTCCGCATCTTTGCGGACCTGCGCATGCAGCATCCGTTCACCGAGGATACGGTGGCGCAGATGGCCAAGCTCGCCGAGGCGCTGAAGGCGCACGGCACGACGATGCTCTATGTGCCGATCCCCACCAAGAGCGTGACGCTGCCGACCTTCCTGCCTGACGAGGCCAAGCTCTTCGGTTTCGATGAAGACGTTGCGGTCGCCGTCTACGAGGACCAGGTGGCCCGGCTCAACGCCAAGGGCGTGATCGCGGTCGACCTGCTGTCGGCGCTGCGCACTACCAATGGCGGTGATCCGCCGTTCTTCCGTTCCGACTTCCACTGGACGTCGCGCGGCGCCGAAACGGCAGCGCAGACGATCGGCGGGATGATCAAGCAGTTGCCGGCCTACGCAGACGTTACCCCGGTCACCTATGAGACCAAGGCGACGGGCGCCGAGCTTGCCGTGTCGGGCATGCGCCGCACACTGCAGGCCTATTGCGTGCTCAGCCTGCCGCCGGTGATCAGCACTTCCTACGAAACCGTGGAAGTCGCCAGCGCCGATGCCAGCCTCGATATCTTCGGCGATAGCGGCGGCGGGGAAGCGGAAGGCGCCACCAACGACGAGATCGCGCTGGTCGGCACCAGTTTCTCGGACGCGCTGGTCCCGAATTTTTCGGGCTTCCTCGCCCAATATGCCAGCCTGCCGGTGGCCAATATGGCGATCACCGGCGGCAACCAGTTCGGCGCCATCACCTCGTATCTCACCTCACGCGAGTTCCAGGCCGACCGGCCAAAATTCCTCGTTTGGGAAAACCCGATCTACAACAACCTTGCCCAGTTCGGCACCGGCTCGCTGACCGAGCTGATCGCGGCGGCACGCAATGATTGCCAGCCGGTCGGCAAGGCCCCGGTGATCGACAAGGCCAAAGGGCTGTACCAAGCCGACCTGACCGGCACGCCGATCGCGCCGAACCAGGTGCTGCTGGCCGATGCCGGCGACAATGGCAGCCGCGACGTGGTGCTCAATTTCGAGAGCGCCGACGGCCGCACCTTCACCCGAGAAGTCCATCGCGGCGACCGCTTCCGCGGTACCGGCCGCTTCTTCATCCCGCTCGAGTCGCTCGACAGCCTGGAGCTGTCGAAGGTCTCGATCCAGTTTGATCGCCTGTCCGAGGAGAAGGCGGCGATTTCCCTCTGCAACACCTAAGGAGAGCCAACATGCTGCGCTCAACCCCCAAACTCATCGCGCTGACAACCCTGATGCTGCTCAGCGCCGCTCCCGCCGCGCTGGCCCAGGACGATGGGCTCTATGACGCGCCGGTCGATCCGAACTCCGCCTTCGTGCGCGTACTGGTGCCCGGCGCCGCCGTTGCGGTGGTGAACGGCACCACAGTCGACGACATCACGGATGGGCTCTCGGCCTATGTGAACGTGCAGCCGGGCGACATTCCGGTCTCGGCCGGCGATGTGTCCGGTTCGGTGACCACCTCGCCGGGCGCCTACTACACCTACGCCTGGAGCGTCGAAGGCGAGCCGCTGGTGCTGCAGGACGATCCGGCCTCCGACCCCAGCAAGGCCACCGTCTACTTCTACAACCTCTCCGACCTTGCCAGCGTCGACTTGTTCGTGCCCGCCGCCAAGACCAAGGCGATCGAAGCCATCGCGGGTGATACCGGCAAGTCGGTGGCGCTGAAGGCGCCGCTGACCCTCGACTTCGAGGTGCAGGCCGACGGCAAGCCGGTGGCCACGGTTGCCGCGCTCGACCTCAAGCGTCGCGGCGGCGTGTCGATCATCTTCAGCGGCTCGAACGGCACCTATACCGCCGCCGCCGTCGAGAACGCCTTCTTCCGCGCGCAGTAACTGTCTTGATCTCGTCGCGCTTTCGAACCGGAAAAGCCTGCATCCCCGCCTTCGCGAGGACAGGCATTTTCCCGAAAGCGGTCCAACCGGAGGCTCCGATGCCCTCATTCGTCCCCCGCCTCGCCACTGCCCTGCTGCTCGGCTCAGGTCTGGTATCCGCTGCTGTGGCGGCGCCTGTCGAGGTCACCTTCCTGCCGCCTGAGATTCCGGCGCAGGAGGTCTGTGTTGCCAAGAAGGCCGACCCCGACGTGGTGGCGCGCTGGCAGGCGTGGGACGGGGCATCGGTGCCTGAAGGCGACCCCGAGCTGGTGCTGCGCGATGCACGGCGCCTCAGGGATCTCAACCCGACCGGCAATTTCGAACTGGTCGACAAGATGCTGGCGATCGTCAGCAAGATGCCGGCGCCCAAGGTGCCGGATACGGCGATCGACCGGATCAACCTCTATCTCAAGGCCGGCAAGGTGCCGCAGTTGCGCGAGACCGGCGTCATCGACGGCCTCGAGGCCAACGCGGCCGGCCTTGCCCCCAAGGCGCTCAACCTGCTGTCGACGCTCTACCTCGACGGGCTGGTGGTGAAGAAGGACCGGGAAAAGGGACTGGGCTACCTGACCCGCGCCGCCATGGGCGGCAATGCCGACGCCCTGCTCCGCCTCGCTTCGATGAACATCGGCGGCGAGCAGGTACCGGGTTGGGAGCTCGATCCCAAGCTGGCCGTGACGATGGCGTTCGGCGCCCTGGTGGGCAAGCTCGACCCCGAGATCTGCGACCGTATCGGCCGCATCGCCCGCGAATATTCCAAGGGACTGGTGGTCAAGCAGGACCACAACATTGCCGAGCAGTGGCTACGGCTGGCGGCCGATCTCGGCGATGCCGGCGCGGCCTGGAAGGTGGCGCAGCTGCATCTCGAGAGCGAGCTGATCGTCAAGAACAATGACAACCTGTTGAAATACCTCAACCTCGCCTCCGACCGCGGTGTGGCGGCGGCGCAGGTGGAACTGGGCAAGCTCTATGAAGCGGGCGCGCTCGTGCCCGAGGACAAGAACAAGGCCGAGGCGCTCTATGCCGAAGCTTCGGACCTGGGCAGCCGTAACGCGCTGTTCCGGCTGGCGACGCTGCTCGAAAGCGAACAGGTTATCCCCGAGAAGAAGCAGGCCTACCAGGCGCGACTCAACCAGCTGGTCGAGATGCCGCAGCCGCCGGGCTGGGCATTTTCCAAGCTGGCGAAGCTGGTGCTGACGGACAAGGGCCGCTGGGCCGGCGAAGCGGAGGCCAAGGCGCTGCTTGAAAAGGGCGTGGCGCTCGAGGATGCGGATTCGGCACAGGAACTCGCCTTCATCCTGCTGCGCCACCGGGACGAGCCGGGCGTGTTCGAACGGGCGACCGAGTTGCTCAGCTTCGCGGTGACCAATGCCGGCAAGATCGATCCGATGACCGACCTGCGGCAGGCCTATCTCTGCCGTGCGCCGAAGGGCGCCGACATGCGTCTTGCCGGCTTCTGGCAGCGCACCGAAGACGCGGCCGGCAACTCGACCGAGTTCATGGATTCAGACGATATCGGCGCACTCGACCCCGATGCCGATCCGTTGGCGCTGGCGAAACTGCAGACCCACGCGCTCTACGGCCGGCCGAATTCTGTGGCCTATTACGTCGACTACCTGAACCGGAACGGCGCCAGCCCGGAAATGCTGGCGTTCTGGCAATCGCGCATCGATCCGGTGCCGGCGACCATCGATGCGCTTGCACGGCAACGGCTGACTGTATCGCCGACGCCCGAAGTGATCGAAGAGTCCATCGCGGCGCTGAAGCGGGCGCGCGAGGACGGCTTGCCGCGTGCGGCAGTGGACCTCGGCTCGATACTGCTCGACTATTTCCCGAACGACAGCGAGAAGCGGACGGAAGCCATCGGCTACCTGACCGAAGCAGCGCAACAGGGCTCTGGCGAGGCGATCCTTCGCCTGCTGCCGATCATGCAGGCCGAAGGCGTTTCCGACGCCGACCTCCTGGCCCGGTACCACGACGCGATCGAGCAGCGGGGCGACGCCGACGCGCTGATCTTCGCGGCCTCCAACACCAAGGACGAGGCGCAGCGGCACGATTATCTGTATCGCGCCGCAAGCGTGGTCGACTGCACCTTCGAAAACACCATCAAGCTGGCGGGCGCGTTCGTTGCCACCGAGGACGACAGCGAAACCGAGCACTGGCTGCAGGTCAGCCTGCGGCTCGCCGGCGAGGATGGCTGGCGGCACACCGCAATTGCCGATCGCTACATGGCGATGGGCGGCGAAGAGCGGGCCAGGACCGCTATCGAGCTGTTCGGCCAGGCAGTGGCGCTCGGCGACGATACGGCGGTCAGTCGTCTGGTGAAGATCTATGCCGATCCGGACAGCGAGGACTATGCCCCGACCAAGGCGGTGGCGATGTTCAAGCGGATGATCGATGACGCCCAGGTGGCCGATCTCGGCAAGATCCGCGAGAAGGTGCTGAAGGCGCCACCGGCCATCCAGACTGCGGTGATGGAG
This sequence comes from Devosia sp. GW821-FHT12F11, assembly GCF_058806655.1. NCBI lineage: Bacteria > Pseudomonadati > Pseudomonadota > Alphaproteobacteria > Hyphomicrobiales > Devosiaceae > Devosia > Devosia sp. GW821-FHT12F11. The sequence continues at coordinate 302,633 of NZ_JBXAPX010000003.1, forward strand.
GAGGTCGACTGGTCGGCTCGCTACGCCGCGGCGGCTGCCTCGGGCGATGCGGTGGCGATGCGCGAGCTTGGGCTCTATCTCCGCTCGACCGGCACCACGGGGGCCGAGGCGCAGGATGCCAGTTCGTGGCTGAAACGTGCGGCGGAAGGCGGCGACGCCATCGCCATGGTCGAACTGGCCAAGGCCTACGCCATGGGCATCGGCATCGAACCGTCGATCCAGCAGGCGACCGTGTTGCTGAAGGATGCGGCCGGACTCGGCAATCCCGAAGCGCAGCGGCTGCTGGCGTCGATGGCGGTGGAGAACTGAGATGCGGACTGCGCTTCCACTGATCGCGGCGATGACGCTGGTATTCGGGACAACGGCGCCGCGCGCAGAGGAGAAACCGTTCGCCTGCCCGGCGGTCCCTGCCCCGGTGGTCGCGCTCAATTTCGGCAGCCGCTACACCGATGACAGCAAGACCCGCTCGGATATCGACGAGGTCTCGAATGCCGAAGTCGATCGCGCCCTGCAGCCGGTCGAGAAGTTCATCGGTGAACTGATGAAGATGGCCAACACGGCGCTGATGGACGGCGACACGGCCCGCGGCGGATGTGTGCTCGACTGGCTCGACCAATGGGCGGCGGCCGGCGCGCTCACTGAACTCGAGACGCTGAACGTCAAGCTCGCCATCCCGGCCCGCTATGCGGGGCTGGCGATAGCCCTGCTACAGGCAGAGACCGCCGGCCCCCTCGATCCGGCCAAGCGCGCGCGCGTCGTCGCCTGGCTCACCGATGTGGCCAGCGCGATGGAGCAGTTCTTCGACAATGACGCCCCAAAGAACGCCAAGCGGGCGAACCTGCGTGCCTGGGCCGGGCTCGCGGCCGCGGCGATCGGGCGGCTGAATGGCGACAGCGCAATGCTGGACTGGGCCAAGGGCAGCTTCGAGCTCGTTACCTGCCAGGCTTCGCCGGATGGCAGCCTGCCGCTGGAGATGAACCGGGCCGACAAGGCGCTGAACTATCAGCTCCACGCCACCGCGCCGCTGATCGTTACGGCGGACCTGTTGAAGGCGACGGGCTATGACGGCTATGCGGCCTGCGATGGCAAGCTCAGCACCATCGCCGCGTTCAGCCTCCGAGCCATCGAGGACCCCTCGATCGTCCAGAAGATCAACGGCAAGGAGCAGACGTTCCAGACCGGCAAACAGGCGCTCGAGCCCTTCATGCTCGCCTGGGTGGAGCCGCTGCTGCGCCACGCCCCCGATCCGGCAACCGACGCGTTCGTCGCCCCGCTGCGCCCGCTGGCGCACGCCAAGCTCGGCGGCAACCTCACCCGGCTGGGTGATTGGGTTGCACGTTTGCCGGCATCAACTAGTTAACCCTTCCGTCCGAATGACGGCGCCGCCTGCCCAATATGTGGCGGGCGGCGCTTTTCATCGTGGGTTCAGGTAGGTACCGTTAGAGCGCGGTAGAAAACTGCGCTTAAAGCTCTGTTGCTTGGCCCACAGCGCGCTTTCCGAATGAAAGCGAAATTGTACTTTGTCCAAGAAGCGTTCCTTAAAAGATTCTGCAGTAGGCCCGCGCCCGAACAGTCGGGGGCTCGTCCGACTTCGCCGCTCCCTTTCAGAAAGTGTGGCCGTGGTCTCTGCAACCGGTGTTGATGCACCCGCCGATCTGGGCGCACGTTTTTCATCCGTCCTCGCCAATCTCGACGGCCGCCAGGTCAGCGCAGATGTGCTGTTTGAGACGCTCAAGCTCGAGGCGCTGGACTGGGGCATCGACAATGACGTCGAAACCTCCCTCGTTGCGCTCGAGGAGAAGCCGGTCACGGCGGGCGACGAGCGCTAAGTCGTTCCGCAGCCACTGCTTCGCGCCGCGCCCCCGCGCGGTGGGCCCGTGCACTGCCCAAAATGCGTCATAAATTTGGCAACACCCGCGCTACGACGCAGGTTATTGCAAGTTCACATTGTTCGAAACCGTACAATCGCCACCGCGATCGCTCGATTCTCGCTGAGCTTACAGCAACATATCACGATCGGCGCCATTCCGCACAATTGTCGCCTGTTTGTCGAAAATGCAACAACAGTCGGCATTTGCTGTCTCGTTAAGGACTCCAGCGACGAGTCCACCTAAACTCTTCAATGCATGGGGCGTCTTGCGCTCTATTATTGGAGGATTGACTATGCGGACGAGACTTCTAGCTCTCGGTGCAACCTGCGTTTTTGCCACCGGCGCGGTTGCGGCCGATCTCCCAATCATCGAGCCGATCTATTCTACCCCGCTCTATGACTGGAACGGGTTCTACGCGGGCATCAACGCGGGCTATGGCGGCGGGGTGTTCAAGCATCCGTTCCAGATCATCGGGCCGGAGCCCGAGGAGGAGATCGAGCCTGCCCTGGTTCCTCCGGGGCCTGGCGAGGTCATCTTCGCCACTGGCTCGGCCGACGTGACGGCCGGCGGCTTCGTCGGCGGCATCCAGGCCGGCTACAACTGGCAGTGGAGCGAGAACGTCCTGCTCGGCATCGAAGCCGACATCCAGGGCTCGTCCATCGACGGCCGCGTCTCGCTCAACATCACCGATGAAACCGGAGTGTTCCTGCCGGAGGGCGAATCCGCCGACTTCGACCTCGGCACCCGCCTCGACTGGTTCGCCACGCTACGACCGCGCATCGGCTGGGTGAACGACCGCTTCGTGGTCTACGCCACCGGCGGTCTCGCCTGGGCCCAGACGACATCGTCGATCAGCGGCACCATCGTGGGACAGACCGTCATCGACGAGTCGATCACCAACGATCGCTTCGGCTGGACCATCGGCGCCGGCATCGAGTACGCGCTGACCGACAACATCACCTTCAAGACCGAGTATCTCTACACCGACCTCGGCAGCGAACAGATCATCGACGCCGACTTCGGCGACGGCTTCAATTTCTCGGCCGACAGCGAAGTGGCGTTCCACGTCGTTCGCGCCGGGCTCAACTTCCAGTTCTGAGACGCGAGCCAACTGCCCCTCGGTTATCCGGCCGAGGGGTCTTTTTTTGCCTACGCGCCGCTGTGCGTTGCTCGCGGGTCCGACGCCTCGGCTCTGCTTCAGTTCTGCCGCTTCTTGCGCACAACGCGATCGAGAAACGCCTCGAGCAGTGGCTTCCACGTCGCCTCCCGGCCGGCCGTCGAGATCAGTGCGTGCCCATCACCGCGCACCGCCGGAAGCAGGTGATACTCCGCGTCGCCGCCGGCGGTGCTGAAGGCATCGGCCATCCGGCGCGATAACTCGGGCGCGAAGTAGGTGTCGTTCTCCGCATAGAGCCAGAGCGTCGGAATTCGGGCCGCCCGTCCGTAGGCAGCGGCTGCGGCGACCAGCTCGTCGGGCGCGCAATTGTTGTACGCCTTATTGCGGTCGCGGCCGCCGCGCCCCCCGGAAAAGTCGACGACCGCAGCAACCCCGGCCGGGTTGCGGCTCGCCAGGGCCAGTGCAGCCCAACCGCCAGCCGAGTTTCCGATGACCACAATACCGCCGGGCTCGACGAAATTCTGTGCCCGCATGAAGTCTATCGCGCTCTCTATACTATTGGCGGCAGCAAATCCGGCGCGCCTGAAGTCCGGATTACCGCAAGCCCCCTGCCCCTCGAGGTACCGTCCACCAGTAATGCCGTGCCCGGGGCGCTGCGGCAGCAACACGGCATAGCCACGCGCCACCAGCCAGGCCGTGAGCGCCGGGAAGGACGGCAGCGCCACCCTGGCCCGGCGTGACCGGTCCTCGTCCGAGCCATGGTTGATCACCGCCAGCGGAAACGGTCCGTCGCCCGGCGGCCTGTAGAGGGTGGAGTGCATCAGCACCCCCTTGAGCGGTGACGGCACCAGCCACAGCTGCTCGCGCTGCGGTCCGCCTTCCGGGCCGGCCGGGCCGGCACGAAGGTTTCCGGCTGCTTGGCTAGGCAGCGGGCTCCAAACCGGTAGAGCGACCGTGAGTATCGCGACCACCAGGATGGAAACTATCACTCGATGGATGCCTGGCATACCGCCCTCCGCCGCCCACGGCCACTCTGGCACCGTCTCGCCGCCGTGGCGACGATGGCGAGGCGCCACCGCGTCAATTTCGTGACGATCGAGTCGTCCAACAGACGATCTTGATTCGCCTAGAGTCGATCTCATGCGAACAACCGACGTGATGCAGATGAACTACATCTCCCTACATGATAACGCTATCCATCGTCTTGGCCGCCCTGCAGTTGTGGCTCACCTGCAACACCATGAAGACTCCAGATGGAGTCCTTGAACGAGTTGTTAGACTCTCCTTGCTGTAATCGCGGAGTCCACCTAAGCATTTCGCTATCGCGTGGTAATCGGCCACAGGCGCCCAAAAGACGTTTGGCGCCGTCGGCACCAGAAGGACGGGGGACTGCATGTCGTTTATGGCAAGGCGCAAGACAACGAAGGGTGCTCGCGGGGCGGCGCGGCGCGAATTCAAGGTAATTCACGCACCGCGGACAAAGCGCTCATGGCTTCTGGGCAGTACTGCACTGATGGCAGGCGCGATGGGCGGGGCGCTGTTCGGCATTACTCCGGCATTCGCCGCGGCCTGCAACGCCAACCCGAGCACGTATTACACCTGCGCCGGTCCGGAAAACACCAACACGATTACTCTCTTGCCGAATGGCACGTTCCAGGTGGACCTCGGGCCGAACCCAAACAACAACCCGTTCGTTCTGGACATAAGCGACCCCGGCGCCGCCCTCACCATCGACGCGGACGGCTACTCGACCGAGAACGACGGAATTCGCCTGTATCCCAACTCTTCCATCAACAATGACGACGGCGACGGCGTTGCCATCCTGAACCCTGGATCAGAGGACGGCCCGGTGGTGTTCCGGATTGAAAGTTGGGACGATCCCAACCTAAATCCGGCCAGCATTATTGGCGGCACGAACGGCATCTACGTCGGCAACACCTACAGCAACGATGGCCACATTCGTATCGAGAATAACGGGCACGTTGAGGGGTTGGACGGGGCCGCGATCGAGGCCACCGGCGGCAACGAGGACGGCAGCCTCATCTTCGAACTGCAGAACCACAGCTATATGTCGTCGATCGGTGCCGTTGACGGCGTCTACGTTCACGACGACATCATCTGGACGGAGATCAGCAACGGCAACGGCCTGATCGCTGGCTTGACCAGGGACGGCGTCCGCATCGTCAACGTCGACAACGACACTGACCGCAACGCTGTCCAGATCAACAACAACAGCGCTGGTGTCATCGCCGGCTACGGCAATGGTGTTTACGTCTATGACGTCTATGGCGTCGACGACGGCAACGGTAACGTCCAGATCAACAATGACGCGTACTACGACTGGATGGGAACTGACGAAGATCCGACCGACGACGTGCTTCAGCGCGGTGGCCTGATCGTCGGCGTCAACGAGGACGGCGTCTACGTCTCCGACATCGGCGGCAACTTGCGCATCAACAACGGCGGCACGCTGGGCGATGCATTCGACCTAAGTGTCCTCGATCCCCAAGTGTCGAACAACGAGGATGGCTTGCTCGACACCGGCACCCTGTTCGGCGATATCGACGCGGGGATGGGTATCTGGGGCCAGCACCGCGGCGTCAACGTCTACGACGTTGGCGGGATGGTCGAAATCAACAATGGTAGCTACACGGACGACTTCGACCGGCCCATTCAAAACGGTGGCCTGATCGTCGGCGTCAATGACGATGCGGTTCACATTAGCGGCGTCGAAGGCGTCTATGGCGAAAATGGGGACGACAGCTGGTACCAAGCAGTCAACCTCGGAAACCAGGACGGCCTGATGTGGGGCGGCGATGACGGCGCCTACATCCGCGACGCCGACGGCAACGTGGACGTCAACAATGAAGGCGGAACGATCTTCGGCATCGAGGACGGCCTGCAGGTGGATGATACCTGGCGCGGCAACGTGTTCGTGGGCAATGCCGATGGCCGGATCCAGGGTTTCTATGGCGATGGCATCAAGATGGAAGATGTCAACTCGTGGGATGAGTATGGCGGTCGGGTCGGTATCGCCAACGGCGATTTCGACGGTAACCCGGACCCGCTGAGCGAGGACGGCTACAACCCGAACTGGGGTCTGGACGGCGGCCTGATCTGGGGTGCCGACAACGGTATCGACATCACCAACGCTGACCAGGTGTGGATCGGCAACGGTCTCGGCGGCATGATCGTCGGCGATGGTGACTGGCAGCAGCCGGTGATCAACCTTGAAACCTCAAACGACGACAATGGCGGCGCGGACGTCATCAACCTCGGCTTGATGACCAGCGACAATATCCCCTACTTCGAGCGCAACTGGACTGCGCCCGACGCAATCGACGTACCGGCCTTGCCGCTCGACGAGGAGGCCGTTGCTAGCCTCCTGCAGGACTATGACGATATCGGCAGCTTCGTCTGGAATGGCGGCCAGGTCGGGCTCGTCGATAATCTCTCGAGCTACGCCGATGCGGCGTCCGACATGCTGATGTGGACCCGCGGTGGAGCGACATACGTTGAGAACCACGGCGTGATGGTAGGTCGCGTCAACATGGACGGGCACAATGGTGACGATTGGCCGGATGTGCGAGGCAACGGCATCAAGAATTTCGGTACCTGGCTGGTCACGGATAACGGCGAGTGGGGCACCGAGATGCACGGCAGCTCCAACGATGAGATTCAGAACGCTGGCCTGATCCAGACGGCGTTCGGCTGGGACACCTACGAGACGGCCAACTTTGGTGGGGTCAACACCTTCCTCAACGGTGGCTACTACGACGAAGGCTTCCACGCCGAGGCCGGTCTGCTCAGCATGATCGACGACGGGACGGGCGACTACACCTGGATCGATCACAACTTCCGTGGTGCCGAGGATGGCAGCCTGACCAGCTTTGTCGGTCTCGATGTGAACTTCGGCCCTGAGACAGTCGCGATCGACATTGGCGATCCGTCGACCTGGCGGGCCGACTTCCTTGAGATCGAAGACGAGATCGAGGGTAGTACCGGCCTGATCATCAACAAGGTTGGTTCGGAAGGGACTGACCTTCTGGGTGACAAGATCTATGTGGCCTATGCGTCGTGGGACAATAATCCCGAAGACATGATGTGCTTTGAGGTGGCCTGCGTTGAGGGCGACACGATGTACATCGACTCCGCGTCGGAGGGGTACATCAGTGTCGACGGCGTCGGCGCCATCCAGGACGGCTTCTACGCCTGGTACCTCTACGAGGAAGGCGAGGCCCCCGACCCGTACTTCGTGCTCGAGAGCGGCTGGGCGCCGCAGGCGGCGCAGTTGCCGACCCTGATCACGGCCGCTCAGAACATCTGGCACGATACGGCAGGCGTGGTTGCCGACCACGTCTACGGCAATCACTTCCCGCTTTCGGGCAGTGGTGGCGCCGGTGCCGATCTCCCTGTGGGCGAACTGCCGGTTGCTCCGAATGCTGCTCCGGGTGCGGCGGTCTGGGCCAAGGTCACGGGCAATTGGACCGACCAGAACACCGAGGTCACCCAGGACATCCCGCCCGGCGCTCCGGTCACCATCGACACCAGCTTCGTGCAGAACACCTTCTCCATCCTCGGCGGCGCCGACTTCCAGCCGATGGGCGGTGGGGAGGACGGCCTGCGGGCTGGCGTGTTCGGCGGCTATGTCGGCTCGAACCTCGATTTCGACAGCTACGGAGCGGCCGCGGACTATAGCGGTGGCGTGATCGGTGCCTATGCTGCCTTCACCAGCGGCGGCTTCTATGCCGACGCCGAGGTCAAGGCCGACCTGCTCAACGTAACCTACACCGCGCCGATCAGCCCGGGCTTCGAAGTCTCGGGGGCCTCCACCAGCGTGGGTATCCTTGCCAACACGGGCTATCGCATGGAGCTCGGTGACAGCGCCTTCTTCGAGCCGATCGCGTCCGTAGCGTTCGTCTCTACCCAGCTCGACGGTTTCGACGCCGGTGGCGCCTCGGTCGAGTTCAGCAACGGGACGAGCCTGCAGGGCGGCATCGGTGCCCGTGCCGGCGTGACGCTCGGAACCCCGGGCGACACCACCACCGAAGTCTCGGTGATGGGCAAGATCTGGAACGAGTTCGAGGACGCGAACCAGATCACCATCAGCGACGGCATCAACAGCACCACCTTCAGCGACGGCATCAGCGGTGTCTTCGGGGAACTCAGTGGCACTGCTACCGTCTACAGCGCCGACCGGAGCTTCTCGGCCTTCGGCTCAGCGGGTGTGAAGTTCAACGAGGACTTCACCTCGGTGGATGCCAAGGCCGGGATACGCAAGGGTTTCTAAGACTAGCCTCCAAAGCTAGAAGGGCCGGTCCTTGGACCGGCCCTTTCTTTTTCGGGAGATGCATGTCGTCCTGCCTTGTTGGCTCGCATAGGAGAAGAGCCGACGAGGGAGCGACAGGACGGCCCCGGAACCGGCGAGCAAGCCACACCTATCCTGTGCGATAGCACCAGCCGGGCGATGGGGCTCCCCTGATAGCCTCAGACGAGTCTCGACAGTGAGCCGGCTAAATCGCTTCGCGGCGCGCCACATCGGCGAGCACATGCGCCGCTGTGCCGAAGGCGTCCAGGTGCCAGCGTCGTTGCTCCTCGAATTCGGCCCCGTCCATAGCGCGTATCGGCGCCTGAAAGTCCGAGGAAAAGTGCCAGGTGTTCCCGCCGGGGTTAAGCTCGAGGATGTAGGGCAATCCGGTTATTGCATCGCGAACGACGTCGCAGCCCTGTAGCGGAGCTTCGGGAACGGCCCGATAGGCGGCGCGCGCCAGTGCCGCGATATCGGCGTGGAACACGAAGCTCTTACGCTTCTCTTCCTGCGACAAGCTCTGAGTGGCGATGACTTCCGTCTCGATCCGCTCATCGGCAGCGTCGAGGCCAACCCGGTTGTGCCTGCTCTCGACATGCTGAAAGTACAGCGGCTCGCCGAACAGCGTGAGAACCCGGTAAACCCCTACACGCGGGCCAGTGTCGATGTACTTCTGCACGATCATCGGCCCTCTGCGGCCCGGATGATCGTCCGGATAGTCCTCGGGGCGGATGTAGCGAACGCGCTCGGTGCGCATCAGCTGAATGCCGGCACCATGCGATGAACTGCCAATATCGGTCGGCTTCACCACGACGAACTCGCCCCAAAGGCCCGGGTCAAGCCTGGTGTCGGGCTGTAGCATGGTGGTTGGTGGTACCCGCACCCCCGCCCGGTCGAGGCGATGCAACTGCTCGAATTTGTGGATCGGGCGGCCGTGATAGACTTTGCCTCGCTCCGGCATGAACTTGCCGAGCGGCCCGGCAGAGAACACCAGACTGGGAAGTGTCGCAGCCTGTTTCTGAAGCCGGGGGTCGGGACGATCGGCACGGACGATGACGACGCCGGTTGTCGGATCGATGCGGCGCACCATCTGCGCAATCTCGTACCAGTCACTCAGAGCCTGCCAACCCGGCTGGTGCACGATCACCAGATGACGCTGCAGCGCTGGTTGCAAAGATCTCGCCGTCGCGACGACCGACGCTGCAGCAGGTTCTGTCGCCGGCTTGTTCTTCGATCGTACCATGTTCGCGCGCTGCCAGTTGTCGGCGCACGATACGGCAAAATTCGCGGATAGAAAAGTCGCTGATTACAGTATATCTCAAAGACTTAGACGACGTTTTGGTAATACCGGACTTGCGCTTTCATCGTCATTCTGTACATCCTGCGTGCCAGGGGCGTGGAAACGAGGGAACGCAGATGGGACTGCGCAGTTTTCTGTATATCGTGGCCGTCGGAATGAGTTTTGCTGCGGCTCCGGCCTCGGCGCAGGAGCCGGTTCTCGGTGGCGAGGCCGATACGGCACCGGCGCCGACCGCGCAGTGGAGCGGTCGCTGCGTTTCCGATGCCCGCGCGTCGGGCGCCGATTGCACGATGATCGTGCGCGCCTTCGTTGGCAGCAACCGCCAGGTGGTGGGCACCGCTTCGTTGCGCTTTCCGCCCGACGGAGCCGCGCCCAGCCTGCAGGTTTCAGTGCCGCTGGGCATCTATCTGGGGGCGGGGATCGGGTTCAACATCGACGGAGCAGCGTCGCAGCAACTGGAACTGCAAACCTGCGACCGTAGCGGCTGCTATGGCAGCGGCGCAGTTTCACCCGAGACGCTCACCGCGATGCAAAACGGGCAGAAGCTCAACATCGTGTTCCAGAGCATGAGCAAGCAGTCAGTGACCCTGGAGATGTCACTGGTCGGGTTCACAGCGGTCTATGAGAAGCTGAAGTGATGCGGCCCATAACTGCCGGGCGCGAACGCAATGGCGCGGGGCGACGCGCGACCTGAAGGCGAAGGACCGGTTGCCAATGCCGCGGTTATCGCGAGTCGAGCCACAGTTCGAGGACGATCCGGACAGCGAGGAACTTCCGCGCCGCCATGTGATCGACAATCACCCGCCACGTCGAAAACGCCCTTGGCTTGCATGGCTCCTCTCGATCACCTTTGCCTTGGTGCTCGTCGTCGGGGCCGCCGTTGGCTACCTCCTGTGGAGGCAATCGCTTCCAACTGTTGCGGCTGTAGACGCCACTCCGGCCACGGCGACTGACCCGACGCCCTCAGCTAGCCCGCCGACTGCGCAGGGCACCGCTCCTGTTGCCGCGAGCCCTAAGGTCGAGCAGATCAAGGACTGGTTCGTGATCTGTCCGGCCGATGCCGGGACTGCCTGCTACATGGAGCAGCAGCTTTCCGCCAAAGAGTCCAAAGGGATAGTGTTCGCGTGGACGGTGTGGCGTGATGCCGAGGGCGTCGTCCATGCCACCTGGCGCACGCCCGCCGATGTCGCAACCGATCGCGGCCTGACCCTCGATATCGGAGACGGCAAGCTTCGGACCGTGCCATTCGCCCAATGCGGCGCCGGCAAGTGCGTCGTTCAAGCGATCCTTGCGCCGGATTACCTGAGCAAGCTCGATACTGCGGCGAAGATCTCCGCCATCGTCGTCCCCACCACAACCGGCAAGCCGGTGAGGTTTGTGTTGAGTTCCAATGGCTTCACTGAAGCTCTGGAGCGGCTTAGCACGACCAGATAGTCGGCCATTGCCACCGGCCGCACGGCCCAGCCGCCTGCGCTGGTCACGTAGCAGCCGCCACCGTCGGCCTTGATGGCGGCCAGTGGTGGTTGAGGAAACCGCATCCGGCAAGGCCTGAGCCAAAGCGCGGCCCGCACTCCGGTCAGTTCGACCGTCAGCGCGGTGGACTGAGCAGCGCAGTCACGGTGTCGGGAATGATCTCGGCCGCCGTCGTCTCGGTCAGGCGACCGGCCCGAACCTCGGTCGCCCCGGCGTGCAGGATCGTGTGGAAACAGGCGGTCAGCCACTCGATCGGCTGATCGGTGCGAAAACTCCCCTCTGCCTGCCCCCTTGCGATCAACGCGGCGACGCGGGCCATCGGCTGATGGTGATGGCTGCGGATGCGTTCGGACGACAGAGCCGCCTCCGCGGCTCCCAGCAGCGCATGCGATGCCGCCACGATACGCCACGAACTGCGGACGAGCCGCCGCATCGCCCGTCGGGCGTCGCCGTCGAGATCGACCGCCGACAACTCCGCCTCGGCCTTGGCCATCGTGCGCTCGAACACCGCGTCGATCAGTTCCTCGCGCGAGGAAAAGTGTCCGTAGAGCGTCACCCTGCCAACGCCGGCCGCCTGGGCGATCTCGGCCATGCTCGCGGAGGGGTTGAGCGCAAGACACGCCAACGTCGCATCCATGATCGCGTCTCGGTTGCGCAGCGCATCAGAGCGCCTGGCGCGTTCACCGTCGGTCGTCGGCATCATCAGCCCTTTACTAACTCAAACACAGATGTATATGTTCAATCGCCAACTCAAACATACATGTTCATGTTAGGAACGTCCATGAACCATCACCCATCCGCCCAAGCCCACCACCCCGCCGCACCCGAAGACGCCCCCGTGCCCGGCCGCTGGTTCGCCTTGGCTTTGCTCTGCCTCGCCCAGTTCATGCTGATTCTCGATATCACCGTCATCAATGTCGCACTGCCCGATCTCAGCCGCGATATCGGCCTTTCTGCAACTTCCGCCGCCTGGACCATCGCCGCTTATGCCATCCCGTTCGCCGGGCTGATGCTGCTGGGCGGTCGATCTGCGGACCTCCTCGGCTCGCGGCGCATCTTCATGGCTGGCCTGGTCGTTTTCACCCTTGCCTCCTTCGCTGCGGGCTTCGCCACCGACGCGACCATGCTGCTCGCCGCCCGCGCGGCTCAGGGTGTCGGCGCTGCCTTCCTGTCACCCTCCGCACTCTCGATTGTGACCCGCCTGTTCACCGGCCACTCGCGACATCGCGCCCTTGCGGTCTGGGGCGCCATCGGCGGCTCCGGCGCTGCGGTTGGCGTGCTGCTCGGCGGCCTCCTCACGGCCGGTCCGGGCTGGCGCTGGATCTTCTTCGTCAACGTGCCAATCGGCATCCTCGTTGCCGTGGCGGTACCGCTGGTCGTGCCAGCCAGCCGCGGACTTGGCGACGGCAAGTTCGACGTGATCGGCGCGATCCTCGCCACGCTCGGCACCGCGAGTTTCATCATCGGCATCGCCCAGATCGGCTCCGCCGGCAATGGGTTACTGTTCATCGGCGCCGCGGTAATCATCCTTGGCCTCTTTGCAGTGGTCGAGAGCTTCGCCGCCAAGCCCCTGGTTGATCTGCAGCTATTGGCCCGCCGGCCGATCCAGGCCGGAGCGCTGCTAATGCTGGTCGCGACCGGCCTCCTCGTCGGCTCCTTCTTCCTGCTCTCGTTCGCGCTGCAAAGCCGCTTCGGCTGGACCGCCCTCGATACCGGCCTCGGCTTCCTGCCTGTCGCGGTCGCGACCATCATCGGCGCCCACCTTGCTGGCCATGCCGTCGGCCACCTCGGCGGTCGCACCGTCGCCGTTATCGGTCTCTTCGCCGCCGCCGCGTCGTTGGCGTTCGCGACGACCGCACTCGGCTCGCCCATGCTGCTGATCGTCGCGGTGGCGACGACCGCGCTCGGCCTGGGCATGGTGTTCGTCAGCGCGACAACGACAGCGATGGCCCATGCCGGTCCGAACGAAACCGGCGTCGTCTCCGGTCTCGTCAACACGTTCCACGAGTTGGGGGGAGCAATGGGCGCGGCCATCCTCGCTGCGGTCGCGGCGGCCAGCCTTGCCGCCCCGGCGGTTGCCGGCGGCTTTGTTGACGCCCTGACACTTTCGGCCATTGTCGCCGGCGTGACCGCCCTGCTGGCGATCATCGTGGTGCCCGGCGGCAAGCCGGCCCCCGGTGCCCCGCGCTTCGTTCACTAAGTGATCAGTCACGGCAGCCGATTGCACACGCAGTTGCCCCTCGGCCTTTCGGCCGAGAGGCTTGTTCGAACCTTCACCGTCGGCATCAGCTTCCCGCTGCCGTCACGTAACAACCGCCGCCGTCGGCCTTGATGGCGGCGCAGATGGCGTTGGCGCGTTCGAGCGAGGGGGTCGGCAGCTGGACGCGATAGACGTTGCCGGCGGTCTCGACCTCGGGCTTGGCCTCGCCGAACAGCGTGCTCCAGCGGCCCTCGACATAGGCCCGCGACCGCTCGGCCTCGGCTGCGTCGGACTGGCTCGACAGGTGCACGATCGCCGCGCCACTGCTGCCCGGCGCCTCCTGTGGCTGTTCAAGGGCCACTGTGATGTTCAGCGGATCGCCATTCAGGATACCGAATTCGGTCAGTTCAGCCGTGCTGAACACGTACATGTCGTCGGGTGGCGTGCGCAGCATGTGCGAGATGACCTGCTGGTGGACGCCGAATGCCTCGAGCGCATCGAGTACATCGCCCAGCGTGGTCTGCGCCAGCACCAGGTCGGCAACCTCGGCCGAGATCTGGTGCACGCCGAGCTCACCCTCGGCCTGCCGATCGACACCGGCGAAGAAGATATAGGCACAGGCCGAGTAGCAGCCCATGTCGCGCGGCACGAACGTGGTCAGCCCGCGCTTGCGGATCTCGTAGGCCATCTTCAGCGCCGAATCGACCGAGCCGCCCGGGCTGTTGAGCGCCACGACCCGGACCTCCGGCCGGGCCGCCAGCGCGCGATCGAACTCCGCCGGGGTCTGGTCGGTGATATCGGCATTGAGGACGATCAGGTCCGGCTGATCCTCGGGCAGGCTGAAGGCACCGCGCGGCGGTGCACCGCCAGTGCCCGCGGCCTTCTTCAGTTCATCAGGCGGCGGCAGGTTGCCGAGCGGGGTGAAGTGCGAGGCAATGTAGACGGAGGTGACCGCGCCCTCATGGGCGTAGTCCTTGCCCCAGGCGAGCGAGTAGCCGACCGCCTCGCCGGCAGCGCTGACGAACATGGTATAGAACGAATAGTCGCCGATCTGGCCAGAGACGACGAACCGCCCTGCCCCAAAACTGCGATAGGTGACGGTGCGCTCCGGATCGGGGCTGGTCATCACGTCGAACAGCGCCTCGAACGACTGGTCGGCGAGCGAGACATGCATGGTCTCGAGCGAAAACTCGCCATCCTCGCTGACATAGGAGGTTCCGGCGTCGGTCGGGTTGCGGATCGAGAGCAGCCGCAGCGGGATCATCATGGCGACATGCGCCGGTGTGTCGCTGACCAGCTCGATGCCGAACTTGCTGTCCACCTGCCCGGCAAGATCGCGCAGCGAGCGACGTTCGAAATCGGTGAGAACGCCGGTCGTCGCCCTGCCCTGGCTCTTCTGGAACGCGGCAATGGCGTCGAAGGTACCGCGGCCGAACTGGCCGTCGACCAGGTACTGATAGTGGCCGAGCAGGATCAGGTCGGTCTGCGTTGCCGAGCGCTCCTCGTCGCTCAGGCGTTCGAACCAGAGCTTCGAATCATCGAAGGACGCGTACGCGGCAGCGGTCGATGCCCACAGGAGCAGCAGCCACAACAGGAGCCGGAACGCGTTGCGCATGAGATACTAGCCAATCAACCCGACCGGCATTGTCGCATCGATCGGAGGGCGGCGCCAGCCGATGGCGAGGTGTTCACAGGAAGTGTGGTGGTACGATGCGCGCACCAGCATCTCCCCACCGAGTTGGTGGTGAGGTCACGTATTCGAACCGCAACACCCCGCTGCTCGCTTCAATGAAGCGCGAAAACGCTCCGCGTCCTTGGCCTAATCCGCTTTCCCAGGGACGTTCTAGATCGAATAGCCGGTGTCCCACTCGAAGACGCGGGCATAGAGGTCATCGGCCATCTGCACCGGGTCCTGCAGCGCGCCGTGCAGCACGATGTCGGGCTTCTCGGGCGCCTCGTAGGGGCTTGAAATGCCGGTGAAGTTCTTGATCTCGCCGCGGCGCGCCTTGGCGTAGAGGCCCTTGGGATCGCGGGCTTCGCACACCTCGAGCGGGGTGTTGACGAACACCTCGGTGAACTTCACGTCGCCTGCCACTTCGCGCGCCAGGCGGCGTTCGTTGCGGAACGGCGAGATGAACGAGACGATGACGATCAGCCCGGCATCGGCCATCAGCCGTGCCACTTCGGCGACCCGCCGGATGTTTTCGACGCGGGCCTCGTCGGTGAAGCCGAGATCCTTGTTGAGGCCGTGGCGGACATTGTCGCCATCAAGGATGTAGGCGTGCCGGCCTTCGGAGGTGAGGCGCTTCTCGATCAGGTTGGCGACCGTCGACTTGCCGGAGCCCGAGAGGCCGGTGAACCAGACGATCTGCGGCGTCTGGCCCTTCATCTCGGCGCGGACCCTGCGGTTCACGTCGAACGACTGGTAGCTCAGGTTCTTGGCGCGCTGCAGGCCGTACTCGATCACCCCGGCGCCCAGCGTGGCGTTGCTGATGCGGTCGATCAGGATGAAGCTGCCCGAGAGCGGATTGTCGCTGTAGCTGTCGAAGGCAATCGGCTTGTCGGTGGCGATGGTGACGGTGCCGACTTCGTTCAATTCCAGAGTCTTTGCAGCCGATTGCTCGAGCGTGTTGACGTTGGTTCTGAACTTCAGGGCGGTGATCGAGGCCGGCACCTGCTGGGCGCCGAGCTTGAGCAGGTAGGAACGGCCGGGGATGGCCTGCTCGTCGCTCATCCAGACCAGGCGCGCCTGGAACTGGTTGGAGTAATCCGGCGTCTCGCCGGGGTGCACCAGCACGTCGCCGCGCGAGATATCGACCTCTCGATCGAGCACCAGCGTCACCGCCTCGCCGGCAATGGCGCGCTGCTGGTCGCCATCCATGGTGACGATGCGGCCGATCTTGGCGGGTTTGCGGGAGGCGGCGACCAGGATGTCGTCGCCGACCTTCACCTCGCCGGAAGCCAGCGTGCCGGAGAAACCGCGAAAATCGAGGTTCGGGCGGTTCACCCACTGCACCGGGAAGCGGAACGGCTGGGTGACGCGATCGGTCGCGACCTCGATGCTCTCGAGGTACGGCACCAGTTGCGGGCCATTGTACCAGGGCGTCTGCGGGCTGGGGTCAAGGA
Organism: Devosia sp. GW821-FHT12F11; assembly: GCF_058806655.1. Lineage (NCBI taxonomy): Bacteria > Pseudomonadati > Pseudomonadota > Alphaproteobacteria > Hyphomicrobiales > Devosiaceae > Devosia > Devosia sp. GW821-FHT12F11. The sequence goes on from NZ_JBXAPX010000003.1 coordinate 319,028, forward strand.
TGTTGTCGCCCTTCAGCGCCGAGAGCGGGATGGCGACAAGCGTCTCGAAGCCAAGATCTTTGGCGAAGGCGCGGTACTCCGCCTCGATGGCGTTGAATACGTCCGCATCGTAGCCGACGAGATCGATCTTGTTGACCGCCAGCACGACGTGCTTCACGCCGATCAGGCTCAGGATGAAGCTGTGGCGGCGGGTTTGTGTCAGCACACCCTTGCGGGCGTCGATCAGCACGATGCCCAGATCGGCGTTCGAGGCGCCGGTCGCCATATTGCGGGTGTACTGCTCGTGGCCGGGCGTATCGGCGACGATGAACTTGCGCTTGTCGGTCGAAAAGAACCGATAAGCGACGTCGATGGTGATGCCCTGCTCGCGCTCGGCGGTGAGCCCATCGACCAGCAGCGAGAAATCGATGCCTTCGTCGCCGGTGGTGCGGTTGCGGCTCTCCTTGCGGAGGCTGGCGAGCTGATCATCGAGGATCAGTTGGCTGTCGTAGAGCAGCCGGCCGATCAGCGTCGACTTGCCGTCGTCCACCGAGCCGCAAGTGAGGAAGCGCAGCAGGCCCTTGTCGGTCTGTCCGGCGAGCCAGAGATCGAGCGCGGTTTCGGCTGAGGGCGCGGTCATGGGTACGCTGGCCATCAGAAGTACCCTTCCTGCTTCTTCTTTTCCATCGAACCGGCCTGGTCGCTGTCGATCAGCCGGCCCTCGCGCTCGGAGGTGCGGGATGCCTGCATTTCCATGATGATCGACGGTAGGTCGGCCGCGTCGGAGCGGATAGCGCCGGTGAGCGGGTAGCAGCCGAGGGTGCGGAAGCGGACCATTTCCTCCTGCGGTTGCTCGCCGGGCTCGAGCCGGTAGCGCTCGTCATCGACCATGATCAGGGTGCCGGCGCGCTCGACCACCGGGCGGGGCCGGGCGAAGTAGAGCGGCGGGATCTCGATGCCCTCGGAATAGATGTAGGTCCAGATGTCGAGTTCGGTCCAGTTCGACAGCGGAAAGACGCGCATGCTCTCACCGGGGGCCAACCGGGTGTTGAAGATGCGCCAGAGCTCGGGGCGCTGGTTCTTGGGATCCCAGGCATGCTGGGCGTTGCGGTGCGAGAAGATGCGCTCCTTGGCGCGGGATTTCTCCTCGTCGCGACGGGCGCCGCCGATTGCCGCATCGTAGCCGCCGGCGTTGAGCGCCTGGCGCAACGCCTGCGTTTTCATGATGTCGGTGTAACGCGACGAGCCGTGGTCGAACGGGTTGACGTTGGCGGCCAGCCCTTCAGGATTGGTGTGAACCAGAAGCTCGAAGCCGTGTTCCCTTGCCATGCGGTCGCGGAACGAGATCATCTCCCTGAACTTCCACGTCGTGTCGATGTGGAGCAGAGGGAACGGGATGCGACTAGGGAAGAAGGCCTTGCGCGCCAGATGCAGCAGCACCGACGAATCCTTGCCGATGGAATACATCATCACCGGGCGCTCGAAGCTTGCCGCAACTTCGCGGAAGATTTCGATGCTCTCGGACTCGAGAGACTTCAGGTGGCTGAGGCCACGCGGGCCGACGGAACTCATTGGCGCTGGGGAACCATGTTTCAACGGCAGTGAAATACGCGCTCACAACAAGGGCGGCAAGCGCCACTAGACTACCAAAAACGTCAACTATTCCGCCCGTTTGCGCGTATCTGGCGTTGTAAAGGTGGAGCTTGTCGCATGATCGTCATGACAAGAACGGCTGCGTCGGGGATACCGAGCAAAGGAAAATCTATTCCATGACCGGAACGGCACTCGTCTGGCTTCGAAACGACCTGCGGATCGTCGACAACCCGGCTTTGCACGCGGCACTGAAGCACGGCCGGGCGCGCGCCATCCACATCGAAGCGACCGATGGCGGGCTGCGGCGGCGCGGCGCTGCGAGCCGGTGGTGGTTGCATAACAGCCTCAACCGGCTGGCGGGGGAGCTGGCGCAGCTGGGCATACCGCTGGATACGGTCGAAGGTGAGGCCGAGACAGAACTTTTCAAGACGATCGGCGCGCATGGCGCCGACGCGGTGTACTGGAACCGTCGTTATGGACCGGCGGAGCGGGAGATCGATGCCGGCATCAAGGCCAGGCTGAAGCGCCAGGGCATCGAAACCGAGAGCTTTGCCGCCAATGTGCTGGTCGAGCCGTTCGAACTGGCGACCGGCAGCGGCAAGCCCTACTCGGTCTATACCCCGTTCTGGAACGCGCTGAAAAAGCGGGACATTGCCAAGCCGCTGCCTCGGCCCCACCACCGCGACGCGATCCAGCCGCAGCGCGTCGACAGCGCCTTTCGCGAGGCGGACTGGGGCCGGAAGCTCGGCAAGCACTGGCAGATCGGCGAGACGGCAGCGCGCCAGCGGCTCGACCGGTTTCTCGACGAGCTGGTGCTCGACTACCCTGAGGATCGCGATATCCCCAGGAAGGCGGCGACGTCGGGACTGTCGGCGCATCTGGCGTTTGGCGAGATCAGCCCACGGCAGGTCTGGCACGCGGCGCAGGCGATAGCCCAGCATGCGCCGGCCAAGGCTTCGGCAATCGACAAGTTCCTCTCCGAACTCGCCTGGCGGGACTTCAACTACAATCAGCTCTATTATCGGGAAGACATCGCCACGGTGCCGATGGTCGGGAAGTATGCGGGGCTCAGATGGCGGCATGACGATGCGGCGCTCGAAGCCTGGCAGCGTGGACGAACCGGCATCCCGATCATCGATGCCGGGATGCGTGAGCTCTGGGAAACCGGGGTGATGCACAACCGGGTGCGGATGCTCACCGCGTCGCTCCTCGCCAAGAACCTGCTGATCGACTGGCGGAGGGGCGAGCAATGGTTCTGGGACACGCTGGTCGACGCCGACCCGGCGAACAACCCCGGCAACTGGCAATGGGTGGCAGGCAGCGGGCTCGATGCCTCGCCCTACTTCCGGATATTCAACCCGGTGACGCAGGGCGAACGGTTCGATCCGACCGGCGACTATGTGCGGCGCTGGGTCCCCGAGGTAGCCGGGTTGCCGGACAAGCTGGTGCACCGCCCGTGGGAGACGCCGGATGCTGCAGCGCTCGATTACCCCGCGCCGATCGTCGACCTGTCCGTTTCGCGCGAGAGGGCCCTGGAGGCGTTCAAGGCGCTCTAGCGCCTCGGTGGGCAAGGTCCGAAATTCCGTCAATCCAGATGACTGCGCGAAATCCTGCCCTTTCTCCCGCGAGCCGGAAAATCCCATACCATTCCGCCGCTTAAGCCTTGGCAGTGGAGAGGCTGCCGCCTAGGTTCAGGCCAACCTCCACAGCCCACCTCCCGGCCCCATGACCAACCACCGCGACGTTATCTCTGCCATCGGCAACACGCCCCTGATCCGGCTCAACCGCGTGTCCGACGCGACGGGTTGCGAGATTTGGGGCAAGGCGGAGTTCCTGAACCCGGGGCAGTCGGTGAAGGATCGCGCCGCGCTGTTCATCATCCGCGACGCCGAGAAGCGCGGGCTGCTGCGGCCGGGCGGGACGATCGTCGAAGGTACCGCCGGCAATACCGGCATCGGGCTTTCGATGGTCGCCAATGCGCTGGGCTACAAATCGGTGATCGTGATCCCCGAGACGCAGAGCCAGGAAAAGAAGGACGCGCTGACGCTGCTCGGCGCCGAACTGATCCAGGTCCCCGCAAAACCCTACAAGAACCCGAACAACTACGTGAAGCTGAGCGGCCGCCTGGCCGAGAAGCTGGCCAAGGAATTGCCTGGCGGGGCGATCTGGGCCAACCAGTTCGACAATACCGCGAACCGCCAGGCCCATATCGAGACCACCGGCCCCGAAATCTGGGAGCAGACCGGCGGCAAGATCGACGGCTTCGTTTCGGCCGTCGGCTCGGGCGGTACGCTCGGCGGCATCTCGATGGCCCTGAAGGCCAGGAACCCGGACATCCAGATCGGCCTCGCCGACCCCGAGGGCGCAGCGCTCTACAGCTACTACACCACCGGCGAGCTCAAGAGTTCGGGCAACTCGATCACCGAGGGGATCGGCCAGGGGCGCATCACCGCGAACCTTAAGGATATCGTGGTGGATCGCGCCTACCAGATCCCCGACAGCGAGGCCCTGCCCTACGTGTTCGACCTGCTCGAGCACGAGGGGCTCTGCCTCGGCGGTTCGTCCGGCATCAACATCGCGGGGGCAGTTCGACTGGCGAGCGACCTTGGGCCGGGCAAAACCATCGTCACCATCCTCGCCGACTATGGCAATCGCTATCAGAGCAAGCTGTTCAACCCCGAGTTCCTGCGTTCAAAGAACCTGCCGGTGCCGCATTGGCTTGAAGAGAGGACGCCCATAGACTGGCAGTCAGTCGTTGAGGCGGAGCCTGTTGCGTGACTGAATTCATCTTTCGAGAGGACAGCTATGTCCGCTCGCTGCCGACGCTGGTCACAGCGATCACCCCCGAGGGCGGGATCGTGCTGGACCGGACGATCTTTTATGCGACGTCGGGCGGTCAGCCGGGCGATACCGGGCGGCTGGAACGGGCCGATGGCAGCTTCGTCAGCCTCGGGGGCACCATCCACCCCGATGGCGACAAGACGGTAATCGTGCACCTGCCGGCTGAGGGCCAGGCACCGCTGGCGGTTGGCGATGAGGTGATCGCGCATCTCGACTGGGAGCGCCGGCACAAGCTGATGCGCATGCACACGGCGCTGCACCTGGTGACCGTGGTCCTCCCCTACCCGATCACCGGTGCTTCGGTGGGCGAGGACAAGGGGCGGGTGGATTTCAACCTGCCCGATGTACCCGACGCTGCCGAGGTCGAGCGGAAGCTCAACGACCTGGTCGAGGCGGCGCTGCCGGTCTCGGCCGAGTGGATCACCGACGCGGCGCTCGAGGCCAATCCCGGACTGATCAAATCGATGAACGTCAAGCCGCCGATGGGCCAGGGCCGGGTACGGTTGGTCCGGATCGGCGACGTCGACCTGCAGCCCTGCGGCGGCACGCATGTCAGGAACACCAGCGAGATCGGCCCGCTGCGGCTCGGCAAGATCGAGAAGAAAGGTGCGATCAACCGCCGGGTGTCGGTGGTTTTCGGGTAGAGGCGCGGCCCGGCGCCCCTCACTCGATCGGCGGGGCCCAGATCAGGCCGCCGTTGATCCACAGCGCGTTCTGGCCGCGGACCACGGCGGCGCCGGTGGCCGGGCCGAAGTTTCGCTCGAAGATCTCGCCGTAATTGCCGACAGCCTTGATGACATTGGCAATGAACAGTGGGTCGAGCCCGATGCTGGGGCCGAAGGTGCCTTCGAGGCCGAGCAGGCGGCGGATGCGGTGGGTCTTGGCGGCGGCAAGCGAGCCGATATTGAGCGACGTGACGCCAGCCTCTTCTGCATCGATGAGCGCGAACAGGGTCCATTCGACGATATCGAACCACTGGTCATCGCCGGAGCGGATCACCGGGCCGAAGGCGTCCTTGGAGATACGCTCGGGCAGGATGCGATGGGTCGCCGGCTCCGGCAGGCTGCGGCGCATGGCGTTGAGGAAGCTAGCCGAGGCGGAGACGGCATTGCAGCGGCCCTCGCGGTAGGCGACGGTCAGGTCCTCGCGGTCCTCGTACAGCACCTCGGTATAGGTTGCCTGGGTGCCGAAGAAGAACTCACGCAGGTTGGCCAACCCCTCGGGCGCATCGACGATGCAGACACGGACATCGTCGAGCTCATAGGCCGAGACGACGCCGAGCGACTGCGGCACCATGATTGCCTGCCCGTCATAGAACGAGGTGGCAACGTAGCTGGCGCCGTAGCCGGTGTCGCGGCGCATGGTCCAGGGGGCGTTGCGGGCAATGAGGTCGATGCTGCCGGTCTGCAACTGGGCGAAGCGGCTGTCGCCCGAGAGCGGCACGAACTCCATCTTGCTGGCGTCGTTGAACACGGCAACCGCGACGGCACGGCAGAAATCGACATCGAAGCCGGTCCAGCGGCCATCGGCGCCGGGCTGAGCAAAGCCCGGCAGCGGGTCAGCGGTGGCGCAGATCAGATGGCCGCGGTCACGGATCGCCTGCAGCGTCGGGCCGGCCATGGCCGGCGGGGCGGGCTGCGCCGAGGCGAGCGACGGCATCAACACCGCGATAGATAGGATGACGCGGACGAGGCCACGCCAAACGGCCTGAACCGTCATGGTCTAAACGCTGCTCCAACTCGCCCTCGGCGCGCAATATCCCGATCGGGGGTGACCGGGTCAAGGCGGCATCATGGCCGCGGGGATTGTCTCCCCTCCCCTTGGAGCAGGCAAAGACACACGGCGAGCCACTGGCGATGGAGGCGGTGCCTTCTCCCCTTGTGGGAGAAGGTGGCCGAAGGCCGGATGAGGGGTTCTCTCCGCGCCCTCTGTCGTTCGTCGCTTCGCTCCGATCGCGCAACACTTCGTGTTGCGGCCCCCTCATCCGGCGCTGCGCGCCACCTTCTCCTACAAGGGAGAAGGTAGAACGGTGCGTGTTGCAGCCCGACCGACCCTACTCAGTGCAGGATCTGGCTGAGGAACAGCTTGGTGCGTTCGTGCTGCGGGTTGGAGAAGAACGCTTCGGGTTCGTTCTGCTCGATGATCTGACCCTGATCCATGAAGATGACGCGGTTGGCGACCTGCCGGGCGAAACCCATTTCGTGGGTAACGCAGAGCATGGTCATGCCTTCCTCGGCGAGGCTGATCATCACCTCGAGCACTTCCTTGACCATTTCCGGATCGAGCGCCGAGGTCGGCTCGTCGAACAGCATGATCCTGGGGTTCATGCAGAGCGAGCGGGCGATGGCGACGCGCTGCTGCTGGCCGCCGGAGAGCTGGCCGGGGTACTTGGCCGCCTGTTCGGGAATGCGCACCCGCTCGAGGTACATCATCGCCGTTTCCTCGGCCTGTGCCTTGGGCACGCCGCGCACCCAGATCGGCGCGAGCGTCAGGTTCTGCAGGATCGTGAGGTGCGGGAACAGGTTGAAGTGCTGGAACACCATGCCGACTTCGCGGCGCACTTCATCGACGCGCTTCAGATCCGAGGTCAGCTCGACGCCGTTGACGATGACCTGCCCCTTCTGGTGCTCCTCGAGGCGGTTGATGCAGCGGATCAGTGTCGACTTGCCGGAGCCCGACGGCCCGGCAATGACGATACGCTCGCCTTTCATCACCTTGAGGTTGATGTCGCGCAGCACGTGGAAATCACCGAACCACTTGTTCATGCCGATGATCTCGACCGCCACCTCGGTCTTGGAAACCTGCATGTTGGTGGTGTCGATATCGCGATCGACGACGACTGGAGACACGTCTGACATCAGCTACCTCTTGTGGCCGGTGTTGAGCCGGCGCTCCCAGTATCGGGAGTATCGGGAGATTGAGAAACAGAGCACCCAGAATACGGCTGCGGCAAAAATATAGCCGGTGACCGACTGCGTTGGCGATGCCCATTCGATGGCGTCGTTCTTGGTCTTCACCGCTTCGAGCAGATCCTTCATGCCGACGATGTAGACGAGCGAAGTATCCTTCAGCAGCGAGATGAAATTGCCGACGATACCGGGGATCACGTGCTTGAGCGCCTGCGGCAGGATGATGAAGCCCATGCGCTGCCAATAGCCGAGCCCGAGGGCGGCCGCCGCCTCGTACTGGCCACGGCCGATCGCCTGCATGCCGCCGCGCACCACTTCGGCCATGTAAGCCGAGGCGAACAGCGTCACGCCGACCAGGGCGCGCACCAGTTTGTCGACCGTCATCCCCTGCGGCATGAACAGCGGCAGCATGATCGAAGCCATGAACAGGATGGTGATCAGCGGCACGGCGCGGATCAGCTCGATGAAGGCGATGCAGAGGGTCTTGATGATCGGGAGCTTGGATTGCCGGCCGAGCGCGAGGAGGATCCCCATCGGCAACGACAGGCTGATGCCGACCACCGAGATGATCAGCGTGACGAGGAGCCCACCCCACTGTTCGGTCGGCACGTAGCGCAGGCCGAACATGCCACCCGACAGCAGGACCACCGAGGCGATCGGGAACACCACGAAGAACAGGATGGCGTTGACGATCTTGAACGGCGCCGACGGCCACAGCAGCGGCAGGCCGATCAGCGCGAGCATGGCGAACACGACGTTCGGGCGCCAGTACTCGGCCATCGGGTAGAAGCCGTAGATGAAGAACTCGATTTCGCTGGCGATATAGGCCCAGCAGGCACCGACATTCTCGACCCGGCACTGCTCGACCGTACCGCCCGGCGGTACGGCACGGCCGATGAGGAAGCCGTAGAGCTGCGGGACGAGCCACAACAGCAACAGCACCGCGATGACGGTGAGGATGGAGTCCGAGACGCTGGCAAACAGGTTTTTGCGCAGCCAGGCGACTATGCCGCTTTGGCTGCGCGGCGCCGGTTGGGCTTTCTCGATCTCGGAGCGGACGTAGGCGATATCGGTCATCTGCCGCTCCTAGCGTTCAACCAGCGCCACACGGGCGTTGTACCAGTTCATGATCGCCGAAGTGCCCAGCGACAGGATGAGGTAGACCAGCATGGTGAGCGCGATGACCTCGATGGCGCGGCCGGTCTGGTTGAGCGTCGTGCCGGTGAACACATTGACCAGCTCGGGGTAGCCGATGGCGGCGCCGAGCGACGAGTTCTTGGTCAGGTTCAGGTACTGGCTGGTCAGCGGCGGGATGATGACGCGCATCGCCTGCGGCACGATGACCAGCCGCAGCCGGTCGCCATCCTGCAGGCCCAGCGCCTGTGCCGCCTCGGTCTGGCCGTGGCTGACCGACTGGATGCCGCCACGCACCAGCTCGGCGATGAACGCCGCTGTGTAGATGGAGAGGCCGAAGACCAGCGCGACGAACTCGGGCGGCAGTTCGAGCCCGCCCTTGAAGTTGAAGCGGTTGAGCACCGGCGGATCGAAGGTGACGGAGGCCCCGCTCACCACCCAGACCAGGCCGACGATGACCACCGTGAGAGCGAGGCCACCGAGGAACACCGGGAAGCGCTTGCCGGTGCGCTCGAGGCGCGCCTTGGCCCATTGCCGCAGGGCGATCCACAGCACCACGGCGACGGCGAGCCCTACCCAGACCCAGGCGAACTGCTCGTCAGGGATCGGCTTGGGCACGAACAGGCCGCGCTGATTGATGAAGGTATCGAGCGGGAGCGCCAGCGAGTCACGCACTGCCGGCATGGTCTTCAGCACCGCGAAGTACCAGAAGAACAGCTGCAGCAGCAGCGGGATGTTGCGGATGGTCTCGACGTAGACCGTCGCCAGCCGGGACACCAGATAGTTCGAACTCAGCCGCGCGATGCCGACGGTGAAGCCGATGATCGTGGCGAAGAAGATGCCGATCGCCGCGACGAGAATGGTGTTGGTGAGGCCGACGAGGAACGCCTGCCAGTAGAGTGAGGTGCGATCGAACGGGAACAGCGTGAAGCTGATGTCGAACCCGGCCGTCTTCCACAGGAAGTCGAAGCCCGAGGTCTTGTTCTGCGCCTTGAGGTTGATCGCGGTGTTGTTGACGATCCAGACGAGGAACACCACCACCAGTACCGCGACGACGACCTGGTAGATGACGCCCCGCACGACGGGATCGTTGAATGAGAAGCCCCGCGGCGGTGATTGCGCCGTGTCGATGGATGCCATGAGCTATGCATCTCCCTGCCCAGGAGAAGAAAAATCCCGGCGTATGCGGGTTCCGCCTGCCGCTCGCCGGAAACGATCAGCCCGGCGCTGGAGTTCAGCGCCGGGCTGCAGAAGGTTTAGCGGATCGGCGGCGAGTACTGGATGCCGCCGTCTTTCCACAGGGCGTTCAGGCCGCGGGCGAGGCCGATCGGCGTGTTCGGGCCGACATGCTTGTCGTAGACCTCGCCGTAGTTACCGACCAGCTTGATGATCTGGTAGGCCCAGTCCTTGGTCAGGCCGATCGGGGTGCCGAAGTCGCCTTCAACGCCGAGCAGGCGCTTGATCGCCGGGTTGTCGGAAGCCAGCATCTCGTCGACGTTGGCCGAGCTGACGCCCAGCTCTTCGGCTTCGAGCAGCGCGTAGTAGGTCCAGCGGGCAATGTTGAACCAGCCATCGTCGCCCTGACGCACCACGGGGCCGAGCGGCTCCTTGGAGATGATCTCCGGCAGGATGATGTGGTCAGCCGGGTTGGCGAACTTCGAACGCTCGGCGGCGAGCGCGGAGGAGTCAGTGGTGTAGACGTCGCAACGGCCATCTTCGTAGGCCTTCACCACTTCGTCCTGATCGACGAACACCACGGTGTTGAACTCGAGGTTGTTGGCGGCGAAGTAGTCGGCCGCGTTCAGTTCGGTGGTGGTACCGGACTCGATGCAGACGGCGGCGCCGCTGAGATCGAGCGCCGAAGCGATGTTGTCGGCCTTGCGGACCATGAAGCCCTGGCCGTCATAGAACATGGTGCCGATGAACTTGATGCCCAGTTGGGTATCGCGGCTCATGGTCCAGGTGGTGGTACGCGACAGCACATCGATTTCACCGGCGCTGAGCGCGGTGAAGCGCTCCTGCGAGGTGAGCGGCGTGTAGCGGACCGAGTCCGCATTGTTGAAGATCGCGGCCGCCAGAGCGCGGCAGTAATCGACTTCCAGACCAGACCAGTTGTTGTTCGCGTCCGGAGCGGAGAACCCCGGCACGCCGCCGGTCACGCCGCATTGGACATAGCCCTTGGCCTTGACCGCGTCGAGCGTCGCCGAGGTTGTCGTCTGCGCGAAGGCGGCGGATGCGGAAAGGCCGAGGCCTGCCGCAAGCGCGACGGAAAGAAGCGATTTGATCATTGTTATTACCTTGTTTCCTGACCCTGTTCGTCGGGCACCGTGGCCCCAGCCTGCTGCCCGACGGCACCTCCGCCTTGGAGGGCGGATGTGATGCTGTTAAGCATCGAAGCGGCAATTGACGGTTGCGTCAAGCGCTATGGCCGAAATGGGGCAGCAAACCTGACTGTTTTTTGCCCATATTTCTCTGGTGACTGCGTTTTGGGCAGAGTTTGAAATGACTGATAATCACGGGAAAAGCGGCACCCCCGCATCCCTCGCGACCGTCCTCACGCATGGCGGGCGGGCATCGGACGAGCACCTGGGCTTTGTGAACATGCCGGTGTTCCGTGGCTCGACGATCCTGTTCAAGTCGTTGGACGAACTGGAAGATTACAAGGCGCCCTACCGCTACGGGCGGAACGACAACCCGACGACCCGGGCGCTGTGCGAGCTGATCAGCGAGCTCGAAAGGGCGGCCGGCACTATCATCGCGCCATCGGGGCTGTCAGCGGTTTCGACAGCGTTGCTCGCCGCCGTTTCGGCGGGCGACGAGCTGTTGATGACGGACTCGGCCTACGAGCCGACGCGGACCTTCGCGAACGAAGGGCTGGCCCGGTTCGGGGTGACGACTCGCTACTACGATCCGCGTATCGGCGCCGGCATTGCCGAGCTGTTCACCGACAAGACCAAGGCGATCTTTGTCGAGAGCCCCGGGTCGCTGACCTTCGAGATGCATGATCTGCCGGCGATTGCCGCGGCGGCGCACACCCGCGGCATCACGGTGATCGTCGACAATTCGTGGGGCACGCCGCTGTTCCACCGGCCGCTAGAACTGGGCGCCGACATGGTGATGCACGCGGCGACCAAGATGTTCGTGGGGCATTCGGACGCCATGGTGGGCACGGTGTCCGCCAACGAGAAGTTGTGGGGTCGGCTGAAACGCACGCACCGCATCCTCGGCGTGGCGGTGTCGCCCGACGACTCGTACCTGACGCTGCGCGGGCTCAGGACGCTGGCGGTGCGGATGAAGCACCACAACGAGGCGGCGCTGGCCTTCGCTGCATGGCTCGAGGGGCAGCCGGAAGTGGAGGAGGTCTACCACCCTGCCCTCCCAAGCCATCCGGATCACGCTCTCTTCAAGCGCGATTTCAGCGGCGCCGGGAGCCTGTTCGCGTTCCGGCTGACGCAGCGCTCGCGTGATGCATTGGCAGCGATGGTCAACGGCTTCGAGCTGTTCGGCATGGGCTACTCGTGGGGCGGCTACGAGAGCCTCTGCATCCCGTTCAATCCGTCGAACATTCGCACTGCCGTGCCGTGGAACGCGCCCGGACAGATGTTCCGGGTGCATGTGGGGCTCGAGAACCTCGACGACCTGAAGGCGGATATGGCGGCGGCGCTCGAGCGCTACCGCGCTATCGCCTGACGAACAGCGTGCGGAGCGCGGCGAAGGGCCGCCGCTCCGTGCCGCTTGCCGTGCTGGCAAAAAGCCAGCCGCGCGACACGAAGAGCTGGCGTACCGCATAGGCGCCAAGCACGCCGAGCACCGCGCCGGCCGTGATGTCGGTGGGGTAATGCTCGCCGGCAATGATGCGGGAGACCGCGATGGCGGCGGCAAACAGCATCGCCGGCCAGAACGCCCGCGGCCACAGGAATGCCACGACCGCGGCAAAGGCGAAGGCAGTGGTGGAGTGGCCGGAGGGGAAGCTCTGGTAGTCGTAAGCGCTCCAGTTGAAGCTTCGGAAGCTGAGCGGCGTTTCAGCCGTCCAGGTCTCAGGCCGGCCGCGGCCGATGGCGCGCTTCAGCAGCGTCGAGACGAGGCCAGGAAGGCCGACGCCGAGGAAGATGAAGCCGGCGAGCGCGGCCAGTTCCTGCAGCGCTAAACGAAGGTTGTCGCGCGTCAGCAGCGAGAGCAACCAGGCTGCAAGCCAGGCGATGAAGGTGGGGATCAGGATCCAGTCTGACTTCCCCCATTCGGTGATCCAGAAGAACACCGCACGGACATTGTCCGGCAGCCCCTGCCCCCAGGCCGAAAGCGGTCGATCAAGCAGATGCAGCGCCGCGATCAAGACGATGAAGCCCAGGACGAACCAGGGCGCGCGGCGGCGGGAGAGGCCAAACGGCCAGGGTTTGCTTAGATCGATCATGGCGCTCTTGTCGACGCAGAGGCCGCCTCACGTCAACCGGGCGCCAAATGGCTTGCCCTGCTTGCGCTTTGCAGCAACTCCCGATAACGGAAGGGCGATAGTTCGGGGTATAGCTCAGTCTGGTAGAGCACCGGTTTTGGGAACCGGGGGTCGAGTGTTCGAATCACTCTGCCCCGACCATCGCTAAGGCGGCAGGCGCTGGAGCTTGCAGGCCTCTGTCCGAGCCGAGGTGAGTAGAAGCGTCCGCCATGCGCAGAAGCGGACACCCATACGCCCCAGCACTATTCGGGCCCCTCCTGACCATTGCCAGTAAGTCCCTGGCGAGCGAAAATGTTCTTGCTCCCCCCACCGGACGCCCACAATCGTCATGGCAGGCTGAACCATGAGCGAAATCACGCTGCCCGAGCCGACGCTCCCCGAGCCGCCAAGGCGTAAGCCATGGACCGTCTGGGGCACGATGGCTTCAGCAATGCTGCATGTGGGGGTGCTGGTGTTCTTCCTCTGGCAGCCGCGGCCTGACAGCGCCGAAGCCACGCCGCCAGCGGCCATCGACGTGGAGCTAGTGCGGCCCCCGGAGGCGATCAGCGCCAGCGAGCCGCCTGCGGAGGAGCCAGAGGAGGAGGCTTCGGCGGCGACCTTGCCGCCGGCCAAGACGCCCCCAGTTGGACCGCCACCGGCAGAGCAAGCAGCCGATCCAACTCCATCGGCCGCGGAGATATCTCCGCCCGAAACGCCATCCGAAACGGCGGACCCAAAGACCGCATACAAGGCCTCCTCCGCCGCCGCAGTTTCGGAGCCGGTGCAGGGTTCGGAGACCTCGGCAAAGGGAGCCCCTATACCGCTGTCGCGTCCCAGAGTGAGTGGGCTGACTGCCCCAGCCAGCGTGCCGGATGGAGCCATCACCGCAGTCACGGCCGACACTGGCGAGATGGAGGAAGGAACAGCCCCGCCTGCTCCGTCGGCGAGGCCCGATGTCGCGACCCTTGAGCTGGGCGCGCTGCGCAGCGCCAAACATTTCTATCTCGATGCGATGCTGAGTGCTCCCAGCATGGCGCGGGCGCGCGCGATGCTCGAAACGCTGCCGCCCGAAAAGCGGCTGGCGCAAACCTGCAACATTGAGGCCCTGGCCCAGATCGGAAATGCCGGGGAGCACTTCGCGCCCGACGTGGTGATGGCAGAAGCCTATGCCAGGTCGGAGATGACAGGCACGCGCCTGGCAGCGAGCGGCGCGATCTTCCGCTCCGGAGAAAGGTGGTATGGGCTCGCTTTCGACTGCACGCTCAGCGACGACCTTACGAGTGTCACTGCGTTTTCCTATCGGCTCGGCGCCGACGTGACGGAAGCGGTGCTTGCTCGACTGAGCAAGACCTAGCCGGAGCGGCAGACGCTGGGCTCAGGCACGCCGCCGCTCGATCGCGTCCAGTACAGCACTCCGACCTGAGTTCGCCGCATCGACGCCGCAGTGGCAACGGATGAACTTTTGCCTGCCGACACCTGTCTCAGGTCGCAAGTGACCGCTTCGGGCTACAAGCAGTCATTTGGGACGTTGTGTCACCGCCAGCGGCACTGCGTCGCCCAACCGTGAACACCTACCGGGGCTCGATCGAATCGAGGAACGCGGTGACGAAGTTCGTGCCGGCGCTGGGTTCGCTGCCAACACGCACCGCGTTGGCGAAGCCGATGGCCGAGGAGATCGGGTTGTGGCGGCCGGCGCCGGCCCGCAGGTTCATCACCAGCGTGGGGCAGAGGAAGAGGCCCAGGCGGATAACCTCACGCCAATCGGTCGGCAGCAGATTCCGATCCCGCAAATCCTGCAATAGCGGGCGCCAGGCGCGTTCGGCCTTCACCCGGAGCAGTTCCTCGCGGACCGGGGTCAGGGCCCAGTCGGTTTCGATGGCGAGGGTGCCGTCCCGATAGGCCGCGCTGGTCGCGTAGCGCTTTGCGGCTTCTTCCGGATCATAGAGCCAGAGCGGGTGGGCGATGATGTTGTGGAATGTCGTCTTCACCTCGGCGAGGAGGGTCGGCACATCTTCGCCAGCAAATGCCGGATCGAAGAACGACAGGGTGGGCCCGCCCTGCCCGTCCGAGTACCAGACATTGGCATTGTGCGCGTCGCCGTGTGCGACCACGCCGCCAGCGTCAGCCAGGCGGGCCGGGTTCAGGCGGTGGTGCGCCAGATCGAAGAGCTCGCCGACCGAGTGGCGATAGGCAACGCCGTTGACGATGAGCCTGGCGCCGGCAAACTCGGCCCAGCTCAGTGTGACGCCCGGAAACGCGAAGCTCTGGCCGACATAGAAACTCTTGAGGCGACCGCCGGGATAGGCGCCGGTGACCGGATCGACGAGGCGCTCGAAGAATAGCCGGTGGACCGGCTCGCTCTGTGACTGCGCCGGGGTGATCGGATGCAACGTCTCGCGGTAGACCTCGGTGACGCGATCGCTCAGCACCGCCTCGGCCGAGACCGCTGCGGCACGAGCCTCGGCGTGATCCTCGAGATCGAGGGCCCGCAGCACATCGGAGAAGCGCGGATCGGTGCGACGGCGGTAGACGAGGATCTGCTCGCCGGGGAGCGTCGAGGTGTAGACCGCCTGATCGACCGGCAATCCGGCCCGGGCCAGAATGTCGGCGCGATAATACTCGCCACTCATCTGCTCTTCGCCCTCTTCCTGGTGGAACTTGAAGAAGAAGGCGCCGTCAGCGGTGTCGAAGAAGCCGTTGAGCGAGTTGAGACTGTACTGGTCGCGATTGATGGCGACATTCCGCGCCTCGATCTTGAACAGGTCGGCGAGAAGCGCCGCGAGCAGCGGTTCCGCCCGGCCGTCATCGTGCTTGGCGGCGGCGCGGATATCCGCCGTCCGGCTGGAAAACTGGGTCATGGTCGGGTCTGCCGGGCTAGCCGATGGAGATGATGGTCTTGAGGCCTTTGACGTTGCCGGCCAGCAACCGCTCGAAGGCGGCCGGCACCTGCTCGAGCCCGATCTCCTCGTCGATCAGGGAGAGCAGTTGCTCGCCGAGCACGTCGGCCAGGGCAATTGCCTCGGGCAATTCGTCCTTGAAGGCGTGACAGCCGACGAGCTGGATCTCACGCTCCACCAGTTGATTGGGGTCGAGGTCGAGCCTGCCGTGGCTGATGCCGACGAGGCCCAGCACGGAGTTCGGACCAATGACCTCGAGCAGTTGCCGCAACGCGGCGATGCTGCCGGTGGCATCGATGGCAAAACGCAGCGGCCGGCGCTGGCTGACGGCAGCGATGGCGTCCGATGTGAGATCGACAACCTGACCGCCGGTCACGCTCGCGACCATCTGCGCCCGATCGGCATTGCGATCCGCCAAGAGGAGCGGGCCATTGTGGCGATGCGAGAGAGCCAGCGCGCAGAGGCCACCAATGGTGCCACAGCCGACCACCAGCACGGCAGCGCCGTCCGCCGGTGCGACCTTGTTGATGGCGTGCAGGGCCACGGCGAGTGGCTCGCTCATTGCCGCAACGCGCGGATCCATAGTCTCGGGCCGTGGCTGCACCAACCGCGCCGGCAGGATGACCTGTTCGGCAAAGCCGCCGTCACAGACCTCGCCGACGAAGCCCAGGCGCTCGCAGGCATTGCGATGGCCGTCACCGCATTGCGAGCACTCTCCGCACCAGAAGCGGGAATCGGCCACCACTGCCTGTCCGACCGATAGCCCGGACACCCCCTGCCCGACGGCTGCGATCCGGCCGCAGAACTCGTGGCCGGCGACGCTTGGCCGCCGCGATATCCATTGCCCCGTCGAGAAGTTGTGGAGGTCCGAGCCGCAGATGCCGGCGGCCTCGACCGCAATGAGCACCGAACCGGGGCCCGGCGTTCCGGGCACATCGACCTGTTCGAACCTCAGGTCCTTGACGTCATGGAGGCGCACCGCACGCATAGATCGGCTACCGCACGAACTTCTGGCGCAGGTCCGAGACCGCCAGGGCGTGCGACGAGAAGCCTTCGTAGATGGCGAGTTCGTGGGCGTGCTTCGCCAGCAGCGGGAAGCCGGCGGCGGTGACGTAGCCGATCGAACTGCGCTTGACGAAATCGGTAACCGAGAGCGGACCGTAGGTGCGGGCCCAGCGGCTGGTCGGCAGCACGGCATTGGGACCGAGGCCGAAATTGCCGATGCTGCAGGGGGTGTGCTGGCCGAGCAGGATCTCCGACGCCTCGGTGATCTTGCCCAGATGGTCGTAGGGCTCGGTGGAGAGGATCTCGAGGTGCTCGGGGGCATAGGCGTTGACGAAGTCGTAGCTCTCCTCGACCGACGAGGTCAGGATGATGCCGCCGGTCTTGCCGCCGGTCAGCACGGTGCGTGAGAAGGCGACGCGCTGCTCGGTCATTCTGGCCCAGAGACCCGGCAGGGCGGCCATTGCCTCCTCGGCGACGCGCCGGCTGTGGGTGACGAGGTAGGCCGACGAGTCCGGGCCGTGCTCGGCTTCGATGAGCAGATCGAGCGCGGCGAGGCCGCCGTCGATGGTGTCGTCGGCGAAGATTACCGCCTCGGAGGGACCGGCCGGCAGGCCCGTGTCGATCACGCCGGAGAGCAGACGCTTGGCAGCAACCACCCATGGGCTGCCCGGGCCGACGATCTTGAGCGCCGGCTTCACCGTCTTCGTCCCGTAGGCGATGGCGGCAACCGCCTGGGCGCCACCGGCCTTGTAGACCGTTTCGACGCCGGCGAGGCGCGCCGCCACGAGGGTCGCGGCATCGACGCTGCCATCGGGCGCCGGCGGGGTGACGATGGCGAGATTAGGCACACCGGCGACGACGGCCGGCACCGAGGTCATCATGGTCACCGATGGGAACGAGCCCTTGCCGCGCGGCACATAGAGGGCCACCGACTGAATGGGGGTGAAGCGATCGCCGGCATAGGCGCCCGGCCGGATCTCCTTCATCCACATGGTCTCGGGCTTCTGTTCCTCGTGAAAGCTGCGGATGTTCTCGATGCCGAACTGGATGGCGTCGACGACCTTGCCGTCGACCGCCTTGAAGGCAGCGTCGAACTCGGCGGATGTGACCTGCAGCGTCGCTTCGGTGACGTTCTCAGCCTTGTCGAAATCTCGCGCAAACCGGGCAAGCGCGGCGTCGCCTTCGGTCCGCACCGCCTCGATAATCGGCTTCACCTTCTCGATGACGCCGGAGAGATCGGCCTCAGACCGCTTCAGCAGCGCTGCCCGCTCCTCGGTCGAGAGCTTCGCGTAGTCGTAGAAGGACACGTCAGACATAGTTCGTCTCACTTTGCGTACGGACGGCGGACCGTCATTTCGATTTGAGGAAGATGTCGAGACCGACCAGGCGGTCGAGCAGCGCGATCACCAGCGTCGCGCAGATGATGAAGACCACGGAGATGGCCGCGAGGTCCGGGGTGATGATCGAGCGGATCGAATTGTAGATCTGCACCGGCAGCGTCACCGTCCGGGCGTCGGTCAAGAGCAGGCTGACCAGGAACTCGTTGAGCGCCAGGATGAACATCAGCAGCGAGCCGCTGATGATCCCCGGCATCACGCCCGGAATGGTCACGTTGAAGAAGGTGGAGACCGGCCCTGCCCCGCAATTGGCCGCTGCCAGCTCGAGGTCCGGATCGAGGCTCGCCGAGCTCGCCATCACCGCCCAGATCATGAAGGGCAGGTTGATGACGCAGCAGGCGAGGCCAACCGGCCAGATCTGCCCGAGGATGCGCATCTCGCCGAACAACAGCATCAGGCCGATGCCGGAGCCGATCAGCGGAATGGTGAAGGGCAGCAGCAGGTAAA
Organism: Devosia sp. GW821-FHT12F11; assembly: GCF_058806655.1. Taxonomy (NCBI): domain Bacteria; kingdom Pseudomonadati; phylum Pseudomonadota; class Alphaproteobacteria; order Hyphomicrobiales; family Devosiaceae; genus Devosia; species Devosia sp. GW821-FHT12F11. The sequence goes on from NZ_JBXAPX010000003.1 coordinate 337,659, forward strand.
TCTGCAGAGTCCGCTCGAACTTGATCGCATACTTGCTGAGCGCGATGCCCGCGAGGGTACCGACCGGGATGGAAATCAGGGTGCAGATCAACGCCACGGCCAGCGACCGGACGAAGGCGCTGCGCAGGTCGTCGGCCAGCGCGATCTTGGCATACCACTGCAGCGAAAAGCCCTGCGGCGGGAACTGGATGATGTTGCCCGAAGTAAAGGACGCGCCGAGCACGACGATGGTCGGGGCCGAGAGGACGATCAGGACCAGGGCCACCATCGTCCAGATGACGATCGACTTGCCCAGGGGTTGCTGGGTCATTTGCGATCCCTCCCCATGGCGAGGGTACCGGCCCCGAAAATCGAGAACACGACGCCCACGACCAGCGAGCCGATGCCGACGAGGATGATGGTGAGCGCGGCGCCCATGCCCTGGTCGGAGGTGCGAAAGAACTGGTCGTAGATGGCGTTGGCGATGAAATCCTGCGAGCCGCCGCCAAGGATGGCCGGCATGGCAAAATCGGTCAGCGACAGCGTCAGGACCACGAGGCCGGCGCCGATCAGGCCGGGCTTGGCCAGCGGCAGCACGACATGGATGAAGCTGCGCCACCAGTTGGCGCCGAGGCTGCTGGCAGCGGACTCGATCTCCTCGGGGATGGCGGTGAGGGCCGGCGCCAGCATCAGCACGGCGAACGGGATCATGTACTGCACCAGCCCGAACAGCACGGCCGGGTAGTTGTAGAGCAGCCTCATGGGGGGAACGCCGACCAGTCCCAGTACCTCGTTCACCACCCCCTGATTGCCGAGGATGATGAGCCAGCCATAGGCGCGCACCACCTGGCCGATGAAGAACGGCAGGAACAGCGCGATCAGCAGGAACTTGCGCAGCAGCGCCGAGGGCGTGCGCACCATCAGGTAGCTGTAGGGAAACGCGAAGATGAGGCAGAGCACGGTGACGATCACCGAGCCGAGGAGGCTCCGCCACAGGATCGACCAGTAGAGGCCGCTACTGAAGATCTGCTCGTAGTTCGTCGACCGGTAATCGGCCGACGGCATGAAGGTGCTGGTGTCGAGGACCCGGGCGCTCTGGTCGGCGATCTGCACCATGCCGATCACCAGCAGCAGCACCAGCAGGATCGCCGGCAAGACCATCACGTAGGGCAGAGCACCGGACAGGCGTCTGGGCCAGACCGCGGCCACAGCGGCCTCGATACCGTCCATGATCCGCCAGCGCAGCGGATAGGCCTTTCGATACGTTCGCATGGTGCTCCTCAGGGGTAGTGAGGGACGGCACAGCAGCGCCGTCCCGCTCAGTCAAAATCGCGCAGCGGTCGCCTCCCTCCCCCTTGAGGGGAGGGAATGAGGGAGGGGGTGGTCCGGTGATCGCGGATGGACCCCCACCCCCAGCCCATCCCCTCAAGGGGGAGGGGAGCGAACGCGCAGCGCGTCAGCCCTGCATGATCTTCTTGAACTCGCCGAACCAGGTGCTCTCGTTCTCGACCTGAACCTGCGAGGAGATGCGGATCAGATGTTCGAAATCCTCCGGCTTGGTCGGGTAGGACGGATCGTTGACGAGATCGGCCGGCGGGGTGAGACCGGGAACGACGCCCGGCAGCCCAAGGCCATCGAGCCACACCTGCTGAGCTTCCTTGGTGATGGCGAAGTTGATGTACTGCTTGGCCCAGTAGAGCTCGTTCTCGGGCAGGCCCTTGGGGATCCACAGACCGTCGGTGTCGAACTTGGCACCTTCCTCGGGAACGGTCCAGGCGATGTTCACGCCGTTCTTCTTGGCTTCGCGAGCATTGGTCGAGATGGTGACCGCGAGGTCGATCTCGCCGTTCTGGAACCAGGTGGTGAAATCCGGGTCCTCGCCGAGCAGCGGCGCCTGCTCCTTGACCTTGCGGATGAAGTCCCATGCCGGCTGCATGTTGGCGGGGATATCCTCGAGCTTGCCGCCGCCGGCGACCTGGGCCGGGAAGTGAAAGCCGATGCCATCGTTGTAGAGTGCGATGCGGCCCTTGAACTTGGGATCGAGCAGCACCTGCAGCGAGGTCGGCGCGCCATCCGGGAACGCCTCGGGACGGTAGGCCAGTACGTAGACGTAGCCGTAGGTGTTGACGATCGGGTAGCCCTCGAGCCCGACGGGCTTGGCGAGGTCCGTGGTGCCGGCGAGGTTCGACAGATCCGACAGATCCTCGGTTACGCCGCGCAGCGCCGACTTGGTGGCGTTGGTGGTGGTATCCCAGTTGATGTGGATCGGGGGCACCCGGTTCTGCGCCACCGCCGCCCACACCTTGGGCTGGATCTCGTTGTCTTCGGTCAGGTCGTGCCGGACGGCGATGCCGGTGGCAGCGGTGAAGGGGTCGGAAACGCCCGCCTTGAGGCTATCGACCCAGGAGCCACCCCAGGCTCGCACGATGATCTCGGCCGGCTTTGCCGGTTCCTGGGCAAATACGCGCGTCGCAAAGCCGGAGGCTGCGATGCCGCTCAGCGCTGCCGCGCCGCCGAGAAATTTGCGGCGGGACAGGGCAAGGATGGATTTGTGCTCAGTCATGGTGGTCTCTCTCCTGTTGTTCGGGACCTGAAGCACTTGAAATGCTCCAGGTCTTTGATTTCGTCGCGCTTTCGAACCGGAAAAGGCTGCAGCTTTTCCTGAAAGCGCTCTCGCGGCTCAGTTGGGGAAGGTCAGCACGTCACGTGCATTCCAGCCCATCGCCACGTTATCCCCGATGGCGAATTGCTTGTGAGCCGCTGGATCATGGTCGAACACCCGCAGCAGCGTGCCCGGGGCCAAGTCTATCTCGTAGACGAGGCGCTCACCCTCGAAAATGGCGTCGCGGACGACGCCGCGACTGGTGGTCTGGCAGCCGGAAAGCTCGGCCTCAGACGATCCCAGCCGGACCTGCTCGGCGCGCAGCGCGCCGGTGACCGAGGCACCAACCGAGGGCGCAGCGCCTTGTGCCGCCCAGGTGCCGGCCACCTCGCTGCCACCGACATCGAAGCTGACGGCATCACCGGAGGTCGCGGTGACCTTACCCGAGATGAAGTTGGTGACGCCGATGAAGCCAGCAACAAAGGCATTGGCGGGCGTGCGGTAGGTCGCCGACGGCGGCGCCTTCTGCTGGATGACCCCCTTGTCCATCACGATCACCTCGTCCGAAACGACGAGGGCCTCGCGCTGGTCATGGGTGACGTTGATGGTGGTGACGCCGAGTTCGCGCTGGATGCGGCGGAACTCGAGTTGCATTTCCTCGCGGAGCTTGCGATCGAGCGCCGCCAGCGGTTCGTCGAGCAGCAGCAGATCGGGTTCGAACACCAAGGCGCGGGCGATGGCGACGCGCTGCTGCTGCCCGCCCGAGAGCTGGTGGATGCGGCGGTCGGCATAGCCGCCGAGGTGGACCAGATCGAGATAACGCTGGACGCGCTCCGGGATGGTGGTCGCATCGAAGCGCCGCATCTTGAGTGGGAACGCCACGTTCTCGGCGGCGGTCATGTGCGGAAACAGCGCCAGCTTCTGAAACACCATGCCGATCGACCGTTTGTGCGGCGGCGTGGCGCTGACCGGCTTGCCGTTGATGAAGATTTCCCCGGCGCTGGGCTTCTGAAAGCCGGCAATCATTCGCAGCAGCGTGGTCTTGCCGGACCCGGAGGGCCCGAGAATGGTGAGAAAGCGCCCGTCCTCGAGATCGAAGGAGGCGTCCTTGACGGCATGGAAATCGGCAAAGGTCATGTCGACGTTGCGCACCGATACGGCGACGCGAGTCGCCTGGGCGGGACGGCCTTCGATGCCGGCTTCAATCGTCATAAGTTCCCCTCGGATAGCTCAGGCTCACACCCTGGCAAGCGGCCTGTCGAGGCCGCTCCACGGCAATAATGTCTATACATATCGACCCGTGAGTCAACACGACTTGTGCAGTTTCCATTTCTGCACAAGGATTGTGCATACGGTGCATCAGATGGAGGCAAGATAGCCTCCGTCGATCGCCAGGCACTGCCCCGTCACATAGGCCGATGCGGTGCTGGCGAGGAAAACGACAGGGCCGCCGACATCCTCGGCCAGCCCGAAGCGGCCCTGCGGGATCTTTCCCAGCATGCCGCTCGCCCAGGCCTCATCGGCATAGAAGCCTTCCGTCATCTCGGTGCGGAAGTAGCCCGGCGCGACCGCGTTGACGCGGATGCCGTGTCGAGCCCATTCCGCCGACAGCGCGCGGGTCATGCCGAGCAACCCGGATTTGGACGATCCGTAGGGGACCGCAGTCGGTACACCCACATAGGAGGTCAGCGAACAGAGGTTGATGATCGAGCCGCCGCGACCGCGCGAGGCCATGCCGCGGGCCACTGCCTGGGCGCAGAAGAAGCTGCCCTTGAGGTTGGTGTCGACGATGCTGTCCCACAGCGCTTCATCGACATCGAGCGACGGCGCGACGCTCTCGAAGCCGGCGTTGTTGACAAGGATGTCGATGGGCCAGGCCGCGTCGAGTTCACCGATCGCTGCGGTGATGCCGGCGACATCGGTGACGTCGAGCTCGAGCGCCCGGCCGGACGCACCGGCCGCGGCCACCTGGCTCAGCGTCGCGTCGAGGCTGGAGCGGGCGCGCGCGGTGACGCAGACCTCTGCGCCCGCTGTCGCCAGGGCAACGGCGATACCCTGCCCCAGGCCACGACTGCCGCCGGTCACCAGGGCACGCCTTCCCGTGAGGTCGAAGGCAGTCTTCTTATACATGCAGCCTCCTCCCAGAGATGCAGTTGACGAGTATCAGCACTTTCAGTCGCTCATGTCTATACATAATGTCGATAGCTCAGCGTGACCTGGCGCGCGGTCACGACGACGGGGTGAAGGTGGCGACGAGGGCGTGGCGATCCCCTGGGTAGGTCAGCCGCACCTGGGTGACGGCAGCGCCGGCGCTCCAGGTCCGCCGCTCGATCACGAGGCATGCGGTGCCCTGCTCGATCCCCAGTTGTTCGGCGGCCGTGGCGTCCGCTGCTGCAGCGTGAATGCGGTGCTCTGCCGAACTCCAGGGCACCTGGCTCAGCAGCCACTGTCCGGGGGGGACCTTGGTGAAATCCGCCTGGTCGGCACCCTCGACACTGCTCAGATTGATCAGCCGCTGTTCGAGGCAGAACGGCTTGCCGCCGGCCAGGTGGACGCAGGTGATATCGAGGATCGCCGTACCGACCGGCACATCGAGCAGCAGCCGATCGGCGCCCTGGGCCTTCCGCTTCGCCACCCGCGGGACATTGAATGCATAGCGGAGCTTGAGCGACTCCACTTCCTTGCGGATATCGCTGATCTCGAGCACCGCGGACTGGGTGTGAGGCTGGCTGACGAAGCTGCCGCTCTTTTTCACCCGCTCGATCAGCCCGGCCCGCGCCAGCTGGGTCAGGACCTTGTTCACGGTCATGCGCGAACAGCCATACTCGCGAGCGAGATCCACCTCGAACGGGATGCGGTGGCCGATGGGCCACTCCCCAGAAACGATCTTCTTTTCGATGTCGTTGAGGATGCGCTGGTGGAGCGTGCCGGCTTCAGTGTCACGCTCGGCAGTCACTAGTGTGCTCACGCTATGCAATCCCGTGCTTGTAACCAAAGCTAACCGATGTTCCGCCGATGGGGTCAAGCCCCAAGCAGGCGGTGCATGGTCGACTCGAACCGCCGCCGAACGGTGTCGGACTTAACATGTTTGCCGTCGATCACCTGCTTCCGGCCACCGACCCAGACATCCGCCACCGACACGCCGGAAGCGAAGACGAAAGCGTCGAGCTGATCGGCCGGCGGCAGGTAGGACGCACCGGCGGCCGAGAATGAAACCAGGTCGGCGGGGCTGCCGACTGCAATGCCCGACTGCACCCCGAGAGCCGCTGCTCCACCCTTCGCCGCCAGATTGACGAGCTCCGCGGCGGTCGACTGTCCGGCCCTCGCGATGACGTTGCGGCTCTGCTGCGCCAGACGCTGGCTGTATTCCAATTGGCGCAGCTCGCCAGCGAGCGAGATCTGGACGTTGGAATCCGACCCCACACCCAGGCGACCGCCCTGCGCAACGAATGCGGCGCCGGCAAATACGCCGTCGCCGAGGTTGGCTTCGGTAATCGGGCAGAGACCCGCCACTGCCTTCGCAGTGGCGATGCCTGCCACCTCTTCGGCAACAAGGTGGGTGGCATGGATCAGGCACCAGCGGTCATCAACGGGGGCGCCACCAAGCAGCAGCTCAACGGGGCGAGCCCCGGTGGCCGCAACGCAATCCTCGACCTCGAGCACCTGTTCGGCGACGTGGATGTGCACGGGTTGCCCTTCGGCGAGCGGCAGGATCTCGTTGATCTCGGCGATAGTCGCTGCCCTGAGACTATGCGGGGCGATGCCCACCGCCGCCCCCTCGAGCCCGCGGACCGCGCGCCGCGACGCCACGATGAGTTCGGCGAAGCGAGCGGTGTCGTTGATGAAGCGTCGCTGCCCCTCGATCGGCGGCTTCGGCCCGAAGCCTGCGTGAGCGTAGAACACCGGCAGCAGCGTCAGGCCAATGCCCGCCTCGGCGCTGGCGGCAGCGATGCGTTCCGCCATTTCCGCGATGTTGGCATAGGGGCGACCATCGATGTCGTGATGCAGGTAATGGAACTCGCCGACCCGCGAGAAGCCCGCCTCGAGCATTTCGACATAGAGCTGTGCGGCCACCGCCTCGACGTCGTCGGGCGTCATCGACAGGGCGAAGCGATACATCTGGGTCCGCCAGCTCCAGAAGCTGTCGTCTCCCGGTCCGCGCTTCTCGGTCAGCCCCGCCATGGCGCGCTGGAATGCGTGGCTGTGGAGGTTCGGCACCGCCGGTGCCAGCAGCCCATGGCGCTCGGCTGCGGCAGCCGGCGCACTCCCCTGCTCTACCGAGGTGATCAGCCCGTTCTCGATCCCGACGCTGACATCGTGGGCGAGACCGGTGGGAAGCAAGGCGGCGGCGGCGAACAGCTTGGTCATCGAGCGATCCTGACGGGACAACGGAAAAACTCTCTTGTCATCGACCTTATTATGTCTATACATCTTTTAGGACGATTGAAAGCGGACATACAATGCCGACAGCAATCCCCAACCTCGACGCCGACGTGAAACTATGGCGGAACGCCCGCCTCGTGACGATGGCCACCCCCTCGGTCGAGCCGATCGAGAACGGTGTTATCGTCACCTCCGGCGAACGCATCGTTTTCGCGGGCGCTGTGTCGGATGCGCCCGATATCGGTGGCGCGCAGCAGATCGACCTCGGCGGCCGCCTCGTGACCCCGGCGCTGATCGATTGCCACACCCACATCGTGCATGGCGGCAACCGCGCCCGCGAGTTCGAGATGCGGCTCGAAGGCGCCAGCTATGTCGAGATTGCCAAAGCCGGGGGCGGTATCGTCTCGACCGTCCGCGCCACCCGGGCGCTTTCGGTCGAAGAGCTGGTCGAACAGGCGCTGCCGCGCCTCGACACGCTGCTCGGCGAAGGCCTGGGAACCATCGAGATCAAGTCGGGCTACGGCCTCAGCATCGAGGCGGAGCTGAACATGCTGCGCGCCGCCCGCGAGCTAGGCAGCCGGCGGGCGGTTCGCGTCGTCACCTCGTATCTCGGCGCCCATGCGACGCCTGAGGAATACCGGGGGCGCAACGCGGCCTATCTTGACGAGGTCGTGCTGCCTGGCCTCAGAGCCGCGCATGCCGAGGGGCTGGTCGACGCCGTCGACGGTTTCTGCGAGGGCATCGCCTTCTCGCCCGAGGAGATCGCGCGGGTCTTCGAGCTGGCGAAGGAGCTCGGGCTGCCGGTGAAGCTTCATGCCGAGCAGTTGAGCCACCTGGGCGGCACCAGGCTCGCCGCCCGCTATGGTGCGCTGTCGGCGGATCATCTCGAATACATCGATGACGCCGATGCGCAGGCGATGGCCGCTGCCGGAAGCGTCGCGGTGCTGCTGCCCGGGGCCTTCTACGCCATCCGCGAGACGCACAAGCCCGATGTCGCGGCGCTGCGCCGGCATGGCGTCGGCATGGCTGTTGCAACCGACTGCAACCCCGGCACCTCGCCGCTCACCTCGCTACTGCTCGGCATGAACATGGCGGCCACCCTGTTCGGGCTGACGGTCAGCGAGTGCATGGCCGGAACGACGCGGACAGCGGCGCAGGCGCTGAGGCTGCTCGATCAGACCGGCACGCTCGAGGCGGGCAAATCCGCCGATTTCGCGGTCTGGAACTCCGCCTCGGTCGCCGAACTCACCTACCGCATCGGCTTCAACCCGCTGCATCGCCGCATCTTCAAGGGCAAGGCAACATGACTATCACGCTCACGCCGGGAAGCGTCTCGCTCGAGACGCTGTCCGAGATCTTCTGGAACGGCACCCCTGCGGTGCTCGATCCGTCATTCGACGCCGCGGTCGACCGCGCCGCTGCCCGCATTGCCCAGATCGCCGCCGGCAACGCCCCGGTCTATGGCGTCAACACCGGCTTCGGCAAACTGGCTTCGATCAAGATCGAAGCGGCCGATCTCGCCACGCTGCAGCGCAACCTGATCCTGTCGCACTGTTGCGGCGTCGGCGCGCCGCTGCCGGAGAACATCGTCCGGCTGATCATGTCGCTGAAGCTGGTGTCGCTGGGGCGCGGTGCATCCGGCGTGCGGATCGAGCTCATCCGGTTGATCGAAGCCATGCTGGCGCGCGGCGTCATCCCGCTGATCCCGGAAAAGGGGTCGGTCGGCGCCTCCGGCGACCTGGCGCCACTGGCGCATATGACGGCGGTGATGATCGGCGAGGGTGAAGCGTTCTTCCGGGGCGACCGCCTTGGGGGCCGCGAGGCGCTCGAACGTGCGGGGCTCACCCCGGTGGTGCTCGCCGCCAAGGAGGGACTGGCGCTGATCAACGGCACGCAGACCTCAACGGCGCTGGCGCTTGCCGGGCTGTTCCGCGCGCACCGCGCCGCCCAGGCCGCATTGATCACCGGCGCCATGTCGACCGACGCCGCGATGGGCTCTTCCGCTCCCTTCCATCCCGATATCCATACCCTCAGGGGGCACCAGGGCCAGATCGATGCGGCAGCGGCGCTGCGCACGCTGCTCGCCGGCTCGGCCATTCGCGAGAGCCATGTCGAAGGCGACGAACGGGTGCAGGACCCCTACTGCATCCGTTGCCAGCCGCAGGTCGATGGCGCCTGCCTCGACCTGCTCCGCAACGCTGGACGGACACTTGAGATCGAGGCCAATGCCGTCACCGATAACCCCCTGGTGCTGTCCGACGGCAGCGTAGTGTCGGGCGGAAACTTCCATGCCGAGCCGGTGGCCTTCGCGGCCGATCAGATCGCCATCGCGGTCTGCGAGATCGGCGCAATTGCGCAGCGGCGTATCGCCCTGCTGGTCGATCCGGCCCTCTCCTACGGGTTGCCGGCGTTCCTTGCGAAAAAGCCGGGGCTCAATTCCGGCCTGATGATTGCCGAGGTGACCTCGGCGGCGCTGATGAGCGAGAACAAGCAGATGGCCCATCCGGCCTCGGTCGATTCCACCCCGACCTCGGCAAACCAGGAAGACCATGTCTCGATGGCCTGCCACGGGGCGCGCCGGTTGCTGCAGATGACCGAGAACCTGTTCGGCATTATCGGCATCGAGGCGCTGACGGCGACGCAGGGTGTCGATTGCCGGGCGCCGCTGCAGACCGGCACCGAGCTGGTCAAAGCCCGCTCGGCGCTTCGTGCGGTAGTCCCCGAACTCGAGGAGGATCGCTACATGGCGCCCGACATCGCCGCCGCGGTGACGCTGGTCGCCAATGGCGGCCTCGCCGGCGCTGTCGGACCTGGCATCCTGCCGGAGTTGGCGCAGTGATGGACATTTTCGAGCTCCACCAGGGCACCTCGCCCGTCATCCTGGCGTTCCCGCACACCGGGACCTACGTGCCGCCAGAGATCCGGGAACAGCTGAACGACAACGGCAGGATCCTCGCCGACACCGACTGGCACATCCACCAGCTCTATCGCGACCTGCTGCCGGGCGCCTCGACCATCCGCGCCACCCACCACCGCTATGTCATCGATGTGGGCCGCGATCCCACCGGCGCCAGTCTCTACCCGGGCCAGAACACCACTGGCCTCGTTCCGGAAACCGACTTCGACGGAACCCCGATCTGGACCGAGGGCGGCTCCGCCGACGCGTCCGAGACGCAGCGGCGGCTGGCGGTGTTCCACGCCCCTTACCACGCGGCGCTTGCCGCGGAAGTCGAACGGGTCCGCGCGGCGCACGGCGTGGCCATCCTGTTCGATTGCCATTCGATCCGCTCCAACATCCCGTTCCTGTTCCAAGGCAGGCTGCCGGATTTCAACGTCGGGACGGCCGACGGAAAATCCTGTGCGCCCGCCGTCGAGGCGGCCGTTTACGGTGTCGCCCGGGCGGCCGAGGGCTACACCTCCGTGCTCAACGGCCGCTTCAAGGGCGGCTGGACGACACGCCATTACAGCAACCAGGCGGGCGGCGTGCAGACGATCCAGCTCGAACTGGCGCAGGCCACGCACCTCGTCGCGGAAGCGCCACCCTTCCAGCTCGACCCGATCAAGTCGAACCGCCTGCGCGCCCATTTGGGCGAAATGCTGAAGCGCCTCGAGGCGCTTGCCCCCTCTCTCGCGGAAGCAAAGCCATGACCGATCCCCGCCACAACACTAGAGAAGTTCGCGCCCCTCGCGGCACCCAGTTGCGGGCCAAGAGCTGGCTCACCGAGGCGCCGCTCCGCATGCTGATGAACAACCTCGATCCCGATGTCGCCGAGAACCCCAATGAACTGGTGGTCTATGGCGGCATCGGCCGGGCGGCCCGTACCTGGCAGGATTTCGACCGCATCGTCGCGGCGCTGGAAAAGCTCGAGGGCGACCAGACCCTGCTGGTCCAGTCGGGCAAACCGGTCGGGGTGTTCCGCACCCATCAGGATGCGCCGCGCGTGCTGATCGCCAACTCCAACCTGGTGCCGCATTGGGCGACCTGGGATCACTTCAACGAGCTCGATAAGAAGGGCCTGGCCATGTATGGCCAGATGACCGCCGGCTCGTGGATCTATATCGGCACCCAGGGCATCGTGCAGGGCACCTACGAGACATTCGTCGAAGCCGGCCGCCAGCATTATGATGGCAACCTCAGGGGCAAGTGGATCCTCACGGCGGGCCTTGGCGGGATGGGCGGAGCCCAGCCGCTTGCCGCGGTGATGGCCGGCGCCTCCTGTCTCGCCGTCGAGTGCAATCCCGACTCGATCGATTTCCGCCTGCGCACCCGCTACCTCGACGAGAAGGCGACAACGCTGGACGAGGCGCTCGAAATGATCGAGCGCTGGACCAGAGCCGGCGAGGCGAAGTCGGTGGGCCTGCTCGGGAACGCCGCCGAAATCCTGCCCGAGATGGTGCGCCGCGGCATTCGTCCCGACCTCGTCACCGACCAGACGTCGGCGCATGATCCGATCAACGGCTACCTGCCAAAGGGCTGGACCATGGCCGAATGGCGGGAAAAGCGCGAGAGCGCCCCCAAGGCGGTCGAGAAAGCGGCGCGCGCCTCGATGCGCGAGCATGTCGAGGCGATGCTGGCATTCTGGGACCGGGGCATTCCGACGCTCGATTACGGCAACAACATCCGCCAGGTCGCCAAGGACGAAGGGCTGGAGAATGCCTTCGCCTTCCCGGGCTTCGTGCCGGCCTATATCCGCCCGCTGTTCTGCCGCGGCATCGGCCCCTTCCGCTGGGCGGCGCTCTCCGGCGACCCGGAGGATATCTACAAGACCGACGCCAAGGTCCGGGAGTTGACGCCCGGCAATACGCACCTCCACAACTGGCTCGACATGGCACGGGAGCGCATCGCCTTCCAGGGGCTGCCGGCGCGCATCTGTTGGGTCGGCCTTGGTGACCGCCACCGGCTGGGCCTGGCCTTCAACGAAATGGTCCGTTCTGGTGAGTTGAAGGCCCCCGTCGTCATCGGCCGCGACCACCTCGATTCCGGTTCGGTGGCCTCTCCGAACCGTGAGACCGAGGCGATGCGGGATGGCTCCGACGCGGTTTCGGACTGGCCGCTGCTGAACGCGCTGCTCAACACCGCGTCGGGCGCGACCTGGGTGTCGCTCCACCACGGCGGCGGCGTCGGCATGGGCTTTTCGCAGCATGCCGGCATGGTGATCTGTGCCGACGGCACCGACGATGCTGCACGTCGCCTCGAGCGCGTGCTGTGGAACGATCCGGCGACCGGCGTCATGCGGCACGCCGATGCCGGCTACGAAATCGCGCTCGATGTCGCACGCGAGAAGGGGCTCGACCTCCCCGGCATTCTCGGCTGAGGCCGTGGTGCGGCTCATCCAGTTCGCGGACCTGCCGGCCGTGCCCTGGCGAAACGGCGGCGGCGTCACCCGCGAAGTTGCCGCCCGCCACGACGCCGGCGCCGGGTCCGACTTCCTGTGGCGCCTCAGCATCGCCACGGTCAATGCCGACGGCCCGTTCTCGAGCTTCCTCGGGATCGACCGCACGATCGCCGTCCTGGCCGGGCGCGGCATCGCGCTGCAGCTGCCGGATCGTACGATCTCAGTGACCGACCACAGCGAACCGTTTTCCTTTGCCGGCGAAGTGCCCGTCCATGCCCGCGTCATGGAAGGCGAGACGACTGACCTCAACGCGATGACGCGGCGTGGGTGGTTCACGCACACGGTGCGCCGACTGCCCTTGGATGGCAGCTTGTCCATCGAAGGTGTGGCCGACGAAACGGTGCTGGTCTTTGGTGGCACGACGGCTGTCGAAGGGCTGGACGAGCCGCTTGAAGCCGGCCGGTTCGATGCACTGGTGGGCATCGCGCCCGGGGAGCGCATTACCGTCACCCCCGAGCCCGGCGCCCCGACCTACCTGATCGAGTTCATCCGGTCGGAGGGGTACGGAAAGACTCGAAAGCGCGCCGAAAAGCCCTTATGACTTCGTCCAATTCGATAACAGGACTCGAAGTAACGATGACGGCACGAATCTACCGGCCTGCGCCCAATGCCATGCAGTCCGGCCGGGGCAAGTCCAAGGAATGGGTGCTGGTGCATGAGCCGGCTGCGCCTCGCGAAATCGAACCCCTGATGGGCTACACGTCCTCCACCGACACGCGCGCGCAGATTCGCCTCACCTTCGACACCCTCGAAGAAGCCGAGGCCTATGCGCACAAGAACGGCATCGCCTATCAGGTGCTGCCCGATCACAAGCCGACGGTGAAGCGCACCACCTACTCGGACAATTTCCGCTCCGATCGCAAAACGCCCTGGACGCATTAAGGGTTTGCGGCGATGAGGACCTTCCTCCGCCGCACCCTGTTGCTGCTGTCCCTGCTGGCTGGACTCGCTCCCGCCGCGGCGCTGGCAGCCCCTGCCCTGTGGCGGGTCAGCGATGCTGACAGCTCCGTCTGGCTGTTCGGCTCCATCCACATTCTCGACAAGGACCGGGACTGGCGGACGCCACGCTTCGACGCGGCGCTCGCCGAGGCTGAGCATGTCTATTTCGAGCTGGTGCTGGATGTGGACGCCTATGCCACGCTCACCCGGCTCTCGATGCTTTACGGCCATAACCGCGACGGGCGGCAGCTCAGTGACTATCTGACGGTTGAGCAGCAGGATACCCTGCAGGCCTTCCTCGATGCGCGCGGGCTGCAGCGTGAACTGATCGAACCGATGCGGCCGTGGATGGCAGACCTGACGCTGATGAGCCTCACGCTCTCGGCTGGCGGCTCCGGCGAAGGCGCCATGACGCAGCAGGCCGGTGTCGAACTGGTGCTGCTCGACGAGATTGCCGAAGACCGGCGGCGCGAACTGGAGAGCGCAGAGACGCAGTTCCGACTGATGGCCGGGCTGCCCGACGCGGAGCAGGTCGAAGCGCTGATGCGCACCATCGCGGCGAGCGACAGCCCCGATCAGGCGCTGGGCGCCCTTGCCGACCTGTGGCACGCCGGCGATGTCGAGGCCTTAGCGCGCACGATGAACGCGGCGCTCGGGCCGGTCGACTCGCCGACCTATCGGCGCATGCTGAGCGATCGCAACCGCCGCTGGACCACTGAGATCGCCCAGATGCTGGCGAACAACGAAGACGCCATGATCATCGTCGGCGCGGGACACCTCGCCGGCCCGGCCGGGGTGCCGACACTGCTCGGCGAAGCAGGATTCAAGGTCGAGCGGATGGATCGTTCGGTGGCGCCCGCCAGCGCGGCCGGCAGACCGAACAGGCGCCGGTAACGCGATGGATCAGGTGCTGGTGTTGATCGCCGTCGGCGCGGCACTGGCCGGGTTTGCGCAGGGCGTTTCCGGCTTCGCCTTCGCGCTGGTAGCGCTGTCAGTGTGGGCGTGGGGCGTCGACCCCCGGCTGGCGGTGGTGCTGTCGGTATTCGGCTCGCTGGTCGGGCAACTGGTGACGCTGCCCTTCGTGTGGCGCGGCTTCAGCGTCAAGGGGGCGCTGCCGTTCATCATCGGCGGACTGATCGGCGTGCCGATCGGGGCGCAACTGGTGGGCGCGGCCGATCCGAACCTGTTCAAGTTCGGGCTCGGGCTGTTCCTCGTCGCCTATTGCCCACTGATGCTGCTGCTGCGAGCCGACCTCCGGTTCAGCTGGGGCGGACGGGTGGCCGACACGGCAATCGGCTGGATCGGCGGAGTGCTCGGCGGCATGGCGGCAATCTCGGGGCCGGTGCCGACGCTGTGGACGACACTGCGCGGCTGGAGCAAGGACGAGCAGCGCGGCGTGCTGCAGGGCTTCAACATCGCCATGCACACGGCAACGCTGACGGTCTACCTGATCGCGGGGACGCTCGAAGCCAGGATGCTCGGCGCGCTGGCGTTGACCGGCGTGGTGCTGGTGCCGTTCGCCATCCTCGGCGTGCTGGTGTTCAAGCGGCTGACGACAGTGGGGTTCCGACGCGTCGTGCTGATCGGGCTGACGGCGTCGGGGCTGGTGCTGATCTGGGGTGCAGTGGTGGCGTGGACTTGAGGTGACGCCGTGCCCTAGCAGCTGTCGCCTCCCTCCCCCTTGAGGGGAGGGATTGAGGGAGGGGGTGGTGCAGTCAGCACCGAGTGTCCCTCACCACCCCCACCCCCAACCCCTCCCCTCAAGGGGGAGGGGAGCGGAAGATTCGGGCGAACTAAACCTCGCTGAGCTTGGTCCACTTGCCGTCGGCCTTGGACGAGGCGACGGAGGCCATGATGAACTCCATGCCTTCGACGCCGTCGGCGAGGCTGGGGAGCAGCCCGGCGACATCCTTGCCTTCGCCGCGGATCATCTGGGCGAACTGGCTGTAGAGCGTGGCGAAGGCTTCGAGATAGCCCTCGGGATGACCGCCCGGGATGCGGACGTTCATCGAGGCGGCGGGCGGCGCGGAGATGGCGCCGCCACGGGTCAGCAGCTGCTTGGGTTTGCCGAACTCGGTGAACCACATGTAGTTCGGGTTATCCTGGCGCCACTCGAGGCCGGCCTTCTCGCCATAGACGCGCAGTTGCAGGCCGTTCTCGTTGCCCACCGCGACCTGGCTGGCCCACAGCATGCCCTTGGCGCCGCCCTGGAAACGCAACTTGATCTGCACGTCGTCGTCGAGCTTGCGGCCCTTGACGAAGCTGGTGAGTTCGGCGCTCACCGCCTCGGTCTTGAGGCCCGTGACGAAGCGCGCCAGGTTGTAGGCGTGGGTGCCGATATCGCCGATGGCGCCGCCGGCGCCAGAACGCTTGGGGTCCGTACGCCAGGACGCCTGCTTGTTGCCGGGGTCGGCGGCGTTGGTCAGCCAGTCCTGCGGGTATTCGACCTGCACGACGCGGATCTTGCCCAACGCCCCGGATTTCACTAGTTCACGCGCCTGCCGCACCAGCGGATAGCCGGTGTAGTTGTGGGTGAGAAGGAACTTGGCGCCCTTCTTCGGCTTGATCGCCGCCAGCGCCCGGGCGTCGTCCAGCGTCGAGGTGAGCGGCTTGTCGCAGATGACATGGATACCGGCTTCGAGGAAGGCCTTGGCCGGGCCGAAATGCACGTGGTTCGGGGTGACGATGGAGACCGCCTGAATCCCGTCCTTGCGGGCGGATTCCTTGGCGGCCATCTCCTCGTACGAGGTGTAGATACGGTCCTCGGCGAGGCCGAGATTCTTGCCGCTCTCGAGCGCCGTCGCCGCGTTGGACGACAGTGCGCCGGCGACCAGTTCGTAATCGCCGTCGATGCGGGCGGCGACACGGTGGACATAACCGATAAAGGCACCGGTGCCGCCACCGACCATGCCCAGGCGAATGCGCGGAGCGCCGTTCTCTGCCATTTTCTTACTCCCTCAATTCGTTCTGACGGGGCGGTCCCACAACCACCGTGTCACCCCGGCTTACGCCGGGACGACACCGCGTGTGGGGTTGCCCCGGTGCTTAGCTCAGACCGAGAATCCGGCGGTTGGCCGCCTTGTCGGTGCCCGACGCGGCGAAATCGTCAAACGCCTTCTCGGTGACATTGATGATGTGGCTCGCGATGAACGGCGCACCTTCGGCCGCGCCCTGTTCCGCCGACTTGATGGCGCATTCCCATTCAAGCACCGCCCAGCCGTCGAAGCCGTAAGCGCTGAGCTTGGAAAAGATGCCGGCGAAATCGACCTGGCCATCGCCGAGCGAGCGGAAGCGCCCTGCCCGGTTCACCCAGGACTGGAAGCCGGAATAGACGCCCTGCTTGCCGGTCGGGTTGAACTCGGCGTCCTTGACGTGGAACATCCGGATCCGCTCGTGGTAGAAATCGATGTACTGCAGATAATCGAGCTGCTGCAGCACGAAGTGGCTCGGATCGTAGAGCAGGTTGGCGCGGGGGTGGTTGTTCACGCGCTCGAGGAACATCTCGTAGGTGGCGCCGTCGAACAGGTCCTCGCTCGGGTGGATCTCGTAGCAGACGTCGACGCCGTGCCTGTCGAACTCGTCGAGGATCGGGGTCCAGCGGCGGGCCAGTTCATCGAAGGCCTCTTCGACGAGGCCGGCCGGGCGCTGCGGGAACGGATAGAGATAGGGCCAGGCGAGCGCTCCGGAGAAGGTGGCGTGCGCCGTTAAGCCGAGGTTCTTCGACGCCGCGGCGCAAGCCTTGAGGTGCTTGACCGCCCACTCCTGGCGCGCCTTTGGGTTGCCGCGTACTTCGGGGATGGCAAAGCCGTCGGACAGGGTGTCGTACGCCGGGTGCACGGCGACGAGCTGGCCGATGATGTGGCTCGCGAGTTCAGCGATCTCGAGCCCGTGGCTCTGCACGGTGCCCTTCACCTCGTCGGCGTAGGTCTTGGAGGTCGCCGCCTTTTCCACGTCGACGAAATGAGTCAGCCAGGTCGGGATCTGCACGCCCTTGTAGCCAAGGTCGGCTGCCCAGGCACAGATGTTGTCCAGCGTGTCGAACGGGGCCTTATCGCCCGCGAACTGGGCGAGGAAAATCGCCGGCCCTTTGATGGTGCGCATCAGAATACCTCCCTTGGACGACGCGGTTCCGTCGCCACTACGTGCACGTACCTCAAGTCAGTCCGACGCCCTGCCCGCTTGGAGTTCCGCGTGTGGATGAGGCCGGGCCGCCGCTGACATGTCGGCAGCTACCTTCATGCTCGGCTCGGAACTGTCAAGGTGACGGCAAGCGGAAACGGGTGGGGTTTTTGCAGGCTTGGCTCAGGACCCGAGGCTCTCGAGCACCAAACGCTCAACAGTCTCCATCAACCAGACCAGTCCGGCGTCCATCAGCCCGGCGCGCGGCGCGACCAGATGGACGAAGCTGGGGTTGTTCTGATCGAACGGCACGGGCGCAGTGCCAAGGCTGAAGCGGCGGGCATAGGCGCCGACGACAGGCGTGGGGACGGTGCCGATGAGGTCGGTTTCGGCGATGGCGGCGAGCGCGACGATGAAGTGCGTTACGGTAAGTTGCACCCGTCGGCTGCGGCCGAGCGAGGTCAGCACGTCGTTGGTGTAGCTGCCGAGGTCGCCTCGCGCCGAGACCATGACGTGATTGGCCGCGCAATAGGCATCGAGCGAGGGGGCATCGAGGAACGGGTGCCCCCTGCGAGCAACGACGACGAAATCCCCGTGATAGAGCGGGCGCGATACGAACCGGGACGGCACTTCGCCAAAGGTCACCGCGGCAAGGTCGACGCCACGCGAGTCCAGTTCCTCGAACGCGGTTTCCCACGGTCGCGCACGGGTAACGTCCGGCATGATCTGGCGGGTGCCGATGTCGATGCCCGGCGCCTTGGCCGAGAGCTCAGCGAGCAGCAACGGCAGCGGCGCAATGGCGCTGCCGTCCGGCGAACCGATCATGAAGCGGCGCCGCGACGTCAACGGATCGAACGGCTCGGCCGACGAAACCACCTGCCGGACCCGCGACAGGATCTCGGCGATCGGCTCGGCCAGGCTGAGAGCCCGTTCGGTGGGCACGACGCCGCGCGGGGTCTTGAGGAACAGGGGATCATTGAGCTGCGCGCGCAGCCGGCCGAGGCCGTGGCTGACCGCCGAAGGCGACAGGTTGAGGCGCTGCGCCGCCCGGCCGACATGCAGTTCCTGCAGCACGACTTCGAAAAGCACGAGCAGATTCAGGTCGGTACGCGATAGATCAATCTGATGCAGCATATCGCTGCATTCATATCACTGGATTCACGAGCCAGCAATCGGGCATCCCGGCCAGACGGGTGGGCGACCTGAGGACTAACTGATGTACCTGAACTTCATGATGATCGGCGACCGCTGGGCGGCGCGCCACAATATCTCGAAGCCGAAGCGCACACCGCCCACTACGCTTCGGTTGCCGGCCCCCACTACACCGTCAGCGACGCGCGAGGAGACCGGGAAATGATGCTGGCTCAGTTCTCCAACCAGACGCCGGAAGAGGCGCTGCAGTTGATCACGTTCTGGCGCAAGGCGGGGCGTGAGTTGTGGTTCGCCAAGGATGCGGCGTTCGATGCGCTGTTCACTGAGAGCTTCATCGAACTCTATGAACAGGCGGCCAAGGGTCAGCTCGACCACTGGACCAGTACGGCGCGCGGTTCGCTGGCGCTGATCATCCTGCTTGACCAGTTCCCGCGCAACGCCTTCCGTGGTGAGCCCAAGGCCTATGCCACCGATGCTCACGCCCGGCGGATCGCCACCTTGGCGACGGGCTGGGGCCAGGACCTGATGATCGACTTCGACCTCAGGGTGTTCGTCTACCTGCCTTTCGGCCACTCGGAGAGCCTCGCAGACCACGTGCGCGGCGGCGAGCTGCTGGAGCACCTGGGGCCGCCTTATACCGACCACGCGAAGAAGTACCGTGGCATCATCGAGACGTTCGGCCGTTTCCCGCATCGCAACCCGATCCTCGGTCGCAAGGCGACCAGCGACGAGGAAGAGTTCCTGCGCAACGGCGGGTTCTCGGGCTGAAGGAGACGAACATGGCAATCATGATGATTTCGGACATCGCGGGCCAGACCGCCGAGGGCTACGCTCGGGTGCTCGAGACCGTGCAGCCGCACTATGCCGACGCCCAGGGCTTCCTGATGCACTCGGCCCACGCCACCGAGGGCGGCTGGAGGATCGTGGAGGTGTGGGAGAGCCGCGAAGATGCAGGGCGCTTCTTTGCCCAGCACGTCGCGCCCAACCTGCCCACTGGCATCCACCCCAAGGCACGGTTCGAGCTGCTGCATACGTTGGTACGGCGCTGAAGCAATGCCGAGAGGTGAGCGTTCGGGTCGCGCCGCCCCTGCGCTACTCCGCCTTGACTGGCGGGGAGCTCCGTTTGCGGTCGTGCCACGGCGAGAGAACGAAGGTTCCCGCTTTCGCGGGCATGACCCGGTGTTTGGGGCCGAGGTCGGTGGCGGCGGCGGGTGATCGCCTAAAGAAGAAGGCCCGAGCGTACGCCCGGGCCTTTCGACTGTTCGGCGAAAAAGCTCAGCGCAGCAGGGCGCGGGCTTCTTCGATGCCGAGGGCGGCGGGGCGCTCGCAGGTGGTCTGCAGGGTGATCACCTGGCCGGTCTCGCCGGCGCGGAGGATCGAGGTCATGACGTCGACCGCATGCAGCGCCACATCGAGATCGCAGCGCGCCTTCTTGCCGGTCTCGATCGAGTCCATCATGTCGCTGAGGCCGGCATTGCGGTAGTTGGCGCGCGGATTGGGCTTGTCCAGATCCTGGTTGGCCTTGCCGAACGGGTGATCCCACGGGATCACCTTCTCCTTGTCGCCGGCGCGATTGGTGATAGTGACGTCGCCGTTGAAGAAGTTCGGATCGGGCACATAGACCGAGCCTTCGGTGCCGTAGAGCTCGATATTGTGGTGGCCGTGGCTGGAAACGTCCCAGCTGGCGCCCAGAGTGATGATGGCGCCGGAGTGGAACTCGAGGATGGCGTGGATCGTGGTCGGGGTGCCGACCTTGATGAACGTGCCCTTGAACGGCGAACCCTCGGTGGTCACCTCACGCTCGGCGCGGGCCGAACCGGTGAAGGCGGTGACGCGCTTGATCGGGCCGACAAGGCTGATCAGGTTGGTGATGTAGTACGGGCCGAGATCGAGGATCGGGCCGCCGCCGGGCTGGAAGAAAAAATCCGGATTGGGATGCCAGTGCTCCATGCCGCGGCTCAGCACGTGCATGGTGCCCGAGGCGATCTTGCCGACCTTGCCCGAGTCGATGATGGCGCGAGCCTGCTGGTGCGCCCCACCGAGGAACGTGTCCGGGGCAGAGCCGACTTTGAGCTTGTGCTCATCGGCCAACGCCTTGAGCTGGATGCCCTCTTCGACGCTGAGGACAAACGGCTTCTCGGAATAGGCGTGCTTGCCGGCCGAGAGGATGTCCTTGGAAATCGAGAAGTGGGTCGAGGGGATCGTGAGGTTCACGATCACGTCGATCTCCGAGTTCTTCAGCAGCTCGTCGGGGGTCTGCGCCGCGACATTGTACTCCCCTGCCCGCTTCTTGGCGGCCTCGGGGAGGATGTCGGCGATGGCGCGGACTTCGAGGTTCCTGAACAGCGGCGCGAGGCGCAGATAGGCGGCCGAGATGTTGCCGGCACCCATGATGCCGACGCCATAGGTCTTTGCCATGATCTTAGGCTCCGAGGGTCTTGATGAAGGCGATCGAGCGCGAGGCGAAGCGGTCGATGTCGTTGGGGTTATCGTGTTCGGCGACGAAGTACTGCGCCTTGGTCTGGTTGCGGACGATTGGCCACAAGGTCTTCCACGGCACGACACCCTGGCCGGCATCGGCCCAGCCGTCTTCATCGGCGTTCTGGCCGGCGGGGGCGATGTCCTTGACGTGCACAGCGACGATACGGTCGCCGAACCTGGGCAGCCAGGTGGCCGGGTCGGCCTTGCCACGGACGATCCAGGCGACGTCGGCTTCGACATTCACCGCCGGCGCCGCTTCGAGCAGCCAGTCCATGGCGTATTTGCCGTCATATGAGACGAACTCGAAATCGTGGTTGTGATAACCGAAGGTGAGGCCGGCATCCTGGAACGGCTTGC
Source organism: Devosia sp. GW821-FHT12F11 (assembly GCF_058806655.1). Taxonomy (NCBI): domain Bacteria; kingdom Pseudomonadati; phylum Pseudomonadota; class Alphaproteobacteria; order Hyphomicrobiales; family Devosiaceae; genus Devosia; species Devosia sp. GW821-FHT12F11. The sequence goes on from NZ_JBXAPX010000003.1 coordinate 359,067, forward strand.
CGATCTTCTGCAGCCGGTCGCCGAACGTCTTCCAGCCATCGGCCGAGGTCGGCCGGTCGGTGGGGGCGAGCCAGGGGCAGACGACGACCTTGATGCCCAGCGTCTCGGCCAGCTTCAGGGTCTTTGAGGTATCCTCGAGATCGCCCAGGCTCACATGCGCGGTCGGCATGGTGAGGCCGTTGGCGTCGAGCTGCGCCTTCAGCGCCTGGGGGTCGGTGTAGAGCGAACCATAGCCCTCGACATGGGTGTAGCCGAGCGCGGCGACCTTCTTGAGCACGTCCGCGAGCGGGTAATTGCGGGCGCTGAACAGCTGAAAACCGATATCCATTATGTGGCCTCTTTCACTTCCAGGCGGTGACGGCGGCGATCGAACGGGATGCGAAGCGGTCGACGTCGGCGGGGTTGTCGTGTTCCATCACCCAGTAGCGGGCGTTGGTGTGGGCTTTGACGGCGTCGGAGAGCGCCTGCCAGTCGAGCGTGCCGTGGCCGACATCGGCCCAGCCGTCTTCGTTGGCATTCTGCCCCGCCGGCGCGATGTCCTTGACGTGCACGGCATTGATGCGGCGGCCGTGCTTCCTGATCCACTCGATCGGGTCCTGGCCGCCCTTCACCACCCAGGCGACGTCCATTTCCCAGTCATTGTTGGGCGCCGTGTCGAGGATGATATCCATCGGCAGCTTGCCGGTGGCGGTGGGGCGGAACTCGAAATCATGGTTGTGCCAGCCGAAGCCGAAGCCGCGCCGGCGGAAGGCTTCGCCGAGCTTGGCGAGAGTCTCGCCGAGCTCGACCCACTTGCTGTCGCCCTGCCCGGCCTCACGCTCTTCCTTGGGAATCGCCGGGCAGTAGAGGAACCTCATGCCAAGCGTCTCAGCGATCTTCAGTGCGGCGTCGGTGTCCTTGAGCTGGGCGAGGCCGAAATGGCCGGTCGGCATGGTAAGGCCATGCTGCTTCAGCGAGGCGGCGAGGCTATCGGCCTCGGCATAGAGCCCGCCAAAACCCTCGACCTGCTTGTAGCCGAGCTTGGCGAGACGCCCGAGCACGCCGTCCAGCGGCGGGAAATTCCGGGCGCTGTAGAGCTGAAAAGAAAAGTCCAACAGATGTCTCCTCCACCCGTGCATTTCTCCGTTTCGCTGAAACGGTGATATGCACTCGATCCTCGGTTTGTCGCGCTTTCGAGGTAGAAGAGCCTGCAACTCTTCCTGAAAGCGCTCCAGTAAAGCCACCGCCCCGGTCGTTGCCGGGGCGGCGCAGTGCTGATTTATCGCGGTTCGTAGCAGCCCGTTCGGCGGGCCGCTACGCGTCCGGTAAGCTCAATGAGCCGAAAGGTCAGATGCGGTTGCCGCTCGCTGCGTTGAAGACGGAACCACGCCCCGGATCGAAACCGATCAGGACCTTCTGCCCCGGCTCGAGATGCACTTCGGCGGCGGCGCGGAAGGTGAGCGACTGACCGGCGATCTTGGTCCAGGCGACGGTGTCGGCGCCCATCGGCTCGACGATCTCGATCTCCGATTCCATCTGTACCGGCATTTTCCGCGCCTCTTCGCCGACAGCGATGTGCTCGGGACGGATGCCGAGGATCGACGCACCATTGGTCTGGTTGGCGAACTGGTAGTTGGCGAGCGGAATGTTGGCCTGCCCATCGACGCTGAGCGTGGTGCCGCTCAGGTCGCCCTTGATGAAGTTCATCGAAGGCGAGCCGATGAAACCGGCGACGAACAGGTTGACCGGCTTGTTGTAGATGGTGTGCGGGTCGGCCAGCTGCTGGATCACGCCGTTCTTCATGATGGCGATGCGGTCGGCCAAAGTCATCGCCTCGATCTGGTCGTGCGTGACGTAGATCATGGTGTTCTTGAGCCGGGCATGCAGCCGCTTGATCTCGATGCGCAGGTCATTGCGGAGCTTGGCATCGAGGTTGGAGAGCGGCTCGTCGAACAGGAACACGTCGACATCGCGCACCAGGGCGCGACCGATGGCGACGCGCTGGCGCTGGCCGCCGGAGAGCTCGACGGGCTTGCGCTGCAGCAGCGGCTCGATCTGCAGGATTTCCGAGGCACGCTTGACGCGGGCATCGACTTCCGCCTTCGGCATTCGGGCGACGCGGAGGCCGAACGACAGGTTCTTCTCCACCGTCATCTGCGGGTAGAGCGCATAGGACTGGAACACCATGCCGATGCCGCGGTCCTTGGGCTCGTCCCAGGTGACGTTCTTGCCGGAGATGAAGATCTGCCCGTCGGAGACGTCGAGCAGGCCTGCGATGCAGTTCAGCAGCGTGGACTTGCCGCAGCCCGAGGGCCCGAGCAGCACGATGAACTCGCCCTGCGCGACCTCGAGATCGAGAGACTCGAGGACCTTCACATTGCCGAAGTTGAGGCTGAGATCCTTGATGGAAACGCTAGTCGTCATAGAGGATTACCCCTTCACCGCACCGGCGGCGATGCCGCGGACGAACCATTTACCCGAGATGAAATAGACCACCAGCGGAACCGCTGCCGTGAGGATGGTTGCAGCCATATTCACGTTGTATTCGCGGGTACCGGTCGTGGTGGTGACGATGTTGTTGAGCTGCACCGTCATCGGCATGTTCTCGCGGCCGGCGAAGACCGTGCCGAACAGGAAGTCGTTCCAGATGCCGGTAACCTGCAGGATGATGGCGACGATGGTGATCGGCACCGACATCGGCAGCATGATGCGGAAGAAGATGCCCCAGAAGCCTGCCCCGTCGACGCGGCCGGCCTTGAACAATTCGATCGGCAGCGAAGCGAAGAAGTTGCGGTAGAGCAGCGTCAGGATCGGCATGCCGAAGATGGTATGGACGACCACGATGCCCGGGAGCGTCGCGAACAGGCCGACCTTCGAGAGCCCGATGATCAGCGGATAGATCACCACCTGGAACGGCACGAAGGCGCCGAAGATCAGGATGCCGAACAACAGCTCGGAACCCTTGTACTTCCAGAAGCTCAGCGCATAGCCATTGATCATGGCGATGACGATAGAGACCGGCACGGAGAGCGCGGTAATCTTCACCGAGTTCCAGAAGCCAGGCTTCAGTCCGTTGCAGTCGCGGCCGGTACAGGCGGTGTCCCAGGCCTTGAGCCAGGGATCGAAGGTGAGCAGCGCCGGCCAGTTGAACAGATGCCCTTCGCGGATTTCGGGCATCGTCTTCAGCGACGTCACGATCATCACCCAAAGCGGCATCAGGAAGAAGACCGCCGAGATGATGAGGAAGGCGTAGACACCGATGCGTCCGATGGTGACGGTCTTGGGCTTGGGGCCGCGCGGTCCGGAGAGCGTGCCGCCAGAGAGGCCCGGTGAGATGGCTTCGGTGGTCATTATGCCCTACCCGCCTTGCGATTTGCGTTCCAGCGCAGCAGGTACTGCACGGCGATGAGAAGCATGACCGGCAGCAGCATCATGGTCGCGGCAGCCATGCCCTGGCCGACGTTCACGCGATCGGTGATGTGCTGGATGACGTAGACGGCGGGCATCTGGGTCGAAACGCCCGGCCCGCCCTGGGTCATGGCGATGACAATGTCGAAGACGCGTACGATGCCGGTCATCTGCAAGATGAAGGCGGTCGCTACGGCGCCCTTCATCATCGGCAGCACGATGAACAGGTAAGTCTTCCAGGTCGGAATGCCATCAACCTTGGCGGCCTTCCAGATCTCGGAGTCGACGCCGCGGAGGCCTGCCAGCAGAATGGCCATGGTCACCCCAACACCGTTCCACAACCCGCCGAGAACGAGGCCGTAAAGCGCTGTCTCCTGCTTTACCAGCGGCGCGAACTCGAAGTTCGTCCAGCCAAGCTGGCGTACAGCGGACTGGATGCCGAGATTGGGGTCGAACATCCACTGCCAGACGAGGCCGGTAACGACCAGCGACATGGCGAACGGATAGAGGAAAATCGAGCGGAACAGGTCCTCCTGCTTGATGCGCTGATCCATGAAGACCGCGAGCAGGTAGCCGAACACCATGCTGACGCCGATCGACAACACGCCGAACACGGCGAGGTTGCGGACCGAGATGTTCCACCGATCGTTCGCCCACAGCCGCTCATATTGAGCCAGGCCAATGAAGTTGAAGTTCGGGAACAGCTTGGAATTGGTGAACGACCAGATGATCGAAAAGATGATGCAGATCACGAACACCCCGACCGCCGTGACGATCATCGGCGTGGTGCCCAGCACTGACTGAATGTTGAATTTACGGCGCGTGCGCGGTTTGCGCTCCGCTACCGTGCCGGCAAAACCAGGCGCCGCTCGTTCGCCCGGTTCGGCGATCTGGGTCATGGCTCACTCCCCGCGTTGTTGAAGCAACCGGCCCCGGATCCCCTGCCCACCCGGATACGCCGAAAAAAACGAGCCGGGCGGTGCTTTTGGCACCGCCCGGACATCATAGCACCAAATCAGTCGGCGTTCTGGAGGATCGTCACGTACTGCTCGGCGGCAGCTTCGGCGGTCATCGTGTCGTCGGCCCAGAACTGGGCAACGAGGTCGTTCATCTGACCAGTGGTGTCGTTCGACTGCCAACGGCCGGCGTCGACGGCGATGTTGGCCGGGTCCTTGATGATCTCGAGGCCGCGCTTCATGCAGTCGTCAGCGAGCGACATATCGACGTCGTCGCGGATCGGCATGGAGCCCTTGGCGTTGTTGAACAGCGCCTGGACCTGCGGGTTGACCATCATGGACGCCATCTTCAGCTGAGCCGCCTCGACAGCCGGATCCGACTGCTTGGGGAACAGGAAGATGTCGCCGCCGGTGGAGACGGTCGGGTGATCGATCGGCAGAGCCAGACAGGCGTAGTCGACGCCAGCCTTCTCGCCGGCAACGCCGAACTCGCCACGCGCCCAGTCACCCATGATCTGCAGCGCCGCCTGGTCGGTCACGACGAGGTTGGTCGTGTCGTTCCAGTTGCGGTTCGCCGAACCCGCATCGGAGAACTGCTTGAACTGGCGGAACTTCTCGAACACCGCCGGCATCTCTGCCTTGGCCAGCTCGAGATCCTTGTCCTTCAGGATCTTTTCGCGCTTCTCGAGGCCGAGGAGGGAGGTCTGGATCACGCCGAAGGCGCCGTTGATCTGCCAGCTTTCGCCGCCGATGGCGAACGGGATGATGCCGGCTTCCTTGAGCTTCGGGGCTTCCGCGAGGAAGTCGTCGAAGCTGGTCGGGAGCGGCACGCCGGCCTTCTCGAACGCCGGGACCGAAGCCCAAGCCCAGTTCCACGAGTGGATGTTGACCGGCACGCACCACCAGTGACCGTCGACGAGGCAAGCCTCGGAGATGGACGCCGGACGGATGAAGCCAGCCCAGTTCTCTTTGGTTGCGAGATCAGTGAGATCGAGCAGCATGTTGCCGGCGATCAGCTCTTCATACTGACGGCCTGGGTTGAACTGCGCCGCGCCCGGAGGATCGCCACCGAGAATGCGCTGCAACGTGGCCGAACGGGCGTTTTCGCCGCCGGCGATAGCAGTATCGACCCACTTGTCGCCGCCCAGGGCGTCAAACTCACGGGCGAACACCGACACGGCGGCCTGTTCGCCACCCGACGTCCACCAGTGAATGACTTCGACGTCCGCGGCGCGCACCGAGGTGCTGCCAAGCAGGGCGGCAGCCACCAGGGCCACCACCGACACGACTGACTTCATAATGTAGTCCTCCCAACGTTCACCCAGGAGCAAAACGCCCCTCGCGAAATTTGCGCCAGCCGCGCAGGGCCCCCTCTTGTTGGGAAAGCTCCGGTGCTGGCTGCGTGTAATCGATTACACAACCCCTTGCAGAAGGTCAATGCAATCGATTGCAGGAGTTTCAGACATTCCTTGCGCGGCTGTCAAGGTCGATCTAGACAGGGCGGGCGAGCAGCGGTGAGGGAGCGCTGCGAACTCATGGTCCCGGCAAGAAAAACACCGACGATTCAGGACGTTGCCCGTCACGCAAGTGTGTCCGCGGCGACGGTCAGCCGTGTGCTCAGTTCGCCTGAAAGGGTGACGGAGACGACGCGCGAGCGGGTTTATGCGGCGGTGCGCGAGACCGGCTACACCATCAACCAGGCGGCCCGATCGCTGCGGCTCAAGGCTGCGCGGACGATTCTGATGGCGGCGCCCAATATCGGCAACCCGTTCTACTCGACCATCGTCGACGCGGTGATCCGCGAGGCGGCAGAACGCGGCTACAGCGTGCTGGTGGCGAGCCGGATCGGCGACGACCCGAACCGCTGGCTCAGCGACTACCTGCTGTCCAACCGCGCTGACGGGCTGCTGCTGTTCGACGGTTCGCTCGACACCAACCGGCTGCACGGCTTGCGTGACGATGGCGTCGCCCTGCCGCTGGTGGCCGCCTATGACGAGATCCCCGACCCCAAGATCCACTCGGTGATCACCGACAACCGGCTCGCGGCTAAACGCGCGATCAAGCACCTGGTGGGGCTCGGCCACACCGAGATCGGCCACATCATCGGGCCATCGCGCAACCAGTCGACCAACGAGCGTTTCATCGGCTTTGCCGAGGCGATGCAGGAGGCCGGGCTGGCGGTGCGCGAGGAATGGCTGTTCCCGGGCACCTACAACATGGAGTCGGGCACCGCCGCGGCCGAACACCTGCTCGCCAGCGGCAAGCTGCCGACCGCGGTGTTCTCAGGCAATGACGAGATGGCCATCGGCCTGATCCACCGGCTGCGGCTCGAAGGGCTCGACTGCCCACGCGACATCTCGGTGGTCGGCTTCGACGACATTGCGGTGGCGCGCTTCTTCGACCCGCCACTGACCACCATGCGGCAGCCGCGCGAGGAGATCGGCCGGATGGCCACCCGCTCGTTGATCGACATCATCGAGGGCATCGCCCCCGAGGACGAGCCCATCCACGTGGTGCTCAACTCGGACCTGATCGTACGCGAAAGCACGCGCCGCGCCGGCTGAGGGCAGAGCGCGCGGCAACGAACGAGATGACCTCCTGCCAGTTGCCGGGGCACGGCCTCCGGCCCTGATCGCAGGCCGACAAAACAGCTGCATCACGCCGGCACAACACTGCTTGAGCTAACTCACTGCTGCCGCCATTCGCGGCTAGGCATTTCACCGCTTCGTTGAAACGACGAAGTGGGACGGGCTTTTTGATTTCTTGCGCTTTCGAACCGGAAGGGTCTGCAACTTTTCCTGGAAGCGTTGCAGGCAACCGCGAGCCGCACTCGGACGTTCAGAGCCGATCGGAGAGCAGTCATGACGACGGTGAGAATTCTGGTGAGGCACGACGGAGCCGGCTGGCGAATCGCCAGTCCCGGCCGCGACCTCGACACGGCGTCGGGCCCGCGCCCCTACACGCAGCGCGATGAAGCCATCTCGGACGCGCTGTTCGCGGCCAGGATGCTGCGGGCACTGGGCGAGACGGCGTCGGTCTATGTGGAGAACAGCGACGGGCTGCGACTTGTCGCCGAGGAGGAGGTGCAGGTCTGGCGCAAACATTAGCCTTGGTGCTGTCGCGCTCGCGAACGTCGTGAGAGCGCTCCAGGCCGAACAGGGGGAACCGGATGCCGTCCGACAAAGAGCAGCATCCGGCCCACCCGATAGCGAGTGTGGACGCAGTGTCGGGCATGGCAATTAGCAGCCATGCCCGGCGCTGCCACAATCCCGACTAAGGTCGGTATGTCGCTGGTTGTGCAGGGAAAATGGCCTTGCACCATTCCCCGCAACGGTGGTGGGTGGCGACCGGCGCGGTCAGGTTGAGCGATCGCAAGTCCGGGAGGCGCCGAGAACGAACGACGACGGCAGATCAACAAACAGGTCGGACGACCTGGGCCGCACATTTGCTGCGGGATCGGACCTCACTTGCCTATGACAATCGAGCCGGGCTCGGTTCGTGAACGATCAGCGTGGCTCCCGGAGCGATACGCGCCCCTGCCCTGCGCGCGGCGATTTCGCAAGCGCTGGCGCATATGCCTTCGACAACGAAGGTTCGTCCAAGCCCCTTGTGCTTGTCGACGTGCCGCTCCCACACCTGGACGATGCCGCCGAGCCCGGTCAGCACGCACACTGACTGCTCGCATGCAGGGGGCCAATACCGGGCGTCGCCAATCATTTGGCGCACCGTAACGACTCCGGCGCTGGCAACACTGGAAACAGCCCAGATGATCAGCAGCCAGAGCACCCCCGACAGCAAGAAGGCGCCCAGCCAGTACCAAGCGCGCCCAATGACCAACCTGCTTGAAGCCCTCGCACCCTCGGCAGCCACCGCGGCCTCCATTTCAACGGGAACAGTATCTCGAATACGGACCAAGGTCGTCTCGAATACGGACTAAGGTCGCCAGCTGCAGAAAAGACCAAATCTTCGCGAAATAAAAGCCCCATTTTTGATTCCATCAGGTCGATCGCCAAATCGACATGGACTCGAACTTTTGGTGATAAGCGCAGAGCAAGGGTCGGGAGACTGACCGCGCGGCTCGTGTTGGTTATCGCCTCAAGTAACCTGGGGGCGACACCTCTGCGCCGGCCGCTGAGGGCGAGGGCGGTGGCGTCGGCAACCGCCATGCGAGGATGGGTGACGCCGGAACAGGCGCAGCTTCACACCAGGCCGCTGACGAAGAACGGCTCGCGGCCCCCTGGGGGGTGATCAACGCTGGTTGGGCGGATGGTGACCTCGGCAGGATTCGAACCTGCGACCAACAGCTTAGAAGGCTGCTGCTCTATCCCCTGAGCTACGAGGCCGTGGCGCGGGTGTAGCGCAATCGGACTCGATTGTCAGGCCTCGGGTTTGCCGACTCCCGGCAGCGATGGCAGGGTGCGCGCCACCACGCGAGGACCCTGCCCTGTTCCCTTATCTCACCCGGATCTTCTGGCTTCTGGTACAGCCGCTTTCGCTGGTGGTGTTGCTGCTGGTGGCCGGGTTGGCGCTGAGCTGGCTCAGGCGGCGGTGGATCTCGCGGGTGCTGGTCGGGCTGGCACTGCTGCTGCTGTTCCTTTGCTGCTTCACCACCTTCGGCTACCTGCTGGTCACGCCGCTCGAGCAGCGCTTCGAGCGGCCGGCCGAGCCCGCCCGGGTCGACGGCATCGTGGTGCTTGGCGGCGGCATGGATGGCGAAGTGAACTCGGTGCGCGGTGGGTACGAGTTCAACCGCTCGGGCGACCGCTTCGTCGAGGCGCTGCGGCTGGCGCTACAATACCCGAACGCCAGGATCGTCATCGCCGGTGGGCCGGCGGCGCTGGTGCAGCAGGAGCCCGAAGCACTGGCGGGCAAACGCTTCTTCGAAGCGTTCGGCATTGCCTCCGAGCGCATCCTGATCGACGACCGATCGCGCAACACCGAGGAGAATGCGCAATTCGCCAAGCAGTTGGCCAGGGTCAGCGAGGGGGAAACCTGGCTGCTGGTGACCTCGGCCTTCCATATGCCGCGCGCCGTGGGGTTGTTCCGCAAGGCCGACTTCTCTGTCATTCCGTGGCCGGCTGACTATCTGGCGAGCGGCGCCGAAGGGGTGCGGATCAAGCCGGACCAATCGACCGAGAACGTCTCGGTGAGCAACCTCGCGCTGCGCGAATGGGCGGGGCTGCTCGGGTACTACCTGAGCGGGCGGATCGACGAGCTGCTGCCGGGGCCGTGAAGGTGGCGGCTCTCGACGCGTCATCCTGCTGAGTATCCACCGCCTTCCACCGGCGTCATCCCCGCGAAGGCGGGGACCCAGTGCGATCGCTCAGCCTCCACCGGCGCTGCGGCATCCCACGAGGTTCCCGCCTGCGCGGGAATGACGGCGGTGGGCACCTGCCTAGAGGTCGAAGAACGACAGCTGCGGGGTCTGCTTGGGCGGCGGAGGTGCGACGGGCTCTGCCTCAGCCTTGGGCTTGGCGACGCGCGGCTTGGCCGGTGTCTTGGGCTTGACGACAATGATCGGCTCAGGGGCCGGTTCGGAAGCCGCGACCATGGGCTCCGGAGCAGGCTCGGGTACGGCCAGAACAGGCTCCGGCGCAACCACATGAACCGCGGCGATCGGCTCAGGCGCGATCGGCTCCGCGAGACGTGCCGGCGCTTCCACGGTCTCCGGGGCTTCGGGCGCCACGGCAACCGCGACGACGGCCTTCCTCGCCCTGCCCGGCTTCTTCTGATGGGTTTCCAGCCAGGCCATGCAGGGCTTCAGCTCGTCGCGCTGGAACGAATAGAGGTTCTCGCGCCCGTGCTTTTCTTCCTGCACCAGGCCGGCTTCCTTGAGCACCCTCAGGTGCCGCGAGATGGCCGGACGGCTGATATCGAAGGCGGCCGCCAGCTCGTGCACCGGGCGGGCCTTGTCGTGCAGCAGCTCGAGCACCCGGAGGCGAGTGGGATCGGCGAGGGCGGAATAGAGGTCGGCGAGACTCATTTCGTCTTCCGAAACAATGGAGTGCGCGGACAGTTGTAACAACTGCGTTACGTGTCAAGCGCCCGGAATGCCGAATGGGTTGACTGTGACAGTCCAATGACGGGATTGTCACAGCTTATTTGCTTCGGAGCGTTTCGACGAAAAGTCGAAGCGCTCCACGCCGTTATCCTTTGTCGCGCTTTCGAACCGGAAAAGTCTGCAACTTTTCCTGAAAGCGCTTGTGAGAGAGCCCCGACGAGCCGTGACGACCGAGACGACCATTGCCCGAACCTGGTGGACCCGAGGCCGCCCCTTCACCCTGCCCGAGCTGATCGCGGATGGGGTGGTGCACGGTATCGGCATCGTCGTGGCGGTGGCGCTCGGGGCGGTGCTGCTGGCCTTTGCCGGCTACGAGACAGCGCCGAACGAGCTGCCCGCGCTGGTGCTCTATGTGGGGAGCCTGCTGCTGGTGCTCAGCATTTCGCTCGCCTTCAACCTCTGCCCGATCGCCTCGCCGGCGAAACGCACGCTGGCGCGGCTCGACCAGGCGGCGATCTTCCTGTTCATCGCCGGCACCTATACGCCGTTCCTGGTGCTGCTCGGGGCCACCCCCTCGAGCATCCTCATCGGGCTGTTGATCTGGGGCGCGGCGCTCACCGGCATGGCGCTGAAGCTGTTCGTGCCGCACCGGTTCGGCCGGGGGGCGATCGTCCTGTACCTCGGCATCGGCTGGAGCGGCGTGTTCGTGTTCCAGGCGCTGGCCTCGCACCTGCCCGGCGTCGCGCTGTGGCTCTTGGTGGCGGGCGGGCTCTGCTACAGCGTCGGGCTGATCTTCCACCTGTGGGAGCGGCTGACCTTCCACAACGCGGTGTGGCACGGCTTCGTCGTTGCCGGCGCGAGCCTCCACCTGGTGGCGGTGCTCGACTGCATGGTGATCAGCCGGCTGTAGCGCCGTTCCTGATGCGATCGTGCACCACCCGATCGCCAGCCGCGATGCCCAATTCCTTGGCGCGGCCCCCCGGAATTTCGAGCACGAACATCACCGGACCGTCGGATGGAATCGAGGTCAGGTCGAGCGGCCGGGCGTTGGCGTGCACATTGGCCACCAGCCCTTCGGCCGTGATGAACACCATGTCGAGCGGGATCAGCGTATTGCTCATCCAGAAACTGACTTCGCGGCTTTCCTTGAAATCGAACAGCATGCCGGCATCGGGCGCGAGGGTCTCGCGGTACATCAGGCCCTTGGCGCGGGACTCGGGCGTATCCACCACCTCGACGGTGAAGGGGTGGTTGCCGTTGCGCGACTCGATGACCAGGCGGTCATCGGAGGCGCAGGCGGTGAGCGTCAGAAACAGGAAGGCGACGAATGCGCCGTGCAAGGCCCGGAGGATGTTCATGGAGAGCATTGGGGGTTAGGTGCGAATTGACGGCACCTTAGCGCGGCATCCCGGGTTCGGAAACGGCGTTGCAGCGAAAGTCAGAATGCTGGCGCTCAACGGGACGCACCTCGCATCGAGGTGATCCGGCGTCATCCCCCTCAGGCAGATGGGGAACACATGAATAAGCGATAGCCCGGGTGGCTCCCGCGACCCCCTCTCTGGCGAAAACTAAGGACTTAGCTGCGCTAAGCCCAAGTTTTCGCTTTCTCCCCCGCCAAGGGGGAGAGTCCCGACTGATCCTCAGGCGCAAGTGGAAGGCACGGATCATCTCCCCTTGGCGGGGGAGAAAGCAAAATCTAAGGTTTAGCCGTTTGGCTAAGCCTTAGATTTTGCAAGAGAGGGGGCCTTGGAGGGCACGACGGCTAGACCGTCCCTCCCCTTCACAGGGGAGGAGCGATAGGTCAGTGCGAGGACGGCGCGTCGCCCCAGCCGTCCGGACGGATCTCGGCGACCATCAGGCCCTTGGGGCCGGTGCCGTAGCGGACAAGGACGTGCTGGCCGGGGCGCAGTTCGGTGATGCCGAAGCGGCGCAGCGTTTCCATGTGGACAAAGATATCCGGAGCGCCGTCGCCGGCCGAGAGGAAGCCGAAGCCGCGGATGCGGTTGAACCACTTCACCTCGAGCCGTTCGAGGCGGCTGGTCGGCTCGACCGTGACGTGGGTGCGCGGCGCCGGCATCTGGGCCGGGTGCTTGGCAGTCGAATCGTCCATCGAGAGGATGCGGAAGGCCTGCAGCCCGCCCGGACGCGCCAGCGCCTCGACGACGATGCGCGAGCCCTCATAGGCGGTCTGGTAGCCGTCGCGCCTGAGGCAGGTCACGTGCAAGAGAACATCGGGGCGACCATCATCGGGGACGATGAAACCAAACCCCTTGGAAACGTCGAACCACTTGATCGATCCGACCACCTCGATGACATCGAGATTGGCGTCGCCGCCGTGATCGGATGCCGGGTGCTGTCCGAGCGGGCTGGTCTCGTCGGACCGGAACCCGGGTTCGTCACCGTCGGCTGTAAACTTGGCCCCCATGCCTCAAGCCTTTTCGTACTCGCCCCGCCGCTGATCGGGGTACGCCACATATGAGACACTGTGTCCGATTCAGCCCGGGAAGTTAAGAAGCGTTTACGATTTTGTCAGGGGTTTTTCGCAAGCGCTTTGGAGGACCGCCAACACTGGCGATGTCAGCCCGGTGCTGCATCTCGACCAGTGTCCAACTTGATGCAGGCAGCCAGCCGTTGTAGGCCGCACCCAGCACACTTTCCGGGAGGACCAGACGTGAAGTATCTCCACACCATGGTGCGGGTCACCGACATCGATGCGAGCCTGAAATTCTATCGCGACGGCCTCGGGCTCGAGGAAATCCGGCGCACCGAGAACGAGAAGGGCCGCTACACGCTGATCTTCCTCGCCGCCAAGGGCCAGCACGAGACCCCGGTCGAGCTCACCTATAACTGGGACCCCGAGGTCTATACCGGCGGCCGCAATTTCGGCCACCTCGCCTACGAGGTCGCCAACATCTACGAGTTCTGCGCCCATATGCAGAAACTCGGCTACACCATCAACCGCCCTCCCCGCGACGGCCGCATGGCGTTCGTCCGCTCGCCCGACAACATCTCGGTCGAGATCCTGCAGGAAGGCGCGGCCCTCGCCCCGGCCGAGCCGTGGCTGTCGATGCCGAACACCGGCGCCTGGTAACCGGCTTCGGGGCACCGTCCCGCTGCCCCTGAGGTAACCCGTCGCTAACCAATCGGCTTAGCGGGCGGTTAGCCAAGACTTTGTAGCTTCCTCACGAACGCCGGCCGGGCAAGGGCCGGCGTTCTGCTACCGCCCTGAAGCGGCATGGGAAGTGACGAATGATCCGACTGATTGCGGCGCTCGCAAGCGCCCTGCTGCTGAGCGGCTGCTTCTTCTTGGGCGGCGGTGGCGGCGCCTCCTACAGCGGCTACGTGCAACGGGCCGGCATGTTCCTGTCGTCGACCGATGTCGACAATTCCTGCATTTCGCCAAAGCTGCGCTCGGTGATCGCCTCGTTCGAACGTCGGTTCGGCAAGAAGATCGTGGTCAACTCCGGCTATCGCGATCCGATCCGCAACATCATCGGCGGCGGCGAGGATTCGAGCTACCACATGCGCTGCATGGCGGTGGATTTCTTCATCCCCGGCGTTTCCAAGGGCCAGCTCGTCGCCTTCGCCATGCGCAACGAGCAGGTCGGCGGCCTTGGCTGCTACCCGGGCCGCGGCTTCATCCATGTCGATGTGCGCGACCGGCCGCGCGGCTGGAAGAAGCCCATCACCTTCTCGGGCTGCTGACGTTCCACAGGGGCTGGCATAAGCCAAGCGTTTCTTCAAAAACACCCTTGCCAGCCCGAATGAACCTCCCTATACGGACGCCACCGCGGCGCCCTTCGTCTATCGGTTAGGACGGCACCCTTTCACGGTGCAGAGAGGGGTTCGACTCCCCTAGGGCGCGCCACTTTCCCCTCATGGGCTGGTGGTTGACGGTACGGCGCTCATCGCCGATAAAGAGTTCCTCCGCGCCCATCGTCTAGCGGTCAGGACACCGCCCTCTCACGGCGGGAACAGGGGTTCGATTCCCCTTGGGCGCGCCAAACTTTTTCGAGAGTTATGGCACGTTCCTCTCATCGTTGATCCGGAGCTACGACTGGCTGCGAGTACTCTGTCACTCGCCTAGTCCGGTCACCTTGCCTATCCATTTGGAAGCTTGATAAAGGTCGGCCTGTACGGTCTCAAGGCGCAGAGCAATCGCAGCCACGCAAGCGACCATTAGCGCCCGGTACGGATAGTTAAGGAAATCTCTAGCACTCTCGGCCTGTCGGCTGGTGTTGGCCAGCCCAGCGGTGTGAAATCGCGGGGGATCTCGGCCGTACATGTCCATCAGGTGAGGTGCAGCGCCATGGATAAAACCCGAATAGGCCTTGTGCAGCACCGAACTAGCTTTCTTGTTGGTGGAGGGATCCCCGCCTGGCAAGGTCCGAGCATTGTAGGCCAGAATCTTGTCCCGACTCACCATGCCACGGGTGCCGCGGCTCTCTATCGGAGGCACCCCGTCTTCGAACTCCTCGGCCCAGAAGTACTCCAAGAACTGGTCGTGTCGGTCCTCCCGCGCGCCCCGATGTACGGACCCGCCAGAAACGAAATGTCGGCATCTGTTTCGTCCAGGACACGTTGAAGCATCGCAAGCTCTTGGAGATAACCTCTCTTCAGCAGAAGTTCGGCCGCTCGCAGACAGCTAATCAGCCTGGCGACTTTTAGGACTATTGCCTGCTGATCGGATCTTTCAACGTAGCGATAGCGGAACCCATCACCAAAATTGACCTTCTGCGGTTGCGGTACCGCCGCTGCCATCGCGACAAAGGCAGCGTCGAGTTTCTCAACACAGTAGTCGAAGGGCGTCATCGGTACACAACCTTCCGGGGCTTCTGACCGTTTCGACTACGAGTCGGGTCAGGGGCCAACAACAACTTACTGGCAGTTCCGCGATGTCTGAAAGGTCCTGAAATACGACGCGGGACGTCTCGCAACTGGTCGGATATCCTCGTGTGTGTTTGGTGACCGTCATGGGGGACACCGTGACCGACTTGATCCTGCTGCAACTCGGCTGGTTGGCGGTCGGCCTAACGGCGGCGGTGCTGATTCAGATTGCGGGCCTCAGCCTGATCTCGCGGCTGGTGAACCGGCTCAGCGCGCGGCCGGAGGGGATGGCGCAGACGTGGCAGATCACCATCATGGGGCTCGTGGTCTATCTGCTGTTCTTGCTGCACCTCGTACAGATCGCCGTCTACGCCGCGATCTATGTGGTCACCGGCGCGATCGCCTCGGTGCACACGGCGCTCTATTTTGCGGCGGCGACGTTCACGACGATCGGCGGCGGTGTGGTGCAGACTGAAGAGCCGTGGCAGTTCTTCGCTTCGCTCGAGGGGCTCAGCGGCATCATCATGGTCGGGTGGTCGATTTCCTTCCTCGTGGCCGTGACCAACCGGCTCGGCATGTGGGCGCAGAAGGCGTCGAGCGACTAGCCGAAAGCTCTGGCGGCCGCCTCGCCGAGCACGCGCTTCGCCAGGTCCGCGCACTGCACCCGGATATCCGGGATCGCCTCGATCTCGAAGAAGGCGCCGCGCGTCAGCGGCCCGACCGCCAGCAGCCGGTCGGATGGCGTGCCGAAGCGATCGATGGTGCGGCACTCGGTATCCACCTCGAGGCCGATATGCAACGGGTCGGGGCGGATGTCGCCGCGGGCAAGCAGAGCGCGGATGGTCGGGTTGCTCGATTGCTCGACGTCGACGCTGATGCCGCCGCAATCGTAGACGCGGGCGACGTCGAAGAAGGTGAGATTGCTGGCGCCCTTGCGGCGCACGGTGGCGCGGACCTCGGCGCCGCGCCGCTCGATATCGAGATAGGTGCCGGCGACGAGGCGGACCTGCCCTGCCCCCACTGCCTGTTCCAGCCGCGCATGCAGTTCCGGCGGCAGGCGGTGGCGGTGGATGTTCCAGAACGGCCTGACATGGCTGAGGAAACGGCGGCGTGAGCCGAGTGACCAGTTCTGCCAGATGCGCTGGTTGAAGGGCCGCAAGGCATCGACGACGCTGCGCCAATCCTCGCCGTGCCCGGCCGCTTCCTCCACCAGGTCGCGGAACCAGGCGGTGAAATAGTGGAGCTCGGTGCCGAACGGCACATCGGCCGCCTCGAGCGGGATCGGCGCCACCTGGCGGTGTGCCTTGGGCAAGAGGCCGTGACGGGAGACAACGGTGATCGGGCCGCGATGTTGAGCCTCGGCCAGCGACAGCCAGGCATCGACCATCGAGAGGCCCGAGCCGAGCAGCAGCACCGGGGCATCGGGATCGAGCGGGGTATCGGCCTCGGAGCCGACGCGCACGGCGATGCCCTTGGCACGGGCCGGGTTGGTTTCGTGCCCCACCGCCAGCACGGCGGCATGCGCCATCAGGCTGGCGCCGCTTTTGAGCTTTGCCTCAACCCCTGCCCCGGTGGCCAGCACGTCGATGCACTCGTCGTGGACGATGTGCAGCCGGCCGGGCGCCGTGACTTCGACCTCGGCCAGCACGTCGGCGAGGTATCTGCCATAGTGACGGCGCGGCACGAAGACGAAGCGTTCGGCTTCGGTTACCAGTTTGTGGTCGCGCAGCCAGCGCCAGAAGTGGTCGGGATCATCGGCATAGGCGCTCATCCCGGGCGCCGCGACATTCAACACATGGTCGAGCTGGCGGGTCGAATAGGCGACGCCGCGGCCCAGCTGGGGGCGCTTTTCGACCAGCGTAACCCGGGTGTCGGCGGCGCTGCGCAACAGGTGCGCGGCCAGCAGCACGCCGCTGGCGCCACCGCCGATAATGAGGATGGAGAGGCGTGGATGCGCTTCGTTCATGCGTGTTTCCTTGCGGGTTGGTCACGACGCAAAACGTCCCGATTGAAACGTCCGTCCTAAGCTAACGTTCTCCGAGAGCAGGTTTTTTCGTCACCTGCGACCGGCGCGCTGCCGGAGTTCCTCGACCGGTTTCGACGCATAGACTACTAATCCAGTCGATTTAATCAACACTGTATCCTTCCCGGATGCAGCGGGGGCTGGGCTTGACGCAACTGACGCTCGACATCGCCGAACGGGGCACCGTGCCGCTCGAAGACCGGCCAGTGGAGCGTCCGCGTTCAGGCCACTGGCATCGGGTGCGGAGCGGCCTGGTCTGGGCAGTGGCAGTGCTGATCGCCGCCTATGCAGCGTCGGTGGTGGCCGCCAACCCGGCGATGCGCTGGGATTCGATCGGCAAGTTCCTGACCGCGCCGATCATCCTCCAGGGGCTCGTGACGACGCTGCTGATCACCTTTCTGTCGGCGGTCATCGGGCTCGCCGGCGGGTTGGTGATTGCGCTGATGCGGATGTCGGCCAACCCGCTGATCAAGACCATCGCGGTGGGCTATCTCGGATTGTTCCGGGCGGTGCCGCTGCTGGTGCAGATCCTCATCTGGTACAATCTGGGCACCTTCTTTCCTGAGCTAGGTTTCGGCATCCCGTTCACCGATATCGGGCTCTATGGCGATACCAACGTGCTGCTGAGCCCGCTGGTGGCGTGCCTCATCGCCATAGGTCTCAACCAGGCCGCCTATATGGGCGAGATCATCCGCGGCGGGCTGCTGTCGGTGCAGCCGGGCCAGGTCGAAGCGGCTATTGCGCTGGGGATGACGCGGGCCAAGGCGTTCCGCCGGGTGATCGCGCCACAGGCGGCCAAATCGATCATCCCGCCGCTCGGTAACGACATGATCAACCTGTTGAAGGCCACCTCGCTGGTCTCGGTGGTGGGCGTCGGCGACCTGATGACCCGAGCGCAGGGAATCTATGCCAGCAACTATCAGGTGATCCCGCTGCTGATCGTCGCCAGCATCTGGTACCTGGCGCTGACCATCCTCTTCACCTTCATCCAGGGTCTGTTGGAGCGGCGTTTCGCGGCCGGGGTGGCGCGATGAACTACGCCCCTCCCGACCTCCACGTCGCGGCGGAAGCGCCGGCGCTGATCCGTATCCGCAACGTTACCAAAAGCTACAGCGCCAACCGGGTGCTGGACGACGTCACGCTCGATATCAGACAGGGCGAAGTGCGCTGCATCATCGGGCCTTCCGGCTCGGGCAAAAGCACCCTGCTCCGCTGCCTCAATGCGCTCACCGATTTCGACAGCGGCGCCGTGGTGCTGGACGAGACCCGGGTCGGCTACACCGAACGCAATGGCAGGCTGAAGCCGTGGACCGGGCGGGAGGCGGCGGCCTTCCGCAGCCGGGTCGGGCTGGTATCGCAGCACGTAAACCTGTTCTCGCACCGCACGGTGCTGGAGAACGTCATCGAGGGTCCGGTGCAGGTGCTCGGCGCCAGCCGCCAGGCGGCGGTGCGGACGGCGACGGACCTGCTGTCGCGGGTCGGGCTCGCCGACAAGCATGACAGTTACCCCAGCCAGCTCTCAGGCGGGCAGCAGCAGCGCGCCGCCATCGCGCGGGCGCTGGCGATGACCCCCAAGGTGATGCTGTTCGACGAGGCGACCAGTGCGCTCGACCCCGAACTGGTGGGCGAGGTGCTGGGGGTGATGCAGGCGCTGGCCAGCGACGGCATGACCATGGTCGTCGTCACCCACGAGATGCGCTTTGCCGAGGAGGCTGGCGACCGGATCGCGGTGATGGATGCCGGCCGCATCATCGAGGACGGACCGGCGAGCGAGATCTTCAGCCGGCCGCGCCAGCCGCGCACCGCCGAGTTCCTCAAGGATCATTTCAGGTTCGCTCCAGCCGAGGGCCGGCGCGACCGCGCCTGAACAACCGGGCAGACGCCCATCATAGAAGAAAGAGACTGATCGTGACCAAGCTTTCGACACTGGTAACCAAGGGGCTACGCGCTGCCGGCCTGACGCTCGCCGTCGCGGCGCCGCTGTTCGCCGCTCCAGCCTTCGCGCAGGATGCCGCAACCGAGGCGGCCCGTGCCCTGCTGCCGGCCAAGTACCGCGATGCAGGCGTGCTGAATGTCGGCGCCTCGACCGTTTACGCGCCGCACTCGTTCTTCAAGGAAGGCACCACCGAGTTCACCGGCTACGAGATCGAGCTGTTCAACGCGGTGACCGAGATCCTCGGGGTGAAGCCGATCTATACCGAAGCGCCGTTCCAGCAACTGATCGCCGGGGTGAAGTCAGGCCGCTCGGATGTGTCGCTGGGCGATCTGGGCGACAACGACCTGCGCCGCGAGCAGGTGGATTTCATCGACCACACCCGCCTCACCTTCCAGCTGCTGATCGACGAAGCCGACAAGGACAGCATCAAGACGGTGTTCGACCTCTGCGGGCGCGATCTCGGCGTCGTGCAGGGCACCACCAACATCATCTTCAAGGCGCTGTCACAATGCGAGAGCAAGGGGCTGAAGCCGGCGAACTTCATCGAGTTCCCCGATGCCACCGCCAAGGACCAGGCGATCCAGTCGGGCCGCTTGCCGCGCGCCGATATCTCGGCCACCGCAGTGGGGCGCTTCCGTGAGGCGGCCGGGCTGAACCCGGGCCAGATCCTCGTGCCGGCGCCGGAGTTGGGCGACCTCTATATCGGCTTCATCGTCGACAAGGGGAATGCCGAGCTCGCCAGCGCCATCGAGGCAGCGCTGCAGATCCTGTTCGACAACGGCAAATACGCCGAGATCCTCGCCGCCTACAACATCCCGGACCTCAACCTCGAGGCTCCGGGCGTCAATATCGGCCAGAACGCCTCGAACTGGGTGCAGCCCAAGCCGAAGAGCTGATCGCCGGATCAATCCGCATGGGGGCGCCGGCAGCAGCCGGCGTCCAAGCCATTTCCACCAGGACCTCGACTATGCCCAACGCCCGGCCGGCCGGCCACGACAAGATGAACATCGCCGTGCTCGTTTCGGGCGGCGGCAACCACCAGGGCGCCTGGCGCCGCGGCGGCAGCAATATCGAGCTGGCCAATACGCCGGGCTTCTACGTGGCGTTCGCACAGGCCGCCGAGGCGGCCAAGATCGATGCGATCTTTTTTGCCGATATCCCCTCGCTCGACCCCAAGGCGCTCGGGGTGAACCCGGTGCTCAACGCTTTCGAGCCGGTGGTGCTGACCTCGTATCTCGCGGCGTTCACCAGCCGGGTGGGGCTGGTGTCGAGCGTTTCGACCAGCTTCTCCGAGCCCTACACCGTGGCCCGGCAGTTCGCCTCGCTCGATCGCGTTTCCGGCGGCCGGGCCGGCTGGAACATCGTCACCTCGGCCACCGGGGAAAAGAACTACGGTGCGACGCCCCTGCCCGACCAGGACGTGCGCTATGCCCAGGCAGCCGAGTTCGTCGAGATTGCCAAGCGCCTGTGGGACAGCTGGGACCAGCAAACGCTGAAGATCGACCGGGCCAGCGGGCAGTTTGGCGATGTCACGGATATCCGGCCGACCGATTTTCACGGCAAGTTCTTCGATGTGGCCGGGCCGCTCAATATCCAGCGCCCGCCGCAGGGCTGGCCAGTGCTGTTCCAGGCCGGCGCCTCGCCGATCGGCCGCGGTTTTGCCGCCGAGACGGCCGAGGGGGTGTTCACGGCGCAGCAGACGCTGGAGGACAGCCTTGAATTCGCCCGCGACATGCGGGCCCGCGTCAGCGCCGCCGGCCGCGACCCGCGCCGGGTGAAGCTGCTGCTCGGCATCACCCCGATCATCGGGGCGACCGAGGCGGAAGCGAAAGCCACGGAGCGCGAGCTGGGCGAGTTCATCGACATCAAGGCGTCGCTCAGGAAGCTCAACAGCTACATCCCCGGCGTCGACCTCTCGGGGTTCGATCTCGACAAGCCGATCCCGCGCGAGGCGCTGCCGGATGTATCGGCGGTGCAGGGCCGACAGAGCCGCTACAAGATCTTTGCCGATCTGACGCTCAATGACGGCTGGACGTTGCGCGAGCTGGTAAAGCTCACCGGCCGATCGGATGGGCACTGGACGCTGACCGGCAGCCCCGAGCAGATCGCCGACCAGATGGCCGAACGTTTCCTTGCCGACGCCTGCGACGGCTATGTGGTGATGCCGACCTACCATCCCGAAGGCTCCGGGCTGTTCTTTTCGGACGTGGTGCCGATCCTGCAGCAGCGCGGGCTGTTCCGCACCGAATACGAGGGCACGACGCTGCGCTCGCATCTGGGGCTCGATATCCCGGAACGCGGCGCGCGAGGCATTTGACGGCCTTTGCCGCCCCTCTGCTCGTCGCTATAGAGAGCGGCGAAACGGAGGGGAATTGCGATGTCGGCTGTGGGTCATCTGTCGGAGGGGGATCGCGGACAGGCGCGGATCACCGCAATAACGGCGTTGCGGCTCGATAGCGGCTTCTGCCTGATCCGCGTCGATACCGATGCCGGCATCTCCGGCTATGGCGAATGCGGCGACCTCGATGGCGACCTGGTGCGGGCGGCGCTGCTCACCCACGCCGAAGGCGGCGCGCGGCTGCCGCATCTGCAACTGATCGGCAAGGACCCGCTCGATATCGGAGTGCATCACCACAACCTGTTCTACGCCTACCGGCAACGCCCGGCGCACATCATGATCTGCTCCGGCATTGACATGGCGCTGTGGGATCTGGCGGGCAAACTGCTCAACCAGCCGGTGCATAGGCTGCTCGGCGGGGCGTTCCGCACCGAGCTCGAGCTCTATTCGCACTGCCCGCATTTCGACCTGACCGATGCCGGCGCCTGGGCCGAAGCGGCTGATGACCTGAAATCCGATCCGCATGGCTTCAAGACCTTCAAGGTCGACATCCACGACGCCATCGGCATCGAGATGCAGGAATATGTGCCGAGCCTGTCGCCCGGCGACATCCGCAAGATCGGACGTTCCTACGAGCTGGCGCGCGAGCACCTGGGCGAGGAGATCGACATCATCGTCCATTGCCATAACGAGCTCGATGCGCCGAGCGCCATCGCGGTGGCCGAGGCGGCGGAGGCGATCAAGCCGATCTATTACGAGGACCCACTGCAGCCGGGCTTTTCGGAGAACTGGCTGGCGCTCCGGCGATCGACCAACATCCCGATCATGACCGGCGAGAATATCGAACTGCCGGAGGGGGCGCTGCCGTTCCTCCAGCACCAGGCGGTCGATTGCCTGCAGCCCGACATCATCAGCTCGGGCGGCATCACCGGCACCAAGAAGATCGCCGATCTCGCGGCGCTCTACCGCACGCCAATCACGCTGCACAATGTCAGCGGGCTGTTGATGAACGCGGCGAGCCAGCAACTGGCGGCGGCGGTGTTTAACTGCCCGCGCATCGAGTGCACCCGGCGGGCGGACAGTATCCAGTGGGCTTTGTCAAATCCGCTGCAGATCAAGGACGGCAAGATGCAGGTGTCGATGGCGCCGGGGTTGGGAGTGGAGCTGGATCAGGACTGGATCAGCGGGCACCGGTTTGCTGGAGAGCCGGACTGGAACTGAACGCCGGCCTCTCAGTGATCCTCCCCCGCGTGGCGGGGGAGGAGGACCGCCGAAGGCGGTGGAGGGGGCAGCAAGAGGTGCCGGCGTGGAATTAGGGCGGTCGCAGCGCGATCCGAGCGCAAGTGAGGAGCGACTGGGTCTGGCCGCCCCCTCCACCATCCTGCGGATGGTCCCCCTCCCCCGCCACGCGGGGGAGGATCACGGCACCGCCGGTGACTACGGCAGCCGCTGCGTGTGGGTCGGCTCCAGTTCCGCCTTGCCGAAGGTGCCCGGCAGGTTGGTGTCCATCCACTCGTAGGGATAGCCGAGCTTCAGCGGCATGGCGTCGGTGAGTTCCTGACGCACCTCGACCGGCAGGTCGAAATCGCCGGCTTCGAGGTTCTCGGCGACCTGGTCGACGCGGCGGGCGCCGATGATGGCGGCGGTGACCCTCGGATCGCCGAGCAGCCAGCTGAGCGCCACCTGGCTCGGGGTTCGGCCGAGGCGGCCCGCCACTTCGACGACCTTGTCGATCATCTTCAGCGAATCCTCGAACCAGTAGCGCGGCAGGGTGATCGCCGCCTGCTGGCCGATGCGGGATTTCTCGTCGGGCTTATCCTCGCCACGGTACTTGCCGGTGAGCATGCCGGCGGCGAGCGGGCTCCAGCAGATCATGCCGAGGCCCTGGTCGTCGCAGGCCGGCAGGATTTCGCGCTCGATGTCGCGACGGACGAGGTTGTAGAGGTGCTGCGCCGAAACCAGCGGCTCATAGCCCTTGAGGGCGGCGACGCCGTTGGTCTTGGCGATCTGCCAGCCATAGAAATTCGAGCAGCCGAGGTAGCGGATCTTGCCGGCGCGGATCAGGTCGTCGGCGGCACGCAGGCTCTCTTCGATCGGGGTGTACGGATCGGGCCCGTGGAACTGGTAGAGGTCGATATAGTCGGTATCGAGCCGCTTCAGGCTCTTCTCGCAGGCCTCGATGATGTGCTTGCGGTTCAAGCCGCGCGAGGTCACCGCCGGGTCCGCGGGGAACCAGCATTTGGTGGCGATCACCAGCTGGTCGCGGCTGTGGTCCTTCAGCGCCACGCCGAGCATGGTCTCCGAGGCGCCGCCCGAATAGCCGTTGGCGGTATCGATGAAGTTGCCGCCGCCTTCGACGAAGCGTTTGACGATGGCGCCCGAGGTCTCCTGGTCGCAGCCCCACTGCGAATTGCCGAACGTCATGGTGCCCAGGCAGAGGCGCGAGACCAACAGGCCGCTGCGGCCGAGATAGCGATACTTCATCAGTTTCCTCCGAATACGAAATCGAACAGGGAAAGGCGGATCACTCGGTCGGGTATTTGAGCCCGATCTGCTGCCGGATGGTGTCGAGGCAGGCCATGATGGCGACGCTCTCGCTGGGCGAGAGGACGGTGCCGGCGGTCTGCTTTTCGGCGACGAGGCGTTCGAGCTCGGCAGCCTGGTACTGCATGCCACGGCCCTCGACCTTCGAGATGTATTCCTCGACCACGCTGTTGCTGGCGTCGAAGCGGCGGAAGCTGGTGGGGGTGTACCAGACCTTGTCGATCTCGATGCGGCCTTCGGTTCCGTGGATGGTGGCGATATTGCGCCCGGCAGTATCGCTGCCGGACAGCGTCAGCGCGATGGCGCCGGACTCATAGGTGAACATGGTCGCGACCGTACCATCCGCTCCGGTCTCTTTGAGGCGCGCGGTGGCGGCGATGGTCTTGGGTGCGCCGAGCACGTCGAAGGTGAACGAGATGGGGTAGATGCCGAGGTCGAGCAGCGCACCACCGCCGAGCTCCAGCGCGTTGAGCCGGTGCTTCGGATCGTCCGGCAGGTCCTGCGTGTGATCGGCGACGACCGAGCGGATCTCGCCCAGGACGCCGGAGCGGACGATCTCACGGATGCGCAGCATGTGCGGCAGGAAGCGCGTCCACATGGCTTCGAGCACGACGAGGCCCTTGCTCGCGCCGAGATCGACGATCTCCTGCGCTTCGCGGGCATTGACGGTAAAGGCCTTCTCGATCAGCACGTGCTTGCCGTGGCTCAGCGCCAGCCTGGCATTTTCGGCGTGCATCGGGTGCGGCGTAGCGACGTAGATCGCGTCGACATTGGGATCGGCACAGAGCGCCTCGTAGCTGCCGTGCGCCGTGGGGATGCCGAACTCGGCGGCGAACTTGCTGGCGCTGGCCTCATTACGCGAGCCGACGGCGGTGACCTTATGGCCGTGCTGGTTCAGGTCCTTCACGAATTGCTCGGCAATCCAGCCGGTCGCCAAAATTCCCCACCTGACGCTGCCGGCCATTCTCACGCTCTCCCGAAGTCCGATTGTTGCGGCCCCGAGGTGTAACGACTTGGTCCGCCTGCGCAATGGTCCGGAAGGCTAATTCTGTCCGGCAAATCTCGCTGCATTGGCCTCGCGTAGCCGCCGCCCGGCTGCCTCAGCCTCGACCTGCACTTTGTGACGCCCGCCATCGGCAGTAACGTTCACCTGCACGTCCATGCCGAGATAATCCGCACGGTCGCCGATGAAGCTACCGCTGAGCGGTTTGGCCTGCCGCGGCTCCCGCGCAACGCCAACTCGGATCAGATCCTTGTTGCCGATGATGCCGTTGGTCGGGTCGAACTCGACCCAGCCGGCGCCGGGGAGGAAAACCTGCACCCAGGCATGGGTGGCGCCACCGCCACGCATGGCCATGCCCGAATCCCGCGACGGCACATAGATGTAGCCGGTGACGAAACGCGCGGCGAAACCGAGGCTGCGGCAAGCTTCGATCATCATCAGTGCGAAGTCGCGGCAGGTGCCGGTGCCAGTGGTCAGCGTCTGTAGCGGCAGCTGCGTGCCAGGGTCGGTGCGGCGGGAGTACTTGAAACTCTCCCGGATGCCGGCGGTCATGGTCATCAGCAGGTGTCCGGTCTCCATCGCCACGCCGGAATGAGCGAACTTCCTCGCAAACGCCTCGACTTCTGGCGCTGGATGGTGCGGCCGCATGTAGGGCGCAAGGTCCGGCAGCGTCTCGGCGTCATACTCGAACGGCCATGTCTTGGCGCGCTCCTCGGTCTTGAAGCGCGGCACCGTCAGTGGCGTGTGGTCCAGCATGATATCGGTCTCGAAGCGCAGCTCGCTGGCCGCCTCACCGAACTCCGCGACGGTAATACAGTTGCCGAACACGTCGTGGATCCAGTGGATCTCGGCGTCCGGAGACACGGTGATCGCCGAACTCAGCAGTCGCTGGTCGTGGCTGTCGCGCGGACGGAACAGCACCCGGTGCTGGCCAAAGCGCACTGGCCGTGCGTAGCTGTACGTCGTGATGTGGCGTACTCTCAGAACAGTCATCG
The DNA here is from genome assembly GCF_058806655.1 of Devosia sp. GW821-FHT12F11. Taxonomy (NCBI): domain Bacteria; kingdom Pseudomonadati; phylum Pseudomonadota; class Alphaproteobacteria; order Hyphomicrobiales; family Devosiaceae; genus Devosia; species Devosia sp. GW821-FHT12F11. The sequence continues at coordinate 385,077 of NZ_JBXAPX010000003.1, forward strand.
CCGCTTCCGCTTTTGTGCCCGTGGTCAGAACAGCCGAACTGTCGCGGCGGTTCCGCGGAACTTCCCGACCTGCCCCGAATTGAGGCGCATACAACTGGGTGGTGCAATGAAGTTTTCCGTGAACTGCAGCCTGCAATACGATGTGGCGGCCGATACGACGCTGATCCTCAATGTCGAGGCGCAGCGCAATGCCGGCCAGAACATTCTCGCCGAGCGGTTCAGCATCTCGAGCGGCGTGCCGACCGACTCGCATGTGGTGCCGGAGACGGGCAATCGCTATCGCCGCATGGTGCTGCCGGTCGGGCAGCACCAGATCAGCTACACCGCCGAGATCGAGACCCGGCCATTCGTCGGCGACCCCGGTCAGATCGCCCAGGTGCCGGTCGCCGCGCTGCCCTTTGAGGTATTCGGCCACCTGTCGCCGTCGCGCTACTGCCAATCGGACAAACTCGGGCGGTTCGCCTGGCGCACCTTCGGCGACATCGCCAACGGCCACGAAAAGGTGACGGCGATCTGCAACTGGATCTTCGAGAATGTCGACTATCTCGAAGGCTCCAGCGACATCAGCACCTCGGCCTACGACACCTTTACGCTGCGGGCCGGCGTGTGCCGTGATTTCGCGCATCTGGGCATCACCTTCGCCCGGGCGCTCGGCATCCCCGCGCGGTTCGTCTCGGCCTACGCGCTCGATCTGATCCCGCAGGACTTCCATGCCGTGTTCGAAGCCTATCTGGGCGATCGCTGGTACCTGTTCGACGCGACGCGGCTCTGCCCGATCGACGGCATCATGCGGATCGGCATTGGCCGCGACGCGGCGGACTCGGCTTTTGCCAGCTATTTCGGCCAGTTGAGCGGACCGCCCAAACTGATTTCCGTCAAACGCCTCGATGACCAACAGCCCAGCGCCTGGACTGTCCAGGCGGTCAGCATCTCAGCCAACTAAATCACTTAAGCAATCACTTACGTATTGACAGCGTCCTTGCACCGAGATACTTAAGATCATGCTTAACCAAGAGACAGAGCCCCTCGATCTCATGTTCCAGGCATTGGCCGACCCCACCAGGCGGCGGATGATCGAACGACTGAGCCGGGGATCCGCCTCGGTCAGCGAGCTGGCCGAGCCGTTCAAGATGAGCCTGCCCGCCATCGTGCAGCACCTCCAGGTGCTGGAACAGAGCGGGCTGGTGACGACGCAGAAGGTGGGACGGGTGCGGACCTGCACCATCGACACGGGAGCGCTGAGCATGGCCGAGAAGTGGATCAATGATCGACGCATCGGCTGGGAGCACCGGCTGGATCGGCTGGGTGCGTTCCTCGATGCGCTGCCCAGTGGGCCGGACAAACCGGCGAAGTAGCGCGCCCCCAGCGCGTCATGAACGACAGAACTGAGACAATCGGCTGGAGACCGCGTTTCCGGCAGCGGGCGGGCTTTGCCCAGGAGGATCGAATGGCCAAAGTTGTGTTGAGTTTTTCGATGTCGCTCGATGGCTACGTGGCGGGCCCGAACGTCTCGGTTCGCGACGGCATGGGAGTGGGCGGCGAGCGCTTGCACGAGTGGATGTTCGCGGGCAGCGGCACCAAGGCCGGCGATGACAGCTACAGCAGCACCGAGGCCGCGGACGCCGCCGAGATCGACCTCGCCTTCAGCACGGTCGGCGCGGTGATCGTTGGGCGCCGCACCTACGACGTCGGCCTGCAGCACTGGAACGACACACCCTACCCGGTGCCGTCGTTCGTCCTCACCCACAACCCCAAGCCCGAGCAGCAGATGAAGAGCGCCAGCTTCCGCTTCGTCACCGACGGAGTGGAGAGCGCCGTGCGACAGGCCCGAACGGCGGCAGGCGACAAGGATGTCGTGCTGATGGGCGCTTCGGCAGCGCAGCAGGTCCTGCGCGCCGGCCTCGCCGACGTCATCCGCGTCCAGGTGGTCAGCGTCCTGCTTGGCGGCGGCACCCGCCTCTTCGACAAACTTGGGGATGCTCAGATCGAGCTCGCCCGTACCCGGGTGGTCGCGGCTTCGCCCGGCGTCACCCACCTCGAATTCAACGTCATCAACCAAGCCTGAGAGGAAACCAAATGACCGAACGTTCCATCGCCCATGGCAGCTTCACCGTCGAACGCAAGTACAAGCATGCACCGAGCAAGGTGTACTCCGCCTGGTCCAATCCCGAGTTCAAGCGCCAGTGGTTCGGCTCGCCGAGCCCGGACAAGCCGAAGGATGTCATGGACTTCCGCGTCGGCGGCCGTGAATTCAACGAAGCCGAGATGGGCGGCGACACCTATGTGTTCGACGTCACCTATCGCGACATCGTGCCCGACAACCGCATCATCTACACCTACGAGATGCTGAAGAACGGCGCGCGCATCTCGGTGTCTCTGGCCACCATCGAGCTGTTCCCCGACGGGGCCGGCACGCGCATGGTGGTGAAGGAAGACGGCGCTTTCCTCGATGGCCTCGACAAGATGGCCGATCGCGAGGCCGGCACCAACTACCTGATCGACCTGATGGGAAAGTGGCTCGACGAGCAATGAGCGCCAAGCCGCACAGCGTGATGATCGGCGACCTCGAGGTGCACTACCTCGAGGAAGGCCGCGGCCAGCCGCTGCTGCTGCTGCACGGCGGAACAGCGACCGCCGACTCCTGGGGCGAGGCGATGCCGCGACTGGCCGACCGCTATCGAGTCTTCGCGCTCGATACGCGAGGACACGGCAGGACCAACAACCCTGCCCAGAAGATGAGCTACCCCCAGTTCGCCGACGATGTCGCCGGCTTCATCGCGGCGCTCGGGCTCAAGAAGCCACTGATCGTCGGCTATAGCGACGGTGGCCAGACGGCGCTGGAATTCGGGCTCCGGCATCCGGGCAAGGCCGGAGCGCTGGTCATGGGCGGCACCGTGAGCCGACTGACCCAACCCATGCTGGAAGGACTTCGCTCATGGGGGTTTTCGGTGCCGGGCGAGGTCGACCTCGATCGGCTGGCCAAGGAGTTCGGCCCGTATTTCGAACAGATCAAGGTCGCGCATGCCCATCACTACGGTCCGGACTACTGGCGGGCGTTCCTCAAGCAGATCTCCACGCTTTGGCTCACCCTACCAACCTACAGTGACCGGCAGCTCGCTTCGATCTCGGTGCCTTCCCTGGTGATCATGGGCGATCGAGACCAACTGGGCGGGATCGATGAAGCCGATCGCCTCTACCGGCACTTGGGCGCCGGGGAGCTCTCAATCATCGCCAATGTCAGCCACGAGGCCGTCAACAAACCGCTGTTCTGGGATGCCGTGCGCGAGTTCCTCGCCCGGCACGACGAGCGCCAGGACTGACCAATGAAGGGGTGCCGTCTCTACCAGTCAGGTGGCCCGCCCGCTACTCGGCTGCCGCCTTCAGCCGCGGCTTCACCCGGTGCCGCCCGACCGGCACGATCATCGGGGTGTGCGACACCGGGTCGGCGCAGACCTCGGCGTTCATGCCGAACACCGATTTCACCAGTTCGACCGTCACCACCTCGGCCGGTGCGCCGGAGGCGGCGATCTTTCCGTCGCGCATGGCGACGATGTGGTCGGCGTAGCGGCAGGCGAGGTTGAGATCGTGCAGCACGGCAACGACGGTGCGGCCGCGCTGCTGTACCAGGTCGGTCAACAGGTCCAGCACTTCGACCTGATGGTTGATATCGAGGAAGGTGGTCGGCTCGTCGAGCAGCAGCAGCTCGGTTTCCTGCGCCAGCGCCATGGCGATCCACACACGCTGGCGCTGGCCACCGGAGAGCTCATCGACGGCGCGGCCGGCGAGATCGAGCGTATCGGTTGCGTGCAGCGCGGTGGCGACCGCTGCGTCATCGGCAGCCACCCAGTGGCGGAACCAGCCCTGATGCGGATAGCGGCCGCGGCCGACGAGGTCGGCAACGGTGATGCCGTCGGGCGCCACCGGGGTCTGCGGCAACACGCCGAGCAGCGTCGCGACCTCGCGGGTCGGCATCTGGTGGATGGCGCGGCCATCGAGATAGACCGTGCCGGCGCTCGGGGTCAGCAGGCGGGCCAGCCCGCGCAGCAGGGTGGACTTGCCGCAGGCATTGGCGCCGACGATGACGGTGAACTTGCCGGGTGGGATGTCGATGCTCAGCTTGTCGACGATGGTGCGATCGCCATAGCCGAGTGTCAGGTCGGCGGCCGAGAGCTGATGGTTCACTGACATCCTGGGCCTCCAATCAGCCGCCGCGACCCGAACGATGGGCAGCGGCAAGCAGGTAGATGAGGAACACGGCGCCGAGCGCGCCGGTGACCACGCCGACCGGCAACTGGTTGCGGCCGAGCATGTGCTGGGCAACGAAATCGGCGGCGTTGGTGACGAGGCCGCCGACCAGCGCCGCCGGCAGCAGCGCGTTGCCGGAAGGCCCGAGCAGGCGCCTTGCGATCGGCCCGGCGATGAAGGCGACGAACGACACCGGACCGACGGCGGCCGTGGCAAAGGCGGCGAGCAGCACGGCCACGAGGATCAGCCCGAGGCGGGAGAACTCGACACGGGTGCCCAGCGCCCGCGCCGCGTCATCACCCATCTGCAGGGTGCGCAGCGAGCGCGACAGCAGCGCCGCCAGCGGCGCCAGCACCAGGAGCGCGATGGCGAGCGGGGTGAGGTTCTCGAAGGTCGAGCCATTGAGGCTGCCGGTGAGCCAGCTCAGCGCCTCCTGCACTTCCATGATGCGGGCGCGGGTGAAGAGATAGGACACCACCGCCCCGGCCAGCGCCGCCATGCCGATGCCGATCAGCACCAGCCGGTACGGGGTGACCCCGTCACGCCAGGCGAGCCCATAGATCAGCAGCGCCGTCAGCACCGCGCCGCCGCAGGCCATGATCGAAACGCCGAGCCCCGACCATTTGAAGATGATGATCGCCAGCACCGCCGCGGCGCTGGCGCCGGTGGTGATGCCGACGATATCGGGGCTGGCGAGCGGGTTGCGCAGAATGGTCTGGAAGATGATGCCGGAGAGCCCGAACGCCGCTCCCGAAAGCAGCCCGGCCATGACGCGCGGCAGCCGCACGCCGAGGACGATGAAGTCGTTCGCCGCATCGGCATTGCCGGTGAAGGGCGAGAGCAGCGAGCGCGCCACATCGGCAAGCGGCAGTGGGTAATCGCCGATCGACATCGAGAGGCTGGCGACGGCCAGCGACAGCAGCGCCAGGCCGATCACCACGAGGCCATAGCGGCGCTGCAGGCGCTTGCGCACCGCAACGACGGCGCCGACCGGGGCAAAGCTCGAGGCGGCGCTCATAGTTCGGCCAGCTTCCTGCGCCGCACCAGCGCGATGAAGAACGGCGCACCGAGCGCCGCGGTGACGATGCCGACCTGCAACTCGCCCGGCGGCACGATGATGCGGCCGATAATGTCGGCGCCGAGCAGCAGGATGGGCGCCAGCAGCATCGAATAGGGCAGGATCCAGCGGTAGTTCGGGCCGGTGAAAGCCCGGGCGAGATGCGGCACAGTGAGCCCGACAAAGGCAATGGGGCCGGCGGCGGCGGTGGCGGCGCCGGCGAGGATCACCGCGGCAAAGCCAACCATGGCGCGGCCGCGCTGCACCTTGAGGCCAAGGCCGCGGGCGACATCGTCGCCCAGCGCCAGGCCATCGAGGATGCGCGAGGTGAGCAACGCCAGCACGATGCCGGCGAGGATGAACGGCGAGACCTGCAGCAGGATGTCGGTGGTGCGGCCGGTCAGCGCCCCGACCTGCCAGAAGCGGATCTGGTCGAGGGTTTCCACATTGGTGATGAGGATGGCACTGGTGACCGAGGTGAGTGCGGCGGTGACCGCGGCGCCGGCCAGCGCCAGCTTCACCGGGGTTGCGCCTTCGCGGCCCAGCGAAGCGACGAGGTAGACCACCAGCATCGCCGCCCCTGCCCCGAGGAAGGCCAGCCAGACATAGCCCGAGAGCTGGGTGATGCCAAACACCGAGATGCCGAGCACCACACAGAGCGTCGCGCCGGCATTGATGCCGAGGATGCCGGGGTCAGCGAGAGGGTTGCGCGTCGCGCCTTGCAGGATCGCGCCGGAGAGCCCGAGCGCTGCGCCGACCAAGAGGCCGACCAGGGTGCGCGGCAGGCGCAGGTCGAGGATGACCTTGTGGTTGGTCTGCGTCGGGTCGAACGCCGTCAATGCGTTCCAGATGTCACCGAGCGCGATCGGTCGCGCGCCGACGGTGATCGAAAGCGCCAGCACGACGACAAGCGTCAGCGCCAGCAGCAGGAAGCCGCCAGCGCGTGCCGCTGCGGGCAGGCCTGTCGCCGATGTGGCGGAGGCCGACACTCAATCGCCGATGCTGACGTCGGCAGCGTCGATGGCGGTGCTGAGCTTGTCGAGCTCCGTGGCATAAGCGGCATAGTTGCGCAGCCAGAATGCCGGCCAGTCGGTCACCTGCCCTGCGGCGGCGGCGCGTAGCGTGGTCCACGTGGCCTGGGACTTGGCGGTTTCGATGGTGGCCTTCGAGCGGTTGTCGACGAGGATCAGGTCAGGCTGGTACTTGTCGGCGTTCTCCCAGCTCAGCGTCTCCCAGTAGCCGCGGTCATCGGCAATCGCCGGATCGATCAGCTTGAGCCCCCAGGAGGCAAAATCCATCAGCTCGGACGAGCCTTCCGTGGCGGCGACATAGAGCGCGTCGGTGCCGGCCCAGACGGCGAGCGCCGACAGATCGGGCTTGCTGGCGACTGCCGCCTTGAACTTTTCGCGCGCGGTCTCGAAGGCGGCCTTGTCGGCGGCGACCTGCGGAGCCGAGAGGTCGGCGCCAAGGCTCGCGGCCAGTCTCTCGTAGTCCTCGATCAGGGTGACGATCGAAGCGCCCTGCTTCGGACCGGTGATCGGGGCCAGCGGCTTCAGCGCGGTGACCACGTCGGCGCCACCGCTCCAGGTGCTGTCCAGCGGCCACCACTCGCCGACGATCAGGTCGGGCTTCAGCGCGGCAGCTTTCTCGACGCTGACCTCGCCCCAGGCCTCGCCGATGATCTCGATGCCGGTGAGGTCAAGCCCCTCGAGCGCCTTGGCCTCGGCAACCGCGCTGTCGGCATAAATGCCGACCGGGCGGATGCCGAGCGGGATCAGGCCTGCGGCGGCGTCCTGGCTGGCGATGATGCGGGTCGGCACGTGGTCCACCGTCACCGTATTGCCCGAGCCGTCGGCATAGGTCCAGGCCTCGGCCAGGGCGGCTCCCGGCACTGAAAGCAGGAGCGTCGCACAGGCAGTCGCGGCAAGCATCTTGAGGGACATTGGTGGACCCGGATATGTTGATTATTCGGGTCACCTATCAGCGCGCTATGCTGATTAGTCAAGTCATGTTTCGGCCGCGTGGCCGTGAGTCATGCGGGTTTCACCAATCGGTGCTATGGCTTAGCGGCCACACGCGAGACCGGGACGTGATCGAGCTGCCGCCGGCCATCGAAGAATACTGGTACGCCTTCGATTGGGACGTCGAGGCGCTGTGGGCGCTGGACCTGCCCTCCGAGGCGTTTCCGATCGACAAGCTGCTCTGGCACCTCGATGTGCCGCTGTGGGAACTCGACGGGCACCGCTATGCGCTGACGCCGCGCCAGGTGCTGCGTTCGCCCTATCGCTATGACACGGAGTATCGGCGGGTGCGGGCGTCCAGCCTGGTATTCCCGATCGAGATCACCCGGCTGAAGGGCCGCTGGCTGATCCTCGATGGCGTCCACCGGATGACGCGGGCGCATGAGGACGGGCACGAGGAGATCCTCGTGCGCAAGGTGCCGCGCAAGATGATCCGGTAGGGGCGTCCCCAATGGGTGCCCCACGCTGGATGTCATCCCCGCGAAAGCGGGGAACTCCGTTTTATGGTGTCTCAGGCCAAGAAAACAGAGGTTCCCGCTTTCGCGGGAATGACCCGGTGGTCGGGATAAGAAATGCGAGTTAGCTCGCCACCCGATAGGGGCTGAACGTTCGGCCGTTATCGGAGAGGCTCGACCAGACCACCCAGTATCGGCCCTGCTCGTCCGGGACCAGCACCTCGGCCTCGCGGCCGCTATGGGCCTGGAAGCGGGCGAGCGACTGAGCCTCGAGGGCGGCGTTGGAGCGGGAGGGGAACGGACCGTGCGCCTTGCCCTCGAAATCGACCCACCAGTTGTCGCGGCTCTGAATCACGAGGTAGAGCGCCTTGGCCATCGAGAGGTCACCCCTGTTGCTCACGAAACCGTTATCACCGATTCTGGTGGCGTTCCGTCATCTGGAATGAGTTTTCGCACAAATGCGTAGTCGGGACGAGCCGCCCGGCGCCGCGAATTTTATGCAAAGATGCGCTCAAATTGCGCCAATGCAAGCTTAGATGCGCCCGGACCCCTGTTCCCGGTGACGGTGAACACTTGGCCAGCGCAACTAACCGGGGCCGGCTGAGCTGCAACTGCCCACCGCCTTACATGCTGGAGGCAAGCTGCCCAAGTATTGGGCCGCGTGATGCCGACACTGGCGCCGGGTGCGACGGCATGCATGATATCGCGCATGCAAACACTCAAAGTCATCTACGATACCGACCCGGGCGTCGACGACGCCATGGCCCTGCTCCTCCTCGCCCGCCACAAGCGGATCGAGCTTGTTGGCGTCACCACTGTGTTCGGCAATGCCGACATCGCGACGACGACGCGCAACGCGCTGTACCTCAAGCAGAAACTCGGCTTCTCGGCTCCGGTGGCTGCGGGCGCTGGCGCGCCGCTGGTGGGTGAGCCGGATGCGCCGCCGACCTTCGTTCACGGCATGAACGGGCTCGGCGACATCGACCTGCCTCGTATCACCGCGACTGCGGATTCGCGCCCGGCGCACCAACTGATCATCGACCTGGTGAAGGCCAACCCGGGCGAGATCACCATCATCGCGGTGGGACGGATGACCAATCTCGAGCGCGCCATGCGCCAGGCGCCGGAGATCGTCGAGTTGGTGAAGCAGATCGTGGTGATGGGCGGCGCCTTCGGCCGCAACGGCCATACCGGCAACGTCACGCCGGTGGCCGAAGCCAATATCTGGGGCGATCCGGATGCCGCCGACATCGTGTTCGGCGCGGCCTGGCCGATCTCCATTGCCGGGCTCGACGTGACGCAGGCGACGGTGATGACGGAAACCTACGTAGCCGAACTCGCGGCCGCCGCCGGTGACGACGGGGCATTCGTGCGCGCCATTTCGGCGTTCTACCAGAACTTCCACCGCGAAAGCGCCGGGCTCGACGGCTTCTACGTGCACGACTCAAGCGCGGTAGCGTTGGCGCTGCATCCGGAATTCTACAAGACCGAGACCGGCGCCATCCGGGTGGTCACCGAGGGGATCGCCATCGGGCAGACCATCATCAAGCCCGATGGACGCAACTATCCGCCCGGCGCCTGGGACGGCCGACCGAGCCAGACGATTGCGGTGGGCGTCGACGCCGAGGCGGTGCTGCGGTTCTATCGGGAGACGCTGGTGGGGTGAGGGTTGATGCCCCGATCCATCCCCCGGCGCAGGCCGGGGCCCATCCTGAGGTCTATCGGGCCACACAGTTGCCGGCGAAATCTCAGGATGGGTCTCGGCCTTCGCCGGGATGACATCGAGTTCGTGGCGGCTCCAAGTGCGAACCGGCTCTCAGGCCGGCCGCCGGTACTGGTAGATGCCGACATCGATCGAGCCTTCGAAGAAGCCCGCCTCGCAGTAGCTCAGGTAATACACCCATTTGCGGCGGAATTCCTCGGTGTAGCCGAGCTTCTTGATATCGTTCCAGCGGTCGAGGAAGCGCTCGCGCCAGAGCTTCAGCGTCCTGGCATAGCTCAGCCGGAAGGTCTCGACGTTCTCGAGGACCAGCCCGACCTTGTCGCCCTGCTCCTGCATGGCGGTCTTGGTCAGCAGCATTCCGCCGGGGAAGATGAAGCGCTGGATGAAATCCGGACGCGCCCGGTAGTCGTGGAAATCCTGCTCGCCGATGGTGATCGCCTGGATCGCGGCGGTGCCGCCCGGCTTCAGCCGGTCGTGCACGGTCTTGAAGTAGCTCGGCCAGTGTTCTTCGCCCACCGCTTCGATCATCTCGATCGAGGCGACGTGGTCGAACTCACCGCGGGTGTCGCGATAGTCCTCGAAATGCATGGTGGCGAGCTTGTCGAGCCCCTGCCGCTCAAGGCGTTCGTTGGCATACTTGAGCTGTTCGGCCGAGAGCGTGATGCCGTAAACCTCGGCGCCGAAATCCTTGGCGGCGGTTTCGGCAAAGCCGCCCCAGCCGCAGCCGATCTCCAGCACGCGCTGGCCTGCCTTGACGCCGGCCAGCTCGGCAACGCGGCGGTACTTGGTGTGCTGCGCGTCGGTGAGCGACTGCTCGTCGGAGGTGAAGATGGCCGAAGAATAGGTCATCGAGGGGTCGAGCCATTCGGCATAGAAGTCATTGCCGAGGTCATAGTGCTCGGAAATGTTCTTCTTGGACCCCTCTTTCGAGTTGTGCCGGCTCAGGTGGTAGGTGATGTCCTGGGCGGCGCGGCCATACCAGGAGTTCTCGCCGCTATCGAGCACGTCGCGGTTCTGCAGGAAGTAGCGGAACAGCGCCGTCAGGTCCTCGATCTCGACGTCGCCGTCGATATAGGCCTGGGCGAAGCCAACGGTACCGCGCTGCAGGGTCTTCTGCAGCACCTTGAAGTTGTGCAGCGTCAACCGTGCGTGCACCCCGGTCGACGGATCGCCGAAGGTTCGGGCCTTGCCGTTCGGGAAGGTGATGGTGACCGCGCCGTGCCTGGGGCGGCCGATCAGCCGCTTTCCGAGAAAGGCCGCAATGGTCGAGAGCAGATGGGTCCACGGCGTGGGCGACGCTGCCCTCGTTTCAACCGCAAGCTTATCCATGACGCAACATTCCAGACTAAGTCCGCTCCGCCGAGCGGCCAAACCAGCGCCGCAGCGGGGCCGCAAAGACGCGACCGGGCAACGGGGCTCCCCGTGAATTAGGGCAGCACTTTAGTCGTCATAAGTGGATATGCAAGCATGACTTTCAACCCTCAGAGCGCCCGCACGGGCGGCTAGCGACTGCCCGGTCGGGCCGCGTCCAGCAGGCGGAACTGCACCTCTTCGCGGCCCTGCCAGTGGTCGATCGACAGCGTCCCCGCCAGGTGCAGCGGGGTATCGTTGCCGGCACTCAGCAGCGCTTCACCAAGCGCGGTGGTGGCGGCGCGGAAGGCGATAGCCTTGAGTCGCGCACCATCGTCGGCAGTAAGGGTGAACTTCACATGTCCGCCGGTGCCGACGATCTCGGCGAACTTCGCCTTGTGCGCCGGAAAGGCAAACACCGGCTGCGGGTTGCCGGCGCCGAACGGCCCTGCCCGCTCGATCTCATGCACGAATTGCGGGTTGGCGCCGCGCGCCGTCATCGCCGCATCAATCTCGAGCGCGGTGAGCGCCCGCGCCGCGCTGACGCTGTTGCCCAGCCGGTCGGTGACGTGGGCGCGGAACGGCCCGAGTTGCCCCGGCCTCAGCGTCACGCCCGCCGCCATGGCGTGGCCGCCCCCCTTGGCGGCAAGACCCAGTTCCACCGCCTCGATCACCGAGCTGCCGAGGTCGACGCCGGGCATGGAGCGGCCCGAGCCGGTGCCGGTGCCGTCGGGCGCCAGCGCGATGGCGAAGGTCGGGCGCTCGAAGCGCTCGCGCAGTCGCGCCGCGATCAAGCCAACCACGCCGGGGTGCCAGTTGGCCGAGGCCAGCACCAGCACGGGCGGCCCCTCGCCGCCACCGATCTCGGCTTCGGCGGCACGCGCTGCCTCCTCCACCGCCTCGACTTCGATACGCTGGCGTTCGCTGTTGAGTTCGTTGAGTTGCGCCGCGATCATCAGCGCCTGCTGCTCGTCGTCGAGCGACAGCAACCTTGTACCGAGCGCCGCATCGCCGATGCGGCCGCCGGCATTGATGCGCGGCCCGATCAGGTAACCGAGGTGATACGCGTTGAGCGGCCCGGAAAGCCGCGCCGCCAGCGCCAAGGCGCCGATGCCGCGGTTGGAACCGGTACGCGCCACCTCGAGGCCGCGCGCGACGAAGGCGCGGTTCAGGCCCTTGAGCGGCACGACATCGCAGACCGTCGCCAGCGCCACGAGGTCGATCATCGTCATCAGGTTGGGCAGGCCCGTGTCGCCGCGCTGCTTCAGCAGCCGGTTGGTCGCCACCAGCACCATGAAGGTAACGCCAGCAGCGCAGAGGTAGCCGAGGCCGGAGATGTCATCGGGACGGTTGGGGTTGACCAGCGCATTGGCGGGCGGCAGTTCGGCGTCGGACAGATGATGGTCGATCACCAGCACGTCGAGCCCGCGCTCGCGGGCATGGGCGATCGGGCCGTCGCTGGTGGTGCCGCAGTCGAGCGTGATCAGCAGCTTGGCGCCGCCGTCGACCAGCTTGTCGATCGCCGTGGTGTTGGGCCCATAGCCCTCGAAGATGCGGTCGGGGATATGCACCTGCGGGTCGAGCCCGAAATGCCTCAGATACCGGGCCATCAGCGCGCAGGAACAGGCGCCATCGACATCATAGTCGCCGAACAGCGCCACCGGCTCGTTGTCAGTGATGGCCTTGGCCAGCCGCTCGGCCAGCGCATCCATGCCGGCCAGCGTCGAGGGGTCGGGCATCAGCTCGCGGATGGTCGGCTGCAGGTAGCTCTCGGCCGCGTCTACACTGACGCCCCGCCCCGCAACGATGCGGGCGAGGATTTCAGAGAGATCGGTGCGCTGGCCGATCGCGGCGGCGGTGCGCGCCGCTGCCGGATCGAGCCGATCCACCCAGGCGCGGCCCAAGGCAGAATTCGATACGTCGAGGAAGTTGGGGCGCGGCTCGTCCATCACCCCGCGAGGTAAGCAGAAAGCGGGTGATAGTCGAGGGTGTGGCTGTGGTTTTTCTCGCCGAGCGCCGCCCGGTTGGAAAAATCGGCACGGCCCCCTCGCCGGGGCCTAAACTTTTAGGGCCTTTGCCCCCATATCAGCTGCAACATTTTACACGGGGAACCACAATGTTCGCTTCGAAGGGCTTCAGGTTTTCGGCCCTCCTTGCCACGCTGATCATGGCCTTCTCGCTGGTTGCGGTCGATACCGCAGAAGCGCGGCGCGGCGGCAGCTTCGGCAGCCGCGGCATCCGCACCGAGCGGAGCGTGCCGTCGACACAGGTGTCGCCGAACACCACGGCGCCGGTGCAGAACACGATGACCAACAGCACGACGCGGAATACCGTGGGTAATGCCACGACGCCGGCCCGCCCGAGCCTGTTCGGCGGGTTTGGCGGCGCGCTGCTCGGCGGCCTGCTGTTCTCCGGCCTGTTCGGCATGCTGTTCGGGTTCGGCTTCGGTGGTTTTGGCGGCATGCTCGCCCTCCTGGTGCAGGTGGTGATCATCGGCCTGATCGTCAGCTTCTTCCTCAGGCGCAGGCAGCAGCGCCCGGCGATGGCTGGTGGCCCGCTGAACTATGAGGCGCAGAACACGGCGCGCGCTTACGGCGGTGGCGGTGGCACTGCGGCTCCGCGCGGCCAGCGCTCGGCAGCTTCGCAGCGTGCCGGCCGGCGCGACGAGGTCGGCATCACCGACCAGGACCTCGGCGCCTTCGAGAACCAGCTCAAGCAGATGCAGGACGCCTACTCGCGCGAGGACTATGCGGCGCTCCGCCGGATCACCACACCCGAGGTGATGGGTTACCTCGCCGAGGAACTGGGCGAGAACGCTTCCAAGGGCCTGCGGAACGAGGTGTTCGACGTCAACCTCCTCGCCGGCGACGTGGCCGAGGCCTGGCGCGAAGGCGGTACCGACTACGCGAGCGTGGCGATGCGCTACGAAAGCCGCGATGTCACCCGCAACCGCGGCACTGGCGAGATCGTCTCCGGCGACGACCGGGTCACCGAGACCACTGAGGTCTGGACCTTCCAGCGCCAGAACGGCGGCCGCTGGCTGATCAGCGCCATCCAGGAAGCGTAAGCTTCCGATTACCGAATGCGAACGGGCCGCCCAGTGGGCGGCCCGTTTTGTTTTTGTAGGCCGGTGGCGGGATCGTGCCATCAACGCTGAACGGCACCTCCCCCCTTGTGGGGGAGGTTGGGAGGGGGGAGCCCCCCGCACTGAATTCAGTTCCAGCGCCCACCACAACTCAACCACCCCACGGGCGGCCCCACCCCCTCCCGGCCTCCCCCATCAAGGGGGAGGTGCTGGGCTGGTGGGTTTGGCTGAAGTTGTTCCCTATGCGCCGAACCGTTACCGCCGGTGCTCCGCGGTGATCCAGCGGACCGTCTGGCTCCACGAGCGCATCACCACGGTGTTGGTGCGGACCGAGTTCTTGCCGTAGCGCACGCCGCTCAACAGGCTGCCGTCGGTGACGCCGGTGGCGGCGAACAGCACGTCGCCGGAGGCCAGCTCGTCGGTGCGGTATTTCCGGTTCGGATCGGTGATGCCCATCTTCAGCGCGCGGGCGCGCTTGTCATCGGTATCGAGGATGAGCTTGCCCTGCATCTGGCCGCCGATGCAGCGCAGAGCCGCCGCGGCCAGCACCCCCTCGGGAGCGCCGCCCGAGCCGAGGTAGATGTCGATGCCGGTATCCTCAGTGTTCACCGCGTGGATGATGCCGGCGATATCGCCGTCCGAGATCAGCTTGATGGCGACGCCGGCGGTGCGCAAGTCATCGATCAGCGCGGCATGGCGCGGCCGATCCAGCACGCAGGCGGTGATCTCGTTGACCGGCACGCCCTTGGCCTTGGCCAGCGCCTTGACGTTGAGCGTGGCGCTCTGGTCGAGGTCGACCACGCCCGCGGGGTAGCCGGCGCCGATGGCGATCTTGTGCATGTAGACGTCGGGAGCATTCAGCAGCCCGCCGCGCTCGGCCATCGCCAAGACGCAGATCGAATCCGGCTGGTTCTTGGCGCACAGCGTCGTGCCCTCGAGCGGGTCGACAGCGATATCGACTTCCGGGCCGTCGCCGGCGCCCACTTGCTCACCGATGAACAGCATCGGTGCCTCGTCGCGCTCGCCCTCGCCGATGACGATCCGGCCGTGGATGTGCACGTTGCCCATCTCGCCGCGCATCGCTTCGACGGCGGCGGCATCAGCCGCTTTCTCGTCGCCCTTGCCACGCCAGGTGGCAGCAGCGAGCGCCGCCGCTTCGGTGACGCGCACCAGTTCGAGGGTGAGCGAACGATCGATGGCCGCCTGCCGGTCGGTATCGGACTTGCTGAGCTTCATGAGCACTCCCTGCCCCGCCGCATGGGGGCTGTACGTGGCCTATGCGGTCGCCGTCCCGAACCGCTGTGCCGGGAGGGCTCCTAGAGTTGTTCGATCCGGATCATCTGCGGATCGCCGACGATGAAGCCGTCGCCCTTGATCGCCTGCAGGGCGTCACGGACGGTCTGCTCCATGGTGGAGTGCGTGAGCAGCACCACCGTGCGGGACTCGGTCCCCGTCACGCCCGGCTCGCTAACACGCAAATCCGGACGCTGGATGACGCTTTCGAGAGAAATGCCCGCGGCACCCATGCGGGTAGCAATAGCGGCAAACGCGCCGGGCACATCCCTGACATTTAGTCGGATGTAGTAGCCGCCCTCGTGTTCACGGATCGGCGCGCGCCGATACGGCGTCAGTTCTGCGACGGGCACGCCGAGCGGCGGCACCCGCGTGCCGCGGGCGATGTCGAGGATGTCGGAGAGCACCGAGGAGGCGGTCGGCGGGCCACCGGCGCCGGGACCGGCAAGCAGCAGCTCGTGCACATGGTCGGTCTCGAGCGCCACGGCGTTCAGCACGCCATCGACGCCGGCCACCGCCGAGGTCTTGGGCACCAGCGTCGGGTGCACGCGCTGATCGATGCCGTCGGCCGAGCGCTGGGCGATACCGAGCAGCTTGATCTTGTAGCCCAGATCGCCTGCCACCTTGATGTCGGCCTGGCTGATGCTGGTGATGCCCTCGACGAAAATCTCATCCGGCGCGATCTCGCAGCCGAAGCAGAGCGAGGCGAGAATGGCAAGCTTGTGCGCGGTGTCGAAACCGTCGACGTCGAAGCTGGGATCGGCCTCGGCATAGCCAAGCTTCTGCGCGTCGGCGAGGCACTCGGCGAAGCTGATGCCCTCGTTGCCCATGCGGGTGAGGATATAGTTGCAGGTGCCGTTCATGATGCCGTAGACGCGGGCGATACGGGCCGAGCCAAGGCCCTCGCGCAGCGTCTTGATGACGGGAATACCGCCGGCCACCGCCGCCTCGAAGCCAAGCTGGGCGCCCGATTCCTCGGCCGCCTTGGCGAGGTTCACGCCATGCCGCGCCAGCAGCGCCTTGTTGGCGGTGACCACCGGCCGGCCGATCTCCAGCGCGGCTTTCACGGCGGCCAGCGCCGGCCCGTCCTCGCCGCCGATCAGCTCGACGAACAGGTCGATGCTGTCGGACTTGGCCAGCGCCACCGGATCGTCGAACCATTCGAGATTGGTCGCGTCGATGCCCCGGTCACGGCTGCGCGAGCGGGCGCACACTGCGGTGACGGTGATCTTGCGGCCCAACTTGCGCGTCAGCTCCTCGCCATCCTTCTGGATGATGCGGACCAGCGTCGCGCCAACATTGCCGAGACCGGCGACGCCGATGCGGAGCGGCGCCTCGAGCGCGGCATCGGCATGGTCCTGCATCGACTTGAGGATTCGAGTCCGCGTATCCGAGCGCGGCTCGCGCCCTTCTCGCAAGTCGAACACGAATAACGGGTCGCCCGCGATGGTCCGTCCGAACCGGGTCGGGGTCCAGCCGCGCGCCGCAATGAAGGCTTCGACGGATTGGCGGAACGACTGGATATCGGACATAGAAAAGCTCTCGGAGTTGGTCCGAGAGCTATGGATAGGAAAGACCCTATCCGTCAATAGGATTGATGGACCGGGCCTACTTCCCAACGTGCTCGGCGGCCGCGGCGATCTTGTCGAAATAGCGCGGTACGCCCCAGCGCAGCGACAGCGCGCTCATCGAGATCATTGCCATGTTGAGGGCGCGGTCATCCATTTTGACATAGGCGCCCCTCGCCACCTGGGGTGCCGCCTTGACGAAGGGACGCGAGAAGAACTCATCGGCGAGCGCCGGAGTGTGGAAGTAGCCGATCAGGATGTCCGCCGGGATCGTGTCGAACAGCTCGTAGCTCAGGGGATACCAGTAGAGTTCCCCCTCGCCGGCGCCATCGACCTTTTCAGCGATGACCATGCCGGCACTGGCAAGGAAGCTGGCCCGGGTGTCGGCAGCCGAATGAATGCCGATCTCGTTGTTGTAGTCGATCAGGGTGACGAAGCTTTTGCCGGCCATCTGGGGGCGCGCAGCAGCCTGATCGAGGACGAACTGCTTCAGGTCGGCGACCAGCGCTTCGCCTTCGGCCGGCTTGCCGATCGCCCGGCCGGTTATGGTGATGACGTCCTGCCAGGTCGTCGTCCAGGCCTCTCCGGGGTAGGCGATCACGGGAGCGATCTGGCTCAGGCGTCCATAATCTTCGGCGCTAATCCCTGAGTGAACGGCGAGGATGAGGTCTGGCTTCAGCGCCGCGATCTGCTCGACGGGGATGTCGGTGGCGTTGTCGAAGATGAACGGCTCGGCACCGCCCAGTGCAGCGATGCCCTCTGCCGTCCAGGGCAGGATGTCGTGGTCAAAGCCCTCCGAGCGGAACGTCGGCATGCCAACCGGCACTTTGCCCAGCGCGATCAGCGCGTCCTGCGAGGACAGGCCCCAGGTGACGATGCGCTCGGGTGGCTTCGCCACCGTGGTCGCGCCGAATACATGCTTGATGGTGACCGGGAACGCCTCCGCAGCCACGCTCGCGGAGGCAAGGACGACCAGCACCAGGCCGATTGCGAGCTTAAGCAATGTGCGCATCGCTTACTTCCCCACCTGTTCGGCCGCTGCGGCGATCTTTTCGAAGTAGCGCGGCATGCCCCACCTGATCGACAGGGCGCTCGAAGAGATCACCGACATGTTGAGGATGCGGTCGTCCATCTTCACATAAGCGCCGCTCTTCACCTGCGAAGCGGCCGCGATATAGGGGCGGGCGAAGAACTCGTCGGCCAGCTCGGGCGAGTTGAAGAAGCCGATCAGGATGTCGGCGGGGATCTGGTCGAAATTCTCGTAGCTCAGCGGATACCAGAAGCCCTGCAGCTCGCCGCCGGCCGGCGAGCGCTCCGGGATCACCAGCCCGGCCAGCGCCAGGAGCTTGGCACGCGCGTCGTCGGCCGAATGGATGGCAGCAGCGCCATTGTAGTCGATCAGCGTCACGGCGCTCTTACCTGACAGCGCCGGGTACTTGGCCGCCTCGGCCTTGATGAAGGCCTCGAGCTCGGCAACCAGCGCAGTCGCTTCGGCAGGCTTGCCCATCGCCTCCCCGGAGATGGTGATCACCTGCTGCCAGGTCGCCGTCCAGGGATGTTCGGGGTAGGCCACGACCGGGGCGATCTGGCTCAGGAGCTTATACTCGTCCTCGGTGATGCCGGAGTAGACTGCAAGGATCAGGTCGGGCTTGAGCGCCGCGATCTTCTCGATCGGCGCACCGGCGGTGTCATCGAAGGTCACGGGCGTGGCGCCGCCAGCCTTGGCGATCCCCTCCTCTACCCACGGCACGATGTCCTTGTCGAAGCCGGCCGAGCGGAAGCTCGGGAAGCCCACCGGCACAGTGCCGAGCGCGATGGCAGCATCGGTGGAGGACCAGCCGAGCGTCACGATGCGCTGCGGCGCAGCCGGGATTACCGTCTCGCCCAGCGCGTGCTTGATGGTGACGGGGAAGCTCTGCGCCAGTGCAGGCGAAGCGAGCAGCGCGAGGAACAGCGCCCCGATGGCGTGGAGGACCAGCTTCATGTGAGATCTCACTTCTTGGCGTTGCGGGCGGCCGCGGCGATGATTTCGGCGTAGTGCGGAAAGCCCCAGCGCAACGACAGCGCGCTCGGCGGCGAAACGGCGGCCACATATTCGATGCCGACCAGCGAGGCGAAAGCGCCCTTCTGATACTGCGGCTGGCTCTGCGCGTAGGGCTTTGCGAAGAACTCGTCCGAAGCGGCCTGGGTCTCGTAGTAGGTAATGAGGATGTCGCTGGTGAGCTGGTCGAACAGCTCGTAGCTCAGCGGGTAATAGAACGAGCCGTCCTTGGGCGACAGCTCGGTGACGCTGGGCGCCAGCACCAGCCCGATATCGGTGAGGAACTTCATGCGCGCATCGAGCGCGTCATAGACGGCGATCGAACCGTCGAAGTCGTTGACCCCGGCAAAGGTGGTGCCGGCGATCTCCGGATATTTCGCTGCCTCGTCGGCAACGAATTTCAGCGTATTGACGACCAGTTGTTCGGCTTCCGCCGGCTTGCCGACGATCCGACCGACGATTCTGGTCACGTCCTGCCACGGCGTGCTCCAGGGCTGGTCTGGATAGGCGACGGTCGGCGCGATCTGGCTCAGGCGGGCGTATTGTTCGGCACTGATGCCCGAGAACACTGCGATTATCAAATCCGGCTTCTGGGCGGCAATCTGCTCGAACGGGATGTCGGAGCTGTCAGAAAGCTGCACTGGCGTCGCCGCGCCAAGTTCTTTCAACTTCTCTTCTACCCAGGGGTGCAGCCCATTGTCGCCGCCGCCATAGGTGGAGAACGGCATGGCCACCGGGACCACCCCCAGTGCGAGCAGCGCATCATGGTTGCCCCAGCCCCAGGTAGCGATCCGCTCGGGCGCCTTCTCGATCACCGTCTCGCCGAAGGCGTGCTTGATGGTGACTGGAAAGGACTGCGCCAGCGCCGGAGCAGCGGCGAACAACA
Source organism: Devosia sp. GW821-FHT12F11 (assembly GCF_058806655.1). NCBI lineage: Bacteria > Pseudomonadati > Pseudomonadota > Alphaproteobacteria > Hyphomicrobiales > Devosiaceae > Devosia > Devosia sp. GW821-FHT12F11. Next base: position 404,801 of record NZ_JBXAPX010000003.1, read on the forward strand.
GCGCGAACGCAACAAGAAGTGGGCGGAACATGACATGGCCTCCAGCAAGCTGAAAGCTGATAATCACAGTCATGTTATTGGGGCAAGCGGATTCGCCGCCCGCTGCAGGGATGCAGCGCCGACAAGCAAACGGCCCGGTCACTGACCGGGCCGTTGCAAACTCTGATCTGTCCGCCTTACTTCGCGGCGGTGATCGGCACCACGTTGCCGTGGCTCGGCTGGCTCTGCAGGAACTTCTTGATGTTCCGTGCCGCCTGGCGGATGCGCTGCTCGTTCTCGACCAGGGCGAGGCGGATGTACTGGTCGCCATACTCGCCGAAGCCGACCCCCGGGGCGACGGCAACGCCGGTTTCCTGGATCAGGAGTTTCGCGAACTCGAGCGAACCCAGGTGGGCGAACTGATCGGGAATCGGGGCCCAGGCGAACATCGTCGCCTTGGGCGACGGGATGTTCCAACCGGCACGGCCAAAACTCTCCACCATCACGTCGCGGCGGTCGCGATAGACGGTGCGCACGTCTTCGATGACGCTGTCCGGGCCGTTGAGGGCCGACGCGGCGGCGACCTGGATCGGGGTGAAGGCGCCATAGTCGAGATACGACTTCACGCGGGTCAGCGCCGCGATCAGCCGCTCGTTGCCGACGGCGAAGCCGACGCGCCAGCCGGGCATCGAGTAGGTCTTGGACATCGAGGTGAACTCCACCGTGATGTCCATCGCACCCTCGACCTGCAGCACCGAGGGCGGCACTTCGTCATCGAAATAGATCTCGGAATAGGCGAGATCGGAGAGGATGAAGATCGAGTGCTCGCGGCAGTACTTGACCACTTCCTTATAGAAATCCAGCGACGCCGTATAGGCGGTCGGATTGGCCGGGTAGTTGAGGATCAGCGCGATTGGCTTGGGGATCGAGTGCCTGACAGCCCGATCGAGCGCGCGCATGAAATTCTCGTCCGGCTCGGCCGGCATGGAGCGGACGACACCGCCGCTCATGATGAAGCCGAAGGCGTGGATCGGATAGGTCGGGTTGGGCACCAGCACCACATCGCCCGGCGCAGTGATCGCCGCAGCCATGTTGGCGAAGCCTTCCTTGGAACCGAGCGTCGCTACCACCTGGGTGTCGGGGTTCACCTTCACGCCGAAGCGGCGACCGTAGTAGCTCGCCTGCGCCTTGCGGAGCCCGGGGATCCCCTTGGATGAGGAATAGCGGTGGGTGCGCGGGTCCTTCACCGTCTCCTTGAGCTTGTCGACGATGTGCTGCGGCGTCGGCATGTCCGGGTTGCCCATGCCCAGGTCGATGATATCGACGCCGTTGGCGCGGAGCTTGGCCTTGATCGGATCGATATGGGCGAAGACGTAGGGCGGAAGGCGGCGGATGCGGTGGAAATCGTCGTTCATTGGAACCTCGGTGGACCGCGACGCACTAGGGACTTTCTTTGTCACGCTTCCGAGCCGGAAAAGTCTGCAACTTTTCCCGGAAGCGCTCCCTGATGCCGCGGCGCCTTCAGTGAGGCGCCGATTATCGCGGAATTATGGTTTTGACTCGGTTAAGCGGCCGATCACGACCGCCGGGCTCGTTTGGTTCCGCTCTCCCCAGCCGCATGGCGGCGCTCGGGGAGAGCTAGCGAGCGGGGGCGCTAGCGCGCGCGACCGCTCCGGCTGCAAAGCCGGCGGCTGCGATTGGCGCTGCTACTCCCTGAGTCATGTCCGAACCGTGAGCGAGGATTACGGAGCTTTAGTGGCGGAAACGGTTCCCGGTCAAGTCCGCCGTCGGGCGTAGGCCAGGGAGTACACGACGCCGATCAGGATCGGCGCGAACACGCAGCCGAGCAACCACCAGACGAGGGTTGGCGCGGGCAGCAGCAGCGCGGCGACGATCAGCACGAGGCCGGCGATCATGCAGAGCAGCCCGGTAAGGCGGTGTGTCGCCTGCCAGTTGGCGGCGTCGCTCAGAGTCGTCGGCAAGCGCAGGCCGGCGAAGCTGTTGGGCTGGGATTTCGGCATGGCGTTGCCCAGGATCACCAGCAGCACGCCAAGCGCCAGGCCAAGCACCTGCACCATGTTGATCGCGACGCCAATGCCGATCAGCACTGTAGCGGCCTCGAGCACCAGCGCGAGGCCGGTGAGCGCAGTGATCACCACCCCCGCAGTGTGACGTCCCGCAGCGGCGTCGGAAGGCTCGGCCACACGGCCGACGACGTAGAAGATCGCCCAGACAAGGACGATCATCAGCAGTGGGATGAGCAGCGCCCATTCGCGCGGCAGGAACCCGTCCGCCTCGCCGCTCACGCCCCAATGGACCGGCAGCATGGCGTCGGCCGGGACCAACACGAGGCCGGCGGTGAACGCCGCGAGGAGGGCGACGAGCAGCGCGATGCGGATCGGGGTGAACAGCGGGCGCATCATTTGGGCTCCTTGAGGCTCAAGAGGCCGGACAGCGCCTCTTCGAGAATGGACATGTTGAGGTGGTAGATGAGGCTGGTGCCCTGCCGCTCGACGGCCACCAGTTCGGCCTCCTTGAGCTTGGCGAAATGCACGGAGAGCGTGGGTTTCGACAGCGTGAAGTGCTCGGCCAGCGCGCCGGCCGACATCGGCCCGCCCCTGAGGAGCTGGAGGATTTCCCGGCGCACCGGGTGCGACAGCGCTTCGAAGACGGCGTTGATACCCATAAGACCCGCTCGCGTTGCGACGGGGGCTTATTTAGAGATTGCTCTAATTAGAGTCAAGGCGAACTAACTTCGCCCTTCACCGGCAGATATTGCAGAAACTGGTCGGTGCTGGCGGCCCAGGAAAACTGCTCCGCATAATCGCGGCAGCCATCGCGGGACACTTCGAGCGCCTTGAGCGCCGCGGCCCTGAGGTCATGATCGAGCACGCCGACCGGGGCATCGCCGATCACGTCGATCGGTCCGGTCACCGGGAAGGCCGCCACCGGGGTGCCGCTGGCCAGCGCCTCAAGCAGCACGAGGCCAAAGGTGTCGGTCTTGGAAGGGAATACGAACACATCCGCCGAGGCGAACAACTTGGCCAGTTCTTCGCCCTGCTTGGGGCCGACGAATACCACGTCGGGGTACTCGGCCTTCAGCTTCTCGAGGCTCGGCCCTCCACCGACCACCAGCTTGGTGCCCGGCAGGTCGAGCGAGACGAATGCCTCAATGTTCTTTTCCACCGCGACGCGGCCGACATAGAGGAACACCGGCCCATCGTAGGCAAGCGGTTCGCGCCGCGCCGGGTTGAACAGCTCGGTATCGACGCCCTTCTGCCAGATCACCGCGTTGGTGAAGCCGCGCTGTTCCAGCAGCATCTTGAGGTGCGGCGTACCGACGAGGCAGTATTTCGCCGCGCCGTGGAACCAGCGCAGGAACCGGTAGCTCCAGCGCAGCGGTACCGGCAGGCGGGCGCGCAGGTATTCCGGGAACTGCGTGTGGTAGGCGGTCGAGAACTCGAACCGGCGCTTACGGCACCAGCGGCGTGCCATGATACCGAGCGGCCCTTCGGTGGCGATATGGATGGCGTCGGGCGCCGCGGCCTCGATCCGCGCATAGACCGGCTTCATCAGCGTGCGGCTCAGGCGGATCTCGCCATAGCCGGGCATCGGGAAGGTCCTGAACTCGTTCGGGGTCAGGAGCTTTACCGCGATGCCGCGCTTCTCCATCTCCTTGATCACCAGCTCGATCGAGCGCACCACCCCGTTGATCTGCGGGTGCCAGGCATCGGTGACGATGAGAACGGTCTTGGGCTGCGGCATTGGCGGCTCAACTCAGGGGCGGCAATGGGTATCGCGGGGGGCAAGCGACGGCAACCCTTCCCTTCCCGTGAGCGCGGCGATCACTCTTGACGGGCCGGCGGCCGTGCTCCCCACCAAATGTCGGGTTGTCGCTGCCCGCCAGTACAAAGCAAAGGGGCCGGATCGCTCCGGCCCCTCGGCAAATTCTGAGAACTCGAAGCTTAGCGCTTGGAGAACTGGAAGGAACGACGGGCCTTGGCCTTACCGTACTTCTTACGCTCGACCACGCGGCTGTCGCGAGTGAGGAAGCCGCCGGCCTTCAGCACGCCGCGCAGCTCGGGCTCGAAGTAGGTCAGAGCCTTGGAGATGCCGTGACGGACGGCACCGGCCTGGCCCGACAGACCGCCCCCCGAAACGGTGGCGATGACATCGTACTGGTCGACGCGCGAGGCGGCGACGATCGGCTGCTGCAGCACCATCTGGAGCACCGGACGGGCGAAGAAGGCGTTGAATTCCTTGCCGTTGACGGTGATCTTGCCGGCACCCGGCTTGATCCAGACGCGGGCGATGGCGTTCTTGCGCTTGCCAGTGGCATAGGCACGGCCCTGCGCGTCGAGCTTCTGCACGTGCACGGGAGCGTCGGCAGCAACAGCGACGACGTTGGCAGCGCCCAGGTCTTCGAGCGAATTGATGGTCTCGGCCATTACTTGGCCCTCACATTCTTGGAGTTGAACGAAGCGACGTCGAGCTTCACGGGCGCCTGGGCTTCATGCGGGTGGGTCTCACCGGCATAGACGCGCAGGTTGCCGTACTGCTTGCGGCCGAGCGGGCCTTCCGGGATCATGCGGCGGACGGCGTTCTCGAGCACGCGCTCGGGGAAACGGCCCTCGAGCAGCTGACGCTGCGTACGGTCCTTGATGCCGCCGGGATGACCGGTGTGCCAGAAGAACCGGCGCTGATCGAGCTTCTTGCCGGTCAGCTTCACCTTGTCGGCATTGATCACGACGACGTGGTCGCCGGTATCCATGTGCGGGGTGTAGGTCGGCAGGTGCTTGCCGCGCAGACGCATGGCGATGATGGAGGCGACACGGCCAACCACCAGATCCTTGGCGTCGATCAGGATCCACTTCTTCTGGATCTCGTCCGGCTTCGCCGTGTAGGTGCTCATCTCGTTTTCCTTGAAAGCAGGCAGAGTGTCCCCTGCCCCGTATTCGTGGCGCGGATATACGGACGCCACTGGAAAGCGTCAAGCGGAAAGATTTCTTGCTGTAATTTCAATAGCTTGCTTTGTCGGTATTATGATACCACATGCTAAGTCATTGATTTTTCTAAATATCACCACCGATCGAATGTCGCCGCCGTCCACCGGGTCATTCCCGCGAAAGCGGGAACCTCTGTTTTCTGGCCGACGGCACGATCGCAAACGGAGATCCCCGCTTTCGCGGGGATGACACCGAGTCCTGGGCCAGGGTCGTGCCTAGGCCCGGCGCACTGTCGTATCCGCCAGATAGGCCGTCACCAGCCCGGCGAGCATGAAGGCCAAGGCCTGGTGGCCGAGCGCCAGCGAGATCGGCACCATGCTAAGGAGCGTGGCGATGCCGAGCCCCACCTGCAACAGGATGAGCAGCGAGATGCGCGGCAGCCAGCCGTGCACGCCGCCAAAACCGCCGCGCTTCGACTGGCGCCACAGCAGCCAGCCGAGATAGAGCACCACTGCATAGGCGATCATCCGGTGGATGAACTGCACGGTGAGGGTGTTCTCAAACAGGTTCTTCCAGAATGGGTCGATTGCGTCGAGCCCGTGCGGAATCAGCGCTCCATCCATCAGCGGCCAGGTGTTGTAGCCCATGCCGGCATCGAGCCCGGCAACGAAGGCGCCGGCGACGATCTGAATGAGGATCAGCGCCAGCAGCCCCCAGACCGGCCAGCCGGCGGGACTGGCGGGCTTGGCGGGCTTGGCGGGCTCGAGCCGCCGCGCCACCCAGATCAACGCGATGAACAGCAGCGAAGCGGCGCCCAGATGTGCGGCCAGCCGGTATTGCGACACCGAAGTGAGTTCCGACAGGCCGGACGAGACCATCCACCAGCCGAGAAACCCCTGGAAGCCGCCGAGCACGAACAGCCCGGCAAGCGGCGCGGCAAGGTTCCAGTTGAAGCGGCGCTGGAACAGGAACACGACGAACGGGATGGCGAAGGCGAAGCCGATGACGCGGCCGAGGAAGCGGTGCGCCCACTCCCACCAGAAGATCGACTTGAAGTCTTCGATCCCCATCCAGGAATTCTGCACGCCCTGCGGAATCTGCTTGTAGGCCTCGAACTCGGCCTGCCAGTCGGCATCATTGAGCGGCGGGATGGTGCCCGAAATCGGCTTCCACGAAGTGATCGACAACCCGGATTCGGTCAGCCGCGTCGCGCCGCCGACCACCACCATGATCAGCACTAGAAGCGCCATGCCGTAGAGCCAGATGCGCACCGGCTTCAGCCGGTCGGTCGCCGGCGTCGACGGTGTGACGGATTGTTCGGTTGCGCTGAGAGCCAAGATGGGTTCCTTTCGGCCCCGAACTACTCCCGGCAGCGACCCCGTTCAATGGGCGCGATGCCGCATCGCGCCAGCAAGGCTATGACCCAGTCCACCCGCAAACTCCTCGGCACCGTCCTGATCCTCGCCTCGCTCGTCATCTGGTCGGTGCTCGGCATGTGGATTTACATGAGCTTCCTCGGCGCCGCGGTGTGGTGGCTGCTGATCGGCTTCTTCGCGGTGATGGGGATGAGCTGGTTCTACCCCGCGACCTGGATCATCCGCTGGATGGCGAAGCCGGACCAGTAACACCCGACTCGTCTCCGATCGCCCTGGCATCGCGTCTGCTGCCCCACCCCCTCCCAGCCTCCCTCATCGAGGGGGAGGTGTCGGGCCGGTGAGATTGGCTGGATCGTGCCTCACACGCCGAACGGCACCTCCCCCCCTTGTGGGGGAGGTTGGGAGGGGGGAGCCCCACGCACCGGCTACGAAGACCCCTTACTCCCAGCGCACCTTGGCACCGAGCTTGGTTAGCTTTTCGACGAAATGCGGATAGGCCCGGCGGATCGGGTCGGCATTCTTGATGCGGGACTCGCCGGGGATCTGAATCGCCGCCAGCAGCAGCGCCACCACGACGCGAATGATGTAGGGCGCCTCAACCGTTGCCGGGCGCAGCGGGTTGCCGCCGAACACCACCAGCCGATGCGGATCGGAGAGGTGCACGCGGGCGCCGAACTTCAAGAGTTCGGCGCTCCAGCCGAGCGCCCCCTCATAGACCTTGTTCCAGAACAGGATGTCGCCGGTGCAGCCTACCGAAATGCCGATGGCGTGCGGCAAGAGGTCGGCCGGGAAATACGGCCAGGGCGCCGCCTCGATCTTGGGCAGCATCTCGGCGGTGTAGGGCTCGGTGACCTTGCGGGTCCAGCCGGTGGCCGTGACCTTGCCGTCCTCGACCTCGAACTCCAGCCCGAGCTTACCGAACTGGCGGAGGATCAGCGTCAGCTGCGGGCCCATGTCGGTCTCGACGGTCAGCCGGCCACCGGTGACGGCGCCGATGGCGAGGAAGGTTGCGACCTCGTGGTGATCGTCCGGTACGCGGGCGGTGGTGCCTACGAGCTTGCCCACGCCGCGCACCGTCAGCCGCGAGGTGCCGATGCCGTCGATATCGGCGCCCATCGCCGCCAGCATGTCGCACAGCGCCTGTACGTGCGGCTCGGAGGCGGCGTTGTTCATGGTCGAGGTGCCATGCGCCAGCGCCGCGATCATCACGAAGGTCTCGGTGGCGGTGACCGAGGCGTAGTCGGGCCAGAGGTCGACGCCCTTGATCTGGTTGCGGCGCTCGATGCGGTAGGGGTGCGTACCGGCAATGGTGCCGCCGAAGCGCTCGAGAATCTCGAGGTGCGGGTCGATCTCGCGCACGCCCAGCGCACAACCCTTGGCCTCGGTGTCGAAGATCAGGTGGTCGCTGCGCAGCAGCACCGGAGCCAGCAGCAGCACGGCGGCGCGAATGCCCACCGGCAGTTCGGCGTCGGAGGTGGCGAAGGCCTTGAAGTCATGCTGGATGGTCAGCGTCTGTGCCTCGAGGCTGCGCTGTACGCGCGAGCCCTTGGAGCGGAAATACTCGACCAGTTTGTCGATATCGCTGATCTCGGGGACGTTGGTGAGCGTCACCTCTTCGTCGGTCAGCAAGGTGGCGCAGAGCATGGGCAGCACCGCGTTCTTGTTGCCCGACGGGCGGATGGTGCCGGACACCGGGTTCGCGCCATCGACGATGAGGTCAGCCATAAGAGCTCCGGGGAATCAGGACGAGAAGGGACATGAGAAAGAAGCGATCAACCGGGCAGCATTGCGAACACGGCCGGGGTCGCGAAGACATCGACATAGCGTTTGGACTGGAACAGGCCGTTGAGGGACACCCGCGGCAGCGAATGGAGGCTGTGCCGGTGCCCAGCATATAGCCCGCCGGGACGCGTCGTCACGGCTGTTCTGAGCCCCAGCTCGCGGGCCAGCGAAAACTCCCGCGGGCCGGCCGAGGCGGCGCCACCGATCGGGTAGCTCAGGTGCAGCGGCGTCTTGCCGAACTGCGCCTTGAGGATGCGGACCGATTGCTCGATCTCGTTGCGGGCATCGACCGGGCCGAGCTTGGCCAGCTCGTAGTGGTGCACGGTATGGGCGCCGATGGTGCAAAGCGGATCGGCGGCGAAGTGCCGAAGCTCGGTCCAGTCCATGATCAGCTCGCGGCAATGCTGCTTGAGATCGAACCCGTATTGGCCTGCGATATCGCGGATCAGCTTGACCCGATCCGCCTCGGGCATGGTGCGCATCCGGCGGTAGAGCGCGTCATAGGCTCGCTGCTTTTCTTCCAGATTGGCTGTCGCGTGGTACTCGGTCTCGCCGGCATAGGTGACGGCCAGCGCGTTCTGGCCGGCGATAATGTCCTCGAGCGCCTGCCACCACACCTCCCCTACCCCATCAACCAGCGCCGTTGGTACGTAGAGGGTGAACGGGCATTGCTGCCGGCGCAGCACCGGCAGGGCGTACCGGAGGTTATCGCGGTAGGCGTCATCGAAGGTGAACACGACGAAGGGCTTGCCCGGCTCCTCGGCCTCGATGCGGCGCGCCGCCTCGTCCATATCGACGATATCGAAGCCCAGCTCGCGCACGCGGGTGATGGCGAAGGCGAGAAAGTCGGGCTTGACCTGGAGAATGGCGTTGGGGGCGAAGTCCGCCGGATCGTCCGGCAGCACCCGATGTAGCGTGAAGATCACGCCGCGGGCTTTGGAGCGCCTGCGGACCAGGTGCGTCACGCCGCTTGCCCACAACAGTTCGAAGGCGGCGCCGATCAGCCTGTACTTGAGCGTTGTCACGAGCCTAGGCCACGTCCGCCCTGACGGCGGGAAGGCGGACGACACGACCAAGCTCGAAGCCGAGCGCCGCGATATCGCGGCGGGCTACGCCGATCGCCACCGGGCTGGCGTCCTCGCTGGTGACCAGCACCACGGTCGCCCGGGCGCCTGCGAACAGCGGCAGACTGGAAGCGACACCGACCCGACCGGTATCGACGATCACCACGTGATAGATATCGGCCAGCGCTTCGATCAAGATCGAAGGGCGGGAGGAGCGGCGGTCGAGCGATGGGAGGCGCCCCCAGGGCACTTCGGCAAGGTTGTCACCAGCGCGCTGCATGACGTCGCCATAATCAGCCTGCTCCGCAGCGAGGTCGGTGAGGCCGAGCAGAGCGCTGGTTTCGCCGCTGCCGGCGTCCACCACCACGGCGCTGAGATCGCTCATCAGCGCATCCTCGAGCAGCCGGTCCATCACCGCCAACGTTTCCTGGCCACCATCGAGACTGGCGAGCAGCACGGTGCGCAACTGGTGCGTGGTGACGGCTGCCGAGAGCTGCGCCAGATCGTCGTCGGCCCGACGGGCAGCTGCCGGCGGCGGGGCGATGCCGGACTCCACCGCATGCTCCAGCTCGCCGTCGATCGCCTCGTCGGCCATGTCGCTGTCGATCTGGGCGAGTTCGGCGTCATAGACGTGATCTTCCCGCTCCGGCCCTGCCGCACGCGTCCGCTCGGTCAGCGCCCTGCCCGACATCAGCTCGCCGAACAGGATCGCGCCGACCTGCAGCGCCAGCGCCACGAAGCCGACGGCGCCGAGGATCAGTGGGATCTTTGGCGAGGCCGGCTCGACCGAAGGCGCCGCCTCGCTGACGATGCGGACATCGGGCAATGCCGAGTTCGACGCCGTGCGCGACGTCGCGTCGGAGTAGCGGGCGAGGTAGTTTTCCAACAGGTCGCGCTGCGCCTTGGCTTCGCGCTCGAGGCTGTCGAGCGTCACGCCGCCCTTGGTGGCGTCACCGGCCGTCAGCTTGGCGCGGGTCAGGTCGTCGCGCAGCCGCTGCTCGAGGTCGGCCTCGACCTTGGCCTCGGCCTCGAGCGAATCGGCAACCCGGTCGGCCTCGCTGGTGATCTGCTTGTTGAGCTCGCCGATCTGCGCCTTCAACGCCTTGATGGTCGGATGGTTGGACAGCAGGGTCGTCGATTTCTGCGCAAGTTCGGCTTGCAGGTTTGCCTTGGTTTCGAGCAGCCCCTGGATCACCACCGAGTTGCGGACATCGTTGACGCCGTCGAGCGACTGGCCCTTGTCGAGCAGCCCGCGGATCACCTGCGAGCGGGCCTGCGCGTCGTTCTTGCGCTGCTGCGCTTCGGCGATCTGCGTGGCGACCACGGTCAGTTGCTGGTCGGTCACCGGGATGCTGTTGGCGCCGACGAACAGGTCGTTCTCGACCTTGTAGTTGGCGACGGCTGTCTCGGCTGCGCTCACCTTGGGGCGCAGCTTGTCGATCTCTTCCTGTAACCACACGGTGGCGTCGGCGGTATCGGTCAGCGACTGCGCCCCGCGGCGCTTCACATGGGCGGCGGCGATGGCGTTGGCGATGCGCGCCGCGAGCTCGGCATCGATCGAGCGCACATAGATCGAGATCACCGCCGAATCGCGCTCACGGATCACCGTCATGCGGTCGGCAAGGTTGCCGAGCACAGTCTCATCGACGCTGCGCTGCTCCGGCCCGCGCCCGATCAGGCGCAGCACGAAACCGATGGGCGAGAAGCCGGCATTGGAGAATTCGGGTACCGAGCGGAGATTTTCCGAATCGACCACTTCGAGCAGCAGGTCGCGTGATTTGATCAGCTCGATCTGGCTCGACATCAGCGCTTCGGTGTTCACCGCATTGCCGGCCGAGGTTACGTCCATGGCGGCGCGCGTGTAGATGTTGCTGCGCGGCTCGACCAAGAGGCTCGCCGACGACTCGTAGCTCTTGGGAATGAACAGCAGCACCGCAGCAGAGGCGACCAGCAGCAGCACGGTGACGAGCAGGATGCGCAGTCCGCGCGACAGCACGGCGGCGATCAGCGCCCCCACATCCATCCGCATATCGTCGGCGCGCTCGAAATCCGAACTCACTCGCCCGCCCTCACTGTTATCCCTGAGCTATGGGGCCAGCGTGGTAAGCATTCAGTTAAGCCGCTCGCAATCTGACGATCCCGCGGCGATTTTCTAAGCAGAATGTTAACCATAGCACCGCGACACTGGCGCCCTGATCAGGGTTTTTCGGGATAGCCATGCGCTGGCTGCGTTTCCTTCTCATTTTGCTGCTCGTGCCGCTTGCGGCCTGTGCCATCAACGGCAAGCCGTCGACCTATCTGGTCGAGGTGAAGGGCCCCTACACGCTCGATACCGGCGACGTGGTGCGGGTCAGCGTCTATGGCGAAGCCGAACTCTCCAAGAGCTACCAGGTCGACGATGGGGGCGCCGTGGCGCTGCCGCTGGTCGGGCCGGTGAAGGTCCGTGGCAAGACCACCCAGCTCGCTGCCGCCTCGATCACCGCGGCGCTGGCCGAGGGCTATATCCGCGAGCCCAGTGTTGCAGTCGAGATCGAGACTTACCGGCCGTTCTTCATCCAGGGCGCGGTCAAGAACGGCGGCCAGTTCCCCTATGTCTACGGCATGACGGTGCGTGCGGCGGTCAGTACGGCGGGCGGATTCTCCGATACGGCGGATCGCGGCAAGGCGGTAATCTACCGCCGCCAGGGCAACCAGATGGTGAAGGGATCGGTCAACCTCGACTTCCCCATTTACCCCGGAGATACCATCGTAGTGTCGGAGCGCTGGCTCTAAAGGGTTCGGAAACCCCGGCCCTTCTAACGCTGGCCCATGTCCAGCGCATCTCGTCCGCTCCGCATCCTCCAGATCCTTCGTGCCCCGGTTGGTGGGCTGTTCCGGCACGTCTACGACCTGACGCATGAACTGGCGGCGCGCGGTCACGAGATCGGCATCGTCGCCGACAGCCTCCACACCGATGCGCTGACCGATGAGCGGCTGGAAAAGCTCCGCCCGCTGGCGCCGCTTGGCATTCATTCGTTGCCGATCCCCCGCACTTTCGGGGCTGCCGACCTCGCGACGCCGCTGAGGATTCGCCGCCTCGCCGACGTGCTGCAGATCGACGTGCTGCACGGCCACGGCGCCAAGGGCGGGCTCAACGCCCGGCTGGCCCGCATCGGCGCCCGGCAGCGCGTTTCGCTCTACACGCCGCATGGTGGCGTGCTGAACTACCGGCCCGGCTCGGCCGCCGGCCAGCTGTTTCGGATGATCGAGCGCGCGCTGCTTGGCGCCACCGACGCGATCGTCTTCGAAAGCGGTTTCGCGCAGCGGGCTTACACAGAGCAGATCGGCAAACCCTCCTGCCCGGGCCCGGTGATTCATAACGGCCTGATGCCGGCGGAGTTCGAGCCGATCGTGCCCGGTCCCGAGGCGGCCGATTTCGTGTTCATCGGCGAGTTCCGCGCGGTCAAGGGCATCAGCTACCTGCTCGATGCGCTCGTCGATCTCCGCGCCGCTGACGGCCGTCCAGCGACGCTGGTGATGGCAGGCGGTGGTCCGGATCTCGATGCGATCAGGTCGCAGATCGCCAGCCTGGGCCTGACCGGGCGGGTCACGTTGCTCGGCGTCAAGCCGGCGCGGCCGACACTGCATCTGGGCCGCATCGCCGTCGTGCCGTCGCTTGCCGAGTCGTTGCCCTATGTGATCCTCGAAGCTGCGGCCGCCGGCCGGCCGGTGATCGCCACGGACGTCGGCGGCGTCAGGGAAATCTACGGCCCCACCGCTTCGAGCCTGCTGCCCGCCGCCGATGCCGCGGCGCTTCGCAGGGCCATGCAGTCCACTCTCGACGATCCGGCCGCCGCGGCCCGCGAGGCCGAAATGCGGCTCGCTCATATCCGCTCCGGCTTCTCGGTTGCGCACATGACCGACCAGATCGAGGCGCTTTACCGGCAGGTTCTCGCCGCCCGCGCGCCCGGTGGTTTCGCTCCGTCTTCAGTCCTCTCCTCCTAGAGCCGCCACACAACAAGAGCCCAACGAAGAGCCCCCAATGTTCCACCTCGACCCCCAGCAGGCCGTCCTCGAGCATGTCGCGCAGCCGCCCAAGCCGAAAGCTGCGCCACCACGGCTAAGCGACCTTGCCGCTGCCCTCGCCGATCAGCCGATCGCCCCCACCTACTCCGCCGCGGTCGTCGTCGGCGTGGCACAGGTGGCGGAGATCGTCCTGTTGATTGCAACCGGGGTGGCGCTGTTCGGGCTCAATGGCGGCGATACCCTGCTCAGCGTCGTCACCACGCTCGGCGTCGTCGCCGTGGCGCAGGTGTTCATCAACCTGCTGCGACTGCACGGCATTGCGGCCTACCGGCGCGGCGCCTCACAGCTCTGGAAGACAGCGCTCGGCTGGACCGCCGCCTTCGCACTGCTCGGTGGGCTGGTGCTGCTCTACGATAGTGGCCACGCGCTGTCGCGCCCCTGGATCCTCGCCTTCTGGGGCGCCGGGCTTGGCGTGCTCGCGGTCTATCGCATGGTGCTGCACCAGGTGGTGATGCACTGGACCCGGCAGGGCAAGCTCAAGCGCCGCACCGTTATCGTCGGTGGCGGCAAGGATGCCGAGGCGCTGATCGAATCGATCCAGACCACCGGGCGCGACGATATCGACCTGCTCGGCCTGTTCGACGATCGCAACGACGATCGCTCGCCCGAATCCGTCGCCAGCCTCGCCAAGCTCGGGCGCGTCGTCGAGCTCATCGAGTTCGCCCGGCAAACCCGGATCGACCTGGTGATCGTCTCGATGCCGCTGTTCGCCGAACACCGCGTGCTCGACATGCTGAAGCAGCTCTGGGTGCTGCCGGTCGATATCCGGCTCTCCGCCCACATGAGCAAGCTGCGTTTCACTTCGAAGGCCTATTCCTATGTCGGCGGCGTGCCGGTGTTCGACATGGCCGACCGGCCGATCTCGGACTGGAACCTGGTGTTCAAGTGGCTGTTCGACAAACTGGTCGCCGTCACCGCGCTGATCCTGCTCTCCCCGGTGATGATCGCGACGGCGATCGCCATCAAGCTCGAGAGCAAGGGGCCGGTGTTTTTCCGCCAGAAGCGGCACGGCTTCAACAACCAGTTGATCGACATGTGGAAATTCCGCTCGATGCGGACCGACATGCTCGATGCCAATGCGATCAAACTGGTGACCAAGGACGACCCGCGGGTCACCAAAGTGGGCAAGTTCATCCGCAAGACCTCGATCGATGAGTTGCCGCAGCTCTTCAACGTGCTGCTGGGTGAACTTTCGATCGTCGGTCCGCGTCCGCACGCGCTGGCGGCCAAGGCCGACAACCAGCTCTACTACGATGCGGTCGAGGGCTACTTCGCCCGCCACCGGGTGAAGCCCGGGATGACCGGCTGGGCCCAGATCCACGGCTGGCGCGGCGAAACCGACACGGTCGACAAGATCATGCAACGAGTCAAATGCGACCTCTACTACATTGAAAACTGGTCGCTCTGGCTGGACGTGAAGATCGTCGCAATGACCCCGATCTCGCTGTTCACCCAGCGCAAGAACGCGTTCTGAAATGACCGGGGCGAGCCAAGCTGGGACCCAACTCGCAGCTGGTGCGAGCCGTGAAATGGGTCCCTGCCTTCGCAGGGATGACACCCAGTGGGTGGCACGATGAGTGCTACGGCTTCGACGGCCTCCCCCGTCCTCGCCGCCACCTGGCTGCGCGCCCGCGCCACCACCCTGCTCGATGCCCTCGTCGTTGGTTGGATCTTCGCCGGCGGGCTCGTCATCACCGAACCGGCGCCATACGAACTGGCGTTCCTCGCGGTGCTCGGCGTCTCGATGTTCGCCGGCTTCACGCTGCGCCGCTCGACGTTGGGGCTGCTGGTGCTGTTTGCGAGTTTCGTGCCATTCGCCATCATCGCGGCGTTCCAGGTGAGGTTCAGCACCATCCCCGACGCGCTGGTCTACCAGGCGGTGACGATCTTCCTGTTCTTTACCTCGTACTGGGTGGCGAACTACGTTGCCGACGCGCCGCAGGCCCGGATGCGGCTGATCATCGGCGCTTACCTCGCCACGGCCGTACTCTCGGCCGTGCTCGGCACGCTCGGCTATCTCGGCGTCGGGCACGAGCTGTTCACCCGCTATGACCGCGCCAAAGCATTCTTCAACGATCCGAACGTCTTCGGCCCGTTCCTGGTACTCCCGGCCATGTACGTGCTGCAGCGCGTGCTGCTGGGGACGCCGCGCCGCGCCATCTGGGCGGCGCTCGCCTACGGAGTGCTCGTCGTCGGGGTGTTCGCCAGCTTCTCGCGCGCTGCCTGGGGGCATATCGCCATCTCCAGCGCCATCGTCTATGTGCTGGTGTTCGTGCTGGAAGCGCATGCCCGGCAGAGGGTTCGCATGCTGCTGCTCGCCATGGCCGGCCTGATGCTGCTGGTCGTCGCGGCAGCCGGTATCCTGTCGATCCCGCAGTTCCGCTCATTCATCGAGCTCAGGACCCAATCGCAGAATTACGATACCGGCGAAAGCGGCCGCTTCGGCCGCCAGGGCTATGCGTTCGACCTGGCGTTGCAGCATCCGCTCGGGCTTGGCCCGCTCGAGTTCCGCAACCTCCGGGTCAAGGAAGAGCCGCACAATACCTACGTCAATGTGCTGCACGCCTATGGCTGGGGTGGAGGGTTTGCCTTCATCCTGTTCATCGGCGTGACGCTGTGGCGCAGCGCCACCTTCATCGCCCGGCCCGGTCCCAACCGCCTGCTGCTGATCCCGCTGGTCGCGGTGTTCGTGCCACTCGCCGGCGAGGCGGCGATCATCGACATCGACCACTGGCGGCATTTCTTCCTCGTCGCCGGCCTGATATGGGGCGTCACTGCCGCTTACGGCGGGGTCGACAAGCGATTTGGCTTGGCGGCGCCGGCTCCCTGAGAGCATGATTGCTGCCAGATGCGACAGCGAGGGGCAGCCGTGGAACCTCAGAACAGCTCGATGCAGGCGGTACTCGCCTCTACCGTCGACCTCGGCAAGGTTCGCTACGATACTGGCGACGTGCTGATCAATGAGGGTCCGAGCAGCGGCGTGCTGTACATCCTGGTTGAGGGTGCCGTCGAAGTGTTGCGCGGTGATGTCCGCGTCTCGCTGGTCGATGAGCCCGGCGCAGTGTTCGGCGAAATCTCCGCCCTGCTCGGCCGGCCACATAGCGCCACAGTGCGTGCTATCGAACCGGTGACCGTCCACCGCATCGAGGATGCCGAGAGTTTCCTGCAGATGCGGCCGGAGATCGTCTTCCACGTTGCCCGTATTCTTGCCAGCCGGCTGATCGACGCCACCACCTATCTGGCCGATCTCAAGCACCAGTTCGCTGACCGAGATGATCACCTCGGCATGGTCGACGAAGTGCTCGAGGCGTTGGTGAACCAGCAACTGCCGGCGCAGACGGCCGCCCCGGTCGGCGCCGACGGCAAGCCCGACCCGCGGCTCTAGGTCATTGATTTGGTCGCGCCCTAGGCTGCCCGCGGCAACCAGGCCGGCCACTCGAGCATTTCCTCCGGCACGCCGCCACTCCCCCAGTCGAGCGTCCCCGCCCCCTCGAAGGAGAACCACGCCGCCTGCCTGAGCTCGGTATCGACCACGATGTGCGTCGGCACCTCGCCCACCTGCCGGCCAGGGTTGAAGATCCAGGTGTCGCCCAGCCGCGAAGCCCATGAGCCGCCGCGGGCGAACGGTGCTTCGTGCACGTGGCCGCTGAACACCAGTTGCGGCTGGTATTGGGCGATCCAGCCCGCGAGCTCCACGTCGCCGTAGTAGCGCGAGCCCGACCAGCTCACCGGCGCTTCTGCCGGTGGCGCGTGGTAGACCCAGAACCAGTTGCGTCCGCGCGTCGCCGCCGCTTCCGCCAATTGCCGGCCGATGGCGTGCTTGGCGATATCGCCATCCCACCACGGGCAGATGGTGATGCTGTCCTCGCCGATGGCAAAGCTCTCATTGTCCGCATGAGCCCCGTTGCCGCGCGCGTAGGGCACCCAGCGCGCATAGCGCTCGCCGGTCGAATAGGCGTGGTTGAGATCGTGATTGCCCGAGCAGACCACCAGCGGCACGATGGCGCGCAGCCGCTCGAGATATTTCAGCACCACCACCATTTGTGCGCTGGTGGTGACCAGGGAGCTACCGTCCAGCAAGTCTCCGGCGATGATCAGCAAGTCATAGCGGCTGGCAACCGAGACGAGCCAATCGCACTGCGGCAGGTTGTAGTGTAGATCGGCGACGGCGAGGATGCGCATGGCGCCCTCCCCCGGCCGTCAGCGGCTCAGATACTTTCGCGCCATTGTCGCCGTGTCCAGCGCAAAGCGTTCCGCATGCGATTTGGCCAGGTCGGTTTCGCCGTGTGAGCCAATCCATGCCAACAGCGCCATGCGCCGGAGCAGGATCAGCGTATCGATCATCCGCAGATCTTCCGGCTTCAGCGGCCGGATTTCCATGTAGGCGCCGAGCCAGGCACGGATCAGCGCCGGCACCTGCGGCGAGGTCTCGATGAACGAGAGACTCGCGGCGAGGTCATAGAGGAACCAGCCAAAGCCGGAATCGTCGAAATCAAGCAGCACGGTGTGCTCGCCGTCGACCAAGAGGTTGGCAAGCCGCATATCGGCGTGAATCAGCCCGAAGCGGTCGATGTCGGTGCCATAGGCCCTGAGATCGGCGCGTAGCGCCGCATCGAGCTCGGTCAGCGTCGCCAGGGTGTCGCCTTCGACATGCGGAGCCTTGCGCCAGTCGCCCCACAGCCCCGAGGACTCGAGGATGCCAACCGCGTCCCAGATCGGACGGACGAATTTTTCAGGCTGCTGCCAGTTGGCAATGTGGTTGTGCAGCGTCGCGGCGTAGCGCCCGAGCGTTGCGAACAGCGGCACGAGATCGGCATCGGGCTGAGGCTCGACGCCGCTCTCGAAGGCGAACAAGGCGGCGAAGCGGTCCGGCGCCACTTCCTGCACAATCTCGCCATCCGCCCCGGGAATCGGCCGCGGCACCGGGATTTCGGTGTCGTCGGTGATCGCTTCGAGCCAGGCGAGCTCGCTGCCGATGGCAGTCCGCGACTGGTAGCGCGGCCGGTGCAGGCGCAGAACATGGCGCGAACCGCTGGCCCCGTCGATGCGGAAGGTGTGATTCTCGGATAGATTGATCAGGACCGGTGCGCCGCCTGCGGCAACCGGCCAGCGCTCGAGGCTGCCGGCGACAAGCGACAGTTCCTCCGGGAGCGGATCGCTGGGGGCAATATCCAATCCGCTATCCTCTAGGCTTTGGGAGAAATGGTCGGAGTGGCCGGATTTGAACCGACGACCCTTTGTCCCCCAGACAAATGCGCTACCAGGCTGCGCTACACCCCGACTGGTGCGGAGGCCTACAGAAACCAGCCTTTTGAGGCAAGAGGCATTTTTGCGGCAATGCGCTCCAGGCGGAACAAACAGCGTGAAAGATCACCTGTCGATCGCGTCCGGGCGCGTAGCCAGCTGCATCAGCCGGTCGTCGATGCCGGCGGCGGTGGTAGGGAGAATGCCCAGCATCGGGGCGATCCGCTGGATGATCTGCCCGCTGACCACCGCGACGTTCCAGCCGGCTTCACGGGTGGAGCGAGTGTTTTCGGCCTGGGCCTCGTCGAGCATCACCAGCATTGCATAGCGCGGATCCTCCATCGGGAAGGCGGAGGTGAAGACGGTGACGTTCTTGGTCTTGGAGTAACGACCGTTGATGGTCTTCTCGGCGGTACCGGTCTTGCCGCCGGTGCGGTAGCCAACGGCTTCGGCGTCCATGTTGCGGCCGGAGCCGAGCAGCGCGTTCATGCGGAACAGGTACATCATCTCGTCGCTGGTCCTGGGGCTGACGATCGGGCGCGCCAGTTGCGCGGCCTCCGACTCGCTGCGGCGGAACAGCGTCGGCGGCACGAGCTTGCCCTTGTTCATCAGCGCGGCGACGGCCGTGAGCATGTGCATCGGCGTCGCAGCAAAGCCGTAGCCATAGGAGGCAGTGGCGGCGCCGACATCGGAAAAGCTCTCAGGCACCCGAGGCGCGGCGCGCTCGGGCAGTTCGATCCCGGAGCGCTGGTCGAAGCCGGCGGCGCCCAGGAACGCCCGAAGCCTGTCCTTCCCCATGCTCTCCATGATGCGGATGGTGCCGATATTGTCGGAATAGCGGAACACGTCCGAGACCGACATGATCTCATGCCGGCCGTGATCGAGCAGAAAGCGGCCGAAGCGGACCCCTTCGCGCGCGTCGATCATATCGTCGATGCCGACGGCGCCGCTGTCGAGCGCGGCCGCAATAGTGATGGTCTTGAAGGTCGAACCCAGCTCGAACGTGCCGTTGGTGATGCGGTTGAAGCTGTCGGGCTTTAGCGCAGTGGCGGGTTCGTTCGGGTCGAAGTCCGGCAGCGAGACCATGGCGATCACTTCGCCGGTCCGCACGTCGACAATCGCTCCGGCAGCGGCAATGGCGCGGAAGCGCGCCAGTGCGGCCAGCAGCTCGCTGCGCATCACGTATTGCACGCGGCTGTCGATCGACAGCACCTTGGGCTCGAGCTCGGCGCCGCGCGCCAGTCCGACCTCCTGCAGCACTGCAAGATCGTCGCGGTCGATGGCCAGTTCCATCCCCGCGATGCCCTGGTTGTCGACATTGACGCTGCCGATGACGTGGGCGAGCTCGGCCCCTGCTGGATAGAAACGCTTGCTCTCCTCGATGAAATCGATGCCCGGCAGGCCGAGCGCCATCACCCGATCCTTGATGGCCGGCGTCAGCTCACGCTTGAGCCACACGAAGCCCTTGTCGCCGGAGAGGCGCTGCCGCAGCCAGCCCTCATCGAGATCCGGCAGCACGATGCGCAGCTGCGCCGCCGTATTCGCTGCGTCGACGATGCGGCGGGGCTCGGCGTAAAGCGAGGGGACGCGGATGTCGACGGCGATGGCAATGCCGTTGCGATCGACGATCGGTGGGCGCGACGCCTGGATGATGTCGCGCGTGACGCCCTCGATGCTGTCGTCGACCTTCACCTGCCCCAGTTGCACCAGCCGGCCGCCAATCAGCAGGAAGCCCGCCACCAACAGCATCGCGACGATGCCGATACGGCCGCGGGTGATCCGGTTGTGGATCCGCGCCGTTCCATGCACCTCGATGATCTCGGGATAGTTTTGGGCAGGACGCAAGGGTCCGGCCCCGTCGAGGTGGTCGGCGGTGGTCATGGTGGGGTCAGCGGTGAGAGGCAGTTACCGGGCGCTGAGGTTCACCACCCAAGGCCGCCGATCAATGGCATTTGAGCCAACAGCTTAACGAGCGGTTAGCGACGCGGCGGTCAGCGGGGATAGCCACCTTATCGCCCCTTCGCTTCCACAATCTCGGCCACTTCGGCAGTTTCGACCTGCATGCCGAAGCGGCTGTCATAGATGTGGTGCATGGCATCGTGGGTAGAGTCGGCGGATGAGCAGATGGCGTCTGTGGCGATGATGACGCGGTAGCCGAGGTCAATGGCGCCGATGACGGCGGCCATGACGCAGACCTCGGTTTCGGCGCCGGAGATCACCACCGTGTCGACGCCGCCGGCCAAGAGGTCGGCGTGCAGTCGGCTGCCCAGCCACGGGCTGTAGATCGGCTTGTCGAGCACGCGGGCCGGCGGCACATGCAACGCGAGGGCCGGGATCAGCTCGAGCAGCCCGGGCTCGAGACGCTCGCCGGTCATCGAGGCCCAGCGCTGGTAGTAGCGGCGCCAGGTGCCGCCGACATCGTCAGCCGAGCGGGCCGGAATGAAACGGGTGAACACCGTGCGCTCCGGCCCCATCTCGACCAGCCGAACCACCTCGGGCAGCACGCGCTCCATCCAGGGCGCATGCCACTCGGTCGGTTCGGCGAACATGCGCTGCATGTCGATGCACAGGTGCACCCAATTGGCCCCGAGGGGGCCAAAATGCAGCCCAGGCGGTGCAATGAGATCGGTCGGATCGGTCATCGCCATGCAACTTGCAGCGCCCTGCGAGGGTTCCGCGGTCGCTGCCAACATTCGGATATGACACGAAGTTTTCGGCCGCGTGCCACGAATTGCGCGCCTGCGCGTTGAGCAAGCACCTGCATTTCCGCAGCGTCACGGAGACTTCAGATGTCCGTCCTCATCGGAATCCTCATCACCTTCCTCGTCGTCGTACTGATCCTGTGGCTGGTCCAGCGCTTGCCGGTCGATGCCCGCGTCAAGCAGATCATCCAGATCGTGGTGATCATCATCGGCGTCGTTTCGCTGCTGAAGTACCTGGCGGTCTTCTAGGCGACGAGATCGACCAGCTTCGCTTCGGTCGACCGCGCCGCGTCGGCCGGTGTCAGCCCAAGCAGAAGCCCGCGCTGGCCGCCGTTGATCAGCACTTCGTCGAACAATTCGGCGGTTTCGTCGATGGCGGTCGGAACTCTCTTGCGCTGCCCGAACGGACTGATGCCGCCGACCTTGAAGCCGGTGAGGCGCTCGGCGTCCATCGGCTTCATCATGTTGGCGGATTTGCCGCCGAAGGCCGCGGCGAGCTTCTTCATGCTGACTTCGCAGTCAGATGGAACGACGACGCAAACCGGCTTCCCGTCGACCTCGGCCATCAGGGTCTTGAACACCTGCTCGGGCGCCCTGCCCAGCGCTTCGGCCGCCTGCAGCCCGATACGCGGCGCGTCCGGGTCATAGTCGTAGGGAAAGTGTCTGAAGGCGATGCCGGCCTTGGTGAGCGCGAGCGTCGCGGCGGTGGTTTTCGACATGGAGAACGGTTACGGCGGCGCAAGCCGCCCGTCCAGCCGCTATTTGGCGTCTGCGGTTTCCCTAGGTGTTGCCTCTGCTTCATCGAGCAGGCGACGGATATTCTCGGCCGAACGTGCCACGCCGTTCTCATCAGTCGCCCAATTGGAGAAGCGCTCGAACAGCGCCGCGAACACCATCAGCTCGTGCTCGTTCCACTGCGCCAGCGCCCGGGTGAATATCTGTACCTTGTTACGCCGGACGGCCTCGACGAAGTTGCCGCCCTTCTTGGTCAGTTCCAGGCAGATCCTCCGCGCATCCTGCTGCGAGGCGACCCGCCGCACATAACCGCGCTCTACCAGGTCGGAGGTGACGCGGCTGGCGCGCGAGGGGTCGATGCCCAGCCGCTCCGCCACGAGGCCAACGGTTACCTCAGTGATTTCCTCACCTTTGTGCGCGATGGCGCTGATCGCATCGAGATGGCTGACGTCGAGGCTGGGGTCCATCTGGGCCATCACCTGCCGACCGAAATCCCGGCGCTGAATGGAGCGCCGAACCTTGTGCATCACCGCGTCGATGGCCGCTACGGCCTCCGCTGCATTTGGCGACAGACCGGCCTGCTCGGCGAGCTCAACCATCTCGCGATCGCCGCGTGTCTGGCAGATGGTGGGAAGATCGGGAAATGGTTCGCGGCCGTCGCCGCTCTTGCTGCTGATCATGGGCGCCGCGGTAGCATGAATGCATGCTTCGGTCAATTATGTGCGCGTGTCATGCAATTGTCGTTGACATACTTTTGCCCGAGGCACATAACCCCGCTCCGAGTTTCGGAGGCATTTCATGACTGTTGACTCATCCCCCATTTCCGGCGCCGCGCCGGTCGCCGAGGCGCCATCGCGCCCCGACCGCGCGACGCTGCTCGTCTATTTCGGCGCGCTGATCGCGATGTTCATGGCGACACTCGACATGCAGATCGTCGTCACCGCGCTGCCCACCATTGCCGGCGAACTGGGCAATCTGCATCTGTTCGGCTGGGTCGGCTCGGCCTACCTGCTCTCCACCGCAGCAGTGGCGCCGTTCTACGGCAAGCTCGGTGACATGTACGGCCGCAAGAACGTGGTGATGACGGCGATTGTGCTGTTCCTCATCGGCTCTGCCGCCTGCGGTCTCGCCTGGTCGATGGAATCGCTGATCGCCGCGCGCGTGCTGCAGGGCATCGGCGGCGGTGGGCTGATGGTCTCCGCCTTCGCGATGATCGGCGAGTTGTTCGGACCGCGCGACCGCGCCAAGTATCAGGGTTATTCGTCCGCAGTGTTCGCGCTGAGCTCGATCCTGGGGCCGGTCGCCGGTGGCTACATCACCAGCCTGTTCGGCTGGCGCTGGGTGTTCCTCGTCAACCTGCCGGTCGGCATCGTCGTCCTCGCGCTTATCTTCCTCGCCATGCGCTCGAAGTTCGTCGAGAAGCGGCACAAGGTGGACTACCTCGGCGGCGTGCTCCTCGCCGTCGCGACCACCGCCATCGTCTACTGGGGCGACCATGTGATCGACCCGACCGGCCCGGATCTGCTGACCTTCGCCCTGCCGGTCATCGGCATTGCCGCAGCCATCTGGTTCGTCGTGACCGAGCGTCGCGCCGCCGAGCCAATCGTGCCGTTGCGGCTGTTCCGGAACCACACGATCACCATCGTGACGCTGGTCTCGCTGCTCGCGGGCGTCGTAACTCTCGGCCAGTTCTTCTACTTCGCGCTCTACTTCCAGGTGATCACCGGGTTCGGCCCCGCCGAAGTCGGCTTCCTGTTCCTGCCTGCATCGGCAACCTCGATGGTCGTCTCGATGCTTGCCGGCCGGGTCATTGCGGCCACCGGCCGCTATAAGTGGATGCCGGTGGCCGCGATGGCAGTCGGCGCGCTGCTGATGGTCGGCTACACCTTCGTCGACGCGCACACGCCCGTCTGGATCATGGCGCTGCTGATGGCGGTGTTCGGCATCTCGATGGGCCTGCAGTTCCAGGTGCTGATGGTCGCGATCCAGGCAGCCGCACCGCTGCAGGATATCGGCGCCGCCACCGGCCTCATCACCCAGGCGCGCACCATCGGCGCCTCGCTGGGGCTCGCCGTCAACGGCGCGGTCATGACCTGGGCGCTGACACAGCAGAACGCGCAGCTCCCCGCCGACATCGCGGCGGCCGTGCCGGGCGGGCTCACCAGCCTCAGCCCGCACATCGCGGCCGGCCTGCCGGAGGCGACGCGCGAAGTCGTTCTCAGCCACTACACCGCCGGCTTCAACACGCTGTTCCTGTTCCTTGCCGGGGTCTATGTGCTGGCGATGATCTTCACCATCATGCTCAAGGATGTGCAGATCCCGAAGCGGGGCTGACGGCCGAGGTCGCAAAGTAAGAGGGGGCCGTCCGGCCCCCTTCTGTTTTGCTTGAGCTTTCGAGACGAAAAAGCTCTAACGATCCCTGCCCTGCCCCGCCATCGTGGCGTGCAGAAACTCCAGCAGTTGCGCATTCGAGAATGGCTTGGCGAGGATGGGGCGGTGCCGGTGCCGTTCCACTATTGCCTCAGGCCCGGAGGCTGTCGCGAAGAAGAATGGAACATCCTGATGGGTCAGCACGTCAGCCAATCCGAAGCTGTCGGCGCCGCCGACTTTGACATCGAGAATGGCGCAGTTGATCGAACGCTTGCCAATCGTGGCTTCGGCCTCGTTCGGGGTCACACAGGTGATGACTTCGGCTGCGCCCAGGTCGAGCAGGAAATCCTCGATCATGATCGAGACCAGTACCTCGTCCTCGACGATCAGCACCGTTCCAAAACCTGAACCATCCGATTGCGTGTTCAATAGCACTGGCTGTCTCCTTTCCCTTTCACATGCGCCCGTGCGGTCGACAAATCGAGGAAAAAGGGAGTTAGCACGTTGCCGCTTTGCAGCGGTTTGTGGCGAATGAGTGCTCCGCTTGCAGGCAACCATTCTGCTTGCAATGAGTTGAATGAGTAACGCAACCTCATTCCTGCTTCGCGATGTCAGAGAAAACCTACAAGGGTAACGACTTAGTCCGCGGCGAGCGGCTGCAGATCATGCTTGAAGCGGACGAACTGCGCGTTCTCGACGACTTCCGCTTCGCCAACCGCATGCCGAGCCGTGCGGCAGCAGTCCGCGAATTGCTGCGCCGCGGACTTGGTGTCGATGGGGCTGTGTCGAACAGCGGCAACGGCTCGTCGCAGTCGTTCGGCGTGCTGGAATCCGAAAACGCCGACGAAGGCGTCGAGCGCTAACCTTCGCGAGCGCGCTCTAGCAGCCGCTTGCAGTCGAGCAGTTCACGCAGCACGTCGGAGAGCTTGTCGCGATCAGCGGTCGTGAGGCCGGCCGGCTTGGGCTTGAAGCTCGGAAGCTTCAGGCGCGACGGCGCCGGCGGAGCATCGGTCATATCGTCTTCGGGGATCACCGCCGACTCGGAGGTGAAATCCTCCTCGGGCTCGGTGTCGGCGGGCTGGTGCTCCAGCGCCTCGACCGGGCGGCCCTCGCCGATGCCGATGACATAGCGAATGCCCTGATCCTTCAGGATCCGCTGCACGCCCTTGATGGTGAAGCCCTGATCATAGAGCAGATGCCGGATGCCCTTGAGCAGCAGCACGTCCTCAGGCCGGTAGTAGCGCCGGCCGCCGCCACGCTTCAGCGGCTTGATGGTGGAGAATCGCGTTTCCCAGAAGCGCAGCACGTGCTGCGGCAGGTCCAGCTCGTCGGCTGCCTCGGATATCGTGCGAAACGCGTCTGGAGACTTGTCCAAAAGGACTCACCCGCCCGGAAAGAGTCTTATTTTCCAGACCGGACCATAGATTTGTTGATCTTGGATTTCAACACGTTGCTGGGTTTGAACACCAGAACCTGTCGCGGCAGGATCGGCACTTCCTCGCCGGTCTTGGGATTGCGGCCAATTCGCTCGTTCTTGGAGCGCACCTGGAACGAGCCGAACGAGGAGAGTTTTACGTTGTGCCCTTCCACCAGTGCGTCGCCGATGAGGTCGAGCACCCGCTCCACCAGTTCCGCCGACTCGGTGCGGGACAACCCCACCGCTTCGTAGACCGCTTCCGCCAAGTCGGCTCGCGTGACCGTTCTCTGCGTCATATGCCGCCCCTCCGTTTTTTGCCCAGCTGGGATAACAGGTGCCCGTCAGGCGCCCCCACCCACGGATTTGTGGCAAAGATTAACGCGCTGTCACGTCACTGGCAATCTGGCTTACCAATCAAAGGCGTTAGGTCGGCAAACGGCCTCCCCGAGGTCGGCAAACGGCCTCCCCGAGGTCGGCAAACGGCCTCCCCGAGGTCGGCAAACGGCCTCCCGGAGGTCGGCGAACGACCTCCAGCACCCACTGGATGGCTTGAGGGCGTCGCCGAAGTCGATCGCGGCGTGGGGCCTTACCAGCGGATCAGCGAGGCGCCCCAGGTGAAGCCGCCACCCATTGCTTCGATCATCACCAGGTCGCCGCGCTTGATGCGGCCATCGGCGACGGCGGTGTGGAGCGCCAGCGGAACAGAGGCGGCCGAGGTGTTGGCGTGACGGTCGACGGTTACCACCACCTTCTCGGGCGGCAGGCCGAGCTTCACCCCGGCGCCGTCGATGATGCGCTTGTTGGCCTGGTGCGGCACGAACCAATCGAGGTCGTCGATGGTGTGGCCGGTATCCTCGAGCACCTTGTAGACCACATCGGTGATCATGCCGACGGCGTGCTTGAAGACCTCCTTGCCCTCCATCCTGATGTGGCCCATCGACTGCGTCGAGCTCGGCCCGCCATCGGTGTAGAGCTTGTTCCAGTAGTGACCGTCGGAGCGGAGCGAGGTGGCAAGCACGCCGCGCTCTTCGCCGGCCTTACCGAGTTCCATCACCACTGCCCCGGCCCCATCGCCGAACAGCACGCAGGTGGTACGATCGTTCCAGTCGAGGATGCGCGAGGCGGTTTCGGCGCCGATCACCAGGGCGCGCCTGGCGAGCCCGTTCTTCAAATACGAGTCGGCGGTCGCGACGGCGTAGACGAAGCCGGAGCACACCGCCTGGATGTCGAACGCCGCGCCATGGTGCATGCCGAGCTTCTGCTGCACCACCGCCGCCGTCGCCGGGAAGGTCATGTCCGGCGTGGTCGTCGCAACGAGGATGAGGTCGATGTCCTCGATGGTGATGCCGGCATTCTCCATCGCCTTGCGGCCGGCGGCAGCAGCGAGATCGGAGGTGTTCTCACCCTCGGCCGCGATGTAGCGCTGCTTGATGCCGGTGCGCTGCTGGATCCACTCGTCGGAGGTGTCGACAGTCTTGGCCAGTTCGTCATTGGTCACCACATGCGCCGGCAGGTAGGAGCCGACGCTGCGGATGATGGATTTCTTGTCGGTCACGCGGATTTCGCCTCGGTTTCGGGAGTGGGCGCCGCCTCGGTCGGGGGCACCACGCTGAGGGTGGGAAAGCGGCGCATGCCCTCGCCGATCTTGTCCATGACGCGGCTGCGGGCCATCTCATAGGCAAGGCTCAGGGCGCCTTTGAAGCCGACCTCGTCGGTGCCGCCATGCGACTTGATGACGACGCCGTTGAGGCCGAGGAACACCCCGCCATTGATGTTGCGCGGGTCGAGCTTGCGGCGCAGCGCCTGCAGCGCCTGGCCGGCGATGGCTGCGCCCAGCATCGAGATGATGTCGGCCTTCAGCGCGTTGCGGATGTAGGCGCCGACCTGCCGGGCGGTCCCCTCGGCAGTCTTCAGCGCGATGTTGCCGGCAAAGCCCTCGGTGACGACCACGTCCACGGTGCCCTTGCCGATATCATCGCCTTCGACGAAGCCGTGATAGATGAAGCCCTCGCCGCTCGCCGCGTGCAGGATGCGCGCCGCTTCCTTCACCTCGTCGTGGCCCTTCATCTCCTCGGTGCCGACATTGAGCAGGCCGACGGTGGGCAGCTCCTGATCGAACAGCGCCCGCGCCAGGGCGGCTCCGAGAATCGAAAAATCGGTCAACTGCTTGGCGTCGCCGCCGACGGTGGCGCCAACATCGAGCACGATGATGTCGGAGCGCAGCGTCGGCCACAGCGCGGCGATCGCCGGGCGGGAAATTCCTTCGATCGGCCTCAGACAGAAGGTCGCCATCGCCATCAGCGCGCCGGTATTGCCGCCGGAGATCGCGACATCGGCCTCGCCGTCCTTCACCGACTGGATCGCCGCCCACATCGAGGAGGTGCCGCGGCCCTTGCGCAGCGCCTGCGATGGCTTTTCCTCCATCGAGATGACGATGTCGGCGTTGACGATGCGCGAGACCTTCCTGAGGTCGGGGAACTCGTCGAGCAGCGGCTTCAGGTCGGCTTCGCGGCCGTGGAAGATGAAGGTGGTGTTCTTGCGCTCGCGCCAGAACAGCCGCGCGCCTTCGATGGCCACGCGGGGCCCTTTGTCGCCGCCCATGGCGTCGACGGAGATACGGATGGAATCGCTCATCGCCGCCCGGTCCAGCGTCCCCTGACGGAGACGGGTTTCAACATACTCAAACGCTTACCCCAAACAAGATATCACCCGGATGTGGCGGGGTCCTAGAGCGCTTCACAGTTTTCAAGGAGAAGCGTTCTAGCCCTTGTCCTCGGGAGTCTTGAGGATTTTGAGGCCGGCGAAGGGCAAATCGCTTTCGGTGTCGCCATCGTCGCGCAGCGCGCCCAAGGCTTCGCCCGGCTGGCGCGGGTACGGATCGATCGCCAGCGCCAGGGTTTCGATGATCAGTGCCGAAAGGTCCGCCTCGTTGCCCTCGAAATGGTCCGGCACATCCTCGCCTTCAAGGTCGACGAAGATTTCGGCGTCGGCCGGGCCGGCATAGGCCTTCTCGCCACCAGGCAGGAACACCCGCTCGATCGGCTCGGCGATCTCCTGGGTCACCGGCTCCAGCGACACCACGCTCGGCTGTACGGTGGTGGCGACCAGCCGGCCGGTGACGCGCATGCCGCCCTTGAAGCGCACCGCGTGCAGCTTCACTTCGAGCTTTTCGACGGCGGTGATGCCGAGCTGCTCGGCGATCGCCAGCCGATCGGCGGGGCCCACCACCAGCGCCAGGTCGCGCCCGGCGGCCGGCATCGAATCGAGCCGGATGCTGGCGTCGGGGATACGGAACTGGTCAGTGCTCATGCCGCGGCCGCCATTTCGAGGCGTCCCCCGGCGATGTCGGCAAGCGACTGGCCGGCGAGCTTGTCATATTGGGTGAACAGGTAGGCGGCCAGCTGCGGCGCGTGGGTCGCTTCGGCCTCGGCGTAGACATTGCGGCGCAGCACGGCCTCGACCCCCGGCCGGTCATCGCGGTCCATCGCCTCGTTGAGGCTGGTCATCAGGCCGTAGAAGATCTCACTCATCTTGCGAACCTTCTTGGGCACGGCCATGTCCCCTGCTCCCATTTCGCGCAGCGACCGGTCCATGTCCTTGAAGAACAGGTCGAACAGCGCCTGGCTGAACTCGTGGCCGGCCTGCTTTTCGACCCTCAGGCGCCGGAACAGCAGCGACATGTGCAGCGAAATCATGTCGAAACGGCCGGTGACCGTGTCGGGAATGCCCCAGTCGGCATAGAAGACAGGCTGCCGGGATTGCGCCACAATGGCTGTATAGACGGCATAAACAGCGTCGGAGGACGGGTTTTTCCTGAACAAGTTCAATATCATCAGTCGCACTCCGCGGTTTTGCGGGACAAGGTGCTGCCGGTGTGGAAGGGTTCGGGCAAGGACGCAAGCCAGCTTGCCAGCGGGCGCCTTTGACAGCTACACAGTGCCCGGCCGGCCAAGGCCGTGCTAATAGTAGACAGCGATCGGGAAAGTCAAATTGATGCCTTTGCGCACCGTCACTAGCCGCCTCTTCCCGATGACCGCCGCCGTGCTCGTCAGCCTGTCGCTCGCCGCCTGCGGCAGCGGCATGAGCCTTACGCAGTCCAAGGCGCGCGGCTACGAGATATCGGAAGATGCGGTAGCGCAGATTCGCGTCGGCCAGAGCGCCGCGCTGGTCACCGCCGTGCTGGGCTCGCCGCAGGTCACCAACTCCTTTGCCACCGAGACCGCCTGGTACTACCTCGGCGAGAAGGTGCAGCAGACCGCATTCGGCATGGAGTTGAGCAAGGAGCGTACCCTGCTCGTCGTCTACTTCGACAAGAAGAACAAGGTGGTCGATACCGAGCGCCTGGGCGTCAAGGACGGCAAGACCTTCTCGATCGAGAGCCGCCGCACCCCGTCCTATGGCCAGGATCGCACCTTCCTCGAATCGATCATCAGCTCGATCTAGGGCCTCGCTACCCTGCTTTATCGACCACCCCTCCGGCCGTCGTCCCGGCGAATGCCGGGACCACTGCTCGGACGGTCAGACCAGGCGTGAGCGGCGCCGGGCCATCGCAGCAAGGTCGGATGGTTTCGTGCTCGCAGAGCGCCCGATGCACTGGGCCCCGGTGTTCGCCGGGATGACGGCCAGAGAGTGGGGCGTGCCCGAAAGCTAACCCGCCTGCCCCTGCGCCCTGCTCGGCCGAAAGCTCACCCATGCCAGCGCCAGGATCGCCGCGGCGGCGACCGGGATGGCCAGCAGGTTGATGGCTTCCCAGCCGATCAGTTGCAGCAACAGGCCGGAGGCGATCGAGGCCAGCGCCATGACGCCGAACACCACCTGCTCATTGGCGGCCTGTACCTTGGCAGCCTCTTCCGGCCGATAGGCGGCGGCGAGCATGGCGGTTGCGGCGATGAATCCAAAATTCCAGCCAACACCAAGCAGAATCAACGAAATATCGAAGTGCAGCGTGGTGATGCCGTGCAGGTTGACGCCGGCTGCGAAGAGAATCAGCAGCAAGCCAAGCGCTGCCGTCAGCCTGGCGCCGATGCGCTGGATGATCGCCCCAGTGACGAAGCTCGGGGCGAACATGGCGACGATGTGCCACTGGATGGCGAACGCCGCCTCCTCGGTGGTGTGGCCGCAGACATAGACCATGGCCAGCGGCGCTGCGACCATCACCAGCACCATCAGCGAGTAGCTGATCGCAGCGACGAGCATCGGCACCCAGATGCCGGTGTCGCGCAGCAGCACCCCCAGCGGACGGCCAGCCTTGCGGTCTTCCGCCCGTTTTACTGTCGGCGCCAGGCGCGTGCGGCTGATCACCGCGATGGCAACCAGGGCCAGCAGACCCATCACCAGATAGGTGGCGGCGAATTCATGCCCGGGAATCCAGCCCTTGGTGTGGGCGCTGATCTGCGGGCCGAGAAAGCCCGCCACCACACCACCGAACAGCACCCAGGAGATGGCCCGCGACTTGAGGTTGGGCGGCACGCTGTCGGCCGCGGCGAAGCGGTACTGGTTGGCGAACGCCGCCGGGATACCGAACACGGCAAGTGCGAGGCAGAATAACCAGAACTGGTCGAGCCAGGCCGAGAGCGCCGCAATCACACCCGCGGGAATGGCGATCGAGGCGCCGAGCATCAGCCCTTCTCGCCGGCCCAGCGAGTGGATCAGCAGCGCCGCCGGCCCGGTGGCCAGCGCGGTGCCGATGATCATCAGGGTGACGGGGACAGTGGCAAAGCCCTTGTCGGCGACCATGGTCGCGGCGGTCAGCGAGGCGATCGACATGATGATCGCCTGGTTCGAGCCGAGGATCGCCTGGGCCACGGCGAGCAGACCGATATTGCGGAGCGGCGAGCCTATGCTGGTGGCGCGCTCGTCCATCCTGCCCTACCTGGCTCTCGCCGCTTCGTCTTCGCGGCCGGCCGCTCGGGCCACGCCGTCGAGAACTGCGTTGACCATCTTGGGGGCGTCATCCTCGTAGAACGCCTTGGCGACGTCGACGTACTCGGTGATCACCACGCGCGCCGGGATGTCCTTGCGCCGCAGCAACTCGAAGGTCGCGGCCCGGAGGATTGCGCGCAGCGTTGCGTCGATGCGGGGCATCGGCCAGCCGTCGACCAGCGCGTTGTCGACCGCCGGATCGATCTGCAGCTGCGCCTTGATGACGCCGGTAACGATCTGGCGGAAGAAATCGGCATCGGCCGGCAGATACTCCTCGCCCTCGACCTCTCGGCCGACGTGGATGGCGCTGAACTGGCTGAGCGTATCCTCGAGCGTCTGGCGGCCGACATCCATCTGATAGAGGGCCTGGACGGCGGCGAGGCGGGCCGCACCGCGCTGGTTGGCGGTGCGGGGCGCGGAGGGATCACGCGGCTTGGGCTGGGCCATATTGGAAAGTCATTCTGTTGTGCGCGCCGAAGCGCGCAATGTTCTGCCCTTGGCTTAGCCACTGGGCGCACGAACCGCAATCTCAATCGTCGTGATTGGGCTTCAGGCGCTCGTCGTTGCCGAGCTCGGTCAGGAATGAGCGGAAATCGTCAGCCGCGGAGAAGTTCTTGTAAACCGAGGCAAAGCGCACGAAGGCGACATCGTCGAGGCCCTTCAGCCCCTCCATGACGAACTCGCCGATTTGATCGGAAGTCACCTCGACATCGCCGAGGCTTTCGAGCTGGCGCACCACGCCCGAGATCATGCGCTCAACCCGCTCGGGCTCGACGTCGCGCTTCCTGAGCGCCGTGCCCACCGAGCGAGCCAGCTTGTCGCGGTCGAACGGCACCTTGCGGCCGGATTTCTTGACCACCAGCAGCTCGCGCAGCTGCACGCGCTCGAAGGTGGTGAAACGGCCGCCGCAGGCATTACAGATCCTGCGGCGACGGATGGCGTTGGAGTCCTCGGTCGGCCGGCTGTCCTTGACCTGCGTGTCGTCGTTTCCGCAATAGGGGCAGCGCATCGGTAGGCTCCAGGGATGCTCCGCGAAAGCGAAGCTATGCTCAGTCGGCGTAGATCGGGAAGCGCGAGGTCAACGCCATGACCTTGTCGCGCACCGCCGCTTCGACGGCGGCATTGCCTTCGTCGGAGTTGGCTTCACGCAGGCCATCCAGCACCTCGACGATCAGCTTGCCGATCTCGCGGAACTCGGCCTCGCCGAAGCCACGGCTGGTTGCCGCCGGGGTGCCCAGACGGATGCCCGAGGTGACGAACGGCTTCTCCGGGTCGAACGGGATGCCGTTCTTGTTGCAGGTGATGTAGGCGCGACCGAGGCCGGCTTCCGCCCGCTTGCCGGTGGCGTTCTTCTTGCGCAGGTCCACCAGCATCAGGTGGTTGTCGGTGCCGCCGGAAACCACGTCGAGACCGTTCTCGATCAGCGTCGCCGCGAGGGTGCGGGCATTGGCCACCACCTGGCGGGCGTAGGCCTTGAACTCGGGCTGCAGCGCCTCCTTGAAGGCCACCGCCTTGGCCGCGATGACGTGCATCAGCGGCCCGCCCTGCAGGCCCGGGAACACCGCCGAGTTGATCTTCTTGGCGATCGCCTCGTCGTTGCAAAGGATCATGCCGCCGCGCGGGCCGCGGAGCGACTTGTGCGTGGTGGTGGTCGTGACGTGTGCGTGCGGCACCGGCGAGGGGTGCACGCCGCCGGCGACGAGCCCAGCGATGTGCGCCATGTCGACCATCAGGAAGGCGCCGACTTCATCGGCGATCTCGCGGAAGCGGGCCCAATCCCACACGCGGGAATAGGCGGTGCCGCCCGCGAGGATCAGCTTGGGCTTGTGCTCGCGGGCGAGACGGGCGACTTCATCCATGTCGAGCAGGTGATCGTCCTGGCGCACGCCATAGGAGACGACCTTGAACCACTTGCCGCTCATATTGACGGGCGAGCCGTGCGTCAGGTGACCGCCCGAGTTCAGGTCGAGGCCCATGAAGGTGTCGCCGGGCTCGAGCAGCGCCAGGAACACCGCCTGGTTCATCTGTGAGCCGGAGTTCGGCTGGACGTTGGCGAAGTTGGCGCCGAACAGCTCCTTGGCACGCTCGATCGCGAGGTTCTCGGCGATGTCGACGTACTGGCAGCCGCCGTAATAGCGCTTGCCCGGGTAACCCTCGGCGTACTTGTTGGTCATGATCGAGCCCTGGGCCTCGAGCACGGCCTTGGACACGATGTTCTCGGACGCGATCAGTTCGATCTCGTGCTGCTGCCGACCGAGTTCCAGCTTGATGGCCTCGGCGATCTCAGGATCGGTCTCGGCCAGCGTGTTGGTGAAGAAGCGGGGAAAGAGCGGAAGGGACGTGGCGGCGCTCATTTGGCGTCTCCCGGGGCAGAAGGATTGGGGTTTCGGTTGGCGTGCGTGTAGCACGCTGGCCCAAGCGATTCCAAGCTGACGACAGCCTGGCAATATCTTTGGATGGTCCGGTTCATGCGGGCTCCCATGGGGTTTCGGTTGGGTGCCCAGGCGAGCGGCAGCTGCTCGTTCGCGTTCCCCGATGGTGCCCCATCTGATCTCGCCAGTCGCGCGAACGCCCCGTTATCGCAGAACTGGCCGGCCGATGAAAGCCCCTGCCCCCTGCCTCCGCAGCAACTATGCGTGTCGCTGCACGTTGTCAGGGCAAGCGTCGATAACAAGAAGACCAGGAGTCTCACATGAAAAAGCTCGCCTCCGCGATTATCGGTACCGGTCTTGCCGGCATCATGATGATCCCCGCCCCTGCCAGCGCGGCTTCCGTCAATATCAGTATCGGCCAGCAGCAGCGCTACGTTTCGGAGCGCTGCCTCGATCACCCGAACTGGCGCGGTTGCGATGACTGGCGCCGCAATCACAATCGGTGGGGCACCAACGAGTACCGCAACTGGTATCGCTGGAACCAGCCGAACCTCGGCGGCGTCGCCGCCGGCATCTTCGGCTTTGCCGTGGGCGCCGCAATCGTCGGCAGCATGAACCGCAACGTCGACCGCTATGACGGCTTCGATGGTCATGTCGCAGCCTGCGAGGCGCGCTATCGCTCGTACAACGCCGAGACCGACATGTTCCTTGGCTATGATGGCCGCTACCATCGCTGCAATCTCTGATTGCAGCATCGGGGCGCCCCTTGCGGCGCCCCGTCCCGGGCTACCCCTTCGGCGGCCGCAGAAAATGCAGCAGGCGCCCGCAGCGAGGCGCCAGCTCCATCCAGTCAGAGACCTCACAGTCGATCACAGCGATGCCTGCAGTCGGAAAATTCCCCAAGGCCTCACCGCCAGCGCTCAGTGCCAGCGCTGTGTTCTCGGTGGCGCTGTTGTGCCCCACCAGCATCAGCACTTTTGTGTCGCCCCCCTGCTCTGCGATCAGGCCCAGATAGTCATGGTCGCGCCGGTCGTAGACGGCATCGCTCCAGACCACGTCAGGTCTGGGACCGTTGGCCGGCAGGCGGGCCATTGCAAGTTCCAGCGTTTCGCGCGTGCGGCGTGAGGTGGAGCAGACGATGCGGTCGGGCAACCAGCCGTGCTTGGTCAGGGTGTCGCCGATCCATGCCGCCGCCGCGATACCACGCAGCGCCAACGGTCGGTCGAAATCGGTCAGCCCCGGATCGTCCCAGGCGGATTTGGCATGGCGAACAAGGATGAGGCGAAGCATGTGGTGATCGTAGCGCAAGCCGTTGCCGGCGCAACCCGTTGCGGCGCTTCTCGGGTTTTGCTCCCACGTCAGGCCGGCTGCGACGAACCGCTAAACTTCGGGGATGCGGCCTTGCTGCACGCCCGGTTCGAGGCCCCAATCGCTATAGTGCGAAAATGATTCGCATGACTGAGACCACCCGATGAGCGACGATCCCGATACCCTCCCGCCCGATGGCGAGAACAAGCGGGTCGTGGATCTCCGCGAGGCGCTCGAGGAGCGCTACCTCTCCTACGCCCTCTCCACCATCACCCAGCGCGCCCTGCCCGATGCCCGCGACGGCCTGAAGCCGGTGCATCGCCGGATTCTCCATGCCATGCGGCTGCTGCGCCTCGATCCCGGCGGCGCCTACAAGAAGTCGGCCAAGGTGGTCGGCGACGTGATCGGTAGCTTCCACCCGCACGGCGACCAGTCGATCTATGACGCCATGGTCCGCCTGGCGCAGGATTTTGCCATGCGCTACCCGCTGGTCGACGGCCAGGGGAACTTCGGCAATATCGACGGCGATGGGGCGGCGGCCTACCGCTACACCGAAGCGCGCATGACCGAGGTGGCCTCGCGGCTGCTCGAGGGCCTCGGCGAGAACGCGGTCGACTTCAAGCCGACTTATGACGGCGCCACCGAGGAACCCTCGGTGCTGCCCGCCAACTTCCCGAACCTGTTAGCCAACGGCTCGACTGGCATCGCCGTCGGCATGGCGACGTCGATCCCGCCGCACAACGTCGATGAGATCTGCGACGCGGCGCTGCACCTGATCAACAACGGGCGCGACAGCACCACCACCGCCGATCTGATGCGCTACATCCCCGGTCCGGATTTTCCGACCGGCGGCATCCTGGTGGAAAGCCAGGCCTCGATCCTCAATTCCTACGAGACCGGCCGCGGCTCGTTCCGTCTGCGCGCCCGCTGGGAGCGCGAGGACAAGGGGCGCGGCGTCTACCAGATCGTCGTCACCGAAATCCCCTATGGGGTGCAGAAGTCCAAGCTGGTCGAAAAGATCGCCGAGCTGCTGCTCAACAAGAAGCTGCCACTGCTCAAGGACATCCGCGACGAGAGCGCCGACGACGTCCGCCTGGTCATCGAGCCACGCGCAGGCACGGTCGACCCGGCCATCCTGATGGAGCAGCTGTTCAAGCTGAGCGACCTCGAGCAGCGCATCTCGCTCAATATGAACGTCCTCGATCGCGGGGTCGTGCCGCGGGTGATGAGCCTCAAAGAGGCCATCGTCGCCTGGCTCGAGCACCGCAAGGACGTGCTGGTGCGCCGCACCAACAACCGGCTGGCCGAGATCGCCCGCCGGCTCGAAGTGCTCGACGGCTATATCGTCGCCTATCTCAACCTCGATGAGGTGATCCGCATCATCCGCGAGGAGGATGATGCCAAGGCGTCGCTGATGGCGACCTTCAACCTGAGCGACGTGCAGGCCGAAGCGATCCTCAACATGCGGCTGCGCTCGCTGCGCAAGCTCGAGGAAATCGAGCTCCGCACCGAGCACAAGACGCTGAGCGAAGAGCAGGCGCATCTCAACGCCCTCATCGCCTCGGACAAGAAGCAGTGGGGCGAGATCGCCAAGCAGATCGGCGACCTCAAGAAGGCCTACCCCAAGTTCGAGAAGGATGGTGTCACGCGCCACCCGCGCTGGGGCCGCAGGACCGATTTCTCCGAAGCGATGGATATCGACCACGAGGAAGTGGCGACGCAGATGATCGAGCGCGAGCCGATCACGGTGATCCTTTCGGAAAAGGGCTGGATCCGCTCGATGCGCGGCCACACCACCGAGATCGACGACAAGGGCTTCAAGACCGGCGACCGGCTGAAACTGTTCCTGCATGCCCAGACCACCGACAAGCTGTTGCTGCTCTCCACCGGCGGCAAGGTCTTCACCCTCGCGGGTGACCGCCTGCCGGGCGGACGCAGCCAGGGCGAGCCGGTGCGGCTGATGGTCGATATCGAGGAGGGCCAGGACCTCGTCGATCTCTTCGTCTACCGGCCGGGCCGCAAGCGCGTCATTGCCTCGCGCAAGGGCGACGGCTTCGTCGTCGCAGAGGACGAGTTGATTGCCAACACCCGCAAGGGCAAGCAGGTGCTCAACGTCGGCGATACCGAGGAAGCACGGCTGATCGCGCCGGTCGAGGGCGACATGCTCGCGGTGATCGGCGAGAACCGCAAGATGGTGGTGTTCCCGCTTGAGCAACTGCCCGAGATGGGCCGCGGCAAAGGCGTGCGGCTGCAGAAGTACAAGGATGGCGGGCTCAGCGACCTCAAGACGTTCCCCTCCGGGGTCGGCCTCACCTGGACCGACTCCTCCGGCCGCACCTTCAGCAAGTCCATGGCCGAGCTGACCGAATGGCTGGGCGATCGTGCCTCCGCCGGCAGGCAACCCCCGACGGGTTTCCCGCGCAACAACAAGTTTGTCGGCTAGCGCGGACGCTGGAATTGACCGAGACCAGAATGAAGCCCGACGTCGGGCGGCGTGACTGTGCCGTGTTCGTGACCCACGTCTGGGGACCGGAAATCGCCAGACACTATGCGCGGCTCAAGCGTGAGGCCGGTCCGGTTCTCGACGTGTTTCTCGCCTATCAGCAAGGCGATGAGGAGGTCGGCTTCCCCCATGGGATGGCACCCGACCTCGTGCTGCGAATGGCGGAGACCGCAGCGCATTTCCCGCTGCGCTACCAGGAACACCTGCAGCGCGCGACCCCGTGGGGCTACGTGGATCTGGTCTGGATGACCGCCTTCCTCAACCCCAGGCTTGCCGGCTATGATCGCCTCTGGCTGGTCGAATACGACGTCGACTTTTCAGGTCACTGGGCGACTTTCTTCCGCGCCGCAGCGGCCTACGAGGGCGACTTGCTGACCACGCGGCTCCGGCCCCTCAGCGCCGATCGGGACTTCTACTTCGCCCCCATCTACGAGCAACCCGAGGCGGCTCCGGATGACCCGCTCATCGCCTTCATGCCGATCTCACGTCTGTCGCGACAGCTAATCGAGCATTACCGCGCTGGCCTGCTGCAGGCGGGTTGGCGCGGGCATTTCGAGATGGTGCTGCCTTCGATGGCACGGGCCGGCGGCTTTTCGATCGCCGAGATCGGCGGCTACGACGCGCTGACGCCACCCGAGCGTCGCGGCCTGCATTATGACGGAACCTTCGAAGACCTGATGGCGTCGAGCACGACGCATGCCTACCGGCCGCCGCGTGCCTTCAGCTACTTCGTGCAATCGCCGCGTAAATTTCGCCAGCGCGACCGCATCTATCATCCGGTCAAGGCCGGATGGTCGCTAAGCGAGAGGTTGCGTCCGCTGTGGTTTCCGCTGCTGCAGCAGGTGCGGTCATTCTCACGCCGCCTGCGCGGAAAGGCCTGACGGCTATTCGAGCCGCCGCCAGCCCAATGGGCCGCGCTGCACCTCGAGCGGGCGGAACTGGCCCTTATAGGCCATCTTGGGCGAGTCCTTCACCCAGTAGCCGAGATAGACATAGGTGAGTGCGGCGAGCTTGACCTGCTCGATATGGTCGAGGATCAGCAGGTTGCCGAGCCCGCGCTTGTCGAGCAGCGGGTCGTAGAAGCTGTAGACCATCGACAGCCCGTCCGGCATCACGTCGGTCAGCGCGACGGCCACCAGAGGTCGCCGCGGATGCGAGGTGAGCCGGTACTCGACCACCACCGTCTGCACCGGGGTATCCTCGACCATGTACTCGTAGTCGACGAAGCTCATCTGGGTCATGCCGCCGCCCGCATGGCGGGCATCCAGATAGCGCTTGAACAGCGCGAACTGCTCGGCGGTGGCGCGCGGCTGGCAAACCTCGACCGCGATGTCGGCGTTGGCCTTGCGAATGCGCCGGTAGCGCGCCGACGGCACGAATTCCTGCGCCACGATGCGGACCGATTGGCAGGCCGAGCAGCCATCGCAAGCCGGCCGGTAGATCAGGTTCTGGCTGCGGCGGAAGCCGTTATCGCTCAACAGGTGGTGGAGCGAGGCGGCGCGGCGGCCGGTCAGGTGAGTGAAGAGCTTGCGTTCCTGACGGCCCGGCAGATACGGACACGGCATGGCCGCCGTAAGGAAGAGCTGGGTGTTCTCGGGCGTCTGATCGGTCATCGTCGTCCTTCGAGCGATGCCCAGAGGATAGACGTGACCCGATGGCCCGGCAATGGCTCATCATGCCTCAGCGCACCACGATCAGTGCCTCTGGATCAGGCCGAGTGCATGCCGCCCGAGCGCCAGAACCGCTGCATCGGTGAGCGGCGCAGCATCAGCGTGCCCACGACGAGGTCGTGCAGCATCTGCTGACGGGGCGTGAACAGCGCGAACAGGATCGAGAACGGCCAGGAAATCCACACCGTCACCCAGAACAGGATCGGGTGGATGAGGATGCTCCAGCCGTTGAGCGGCGTACCGCGCACGGGCGTCAGCACGATATCCATCATCTGCATGCCGACCGTGGCCCGCATCGGCGAGCCCAGCGTAGCCGCATAATAGCCGAGGATCGCCACCGGGATGATGATGGGCAGCGCCAGCAGCCCGAGCCCCAGCGTCACGATGCCGAAAATGCCACCGACCAGCAGTGCGGCGATGGTGATGAAGGTGATGATCACGCAGTCGATCAGCCACGCCGCAGCGCGACGCAGCAGCACGCCATCGAACAGTTCCGGCGCGTTGGACGGGTCGGGAAGATGGTCGCTCATGGTGTTGCCCTGGTTCATGAGGGGAAAGATGGGGACCATGAGGTCCCACACAAGTGGGAGCCCGAAAAATCCCTGGCCAGCGGCCGAGCGTAACGCCAGTCTGCTCGGTAGCCTGCCCGTCCGGGCGAGCAATCGTGGGAGTCGACTTGCTTGATCTGAGCCGTTCCAGCATTGCCATTCCGCCGCATCTGAGGGCTGTGCGCTACAATGCCGGCCATTTTCCAGGCGCGCCCGGCGTGCTTGGGGTCGAGGGCGGCGCGAACTGCCAGCAATACGCCTACGCCGTGCTCCGCCATCACGGCTTCGTCCTGCCCGACCTGCGATCCGACGAGTTGTGGCAGGATCGGGACTATACGGCCGAAGCTGAGCGAATGGAGCCGTTCGACCTGGTGCTCGTTCACGACAATCCCGACAGTTGGGGCGCGCATGTCGGACTTTGCGTCGGAGCAGACCTCGTCCTGCACCTCTCCAGCAGGATCGGTGTCCCCGCCATCGAAACTATCGGGGACCTGCAGCGGCGGCAGGCGTATCGATATCTGATCGGCTGCAAGCGCCCCCTGCGCCGCTAGGTGTTGAGCAGGCGCGCCGCCTCGAGCGCGAAGTAGGTCAGCACGCCATCGCACCCGGCCCGCTTGAAGGCCATCAGACTCTCCAGCATGGCGCCCTCGCCGTTGATGGCCCCGGCTTCGGCTGCGAAGCGGATCATCGCGTACTCGCCCGACACCTGATAGGCGAACAGCGGCACGTCGAACGCGTCGCTCACGCGCTGCACGATATCGAGATAAGGCAGCCCCGGCTTCACCATCACCATGTCGGCGCCTTCGGCGATATCCTGCGCCACTTCGCGCAGCGCCTCGTCCGAATTGGCGTAGTCGAGTTGGTAGGTACGCTTGTCGCCAATGAGCCGGCTGCCCGAGCCGACCGCCTCGCGGAACGGGCCGTAAAAGACCGAGGCGAACTTGGCCGAGTAGGCCATGATGGCGACGTGATCGAAGCCCTCGGCATCGAGCGCCCGGCGAATGGCGGCAACGCGGCCATCCATCATGTCGGACGGGGCGATGACGTCGGCCCCTGCCCTCGCCTGCATCAGCGCGGCCTTGACCATCGCCTCGACCGTCTCGTCGTTGAGGATCTCGCCATCGCGGACCAGCCCGTCCTGGCCGTCGGACGAATACTCGTCGAGCGCCACGTCGGTGATGAGCCCGATATCGACGCCGGCATCGCGGATGGCGCACAGCGCCTGCGCGGTCAGGTTGTCCGGGTTCCAGGCTTCGCTGCCATCGGCGTTGCGGCGATCGTCCTGGGTATTGGGGAACAGCGCCAGCGCCGGGATGCCCTCGGCGGCGGCGGCCTTGGCCGCTTCGACCACGAGATCGACGCTCAGCCGCTCGACGCCGGGGAGCGTGCGGATGGCGGTGCGCTCGTTGTGCCCTTCGATGATGAACAGCGGCCAGATCAGGTCATGCGGCGTCAGCACCGTTTCGCGCACCATGTTGCGCATCCAGCCGGTGCCGCGCAGCCGGCGTTGCCGCCGCCCGCCGAGAAAGCTCATATCGTGCTTGGGCCAGTTCGTGCTCATGGGGCGTTCCGAGTATTGGTGATCGCGCTCGCGAACCGGAAAGGTCCGCACCTTTTCCTGCGAGCGTTCGGCTTGGTCGCCGCGCTTCTATCAGGCACTGCAGTCCTGCGCCAAGGCTTGCGCTTGTCGCACCCGGCCATCCGCGCTATCCACGCCGGATGGATTTCAAGAGCGAACTTGCCGGGCGCTATCTGAGGATCATCGCGATCATCGCGCTGCTGCTCGGCCTTGCCGATGCGTCCCGCCTGCTCGGGGTTTCCTCCGGCTCCGTCAGCCCCATCGCCCAGCTCGGGCCGACGGGCTTTGCCTTCCTCACGGTGTTCTGCCTCGCCCGGCTGTTCGCCGCGGTGGGCCTGTGGATCCGCGCCAGCTGGGGCGCCGTTCTGCTGGTCGGCGCCACCCTCGTCGAGCTGGCGCTCTACCTGGGCGGAGTGCCCGGCGCCGAGATGGGCGCCTTTGGGTTTGCCCTCAGGCTGCTGCTGGTCGGCGGCATCGCGGTGCTGTTCTTCCTCAGCTTCCGGCTGCGCCGCGCCCACGACTGAAGCCTAAGGC
The DNA here is from genome assembly GCF_058806655.1 of Devosia sp. GW821-FHT12F11. Taxonomy (NCBI): domain Bacteria; kingdom Pseudomonadati; phylum Pseudomonadota; class Alphaproteobacteria; order Hyphomicrobiales; family Devosiaceae; genus Devosia; species Devosia sp. GW821-FHT12F11. The sequence continues at coordinate 446,917 of NZ_JBXAPX010000003.1, forward strand.
GCGTCGCGATCTTGCAGATGCGCTCGTGCGCCTTAGCCGTTCTTTGCGCATGTCTTTGTCCCGAAACCGGTACCCACTTTCGGGAGACATGCGGCGGGTAACGGACGATTCAGGTTACAATTTTCTGACCTGCGGTTACCTCTCGTAAAGCCAAATTCCTGAACTTTTTCCGTAAGATAGTTTTAAGTCTACGGCTTAAGGCCATCTTATTTGGGCCCCCGTAGTTTGGGGCCTATGAGACGCGAAGAAATCGCGCAAGACGACAGGACAGTGAGGCAACAATGGCAATCAAATCCAACGCCGCAGAGGCAATGGTTCCGGAAGAAGCTCTCGGGCTGAAGCCGCTCTACCTAGAAGCCGTCAGCCGTGTCGAACGGCTCCATCGCCGGCTGCTCGACCTGATCAAGGACGAGTTCGACCGGATGGGCTGGGACGATATCAACCCCGTCCAGGCGCTGCTCATGTTCAACATCGGCGACGCCGAGATGACCGCCGGCGAGCTGCGCTCGCGTGGCTACTACCTCGGCTCGAACGTCTCGTACAATCTCAAGAAGCTGGTCGAGACTGGTTACATCTTCCAGGAGCGTTCGCGTTCCGACCGCCGTTCAGTCCGCATCCGCCTCACTCCCAAGGGGGAGGAAGTGGCCGAGGTGATCGACGAGCTCTACGATCGTCACCTGAAGTCGATCGAGAAGGTCGGCGGCCTCAACGGCGAGACGTTCGAGGGCCTCAACAAAGCGCTCGGCCGCCTGGAGCGCTTCTGGGTCGACCAGATCCTCTACAAGCTCTGATCCCGGGCAGAGCTTGCTCTGACTTCGGGTGGAGCGCGCTCCGCCCCAACCAGTGTGGCATCTCGGCCACAGCAGGTTCAGCAAACGCCGGCTTTAAGCCGGCGTTTCTTATTTATGCCCAGAATACGGCTATGCATCGAAGCAATTGCAGGCTGATCCCTCGTCACTGCAAGTCCCTGGGTTTTGTGCGTTCAAACGGCCGGCAGTTCACACCTGCTTGACCGCGTTGGAGCCATACTGGGGCCGATGCTATGAGGGACAACCTCTCGGAATGGCGACTTTGGGTGACTTGATGCGGCTGAATCGACGGAATCTCCTGACCTCCATGGCGGCGATGGGAGCCGGCCTGGCGATGCCGGCCATCGCCAGGGCGCAGGAAGACAACTTCTGGGACTCGTTCAACAAAGAGAAGCGGATCAAGAACGTCGATCAGGAAGGCAACACCGCCACCGCCAAGAGCCTGGTCGACACGATCGAACCGATCCTCAGCTACGACACCTCGTACAACCTGCAGCTGGCGATCCAGAACTATGAAGCGTTCATCGCCGCCAATGGCAGCTGGGAAGCACCGACGCGGGAAACCTTCGGGCTGAAGCTGGGCGAGTCGCGTCGCGCAGCGGCTCTCCTGAAGCGCCGCCTGATGATCAACGGCGACATGCCGCTCGAAAAGCGCGTCAACGATGAATTCGACGCTGGGCTCGACGCTGCCGTGCGCCTGTTCCAGGCGCGCCATGGCCTCGTCATCAACGGAACGGTGGACGAAGCGACCTTCTACGCGCTCTCAGTGCCGGCCGACTATCGCCTCAACCAGCTCCGCCTCAACGCGCAGCGCATCGATCAGTGGGCCTCGGCGCTCTCCGATCGCTACGTCGCCGTGAACATCCCGGCCGCGACGGTCGAGGCGGTCGAAGGCGCGCAGGTGGTTCAGCGCCACAACTCGGTGGTCGGCAAGGTCGACCGCGCCACGCCGATCCTCAATTCCAAGATCTTCCAGGTGAAGTTCAATCCTTACTGGACGGTGCCCAAGAGCATCATCGAGAAGGACATGATCAAGTACATGAACGAGGATCCGGAATACCTGACCAAGTTCCGCATCCGTATCTTCGACGGCAAGGGCAACGAAATTCCCCCGACCGCCATCAACTGGCAGACCACCGAGGCGGTGAAGTACACCTTCCGGCAGGATCCGGGCGGAGAGAACTCGATGGGTCACTGCAAGATCGATTTCTACAACAAGTACGACGTCTACATGCACGACACGCCGCAGAAGGCGCTGTTCGGGGAAAACGCCCGCTTCCACTCCTCGGGCTGCATGCGCTGCGAGAACATCGAAGAGCTGGTCGCGTGGCTGCTGCGCGACAATGGTGGCGGCTGGACCCCCGAAAGCGTCATGGCCGCGTGGGAACAGGGTATGCGCGAGGACATCAAGCTCGACGTGCAGATCCCGATCCACACCACCTACATCACCGCCTGGGCCAACCGGCAGGGCACGGTGAGCTTCCGCGACGACGTCTATCAGTTCGACGCGCAGGGCATCGTCAACTTCGGCGAAGGCTGATCACGATGGCCGGACCCGACAATCGTCCGTCCGGCCAACAACCTTCCGGGCATAGAGTCCTCTTCGAGTTCACGCAACTCGGCCAGCAGATGCGCGTCGCCGCCATCGACGAGGCAACCGGCACTGAAGTGGTGGTGATCACGCCGCTGACCGCCACCCGCTTCCAGATGCAATCGCTGGCGCTCGGCAAGCTGCGCCGCAGACTCGGCATCGAGGAGCCGCCCCCGCCACCTGGCCCGAAGCCGGCGAAGTACGCTTAGCACCTGAGTTCTGCCCAGCTCTAGCCACCCGCGGAGTCACCCCGGCGAAGGCCGGGGCCCATCCTGAGATGTTGCTGTAAGTCACCGCTCGCCGGTCACCTCCGGATATAGATCGCGCCACTCGGGATTGCGTGCCTCGATGAACCGGATCTTCCATGCCCGATGCCACTCCTTCAGCTGTTTCTCCTGCTGAATGGCGGCCTCGGCATCTTCATGCACTTCGAACCAGACGAGCCGCTTGACGCCGTAGCGTTTGGTGAAGCCTTCGAACCAATCGTTCTTATGCTGCCAGATGCTCGGGAACTCCGCTAACGCCAACGTAGAGCGTCCCGTTTTTGCGGCTCGCCATAATGTAGACGATGAAGATCTTGCGCATCCTTGCACTCAAGCATGCTTCGCGTTGTTCGTCAGCGGGCGGTTGTGCGCTTCGACTCACCTCAGCATCTCAGGATGGGCCCCGACCTTCGCCGGGGTGACACCGTGGGTGGGGGACGCTTGGAGTTCCTGAACTACGGTTGGACATGCCACCATTGATTCACCGATCTCCCGTCAGCCCCTACTTCCCCTCCACATACCGCGCCAGGTTCTCCAGCGACGATCGCAGCCCGCTATCGTGATCTTCCTTGCTGATACCCGGCGGCACGTCCTCTGCAAGGAAGATCACGCGGGTGCCGCCATTGGCAGGCTCGAGGTCCCAGACCATGCGCATGGTGCCGGCGAAGGCAGGGTCGTCGCTCTTGAAGCGCACCAGTTGCACCACACGGTGAGCGGGGACCAACTCGGCGAACTCCGAGTCCACCACATCGGTGTCCTCAGTGGTCTTGCCGTGCCCGGGCACGCTGTAGTGCAGCGCCATGCGGAAAGTGCCGCCGGGGCGCGGCTCGAATTCAAGGATCTCGCCGGTCATGCCGTCGGGCGGGAGCCAGGCCAGCAGTGCGTCCCGATCGACGAACGCCTGATAGATCGTCTCGGGAGGCGCGGCGATGATCCGCGACGCGGTGTCGATGCGCAGATGCTCGGCCATGGCCCTCTCCTTGGGACAGCAACGCGCGAGGCGCGCCGATGGATCAATTGGTAGGCCTGGACACCAGCTCGATGAACGTTTCGCGGATCGCCGGCGGTTCGAGCTGGCGCGGCAGCCAGACATGCATATCGAGGAAGTGCCCGGTCAGCACGAAGGCGTTGCCGACATCTTCGGGCGTGGGGTCGGCGCTACTGATCAGGAACGGCGGCAGCCGCAACAGCCGCGACAGGTAGGGTTCGGCGGCGGCGCGACTGACGGCCCGGCCGGATTTGGGCGAAACATGGGTCAGATCGCGCGTCGTGCCGGTTGCGGCGCAACTCGAGAGATCAAGACCGAAGCCCAGCTCGTCGAGCAGGATCAACTCGAAGCGCGCCACCGAGGCGCCGAGTTCGAGCACCGAGCCCTCCTGGTCGAGGATGCGGATGGCGAGGCCGAGCAGGCGATCGTGCGGATCGCGCTCCGGCAGCAGCCGCAGGTGCTCGCAGACGATCTGGCTGGCATAGAGCTTCACCCGGTCGGCGATCAGTCCGGCGGCGCGTGCCTCCAGCAGCTCCAGCGTAAAGGTGCCCAGGTGCTCTTCCAGCCGGGCGCGCCAGCTGACCTGCACGGAGTTTCCCGGCTGCAGCGTTGCTGCGAGCTTCGAGGATCGTCCACCACGGATCAGCCCGAGATGCCGCCCCCTGCCCTCGACCATCACCTCGGCGATGACGCTCGACTCGCCGTGTCGGCGGACGCCGACAATGAGGCCTTCACCGTCCCATTGCATGGACCGTCGCGCCGCGGCGCGCCCTCACTTCTGGTGCGGATACTCCAGCCCCATCTCGCGATAGCGCTCGGGGTCGTCGCCCCATTTTTCGCGAACCTTGACGAAAATGAACAGGTGCACCGGCACCTCGAAGATTTCCATCAGTTCCTTGCGCGCCTCGGCGCCGATCGCCTTGATGGTCTGGCCGCCGGCGCCAAGCACGATTTTCTTGTGCGTGTCGCGGGTGACGTAGATCACCTGGTCGATCCGGTACGAGCCATCCTTGTTGATGGTGAACTTCTCGCCCTCGACCGTGGCGTTGTAGGGGATTTCGTCATGGACGCGGAGGAACAGCTTCTCGCGCGTGACTTCCGCAGCGGTGATCTGCAGCGTCAGGTCGGTGAGTTGATCCTCGGGGAAGTGCCAGGGGCCGAGCGGGATGCGCTTCAGGGCCCAGTTGAGGAAGTCCTGCACGCCGCTGCCGGTCAGGGCTGAGACCATGAAGGTCTGTTCGAAGCGCAGGCGCCCGTTGAGAGACTCGGCCAGCTTGAGCAGCTTTTCCGGCTTGATCAGGTCGACCTTGTTGAGCACCAGCACCTTGGGGTGCGGGACGTTCTCGAGCCCCTGAAGCAGCGCCTCGATTTCCGGGGTGACGCCACGCTCAGCATCGACGATCAGGGCGACGAGGTCGGCATCGCCCGCGCCGGTCCAGGCAGCCTCGACCATGGCGCGATCGAGCCGCCGCTTGGGCGCGAAGATGCCCGGGGTGTCGATGAAGACGATCTGGCCGTCGCCTTCGGTCACCACGCCACGGATCATCGAGCGCGTCGTCTGCGCCTTGTGCGTGACGATCGAAACCTTGGTGCCCACCAGCGAGTTGAGCAGCGTCGACTTGCCGGCGTTCGGCGCACCGACCAGCGCGACGAAGCCGCAGCGGGTATTTTCGCCGGCCACCGGCAGCTCGGCTGCCTCGGGCATTTCGTTCTTGTCGGTCATATCGTGTCGCGCCAGACTTTCTCGCGGATCAGGAAAGCCTCGGCGGCCTTGTGCTCGGCGAGCTTTTTGGAGGGGCCGGTGGCGGTGATGGCGGGGAAATCGCCCAGCCGCACGGCAATGGTGAATTCCGGCGCGTGGTCGGGACCGGTGCGCTCGATCTCGGCATAGAGCGGCGGCTCGAGCCCCCTGCCCTGCGCCCATTCCTGCAACGTGGTCTTGGGGTCGGCGCGGACATGCCCGGCATGGTCAAGCTGTTCGCCGAACAGCCGCTCGACGATCTCGTAGGCCTGGCCCAGCCCACCATCGCAGAAGATGGCGCCGATCACCGCTTCGGCGATGTCGCCGAGGATGGCGTCCTTGTTGGCGCCACCGGTCCGCGCCTCGCTGTCGCCGAGATTCATCTCGGAGCCGAGGTCGAGCTGCCGGGCGATGGCAGCGCAGGTTTCCTTGCGCACCAGGGTGTTGAGCGAGCGCGACAGCTCGCCTTCATTGGCCTTGGGCATCCGGCGATACAGCATATCGGCAACCACAAGGCCGAGGACGCGATCGCCAAGGAACTCGAGCCGCTGGTAGGAGCGCTCGATGCGCTTGCCGGGAGAAACGGCGCTGGAGTGAGTCAGCGCCCGATCAAGCAGGTCCGGGTCGGCAAAGCGATATCCCAGACGAGCTTCGAGCTTTTCGTGCGAGCGTCCCTTCGCCATCAGTTCACGGACTGGAACATCCGGTCCCAACGAACGTTGGCCGGCCATTCCCACAGCTGCCACGGCGGCAGGTTGTTCTTGATCGAGAAGAACCGCGCCTCGGCCTTGCCGATCAGGTTGTCGAGGGGCACGTAGCCGACCTGGCTCAGCACGCGGCTGTCGGCCGAGCGATCGCGGTTGTCGCCCATCATGAAGAAATGCCCGGCCGGAACGACGTACTCGGCGGTGTTGTCGAGCTGTTCGTTATCGGAGATTTCCTGGATGGTGTGCTTGACGCCATTGGGCAGCGTCTCGGTGTAGACGGTCACCGGCACGGTGGTCATATAGCTGTCGGTATCGGTCGCCGTGCCGGTCTGCTCGCGCTCGACCATGGTGCCGTTGATGTAGAGCCGACCCTCTTTCATCTGGATGCGGTCGCCCGGCATGCCGATGACGCGCTTGATGTAGTCTTCGTTGGTGATCTCGTTGCGGAACACCGCCACGTCGCCGCGCTTGGGCTCGCTGCCGAAGATGCGGCCGTTGAACGGCAGGGCGATCGGGAACGAGTATTTGCCAAAGCCCCAGGTCCACTTGTTGGCGATGAAATAGTCGCCGATCATCAGCGTCTGCTGCATCGAAGCGGTGGGGATCGAGAACGGCTGGTAGAGGAACGTCCGGAAGATCAAGGCGATCGCCAGCGCCTCGATGATCACGATGATCGTCTCGAGCAGCTCGTTCTTCTTCTTGCCGGCCTTGGCTTCGGCTTTCGACATGGACTGGCTCATTTCTCGCCTCTACCCCTAGGGGTCAAGTGGTTACGGGAGGGTCGCCGCCTGGTCAACCGGCAGCGCCTCGATAATGACGAACGCCTGGGCCATGCCGCCGTCGTCGGTAATGGTCAGGTGGATATGTGGCTTGTGACCGGCCGGAACAAGCCGCTCCAGGATGCGGGCAGCGCCATTGGTCAACTTCATGGTCGGCTTGCCCGAGGGGAGGTTCACGACGCCCATGTCGCGCCAATAAACGCCGAAACTAAGGCCGGTCCCCAGCGCCTTCGAGCAGGCTTCCTTGGCCGCGAAACGCTTGGCGTAGGAGGCTGCGCGCTGTGCGCGGCGATCCGATTTCTGCCGTTCGATCTCGGTGAAGATCCGATGCGTGAAGCGATCGCCGTACTTGTCGAGCACCTTCTGCACGCGCCCGATGTCGCAGAGGTCGTTGCCGAGCCCGATGATCACAGGTGCATCTCCGCCTTGCGCGCCAGAGTCGCGGTGATCCAAGCGGCCATCACGAAAGCCCCCTCGACCCCGGCTTGATCGCCGGGATGGCCGCCAGCTCGGGCGGCAATGCGTCGGCCGGATAGGCCGGCACCTTGTACTCGACCAGCGAGACCAGCGGCACGCCGACTTCCGCCTCGCCGGCGGAGCGGTCGATCAGGCAAGCGGCGGCGACCACATTGGCGCCGGTCTTCCTGATCGCCTCGATGCACTCGCGGATCGAGATACCGGTCGAGACGATATCCTCGACGATGATCACTTTCTCGCCCGGCTGCAGTTCGAAGCCGCGGCGCAGCTCGAACTTGCCCTCGACGCGCTCGGTGTAGATTGCCGGCACGCCCAGGTGCCGTGCCGTCTCGTAGCCAGGAATGATGCCGCCTACCGCCGGGGAGACAATCTGGCTGACGTCGCCATAGCCCTCGGCGCGGATCTTTTCCGCCAGCGCGCGGCAGAGCTTCTCCGCCTTGGCCGGGTGCATGAACACCTTGGCCTTCTGCAAAAAGATCGGTGAGCGCAGGCCTGAGGAGAGGATGAAATGCCCCTCGAGCAGCGCGCCGCTCTCACGGAACAGGTCCAGTACTTCGTCGGTGGTCACGCGGGCTCCTCTTGCCGTTCGGGCGCAGTCCATTCCAGTCGGTCGAGCGCCCGGGCCTCGGCGACCGTCGCACGCTGCACATCCGAGATCCCGGCCGCCAGCTTCAGCGAGTTCAGCACGTCGGTGAGTTGGGCGAGGTCGCGGACCTCGATCTGGAAGATGAACCGATGGAAATCGGGCGATTCCATGCGCATCACCAGATTATGGATGTTGGCCTCGCAGGCGGCAATCACCGTGGAGATCTGGGCCAGCGAGCCCGGCTTGTTCTGGGCCTGCATCGAGATGACGCAGGGATGATCGCGGTCTTCGCGGCCCGCCACGTCCCAGCGCACGTCGATCCAGGCGACATCGCTGTCGTAGAGCTCGGACAGCGCGTCCGAATGGATCGGATAGATGATGATCGGGGTATCCGGCGTCATGATGCCGACCAGCCGGTCGCCTGGCACCACGCCCTCCGGCGACACCTCGACACGAGTGTTGAAATCGAGCTGGGTCAGCGCCGCCTTGGCCCTTGGCCCGGAGCGCGGGTTGCCCGGCACGCGGAAGCGGAACTCGTCTGTTGCCTTCAGCGCAAACCAGCCCTCGGCCTTGTCGGGCACCGGCAGGTCGATCTTCTTGCGCCGCCGCTTGATGCCTTTGACCTCCATGACCTGGGTGTCGAGGTCTTCACCGCCGATCTTGCCTTCGCCCAGCGCGATCAGCAGTTCGCGCTTCCCCGGTTGGTTCAGCCCTTCGGCGAGCAGCTTGAACTCGGCATCGTCGAGCCCGGTGCCTTCGCGCTCGAGCAGGATCGAAACCATGTGCTCGCCGAGCGCGTAGGCGCGGGCCTGCGCCTGCAGCCGCACCGCGCGGCGAATGGCGGCGCGGGCCTTGCCGGTCGCGGCGATGGTCTCCCAGTTCGACGGTGGCAGGTGGTTCTGGTCGCGAATGATCTCGACTTCGTCACCGGAGCGCAGCTGGGTCACCAGCGGCACGATCTGGCCGTTGATCTTGGCGCCGACGCAGGTGTCGCCGATGTCGGTGTGGAGTGCGTAGGCGAAATCGATCGGCGTCGCGCCGCGCGGCAGCGCGATCAGCCGGCCGCGCGGGGTGAAGCAGAACACCTGGTCCTGGAACAGCTCGAGCTTGGTGTATTCGAGGAAATCCTCGGTCGACGAGCCGGCCGTCAGGTGACTGATGGTCGAACGCAGCCAGACGAAGGCCTTGGATTCGTTCTCGATCTTGTGGATGTCGGTGGCGCCCTCCTTGTAGAGAGCATGTGCGGCGATGCCGAGCTCGGCGATGCGGTGCATCTCCTCGGTGCGGATCTGCAGCTCGGCACGCTGCCGCCCCACCCCAACGATGGTGGTGTGGATCGAGCGGTAGTCGTTGTGCTTGGGGACCGAGATGTAGTCCTTGAAGCGGCCGGGCACGACCTTCCAGTTGGTATGCACGATCCCCAGCGCCCGGTAGCAATCGGCCACGCTCGGCACGATCACCCGGAAGCCGATCATGTCTGACAGCTGCTCCAGCGCGATTTGCTTGCGCTCGATCTTGGTAAAGATCGACCATGGCGATTTCACCCGCGCCGAAACCCGCGCGTCGATGCCGTCGCCCTTCAGCTTCTCGCTGAGCTCGGTCTTGATGGTCTTGATGGTGTCGGCGAACTCCGACTTCATCTCGTCGAGCCGATCGGTGATCGCCTTGTAGTGATCCGGCTGCAGCACCCGGAATGCCAGATCCTCCAGCTCCTGGCGCATATCCTGCATGCCCATGCGGCCGGCCAGCGGCGCATAGATATCCATCGTCTCGGTGGCGATGCGTTTACGCTTGTTCTCGGGCATGAAGTCGAGCGTGCGCATGTTGTGCAGCCGGTCGGCGAGCTTGACCAGCAGCACGCGCACATCGGCCGAGATGGCGAGCAGGAGCTTTCTGAGGTTCTCGGCCTGCGCTTCCTCGCGGGTCACCAGCTGCAACCGGTCGATCTTGGTCAGCCCATCGACGATGGCGCCGATCTCCGGCCCGAACAGCTGGTCGATCTCAGCGCGGGTCGCATCGGTGTCCTCGATGGTGTCGTGCAGCAGCGCCACGGCGATCGAGGCGTCATCGAGCTTCAGGTCGGTGAGGATAGCGGCGACTTCGAGCGGGTGGGCAAAGTACGGGTCACCCGAGGCGCGCTTCTGCGTGCCATGCTTCTGCATGGCATAGACGTAGGCCTTGTTGAGCAGTGCCTCGTCGGTATTCGGGTTGTAGGCCTGCACCCGTTCGACGAGTTCGTACTGACGCATCATAGGGTTACCGCACTCTCCTACGCGGCCCCGCCTCGGCGGCTCACGTCTCTTCGGCGCGAGGTTGCCCGGAAACGTCCCACGACCCTTCCTGATCTCGCCCGAGCGACGATGCAAACAAAAAAGCGCCGGGCGGAAACGCCCGACGCCTCAAGACTATATATGCGAGATCAGCCGCCGATCAATCGGAGCTTAGTCGTCCCGGCGCTCCGGCGGAGCCAGGGATTCGATACCGCGCAGCAGTTCGTCTTCGCTGATGGTGTCGAAGGTGTCGCTGTCTTCGTCGGCATTGGCATCGAGCAGTGGAGCGGCGTGCTTTTCGGGCTCGTCGACCTCGACGTATTTCTGCAGCGAGTGGATCAGGTCCTCCCGCAGGTCTTCAGGGGAAATGGTGCCATCGCCGATCTCGCGCAGCGCCACGACCGGGTTCTTGTCGTTGTCGCGATCGACGGTGATGGACGAACCAGCCGAGATCATGCGAGCGCGGTGCGCGGACATCAGCACGAGGTCGAAACGGTTCTCAACCTTCTCAATGCAGTCTTCGACGGTGACGCGGGCCACGTACGTCTCCAGGATGTTGTGGGATCAAGCGGCCCTCATACACGAGGTGGCCGGTGGGCACAAGGATTTCGCTCCCGGCACACGGCGGCGTGTTTTTACCACAGGGACGTAGGGGCTACGCAGTTTTTGTTTCGTGTGACGGAACAACGGCTTGGCTCGCCGGGCCGAATCCCGACCGGGTGGCTCCGAATTTATGGGGATTGCAAATTCCCGGGATTAAGCGCGTATTCCGAACTTAGGGAGCGGACCACGCCTTAAATGGGCTACCCTTCGATCCTAGCGGTAAGCCAATGATAGTTTATGCCGGGCAGCCTGAGAGGCCGGCCGCCCCGGTCAGGAGAACAGGCATGTCAATTGATCCGCGCGAGAAGATAGTTCTCTTCATCGATGGCGCGAATCTCTATGCGACCAGCAAGGCCATCGGCGTCGACATCGACTATCGCCGGCTGCTCGCGGAGTTTCAGTCCAAGTCGTACTTGCTGCGCGCCTACTACTACACTGCCCTGGTCGAGGACCAGGAGTACTCCTCGATCCGGCCCCTTATCGATTGGCTCGACTATAACGGCTTCACCGTCGTCACCAAGCCCGCCAAGGAGTTCACCGACGCTTCGGGGCGCCGGAAGATCAAGGGCAATATGGACATCGAGCTCACTGTCGATGCCCTCGAGATGAGCCAGTACTATGACCACCTGGTGCTGTTCTCCGGCGACGGCGATTTCACCGCGCTGGTCGCGGCATTGCAGCGCAAGGGCAAGCGCGTCACCGTGGTCTCGACACTCACCACACCGACCCCGATGATCGCCGACGATCTGCGCCGACAGGCGGATTTCTTCATGGATGTTGCCGATCTCGCCAAGATCGTCGGCCGTACGCCGCCGGTCGATCGCACGTCCGCGCAGGTAGAACGGAGCGCGCCGGTTGACCGCACCATGGCGACCGTGGACCCTAAGGAAAGCTGAGCACCCCCAGCATTTCTCGTTCATCGAACCGAGCAATGCTGGAATCTCTTGATTGTCGCGCGTTCGAACCGGAAAAGTCTGCAACCTTTCCTGAACGCCCGACGGTTGCCATTGCCTGAGACCAACCCACCGCATGATTGTCCGCGCTGCCCTCGCCTCGTGGCCTTCCGGCACGACAACCAGCGCGCCTATCCGGACTTCTTCAACGCGCCGGTGCCGACCTGGGGCGACGCCCATCCCGGGCTGATGATCGTCGGCCTCGCTCCGGGCCTCAAGGGCGCCAACCGCACCGGCCGTCCGTTCACCGGCGACTATGCCGGCGACCTGCTCTACGCCACGCTCGAAAAGTTCGGCCTCGCTACCGGGCACTACCAGCAACGGCCGGACGATGGGCTCGAGTTGCAGAACGTGCTGATCGCCAATGCGGTCCGCTGCGTGCCGCCGCAGAACAAGCCGACCGGCGACGAGATCAAGACCTGCCGGCCGTTTCTCGGCGCCGCAATCGCGCATCACCGCCCCCGCGCCTTCCTGGCGCTGGGCCGCATCGCGCACGATTCGTTGCTGACCACGCTGGGCGAGAAGCGCTCGAGATTCGCCTTCGGCCACGGCGTCGAGCACCAGCTTTCGAGCGGTGCGACGCTGTTCGATAGCTATCACTGTTCGCGCTACAACACGAACACGGGTGTACTGACCACGGCGATGTTCGAGGACGTTGTGGGGCGCGCGGCGCGGGCAATTGCCGCGTAGACGACCTGTCCCGGCCAAGAGCAACGCCGCCGTCATCTGTCGTGCTCACGAAATCGACAGTTGAACTCGCACGTAAACAAAGTCTTAATATGCGAACGGACAGGGACCAAGGTCCACGGTCATGGCGCGTCTTCGAATTTTCTTTGTACTGCTGGTCGCACTGCTGGCGGCGAATGCCAAGGCAGCGGATTCACTTGGCCAGGTCGCTGAGGTCCGGCCTGAAGCGACGGGCGGCTTCGGCCAAACCCGGGTCAGCCTGCTCAAGGGCTCCGAACTGCGCGAAGGCGAGACGGTGGTCACCGGCCTCAACGGCGAAGTCCAGGTGGTATTCTCCGACCAGACCCGCCTCGTGATCGGCCGCGGCTCGAGCCTCGTGATCGAGCGCTACCTGATGCGCAATGACGGGACGCCGGAGAAGTTCGCGGTCAACGCACTGGCCGGCACCTTCCGCTTCATCACCGGCAATGGCGACAAGAACGCCTACAGGATCGCAACGCCCACCGGCACGATCGGCATCCGCGGCACCGAGTTCGACTTCACCGTCGAAGGCCGGACGGGGCAAACCAGCGTCGTGCTGTTCCACGGTGCCGTCATCCTCTGCCCGACAAAGGGAGAATGCGTGACGCTCAGCGAGCGCTGCGGCGTGGCGCAACTGGTGTCGAAACGCGAGGCCGACATTGTGACGCGCGAGGCCGAGCGGCTCAAGGTCGCCGGTGCCTTCCCCTATGTCGCCTCGCAGTCGCGGTTGCTGCGGGACTTCCGCGTCACCCGCCCTGCTCAGTGCATTACACCCGTGCAGATCGAGCGCGAGTCGCCCCGTCGCCTCGCCGCGACCGATCCACCGCCGATCGTGCCCGTGCCGGAATCACCACCGCCCCCCCCTCCCCCGAGCGAAGCGAAGGGGAATAACGGCCTCGGCAACGGCGGCGAGGGCGATGAAGGCCCAACGGAGCAGGGCAACCCCGGCAAAGGCAAGGGCAAGAACAATCCCTGAAGACGCAAGCGATTGAGCGCTGGAGTGGGCCAAGGTCGCCGTTGACACTCCCGGAGAGCCGGTGACACCCTCGTCAGTCGGATTTTTCTCAGCACCTTCAAAGGGAAGCGCCTATGCAAGTCGTCAAGACCGGAATGACAATGTTGGCCGCCGCTTCGTTCGCCCTCGTGGTCGCGACGATGGCGCAGGCCGAGACGGTGAGCGAGGTCACCGTGATGAACGGCGCCCGTGCCGTTCCCGCGACCGTTGTCGTTCCGGATGGAGAAGGCCCCTTTCCCGCGGTGGTGATGAATCACGGCCACGGCGGTGGCCGGCAGGAGGGCGGCGGCTTCGAGCGCCTCGCCAAGGCCCTGGCTGATGCCGGCATCCTCACCATCCGCATGGATTTCCCCGGCAGCGGCGACAGCAAGGAACCGTTCACCGAGGGCTACCTCAGCAACATGATCTCGGACTCGAACGCCAGCCTCGCCTACCTGCTTCAGAACTTCCCGGCCGATCCTGCTCGCCTCGGCATCCTCGGCTACAGCATGGGCGGCCGCATCGCGCTGACCATCGGCGAGACGGAGGGCAATCCGTACAAGGCGATGGGCCTGCTCGCGCCATCAGCCAATCCGGGCAAGGATCTGCTGCTGTTCTTCGCGGGCGGATCGGAAGCCGAGTACGAGCGGCTTTATGCCGAGGCTTCCAGCGACAAGGGCTATGCCGATTACACGACCATGTTCGGGCAGCAGCAGAAGCTGAGCAAACAGTGGTTCGACGAACTGCTGGCTTCCAAGCCGCTCGAGAACATCAGCGCCTATAAGGGCGCCATGCTGGTGGTCCATGGCGACAAGGACGTCGTGATCAAGCCGGCCGAGAACGAAGCAGTCGTTGCCGCCTACCCCGCCGCCTCGATCGTCCTCGTCCCCGAAGCCGACCACGGTTACGGCTTTTACAGCGACCAGCCCGAGGTCAGTGCACTGGTGGAAAGCTCGTTCGCGAAGTTCTTCAGCGAAGCCCTGAAGTAGCGCCCAATGATGGAGGGCGGCGCGTGTGTTTCGGGCTAATCGGCCCTAACCGCGCCCGCCCTCTTTCATGATCCGCGACTTGTCGCGGTTCCAGTCGCGGTTGCGCTCGGTTTCGCGCTTGTCGAAACTCTTCTTGCCCTTGCCGACGCCGATCAGCAGCTTGGCCCGGCCCTGCTCGTTGAAGTAGAGCTTCATCGGCACGATCGTGTTGCCGGCGCGCTCGACGTCCTGGCTGAGGCGTGCCAGTTCCTTCTTTTTGACCAACAGCTTACGCGGGCGCTTCTCTTCATGGTTGAAGCGGTTGGCCTGCAGGTATTCCGGGATATGCGCGTTGATCAGCCAGAGCTCGCCGCGCTCGGGCGAGGCATAGGCCTCGGTAATCTGGGCCTTGCCGGTGCGCAGCGATTTCACCTCGGTGCCGGTCAGAACGATGCCGGCCTCGAGCGTGTCGATAATCTCGTAATCGTACCGGGCCCGGCGGTTCTCCGCGATCGGGCCGGTGACGATCATCGCCGGTTTGTTGGGTGTCTTAGCCATGGTTTCCAGCGAATAGGTGTTGGCGAACAGCGAATAGCCGGAAAAGAGAGACGCAAGGCTCCTTGCCCTACTGGCTACTCCCTATTTGCTACTCGCTCACTTAGTTGGGCAGCAGGCCCGCATGCGACAAGGCCGCGTCGATGGCCTTCTCGTTGTCCTTGGACACCGGCACCACCGGCAGACGGAACTCGTTGCGGCAGAGCCCGAGCCTCGCGGCCGCGTATTTGACGCCGCCGGGATTGTTTTCGAGGAACAGCGCCTTGTGCAGCGGGAACAGCTTGTCCTGCAGGGCCAGCGCTTCGGCGAAGTTGCCCTGCTGGCAGGCGTTCTGGAACAGCGCGCTGAGACGCGGCGCGACGTTGGAGGTTACGGAAATGCAGCCGTGGCCGCCGTGGGCGTTGAAACCGAGCGCCGTCACGTCCTCGCCCGACAGCAGGACGAAATCAGCGCCCAGACGCATTCGCTGCGCACTGGCCCGCTCCATGTTGGCCGTCGCATCCTTGACGCCGAGGATGTTCGGATGCGCCTCCTTGAGGCGCACGATGGTATCGACGGAGAGGTCGACCACGGTGCGGCCCGGGACGGAATAGAGAAGGATCGGCAGCGCCGTTGCCGACGCCACGGCGGAGAAGTGCTGGAACATCCCCTCCTGGGTCGGCTTGTTGTAGTAGGGCACGACGGACAGCACGGCGTCGGCGCCGACTTCTTCGGCGAAGCGCGCCAGCGACACCGCCTCGGCCGTCGAGTTCGAGCCGGCGCCGGCGATCACCGGCACGCGCCTGGCCGTCACGTCGACGCAGATCTCGATGACGCGGCGGTGCTCTTCATGGCTGACGGTCGGGCTTTCGCCGGTGGTGCCGACCGGCACCAGCCCGTGCGAGCCCTCGTTGATCTGCCAATCGACGAAGTTGCTGAAGGCTTTCTCATCCAGCGCCCCGTTCGCGAACGGAGTGATGAGCGCTGTGATCGAACCTCGCAACATTTCGGGTCAGTTCCTCGTCGTATGGCGCCGCCCCATGGCGGTCGCGGCTGTGATTGGTGGGGCCGTGTGGCCAGAACATGGCCACATCCCGATCATCGGGGGGCCACAATCGCGCACCATAGTTTTTCTCGTGCGGCGCGACAAGCAAGCTGTCGATAGAGGGCGTGACGCACACCCACAAGGACCGAGTGGCTAACCAAACGTTCACGCGCGCCGTGCAACCTTAGGACGCTGCAAGGGTGGGGGCACCTTGTTGGACTTCCTATTGCGGACCAACAGGACGGTTACCATGGTTGTTGCGAGAGGCGCCCGCCGCCTGATCGCTACTGGGATTGTTGGCCTGGGGGTGCTCGGCGCTGCGACGCTGCCGATCCTGTTTTCGCGCGCCAACGATGCTGCGACCGCCGATGTAGTGGTGCCCGTCGCCCGACAGCCGCTTACGCCCGCCGTTCAGGCCTCGCTGGTCGACCCCGTCACCACCGGTTCGATCTCGGCCCAGACACCGGTCGCCGATACGAAGACCGCTTCGGCCAAGTTCAAGGACGCGCTCGAACTGCTCGCCGACGGCAGGCAGGCGGACGCCTATGCGCTCGCCACCGGTATTACCGACACCGCCGAACGCCATGCCATCCAGTGGGCCGCGATCTTTTACGGCAACGGCGAAGTGCCGGCCGCCTCGGTGCAGAAGTTCATCGCCGACGCCCCCGATTTTGCTGCCAGCGCCGTATTCAAGACCCGGCTCGAAGAGGCGCTGACCAAGGAAAAGGCCGACGGCCCGACGCTGATCAAACGGCTCGGCGGCGCCATGCCCAACACTTTGGCCGCGCAGATTGCGCTCGCCGAGGCCTATGTCGGCGCTGGCCAGAAGGAGCGCGCCGCCCGCATCGCGCGCGCCATCTGGACCGAGAACTTTCTCGACAAGGCCACCGAGGCCAAGGTGCTCGACCGGCTCGGCGGGCTGCTCGATCGCGATGCGCACTGGGCCCGCGCCATACACCTGATGATGCATGATCGGGCCACCGGCGTCGAACGGTTGATGCAGTACATGACGCCGGCGCAGAAATCGCTGGCGGTGGCCCGCAACGCAGTGTCGCGCAACGCCAAGAACGCCAGGAAGCTGCTCGACGCGGTCGATCCGTCGATGCGCACCAACTCGGTCTACCAGTTCAGCCGCGCCCAGCGCGCCCGGCAGTTCGAACTTTGGGACGACGCCATCAACTGGCTCGACAAGGCCAAGGGCACACCGCCCGACGCCGCCGAGTTCTGGTACGAGCGCCGCACCCTCGCCCGCCAATTGCTGGCGCTGGGCGAAGTGAAGCGCGCCTACCGCGCCGCCGATGGCTATCGCGAAGGCCCGGATGGCCGACTGGTCGAGGCGCATTTCCATGCCGGCTGGATCGCGCTGGCGTTTCTCAAGGATGCCAAGGCGGCTGCTCCGCATTTCGAGGAGATGACCAAGCACTCGACGCTGCCCGACTCGGTCACGCAGGCGAACTACTGGCTCGGCCGGGCCCGGCAGGCGCTGGGCGACGAAGCCGGAGCCACCGAGGCGTTCACCAAGGCTGCGGCGTTCGGCACCATCTACTACGGCCAACTGGCCCGCTCCGCCCTCGGCAAACCTTCGACCGAGTTGCGCGACATGCCCGCCTGGAAACAGGCCGAGGCCGGATTCGAAAGCCGCGAACCAGTGCGCGCCGTGCGGCTCCTCGCCGACAATGGCCACAAGGACCTGGCGGTCCCGCTGCTCCGCAGCTTTGCCGAGAGCTTTACCGATGGCGCCGATCTGTTGCTCTCGGCCAAGCTCGCCCAGACGCTCGATGCGCACCATCTCGCCATCGCCATCGCCGACACGGCAGAAAAGCGCGGCACGCCGCTCGACCTGTTCAACTTCCCCAAGGACGGTCTGCCCAGCACCAAGCTGGCCTCGATGGACCAGGCCGCGATCTATGCCATCACCCGGCAGGAGAGCCGCTTCCAGGTCGACGCCATCTCGTCAGCCGGGGCGCGTGGCCTGATGCAGCTGATGCCGGCGACCGCCAAGGAAACCGCTGGCAAGCTTGGCGTGAAGTACTCGGCCAGCCGGCTGACCAGCGACGGCGAGTACAACGCGCTGCTCGGCTCGACCTACCTCAAGGCGCAGCTCGAACGCTTCGATGGCTCGCTGCTGCTGGCCGCCGCCGCCTACAATGCCGGCGCCGGCAACGCCCGCAAGTGGGTGAATACCTTCGGTGACCCGCGTTCGGACGCCATCGACCCGGTCGTCTGGGTCGAACTGATCCCCGTCCAGGAGACGCGGACCTATGTGAAGCGCGTGCTCGGCAACTATCTCGTCTACCGAGCCCGGCTCGGCAAGGACGACCTGAGCATCGACGAGGCGCTTAGAAAGATCCCGGGATAGTCCGCGGGCCGATAGTTGGGACGGCCGCAAACTCTGCTATTGCTCGATGATGTTCTCCCGCCCGCGTACCTCGCCCGACGATCATCGCAGTTTCGCTGCGCTGCCAGTGACGCGCTACATTGTCGGGCTGGCGGACGAACAGATCGCGGTCCACGTCTCCGGTCGGCTGGCCGTTGGGCGCATTCCTCTGGTCTGCGTGCCCGGCTACCAGCGCAACATGTCGGATTACGCCGACTTCGCGAACCACTTCCACCGCGTCTACGGCGACGACTGGCCGATCGTCCTCGTCGACCTCAAAGGCCGCGGTCGTTCGACTGATCGCACCGACAAATCGCGCTACATCTCGACGGTCGATGCGCTGGAGCTGATCCAGGTGCTGGCGGCGCTGGCGGTCGATGGCGGCATTTTCGTCGGCCAGGGCTATGGCGGCCAGGTGGTGATGGCCTTGGCTGCCGAGCGACCGAACCTGGTGACCGGCGCGGTGCTCATCGATGCCGGCCCGGTCTCCGATCCGCGCGGCCTGGTCCGCCTGCGCAACAACCTCAGGGATCTCGAGGGAAACCGCTCCGAAGCAGGCTTCCGCACCATGGCACGGCGCATGCTGGCGCCGGACTATCCGGCGGCCACCGAGGGCCTGCTCGATGTGCTGGCGGCCCGCACCCACTTTCTCGACAAGCGCAATCGGGTCCGCGCCTTGTTCGATCCGCACCTGACCGGCCTGCTCGAGGCCTTCGAGCACGACGATATCCTGGTGCCGCAGTGGCAGCTCTATGATGCGCTCGCCAGTGCGCCGCTGCTGCTGATGCGCACGCAACTCACGGAACAGGTGCGGCGGGAGACGTTCGAGGAGATGCTGCGGCGACGCCGTGACGCCGAGGGTTATGTGATCGAGGGCTCGGGATCCCCTGCCCTGCTCAACACTCCCGAAGATGTCGGCCCGATCGCCGAGTTCGTGCGAAGGCTGGTCAAGCGGCGCGCCAAAGCAGCCTGAGTGGTGAGTATGGGTCTGAGCCGAGCCGTCGTAGCGATGCGTTCGACTCTGAAGCAGCCCAGGTCACCGATGCGTTGCCCACCCTCGATGTCATCCCTGCGGAAGCAGGGACCCAACTCTCGGCTGGCGCAGGCTGAGGCTTGGGTCCGCTTTCGCTGGGATGACAGCCGGTGGGTAGTCAATGGTCCAGCCCAACGGCTATCTCAGCGCTGCCAGATCGAAGCTGTGCTCTACTGCTGGCCCGCCGCCTTCTTCGTCCCGGCCATTGCCAGTGCAAGTTCTCGCGCCTGCTCCCGCCAGTGCTCGCGCCCGATCCGCTGGGGAATGCCGAGATGGTTCTCGATCCAGCCGGCGTTCTCATCGGTGAGCTCGGCGACCTGGTCGAAATGGTAGAGACCGAGGTTGTTCAGTGCCGTCTCGATGATCGGCAGGATGCCGATGACATGCGTGAGGTCATCCTTCACGCCCAGGCGCGGCGCCGGAATGCCCTGGGGTCTGCCGGGAGCCACTGCAGGCTCGGTTGTCGCCGCCAGGTTGGCGGCCTCTGTTTCGGTCCCGATAGCGGCAGCCGACGCGGCGACGGCGGTCTCGGCTGAAACTTCCGGCAGGTCTGCCCTGCGGGTCCGTGGCGACGCAGCGCGACGCGGCGACCAGTTGCCCTCGATGGCCCGCATGGCAGCGGCCTCATCGTCTTCGGCGCTGGTCTCGGGCGCGGCGGGGGTGACCGGTTCCGGTGCGGCGGCCACCGGCTCCTGTGGCGACGATATGTCGGGCTGAGCGATCTCGGCAGTCGTGGCGGGCGTCTCCTCGATGGACACGTCTGCCGCGTCAATATTCGCCGCGGCGACTGCGGCGGGCAGCTCCAGGGATGCACCGGCCTCTGTTTCGATGGCTGCCGCAACATCGAGCTGCACTTCTGCTTCGACGGAAGGAGCGACTTCCAACTCGACGACCGGCTCGGTCATTACTTCGGGTTCCGGCGCCAGCTGCTCTGCCACGACGGCAACGGCTGGTTCAGCCGCCGGCATTGGGGGGGCGGCAACGACGACCGTTGGCTCGGAAGCCTCCACTGCAACCCGCTCGAGCGGGAATGGAATGACCTCGGCGCTCGCCCCTGCTACCGGGATGACGCGGGCGGGCTGGACTGTGGTACGCGGATGCGCCACGGCGCGACCGGAAGTGGTCTCGCCCGCCACTCGAGCAGGCCCAATCGCCTCGGCCGGCTTGGTCACAGCAACGGCCGGCAGCGGCGCGATGCTCGGCATCCGGATCTTGCTCGCAAGGCTGCCCGGCTTGTCGCCGGCCAGCGCCAACAACGCCTCGGTGAAATCGGGCGCCGGAACGTCGGCGGGAGCCGTGGGCGTTGGCGTCTTGGTCACTTCGCCAATCACCGGAGCGGCCACCAGCGCCGGCGCATCCTCCAGCTTGGGTAGATCAGCGGCGGCTGTGGCCGTCATGACCGCGGTCGGGGCAACTGCCCTGGACGGCGCCAACCGAGAGACAGCCAGTCGCGCGAGCGAGCCGATGACTGCGCCAAACAGGAACGCCACCAGCAACAGAAGGGCGATTTCGAGAATGTGGGCGGGGTTCAGCATCTGAGACCTCAACCCTTCCGAACGCGAACGGAAAGCCACCCGGTGACGAGACCGATTGCTCCCGCCACCATGACGAACGGCCAGTAGACCTCGAGCAGATAGATGAGAGAATCCAGGGTCATATGCGTTCGTTACTCGTCCGCGAGGGTAAAGACGATCCGGCGGTTGGCCTGCTTGCCGGCGCGCGTCTCGTTGCTGGCGACCGGCAGGCTCTCGCCGTAACCGATGGCATAGAGTCGCTCCGGCCCGATGCCGCGCAGGATCAGCGCATCCACGACAGCCTCGGCGCGCGACACCGACAGGGCCAGGTTGGCCTCATCCTCGCCGTCGGCGTCGGTGTGTCCTTCGACGTTGACCGTCGCCTCAGGGCAAAGCGCCAGATAGCCGGCCAGCTCGTCGATCGCCGGAACCGATTCCTCGGCGATCCGGGCGCTACCTGACTGAAACACGATGGCGTTGCGGGCCGCAAACGCCGTCACCTTGTCGCGGCAGACATCCAGCGGCGGCAGCAACGTCACACTGGTCTCCCAGTGATCAAGCGTCGGAACCGCCGCCAGCGCGGTGAGCGCCGTCTGCCTGGCCTCCTCGGTTTCGGCCCGGCCGGAGAACACCCAGCGGTCGCCATCGAGCCCGAACTCGCCATCGGCCAGCAAAGCCAGCGCACGGCTGCCGGCATCGGCATTGGTGACAAAGTCACCCGGCAGGTCGGAGCTGATGGTCAGCGCCTCTGACGAGTCATTGCCGGCGATGACAGCAAGGTGCCGTCGCATCGGTTCCGCCGGCACAGCGCCCGAGAAGGTGATCGGCCCGCCGAGCGGCTTGCTGGCTTCGAACAGGTAGTTGCGGACTACCGGCGTTGCGGGTTCCACCACCGGCTGCGGCTCGACCGTTGGCTCGGGTTCGACCGCTGCAACGTTCTGCTCGGTGGGCGCAACCTCGACCGCCGGGGACGGCTCGACGGCGGGCTCCGCCACAGCAGTCGCGAGTTCAGGCTCAACTGGCGCCGGTTCCACCGGCGCTGCTGGGACCTCGGCGGCGGCCGGGTCGGCAGGTTGCGGTGCGACGGGAGCCGGTTCGGGCGCGGGCGCTGGTTGTGTGGGTTCGGCCAGAGCTTCTGTCCACCCGGCCCCACCATCGGCCGCCGTCGCGAGAGCTGCCCGCGCGGCGTCGGCGTCGGCTGGGGAGAGCGGCTGGCCGGAAATCGACCAGGATTTGCCGTCGTACATCACCTCGCCGCTCTCGAGCTTGAGCAATGCGTCGAGGCCGGCCAGCGAGTCGGCAATGAAGCCTTGCGGCTCGCCCGACCCGACCAACGTGGTGTCGCTGCTGACCTTGCCGGCACGAACGGCCGCAAAGCGGCGGACCTGCTCGGTCGGCACGTAGCCGGAGAACGTGAAGCTGCCGTCGGCCGCCTTCACCGCCGACCAGACGAACGGCGTCACCACCGGCGCCGCGTCGGCCGCCTGAAGTGCCACGTGCCAGGCCGAGGTGTCGGTTGCCGCGCGCAGGGCCGTTTCGACCTCGTAGCGGCCCGCGGTGGTCGGCAGCTTACCGGTCAGCGACCAGTTGCCGGCCGACAGCGCCAGCGTGCCCTCGTCGAGCGCCAACAGGGCATCGAGGCCGCCGATCGCCGCCGGGATGAACCCCTCGGGGGCCCCTCCGCCCAGCGCCGTTCCGTCGACCACCTTGGCGCCGGCATGACCAGCGAGGTAGCGCTTCAGTTGCTCGGTCGGCACGAAGCCGGTGAACGCGATGCTGCCATCGGCCGACTTCTGCGCCCGCCAGACATAGGGATCAACAACCGGCAGCGCCGCCGTTTTGACGGCGCCGGGCAGGATGACGGCATAAGTCCAGCCCGCGGTCCGCAAACCGGTGGCGGCGAAAGCGGATTCAGCGGCAAACGCCTCCTGCGGCGTGTCGACGGCACCGCTGAGGCTCCAGCTGGCACCGTCATAATTGATCTTGCCGCTATCGAGCAGCTGCAGCACGCCGAGCGCCTTCAGCGCTGCGGCCTCGAAGTCGGCCGGGTTGCCGTCGGCGATGACGGTCGTATCGGTCGCGGCAGGCTGCAGGCCCGCCGCAAGGGCCTTGCGCACGGCCGCGCTCGGCACGTAGCCCGACAGCGCGAACTGCCCGGCGGCGTTCTTTTCAGCAGCAAAGGTGAAGGGCGTCGCCAAAGGCGGCTTCACCGTGGTGTTGGCGAGGATCAGGCCTTGCGGCGCGCCCAGTTCCAGCCGCGTCTCGATTGCCTCGAAGTCCGCGACGGTGGCGGCCCGGCCCTCGACGGTGATCACTGTCCCCTGGATGGTGGCGTGTCCCTCGCTCATCCGGCGCAGCGTCTCGAGCACGAAATCGATGGCAGACTCGAACCGCTCCGGCGCGCCGCGGCCGAGCTCGAGCCCGGCAGCGTCGACATTGTCGAGCGCCTCGAGGCGATCCCGCAGGGCCGCGTCGGGCACGAAACCGTCCAACGCGATACCGTTCGCGCCGCGCTCGGCGCTCAGCCAGTACTCGCCGATATGCGGCGGTCCGAGCGTCACCGCGGCGCCCGACGGGGTCATGGCGACACGGACGGATTCGGCCGCCGCGGCATCGGCCGGAGAGCCGGCCAGCGTTGAAGTGTTGCCCGAGATCGTTGCGCTACCGCTTTCCAGTTTCAGGAGATTTTGCAGCAGCAACTTCGCCGAGGCAGCGAACTCGACGGGCGCACCGGAGGCAAGCAACAGGCTGGTGGAAACGCTCGTTCCGGCGGGCGCCAACGCCTCCAGTTCGCCGACCAGCGCCTCGCTCGGCGTGGCGCCGGACAGGGTCAGCTTCTGCCCGTCATACTCGGCGCGCCATTCGAACGGCGAGGCCAGCGCCGGCTGCACCTCGCGGTAGGCGAGGTTGACGGCGGTCGGCGCCTTCGCTGCCTCAGCTGCAGCGAGCGCGGCATATGCCTCGGGCGACTTGGCTCGACCTGAGATGGTGAGATTGAGATCGGCGAGCGCGACTTCGCCCTCATCGAGCTGCGTGGCATAGCCGAGAGCGTAGGTCACCGCGGCAACCCAGTTGGCCCGGTTCGGGGCGCCCGACATCAATCGCGTCTCGTCGCGCACCCCCTGCCCGGCCACCGCAAGGATCTCGGCTCGCGCCGCCTCGTCCGGCAGGCCGCCGGAGAGGGTGAGCACGCCGCCGTCGACCGTCGCGATGAACGGGAATGGGCTGACATATTCGGCGAGCACCACTTTCGAGGTGACGCTGCGAACGCCGTGCACAGCGGCAACTTTCGCAACAGCCTCGTCGATCATCGCCTGGGTGGTCGCGGTGCCGGTGATGGTGGCATCGCGCATGTCGAAACTGAGCTTTGCCCACTCGAACTCCGGACCGGCGATGACGGCACTGGTGCGGCTCGCGAGATCCGGCGGGATGGCGCTTCCGCTCGTCGCCACGGCGGCGACCGTGCCGCCGATGACCGTGACGAAGGCTGGTACACCCCAGCGCAGGAAGATGCCGCTCATGCCGCCCCCGAAACAAGAAATCCGCCGACGCCATGCCGACGACGAGCCATAGCGCCAAACACTGAATCGGAGAAGTGCGTCAACGCCACTGACAATTCCACAATGTCAGCATGAACCGATAAATGCGGCCAAATGAACGAAGCCTGACAACTCTGTGAATACCCCGCACAAACAGAAAGGCCCGGCTGATGCCGGGCCTTTCCAATCCGATTGGGCCGTAAGGCTTACTCGAAGGTCTTCTTGAACTCGGTCTCGATCTTGTAGCCCATGTCCGCACCGAGCGTCTCGGAGGTAACAGTGCCCTTGATCGAGGAGGTGTAACCACCGCCCGGAGCCCAAGCCAGCTTGGCCGAACCGTAGAACAGCTCGTCAGACGGGTTCTGCACGTAGCCGACTTCGCCAGTGACGGTGATCGACTCGGTAACAGCAGCCGAAACGCCAGCCGCAACCTGGAAGCTGTCGCCCTGGTCGGCAACGACCGGGGTGATGTTCGCCTGGTACCAGCGACCACCGACGTTCAGCGTAACACCCTCAGTGACTGCGAAGCTAACAGAGCCCGAGGCACCGAAGTCGGTCGTACCATCCTGATCAACGGCCTCGACAGCACCAGCAATGGTGAACATGTCGAAGGTCGCCGAAGCGGAAGCCAGAACGTTCCAGTAGTCGTTGGTCGGGCCAACTTCATCATGGCCAAAGGCACCAGCCAGCACGACCTTGAAGTTGTCGAACGTGCCGGCAAAGCCGGCGTGGACGCCCCAAGCCTCAACTTCGCCATCCAGCACGCCAGCTGCGGCGCCGGTGATGTGAGCCGAGATGCCTTCACCAGCGTAGGCGATCACGCCAACAGCGGTACCAGCACCCTCGAGCGGCTGCTGCTGGTTGTCGAGCTTCTCGAGACCGGCACTAATGGTGAAGCCATTGCCGAGGTCAGAGGTGACCTGGATGACCATGCCACCGTCATCGAGACCATCGGTACCCGCGAGCGGGCCCCAGCTGACGCCATTGTCAACGTCTTCCGCGTTGAACAGGTTGAGCCACGTCAGCGGCTCGTCATCAGCCTTGTTCATGATCGAGCCCTTCTTGCCCGCCATGATCACGGTGGAGTCGCCGATCGAGACGTATGCTTCGTCGAGGACGACCGAGCCAGGACCATTAACGGCGTACGTGACGCCATCGACGATGACAGTACCCTCGTCGCCGGTGGTGGAACCGCCGTAGTAACGGGCACCCTCGTTGTCGACGCGAGCGTCGGTCACCTGCTTCAGCTTCAGAACCGCCTTGGCCGGACCGAAATCGGAGTCGGCGGTCGCAACGAACTTGATCCAGGCGTCAAAGCGCGACTGCCAGTCGAGGTTGCTGTCGGGGCCGTTGCCGCCGTCACCGCCACCGATCCATTTCAGACCACCGTCGGCCGGAGTCGCAACGTGGAACAGATCCGCTTCCGACGAGAGATCCTTGTAGTCGCCCCAGACGAACTTGTACTTCACTTCGCCGGTGATCTGCAGGCAGTTGGTGTCGGACGAGATCGTCAGACCCGACAGGCCCAGAGCGTCGCAAACGTCGAGCGACGTCAGCACGCCGAGATCGGCCGCGAAAGCGCCGCCGGTCGAGAGACCCGCTGCCGCCACAGAACCCAGAAGAAGGCTCCTGATTTTCATTATTGACCTCCAAAGTCAGTCATTCGTTTTGCCAGTTGCCCGGCGGCTTGTCGAAACGCGACCACACTTTTGTGTGTGTTGCCGTCGCGTTTGCGACCGACAAACGATCCCATGCATGGATTCGCAAGACCCACTCTACGCAGGAGTTCGGGAGGCGCAATCGCAGAATGGCCGAATTGGGGCAGCGCCAAGGTGGTTGCAGACTGGCTGTTGCAAATTCGGCACAGGTTTGGAAACGGGCCGTTAACACTTGCAGCCGGGCCTGCCGGAATCGACGCCAACTGGGGCATCCGCTCCGCCGGACTCAGGTCCAGAGCTCCGGATGAAGCCGTTGCCAGGCGGCCATGTGGGCCAAATGATTGACGGCGCGCTCGTCGCTCGACCAGTCATCCTGCTGCGGTTCCGACTGCACCGATGCCAGGCACGCATCGTCCCAGCCGGCGTCGCAGAACTGCAGCAGGCTCTCCATCAGCGCCCGACGATCCGACAGCAGGGCGCCAACGTCGAGATCGTGGATGAAGCCCGGGAAGCGCGCATGCCAATCGCCCATCATTTGCAGATAGGCTGCGTGATAGCCCCGCAACTCGCCGAGATCGTTCGAGTATTCGAACCCGGCGCCGGTGAGGAACTTCTCAAATATGGCGACGCGATGCTCGGCGGGCGGGCGCACGCAGTGAATGATCCGCGCCTTGGGCAGGGCGAGGCGGATGAAGCCCAGATAGTGGTAGTTGGCCGGCATCGTGTCGACGACGCGTCTGCCACCCTGAACCAGCCGCTGAGCTTCAGCCATATAGGTTCGCCCAAGCGCGGCGAAGCGGTCGGGGGCAATCGCCGACAATGGTTGCCCCCCCCCCTCCCGGATCAGTTCACGCGCCAGCCTGCCCATGGTCGGCAACTCTCCGGCGCCCGCAAATGCCGGGTGCGCGGCAAGGATCAGTTCGAGCGTGCTCTTCCCCGACCGAGGCAGGCCGACGATGAAGATCGGGCTTTCTTCCGAAGAAGCGCTGCTCAGCATCGCCGCATCGAGGTCGCGAAAGCGCACCACATCCGACTGCAGCACGCGAATCTCATCGCTCAGCGAGAAGGCGACGCGCTGTCGTTGCATGCGGTTTGCTTCGATGAATGCCGCAATCGAACCGAGGTGATCCCCAATGTCTGCCAGCGCCTTGCCGAGCCCGAAGCCGGCATAGATGCGGTCCAGGGCGTCGTGATCCTCTGATCGGAACACCTGCTCCATCGCCGCCACGGCGCTATCGCGCTGCCGGTGGCGCAGGGTAGTAGCGCGCTGCAGGTGCGCCTCGCCGAGGGTCGGCTGCAGCGCGAGGGTGCGATCGAACCCGGCGATCGCCTGCTCCAGTTGCCCACTCGCACGCAGCGCGCGCGCGCGCTGCAGATGGAGGGCAGCCGCCTCGGGAAGGACAGCCAGTCCCCTGTCGAGCAACTCCAGCGCCTCCACTGCGCGCCCTTGGTCGATCAGCATGAAGGCGAGCCGGTCATAGGCCTCGGCATAGTTGGGGCGCAGTTCGATCGTCTTGCGGTAAGACGCCTCCGCCGCGACGTGGTCTCCTTCGTGGCGCAGCACACTGGCCAGTCTGAAGTGAAAGGCGGCCTCAGTCGGCCGAATCTTGGTGGCGTGCCGATACGCGTCGGCAGCCTCGCGGAACCGCCCCAGCGCGCGGTTGGCCATGCCGAGATTCGAGTATGTTTCCGCTGAGGCCGGGTTGATCGCCACAGCGCGCTGCAGCACCTCCACCGCTTCATCGTTGCGACCGGCGGCGTTGAGCGCCACCCCCATATTGGCCAGATATTGCGGGTTGGAGGGTTCGGCCGTGAGCGCCACGGCAATGTGACGGATGGCGGTCGCCGGCTCTCCCGCCTGCAGCCGCGTCAGCCCCAACAGGTGGTTGGCTGCCGGGTGGCGGCTGTTGAGATGCAGCACCTGCTGGTAGAGGCTAGCCGCCTCCTGACCGCGGCCGGCCTGATGCAATGCCATGCCGCGCCGCAGCAGCTTCTCCACCGTCCCATCTGGCGGTTGGTTGCTGGGCGCTCGACGGGAAGGGGACATGTATCTCTTGCTAATGGCTGCCTTGCCTATGCCGCAAGTCCTCGTCCATATGACGGCAACAAAGGGCGGGAAAGCAGAAAATGACAGACGGCAAGGTGGCGGTGGTGACCGGCGCGACCTCGGGTATCGGGCGTGCAACGGCAATCGGGCTGGGCAAGGCGGGGTTTCGCGTAGCGATTCTGGGGCGGCGCGAGGCGGAGCTGGCGGAAACGGCGCGGCTGAGTTCGGCACAGTATAGCGGCGTCTGCGACGTTACCGACCCGGCTGCAGTGCACCGTTACTTCACGGATCTCAAAGCCAAACTGGGTCGCGTCGACGTGGTGTTCAACAATGCCGGACGGTTCGCCCCGCAGGCGAGCTTCGGTGATACCGATATCGCGACCTGGCAAGGCATGGTGGACGTGAACCTCAACGGCGCGTTCTACGTGGCGCGCGAAGCGTTCCGGGCCATGCGGGACCAGACGCCGCAAGGGGGACGGATCATCAACAACGGTTCGATCTCGGCCTATGTGCCCCGCCCCGGCGCCGCCGCCTACACCGCGACCAAGCACGCGATCACCGGGCTGACCAAGGCGATCTCGCTGGATGGACGGGCTTTCAGCATCGCCTGCGGGCAGATCGACATCGGCAACACCGCCACCGACATGACCGCCAGGATGACCACCGGGTCACTGCAGGCCAACGGCACGATGGAGCCGGAACCGACTTTCGATGTGCAGCACGTGGTCGATGCGATTCTCTATATGAGCGGGCTGCCGCTCGAGGCGAATGTGCAGTTCATGACGGTGATGGCGACCACGATGCCGTATATCGGTCGCGGGTAAGATCGGCGTCGTCATGACTTCTGCCGGAAGCCGATCTGGCTTCGCGTGACTAAAGTACGGCAGCAGTATGATCGTCGCTTGACCGATTTCGCCGACGCAACCTATGTTGACTCCACTATATTGTTGGGGGTTTTCAGCATGAAGATTGCACACATCCTGTTGCTTGGCGTTGCCGTAGCGACCGTTACCGGCGCGGCCCAAGCCGCCGACCTCATTGTCGAGGAGCCAGCGGTTATCGCCGCGGCTTCGAGCGTCGATTGGTCCGGCTTCTACGCTGGCGCGCATGTCGGGTACGGCTCCGGCACGATGTTTCTGGACGGCGTCATCATCGATCCCGATGACGAGGAACAACCCGTCAACGGGTTCCTCGGCGGCGTACAGATGGGCTATAACGTGCAAGCGGATACCATCGTGTTCGGCGTGCAGACCGATCTCAGCATCTCGGCCATCGCTTCCGACGAGGATGGTGGCGGCGCTGACGATACCGTCGACTGGCTCGGTTCGACTACCGCGCGTATTGGTCTCGCGCTCGATGGCGTGCTGCCCTACGTGAAGGCCGGTGTGGCCTATGGCGGCGGTACTGGTGATGCGGCAGGGGTGCAGGTCAGCAACACGCATGTGGGCTGGACAGCAGGAGCCGGCGTCGAAATCGCCCTTGCAGACAACATCTCGCTGTTCGGCGAGTATGCCTACACGGATCTCGGGGCCGAGACCTACAGCTTCGGCGCACCGGTCAACGCAGATGTCGACGTGTCGATGCAGCTTCACACCGTGAAGGCCGGCCTCAACTTCGGCTTCTGATAACAGCCGAGCGGGTTTTGAAGCGGCCGTCCCTCGGACGGCCGCTTTGTTTTGTCAGGCCCCGTAGACCTTCTCGCCACCGATCCAGGTGGAGCGCACCTTCAGGTCATCGCTGAGGACCGCGAAGTCGCCGCGGGCGCCTTTGGTGAGGTGGCCGCGGTCGGCTTCGGCGCGGATGGCACGGGCGGGATAGAGGCTCGCCATGCGCAGGGCCTCGTCGAGCGGCACGCCGATGGTCTGGTGGACATAACGAATGGCGTCGATCATCGCGAGGTCGGCGCCGGCGAGGGTGCCGTCGGCAAGGCGCAGGGCGCCATCCTTGCGATAGACCGTGCGGCCGGTGAGCTCGAACTCAGTCCAGTCGGTGCCGGTGATCGACATGGCGTCTGAGACGAGGAAGACCTGGCCGGGGCCGCGCTTGGCGCGAAGCGCGATGCCGATCGAGGTCGGATGGACGTGGATGCCGTCGGCGATGAGCCCGGCATCGAGCCCGGGCAGGTCGAGCACGGCGCCGACAAGGCCCGGCTCGCGGTTGCCGATCTGGCTCTGCGCGTTGAACAGGTGGGTGGCCATCGAGGCGCCGGCCTTGGCGGCAGCGGCCACCTGCACGTAGCTGGCGTCGGAGTGGCCGATGCTGACGATGATGCCGGCCGCGGCGAGACGGGAAATCTGTTCCGGGCCAACGGTTTCGGCGGCGACGGTAATGAGCAGAGTCGGGAGCGCGCGCTTGGCGGCAAGCAGCCGCTGCAGGTCGGCTTCGTCCATCGGGCGGATCAGCGCCGGATCGTGCGCCCCCTTGCGGGCGATGGACAGATGTGGACCCTCGAGGTGGAGGCCGAGAAAGCCGGGAACGTGCTGCTCCACCGCAGTGGCACCGGCGGCGATGACGGCCTCGTTCTTGGGTACCGTATCGGTGATCAGGGTCGGGAGGCTCCCGGTGCAGCCAAATTGCGTCAGCGTCGCGCAGATGGTGCGGATGGCATCGAGCGTCGGGGTATCATTGAGCAGCGCGCCGCCGGCGCCGTTGACCTGCAGGTCGAGGAAGCCGGGGACGATCATCGCGCCATCGGCGGGAACACGAATGGCGTCGGTGGGTGAATCCGTGGCAATCAGGCCCTCGACCTTGCCGTCGGCGACGACCAGCGCCATGTGGTCGTGCCATTCGGCGCCGTCGAAGATGCGGGCTCCGGTGAAGGCTTGTTTAGTGGCGGGCATCGGCCGGCCTCCTCGTCTGAGTTTGAATTATCCCTGCATCAGCTCGGCTGCGCTCGGACCACCGAACAGCGCCTGCCAGAGCAGAACCACAACGCCATGCAGCACCACCGCGGGCCACAGCGAGCCTGTGCGATAGCGCAGCGCGGCGCAGGCGGTGCCCAGCACGGCGGCAATCAAGAGGAAGCCAGGCGTGAAGAACAGAGTGGCGCGCGGCAGAAAGGTCAGCGCCTCGACGATGTGCCACAAGACGAAGACCAGCACACCGGCTGCGTACCAGACGATCGGGCGTGCGCTTTCGCCCCTCCCCGGCAGCGGGCCGCGGAAAATCAGTTCCTCGGTCAGGGCGGGAATGAAGAACACCGTCAGCAGCAGTGGATCGAAGCGTGGCTCGTAGCGCAACAGGCCCGAGGCGGCAGCCAGGCCGGCGATCAGCAGCAGCGCCGCAAGGCCAATGAGCGCCGAATCCCGCCACGCCGCCGTGCTGGGTGGCGTACCCAGCGAACGAACGGCGCGGAGGAGCATGCCCTGCACGCGGGGCCCTTCCGATCATATGGTCTCCGTCACCTTCTTGAGGTGCGGGGGGCGGTCCGGATCGAAGCCGCGGCGGCGGCTGAGGGCTTCGACGAAGCCGTAGAAGCTGACGATCAGCGCCAGGGCGTCGGTGATGGCGTGGCCGGAGGCGGCGAACGGCAGGCGTTCGGCGCTGGTCGCGTTGACCGATGTGATGAAGACACGAGCGCCCTGCCCGGCCAGCCGCTCGGCGACTTCGGCGACCGAGGCTTCGGCGGCGTCTCGCGCGGCAAGCGCGAGGACCGGGAAGTGGTGCTCAACGATGCGGGCCGGCCCATGGATGACCTCGGCGGCGCTGTAGGCCTCGGCGTGGATGCCGCAGGTCTCCTTGAACTTCAGCGCCGCCTCGTTGGCGATGGCGAGCGCCGGGCCGCGGCCGAGGACATAAAGCGACTGGTGCTTGTCGAGCGCGCCGAGCAGCGGCGACCAATCGCAATGCACGGCTTCCTCGAGCACCTCAGGAAGTGAGTCCAGAGCCGCCAGCAGCGCCTTGTCTTCCAACCAGTTTCCGACGATGCCGAGGCCCGCGACGACCGAGGCGACGAAGGTCTTGGTGGCGGCCACCGACTTCTCCTCGCCGGAGCGAAGCGCAATGGTCTGGTCGGAAGCCTGGGCCAGCGGCGAGTCCGGGGTGTTGGTCAGTGCGAAGGTGAGCGCGCCGTTCTTTTTCGCCGACTGGGTCATGCCGACGATGTCGGGGCTCTTGCCCGACTGCGAGATGGCGATGGCGGCAGTGCCCTTGAGCTTCAGCTCGCGGCCGTAGATCGAGTAGACCGAGGGGCCGACCGAGGCGACCGGCACGCCGGCCAACAACTCGATCGAGTATTTGAGGAACGACGAGGCGTGGTCCGACGAGCCCCGCGCAATGGTGACGATGGCGGTGGGGTCGGCGGCGCGGAGCGCCTTGCCGGCGGCCGCGAAATCGGCCTTGCCCTCGGAGAGCAGGCGGGCGATCGCCGACGGGGTCTCCTCGACTTCCTGGCGCATGTAGCTGGCGTTGGCGGCTGTGGTCACGGCATCACTCACGGTTTGCGATCATTTGCGGGCGGCTTCGCCGACTCTGAGTTCGGCGACGAAATCATAGGTGTCGCCGCGATAGACCGAGCGGGTCAGCTCGACAACCTTGCCCGAAGGCAGATAGGCGATGCGCTCGATATGGAGCGCGGCGGCGCCCACGGGGATTTCGAGGAGACGGGCATCGTCCTCCTCGAGATTGGCGGCGCGGATGCGCTGGATGGCGCGCACCGGGCGATTGCCGGTCTTGTCGAGATGGGCATAGAGCGACGAGCCCACCGCAGCCGGATCGGGCAGCGTCTCGGCGGAGAGCGCCGCGCGCTCGATGGCCAGCGGCATATCACCGGAGAGGCGGAGGCGCGCCACGCGGGCGACCCGATCGCCGGGCGAAAGCCCCAGAATTACGGTCTCGTCGGGCGATGGGTCGCAGATGCCGCGATCGAGCCAGATGGCGCGCACAGCCATGCCACGGCGCGCCATGTCCTCGGTGAAGGACGTGAGCTGGCTCAGCGATTGCTCGACCCGGCTTTGCTGCGGCGCAACGAAGGTGCCAGAGCCATGGCGCTGGATCAGCAGGCCATCGCGCACCAGATGTTGTACGGCCTTGCGCACGGTGACGCGGGAAACCTCGACCTTGGCGGCTAGGTCGCGCTCGGAGGGAAGCGCATCGCCGGGCTTGATGGCGCCCCGGGCCACCGCATCCTCGATCCAGCGCTTCAGCTGCAGGTAGAGCGGACCGCCCTGCGGCAGGATGATGGCTTCGGCGCTGAAGAGGTTGCTGGTCAAATTGCCCGTCCCGGACCAAAACCACCGGGCAAATCGGCCCGGCGCGGGTGTCGTCCCACATTCATCCCATAATACCAATAAAAGACCATTGACCAAGCGGTTTCTAGGCCAAAAGGGCCCGGCCCTCTGTGAGATCGGTCCCATACCGGCGGTCGAAGCGGATTCTGCGAGGGCTACGCTCGACAAGTGGTATGTTTTTGGCATTAATGCCGCCCCGCGAAGAAGTCGATGGGAGCGTGGTTGGAATGCCGGAAATATCGCCGCTGCTGGCGGGCGCCTCGATCATCGATATTACGCCGCCAGCCGGACTGATGATGTCCGGCTATGCAGCCCGCACCCAGCCGGCGACCGGCAGCCATGATGCGCTGACGGCGCGGGCCATTGCCGTAGGCGATACGGCAATCGTTGTCGCCGACGTGATCGGGCTGCACGAGGAGAGCTGCGCGCGAATCCGCTCGCGCTGCGTGCTGCCCGACGACAGGGTGGCGGTGATCGCCACGCATACGCATGGCGGACCAGTGAGCATGGCCGGTCGCGGCGGAACCGAATTTGACGCCGGCTTTCTGGCGCGGCTGGAAGACGGGTGCGTCGAGGCGATCGACCGGGCCGTGGCGGCGCAGCGGCCAGCACTCCTCTCGACCGGCACCGGCGACAATCCCGGGATCGCCTTCAACCGGCGGCACGACGGCGGCGTCATCGACCCGACCCTGCCGGTGCTGCGGATCGACGGCGTCGACGGCAAGCCGATCGCCATCCTCGCTGCACACGCCTGTCACCCGGTGGTGCTCGCGGCCTATAATCGGCAGTACACGGCCGACTTTCCGCACTATGTGCGCGAGGCGCTGGAGGCCGCCGATCCTGGGATCATCGCGGTGTTCCTGACCGGATGCGCGGGCGACATCAGCACGGGGCACTCGCCGCATTCGTCGATCAGCACGGTACCAACGGCGGATCGCACCTATGCCGAGGCCGAACGGCTGGGCCGGCGGATCGCCGCCAGTGTTTCGGCAGCAGGACTCGAACGGTGCAATGGCAGGATTGCCGCGGCGACCCAAGCGGTGACGCTCGATCTCGAGCGGAACGAGACGGTGCCCCTGTCCGTACTGGCAGCCGAATGGCGGGCCAAGGCGGCCGAGTCCGATCCGGCCTGGGCGGCGCTCTACGAGTGTTGGGCGGACTGGGCCGGGACCGTCGCGCTGCGGCCGACTGCGCCGTGGACCGGCAAGGTGACGGTGCTCGACTGGGCTGGGGTGCGGTTGAGCTTCATGCCGGGCGAGATGTTCGCGCAGTCAGCGTTGAACGTGCGCGGCGATGCGGCGCGCGTGCATTTCGTCAACAGCTTTGCCGATGGCGTGCCAGGGTATATTCCGCCGGCGTCCGAATATCCGTTCGGCGGCTACGAGGTGCTCGAGGCGCACCGCTACTATGGCTTGCCGGCGGCGTTTGCGGAGGGCTCGGCCGAGCGGCTTGAGGCGGCAGCGATCGAGCTCAACGCCAGGCTGGACAGGGCCACGGGTTCGTCGGGTACATGAGCCGGCTCTACCGCCGAGTTATCCGCAGGGTTATCCCCGCGAAAGCGGGAATCTCGGTTTGCAGCGCTCGTGGAAAACAGCGGTTCCCGCTTTCGCAGGAATGACTCTGTGCGTGATTGCAGGCGCAAGGGGCGCCGCCCAACCAAACGTTGCCCGGCTTCGCCGGGGAGAGCAGGACCTGGAGCAGTTTAGATGAGCGTTCGTGTACTTGTGGCGGGCCTGGGCAATATGGGGCGGAGCCATGCGCTGGCTTATCACCGGCACCCGGGGTTCGAGATCGTCGGGCTGGTGAACCGGCGGGCGCCGAAGCTCGACGTGGAGCTCGCCGGCTACCAGGTGCTGGCCGACTATCAGGCAGCGCTGCGCGAGCTGAAACCGGACCTGGTATCGATCAACACCTACACCGATACGCATGCCGACTATGCGGTGATGGCGCTGGAACAGGGCGCGCATGTGTTCGTCGAAAAGCCGCTGGCAATGACGGTGTCCGATGCCGAGCGGGTGGTCGCCGCCGCCAGGGCCAATGGGCGGAAGCTGGTGGTGGGCTACATTCTGAGGCACCACCCGAGCTGGATCCGTTTCATCGAGGAAGCGCGCAAGCTCGGCGGTCCCTATGCGTTCCGGTTGAACCTCAATCAGCAATCGAGCGGGGCCAACTGGCAGACGCACAAGACTCTGATGGAGACGACGTCGCCGATCGTCGACTGCGGCGTGCACTATGTCGACGTGATGTGCCAGATCACCGACGCAAGGCCGGTCGAGGTGCGCGGCATGGGGGTGCGCCTCTCGGACGAGATCGCGCCGGACATGTACAATTACGGCGCGCTGCAAGTGCTGTTCGAGGACGGCTCGCGCGGCTGGTACGAGGCGGCGTGGGGACCGATGGTTTCGGAGAACGCCTTCTTCATCAAGGACGTGATGACCCCGAACGGCGCGGTGTCGATCGTCATGGAGCCGGGCGCCAGATCGGACGATCTCGACACCCACACGCGGACCGACCAGATCCGGGTGCACCGGGCGGCGCTCGCGCCGGACGGGAGCTTCGCCAACGCCGACGAGTACATCTCGATGCAGGGCGAGCCACACCACGATGCGCTCTGCGCACGGGAGCAGGACTATGTATATCGCGCCATCGTCGAGGATATCGACCTCAGCCGGCACATGAATGACGCCGTGCAATCGCTCAGGATCTGCATCGCGGCGGACGAAAGCATCCGGAGCGGGCTTGCGGTGCAGCTATAGCCGAAAGACTGGCCTGTCAGGCGGGGTGTCGACAGGCTAACTTCTCAGTTCGGATTCACACTTCAAACGGCTGATTTCATGCGCATTGTCGATACGCACCTGCACCTGATCTATCCCGACAGGTTCTCCTATCCGTGGCTGGGTGGGGCGCCGGCGATCAACAAGCCGTGGCATGTCGAGAGCTACTGGGCGGAGGCGGCCCCGCTGGGCATCGAGGCGGCGCTGCATATGGAAGTAGATGTCGCCGAACCCGAGATCGCCGCAGAAACCGAGTTCGTTCTGGGGCTCGATCGGGTGATCGGGGCGATCGCCAATGGGCGGCCGGAACACGCGGATTTCGAAAGGCACCTCGAGAGGATGCGAGAGCTGGGACAGGTCAAAGGCATCCGGCGATTGCTGCAGGGGCAGCCGGCGGAACTGAGCCAGACGCAGACCTTCATCGACAATATCCGGCTCTTGCCGCGCTACGACATGAGCTTCGATATCTGCGTGAAATCACACGAGCTGATGCTGGCGCCGCCGCTGATCGAGGCGTGCCCGCAAACGCAGTTCGTGCTTGATCACTGCGGCAACCCCAAGATCGCCGAGCGCGAATGGGAGAGCTGGACGACGCGGATGGAGCGGATCGCCGATCTGCCAAACGTGGTGTGCAAGGTTTCAGGGATTTTGGCCAACGTGGACGATTCCTGGACCGTGGACACGATCCGCCCCTACGTCGAGTTCGTCATCGAGACGTTCGGGTGGGACCGCGTGGTGTGGGGCAGCGACCATCCGGTGGTCACGCTGTTTGCCGACCTCACCAAGTGGGTGAACGCCAGCCGGGAGATCGTCAACGGCGCCAGCCGGACAGAACAGGAGAAGCTCTTCTCGAAAAACGCCGAGCGGGTG
Organism: Devosia sp. GW821-FHT12F11; assembly: GCF_058806655.1. Lineage (NCBI taxonomy): Bacteria > Pseudomonadati > Pseudomonadota > Alphaproteobacteria > Hyphomicrobiales > Devosiaceae > Devosia > Devosia sp. GW821-FHT12F11. The sequence continues at coordinate 483,973 of NZ_JBXAPX010000003.1, forward strand.
TACCGGGTATGATGGGTAAGGCCGAGGAAGGCTATTCGAAGGCAACTCTGCGGGATCTGACCGTCAATCGCTGGCGATACACCCTCATCGCCATCGCCATCGTGGCAGTCGCGCTCACACTGGCGTTGCTGAGTTCTCCTGTACCGAGCCCGTCCTACGTAGTGTGGTTGCTGTTGCTTCCCCTGGTGTACCTGGGGGCGACCCTGTGGGCCGCGGCAGGGTATGCGATCTATAGAAATCCAGATGGTGGACTGCCGCGCGCCAACGGCAACCTGGTCGTCTCGATCATCATCCTGTTTGTGCCCAGAGAGCTTCTCAAGTAGCCAGGCCATCTCCGCCTTCGAGTAGGCCGGCACCTAACGCAAGGACTCACGCAGTCGTTCTCCGCCGGATAGCGTGATTTGACTGACTTCGTGAACGCGTGCTTCAACTCCCACCGGGGACGTTATGACGCGCGGCAGTCCAGAACTGTTAGACGATAGACATCGACGCAGGATATTCATCGCCGCACTGATCATGTGGGGAGTTTGTCTGTTTGTTGTGATCGTTTGGCTGTCGTTCTGCACGCCTTTGGCGATCGAGGACGAAAACGGCCTGATCGAAGAACTTTATCGGCTTCCACGGTAACTTCCGACGAGCAGCCGGATCGACCTTAGCTTTCCGGACTTTCCGTCGCCGCTCGCCTCTTGCCGCCCCGCCCTGCATCGCGTTTCCTCCGCTGAGGGAGGACTACGAACATGGCGGAACAACCGCACTTCGTTATCGTGGGCGGCGGCACCGCCGGGTGGATCGCTGCCTTCATCATCCAGGACTCGATCAAGCGGCTGAAGCTCGATGCGAAGCTGAGCGTGGTGGAATCCTCCAAGATTCCGACAGTGGGGGTGGGCGAAGCGACGACCGCGGCGTTCCACGTGTTCCTGACGCATTTCGGCATCGATATCTTCGAGTTCTTCAGGAAGACCGAGGCCACCTACAAGCTGGGGATCCGACACGAGGACTGGCGGCGGAAGGGTTTTACCTACTACGGGCCGATCGATGATCCGCACGCGGTGGTACGGCCACCGCCGGGGGCGCCGTCGGACTATCTCAACGTCTATGCGGTGTCGGTGAACGAGCCGGTGCAGGACATGCACCTGTTCGGGCCGCTGCTGAAGCAGAAGAAGGCGCCATGGGCCAGGAAGGCGGACGGATCGCTGATCCCACTCGGACCGTTCCTGCCGGCCTATCACTTCGACCAATCGCTGGTCGGCAAGTTCCTCAAGGAGAAGTCTCAGGGCGTCGAGATCGTCGACAACGTGCTGACCGGGGTGGAGCGGCACGGCGAGACCGGCGACGTCACGGCGCTGGTGTTCGAGGACGGGCAGAAGCTCGAGGGCGATTTCTTCATCGACGCGACAGGGTTCCGCAAGCGCCTGATCGTCGGCGAGATGCAGGCGCCATGGATTTCGTGCCAGCACGAGTTGCCGGTGAACCGGGCCCTGCCCTTCTGGCTGCCAGTGGAGCCGGGTGAGGAGATCGCCAACTATACCCGCGCCTGGGCCCAGGAAGCGGGCTGGATGTGGCAGATCCCGACGCAGTACCGGTATGGTTGCGGTTACGTGTACTCGGATGAATTCCGCACCCCCGACGAGGCACATGCCGAGGTGGAACGGGTGCTGGGGCGCAAGATCGAGGTGCGCGGCGATATCCAGTTCAAGATCGGGCGACTCGAGAAGGCGTGGATCAACAATGTTGTGGCGGTGGGGCTGAGCTCGAGCTTTCTCGAGCCGCTGGAATCGACCTCGATCCACGGCACGATCGTGCAGATGATGATGTTCGCCGGGCAGTACCTGCGGGACCCCGCCCAGATGGGGCAGCCGTTGCGCGACGACTATAACCGCCGCGTCGGGCGGCAGGTGGACGATTTCCGCACCTTCGTGAACACCCACTATATGACGGAACGGGACGACACGCCGTTCTGGCGCGAGGTGCGAGCGCACCGGATCCACCCGGAGACCAGACAGCGGCTCGAGCGCTGGAAGACCGAGATGCCGCGGCGCGAGCATTTTGCCGACTACCTGTTCGGGCTGCCGCATGTCGAAACGCAGCTACATTATCCGGTGCTTGATGGCCTGGGGCTGCTCGATCCCGCGGTGGCCAAGGCGGAGATGGCGCGCGATCCGAAGCTGAGAAAATTCGCGCGCGAGACGCATGCTGGACTGGTGAAGGAATACAAGCAGGCAGCCAGCAAGGCGCTGGGGCATGCTCAGTTTCTGGAGCTGGTTCGGGGGATGGGCGGCGCGTAGCCGATAGAGACGGCCCCTCCCGGCCTCCCCCCTGAAGGGGGAGGTGAAGAGTCGAGGTTGTGGCTCGATCGTGACCGACACTCGATGCGGCACCTCCCCCTTTAAGGGCGGAGGATGGGAGGGGGCCGTCTGCTTCAGCTAATTTCGTAGCTCAGCTCGTAATGCACGGTCTTGTCGTGCTCGGCGGCGTAGCTGCCCTGCCCCGTGATGCCCTTTAGCTCGCCTGTGCCGGAGCCTTCGACGATTTGCCATTTGCTGGCGGCGATGCCGTTGGTCCAGTCGCCGACCTCATAGACGATGAACTGGCCGGACTTGCCGTCGAGCGTGCCGTCCATGACCAGGTAGCCGGCATAGTGGCAAGTGTCGGTGGTGGGGTATTGCATCAGGTAGCGGCCGGGGCCGGTGGCTTCGATGGCACCGTGCATGACGATGTCGATCTTTGCTTCGCTCGATTTCAGCGGGGCAGCTTCGTGGTAGGGTTTCTCGTCCCAGTTGTTATGCAGAATCGTGCCTTTGGCGGTCTTCATCGGGTTCTCCTTGCTTGGACGGGGAAGCTAGCGGAGCGGCGCCGTCTGGAATTGTAGTTTCGCGACAGAGGAGGTTAGCGGATGATCCTGCGCCAATGGTCGGCCCGTATCCGCACCGCGGACGAAGCACGCTACGTCGCCTATATCGAGGAGACGGGAGCCGCCCACTACGCCGCGACCGCCGGCAACCTGGGCTTCCAGATTCTCACCAGCGCCGAAGCCGACGGGCTCAGCACCATCACCACGCTGAGCTGGTGGACCGACCTCGAGGCGGTGAAGCGCTTCGCCGGCGAGGACTACCAGCGGGCACAGTATTACCCCGAGGACGACGCGTTCCTGGTGGAGCGGACCGAGTTCGTGCAGCACCACGTGGTGCGGACCTCTGAGATGAGCGGCGTGCGCTGACCTGATGCGGCAAAGTGATCCCAGGCCGATCGATGCGGCCGTGAAGCCGGCACGCGGGCTGCTGCACAAGCGGACCAGCTTCGAGCATTTCGAGCTGACGCGGTTCGAGCCGTCAGAAGACCTGGCCGACTGGGTCGAGCACCACTGGATGATCCTCTACGACCTGGGCGAGCGCCCGCCCTATACGCAGCGCAATCTCAGCCACCCCAACCAGCATGTGGTGATCGACTCGCGTGGCAAGACCGGCATTTTCGGCGCGGCAACCGGGGTGTTCGAGACCACTCTCAGCGGTTCGGGCCGGGTGTTCGCGACGAAGTTCTGGCCGGGCGCGTTCCGGCCGTTCTTTGGGCGCGCGGTGAGTGTGCTGAGTGACACGTGGCTGCCGGTAGAGACGGTGTTCTCGCGAACATCGACAGCCATGCAGGAGGAATTCACCGGCCTCAACGATCCCGTCGGCATGGCCGAGCGGATGGAGGAACTGGTTCGGGCGCAGTTACCGCAACCGGACGAGAAGGCCGGGCTGGCGCGGCAGATCGTGCGATTTGCCGAGGCGAACCTCGAACTGGTCTCAGCCGGCGAGCTGGCCGGAGCGTTCGGGCTCGGACTCAGGGCGCTGCAGCGATTGTTCGACGAGTATGTCGGGGTGCCGCCCAAATGGGTCATCGACCGATATCGGATGCTGGAGGCGGTGGAAGCACTGAACGCCGGGGGGCCGGAAACACTCACCCAGCTGGCACACCGGCTGGGGTATTTCGATCAGGCGGCGTTCAACCACGCATTCGAGAAGCTGACCGGGGCGGCGCCCAAGGCATTTCTCACCAGACAGGAAGGATGATCATGGCCTCGCCATTCGACAGCTGGCTGTTCTGGGCCTTGCTCTCGGCGGTGTTCGCCGCGCTGACGGCGATCTTCGCCAAGGTCGGCATCGAGAACATCGACAGCGATTTCGCGACGCTGATCCGGACCGGGGTAATCATCGTGGTGCTATCAGGGATTGTCCTGGGGCTGGGAAAGTTCCAGCCGCTCGACACGATCTCGGGCAAGACCTGGTTGTTCCTCGTGCTGTCGGGGTTGGCGACGGGGGCATCGTGGCTGGCCTATTTCCGGGCGCTGAAGCTTGGGCAGGCCGCGGAAGTGGCGCCGATCGACAAGCTGAGCGTCGTGCTCGTCGCGATCTTCGGCGTGTTGTTCCTGGGGGAGAAGCTGACCGTGCAGAGCTGGATCGGCGTGGGCCTGGTTGCGCTGGGAGCCGTGACGCTGGCCTGGAAGATCTGACGGCAAACTGAAGCAGCCGACGGTGCCATCCTCCCCCGCCGCGCGGGGGAGGATCAGCCGACTGAGAGAGGCTCGAACCCTAGTGCTGGCTGTGCATGCCGCCGGGTTCGGAGATTTCGTGCAACGCGTGGGCGCTGGCCCGACCGCTGTCGGCGAGAGCGACATCGCCGAGCGAGATCATGCCGATCAGGCGCTTTTCGCGGTTGAGCACCGGCAGGCGGCGGATCTTGAACTCGGCCATGTGGTCGGAGACGTCGGACAGTTCCTCGTCCTCGTAGCACCAGCGCGGGCTGGAGCTCATCACCTGGCGGACACGGGTTTCGGGGCCCATGCCCTCCGCCACGGCGCGGATGCAGATGTCGCGGTCGGTGATCATGCCGACAAGGCGATCGTTCTCGCCGACCGGCATCGAGCCGGCGTCGATCTCGCGCATGGTACGCGCGACGGAGCGGATGGTGTCATCGGGTGAGCAAAGCTCGACATCGGTGCTCATGCATTCGCTGACTTTCATGGCCGTTCTCCCTGTTGGAGCGCTTTCGGGAAAAATCGCAGACTTTTCCGTTCGAAAGCGCGACTGAGCAAAGACTCGGAGACGACGAGGCTCGCCGCCCCTGACGGAGGGAAATGCAGCAAGCGGCAGAGAGTTCAGCGCGCGGGGTGAAACAGATTTCTCGTCAGGCAGTGTCGTAGGCGGTGAGCAGCAGCGGCAGGATGCTGATCTGCTGCGTCACCGGGTTGCCGTCCTCGATGTCCCAGGCAGCGCTGAGGGCGGCGTGGGCCGAAGCCCAGGCGAGCAGGTGGCGGCGCGGGATGCCGGAGCGGGCGGCGATAGTGCGGGAGTGGCTGCCGACGCGCGCGGCGCTTATGACGAAGTCGTCGCCTTCCTCAGGGTTGAGGAAGCTGTTGGCGTAGTCGTAGGCCGGATCTCCGATGAGGCCCTTCGGGTCGATCGCGACCCAACCTCGGCTGCCGTGCGCGATGTTGTCGTGGTGCACATCGCCATGCAGCGGCAGGGTTTCCATCGGCCTGTCGAACAGGTTGTAGGCGATCCCGGTAGCGCGGCCGACGAGATCGCGGGCCTGGCGCGGCCAGGCGGCAGCCCCGACCCGGAACAGTGCCTCGAAGCGCTGGCGCAACGGGGTGAGACCGGCGGGCGGCGTGGCGTCGCGAGGGGTATGGAGCCTTTCGACGGTGTCGCAGAGGATCTCGGTGGCCTCGGCGTCGCGACCGGCGCGGGCGACATCGCCGAGGGTCTCACCATCGGCCAGCTCCATCAGCACGGCGTCACGGGCGAGACCGTAGACGGCAGCGGCGCCATTGCCGGCGTACCAGACCAGGAGGCTGCCGCCATTGCGCTCGTCATCACCGGTGCCGGGCTTCAAGAGCTTCAGCACGGCCGGCGGTTGGCCAGTACGCTCGACGCGGTAGACGAAGCTCGTCGAGGTCTCGACGAGCAGGGTCGGACGAGTCAGCGACCAGCGCGCCAGGGCGCGGCTGAGCATGGTGGCGTCGGGAGTGGGGTTGAGCAGGGTAGCCATGCCCTCCCCTTAGCCGAGAGGGGTAAAAAAGAAACCCCGCGGGATGCCGCGGGGCCAGGTCAGGGAGGAGAGCTTGTTGCTGAAGCAGACGCTCCCCTCCCGGCCTCCCCATGAGGGGAGGATGAGAGGGGCCGTCTCTGTCAGTGCGCCTTACGCCACGCGCTGCTTCTTGGCCGGGCGGGCCCAGGCCGGGATCCAGTCGCCGTGGGCGGCGAGGAGGTCGTCGGTGAGGTTCCAGATCTGCTCGAGGTCGAGTTCGGCAGCAGTGTGCGGATCCATCATCGCAGCGTGGTAGATGTGCTCCTTGTTCTCGGTCATCAGCGCCGCGACCGTGAGCTCCTGCACGTTGATATTGGTGCGGATCAGCGCCGTCAGCTGCGGCGGCAGGTCGCCGATATAGGTCGGCTGGATGCCGGAGGCGTCGACGAGGCACGGTACTTCGACGGCGGCGTTGTACGGCAGGTTGGTGATGACGCCATTGTTGCGGACGTTGCCGTAGATGACGCCCGGCTCACCGGTCCACACCGAGTTGACGATCTCGGAAGCGTATTCCTTACTCTGCTTGACCTCGATGGTGTTGGCCTTGCGGTACTCCTCCGAGGTGGTCTTCCACCTGGCGATCTGCTCGACACAGCGCTTGGGGTACTCGTCGAGCGGGATGCCGAACTTCTCGATGATGTCCTCACGGCCTTCCTTGATGAAGTACGGGGTGTACTCGGCGAAGTGTTCGGAGCTCTCGGTGACGAAGTAGCCGAGACGCGTCAGCATCTCGTAGCGAACCTTGTTGGGGCAGCGCGGGTTCCAGGTCGGCTTGGGCGCCCTGCCCTCGCGGTAGGCGCGAACCAGGTCCGGGTAGAGATCGCGGTACGAGCCGTCGGGCTGGCGATGCTCGAACTTCAGGTAGAAGGCCATGTGGTTGATGCCGGCCGAGCGGTAGCGGATCTCGGAATAGGGAATGTCGAGATCATGGGCCAGTTCCATGGCGGTACCCTGCACCGAGTGGCAGAGGCCGACCTGCTTGATGGTCGGGTACTTCTCGGCGATCGCCCAGGTGTTGATGGCCATCGGGTTGACATACTGCAGCATCACCGCCTCGGGGGCGACTTCCAGCATGTCCTCGCAGATCGACCACAAATGCGGCACGGTGCGCAGGCCACGCATGATGCCGCCGACCCCGAGGGTATCGGCGATGGTCTGGCGCAGGTTGTACTTCTTGGGCACCTCGAAATCGACGACGGTCGAGGGCTCGTAGCCGCCGATCTGGAAGCAGACGACCACGAAGTTGGTGCCGTCGAGCGCCTCGCGCTGGTTCGAGAAGGTCTTCACCGTGGCGGGGACGCCGAGGGTGTTCACCAGCTTGCCAGCGATGATGGCGCTCTCTTCGAGGCGCTGCGGATTGATGTCCATCAGGCGAATCTCGGCGCCGGTCAGCGCCTCGCGCTGCAGGATGTCGCCGACGATGTTCTTCATGAACACCGATGAGCCGGCGCCGATGAAGGTGATCTTGGGGTTGGCCATAAGTCTCTCCGATAGGTCCAGTTCGGCGGCGGATCAGGCCGCGATTTCGAAGGCAGCCCTGACGAGCCGCGATGTGTATTCGGTCTTGGGGTTCTCCAGAACCTCGTTGACCGGCCCCTGTTCGACGATCTTGCCGTATTGCATGACCATCACCCGGTGGCACAGGGCTTTGACGACCTTGAGGTCGTGCGAAATGAACAGGTAGCTGAGGCCCTTCTCCGCCTGGAGCTTGCGCAGCAGTTCGATGATCTGGGCCTGTACCGAGAGGTCGAGCGCCGAGGTCGGCTCGTCCAGCAGGATGAACTCCGGTTCCAGCGCGATGGCCCGCGCGATGGCGAGGCGCTGGCGCTGGCCGCCCGAAAACTCATGCGGAAAGCGGTTGAGGATGGTATCGGGCAGCCCGGCATCGCGCAGCGCCTGGCGGACCCGGTCACCGCGCTCGCGCGAGTTGCCGCCGAGTCCGTTGACGATCAGGCCCTCCTCGATGATCTGGCGCACGCTCATGCGCGGGTTGAGCGAGGCGAACGGATCCTGGAAGACGATCTGCATGCGGCTGCGCAACGGGCGCATGGCTTTGCGATCCTTGGTATCGATGCGTTCGCCATCGAACAGGATCTCGCCGCCCTGGTTGCCGATCAGGCGGATCAGCGCCTGGCCGAAAGTGGTCTTGCCGGAGCCGGATTCGCCGACGAGGCCGAGGGTCTCGTGCTTCTTCAAATTGAGCGACAGCTTGTCGACGGCGACCAGTTCGAAGAAATCGGGGCTGAAGAAGCCGCCGCGTTTCAGGGTGAAGGCGACCTTTACGTCCTTGCCTTCGAGCACCGTCGGCGAGTTGGCCTCGATCGGCCTGGCCGAGCCCTTGGGTTCGGAGGCAAGCAGGTGCCGGGTGTAGCTGTGGCGCGGGTTGGCAAACAGCGCCTCGGTGGTGTTGTGCTCCTGAACCCGGCCGTTCTGCATGACATAGACGTAGTCGGAGAACTGTTTGACGATGGTCAGGTCATGGGTGATGAGGATCACCGCCATACCGTATTTCGACTTCAGGTCCTTGATCAGGTTGAGGATCTGGGCCTGAACGGTGACGTCGAGCGCGGTGGTCGGCTCGTCGGCGATCAGCACATCGGGGCGATTGGCGAGCGCCATGGCGATCATGACGCGCTGCCGCTGCCCGCCCGACATCTGGTGCGGATACTGCCGGAGCCGCGCTTCCGGTTCCGGGATCTGCACGTCCTCCAGCAATTGCCGGGCGCGCTTCATCGCTTCGGCTCCGGAGATGCGGTTGTGCAGGTGGAGGATTTCGCAGAGCTGGGCGCCGACGGTGTAGATCGGGTTCAGCGAGCTCATCGGCTCCTGGAAGATCATCGAGATGTCGTTGCCGCGGAGCTTGCGCATCCCGGCGTCGGGGAGCGTGAGGATATCCTTGTCGCCCAGCGTGATACGAGACTTGCTGCTGATGGTCGCGCGCTTGGTCAGCAGGCGCATGACGGTGCGGGCGGTGACCGACTTGCCGGAGCCACTCTCCCCCACCAACGCGATGGTCTCGCCCTTGTGGAGCTGGAACGAGACATCGCGCACGGCATTGACGATGCCGCCTTCGACCTTGAAATCGACCGCGATGTTGCGGGCGTCGAGGATCAGTTCGCGGCCGTGACTGCCCAGATCGTAACGCTCGGGCGGAGAGAGATCGTTGTTGTCGATGGTGCTCATCTCTTCACCTCAGTAGGGGTCGATGGCGTCGCGGAGGCCGTCGCCGAGCGCGTTGAAAGCGAACACGGTGATCAGCACGAAGACGACGGGCGAGAGGATCCAGGGATAGGAGCCGATCACCGAGAAAGTGCCGGTATCCTGCAGCATCAGGCCCCAGGAGATCAGCGGCGGCTTCACGGCGAAGCCGAGATAGCCGAGAAAGCTCTCGAGCAGCACGACCGAGGGGATGGCGATGGTCACCGCCACGATCAGGTGGCTCGAGACGTTGGGCAGGATGTGGCGCAGGATGATGCGCCAATCGGACGAGCCGACCGCGATGGCGGCACGCACATATTCGATGCGGGCGAGCGCCAGGGTTTTGGAGCGCACCTCGCGGGCCAGTTGGGCCCAGCCGAGCACCGCCATGACGCCGATGACGAAGGCGATGAACACCGGCGACGGCGCCGTCACCGGGATCAGCGAAGCGAGCGCCAGGTAGAGCGGCAGTTGCGGGAAGGCGAGCACCAGGTCGACGAAGCGCTGCACCCAGGCATCGAGCCGACCACCGATATAGCCCGAGGCGATGCCTACCAGCGTGCCGATAGTGGTCGTCAGCAGCACCACCACCAGCGCGATGGTGAGCGAAATCTGCGAGCCGACGATGCCGCGCGAAAGGATGTCGCGGCCGAACTTGTCGGTGCCGAGGAAGTGGATGGGGCGGCCGTCGACGGAGCCGAAGAAGTGGATGTTGGACGGGATGACGCCGAGCAGGTGATACTGGTGGCCCGGCACGAAAAAGCCGAGCGCCGTGGGATTGGTACGATCCGGACCGGTCATCGGCTGGAAGGTGACAGGGTCGAACTCACCGGTCTCGACGATCGGGTACACGTAGGGAATGAGGCTGAAGCCGCCGTCGGGGGCACTGAACTCGACGTGGTCGGGCGGCGCGAAGGCGATCTCGGCGCGTTTGGGATCCATCGGTGCGAAGAAATCGCCGAAGATCGCCATGGTGAGCAACGCGACGGTGAGCACCAGCCCCATCATGCCCATGGTAGAGCGGCGGAAGCGGCGCCACACCAGCGTGGCATAGGTCTCGTTGCCATGGCTGAAGCGGCTGGCGACGGGAGTGTCGACCACCGGGTCGGCCGGGGGCAACTGGTGTCCGGCCGGGGTGGCGAGTTCGGCGAGGTTGGCGGCGCCAGTTTCTGTCGTACTGAGCGTGGGCTTGTCGGCAATGGTGCTCATTCGCGGTTCTCCCCACCCAGACGGACGCGCGGATCAACGGCGGCGAGCAGGAGATCGGCGATGATGTTGCCGATGATCAGCGTCGCAGCGAGGACGAGCACGAAGGTGGCGGTGACATAGACGTCGCCCACCGCCATGGAACCGACGATGGCCGGTCCGACCGTTGCCAGACCGAAGACGATGGCGACTTCGATCTCGCCGGTGAGCATGTAGGGCAGCGCCACGCCCTGGTAGGCGATAAGCGGATGCAGCGCGTTGGGCACGGCATGCTTCATGATGACGGCGCCCTCGGACAAGCCCTTGGCGCGGGCCGTTTCGACATACTGGCTATTGAGCACGTCGAGCAGGTTGGCCCGCATCACCCGCATGTTGTAGGCGAGGCCGCCGAAGGTGGCGATGAAGACCACCGGCCAGACGTGGCTGACCAGGTTCATGAACTTGTCCCAGCTCCATGGCGCCCCTCCATATCTCGACGAGAAGAAACTTCCGAGCTCCTGCACGTTCAGCTTGAAGGCGAGGATGTAGATGATGATCAGCGCCAGCAGGAACCTCGGCACGGTCATCCCGAGGAACGAGATGATGCCGAAGGTGGTGTCGATCCAGCTATATTGTCGGGTGGCGGCGATGATACCCATGCCGATGCCGATCACCGACGCGAAGAAGTGGCAGGTCAGCGCGAGGAGGATGGTGCGCGGCAGGCGCTCCGTCACCACGTCGCCGACTGGCTTGTTGTAGTAGAGCGAGTGACCGAAGTCGAAGCGGGTGACGATGCCGCTGATCCAGTTGACGTACTGGACCGGCAGCGGCTCGTTGAGGCCGTTTTGCTCGCGGTAGATCGCAGCCTGCTTCTCGGCTTCCTCGATCGTCGCCCCGCCCTGGTTGATGAGCATGGAGCGGATGTAGTCGCCGTAGTCGCCCGGAGGGGCCTGGATAATGGCGAAGGTAACGACGCTCAGAACCAGCAGGACCGGCAGGGCGGCCAGGATTCGCGTCACCAGAAAGCGCAGCAGCTGCATATCAAATCTCCTCCGGCTAGGTAGCAAGGGGGCCGGAGCCCCCTTGCCCGGATTCCGTCAGGTCGGGATTAGAGTTTCACCGGCCCGGCAGAGCCCGGCTCACCCGGGAGGGTGTCGGGGTGCAGTTCGTAGCCCTGCTGCTTGTCGGCCGGCACGAACACGCGTTCACGGATGATGTTGTCCTCAGCCCAGTTGAACATGAAGATCGGGGCGCCGGCCGGGATGTTGGCGAAGCGCTTGTTGATGATCAGTGCACCTGGGTACTGGGTCAGCCCGATACCGAAGAGGTTCTCAGTGTAGAGCTTCTGGTAGGTCTTCATCAGGTCCTTGCGTTTCTCGGCATCGTCGGTCGCGATGAACGCATTGACGGTGTCGACCATCTCCTGCTCGAACGGCAGCAGGTCCATCGTGCCGTCGGTGCCGGCGCGGTGCGAGTTGCTGATCTGCGGACCGGTCGGGGCCAGCGCGACGGTGTTCTGCACCACCGCGATCAGTTCGGCGCCATTACGGGCCACACGCCAGTCGAACTTGCCCGACTGTTCCGTCGCGTCACGCTGGGTGCCGGTCAGGAAGTTGGCGATGACGCGAATGCCCAGCGGCTCCATCATCGAGATGACGCCTTCGGCCAGGTTCTTGTCGGTCTGGTAGTCGGCGTTGGCGAGCAGCGTGATCTCCACGTCTGCACCACCGGCGGTACCTGCCGGGAAGTTGACCACGCCGTTGCCGTCCGTGTCCTTGAGACCGGCCTTTTCCAGCAGAGCCTTGGCGTCCTCGAGCGAGAACGGATAGTACACCGTCGAGTCTTTGTCGTAGTAGGTCGTGCCGGCGTAGAGGCCGCCCGGATAGATGGCGGTGAACGGGCCCTTCACCAGGGCTTCGCCCAGGCGCTGACGATCGAGCGCGTAGCTGATGGCCTTGCGGAAGTCGGCATTGCGGTTGAGCTCGCGGACGGCTTGCTGCCGCTCATCCGGTTCGCCCCAGCCATTGCCGGAGAGGTTCGGGTAGAGCGTGTAGCCGATGGTGCGGGCACCGAAGGCCAGACGCGCCGGAGCGTTGGGATCGGCGGACCGCTTCAACGCCTCGACATAGCTTTCGGCCTGCTCGAGGTTGGAGAAGTCGCCGGTGCCGGCCACGGCCTGCACGTCGCGGTCCGCCCAGGTCGAGAGGCGGTAGTGCACTTCGTTGAGGTAGGGCAACTGGTTACCCGCCTCGTCGACCTTCCAGTAGTAAGGGTTGCGGCGCATCACGACGATATCGTCGGGACGGTACTCGACCGGCACCCAGGCGCCCATGACCGGGATGTTCATGTATTCCGGCTTGATGGCGTTCTTGTACTCGTCGTAGGTCGCGCCGGCCTTGTACTTGGGATGCAGCGGCTTGAAGATGTGCGCCGGGCCCGGGCAGAAGGTGCCGTACGCCATCTGGTAGATGTACTGCTTGGGGAAGGCGTCCTTGAAGGTCCAGACGATGGTGTAGTCGTCGATGGCCTCGAGCGTGGTGCCCTCGCCGAAAGTCTCGGGCGTCGCGCCGTTGAGCGGCGAGACGTTGGGATCGACGATGTTGTCTTCCCAGTAGAACATGATGTCTTCGGAGGTGAAGGGCACGCCATCCGACCACTTGGCGCCTTCGATCAGGTGCATGGTCAGCTTGTGGCCGTCCTCGCTCCATTCCCAGCTCTTGGCGAGGTTTGGCATCGGCGCCAGTTCCTCGGCCTTGATCTCGAACAGCGGACCGGTACGGGTCAGGCACTCCATGGTGCCGATATCGATGCCGCCCCAGCCCTGTGACTGGCCGGCCATGTAGTTCCAGCCTTCCGGCCGGCCGCCGATCACGTGGCGCATCACGTCGCCATAGACGCCATTGCCGTCGGGCATGTTGGCGGTCTTGAAGACCAGCGGTTCCTTGGGCAGACGCTCGGCCACCGGCGGGAGCTTGCCCGCATCGACGAAGGCCTTGACGTAGTCGGGCTCGTGGTACTCGGCCAGCGCCTTGTACTCATAGACATCGGCGATACCGACGAAGTTCGGGGTGCCCTGGGCATCGAATTTCGGCGGATCGGGCGGCGTGGTCGGCGCGACTGTCTGGGCTTGCGCCGCAAGCAGCGACACGCCGAGCAGAAGGCTTGCCCCGCCAAGGGCAAATAGGTGTTTACGCATGTTTCCTCCCTAGGCTCGAGACCGGCGCAACACGCACCCGGCGGCAGGCCTCCAACCCGCCACCACTTGTCCCAGCCTCAAAAGGGTAGACCTTGCACTAAAGCGAACAATCCGATTATCTGAATGAGTATTTCCGGTTTTTACAGATTGTCGCACAGCCGATGAACGAGCAGCCGCAGCACTTCCTGCCGGGCAAGCCGCGCGAGAAAGCCACCGCTCCGGTGCCGCGGCCGGACCGGCGATTTTACGCGCAGACGCAGGCGTTTGGCCGTTTCGGCATCCGCTGGTTCGATCCGCAGATCATGCCGGAAGAGCACTTCCACGGTCATATCGAGCTGAACTGGCTGACCACCGGCAGCATGGACTACGTCATCGACGGGCGGCCGCTACGCATCCCCTCGGGCCGGCTGGTGCTGTTCTGGGCGGGCATCCCGCACCAGACCACAGCAATCGACTACGGGACGAACCACGACAGCCGGCAGTGCAATGTCTACCTGCCGCTCGACAGTTTCTTGCACATGCCAAACCTCGGGCAGCTCACCGAGACGATGATGGGTGGCGGGGTGGTGATGCTGCCGCCTGAGACGATCGGCGCCGACACGTTGACGCGCTGGTACCAGGATTACCGCTCGGGCGATGCGGAGCGAACCGACATCCTCAAGGAAGAGATCGCGCTGATGCTGCGGCGCGCCGCGGTGACCGGCTGGGACATCCTGATGGAGCCGTGGATCGAGTGCGTCGGCTCGACCACACGGGCGGCCTCGCCGCTGCGCTACGTGGTAGCGATGATCCGCCACATCCTCGAAAACCTCTCCGAGCCGCTACGGGCCGAGGACGTGGCCAAGGTCGTGGGTCTGCACCCCAACTACGCACTGAACCTGTTCACCGAAGTGATGCGGGTGCCGATGCACAAGTTCGTGGTGCGCATGCGCCTGATCCGAGCGCGTTCGCTGCTGTTCGAGGGCAGCCTCAGCATCGAGAACGTGGCGTTCGAAAGCGGCTTCTCGGCGCTGAGCCAGTTCTACGTGCAGTTCCGCAACGCTTATGGGCTGACGCCGCGGCAGATGCGGGCGCATTACCTCAGGTGAGGCACTTGCGTGCCGGCCGCTGATCGGCTGCACTCACGCGTAGCGCGTATGAGACCCTCATTCCGATGACCGACCCGATCCTGTTCATGCTTGCGGTGCTGACCCTGCTCGGCACCCCCGGGCCGACCAATACGCTCCTGGCAACATCGGGAGCCACGGTGGGGGTGCGGCGGTCGGTGCGGCTGCTGGTGGCTGAACTCGCCGGTTACCTGATCGCCGTCGGCACGATCCGCATCGTGCTCGGGCCGGTGATTCACAGCTACCCGCTGGTGGGGATCACGCTCAAGGCAGCGGTGGTGCTGTACCTCATCTGGACGGCGATCAAGCTCTGGCGGCACAATGCCGGGCTGACGCAGGGCCAGACCAGCATCGGCATGCAGGCGGTGTTCGTCACCACGCTGCTCAACCCCAAGGCGTTGATCTTTTCGCTCAGCATCATCCCGACCGACAACCCTCAGCTTGGCTGGTACGTGCTCGGCTTTGCGCTGCTGGTGCCGCTGGTGGGGTTCGCGTGGATCCTTCTAGGACGGGCGATCGGCGCGGCAGCCGGCGACCGGCACGCCGGTGTGGTGCGCAAGGTCGCCTCGGTGGCGCTGGTCGGTTTTGCCGGCGTGATTGCGGCTTCGGTGCTGGGGTAGGTCTGGCGCCGATAGTCCGGTCGCCATCCCCCTCCCCCGCCATGCGGGTTAGAGCTCCAGCACGAACCGCGCTTCGAAACGTTTGGCGCCCCACCACATGGGGAAGTTGGTGCCCCACTTGTTGTTGTGGAGGTTGAAGCGCAGGCCGGCGGAGAAATCCGGCGGGCTGGGGTTGAACGGCATGAACTTGGTCGCAGTCGGCGCGACCAGTGGCGTGTCGAGAGGACGGAACTCAAGGCCGGCAGTCCGGACCGCAGCGACCGCCTGAAGCTGACCACCGCCCTTATGGGCGATGCGGTTGGCCGGCAGCCACTGCCCCATCTTCAGGAACTGCCAGTCATGCGCGCCTGCCGGCGTGAAGGTGACGAAGCTCGCCTCAGGCATGCGGTTCGCCGGCTTGTCGAGCAACTCGACGGTGATCTCGAGGTGACGGCTGTCGAGCGCCCGGAAGCGGTAGGCGATGCGTGACGGAGCGCCGAGAGCGGCGTGCGCGCCGGCATCGAGGGTCGCGGCGCCGTCCACCAGTTTCGGGGTGAAGGTGGCGGAGCGCGCCGAGGCAGCGCGGTCGAGGCCTGGCTTGATGTGGTCGAGGATGGCCCACTGAGCGCGGTGCGTCAGATAAGTATCCATGTGCGCCGCAACGTCCGAGGCATCGTAGCTCTCGTAGCGATAGCCGAGGAGGCTGCCCCCCTCCCCGCGCAGTTCGACCCCGGCGGGGGAACGGATAAGGATCACGTCGCCGGTATCGGGCTCGGTTTCGACGAACCAGCCGGTGCCTTCGATCGCCGGATCTTCGGCGGCTTCGGCGAGAGCTCGGTCGGCGGGGTCGAGCTCAGCGACGGCCGCATCGAGATAGGCGCGTTGCTCGGCCCATGAGGCCTCAGAGTACTGGAAGCGGTAGTCGGCGGCACGAGCGGTTTCGAAGGCCGGGCGATCCCAGGCCTTGTCATCACGCAGGTACGACTTGATGTCGACGCCCCAGGTGTGTTCGGCAACCATGGTGAGGCCGCGTCCGAAAGCGAGCCGGCTGGGGCTGGGTGCCTGCTCGGCAAAGCCGTCGTAAAGGCGCTGCAGGTGCAGGAAGCGCTTGATCTTGTCGGGATCGGTGCCGGCGCCGTGGATCCAGTTGTCGCCGAGTTCGAGGTCGACGACCGGGAACTGTTCGCGGCGGGCCCAGAGAATTTCGCCATAAGCATCGAGGGTCGAGGCGACGATCTCTGCATCGGGGTTATGCCCCTGCAGTTCGCGCCAGGCGTCAGCGGTCTGCGGGACGCTTTGCGGGCCCATATTGTCGTTGGTGTGGGCGAAGCCGAGACCCTCGTCAAAGCCCTCGGGAAACGAGGTCTCACCGTAGGATTTTTGATACAGCACGACGATCTCGGCGCCATCCGGGGCGCGCCAGCGGAAAACGTCGGGGACATCGGGTGGCGGCGAGGCGGAGTTGACGCCCAGGTGCAGGAACTTGACCCCGGCCTCGGCGAGCAGCGGCACGATGCCGATGGTGTGGCCGGGGACGTCGGTCATCTTGCTGGCAATCGTCTGCTTGCCGAAACGCTTGTCGAGTTCCTGGCTGTAGCTCAAGCCGGCGCGGAACACGGACGGCGACATCAGTTCGGAATGGGTGGTGAAGGGCAGCGCGTGCCAGCGGATCAGGCCGCGATCGATGGCGCGCTCGAGCCGCTGCACCCGTTCTGCGCTTTGCGAGTTCAGGTGATCCCAGATCAGCCAGGCGCCGGTGGTCCAGATGAACTTCGGATGCTCCGGATCCTCGGCGAAGAAGTGCTCGCCGGTATCGATCGCCTGCGGGATGAAGCGCTCGTGGTACTGGGCGCGGACCTTCGTTGCGTGGTCGGTGAAGCCGATATCGAGGTGGGTCTTGAAGACCAGGTGGATCTTGCGGGTCATAACTCTGGCGATCAGCCCACGGTGCCGCGGACGACCAGGCGGGTCGACACGGTTTCGGTGAGCGAGGGTGAGGTGGGGTTCTTGAGGCGGCGGAGGATCAGGCGCAGCAGCGCCTGGGTGCGCTCGGCGAGGTCGAGCTTCACGGTGGTGAGGTTGTAGCTCTTCCAGTGCGACTGATGGATGTCGTCGAAACCGACGACCTTGACGTCCTGCGGCACGCGCAGGCCGAGTTCGGTGCGCAGCGCATCGATGGCGCCGAATGCCCCGACATCGTTGGCGGCAAAGATCGCATCGACCGGCTCGCCGAGGCGGAACTGGTTCAGCGTCTCGCGATAGGCGGTATCGTACATGTAGTCGCCCTGGATGCGGATCGGCGGCGGCAGGCCGCGCTCGGCGACCACCTTGCGCACCATACGCTCGCGCGACTGGGTGGCGAGCGAGTTGCTCTTGCCGGCGAGGAAGGCGAAGCGGCGGGCCCCATAACCCTGCATCAGCGCCACGGCCTGTTCGATGCCTTCACGCTGCAGCACGTCGAGCCGATCGAACAGTGGCGCGGCCTCCTCCTCCGCCGCTTCCTCATCGGGGTAGCCGATATAGATCGGCACGGCGCGATCGAGCACCCGGGCAAGCGTGGTGGGGCGAACGTTCTCGGCATAGGCGATGACCGAATCCGGGTTGAAGCCCTTCATGTAAGTGAGGAGCGTCTCGTCGAGCGAGAGATCATCGCGGGTGCGGAACAATAGCGTCGCGAAGCCCTCGGCCTGCAGCGCCGTGGTCATGGCGTCGAGCTCCTGGCTCTCCCAGGGGCCGGAGATATCGGGCACGATGATGCCGACAAGATGCGAGCGGCCGGTGACCATCGAGCGGGCGGCCATATCCGGCGTGTAGTTCAGCTCCTGCGCCACCTTCAAAATCAGGTCGCGCTTCTCCGGCTTGATCGAAGCATGCGGGTTGAAGGCACGGCTGACCGCAACGCGCGACACGTTGGCGGTGCGAGCCACCATGTCGGCGGTCGCGCGGCTGCGGTTGCGGGTGGCCGGATCGCTCAAAAAGGTCTGCCTTACTGCGTTCGAGCCGCTCGCCGTTTCGCTGAAACGTCGACCGTCTCCAGGTTTTTGCGTTGTTGCACTTCCGAACCGGAAAGGTCTGCACCCTTTCCTGGAAACGCTCCGCATTGAAATCGTGTGCAAAACTGTTCTGCCGTTCGGTTTCCCGCGCTGTCAACCCGATCCGACGCCAGAATAGGCTAAACCCATGATGTTACGGAACAATGACCGACCGGCGCGCGAATGGAACAAACATTCTACTCAGTCGTCATATCGCTGTCATTCGCAACAGGCATTCTACGCCTTGACGATGAATGAAAGCGTGTTCATTCTGAGATCGTGAGCTGCGGCGGGGAGGATTGACCGCTGCTTTCGCCAATTCGGCGCCCGCAAAGCGGCGCCACCAAGGGAGGAATTTCGCGATGAGCAATCGCCTGCGCGCCCTGTATCTGGGGCTTGCAACTGCCACTACGATGATCACGCCCGCCTTCGCGGTCGACCTGACGGTGATCTGCCGCTGCGTCGTCGGGGGGGTGAACAGCGAGACCGCGACCTGGATCAAGGACAGCGTGATCCCCGGTTTCACCGCAAAGATGAAGGCCGAGGGCAAGGACGTCACCGTGTCGCTGAACGAGTTCGGCGGCAAGGACGAGCAGATGACCCAGCAACTGGCGCTCGATTTCTCGACCGGCGCGGGCGCTGATGTCGCCGCGTTCGACGGCTTCCTGATCCCCTCGTTCGTCGAAGGCGGGCTGTTGAAGCCGCTCGATGAAGTGGCCGGCGCCGACGTCAACAGCTGGGAAGGCTGGAGCCACATTTCGGAAGGCGCCAAGTCGCTGATGAGCTATGGCGGCAAGGCTTATGGCCTGGCGCTCGGCACGGACGTTCGCGCCATCTTCGTGCGCAAGGAGCTGCTGAAGTCGGCCGGGCTCGACCCCGATACCTTCCAGCCCAAATCGTGGGCCGAACTGCTCGACGCGGCACGCGCCATCAAGAAGGCGAACCCCGACTCGTTCCCGCTGCAGCTCAATGCCGGCGTGAACATGGGCGAAGCCACCACCATGCAGGGCTACTACATGGCCATCCTCGGGACGGGCGAAAGCGTCGTCGACGAGAACGGCAAGTACATCGTTTCGAGCCAGGGCATTCTCGATACCCTCAACCTCTACAAGACCATCTACGTGGACGAGCAACTGGGCGATCAGCGCGCACAGCTGCTCGGCGACGGTCGCAACCGCACCTTCACCAACTTCCGCGACGGCAAGACTGCGCTCCTCGTCGAAGGCGACTGGTTCTTCAACTCGGTGATGGCGCCGGGCGCCGAATTCGGTCTCGAGAACCGCGATGCCGAAGTCACCTGGGCCTCCATGCCGGCGCAGGAGCCGGGCAAAGGCTACCGTGGGCAGGACTATGTGACGGTTTCGGGCGGCACCGGCTTCGTGCTGAATCCCGCCACCAAGAACCCGGCCGAGGCCTGGGCGCTCTTGAGCTACATGAACAGCCAGGAGTCGTTGACCGCGTTCCAGGGCTTCCGTGAGGCCCGCCGCATCCGCGACGACGTGGCGACGCCGAACAATGTCTACCTGCAGAAGACGCAGGAGAGCCTGTTGCCCCTGACCACAGCGCGCCCGAACGACCCGAACTACAACAAGGTCTCGGCCGAGATTCAGCGTATGACCGAAAGCGTGGTCTCGGGCGAGGCCAGCCCGGCAGACGCGATGGCCGCCTACAAGGCCGCGGTGATCGCCATTGTCGGCGAAGCCAATACGGTTTCGAAGCTCTAGCTTCGGCTTACTGGTCTGTCGCGTGGTCGAACCGCAAAAGTCTCGCAACTTTTGCTGACCACGCTCCGAAGTCCTCCCACGCCCGGCCCTCCCTGAGCCGGGCGCTCCCTGGGAACGCCTCCCCGGCACCCTCTGGGCGGCCGGGGAGGTTCCTTTTTTCGATTGGGGTTTGTCACATTGAGACGGTTACTGGCGACTGAGGCATCCGGGCTCGCCGCCCCCCTCCCCAACCCTCCCCGCAAGGGGGAGGGTGCCGTTCAGTGTACCTGGCAGGATCGCGCCAATTCCACCGGCGGGCACCTCCCCCCTTGCGGGGGAGGTTGGGAGGGGGGAGCAGCGCGCTCCAATCTTTCAGCATGAAAAAGAAGAACTTCTCGCTCCTTTCCCACCGCGCCGGCGCAGCATTCCTCGCGCCTGCCGCTGCGCTGGTTGGCGTGTTCGTGCTGCTGCCGTTCTTCTGGGTGATCTTCGTTTCGTTCACCAACCGGACGCTGTTGGGGAAGACCGCGCTCAGCCCGGAGTTTGTCGGGCTCACGAATTACTTCCAGCTATTCGACCCGGCGACGTTCTTCACGCGCGGGCAGTTCGGCTTTTCGCTGATCCTCACCACGCAGTTCGTGCTGCTGTCGGCGCTGGTCGGTCAGGCGCTGCTGGGGCTGCTGCTCGCGTGGCTGATGCAGACCATCCCCCCTGCCCTCAAGCGCATCGTCGAGACCGCGGTCATCGCGGCGTGGATCCTGCCGGAAGTAGTGATCGGCTTCGCCTGGTTCGCCTTCCTCGACTACGACAACGGCACGCTGAACATGATCCTCAGGGGACTTGGCCTGCCGGCTGGCGATTTCCTGCTGCAGCAGCCGTTCTGGGTGATCGTCATCTTCAACACCTGGCGCGGCGCGGCGTTCTCGATGATGCTGTTCAACTCGGCCTTCGCCTCGATCCCGCCCAGCTACTTCCAGGCGGCCGATGTGGCCGGGGCCTCGAGCTGGCAGAAGTTCCGCGATATCGGGCTGCCGCTGATCCGCGGCCATGTGGTCACCGACCTGATCCTCATCACCATGTGGACGTTCAACGTGTTCACGCCGTTCATCCTGACTAATGGGGGGCCGAGCTACCGCACGGAACTCCTGTCGATCTACAACTACCGCATCGCCTTCCGCGAGTTCGACTTCGGCAAGGGTGCGGCAGTGGGGGTGATCATCATGCTGATCAACCTGGTGTTCGCGCTGATCTACCTGTCGTTCGGGCGCAAGAAAGCCAAGGTGGTCGAGGAATGAGGCTGAGCTTCCCACAACTCCTGGCCCGGATCGGGTTCTCGGCGCTGGCGGCGGTCATCGGCATCCTGTTCGCGCTGCCGCTGATCTGGTTCATCTTCGCGCCGTTCAACGCGCGGGCCGAGCTGGGCATCGCCATTCCCGACCCGTGGACACTGCAGAACTTCCTGACGGTGTTCGGCAATGGCTTTGCCATGCGCGGACTGCTCAACAGCCTGATCCAGAGTGTCGGCGGGGTGATCCTCGTCGCGGCCGCAGCGACGCTGGCGGCCTATGCGCTTTCCCGCTCGTCGATCCCCGGCAAGGGCATGATCACCTATGTGCTGCTGCTGTTCTCCTCGGTGGTGTCGGGCACGGCGGCGATGGTGCCGATCTTCCTGATCGTCTCCTCGGTGGGACTGATGGACACCCATATCGCAGTCATTCTGGTGTTCGCCGGCGGACTGCTGCCGACCGCGATGTTCATCCTGCGCGATTTCATCGACGGCATTCCCAAAACCTACGAGGAAAGCGCCATGGTGGCCGGCGCGTCACCGGTGCAGGCGTTCTTCGATGTGGCGCTGCCGGTGATCCGGCCGGGCATCGTGGTCGTGGTGGTGTGGGCCTTCGTCAACATCTGGGGCTCGTTCCTGATCCCCTTCATCCTGTTGCGCTCGGATGACCTGATGCCGTCGTCGGTCGCCATCTACTCGTTCTACTCGGAGGCGGGGACGCCGATCGTGACGCTGCTTGCAGCCTACTCGCTGATCTACTCCCTGCCCGTCGTCGCCCTCTATCTCTTCGTCAGCTGGAAGTTCGGCTTCCGCTTTTTCGGTGGAATCAAAGCGTAATGGCCTCGGTCGAATTCCAGAACGTCACCAAGAGCTTCGGCAGCTTCAATGCCGTCTCCGACATCAGCTTCAAGGTCGCGGATGGCGAGTTCATCTGCCTCTTGGGCCCATCGGGCTGCGGCAAGACCACCAGCCTCAGGATGATCGCCGGGCTCGAGACGCCGAGTTCGGGCAAGATCATGATCGGGCCCGATGACGTGACCCACCTCCACCCGAAGGATCGGCAGATCTCGATGGTGTTCCAGGATTATGCGCTCTACCCGCACATGAACCTCGCCGACAACATCGCCTACCCGCTGAAGGTGCGGGGCGAGAGTGTCGAGAAGC
The DNA here is from genome assembly GCF_058806655.1 of Devosia sp. GW821-FHT12F11. Taxonomy (NCBI): domain Bacteria; kingdom Pseudomonadati; phylum Pseudomonadota; class Alphaproteobacteria; order Hyphomicrobiales; family Devosiaceae; genus Devosia; species Devosia sp. GW821-FHT12F11. The sequence continues at coordinate 506,510 of NZ_JBXAPX010000003.1, forward strand.
GGCACAAGCGGGCCAAGGAAGTGGCAGACGTCTTGAAGATCGGCGACCTGCTCAACCGGCTGCCGAGCCAGATCTCGGGCGGGCAGCAGCAGCGCACCTCGCTGGCGCGGGCGCTGGTCTATCCGAGCCGGGTGTATCTGTTCGACGAACCGCTCTCCAACCTCGACGCGAAGCTTCGGCTGGAAGCGCGCGGCTTCCTCAACCACCTGCAGCGCGACATGGGGATGACGGCGGTCTACGTCACCCACGACCAGGCGGAAGCCATGGCGCTTGCGACGCGGATTGCGGTGATGGATCGCGGCCGGATCGTGCAGTTCGCGCCGCCGATCGAGATCTATCGTCGGCCGGCAACGACGTTTGTCGCCAACTTCGTCGGCAACCCGCCGATGAACATGATCCCGGTCGAAGGCACGATCGAGGGCGAGCGGCTGCAGCTGCGCGCGCATGGCGTGCTGGTGCGGGACCTGCCGATTTCACAGGGGATCAAGGCGGCGCTCGGCAAGGGCGTCGGGCTGACGTTGGGGGTGCGGCCGGAGCACCTGAGCATGGGTACGATCAACGACGTGAACATGGTCAGCGGCAAGCTGTTCGCCAACGAAAACATGGGCCCCGAAAAGCTGGTGACCTTCGAGCGCCAGGACGGCGGCCGGGTGACGGCGCGGATCTTCACCGACGATGCAGTGGAGACGACGGAGAACGTGGCATTCACCTTCGACGGCGCGCACGCGACGCTGTTCGACGCGGAGGGCAAGCGCATCCCGGCGGATGGGGAGATGCCGCTGTGAGCTTGGCGGTACTGACTGAGAGAGACGGCCCCCTCCCGACCTCCCCCACAAGTGGGGAGGTGAAGAGTCGAGGCTGTGGCACGATCGTGCCAGACACTGGATGCGGCACCTCCCCCTTCATGGGGGAGGATGGGAGGGGGCCGTCTGCCAATGGCTTCGCACCGGCATGACCCAGATCGTAAGGGTCAATGTCACCCGCGCCGATCAGGCCAAGAACCCGTATTTCTACATCCCCGTCACCGTGCCCGCGGGGACGACCCGGATCGATGTGACGTTGGCCTATCCCAAGGCCGATGACTGCGTGATCGACCTTGGAATGTTCGATCCCGGAATGACCCCCTACCCGTCCGAAGGCGGGTTCCGCGGCTGGTCCGGTGGGTTCCGCGATCGGTTCCATGTGGCGACCGACAGCGCGACGCCGGGCTATGTGCACGGACCGATGCCGGCGGGTGAGTGGAACGTCATCCTCGGGCTCTACAAGGTGCCGGCCGATGGGGCCGAGGTGACGGTCACGGTGGAGCTCGACAGCGCCGAGCGCCCCACCAACCCGCAGCCCGAACGCACCTTTCCGGTGCGCGCCGGCGCCGGCTGGTATCGCGGCGACCTCCATTGCCACACCTTCCATTCCGATGCAGCCGGTTCGCCCGAAACACTGCACAAGGCGGCGGTGCAGGCGGGGCTCGATTTTCTCGCCATCGCCGACCACAACACCATCACGCAGCGCCGCTATTTCCATCCGGCTTCGTCGCCGGACCTGGTGTTCGTGCGCGGCATGGAGGTGACCACCGCCGTCGGGCACGCCAATGTTTATGGGGTCGATGAGTGGATCGACTTCCGCATGACCAAGCCGTCGGACGCGCATGTGCTGGCGGAGATGGTGCACCGCAAGGGCGGGCTGCTGTCGATCAATCACGACAAGCCTACCATTCCCTGGGACTACGAGTTTCCGGCGGCCGACTGCCAGGAGGTCTGGCAATCGACCTGGATGGCGTGGAACTGGGTATCGCTGGGCCGCTGGCAGGAGCGGCTGGCATCGGGCTTGCGTATCTCGGCCATCGGCGGCAGCGACTTCCATCAGCCGGCGAAGCTGCTACCGGAGGGGCCGCTGGTGCTGGCGCGGCCGACCACGGTGCTGTGGCTGCCGGAGCTCAGCGAAGACGCAGTGCTCGCGGCGATGCAGGCCGGGCGCGGCTATGTCACGGAAGGGCCGAAAGGACCGCATCTCGAGATCACCGTCAACGGCCAGCCGATGGGCTCGGCGGTGACGGCGCCGCTCCACTGCGAGGCGATCGTCCGCGGTGCGCGCGGCGACATGCTCCACTGGATCGACGCGCGAGGCACCATCACCGAGCAGGAAATCACCAGCGGCGACTGGCGGGGCGAGCTGGCGCTGCTCGATGGCGCCGAAAAGTTCGCGCGCGCCGAGATCATCGCCAAAGCCAGCCGGCCGTGGCTGGTGGAGGAGTTCACCAAGGCGGCCAGTGAGCGCGGCGAACTGCCGTGGCAGCTCAAGGGCTCGCACCTGACGGACGAGCCGATCCGGCGCGCCATTTCCAACCCAATCTACATCGATCAGGACTAGCTCATGTTTATCGGCAATGCCCCGTGTTCCTGGGGCATCAACTATCCCACCGGCAACGCCTACAGCTGGGAGCAATATCTCGATGAGGTGGCCGCCTCCGGCTATCGCGGCACGGAACTGGGGCCGTTCGGGTTCCTGCCCAAGGACAAGGCGGTGCTCGGTCCGGAACTCGACAAGCGCGGGCTGACGCTGATCGGCGCGACCCACGTTCACACCTTCGGCGACCGCGCTTCCGCGCCGGTGCTGATGGCGACGCTCAGTGAGCTGGCGCCACTCTTGAAGGACCTCGGCGCGAAACACCTCGTCGTCATGGATGAGAGCAACTGGTACCCCGAGGGCCAGGAAGGCGTGCTCGATCGCGAGGGCTGGAACGGGCTTACCGCCACGGTGCGCGAGGCACAGGCCGTGATCGAGGGCGAGTTCGGACTGAAGGCGAGCTTCCACCCGCATATCGGCACCGCGGTCGAGTTCGAGCGGCAGATCGACCGGCTGCTCGAGGAGACCGAAATCGACCTCTGCTTCGACACCGGACACCATGCCTTCTGGGGCCAGGACCCGCTGGCCTACATGGAAAAGGTGTGGGGACGGATCGCCTATATGCATCTCAAAAATGTCGATGCGACGGTGCGGCAGCGCGTGCTCGACGGCAAGCTCTCGGTGGCAGCGTCCTATGGCGCCGGGGTGATGGCCCCCCTGCCCGATGGCGCCGTCGACATCCAGGCAGTGATGCGCTTCCTCGACCGGAAAGGCTTCGATGGCCCGATCGTGGTGGAACAGGACGTGGCCGAGCATGCAGCGGAGACACCGCTCGAACTGGCCAAGCGCAACTACGTCTACATGCAGGCGATCGCGTGATGGCAAAGCTCAGAGTCGGCCTGATCGGCCTCGGCGAAGTCGCGCAGCTGATGCACCTGCCGCTGCTGGCGGACGACCAGCGCTTCGAGATCGCGGCGGTGACGGATGTCTCCCCCAGCCTCGTGGCGCATGTGGCGGAGCGCTATGGAGTGAAGACCCGGCACGCAACTGCCGAGGCGCTGATCGCCGATCCCGCAATCGACGCGGTGTTCATCCTGACGCCGGATTTCCTTCATGCCCCGCTGCTCGAGAAATCCATCCGCGCCGGCAAGCACGTGTTCATCGAGAAGCCGGCGGCGCTGACCGCGGCGGAACTGAAGCCGTTGCTGGAGCTCGATAGGACCAACACCAAGACGGTGTTCGTCGGCTATATGCGACGCTTTGCGCCAGCGTTCACCGCCCTCAAGGAACGGCTGCCGCCGCGGGAGGAAATCCGGCACGTGCGGATCCGCGACCTGATCCGCGAGAGCCAGTTCTTCGTCGACCAGTCGCGCAACATCTTCCGGCCCACCGACGTGCCGGCGGAGGCGATTGCCGATGGCCGGACGCAGACGCAGGCGCTGCTGAAATCAGTGATGGGCGAGGCGCAGCCGGATCAGTTGCGGGCCTACCAGGTGCTGACCGGGCTCTCGTCGCACAGCTTTTCTGCGATGCGCGAACTTTTCGGGGCGCCGAATTCGGTTGCGGCGGCGCGGCAGCATCGCGGCGAGAACGTGCTGGTGATGTTCGACTACGGCACCTTCACCGCGCTCTACGAAGCGGTGATCCATGACGTGGCGCGGTTCGATGCGGGCATTGAAGTGCTGACGCTGAACCAGCACTTCAAGATCAACTACGACACCCCCTACGTGCGGAACCTGCCCACCCGGCTGGAGATCACCACCTCGGATCTCAACTCCACCGGTACCGAGATCATCGGGCCGTTCTACGAGGATGCTTTCCGCGTGGAGCTCGGCGCCTTCCACCATGCGGTGACAACTGGGGAAAAGCCCAAGACGTTGCTGACGGACTCTCTTAAAGACCTCGAGTTGTTCGCGGAAGTCGGCCGTCATTTCTTGTCGCAAAACTGACGTCATCAATGCCCTGAAAGCCCCGGAACCCGGGGCTCTCCCACTGTCATCCTGATGTCATGGGAGTGCGGTTTAAGCGGCTGGAACACGCGCGCGGAATAAATCAGGCGCGCGCTGTCACAATGGAATTTCCGTTCCATTTTTCGCTTGCCAGCGGGCCCACCGAGATTAGTCTGGTCCCTACGGTCGGCGTCAGATTGACCTGCCGCGGGATGGCCCGCAGGCGAACCTGGGAGAGACAACGATGAACCGTCGTGCGTTTATGCTTTCGGTCGGCGGCGCAGCCGCTGGCATGGTGCTGCTGCCGCGGATGGCCTTTGCCGAAGCCGGCAAGATCGACTGGTACACCTCGTCGGACCAGAACATTCTCGACTTCTGGACCAACGTGGTGAAGCCGAAGTTCGAGGCTGCCAACCCGGGCGTGACCCTGAACCTCGTGGATGCCGGCGACGCCGCCGGGCAGACCGCAATCGGCGAGCGCGCGCTGGCCGCTATGCAGACCAAGACCGACCCGCAGGCCGATTATTTCGAATCCGCCGACTGGCGCCTGCCGGCCGGAGCGGCCGATGCCGGGCTCTATGTGAATATCAAGGAAGCCGGGCTCTCGAACTATTCCAAGATCAACCCGCTGGCCTTCGACGGCGACTATTCGGTGCCGTATCGCGGTTCGCAGGTGCTGCTCGCCTATGACACCACCAAGCTCGACCCGGCCAATGCGCCCAAGAGCTTTGCCGACCTCGTCGCCTGGATCAAGGCAAACCCCGGCCAGTTCATCTACAACCGTCCCGACAAGGGCGGTTCGGGCGGTAACTTCGTCCGCCGCGCCATTCTCGAGGCGAACGGCAAGGACCTCGGCAAGTTCAAGATCGACAACTACACGCAGGAAGCCGGCGACGCCGCTCTGAACCCGGCCTGGGACATCCTCAAGGACTTGTCGGGCTCGCTGTTCGACAACGGCGCCTACACCTCGGGCAATACCCAATCGATCCAGCTGCTCGGCCAGTCGGCCGTCACCATGATCCCGGCCTGGTCGGACCAGGCGATCCAGGCGATCAACACCGGCGTGCTGCCGGAAACCACCGGCCTCGTGCAGTTGCAGGACCTGGCGCTGCCGGGCGGCTTCTCGCGCTCAGTCGTCTTGTCGAATGGCGTCAACAAGGACGCAGCGCTGAAGCTCGCCGACTTCATCCTCACCGAGGAAGTGCAGTCGGCCGTGCTGAGCGAGCTCGGCGGCTTCCCGGGCGTTGCGTGGGACTATGTCAGCCAGGACCTGCGCGAGAAGTACAAGGACGTGATCCCGACCACCATTCCGGCGTTCCCGGGTGGTGACTGGGAAAAGGCCATCAATGATGGCTGGTATCGCAACGTTGCGCCCAACGTGGACCGCAACGCGTGAGCCTTTCGGCCACGAGCGACATCGTCGGAACCAAGACTCGCAGGGGGCTCACGGGCCTCCTGCTGGTCGCCATTCCGGTATTCCTGGTCGTCTGGATGATCATCTGGCCGATCATTTCGGCCATCGGACGCACCATCTGGCTGCCCAATGATGGCGGGACGGGCAGGAGCTTCTCGCTCGAGACCTACAAGTTCTTCTTCACCGATCAGTACAGCCTCAACAACCTCAGCGTAACGCTCTGGACCACGGGCATCTGCGCCCTGCTCCTGGTGCTGATCTGCCTGCCGATCGCGCTCTACCTGCGCTTCGCCAAGGGGCGGCTCGCGGCATATGTGCAGGGTCTCGCAATCTTTCCGATGTTCGTGCCATCGATCATCCTGAGCTACGCGATCATCCGTGTGCTGGGACCCAACGGCACGGTGGACCTCCTGCTCAATTCGGTCGGACTGCCGCATATTCGCTCGCCCTATCTCACCCCGTGGGGGCCGGTGATTGGGCTGGTGTGGGACAATATTCCGCTGACCGTGCTGATCCTGCTTTCGGGGCTGGGCAATGTCTCCAACCAGTCGATCGAGGCGGCGCGCGATGTCGGCGCCGGGCGGCTGGCGGTGCTGTGGCACATCATCCTGCCGCGCATTTCCAATTCCATCCTGGTGGCGGTGAGCTTTACCGTGCTGGGAATCTTCTCCGCCTTCACCCTGCCCTATGTGCTGGGGCCGGCGGCGCCTGAAATGATGGGGCCGTTCATGCAGCGCACCTTCCGCGACCTGAACGATCCGACCAACGCCATCACCCAGGCGGTGATCGCCTTCTGCTTCTGCATCGTGTTCGGGCTGTTCTACGTCCGCTCTGTCGCCAAAAATCGGAACCCGTGAGATGGCGCGCGAGCTGGTTGAAAAACGCATCGACTGGACCGGCATCTTCTTTGCGGTGGCGCTGACCATCGTCATCGTCTTCCCGCTGCTGGTGGTGGGGACCTGGGCCTTCACCAATGTATGGCGCTACCCCTCGGTGATCCCGCAGGAGTTCGGGCTCAAGTTCTGGCAGCAGACGCTGGCGCGAGCCGACGTGTGGAGTTCGATCACCATGAGCCTCAGCCTAGCAACCATGGTGACGCTGCTTTCGGCGATCATCTGCCTGCCGGCGGCCTATGCCTTCGCGCGGATGGATTTTCCGGGGCGCAGCATCCTGTTCTTCTCGTTCCTCGCCGGGCACGCCTTCCCCAAGTTCGGCCTGCTCGTCGCCATCGCCGGCATCTTCCTGCAGCTCAACCTGATCGGCACGTTCTGGGGTGTGGTGCTGATCCAACTGGTGGGCACGCTCCTGTTCATGATCTGGATCCCCGTGGCGGCGTTCCAGTCGGTGGACCGGAGGATGGAAGAAGCAGCGCGCGACGTCGGCGCCGGGCCGTTCCGGGTGTTCTGGTCGATCACCTTGCCCCAAGCCGGACCGACTATCGCGGCCGCGATCCTCTTAAGCTTCGTCGGCACGTTCTATGAGACCGAGGGCGCCTGGCTGATCGGCGCGCCGCAGATCCGCACCCTGCCGGTGCTGATGATCAGCTTCATCAACAACCAGCCGGTGATCCAGTATGGCGCGGTGCTTTCCGTGCTGCTCTGGGTGCCGAGCTTTATCGCGCTGTTGTTCGCGCGCCGCGTCATCAGTTCGGGCAGTTTTGCCAAGGGCTTTGGCGGTTAAGGAATTCTCGCATGTCCGTGCTCGAAATCAGAGATGTGACCAAGGCTTTCGGCGCCACCAAGGCGGTGGACAGCTTCAGCCTGACCGTCGGCGACGGCGAGCTGGTGTGCCTGCTCGGCCCCTCCGGTTCCGGCAAATCGACGCTGCTGAGGATGATCGGTGGCTTCGAGACGCCGACATCCGGCCACGTGGCGATCGACGGTGAGGACGTGACGCGCGTGCCGCCCGAGAAGCGGCCGACCGGCATGGTGTTCCAGAGCCACGCGTTGTGGACGCATATGAACGTGTTCAAGAACCTGGCGTTCGGACTGAAGCTCAGGCGGCTGCCGGAGGCCGAGATCAAGCGCAGGGTCGAAGCGGTGCTGGAGTTGGTGGGGCTCGCCGGCTACGGCCATCGCGCCACCAACCAGCTGTCGGGCGGGCAGCAGCAGCGCGTGGCGCTGGCGCGCTCGCTGGTGCTGGAGCCAAAAATCCTGCTGCTCGACGAGCCTTTTGCGAGTCTTGACCAGCACTTGCGCGAGCGACTTCGCGAAGAGGTTCGGGACATCCAGCAGCGGCTGAAGATCACCACGCTGTTTGTGACGCACGGGCAGGACGAGGCACTGGCTTTGGCCGACCGGATCGTGGTGATGCGCGATGGGCGGACCGAGCAGGCGGCACGGCCGGACGTGGTCTATCGCGAACCGGCGACGCCGTTCGTCGCGGGGTTCATCGGCACGATGAACCTGGTGGAGGGCGCGGTGGCCAACGGCACGTTCACTCATTCGGGCTTCACTGTGCCGCTGCCGGTGGGTGATGGCGCGGCGACGCTGGCGGTGCGGCCGGAGGCGCTCGAGATCGTCTCGGCCAATGGTGGCGGCATGGCCAAAATTCACCGCGTCACCGACTACGGCACCCATGCCATCGTCGATATCGAGCTGCCCGATGGCACGCGGCTCAAATCGATGACCAGCGAGGCGCGGGACTGGTCGCACGGCCAGCCGATTGACCTGAAGCCGAGGGCGTTTGCGGCCTATCGCGACAACGCGGCAATCCACCGGAGCAACTAAGACTATGGCCGACGCGATTTCGGTGACCCGCGAGGGTCATCGCACGTTCTTCAAGTGGCACCGTGGACGCCGCAGAGGCTCCGATCCGGTGTTCACCGGTCGACGGATCATTGAGGGAATGCAGCTCGGCGCCAGCGTCGAGGTGGATCTGGTGATCCATGCCGATGACGGCATGGCGGTGCTGCACAACCTGTCGCTGGAGCGCGAGACGACCGGCAGCGGGCTGGTGCGGCAGACCCCGGCGGAAACGCTACGCGGCTTGCATCTCAGGGACAATGACGGGCAGCCGATCGATGACAAGGTGATGCTGCTTGAGGACCTGGCGGGGCTGATCGCGCGCGACGGCGCGCACCCGGAAGGGTTATTGCAGCTCGACTACAAGGAAGATGCGGCGGCGCTCAACCCGCGGGTGATCGCCAACTTCGCCGCAGCGCTCAAGCCGGTGGCGCGACACTTCATCCTGTCGTCGGGCGACGCGGAGTCGGTTCGGATGCTGACCGACAGCACGCCAGGGCTGAGGATCGGCTACGACCCCTGCCACAAGGGCGCGATGGAACGGCTGATGGCGACGCGCGACTACGCCACGTTCGTTGCCGATGCGGTGGCGGCTTCGCCGAAATCGGAGCTGGATTATCTCGAGTATCGGCTGGTGCTGGAGGCCGACCGCGACGGGTTCGACATCATCGGGGCGTTCCAAGCGCATGGGCGGCGGATCGATGCCTACACGGTGCGGCGGGCCGATGACGAGGGGATGGCGGTGATCGAGCGCCTGCTCGAACTGAAAGTGGATCAGATCACCACGGACGATCCGGAGGGCGTGGCGGCGGCGCTGGGTTGAGCCTCGATCTCTCGGTCATCTCTCCCCTTGCGGGAGAGAAAGCGATTTCTTGGGTCTAGCGTTTGCTAAGTCCTGGAAATCGCAAGAGAGGGATCGTGGAGGGCACAATGGCTCCGCACCCCCTCTCTGGCGAAAACTAAGGACTTAGCTGCGCTAAGCCCAAGTTTTCGCTTTCTCCCCGCCAAGGGGAGATGAGCATCGAGTTTGAGGGAGCGCCGGCACCTCACACCCCCTTCGGGTGCTTCGTTTCCTTCTTCGGCACATCCTTCAGCTTGTCGATCAGGTAGGCGTGCGTCGCCTTGTTGGCGACGATCATGGCGCCGGTCTGCTCGTAATATTCCGGCCCCCTGCCCCACCAGTCAGTGACGATGCCACCGGCTTCCTGGACGAACAGGATGCCAGCCGCTGTATCGGTAAAGCCGGTTTCCTCGTAATAGCCGGTGAGCCGACCCATCGCGACGTAGGCGCAGGAATTGGCGGCACTGCCGACGATGCGCACCGCGCCGACCGGCGCGCGGATGGCGTCGAGGCGTTCGTAGGCGCCGGGATAGAGCGACAGGCCCGGCGTCGGCAGGCCCGTGCCGATGTTCATCAGCCCGATATCGGCCTGCTCGGAGACCTTGAGCCGCTCGCCGTTGAGAAAGCTGCCCTGCCCCACGATCGCAGTGAACATCTCGTCGGCCGGCGGATTGTAGAGCACGCCGACCACCGTCTCGTTGCCGCGGCGGAGCGCGATCGAGATGGTGTAGTGCATGCCGTTGATGAAGTTGGTGGTGCCGTCGATCGGGTCGACCAGCCAGCGATACTCCTGATCGGCCTTGTCGACGGGCGGGAACTCCTCACCGGTAAAGCTCCAATCCGGATAGCGTTCGAACAGGAACTTGCGGATCAGCAGCTCGGATTCCTTGTCGGCATCGGAGACGAAATCCGCCGGTCCCTTGATGCCGATCTCGATCTGACGGAAGCGCTTGAAATAGCCAAGCGTCAGGGCTCCCGCCTCGCGCGCAACAGTGACCATGTCGGCAAGGATGGCGTCGTAGGAAATGCTCATTTGAATCACTCGCTCGGATAGAGCGAGAGCTTAGCGCGAGCGAGGTGTGAATGCAGGAAAATCAGCGCTTTCCAGCGGCCCATGCCCAGGCTGTTTCGACCATCTGGTCGAGCCCTGGATAGCGTGGCGCCCAGCCGAGCAGCGAACGGGCAAGGCCAGCGTCGGCCCAGAGTTCGGGCGGATCCCCGGGCCGACGATCGGCCATTTCGTGCGGCACCGCACGGCCGGTGACGGCTTGGACGGTGTGCATCACCTCAAGGACGCTGCTAGGCGTTCCGGTCCCGAGGTTGACCGCCCGGGAAGCGCCACCACGGGCGAGATGTTCAAGCGCCAGAACGTGAGCACTCGCCAGGTCGGAGACGTGCACGTAGTCACGCATGGCCGTACCGTCCGGCGTGGGATAGTCAGTGCCCATCACCTTGAGCGGCGTGCCGGTGCCCGCGGCTGCGCGGAGCGCCAGAGGGATCAGGTGCGGCTCCGGCTCGTGCGTCTCGCCGATCTCGCCATCCGGATCAGCACCAGCAGCATTGAAGTAGCGCAGCGCCATCCACCGCAGGTCGTGAGCGACGCCAGCCCAGTGCAGCAGCCGCTCACAGGCAAGCTTGGTTTCGCCGTAAGGGTTGGTCGGGTGCTGCGGCGTGGCCTCGGTGATCGGCAGGCGGTCGGGGATGCCGTAGGTGGCGCAGGAGGAGGAGAAGACGATCCGCGAGCAATCAACGGCCCGCATTGCCTCGAGCAGCGAGAGCGTGCCCGCCACGTTGGTTTCGTAATAAGCGAGCGGATCGCGCATCGAGTCCCCGACATAGGCGAGGGCGGCAAAATGCATGACCGCTGCAGGGCGAATGGTGGCGAAAACGGCGGCAAGGGTCGCCCTGTCGCGGATATCGACCTCGTGCAGCGGCCCCCATCGAACCGCTTCCCGGTGGCCGGTCGAGAGGTTGTCGACGACCACCGGTTCGTGACCGGCCTGGGCGAGCGCCTTGGCGGTGTGACTGCCGATATAGCCGGCGCCACCGATGACAGCGACCCGCATGCTCAGGCCGCCACCACGGCGCGGAAATAATCGATGGTTCGCGCCATCCCCTCTTCAAGCGCCACGGTCGGTGCCCAGCCGAGCTTCTCGCGGGCCAGCGAAATGTCAGGGCGACGCTGGCGCGGATCGTCCGAGGGTAAGGGCATGTAGACGATCGGCGATTTGCTGCCGGTCTGGCGAACGACCATCTCGGCCAGCTCCCGCATGGTGAACTCGCCGGGGTTGCCGATGTTGATCGGGCCAGGGAGCTCAGGGCCCGTTTCCATCAGCCGCAGCATGCCCTCGATCAGGTCGTCGACATAGCAAAAGCTGCGCGTCTGGTTGCCATCGCCATAGATGGTGATCGGCTCGCCCTCTAGAGCCTGAACGATGAAGTTCGAGACGACCCGGCCATCGTCGGGCTGCATACGGGGGCCGTAGGTATTGAAGATGCGCATCACCTTGATTTCGAGGTGGTGCTGGCGGTGATAGTCGAAGAACAGCGTCTCGGCGCAGCGCTTGCCTTCATCGTAGCAGGCGCGGGTGCCAATCGGGTTGACCTTGCCCCAGTAATCCTCGGTCTGTGGGTGAACCTCGGGATCGCCATAAACCTCGCTGGTCGACGCCTGAAGGATGCGAGCCCCGAGCCGTTTGGCGAGGCCGAGCATATTGATGGCGCCGTGCACGCTGGTCTTGGTGGTCTGCACCGGGTCACGTTGATAGTGGATCGGCGAGGCTGGACAGGCCAGATTGAAGATCCGATCGACCTCGACATAGAGCGGAAACGTGACGTCGTGCCGGAGCAGTTCAAAGCGCGGATTGCCGATGAGGTGGCGGATATTGTCCTTGCTGCCGGTATAGAAGTTGTCGACGCAAATGACGTCGTGGCCGGCAGCAATAAGCCGATCGCAAAGGTGACTGCCCAGGAACCCGGCGCCGCCGGTGACCAGCACACGCTGCACAGAACTGTTTCTCATAGATCCTCCGCCAGTACAGAAATCATCGCCTCAGCAAAAGCTTAGTACATCCACCGGGCGAGCGCCCGCGGAACTATTCGGCATAGATAACGGCCGAGCGGTGATCGGCCGTGATGCACGCCGCCGATCATCCCGGCGGACAGGTCCCAAGGCCAACAGCCTCCGCTCAACACGTTGAACTGGCATTGCGGTCTGATAGGCTGCTGTTCAGCGAGTAGGTCAGGTGTCCGATGGCAAAGTCTTGGGTACGCCGTGTGGTCGGTGTCGGTATCGTCGTCGGTGTCACGCTTGCGACATTGTCGCATGCCGCCGAAGTGGCTGATCCCAGCGTGTTACGCCCACGATGCGTGCCTGCAGCGGCCATCGAGCCGCTGCCGCCCGTGCCGGAGCTGGCCGCCTCCTTGGCAGCGGGCGCGGATGCAGCAGCGCGATGCGCGGCCCTCGACGCACTCGAGGCGATCGCCGTTCAACAAGGTGACGTCGAAGCCGCCATGCTGGCGGGCGACAGCTTTGCCATCGGCGTGCTTGTCGAGCGCGATCTGAAACGCAGCGAGGCCGCCTACCTGCAGGCTTTCGACCTCGGAAGCGCCCAGGCTGCCTTGAAGCTGGGGGATCTGAAACGATCAATCGGCGACGCGACAAGCAAAGCGGCCGCCACAGCCTATTATGAGGATGCCCGTTCACGTGGCGCCGTCGAGGCCGCTTTGCGGCTCGGCGACTACTTTGTCATCGCGAACGATGGCGCGATGGCGGCGGCGAGCTATACGGAAGCGGCAGATGCCGGGCTCGCCGAAGCACACCTGCGACTTGCCGAGCTCTATCGGGAAGGCCGACTGGTGCCCCGCGATCTTGGCCTGGCCAGATCTCACCTGCAGCAGGCTGTGGATGCGGGCAGTGATGAGGCCGTGGTGGCGCTTGCCCTGCTGCAGTTGGCTTCCGGCGATGCCGGTGGCGCTGTGGCGGCACTGAGAGCCGTGGCCAGCACAAATCCCCGCGCCGCACTGGCCCTGGGCGATCTGTACCGCGACGGCGGGATAGGTATCCCCGACGTGGAAGAGGCGCTCGCCAACTACCAGTTGGCCGCCGCAAAGGGCAGCACAGAAGCCTGGCTGCGCATCGGCGATCTGCAGCGCGACGGACACTCCGACGCGCCGGCTGCGGCGCAGGCGTATCAGGAGGCCCTGGCAAAGGGCGACGCTGCAGCCGGTTTGCGGCTTGGCGACCTCTACTTTGCCCATCCCGAGGCAGCCCCGGACGGGGGCGCGGCGCTGCAAAGCTACGCCACTGCCTTTGCGCTCGGAGCGGAGGGCGCGGCGGCGCGCATCGGTCAACATCTCCTCGAACAGGGCGATATCGCCGGCGCGGCTGCATATTATCAGTACGAGCCAGAGGACGTGCCGACGGAACAAGCGTTGACGATCGCCGAAGCGATGTCCGCTCTTGCCGGGGCCGACCAGCAAGGATCGGTGATCGTCGGGCTTTACCAGCGTGCCTATCAGGCGGGGCAGTACGGAGCCGCGGTTCGGCTGGGTGACATCTATTTCGAAGGCAAGGTCGTTGCACGCGATGTCGCGGCCGCCGAGCGGTTCTACCAATTGGCCGGTGCGGCTGTTCCGCCGCAGACCCTGCTGAACCTGGCCGATGTCCGTCTCGAGGGGATCGGCGTTGCCGCCGATCGGAGCGCGGCCCTCGAGTACTACCGGCGCGCCCTGAACGGTGGGGTAGCCGTTGCCGGTCTCAAGCTTGGCGCTGCCCTTGCCGGCAACCCACAGGCCGAAGGCGAGGCGGCGGCGGCTTTTGTGCGTGCCGGCGAGCTTGGCGAGGTTCGAGGGTACCTGCTCGCCGGTGAACTGCAGCAGGAACGCGAGCCGGCGACGGCTGCCCTGCTCTACGAGAAGGCCCTCGGCGCCGGCATATCGGAAGCGGCCGAGCATCTGGGCAACATGTATTTTGATGGTGCTCTCGGCGCACCCGACGTGCTGCGGGCGACCTCTTACTACGAACAATCGGCTGCGGGGATACCTTCGCGTGCGTTGCTGGCAATCGCAGATGCACTCGTTTCACACAACGATGCGGGGGCGCTCGGTCGGGCGGTCAAACTCTATGAACGATCGCTCCGCGAAGGCAATGCAGATGCTGCCGGCCGTCTCGGCGCCCTCTACCTGTCGGCAGCCCTGGGGCCAAGCGATCCCGCCAAGGCAGAACAGTATTTCGATCAGGCGCCAGCCGGCGCGCCGGTAGATGCGCTGATTGCCCTCGGCAACGCGTATCGCGACGGCGGCGGGGTGGAAGTGAACGGTTTGCGCGCCTCGCAATACTATCGCAAGGCGGTTGCAGCAGGCAACGTCGCGGCGAACCAACTGCTCGGCGAGCTTTACTTCGAGGGCAAGCTGCTACCGGCCGATCCCGTGCAGGCGACACAATATTACGAGGCCGCAGGGTCGATCCCCGACAAAGCGCTGCTGGCAGCGGGCGATGTCTACCGCGACGGCGCCATCGGATCCCCGAATGGGCGGAAGGCGCTCGACTACTACACACGGGCAGACGAGGCCGGCGTAGCCGAAGCTTCCGCCCGCATGGCAGAACTCTACTTTGCAGGATCGCTGCTGCCGAGGGATGTCGGCAAGGCGGCCGAACTCTACGAACGCTCTCCCGGCGGCATTCCGGACGAAGCTCTGCTGGAGATCGCCGACTATTTCCAACATCGACAAGGCGACGAGCCGAAAGCCCGCAAGCTCTACGAAGCGGCGCTCGAGCGCGGCCAGACTGAGGCCGCCGATCGCCTCGGAGATATCTTCTTTCACGGAGAAGGCACCGATCGCGATGTCGCGAAGGCGGAGCACTATTACGAACTGGCGCCCTCGGGCGTACCCGATGAGGCGAACCTGGCTTTCGGCGACGCTTATCGGGACGGAGGCGGCGTTGCTGCCGACGGGCAGCGGGCTTTGCGCTACTACGAGGCCGCCCTGCCCTCGCACCCTCAGGAGGCTGCGGAGCGGTTGGCGAACCTGCTGTTCTCGGGCGCCCTAGTACCGCGAGATCTGCAAGCCGCGGCCGGCTACTATGATCTGTCGACGACCGCGCCACCAACTGCCGTTCTGGCGGAGCTGGGCGATGCCTTCGTCACCGGGACAGATGTCGCAGCGGATGTAGCGCGCGGCATCACTTACCTGTCCCGTGCGGCGGATGCCGGCGACGTGCAATCGCTGGTGCGCCTCGGCGGACTGTTCCGCGATGGAGAAGTCGTGCCGCAGGACCCGCAGCGCGCAGCGGGCTATTTCCTTCGTGCGGCCGTGGCCGGCAATGCGCAGCCGCTACTTGCCCTCGCGGATGGTTACCTCAACCAACAGATCGATGCGCCCGTGCGGAACCCTGGCATCGCGTTGCTGAAAGAAGCTGCTTCAGCAAACGTCCGAGGCGCCGCGGCATTGCTGGCCGGGGCCCTGATCGCCGGCCGCGGGACGCCACCTGATGGGGCGGCTGCGGCGGCCGTTCTGGAGGTTGCGGTCGGCAGGGGAGACGCGGAGGCTGGGCTGGCATTGATCAAACTCTATCGCCGGGGCGCCTCTGGACTTCCCCCGCAGCCCAAAGAAGCGCAGCGCGTGTTCGATTCCATTGCAACGTCCCTGCCCGCACAGGAGGCGATTGCCGAGAAGCTGATGCTGACCGTCGGCTCGAGCGGGCTGCCCAGGTCGCCCGAAGGTCTGGCCGAGGGCTTTGCCTCATTAGAGCCCGCCGGCAAGGCGGACGTGCTGCTTGAGATGCGAGGCTCGAATGAGAATGCCTACGTCTTTCTGCTGCAGTCCGAACTGCAGGACCGAGGCCTGCTGGTCGGGGAAGCCCCGTCAGGGCAACTCACCAAGAGGACCATCCAGGCGATAATGTCGCTCTGCGCCAGTGCGGGCAGAGAGGAAGCCTGCCTCGCCGGCCCCATGTCGGAGGCGGCAAGCAAGGTTATTACAGCCGCCTTGCGCTAGCGTCCCGCCAGGACGTCCGCACCCTCGCGCGCTTGTTTAACTGCCTGCGGCGCCGCGTTTCTTGCTGAACGACTTTCCTCGTCGGACCCGCTGATTCACGATACTGACGCAAAAGGCGTGCACGCGCGCTCGGTTGCGAGTCACAATTACCGCAGTGCCTTTTTGTTGGCCCTGTTGTGAGCTTAGATCGGCGGATCGACCTGCCTCAGGCTAGCGATCTCTGCCGGAAGGAAGTTGCAGCCGGGCTCGCAGGAAGAGACACCACTTATCGTACTGAAGTCGAGCGAGCGCGAGTTACATGAGCATAGCAGTCGTTACTGGCGCCGGCGGGCTGATTGGGTCCGAAGCCGTCACGTTTCTGGTGGCACAGGGCCTCGACGTTGTCGGCATCGACAACGACATGAGGTCTTACTTCTTCGGCCCGGAGGCCTCGACCACGTGGCGAGTGGAAGAACTTCGCCGCCAGCATAGCGGCTACCGGCACCGCAACGTGGATGTTCGGGACCAGGATGGCCTGAACGCGTTGTTTGCCGAGCTGGGCGGCGACGTGATGATGGTGCTGCACGCGGCGGCCCAGCCCTCGCATGACTGGGCGGCTCGCGAACCCTTCACCGATTTCGGCGTGAATGCGCTGGGCACCCTCAACATGCTCGAAGCGACCCGCCACCACGCGCCGCAGGCGGCCTTCCTCTATATGTCGACCAACAAGGTGTATGGCGACACGCCAAATCGGCTCCCTCTTGTCGAGCATGAAACCCGACTGGAGGTCGCTGCCGAGCACCCGTATTTCGCGCGCGGCATCGATGAGAACATGAGCATCGACCAGTCGACGCACAGCTTGTTCGGCGTTTCCAAGCTCTCTGCTGATACCCTGGTGCAGGAATACGGACGCTACTTCGGCATGAAGACCGGCTGCTTCCGCGGCGGCTGCCTGACCGGTGGCGGCCACTCGAGCACGGAACTCCACGGCTTTCTCGCCTACCTGATGAAATGCACGGTCACCGGTCGCCCCTACACAATCTACGGCTATGGCGGCAAACAGGTGCGGGACAACATCCACTCGCACGATCTGGTGCAGGCGTTGTGGCGGTTCGCCCAGGCCCCGGGGTCGGGCAAGGTCTACAATGTCGGGGGCGGCCGCACGGCCAACTGCTCCATGCTCGAGGCGATAGAGCTTTGCCAGACTATCGCGGGCCGCAAACTCAACGTGACCTACTCGGACCAGAACCGGATTGGTGACCACATGTGGTGGATCAGCGATATGTCGCGCTTCGAAGCGGACTATCCAGGCTACCGGCTCACCTACGACCTCGAGGCGACGTTAGAGGACATCCACGAGATGGGGCGCGGGCGCTGGTTGATGGACGCATGATCCACCGGGGCAAGCGCGACATTCTCGGCGTCGGGATCAGTGTCGTTGACTACGAAGGCGCCGCCGCCCAGGTCATTGAAGCCGCCCAGGCCCGGCTCCCATTAGCGGTCAGCGCCCTTGCCGTGCACGGGGTGATGACTGGCGTGCTCGACCCCGAGCATCGCTACCGGCTCAATCGCTTCGGCCTTGTCGTGCCCGATGGGCAGCCGGTGCGTTGGGCGCTTCGGTGGCTGCACGGTGAAGTGCTGCCCGACCGCGTAACCGGCCCGCAGCTGACCGTAGAGATCTTCAGGCGGGCGGCGGACCTCGGACTGTCGATCTTTCTCTTCGGCAGCCGTGCCGAAGTGCTTGACGCCATGCGTGCGCGCCTGGCGGTGGAGTTTCCCAGCCTGCGCATTGCCGGCGCCGAGCCCTCGGCCTTCCGGCAGCTGAGCGAGAGCGAGAACCGCGCGCTCGACCAACGGATTCGTGCCTCGGGCGCCGACATCGTGCTGGTGGGACTGGGCTGCCCAAGGCAGGAAGTGTTCGCCTACGAGCATGCAGAAGCGCTCGCACGTCCGACAATCGCTGTCGGGGCGGCCTATGACTATTATGCGGGCCGGTTGTCACGGGCCCCGCAGTGGGTACAGTCCGCCGGTCTCGAGTGGGTGGTCCGCCTGCTGCAGGAGCCACGGCGGCTGTGGAAGCGCTATCTGCTGCTGAACCCGCTCTACCTCACGCTGCTCGCCAGGCAGAAACTCGGTTTACTGCATCCAGAGGCAGAGCGGGCGCCGAGCCAGGAACTGCGCTACGGTTGAGTAATATGCACCTGCCACCGACGACAGCGGCGGACTCCCCGCCTGCAACCGAACCGACATCACCGTCGCACTACCAGCAGTGGTCAGTTCGCGCATTGGCGGGAGCGATTGGGCCCAATCTGTCGATCATCGGGAACCAACTCTTTAACAGCGCCGCGAATTTCTTGGTCACAATGGTGCTGGTGCGGCTGTTGGGGCTCGCCGAGTTCGGAAATTTCACAGTCTACTACGTGGCGGCGCTCAGCATCGCGGCCGTGATCGTGGCGCTTACCGTACAGCCGGCGGTTTCGATTGCGGCGTCGAAGGGTATAGAGGAGCGACGTCTGCTACTCGGCACGGCGGCCGTCATGGTGTTGGCAGTCACCGGCGGCTTAGCCGCGCTGTTAATGGTGGTGTACGCGACCGGTAGCACCGGTGACCTGCTCGTCCTGCCATTTGCGGCCATGCTGAGCGCACATACGGCGAATGAGCTGTACAGGAGATTGGCTCTATTCGCAGGCGCTATCCGCTTTGTGTGGCTCCTCGACGTCTTTCGATTTGCCGGGTTGGCCCTTGTGCTGGCTTGGACAGCCGGTGAGCAAGGGTTGCACCTTGCGTCTTCAGCAATGTTGCAGATCTCGGCGGCATATGCGGTCGCTCTTGGGTTCGTGACTCTGCTGTTCGCGCCCAAGATCGGATCGTTGCCCTTCCTGTCCGCTCATCAGGCGCGGCGTATCATTTCCGCCGGACGCTGGCTCTCTCTCTCGGCGCTCCTGCAGCTGCTGCACGAAAACGTCTTTCTGATCGCCGGTTCGCTGGTTGCGGGCATGGAGGCAGTAGGCATCGTCCGGGCTTGCCAAACGCTCGTAGGGACGGTTCATCCGTTCGTGCAGGTGCTCGAGCACATCTTTCCACGACAGATCGGTCAAGCCGTCAGGAAACAGGGATGGAGCGTGGCCTTGAGGGAGTATGCCCGGCTCGCGTGCATCGCCACCGGCGGCATTGTGCTGTTGCTCGCCGTCCTTGCGGTGTTTGCCGAGCCCCTTCTCGCGCTGATGCTTGGGCCGGGCGCCGAAGAGCATGCATGGGTCATGCGCGGCACTTGCCTCGTCTGGGTGCCCTACGTTGCATTCATAGTAACGACCTTCCCTTTGCGCGCGCTGGAAAAAACAGCACCGATAGCGGCGAGCCTCGCTATTTCGGCGATCCTCGCGGTCCTCATCTCCGTTCCCATTGTGCAGGAATGGGGGGAAATTGGGATGGTAATCGGCCAGCTGATTGTCAGGCTGGTCGCGGCGATTCTGCTTGGACTTCTAAGCGCTCGTATCTGGAAGGAAAGGGTTGCCGGATGACCGAACGCAAGCGGGTCCTGATGTCTGCCTTTGCCTGCTCGCCGCTTCAAAGCTCCGAGGCGAGCGTCGGCTGGCACTGGGCAGTCGAGGCCGCGCAGTTGGGGCACGAAGTCACTGTGCTTACCCGCACTTGCTACCGGAAGGAGATCGAAGCCGGCAACAACATACCATTGCACAGCGGTACGATGCGCTTTGTCTACCTCGACCTGGCCCCCTGGATCAGCTGGAGCGGTTTTCGCAAGATTCTAGGGTATGTCTACATCTACCTGTGGCAGTTGCACGCGCTCATCGTCGCAGCAAGGCTGCACAAGACAGAGCGCTTCGAGCTGGTCCATCACATCACTTTTGGCGGCATCCGCTTTCCGACCTTCCTGGGACTGCTTGGCGTACCGCTGGTCTTTGGCCCAGTCGGCGGCGGGGAAAGTGCTCCCATGCTCCTGCGGAAAGGCTACCCAATCCGCGGAAAGATCGTCGATGGTCTGCGTGATCTGTCCAATTGGATGGTGCGACTGGATCCCTTGATGCATCTCACCTTCGCGACGGCACGGTATGTCGTCCTGAGAACTCCTGAGTGCGCCGCGCTGGTTCCGCTTCGGTATCACCCCAAGATCGTCTTCGAGCGGGAGATCGGTATCGAATGCGAGGATGAAGCACCAGGGCGCACCCTGCCGGCGCCCGACGCGCCGCGTGTGCTTTATGTCGGGAGGAATCTCTATTGGAAAGGAATGCACCTGGGGCTAGCTGCCTTTGCTCACCTTGCGGAGAGATTTCCGAAGGCACGACTGACGATCGTGGGCGGTGGCCCTGAACGGGGACACTGGAGGAAACTGGCGACAAACCTCGGCATTGAGGAGAGCGTCCTTTGGGTTGATTGGGTAGACAACCGGCAGATCGGTGACGTGTACGCGAGCCACGACATCTTTCTGTTCCCTTCCCTGCATGATGCCGGTGCGACCGTGATCTACGAGGCAGCAGCCAACGGGCTACCGATCGTCTGCCTCGCGTTGGGCGCTCCCGGCATACTTGTTGATCGGAGCTTCGGCATCGTGGTCGAGGCCAACGACCGCCCTGAGGCGGCGGTGGTCGGCGATCTGGCACAGGGCCTCATGGATCTGACAGCAAGTGCGTCCATCCGCATAGCGATGGGCAAGGCCGCTCGCCGATGGGCCCTGGAGCAAACTTGGTCGGCTCGCGTTGGCCGAGTCTATTCGATCGCCTGCTCCGGTCTGCCGTCGCCCAGCAACACGCGTCCAGCCACGTCAACTCAGACATCGGCCTGAGGGGCCACAGCATGGCGAACGCATTCGCAGCCAAGCTAAAAGATGTCGGCGGCGGCACCCTTGCCGCGGCGCTACTGACTGCCGCCGCTCTCTGGCCCGCACCTTCGTCGGCCGGCACAGACGCGGTCTGGACAATGGAGCAACATCGATGAGCGGCCGACCCCGGTATAGTGTGGTGATCCCAGCCTACAACTATGGAGCCATGCTCGGTACCGCGATCGACAGTGTTTTGTTGCAGAACCGGGACGATGTCGAGGTAGTAGTTTTAGACGACGCGAGCACCGATGACACGCCCGAGGTCGCCGCCGGCTACGGCGATCGCGTCCGATACATGCGTAACGCCGACAACTCGGGTCACCCCACGACTTGGGGGCGCGCAATGGCAGCGGCGTCGGGTGAGTACATTGTCAACCTCGATGCAGATGACTGGCTGCTCCCGGGGTACTTCGCTCGCATGGACGCGGCCACCACGAACAACATCGGATTTGCAGTGACCTCGGTGTATGACTACCGCATTGAGCGCGGCTTGGCGCAATTACGTCCGATTGCAGTGCGCGATGAAATTATGTCGGCAAGCAAATTTCGAAAGCGACTGCTGTCCAGGATATTCTTTCGTACCCCAGGTATGCTGCTACGCCGCTCCCTGGTCGAAAAGAGCGCCGCGCCGGATGCAAGAATTTGGAATGCCGACTGGGAGTTTCTGCTTCGTGCGACTAAGGGCGCGGCCGCTTGCATAATCGCCGAGCCATTTGCGGTCTACCGCATTCACCCCAACTCCGTCTCGGGAAAGGCCGCCGAAAGAACCGACCGACTGCAAAGAAGCTGCGAGCTCTTCCTAAGCATAACGCGCGACCCCGAGTCACCGGCTTTTCTTCCACCTGACGAGCGACGGATATTTGCCAAAGGTGTAGCAGAACTTTATCTGCGCATCCAAAGCTCGCGCATGTCAGCGCGTGACATCGTAAGTGCGATGTCACATTTGCACTTTGCACTGCGCCTCGCGGGGTCGGAGCACCTCACGTCGGCCTTGGCAACAACTGTCTTTTTCGCCGAAGCCGTCATGGAGAAGGCAGCCGCGGCCGTGCTTGGCGATGGACGTCGTACTGTTTCACCTGAAGGTCTCCTGCCGCGTTCTGCAACGAATGCAGAGGTACCGTGACCGAGCTTGTCGGCGATAGCTCTTCGGCAAGGGGCACCCATCCAAAGCTTGCGGCAAGGAGCCTCAGCGAGCGCACGCATGTTGCGTGCCTTCTCACCCTCACCCTCTGGCCATACGCACTTGCACCAACGCAGGTGACGCTCGCGGCGCTTGGACTTGTGAGCATCGTCGCTCTCCTCAACCGCCCACTCCAGCTGCCAAAGCTCTCCCCGTTCCTTGTGTTCTTTTCCGGCTGGTTCGGCTTGGTGCTCGGACTGCGCTTGTTGGCCGGCGACTTGAACTGGTTCGTCCTCTCGCAATCCAATCACCTCGTCCAGTTTACGATCTACTACTACGCCTTCATCAAGATCGCACAGGGATGCAACTGGGCGAGTGTCCTGTCGTCCCGGGCATTCCTGATTGCGGCAGGGATCGCCACAGTCGTCTATTCCGGTTATCTCAGCGGCCTCGGAGAGGGAGAAAACCAGAACGATCTCAGTATCACCCTGCTGGCGTTGCTGGCAGGGCTGTTTCTTCGTGGCCAACGCAGATCGCGGCTGCTGCATTACGCGATCATCGCGTGTTTTGGCGCGGTTGGTCTATTCACGACCGGACGCTCCAGCGTCGCGATGCTGCTTGCCGTCATCCTTGTAGCATATTGGGTACCTCTGCCCCGGCGGCTCACGCTCCTGGCGGTGGCGTTGATCCTGATAATGCCAATTGCCTTTTACCTCTGGGTCGACCCCCAGACGTTGATCCAGGTTTATGCGTTCGATCACAACACAGGCATTCGCGCCGAGTTCGTTCGCGGAGCAAGCCACCTACTTGAACAGTCGCCGGCCTTTGGACTCGGGTTTGGCGGCCCCTACCGCCCCATCAACTTCCCCTACCTCTACCGGCACCCACTCCTGAATGACCTCGATGCGGTCCATATCGTTTCCAACCATCATTCCCTATTCGATATTGCATTCCGTCTTGGCATTCCAAGTGCCGCGGTGTTCGCAATCGGTGTATTCTGGAGTCCAATGCGCTCGACACACACAGCCATAGTGTCAGTATTGGGTATCGTTGCCGCCTTCGGTCTATCCTTCAATGCGTGGTTGGAGAACCAGTATATGCTGCCCCAGCTCGTCCTGTTGATCGCCCTGATGCAAGCACCCGGAAAGGAACCGGAGGTGCTCGATGAAGACTACGAACGAAGGACCAACCGGGGTCGCCCCAATTCGTAACCAGCCCGACATACCTTTCACAGCAAAGTGGGTGATGAGCCTTCCCATTCTCCTGAGGGTTATGCTTGCCTATCCGATCACCCTAGCCACCTACCAATCGGTCCTGTCATGAGCGCTTCATCAGCGTATGCGCATTTTCCGAACGTTGCGCTCCGCGGCGTCAATGCTCTCTTGCTTGCTTTCGCGCTGACAACGCTCGCGCCCCCCATAGCGACGGCGGCCACAGCTGACTACGTTGAGGCATATGAAACAGGAGCGGTATCGAACGCGGTAGCCATCGCCATCGAGGCGGCAAATGCCGGCAATGCGGAAGCGCAGGCCTTTCTCGGCGATCGCTATCGGAACGGAGAAGGTGTCAGTCAGTCTATCGAGGAGGCGATCCGTTGGTACAAGGCCGCCGCTGCTCAGAAGGTATTAAGCGCCCAGATTGCTCTTGCTGAGATCTACTGGAAAGGTGAGGGCGTCCCTGCCGATCACGCAGAGGCGGTGCTTTGGATCCGCGCTGGTGCCGAGAATGGGTATTTGCCACACATGCTGTCCCTGGGCTCGATGTACGAGTCCGGCCAAGGTGTCGCTCCTGACGCCGCAGAGGCCTTCAAGTGGTATATGCAAGCGGCAAAACTCGGCGACCCTGTAGCCGAAGCTAGTGTTGGGTGGCGGCTCGAGGCAGGCGCCGGGACCGTCGCCGACCCTGTCGCGGCTGTCAAATGGTACAGGCTTGCTGCGGAGCAGGGAAACGTCGGAGGCCAGTACTTCCTCGGGGCTGCACTCCAGAAAGGTAGTGGCGTCGACAAGGATCTGCAGGCGGCGGCGCTATGGTATCGGCGTGCGGCTGAAGGCGGTGATGCTCGCGCGATGGTTGCTTTGAGCGACCTGCTGATCAACGGGACGACCGTCGATGTAGACCCAGCCCAGTTGGCCGCCTGGTTACGCAGCGCGGTTGACGCCAATAATGCGGGCGCCAAGCTAGGGCTCGCCCGGCTCTATCGAGACGGGGTCGGCGTGCCGCAGGACTTCGGCAGGGCTGCCGAGTTGTTCGAGGCGGCGGCTCAGCAGGGCCAGAAGGGAGCGTATTTCGAGGTCGGCCAGATGTTCGAGACGGCACGCGGGCTGCAGGACCTCGACAAGGCGGTGGGCAACTACGAGCAAGGGGCGGAGGCCGGCGATCTGCGCGCCCAGTTGCGACTTGCCAGCCTCTATTCCGACGGTGAGATGGTAAGCCGGGACGATCAGTTGGCCGCCCGCTGGTATCTGGCGGCCGCGGAACAGGGCGACGCTGGGGCTCAATATGAGATGGGCAAGCGCTACCTCGACGGCATCGGGCTTGACCGCAACCCAAAAACCGCAGCCGACTGGTTCCGCAAAGCTGCCGTCCAGGATATGCCCCAGGCCGCCAACGACCTCGGCGTGCTCTACCGGAACGGCAGTCTCGGCGTTGCGGACCATGTCGCGGCGGCGGACTTGTTCCGGCGTGCGGCTACGAAGCTGCCCGTGGCACAGTTCAACCTAGGCAACCTCTATCGAGATGGGCTGGGCGTGGATCGTGACCATGCCGCTGCGGCGCAATGGTACCAAGGCGCTGCCGAGGCGGGACTCGCCCTGGCGCAGACCGAATTGGGTAAGCTGCTCGCCGATGGCGATGGCGTGGCCAAGGACTGCAGTGGAGCCACGCGTTGGCTCCTTGCTGCTGCTGTTCAGGCCATTCCAGAAGCCCGGTTCCGCCTCGGCAAGCTCTATGTGGACGGTTGTGATGGGTCTGCCGAACCAGGGGAAGCGTTCAGATGGTTCGAACTCGCCGCCGACCAGGGATACCCGGCGGCCCAGTACGAATTGGCGAGCCTGTATAGCGCGGGCAAAGGAACCCAGCAGGACAAGGCCCTCGCCGCCTCGTGGTACGAGAAGGCAGCTCGCGCAGGCTACGCCAAGGCGCAGGTGGCGCTGGCCGATGCCTTCGTATCGGGAACCGGACTTACTGCGAACCCGCAACAGGCGGCGTATTGGTATGGGGCGGCGGCGGACCAGGGAGATGCCGGCGCGGCGCTGGCGTTGGCAGACATGTTGGCGACCGGCAAGGGTGTCGAACGCGATCTCAACCGCGCGGTGGCGCTCTATCGGCAATCGGCTCTCAAGGCCAACGCCGAGGCGCAGCTCGCACTCGGTTGGATGTTGTTTGGCGGGCGCGGGCTTGAGCAGAACCTGATTCAGTCGCACAAGTGGCTCAACTTGGCGGGCGCCCACATGTCGCCGGAACGGGCAGCCGAAGCGCTGCGAAAACGCGACCTGGTGGCAACCTCGATGACCTCGGAGGAACTGCTGGAGGCGCAACGCCTAGCGCGGCTTTGCGCTGACACGGCCTATGCCGACTGCGACTGATAGGCAGCAGATACCAGGCGCGAGGACCTCCGCCCATCGTGGGGGCAGCGCGTGCGGGTAGGCGCTGAAGGGCCTAGGAGGCGTCCGAGTAGTACGAGTACCCGTAGCTGCTCTTGTACCGGGCGCTGGCGCGTTCCTGGCCATTGAGTACGGCCAGAACCGGTTCGTCGCCGCGGCGGGCGGCTCGCAGGTGGGCCAGCGCAAGGCGGGCCTCCGTCTGGGAGGTGCGACCCGACATCACGACAAACAGGATGAGATCGGCATAGCCGACCAGGTAAAGGCCGTCGGCGACCGGTCCCACCGGCGGCGTATCCAGGATGACGACGTCGAACCGGGCGCGTGCCTGGGTCAGCAGGCGGGCAAAGTTGGGGCCACCGATCAGGTGATCCGTCGGGACGTCCGCCCGCTCCCCCGCACCGATAATGTACACGCCCGGTTGCTTGTCACGGACCACCAGTTCGGCAGTGCCAATGACCGGCTGTTCTTCCGACAAGTACTTGACGAGGCGGTCCGACGACGGCAGCCCCGCCATGGCCTCGATGCTCGGGCGACGCAGGTCGCAGTCGATGAGGCATACATTCTTGTGCGAGGCCCCATATGCACGCGCCAATGACAGGGCGACGGTGCTTTTGCCCTCGCTGGCGGTGGACGAGGTCACCATCACGACGATAGCGCCGGTCTGCCCTTCCGCCTGTACGCCGAAACGCCGCAGCCGCTGATCGATGGTGACACGAATTCGGCGGATGGCCTCAGGCAGCTGGGATAGGGGCGAGGTGAGTATCAGGTCGGCCAGCGAGCCCTGCGCTGGACTGCGAAGCCGTGGCGCCGCGGCCGCGACAGGGATTTTCAGCACGGCTTCAGTCTGGTCCT
Organism: Devosia sp. GW821-FHT12F11; assembly: GCF_058806655.1. Lineage (NCBI taxonomy): Bacteria > Pseudomonadati > Pseudomonadota > Alphaproteobacteria > Hyphomicrobiales > Devosiaceae > Devosia > Devosia sp. GW821-FHT12F11. The sequence continues at coordinate 533,190 of NZ_JBXAPX010000003.1, forward strand.
CGGTCAGGAGCCCGCCGACGAGGTTTTCACGGAGGAAGGCCAAGCCAATCCCTAAGGCCAGCGAAATGATGCCGGCGCCGGCGAGGGAGAGCAATGTATTGGGGAACGCCGGTTGTTCCGGCGCCAGCGCAGGCGAGATGATGCGGCTGTCGGCGATCTGCAGCGTTGCCTGTGCATCGAGGTCCTGGGTGCGCGACATCAGCGTCTGGTACTGCTGCCGACCAAGCTCGGCGCCCTGCTGCATCTCGAAGATCTCACCCAACATGTCGGCCGGCAGCGAACTCGACAACACCGCCGTACGCAGGCGCTGACGAAGGTCGGTTTCGCGCGATTGATTGTCGGAAACAGCACGACGAAGGTCCGCGACCGCCTCGTCGGCAACTCGCCCCAACCGTTCCTCGATGCCGGCCAGCTCGGCGCGCAGGTTGACTGCAGGGCCCTCGGCAGCTTTCTCGAGAGTTGCCGCCACCTGTTCGCGCTGCCGCTCGAGTTCGCGCAGCGCGTCTGATTGGAGGGTGTTGGTCAACAGCTCCCAGTTCTTCTGGCGCAGGCCGACCTCGGCCTGACTGAAGCGGCCGGACAGCACGTTCTTTTCGGCGAGCAGATCATGCAGGTTGCCGCCGAGGTCGGCCACATCGGCTCGACCTGTCTCGCCAACGATGCGGGCGAGGTTGCTGTCGATGTAGGTGTCCAGCGACTGTTCGGCGGCAACCATAGCGGCGCGTGCCTGCCCGAGTCGCGCCTGCAGGATGTTGCGGGCGTTGAGAGTGCTGTCGATCTTGGCGGAAACCTGCGCGTCGATGTAGGTCTGAGCCCAGGAGTTGGCGATCTGCGCGGCACGGTTGCGATCGGCGGATCTGACCGACATGGAAACGATACTCGACAATCCCACCTGACTGACGCCAGAGGCGCGCTCGAAGTTTTGCAGCACGCGGCGCAGGGCTGCGTCGCCGTCGGGCAGCGTGGGTTGGCGGATCTGCAGGAAGGCCATAATGCGATCAAGCAACCCGATCCGGGGCCCGAACTCGGCGTCTGAGACCAGTGCCTCCTTCTTGATGACGCCAAGCATCATGGCGTCGGAGCGCATGATTTCGAGCTCGCTGGCGATGCGGGTCATATCACTGGCACCGGTGTCGAAATCGCCGCTCGGATCAAGCAGGTTGCGATCGCGCGGCTTCACCTCGACCAACGCCGAGGCCTGGTAGATCGGGGTAAGCGAAAACACCACGAGCGCCGTGCCACCAAGGCCCACGACGAGCGTGATGAGGATCAGGCGCAGCTGCCGTTGCAGCAACCCGACCACTCGGCGAAGTTCGAAATCGGTCTCTTCCATCGCCTGGCGATATCCTCAGTCGGTTCCTGGCGCTATCGGGGCGGCCAATGGGTTAGCAGGGCGGCTGGCAAGAAAACTGATCCTGCCCCCGGCATCTATGCGGGCAGACGTCAGCCTGCCGGTCGCAAACGCGGCAGTGTCGATCCCGACGCGCCACGATCTTAGCACTGGCTCGGTTTCCGGAGTGTGGCCGTGCACAACGACGATGCCGGGAGCACCGGGAACATCAAGAAAGGGTTCGCGGATCCACAGCAGGTCGTTCTCGTCCTGCTCAGCCAATGGCTGCCCCGGCCGAAGGCCGGCGTGGACGAATACAAAGCCGGGGAGCTCAAGGCTGACCGGCAACTGGCGCAACCACTCGAGATGCGATCGCGGCATGCGCGCTTCGAGCGCCGTTGCCGCCGCTGCGGCTCCTATCAAGCCATCCCGCGCATCGATGCCGTAGGATGCCAGGGTCTCCAGCCCTCCATAGGCAAGCCAGTCGGTGTGACGGCGAGGCGACGCAAGAAAGTCGAGCAGCATCTGCTCGTGGTTTCCGGCCAGCGTGAAGCGGCGGAAACCATCCGGCGGTGGCGCAAGCAGGTGGTCAATCACCCGCGCCGACTCGGGCCCGCGGTCGATGTAATCGCCGAGCAGCACGATCCACCTCTCGCCTTCGACCGCAGCGGCATCGGCTTGAATCAACTGCTCGAGCTGGCGCAACTCACGGAGGCAACCGTGCACGTCGCCGATCGCGTAGACGACGGCCGGGCGGATGTCGGCACTCAGCCGTTGCCTACCCCCCGAATGCGGAGGTTGGCGGTTGCCAAACAGGGCAGCCATGGCGCGCATCATGAATGCGCGTTCCGTCTGCTCATCCTGGCGGCGGTGCCGACGCCGAGCAGAATAACGAACAGAATGGTGTTGGCCTGAATCTCGAGGCTGAAGTCAGCAAGCGAGTGGGTTGCGGCTACGACGACTGCGCCAGTCGCGGCGACCCGCCCCGTCCAACCCGAGCCGGCACGGGAACTGTTCCAGGCCAGCCGGACTGCGGCCGTGCCAACCAGCAGAATTGGGATAGACCCGACTACCAGGCCCAGCTCGGCCCAGAGGGCGAGGTACGTGTTGTGGGCGCGATCCCACACCAGATCCGGGCTTACCGGCAGGTGGTGGAACAATTGGAAGGCCTGCTCAAACGCCCCTCCCCCATACCCCAACAACGGCCGGGCACGGATCATCTCGATCACCTGAACATAGAGATCGAGACGAACGTCGGCCGCCTCCGCCTGGGAGCCGAGGCGCTCCACCAGGCCCTGTCCGTAGAAGTAGACCGCGGCGCCGAGGACAGCCAGCGCCGCCGGGACCCAGAGCAGGTACCAGCCGCGGCGCCAACGCAGGCGTCGCTGGGTAAGGAGCACGACGCTCAGGCATCCCATGGCACCGGCAAATGCGCCCATGCGAGACTCGGTGGCGAGCAGTGCGGCGACGATTGCAGCCAGCGCCAGAAGGTAGACAAACACAATCGGGTCGACCCGCAGCCGCCGATCGTCCCCGACCTCATCGCCCTCGTCCTGACGCACAAAACTGCCCGCCAGCATCGTGACGGTCACCACTGCACCGAAGCTGAGGAAGGTCGCAAAGGAGTTGCGATTGACGAAGGTGCCTGTGGCGCTGCCCTCATAAGCCCATTTCGGCATGCTCAGGAGCGTGTCGCCGAACTGCAGCAGTGAGGCGAGGCCGAAAATCGCATAGCTGGCGACGATCGCGACAATGACGTTCAGCATCAAATCCCGACGGTGCGCCCGCGTTCCGACCTGCAGGACGAGCAGAAACAGCACGCCACACGTCACCCAGCGCATCAGCATCAGCCAAGTCGAGTTGGGCGAGAGGCTGATCGCATCGGCGGCCAGGGGGATGCCGGCGCCGGTAGGAACAGCCGGCAGCTCCGACACCGCGAAACCGCCAGGCGCCAGTTGGCCGAGCGGCAGCGCCTGGAGGACGAGGTAGATCGCCACCGCCGCATAGAGGGCAGCCGAGGGCCACAGGCGGCCAAGGCCGATGCGGAATGGTTCGCGGGCGCCCCGCAGGGTCGCGACGTAGACGAGGCCGACCAATCCGATGACCAGCGCATTGACTGCCCAGAAGAAAGGCCGGTTGCTCCCCAGTGGAATCGGCGCCAGCGCCGCAATAACCAGGATCACCCGGGCAAGCAGGTCGTTGAGCCCCGACTGCCGACTGGTTCTCACACCGGCTTCGAGGCGTGCGCCACGGGAGGACGGGCGTGTGGCGGTGACTTCAATTCCCGACATATCAGCCCCCCGTTGCCTGATTTGCCGCGCCGCGGACGTAATCGAGGAAGCGCTCCTGCTGCCAGGCCGGGAGTTTTTCCACCAGTGCGGTGATGCGTTCGCGGAAGCCTGCCTGCCGAACGTAGCGCTGCGCGATCGATGAGACGCCGCGCTGGCTCTGGGCCAGCAGTGTCAGGTCGCCGTCATGGCCGGCCACAGCGTCAGGAGACAGGGCAGCCAGATGATCCTCGGCAAGGTTGACCCTGAGCTCGACGATCCACTGCTCGCTGGGCCCGGAGAGCTGCGACATGCGCAGGCGTTGAGTCATACCCGGGATATCGCCGGTTTCCGCTGCCGCCAGCGCGGCAATGTACCAGGCGAAGGAGTTAGCCGGCTCTTCGGCGCTGATCCGATCAGCTGTCACCAGGCAATTTGCGGCGACAGCGCTCCGGCGGGCTGTGGGCTGAAGGCGGGAAGAAACAGAAGTTATCGCCTCGTAGCAGTTGCGAAGGATGAGCGTGTGCGACGCACTCGACAGGCCGATATCGATATCGTCGGCGACGAGGGCGTCGAAGCGCTCCCGCGGCACGATGCCCGCGGACAGGTACGCCTTGGCCTCGACGTAGGCGACCGCGGCTCCCGAGGTTGCGAGCGCCAAGGTCACAAACAGCATGGCGCCTTGCGCAACACGCGGTGACCCCTTCACCCAATACCTCCTCAGATCGACTTCGATCCGCACCACCAGAACACTTGCGGTGATGCGCAAGCGACTGCAAGTATCATAGCGCACTAGCGCAGGTCAGTCGACAAACTGCTGGAATTGCTACGACTCTGGTTAACCTTCAGGAGTGCCGGCCGGCATCTACATCTCGACCTACTCTATCGCGCCCATTCTCCCGGCTCGCGGAACGCCGTTTCGTGTTATGCGCCGACACAGCAAAGTCCGTTCGCTGCGGCCGCGGCCGCGCAGCATTATTAGTACACTGGAATCCTAGGCTTCTTTGCCGCCGCAAGGTATTTATGCGGCCAGTGAAAGCGGTTTCCACCGCCGGCACCGACCATGAACAAGGAGTTCACCGAATGAACCAGATTTCCATCCGCCGCGCGCTGGTCGCCGCTGCGCTGCTGGGCAGTGTTGCCGTGGCACCGCTCGCCATGGCGCAGGACTACGATGCCAATGCGACGATCCGCATCGGTTCGCTCTATGAACCGCAGAATCTCGACAACACCGCGGGCGCCGGCCAGGGCATCAACGAGGCGTTCAACGGCAACGTCTATGAGGCGCTGTTCCAGTTGACCGATGCAGGCGCAGTGGAGCCCAAGCTCGTCGACAGCTACAGCGCCAGCGAAGACGGACTGACCTATACCTTCAAGCTGAAGCCGGGCGTGACCTTCCATTCGGGCGACCCGCTGACGGCCGCCGATGTGAAGTACTCGATCGAGCGCGTCACCGCCGAAGCCTCAAAGAGCTCGCGCAAGAAGAGCTTGTCGACCATTACCGGCATCGAAACGCCTGACGATCAGACCGTGGTGATCACGCTGTCGGCCCGCTCGATCTCGCTGCCCTACAACCTGAGCTATGTGTGGATCGTCAACGACAAGGCGACCGACATCACCGCGAGCGAGGACGGCACCGGCCCCTACACGCTGGGCGAGTGGCGCCGCGGTTCGGCGCTGGCGCTTGCCCGTAACGACAAGTACTGGGGCACCGCGCCGACCAATGGCGAAGTGATCTACACTTATTTCACCGATGCGACGGCGCTGAATAACGCGCTGCTGACCAATGCTGTGGACGTGATTACCTCGGTGCAGAGCCCGGATTCCCTGGCCCAGTTCAGCGGTAACCCGGCTTACAAGGTGACCGAAGGCGCCTCGACCACCAAGGAACTGCTGGCCTGGAACGATCGCGTCGCACCGTTCGACAATGTGAAGGTGCGCAAGGCCCTGGCCAAGGCCACCGACAAGGCGAAGCTACTCAACTCGATCTGGGGCGACTATGGCACGCTGATCGGCTCGTTCGTGCCGCCGACCGACCCGTGGTATGTCGACCTGACCGGCGTCGACGCCTATGATGTCGATGCCGCCAAGGCCCTGCTGGCGGAAGCCGGCTACCCCGATGGCTTCGAGTTCACGCTCGATACGCCCGACTACGACCCGCACCCGATCGTCGCGCAGTTCCTGCAGGCCGAATATGCCAAGGTCGGCGTGAAGGTGAACATCAACGTCATCACCGCCAACGAGTGGTACGAAAAGATCTACAAGGCGCACGACTTCCAGGCGACGCTGCAGGAGCACGTCAACCACCGCGATATCGTGTTCTACGGCAACCCGGACTTCTACTGGGGCTACAACAACCCTGAAGTGGTGAAGCTGATCGCCGACTCGGAAGCCGCGGCGACGATCGACGAGCAGACCGCGAAGCTGACGGAAGCCAACAAGCTGATCGCCGAAGACGCGGCCAGCAACTGGCTCTACCTCTACCCGCAGATCGTGGTGTCCGCTGCCAATGTCACCGGCTATCCGGTGAACGGGCTGAACTCGCAGTTCTTCGCCTACGGAATCCAGAAGGCGAAGTAAGAAAACGGGGCGGTGCACGTCACCGCCCTCCTCCTGCCTGCCATCAACCTCGATGTCATCCCCGCGAAAGCGGGGATCTCTGTTTTCTGCTGCGGCATCGCAAAGCGAGCCCGGCATAGCTGACGGAGTTTCCCGCTTGCGCGGGAATGACCCGGTGGGTGGGGCACGGTATGGTAGGCAAATCACAAGACTGAAGGCCACACTCCCATTCTCACCTACCTCCTCCGACGCCTTGCCATCCTGCTGCTGTCGCTGCTGATCGCGGCAATCGTGCTGTTCGTGCTGCTCAGGCTGCTGCCGGGCGACCCGGCAAATGCGCTGCTCGGCGTCGGCGCGACCGAAGCGCAGATCGCGGCGGCACGGACACAGGTCGGTTCCGACCAGCCGCTGCTGACGCAGTTCGTCAGCTTTGTCGGCAACCTGGCGCGCTTCGACCTCGGCACCTCGTTCGTCAGCAAGGCGAGCGTTCTGGGCGAGATCGGCAACCGTCTGAGCGTCACGGTGCCGCTGACCGTTCTCGGGTTCCTGCTCGCCATCGTCATCGCGCTGCCGCTCGGGATTGTCGCAGCGGTGAAGGCGGACCGCTGGTACGGGGCGGCGATCTCGATCGTCAGCCAGTTGGGGATCGCCATTCCGGTGTTCTGGCTGGGCATCCTCATCGTCACGATCTTCGCCATCAACCTCAGGCTATTCCCCTCGGGCGGCTTCCCGCTGAAGGGATGGACGAGTTTCGGGGAAGCCGCGGTGGCGCTGGCCCTGCCGGTGCTGACGGTGGCGCTGGTGATTGCCGCATCGCTGCTGCGCTATGTGCGCTCGGCCACCCAGGACGTCCTGGGCAGCGACTATATCCGCACAGCGCGGGCGCTGGGTTCGGGCTTTGTCGAAGCCCTGGTCCGGCACGGCGTGCGCAATGGCGCGGTGCCGGTGATCTCGATCCTCGGCATTGAACTCGCGACGACATTCCTCGGCGCAGTGGTGGTGGAGAAAGTGTTCGCGCTGCCGGGGCTCGGCTCGATGCTGCTGCTCGCCATCCAGCAGCGCGACTACCCCAATGTGCAGGGCGTGCTGTTCATTTCAACGCTGCTGGTGCTGCTGATCGGCTTTGCCGCTGACCTCTTGCAGCGCTTCATCGATCCGCGGCTGCGCGGTCGGGCTGGTGCCCCATGAACGCGGTAGTGGCAAGCGGGCCGCGCAAACGCGGTTCGCTGACGCTGTGGCTTGGTCTGCTGCTGGTGTGCCTCCACGTCGCAGTGGCGCTGCTGACGCTGGTGTGGACGCCGTATGATCCGACAGCGCTGACCGGCGGGCGGCTGGCGCCGCCGTCGTGGGAGCACTGGGCGGGGACCGACCGGCTGGGGCGGGATTTCTTCACCCAGATCATGATCGGATCGCGCATCGCGCTGATCGTCGGCATCTCGGCCGTGGCGATCGGCGGGCTGATCGGGGTGACGCTCGGCGTCCTTGCGGCGTTCGCGACGCGGCTGCTGGACGATGCGCTGGCGGCGACGCTCGACATCCTCATCGCCTTCCCGACACTGCTGATCGCCATGCTGGTGGTAGCGGCAAGCGACACGGCGAGCCTCGGTACCGCGGTCCTGGCGCTCGGCATCGCACTGTCGGCGATCGTCGCCCGCCTGACGCGCATCCTCGCCAAACGCGTGCTGCTGATGGACTACATCACGGCGGCGCGCACGTCGGGCACCTCGTGGCCTGGCATCGTGTTCCAGCATGTGCTGCCCAATATCTGGCCGACACTTTCGGTGAATTTCGCGCTGCAGTTCGGGTTGGCGGTGATCGCCGAGGCGTCGCTCAGCTATCTCGGGCTGGGCGCCCCACCGCCGAACGCCTCGTGGGGCCGGCTGCTGCAGGAAGCGCAAGGCACCGTCTACACCGCGCCTATCGGCGCGATCGCGCCGGGCATCGCGCTGGTCTCGCTGGTGATCGGGGTGAACCTCCTTGCCGATGGGTTGCGCGACATCGGCGATCCGACACGGAGGGCTTCGCGATGAGGTGCGCTCCGTCTACCCTGTGCCGCCTTGCACCGCCATCAGTCCCGCGAAGGCGGGAACCTGGTGGGTTGCTGCAACAAGTGGTGAAGCGGATGGATCGCAACTGGGTCCCCGCCTTCGCGGGGATGACGTCGGTGGGTGGGGCATAGATGCAACCACTTCTGCGAATTCAGGATCTCAACCTAACCGTCGACGGCAAGCCGCTGGTCACGGACCTGTCCTTCTCGATCGCGCCAGGCGAGCGGTTGGGGCTGATCGGCGAGAGCGGCTCAGGCAAGTCGCTCACCGCGATGGCGGCGACCGGGCTGTTGCCGCGGACCATCAAGGCAAGAGGCTCGGTGACGCTCGGCGGGCAACAGGTGATCGGAGCGCCGGACCGGATACTGAACGGCTTGCGCGGCACGGTGGCGGCGTTCGTGTTCCAGGAGCCGCTGACGGCGCTCGACCCGTTGCTGCGGGTGGCGCAGCAGGTGGCTGAGCCGCTGCGGCGGCGGGCCCGGCGCGATGGGCGCGCGCTCGATGGTGCGGCGCTCAAGCGTGAGGTGCTGGCGCTGCTCGAGCAGGTGGCCCTGCCCCAGCCGGAACGGATCGCCCGCTCCTATCCGCATGAGATCTCGGGCGGGCAACGGCAGCGGGTGGCGATTGCCATGGCGCTGGCATGCCGGCCGCAATTGCTGATCGCCGACGAGCCGACGACGGCCCTAGATGTGACGACGCAGGCGGAGATCCTGAAGCTGCTCGACGGGTTGGTGCGGGAGCGCGGCATGGCGCTGCTGTTCATCAGCCACGACCTGCCGGTGGTGGCCGAGGTGGTCGAGCGGGTGGTGGTGATGAAGACGGGGGTCGCAGTGGAAGCCGGGCCAGTACGTGAGGTGTTCGGCACGCCACAACACGACTACACCCGCTCCCTGGTGGCGGCCGCCAAGGCGTTCGACGACGCGCTGGAGGGCACGCCGTGAACCTGATCAGCGTCGAAAATGTCAGCTTCGGCTACAGCCGCGACCGGCTGGTGCTCGATGGCGTGTCGCTCGCGATCCGTCCAGGCGCCAGCGTCGGGCTGGTGGGAGAATCCGGATCGGGCAAGACCACCCTGCTCCGGCTGCTGCTGGGCTTGACCCGGCCGAGCTCGGGGCAGATCCGCTTCGACGGTGCGACGCTCGATGTGCGCAGCGGCGGCTTCATGCGCAACTATCGCCGGCAAGTTCAGGCAGTGTTTCAGGACCCCTACTCCTCGCTCGATCCGCGCCAGAATGTGCTCGGCATCGTCTCGGAGCCATTGCGCTCGCTGGGCATTCCAGGCAACCGGCGCGAGCTGGTCGAGGCAGCACTGGTTTCGGTCGGGCTGGAGCCGGGCATCCTCGGGCGCTACCCGCACGAGTTCTCGGGCGGGCAGCGGCAGCGCATTGCCATTGCCCGCGCCATCGTCGCCAAGCCGAGACTGCTGCTGGCCGACGAGGCGGTGAGTGCGCTCGATCTCTCGACCCGCATCCGTATCGTCGAACTGCTGCAGCGGCTGGCGGCCGACATGACGCTGGTCTTCGTATCGCACGATCTCGGCGTGGTGGCCGCGCTTTGCGACGAGATGGTGATCCTCGAAAGGGGCCGGATCGTCGAGGCCGGCGCCACTCGCAAAATTCTCGCCGACCCCCAACATCAGTACACCCGAAAGCTGCTCGGCAGCGTGCCGCGCATGCCTGCCTGACTCAAGGACGACTCCAATGACCACGACTGCCGACTATCTTGCCGCGCTCGAAGCCTGGAAGGCGAAGCGCCTCGACAACCTCAAGGCGCCGAACGGCTGGCTCAACATTATCGGCCGCTTTGTGCTCGACCCCGGCACCGCCAGTGTCGGGACCGCCGAGGACAACGACATCGTCCTCTCCGCCGGCCCGGCGCATCTGGGGACAGTGACGCAGGAGCCAGACGGCAAGGTGACGTTCAAGCCGACCGATGGCGAGGCGATCCACATCACGCCGAACAAGAAGCACCCACCGAAGTTCCAGTTGGGCAACCTGCTGTGCGAGATCACCACGGTGAACGGTGACAACGCGCTGCGCATCCGCGACACCGCTTCAGCGGCGCCGGACGCGTTCCCAGGGATTGAGTATTTCCCGGCACAGCAGCACTGGCGGATCACCGCCCAGTGGGTGCCGTTCGAGTCCCCCCTGGAGATGGATGTCGATACCACCGGCAATATCCGCACCGGTGTCGCGGTGACGCACAAGGCGGTGTTCACCCACGAGGGCAAGACCTACGAGCTGATCGCCACGCACGGCACGCCGGAGGCGCCGCAATTCGTGATTCGCGACCCGACCTCGCGGGATTCGACCTACCCGGCCTCACGCTTCCTCTATGGTGAAGAGGTCACGGCGAACAGCATCGTTCTCGACTTCAACAAGGCGATCAACCCGCCCTGCGCCTTCACCGAGTTCGCGGTGTGCCCGCTGCCGCCGCCGGAAAACGTGCTGCCGTTCCGCATCGAGGCGGGCGAGAAACGGCTGGCCGAGCTGCACTAGACCTTAGGCGGTCTGCAGCTCGAGCGGCAGGACTTCACCGCTCGCATCGCGCATTTGCGCAAGCGTCGTGCGATCGAGCACTTCGGCGATGGCGTTGCGAACGTTGAGCATGGTGTGGCGGACCTGGCAGGTCGCCACATCGCAGTCGTCGCACGCTTCGTAGCGCGTATGGCTGGCGCAGGGGATCGGCGCCAGCGGCCCATCGAGCACGCGAACGATGGAACCGACCTTGATCTCCTCGGGCGGCCGGGCCAGGCGATAGCCGCCGCCCTTGCCCTTGCGGCTCTGCACGATGCCGGCATTGCGCAGATCGCCAAGGATGGCGTCGAGGAACTTCTTCGGAATCTTGTTCGACGACGCAATGTCGGCCACCAGCGCCAACTCCCCCGGGGGGAACTGCGCCAGATGCACCAAAGCTTTGAGGCCGTATTTTCCCTTGGCAGTCAGCATCGCCGAAAATCATCCCGGGCAGCAAAAGCGCACGAGATATAATTTCCAGCGACTAGCTATACAAGTAGAGCTTTGCGTCGTCGTATCGGTGGAAGGTCAGGACACCTGCCGCCGCCCGATGGGGAAATAGGCGAGCCCAGCGTCCTCGACCATAGACGGTTCGTAGAGGTTGCGCCCGTCGAAGATCGCCTTTCGCCCGAGACTATTGGCCAGGGCGGCAAAATCCGGGTTCCGGAACACCTTCCACTCGGTGACGATCACCAGCGCATCGGCGCCGGCGACGGCCGCCATGGCAGACGCCGCGAACTCGACCCCCTCGAGGTCGCCATCAAGATCGAGCGACAGGACGCGCTTCGCCTCTTCCACCGCCACGGGATCGTAGGCCCGGATCGCAGCGCCGCGGCGGAGGAGATCGGCGATCAGCACGCGGCTGGGCGCATCACGCATGTCGTCGGTATTCGGCTTGAACGACAGGCCCCAGACGGCGAAGGTCAGGCCGGTGAGGTCTTCGCCAAAACGAGCCCGGATCTTGGCGCCGAGTACATCCTTCTGCGCCGTGTTCGCCGCCTCGACGGCGGCGAGGACACGCAACTCGCGCCCCTGCTCCGCCGCACTGTGACGGAGCGCGCGCACATCCTTGGGGAAGCAACTGCCGCCATAGCCGGTGCCGGCATAGAGGAAACTGTAGCCGATGCGCGGATCGGAGCCGATGCCGCGGCGGACCAGCTCGATATCGGCGCCCAGATCTTCGGCCAGATTGGCGAGTTCGTTCATGAACGAGATGCGGGTCGCCAGCATGGCGTTGGCGGCATACTTGGTGAGCTCGGCTGAACGGACGTCCATCACCATGGTGCGATCGTGGTTGAGGGTGAACGGCGCGTAGAGCTGGCGCATCAGCTCGAGGCCACGCCGGCCGGCCGGCGTGTCGTCCGCCCCGATGATGATGCGGTCCGGACGGTTGAAATCGGTGACCGCCGCGCCTTCCTTGAGAAACTCAGGGTTGGAGATGACGGTGAAACCGGGCTGCCCGACGCGTGACCGTTCCTCCGCATCGGCGGCAAAGCCGCGTTTCACCAGTTCGGCGGTGATGGCTGTGGCAACGCGATCGCCGGTTCCAACCGGTACAGTGGACTTGTCGGCCACCACTTTGAAGCCGGTGAAGTGCTCGCCGATACTGCGCGCCACGGCGAGCACATATCTGAGATCGGCCGACCCGGTCTCATCAGGTGGCGTGCCGACGGCGATGAACAGCGCCTCGCCATGCGCGACGCCGGCCGCGATGTCGGTGGTGAAGGAGAGCCGCCCCGCGGCGCGGCTACCGGCGACGATCGCCTCGAGTCCGGGCTCGTAGATCGGAATGTGGCCGCTGTTGAGCAGCGCCACCTTCGCTGCGTCGATATCGACGCAGACCACCTGGTTGCCCGCATCGGCGAGGCAAGCACCGGTGACGAGTCCGACATAACCCGAGCCGAACACTGTTACTTTCATTCACAGCCCCGAAGAGAACACGCGCAGCCTATATGCGCGGCAATGTCGGTACCTAGCAACCACCTGACCGATGCGCGCCGGCGCATCTGCAACCAAGCAGAGGTCCGGTCAGGCGCGACCGAACTCGTCCTCGATGCGGATGATATCGTCTTCGCCCAGGTAGGAGCCGGTTTGCACCTCGATCAACTCGAGCAGGATCTTGCCGGGGTTGGCGAGCCGGTGCACGCAGCCGAGCGGCAGGTAAATGGACTCGTTCTCGGTGAGCATCGTCACCTTGCCGTCGACGGTCACTTCGGCGGTGCCGCTGACCACGACCCAATGCTCGGCCCGATGGTGGTGCTTTTGCAGGCTGAGCTTCTTGCCGGGCTTCACGAACAGGCGCTTCACCTGGAAGCGGTCGCCGTTGAGCACCGAGGAATAGCCGCCCCAGGGACGGTAGGCGGTACGATGGATCTCGGTGAGACCCTGGGTAGCGGGGTTGGCCCGCAAAGCCTTGACCATCGGCCCAACCCGCTGCGCGTCCGACAGGCGGCCGACATAGATGGCGTCTTCCGACGCGATGATGGCGACATCCTCCAGCCCTTCGACGGCAATATGCGCCCGCTCCGACACGATCAGCGAGTTGCGGGTGTTGGAGAGGGTGGCGTTGCCGTTGCTGACGACGTTGCCGGCGGCGTCCTTGCCGGACACCTTCCACACCGCATCCCAGGCGCCAAGGTCCGACCAGGGAAAGGTCACCGGCACCAGCGCCACCTGCTTCGACTTTTCGAAGATGGCGTAGTCCACCGAGATGTTGGGCGCCGTGCTGAAGCCGGCTTCATCAAGGCGGATGAAATCGAGGTCGGCCCGCGCTGCCGAAACGGCAGTGGCGGCGGCAGCGAACGTTTCGGGCGCCAGGGCCTCCACCTCGCTGAGGAAGCTTGCGACGCCGAGCATGAAGGTGCCGGAGTTCCAGTAGTAGCCGCCGGCTGCCAGCATCCTTTCGGCGGTGGCTCGGTCGGGCTTTTCGACGAAGCGCGCCACCGAGCGAACACCGTTGCCGAGTTCGGCGCCGGCCTCGATGTAACCATAGCCGGTTTCGGGCGCTGTTGGGGTGATGCCGAAGGTGACGAGCCGGCCGGCCCGAGCGGCCTCGGCCGCAGTGTCGACGCTCCACCAGTAATTGTCATCGGCCTCGACAGCGTGATCGGAGGCGAGGACGTGGATCACCGCATTGTCGCCGAAAGCCTGCTGCGCATGCAGCGCCGCCGCCGCGATGGCCGCGGCAGTGTTGCGGGCCACCGGTTCGAGCAACACGGCGGAGGTCGCGACACCAGCCTCCTGCGCCTGCTCGGCCACCAGGAAGCGATATTCGGCATTGGTGACGATGACGGCAGGATGGTAGCGCGAGGGGTCGGCGACACGCAGCAACGTCTGCTGATAGAGCGAGGTCGGGCCGGTAAGTGGCAGGAACTGCTTGGGGCGAGCCGCACGCGACATCGGCCAGAGCCGGGTCCCCTGCCCGCCTGCAAGGATCACCGGTACGATCAAGTTGGCTTCAGTCATCGGTTCTAGGCCTCGGCGTAATAGCTCGCATGCTTGCCGCGAAGTGATGCGAGGTGGTTGGTTGGTGATCTAACAGGGTTGGCACGCCGTCGGCCTTGGCGCGAAGCGACGATGCGATGGCCGTCCTGGTGTCCTGTTGCGGCGTGGTAGAGAACTGTACCATGAACGCGATAGCATCCGTCAGCCCTGCCAGATAGAGGCGATCGACAACCGGTCCGATCGGCCGCGCCGGCCCAACTGGTGGCCCCACCGGACGGCATCGCCGCAGAAATTATCCTTACCAAACGGTTACCGACCACCTCGAGGCCGGTAGCTGATAGGGATGCGGCTATTGTATCGCGTGAGGTTGAAGTTGCGTTTCGCGTCGAGATTATTGCCGCTGGCCGGCGTCCTGCTGCTGAGCCTGCCGGTAACCGCAGTGCCGCTGCAGGCGGCGGACCTGGGCCCCACGCCATCCGAGGAGGTGGCGCCGACCGCGTTCACGCTGCGCGAGGCGCTGTCACGTTATCTGTCGCTGGAGATGATCCGCACGACATTCGACGTCGTGCCGCGCGATGAACTGGGAGCAGCATTGGAGCAGCAGGCGCGGCGCTGGAGCAAGGCGGCCCCGCCGGCCGAGGCATTGGCCGAGCTCGACCAGCAGTTGCTCAGCGAGGCGAGCTACTACCTGGTATCGCTCAGCTATCTGGTGCAGGTGGGCGGCGCGGCGTTCCCCGCCGATCGTGCCGAGATGGTCTATGCCAACGACACGCTTTCGAAGCTCGACGATCTGCGCCGGCAGTTGTTCGAGGCGATCGAGACCGGTGGCGACGTGCTGCCGGTGCTGGTTGAAGCCGAACGTATCCGCGCGCTGACGGAAGGCCATGCCAGCGCGCCGGACGATTTTGGGGTGTTTGCAGAGCATGAGGCGTTGCTCGACAAGGTCATCAACAAGCTCAAGCGCGGCACGCCGACCTGAGCCGGCTTGCCGATCAGCTCCAGCTGCGCGGGTTGGCGCCCGACATCGAGATGATGCGGTAGCCCGACTGGCTGAGCGGCTTGATGCTTGCGGTCAGGTTGTCCAGCACCAGGTCCTTGCCGCTGGTCTTGACCACGAGGATCGCATGCCCCTCGCCCCTGCGGGTCTTGACGTAGGCGATGCGGAGCGAACTTGCCGGGATGCCCGCTTTGATCAGGGCCTTGCGCTTGGCCAGCACATAGTCTTCGCAATCGCCCGAGCTGGTGCTCGCCGACCACACATCGGCGCCGCTGTCGTAGCGCGGCTTGATGGTACGGTTGACATGGCCATTGACGCGCTTCAGCGTCGACATGACGTCGGCGGTGAGATCGACTTTAGCCTTGCCGCCGCCTTTGCATTCGGCGGGGTTCTTGAGGCACATTACCTGGTAGCCGAGGGGCGCATGCACACTGCCTGCGCTCGCTGCCGTGGATATTGCGCCGGCGGCCAGCGACACCATGGCCGCCACGATGACGGCTGCGATCTTCCTGTTCGAACCCGTAGCTGTTTGGGCGCTCATGCAATCCCCCTATGGCGCAACTGGCGCGCGTTCATTGGGAACACCATGACAGCCGTACTTTGCTGCCCGGTTCAGCGTTTGAGTAAAACTTTACGCAATCACGCGGGACTTAGGACCACCGGACGCCGGATGATCAGACCGAGCATCAGGCCAATATTGAACGCGACGATCGAGAGCGCAGTCCAACCCAGAGCCGTGACGAAGTCGGCGTGTGCCGCGAACGACGCCGTCGCGGTGGTCACCAGCAACAGGTTCCCCACCACGATCCAACCGACCGTTGAGTAGTACCCTCCGGCTATCAGGCCTAGTCCGCTGGCAAGCAAGGCAGCCAGCACGGTCGCGCCCATCCAATGCACTCCTATTGGCGGCTAGGTTCCTATATTGTGTGTTAAGTGGGCGTTACGTGAACGTGTCGCTTTGCGATACTCAACTGTAATTGACGGAATGAGCGCTGATGCGCTCCTCGATACGCTCGGTTTCCAACCTCTGGCGACCGTCCTGCCCTACCTCAGGCCGAGGTCAGTACGCGGTCCAGATTCGAGATATGACGATAGGCGCCATGCCAGTAGAGCAGCGGCTCGGCCGTCTCGCGCGTACGAATGGCGCGGACCCGGCCAATCAGGATGGCGTGCGAATGACGCTCGATCGCTTCGTCGAGTTCGCAGTCGATGACCGTCAGGGCATCAGAAAGGCCCAGCGCGCCAGTGACCAGTTCTTGCCACACCGCCCCCTCATAGCGGGCGACGCCCTTGACGCCACCACGGCCGGTAAAGCGGTCGGCGACATGCAGCTGGTCATGCGCCAGCACGTTGATGCAAAAACCCTGAAGTTCCTGCACCGCCGGCCAGGACGAGGACGAGCGGTTGAGGCAGACGATCATCGCCGGCGGGTCCATGGAGAAGGACGAGACCGACGTCGCGGTGAAGCCGGTGCGCTGCTCGCCACGTCCCGTGGTGATGACGCTCACCGCCCCGGCAAGGTGACGCATCGCACGCTTGAATGCGGCCGGGTCGGCAAGTGCATCCCGGGCCAATGCATCTTGCGGGGCCGCGGCGGCCACATTGGGTTCAAGCAAATTCATCACGCAACTCCGTGGGTCAGCAAATAGCGACGAGGCGCAACCGAGCGAAAACGACGATCGCGCTGCAACCACACTGGCTGTGGCAGGCTTGAGCGGCGATGCGGCGTAGTTCTCGACATTGAGCGAATTGCACCACGACAGGCCGCTCTGGCGCGAGAGCAGCCGTTGCTAATGTGGTGAAGTCCTTACAAATTGTGCCGCGAGAGCGAGCCCGATTGAGAACGCCATGCTATTTTTGCATCTAGTCCATAATTTTAGTGTACTATGTGTCAGCGGTCGATGGCATTGATCGACGTCGCGAGCGCGGCGCGCCAACAATGCGCTCCACATTGCTGCGGTCGTGCCCGCGACCTCTTCGGGCATGGCGAACAGGATCGGACTGTCCCCGCCGGCAAGAGGCTGGCCGATAGATCGGCTCTGTCACCGGGCCGGCGCCTACTTGCCACGGCGCCGCGGCCCTTCCGCTAAGCCGCTGACGCAAGGCGCAAAAATGGCCATTCCCGTAGGGTGATGCATACGCATGCAGAATCAGTTTGCATTCGTATGCAAAATTGTCATAGCGTTTGCTTATCGCAGGCACAGCGACGCCGAAACGCTCCTTCGTCACTCGGGCCCGTCACAGTTGCTGCGTGGGAGAATATCACCTTGGGCGCGAGGAACAGGCCCGGTGAACACAGGAGAGACGAGATGAAGCATTTTCTGGCGGCCGGCGTGTCCATCGCGGCGCTCTGCCTCGGAACGGGCGCGGCCTTGGCCGATTGCGGGATTGCCGCAGGTTCGGTCCGCATATTGTCGAACGACTTCGAGGCGCTGCGCCTCGTCAACAGCACGGCCCAGGAGTGCGCCACCGATGCGGTGAAGGTTACCGCCAACGCCACCGCCGAGCACAAGAACCTGCAGGTCCCTGCCCTCTCGATCAATCCGGCCGAGTACACGGTGGCCGTCGTCGCCAACAACTCGATCGTGCCGCTGCTCAACGACAACCTGATCCGCCCGCTCGACGACCTGGTCGCCAAGTATGGCCAGGACCTGCAGCCCAACCAGTTGATCAAGATCGACGGCAAGGTCATGGCGATCGCCTTCATGGGCAACGGCCAGCACCTGTTCTACCGCAAGGACATCCTCGACAAGGCCGGCGTGGCCGAGCCCAAGTCCTGGGACGACGTGCTCGCCGCCGCCAAGGCGATCAAGGATGCCGGCTTGATGGAAACCCCGCTCGCCGCCAGCGTGAAGCCGGGCTGGGACCTCGCGGCCGAATTCGTCAACGCATATCTCGGTACCGGGGCCGAGTTCTTTGCCCCCGGCAGCGCCGAACTCGCCATCGATAACGAGAACGGGGCCAAGGTGCTGGAGGTCATGAAGGCGATGACCGAGTACATGGACCCCGACTACCTGACCTTCGATGCCAATGCGATCAAGGCGGAATACGAGGCGGGCAAGGTCGCGATCATGAACGAGTGGGGTTCGCTCGCCGGCGCCACGCTCGACGATGAAGGCGCCGCCGACGGCGTCGTCGCCAACACCGTACTCGCCGCCGCACCGACCATTGCCGGCCAGTCCATCCCGGGCGCGGCGCTGTGGTGGGACGGCTTCACCATCGCCAAGAACATCTCGGACGAAGACGCCGAGGCTTCGTTCCGCTCCATGGTGCACGGGATCAACCCCGAAATGGTGGCCAAGAACGCCGCCGTCGCCACCTGGCTGGTCAAGGGCTACACTCCCGGCCCGGCAGCAGTCGGCGTGATCGCCAACGCCACGGGCGGGGCCCGCGCTTACCCGATGCAGCCCTATATGGGCCTGCTGCATACGGCATTGTCGTCCGAACTTGCCGAGTTCATGTCCGGCCAGGAGGATGCCAAGCAGGCCCTTGCCGACGTGAAGGCAGCCTACGACACTGCCGCCAAGGAAGGCGGCTTCCTCTAAGCCCGGTTTGCCGGGAGGGGCCTGTTCTCGGGCCTCTCCCGACTTCTGTCAGCCGACCTGGAGGCGCTCGATGCCGCACAAGACATTCTTCGCCTTCATCCTGCCTTCGCTGATCGCGATGGTGCTGTTCATTGCCCTGCCGATCGTCTCGGTGGTGGTGCAATCGTTCTATGTCGAGCACGGGCGCATCCTCGTCGAAGTCGAGAACTGCCAGCCGTTCGGCGGCTGCACCAAGGAAGTGCGGGTCGACGCCGCGGCCACGGCCAGGCTCGAGAAGGAGCAGCCGCTCGGCCAGTTCAACGGGCTGGGCACCTACCTCAACCGCGGCCACCTCGCGGTCGAGGAGGTGGGCGCGATCCTTGCCGACAATCGCGGCATCGCCGACGTCCTCACTCGCATCTACAACCTGCCCTTCTACAAGGCGCTGGCCTTCACGCTGGTGTTTTGCTTCGTGGTGACGCCGCTCGCCATGGCGCTGGGGTTCCTGATCGCGCTGGCGGTCAACACCATTCCCCGGCTGATTAAGGGACCGGTGATCTTCTTCTCGCTGCTCCCGATGATCATCACCCCGCTGATCGGTTCGCTGATCCTCTACTGGATGATCCACCCCCAGGGCATCATCGGCGCCACCATCCAGGACATCTTCAACGACCCGCGGCTCTCATTGCGCGCCTCGCCGGTGCTGACCTGGCTATCGCTGCTGTTCTACGGGGTGTGGACCAACGCACCGTTCTCATTCGTGGTGTTCTACGCCGGGCTGCAAACGGTGCCTGCGGATACGCTTGAATCCGCGATGATTGACGGCGCCTCGCGCTGGGAGCGCATCCGCTATGTCATCATGCCCCACCTCGCGCCGCTCGCCACGTTCGTGGCGCTGGTACAGCTGATGGACAATTTCCGCGTCTTCGAGCCGATCGTCGGCTTCTCGGCCGAGGCCAACGCCACCTCGCTGAGCTGGATGATCTTCAACGACCTGTCGGGCGATGCGCAGCTGTTCGGCTCGGCCGGTGCGACTTCGGTCCTGACCATCATCGGTGTGGTCATCCTTCTCATGCCGGTGCTGGTGCGCACCTGGCGCGAATTCAACCACAAGGTGGTGTGACGATGTCGGACTCCATCGCCCTCAAGCGGCCGCTGCCACTCAAGATCATCATCTCCGCCTTCATCCTGCTGTGGGTGATCCTTGCCGCCTTTCCGTTCCTCTGGACGGTGTGGGGATCGTTCAAGGTCGAGGTCGACTTCTTCTCCCGCGAGAGTTGGTGGAACGCCATCTTCGGCACCAACACCATCAAGCAGACCGGCTCGGCCTTTACCGGTGACGGCTATTACGGCGCCTGGGTGACGCGTGAGTTCTGGCGCGCGGTCTTCAACACCGCGATCGTCACCGTGTCGGTGACCGTCATCTCGCTGACGCTCGGTACGCTGGGCGGTTATGCGCTCGCCCGCTCCGGCCAGCGCTACGCCTTCTGGATCCTGATCGCGGCGCTGGTGTTTCGCGCCATGCCGCACATCACGCTGGTCTCCGGCTACCTGCTGCCGTTCTTCCAGCTCAACATCTGGGGCGTACTGCCGACCTCGATCATCGTGCTGGTCGCGATCAACCAGCCCTTCACGCTGTGGATGCTGCACTCGTTCTTCCTCTCGATCCCCAAGGATCTCGACGAGAGCGCCATGGTCGACGGCTGTTCGCGCTTCGAGGCGTTCCGCCGCGTCATCATTCCCGTGATGTGGCCGGGCGTAGTGACGACGGGGCTGTTCAGCTTCCTCCTCGCCTACAACGACTTCGCCACCACCTCGATGCTGCTTAGCGCCGACAACCAGACCATGGTGCCCAAGATCTCCAGCTTCCTCGGCTCGGTGCAGGAACAGGGCAACGTCATGTACGCCGTCGCGGCCGTGGTGTCGGCCACGGTGCCGCTGTTCATCCTCGTACTCTTCTTCCAACGCCAGATCGTCAGCGGCCTGACCGCCGGCGCAGTGAAAGGCTGATCCCCGATGGCCCGGATCCAACTCAAGAACGTGTCGAAGCGCTGGACCAATTTCGTCGGCGTCAAGGAGTTCAGCCTCGATATCCCCGACCAGGAGTTCCTGGTGCTGCTCGGCCCATCCGGCTGCGGCAAGACCACCACTATGCGAATGATCGCCGGGCTCGAGGACGTCAGCGACGGCGAGATCTGGATCGGCGATCGGCTGGTCAACAAGCTGGAACCCAAGGATCGCGACATCTCGATGGTGTTCCAGAGCTACGGGCTCTACCCCAACATGACGGTGTATGAGAACATCCGCTTCCCGCTGAAGGTACGGAAGGTGCCGCAGGAGCAGCACCACGAGCGGGTGATGCGGGCCTCGAAGATGGTCGAGCTCGACGAGTTCCTCGAGCGCCGCCCCGCCGCCCTCTCGGGCGGGCAGCGGCAGCGCGTGGCGCTGGCTCGCGCCATCGTGCGCGAACCTAACGCTTTCCTGATGGATGAACCGCTCAGCAACCTCGACGCCAAGCTGCGTGTCTCGACCCGGGCGCAGATCAAGAACCTGCACCACACGCTGAAGACCACCACCATTTACGTGACGCACGACCAGATCGAAGCGATGACCCTGGCCGACCGTGTCGTGGTGATGAGCCGCGGCGTGGTGCAGCAGGTGGGAACGCCCATGCAGATCTACGATCGGCCGGCCAATACTTTCGTTGCCGGCTTCATCGGCTCGCCGGCGATGAACCTTGTGCAGGGCGACATCGCCGACGGCGTGTTCCGTGGCGAGAACATCGAGGTCGCCGGCCTGCCCCGCGCGGCAAAGGGACCAGTGACGCTGGGCTTTCGTGCCGAAGATGCGACGCTCGCGAGCGAAGGCGGCAACGTCGCGACGCCGATCTACTCGGTAGAGCTGCTGGGCGAAGCCACGATGATTTCGATGCGGGCCGGCGGCGAGTTGGTGTCGATCAAGACCGCCAAGGACTATCGCGCCCAGATCGGCGACGTGGTGCGAGCCAACATCGCGCCGGGCGCTTGCCACCTGTTCGACCGCACCAGCGGTGAGCGCATCGAGGCGGCCGCCTGATGGGCGACAAGCCGACCGCTGCCGAACTCGCAGAAGCTGCTAAGAAGCTGGGCATCACCATTGCTGCCGATGCGCAACCGGCTGTGCTTGCCGGAGCGCGCTGGCTGGCGGATTGCGTGGCCCTGTTGCGGAAATCGGACCTCGTGCGTTGAGTGCTGCTGACTGTTCGATCGATGTTGCCGGCGCACGCCTGCGCGACGGCTCGCTGAGCGCGCTGGCGCTGGCCGAGGCGTACCTGGCGCGGATCAAGGCGCGCGACCCGCTGTACAACGCGTTCATCACCGTGGCGGCTGACCGGGCGCTCGAGGATGCAGCGCGCGCCGATCGCGAGTTGAGCGAGGGCGTCGATCGCGGCCCGCTGCATGGCATCCCTATCGGCCTGAAGGACCTGATCGACACGGCAGGCATTCGCACCACCGCCGGATCGCTGCTGTTCGAGACGCACATCCCGGCGAAGGACGCCGCCGTGGCCGCGCGGCTCCAAGAGGCCGGCGCGGTCCTGATCGGCAAGCTGATGACCTACGAGTTCGCGCTGGTGGGCCCAAGCTTCGACCTGCCTTTTCCAGCCTCGCGCAACCCGTGGAACACCGATCACATCACCGGGGGGTCGTCCTCAGGCTCGGCAGCCGCCGTGGCCGGCGGCCTGCTGCGCACCAGCATCGGCACCGATACCGGGGGCTCGATTCGCAGCCCCGCGAGCTATTGCGGCGTGGTGGGCCTGAAACCCACATACGACCGCGTGTCTCGCGCCGGCATCTTCCCGCTATCCTCGACGCTCGACCATGTCGGGCCGATCAGCGCAACGGTCGCCGAGGCGGCCCTAACGCTTGATGCGATCGCTGCCGGCACGGGTGCGGCATCGCGGATCGGCGAAAGCATCGAGGGCCGGCGGATTGCCTATGCGCGGGATTGGTTCGCCGGCGACCCCGAAACCAACCCGGCGGTGATCGCGGCGATGGACGATGCGGCGTCGGCGCTATCCCTGCTCGGCGCCCGGATCGAGGAGGTGAAGCTACCCGATTACGCGCTCTACGAGGCGGCGGGCGCGGTGATCATCCAAGCCGAGGCACTGGCGTTGCACACCGAGCTGCTGCGAACCCGACAGGACGAGTACGGTGTGGTCGCCCGGCGCAACCTGCTCACCGGCCTGACGCTGAGCGCACAGGACGTCGCGCTCGCCCGGCAGGCCGCAGAGGAGCTGGCACGCCGGCTGCAGGCCGAGGTGTTCGGGCGCTTCGATGCGCTGGTGACCGCCAACACGCTCACTCCCGCGCTGCCCTTCTCGGCCTTTGACGGCGAGACCGCGATATGGACGCATATGCGGACCCTGCCGTTCAACCTGACGCGAAACCCGGTGCTGGCGCTACCCATCGGCTTTGCCTCGGGCCTGCCGCTCGGCATGCAGGTCGTCGGCCGGCTGGGGGACGAGGCTGGAGTCTGCGCCATCGGTCACGCGTTCGAGCGGGCTACCGACTACTCGGTGCAACGCCCTCCCCTAACGTCTGAATTCAGTTTACAGCCTGCCTGACGTAAGCTGCACCTTTACTTCATTGCATACGTATGCAACGATGACGTAACAACTCAAGAAGCAGTCTGGGAGCGGGCAATGGCGCGTTGGTTGAAGCAAAGCAAGACGGTCGAGGAGCGCGCCGAGGCCAACAAGCAGGTTCGCCTGACGGTTGAGACCATCCTCGCCGACATCGAGAAGCGTGGTGACGAGGCGGTGCGCGAACTCAGTCGAAAGTTCGACGGCTGGGACCGGCCGGACTATCGGCTGAGCAAGGCCGAGATCGACGCCTGCATCGCGCAGCTGAGCGACCAGGACCTTGCCGATATCAGCTTCGCCCAGACCCAGGTGCGCAACTTCGCGCAAAAGCAGAAGGACACCATGCTGCCGCTGCAGGTGGAGACGCTGCCCGGCGTCACGCTCGGCCACAAGCACGTGCCGATCTCCGCCGTGGGCTGCTACGTGCCTGGCGGCAAGTATCCCCTGCTCGCCTCGGCCCATATGTCCGTGCTGACTGCCAAGGTCGCCGGCTGCGGCCGCGTCATAACCTCAGCCCCGCCATTCAACGGCAAGGCCGCGCCGGCCATCGTCGCGGCCCAGCACATGGCCGGCGCCGATGAGATCTACGTGCTCGGTGGCATTCAGGCCGTCGGCGCCATGGCGATCGGCACCGAAAGCATCGAGCCGGTCGACATGCTGGTCGGCCCCGGCAATGCCTATGTGGCCGAAGCCAAGCGCCAGCTGTTCGGCCGCGTCGGCATCGACTTGTTCGCCGGCCCCACCGAGACGCTGGTGATCGCCGACGAGACCGTCGATGGTGAACTCTGCGCCACGGACCTGCTCGGCCAGGCCGAGCACGGCCCCACCAGCCCGGCAATCCTGCTCACCAACTCCGAAAAGCTGGCGCGCGAGACGATGGACTATGTCGAGCGGCTGCTGAAGATCCTGCCGACCGGCGAAGTGGCGCGGCAGTCCTGGCTGGATTTCGGTGAGGTCATCGTCAGCGACAGCTATGAGGAGATGGTCCAGGTCGCCGATCGCATCGCCTCCGAGCACGTGCAGGTGATGACCGACCGCGACCTGTGGTTCCGCGACACGCTACAGAACTATGGCGCGCTGTTCCTCGGGCCGCGTACCAATGTCGCCTATGGCGACAAGGTCATCGGCACCAACCATACGCTGCCCACCATGAAAGCCGCCCGATACACGGGGGGGCTGTGGGTCGGCAAGTTCCTCAAGACCTGCACCTGGCAGATCGTCGAGACCGACGAAGCCTCGGCCATGGTCGGCGAATACGCGTCGCGCCTGTCAATGCTCGAAGGCTTTGCCGGCCACGCCGAGCAGGGCAACATCCGCGTCCGCCGTTATGGCGGGCGGAACGTCCCCTACGGCACGGCTGCCAGCCCCAAGGCGGCCGCCGAGTGACATGAGCGTGCCGCGCACCCCCAGCATCCGGCTCGACGGCAAGCGCGCCCTGGTGACCGGCGGGACGCGCGGTATCGGGCTTGGTGCGGCGGCGGCGCTGGCCGAAGCGGGCGCCGCAGTGACGATCACCGCGCGCACCGCAACCGACGTCGAAGCGGTCGTGGCCGAGATGCGGAGCGCTGGCCTTGCCGTGACGGGCACGGCGCTTGATGTGACCGACACTTCGGCGGTCGAGGCGCTGGTCGCCGGCGAAGCACCATTCGACATCCTGGTGAACAGTGCCGGGGGCGCGCGCCACGGCGATTTCCTCGCTGTCTCGGAATCCGACTACAACGCGGTGGTCGATCTCAACCTCAAGGCGCTGCTGTTCGTCTCGCAGGCGGTGGCGCGGCGGCTGGTCGAAACCGGTCGGCCGGGCTCGATCATCCATATCTCCTCGCAGATGGGCCATGTGTCGGCGCCGCGCCGGGCCGTCTATTCCGCCACCAAGTTTGCGGTGGAAGGCCTCAGCAAGGGCATGGCCATCGAGCTGGGAGCACACAATATTCGCGTCAACACGATCTGCCCGACCTTCATCGAAACCGAAATGACGGCGAGAAACCTGAGCGATCCGGATTTTCGCAGCTGGGTACTGGGCAAGATCAAGCTGGGGCGGCTGGGGCGGATCGAGGACATCATGGGGCCGGTGGTGTTTCTCGCCTCCGACTGGGCGGCGATGATCACGGGTTCCGCATTGATGGTGGATGGCGGATGGACGGCGGAGTAACCAAGAAGGCCCCCGTCACCTCGTCGCAGGTGGCCGAGCACGCGGGCGTTAGCCAGTCCGCCGTGTCGCGCACCTTCACGCCAGGCGCATCGATCTCGCCAAAAACCCGCGCCAAGGTGCTGGCCGCTGCCAAGGAACTGGGCTATCGGCCCAATGCCATTGCCCGCTCGCTGATCACCAACCGCTCGCGCATCATCGCCGTGGTCATGGCCTATCTCGAGAACCTGTTCTACCCCGACGTGCTCGAGGAACTTGGCCGCAGGCTCTCGGCCGAGAACTACCACATGCTGCTGTTCACCGGCTTCAAGGACCGCGACAGCGACCCGGTGTTCGACCAGCTAATGCAGTATCGCGTCGACGGTATCATCCTCGCGTCGACCTCGCTGAGCTCCGAACTGGCCGCCGAATGCGCCGTGGCCGGCATCCCGGTGGTGCTGTTCAACCGCACCACCGAGCGCGACGAGACCTCCTCGGTCACCACGCGGAACCGCGAAGGCGGGCGGCTGCTCGGCGAATTCCTGATCGCCGGCGGCCACACAAGTTTTGGCTATATCGCCGGGCTCGAGAACTCCTCGACCAACCGCGACCGCTTCGGCGGCTTCCGCGAGGCGCTGGCTGCGCATGGCATCACCGATATCGAGGTCCGCACCGGCAACTACTCCCGCATCGAGGCCGAGGCTGCGGCCCGTGAGCTGCTCGCCCTGCCGCGCCGGCCGGAGGCGATCTTCGTTGCCAACGACCATATGGCGGTCGCGGTGATGGACGTCGCCCGCTACGAGTTCGGGCTTTCGATCCCCGAGGACCTGTCGATCGTCGGCTATGACGATGTCGGTCCGGCCCGCTGGCCGAGCTACGGTATCACCTCGGTCACTCAGCCCATCGCTTCGATGGTCGAGGCCACGGTCGATATCCTGATGGACCAGATCCACTCCGGCGAGATCGAGCCGCAGCACAAGGTGCTGTCCGGCGAACTCATCGTGCGCACTTCCTCGCGCCTGCCCAAGGCCGGCATTGTCCAGGTCGATGGCCAACGGGTCTACCGCCCCGAGAACGCCGGATGAACCCCGCTTAGATCGCGCGCGCTGTGCATACGAATGCATCTGAAAAGGAAAGGAAATTCCAATGAGCGACTGGACCCAGGAGGCGATGGGGAAGCGCCTCGTCCGTTACGCCGACCTGAAGGGCCTGCGGAACGCCTTCATCGACGCCCGCACGCCGGGTTCGGACCGCAAGGAGAATTTCACCATCATCGGACCGGGCGTGTCCGAAAACCCAGCACAGGTGGTGCACATTCCCGAAGCCCACGGCTTCAATGTCGGCGCTGCCCGCCAGCCGTTCGGTTGCACCAACAGCCAGCATAGCCATCTCACCGCCGAAACCTTCGTGGTGCACACCGGCAAGTGGCGCTTCGTCTTCGGAGCCAACAAGGACGAGGGCTACATCGATGTCGAGCCCGGTGACGTGGCGACCGTGCCGACGCACATGTTCCGCGGCTTCGAGAAGCGCGACGAAGGTACGGGCTTCCTGTTCGTGGTGCTTGGCCACGACGATCCGGGCAAGGTGGTCTGGGCTCCATCGGTGTTCAAGATGGCCGAGGATTTCGGGCTGAAGCTGCTCAAGGGCGGTAAGCTGGTCGACACCACGCTCGGCGAAAAGGTGCCCGAGGGCGCCGAGATGGAACAGCCCCCTGATGCGACCAAGCTCAAGGAACTGGCAACGCCGCCGATGGACCAGTTGCGCAAGTATGCCATCAAGGCCGCCGACATGAAGGCCAATCCGGACTCGCCCCTAGCCGGCCCGGGGGTCGAGGAAGACGCGCTGATCGGCGACGTCGATGCCCACGACGGCTTCAAGGCCGGTCCGATCATCGGCCACTGGAAGCACGATTTTGCCCTCCGCCGGCTGAAGCTTGAAACGGGCGCGACGATCCCCGCACACTCGCGCTCGGAGCAGGAAGTGATCTTCGTGCAGTCCGGCACGCTCGAGTTCAACTGGGATGGCGGCAAGCTGATCCTCGGCGCGGGCGACACGCTGACCGTGCCGATCGGCCTCCTGCACGGCTATCGCAACCCTGCCTCGGCCGACGCCATCGCCTTCGTCATCCGCGGCGCCGCTGCTCCCGCCGCCCCGGTATTCGCCGAAAACCGCGTCGCTGCGGAATAAGTACTAGGCGGGCGCAGCGTGCCCGCCTCTCACTCCCGGGAGGACTTCATGCCGGCCATTTCTGCCGAAACGCTCGCGGTGCTGCGCCGCAACGACACGCCGACCGTCTGCAATGCCCTGGAGCATGTCATGGGCGGGCGCACCGCCGAGGGCTTCACCAAGTGCCCGACGGTCTGCGCCGACCCTGCCCTGCCGCCGATCGTCGGTTTCGCGCGGACCGCGAAGATCCGCGCCAGCTCGCCGGCGCAGAAACCGGCCGCCGAAGTGCGGGCGCTCCGCATGCGGTACTACGAGTATGTGTCGGCTGGCGAAGGCCCCAATGTCGCCGTCATCGAGGATACTGACTGGCCGCACTGCATCGGCGGCTTCTGGGGCGAGATGCAGGTGGCCCAGCACAAGGGCCTCGGCGTCGCCGGCACCCTCACGAACGGCGTGCTGCGTGACCTGGGCATGCTCGATGCCGGCTACCAGGTGATCGCCGGCTCCGTCGGCCCCAGCCACGCCTTCGTCCATGTCACCGAGCTCGACATCCCGGTGACGGTGTTCGGCATGGCGGTGAAACCGGACGACCTGATCCACGCCGACCGCCACGGTGCCGTGGTGATCCCCGGCCAGCACATCGAGAGAATCCCTGCCGCCATCGACATCGTGGTGCGCAAGGAACAGCCGATCCTGAAGGCAGCGCGCGCGCCGGGGTTCACGGTGGAGAAGCTCAAGGCGGCGTGGCTCGAGGCGGACGGAATTAAGTAGGTCGCTCGATGTAGCAGTCGGCGCACCTCGCACGCTTGGGGGTGGTTCGCCGACTGCACCCGAGAGCTTGCCCCCCTACCCCTGCATCCGATCGAGCCGCAGTTGGGCTGCCCGCCTGTGCCCTTCCAGCGTTTCGGACTTGCTCTGCCGAGCCGCCGGCGGCGCCACGGCCTTCACCCCGCGTTCGTCGAGCCACTGATGGGTAGCGATCTTCGCATAGGCGCCGACCCAAAGCCCGCCGGTGTAACGCCCTGCCCCCATGGTCGGCAGCGTATGGTTGGTGCCTACGCATTTGTCGGAATAGACCACGCTCGCAAGCTGGCCAATGAACAGTGAGCCGTAATTGCGGAGCTTCTTGGCCATCGCCTGCGGGTCGGCGGTGTGCACCTGAAGGTGCTCGGCGGCGACAAAATCGGAATAGGCGATCAGCGCCGCTTCATCCTCACAAACGACGATCTCGCCATAGTCCTTCCATGCGACGCCCGCCACCGGCGCGGTCGAGAGGGTCTCGAGCTGGCGTTCGACTTCCTTGAGCGTCGCCTCGGCCAACGCCCGGTCGGTGGTGATCAGCCCGACGCGGGTGCGCACGTCGTGCTCCGCCTGCGCCAGCATGTCGGTCGCGATCATTTCGGCATCGCCGGTCGAGTCAGCGACGATGAATATCTCGGAGGGACCAGCCAGCTGGTCGATTCCGACTGGGCCGAAGACCTGACGCTTGGCCTCGTTGACGAAAGCATTGCCCGGCCCGACGATCTTGTTCACCGCTGGCACGGTCTCGGTACCGTAGGCCATGGCCGCGATGGCCTGCGCGCCGCCGATACGGAAGATGCGGTCGGCGCCGGAGAGATGGCAACCGGCGATCATCGCCTTGTGCGCGTTGGGTGGCAGACAGGCGATAACCTCGTCGACGCCGGCGACCTTGGCCGGCACGATGGTCATGATCGGGGCGGAAAGCAGCGGATAGCGACCGCCCGGAACGTAGCAGCCGACCCGCTCGATCGGGATGACGCGATGACCAAGGTGCACGCCGGGCAGCGTTTCGACCTCCAGCGGCAGGATGGTTGCAAGTTGCGCCTCGGCGAAGCGGCGCACATTGGCGATGGCGAACTCGGTATCGGCTCGGGTCTGCGGGTCGAGCTCCGCAAGCGCGGCTTCACGCTCCTCCGGCGTCACCTCGAAGACGGTGACATCGGCCTTGTCGAACTTGAGGCTGTAGTCGCGGATCGCCTTGTCACCCTCTGCCCGGACGGTCTTGAGGATTTCGGCCACCAGCGCTTCGACCGGCGCGTTATCGCTGACCTGATCGCGGGATGGCGCCTTGACGTAGCTTATGCCAGCGGGAGCGCGGGTTGAATCGGACATGGGACAGCGGCCTCCAGATGAAGGTGGGAGCGAGGTTTCGTGGGCGTTTCGAGCACTAACGGCTCGTCGCAGAAACCACTTGCATACGTATGCAGTTTTTGCCAGTGTTTTCTTCGCGGACGCCGTTCGGTCTTTCGTAGGCCTCGCAACCGGCCACTCCCCGCCCCGGAAAAACAGATGCCGACGGCAGTGCGCCAGAGTCCCGAGATTCACCGCGACCCCAAGTTGCCGCAGCGCCGCCTCAGGTTTGCGGCTAGGATGAACGGATGCTGACGACAGCCGGCGCGCCCCTGCTGATGTTGCCTGGAACGCTGTGCGACGAGCGGGTGTTCGCCGCAGCGACGTCGACGCTGCGCCGGCAGCGCTACACAGTAGAGATGGCAGGCGAATTGAGCGCCCCACAGATGGCCCGGCGCGTGCTCGAACTGGCGCCGAGGCGCTTTGCCCTGCTCGGCTTTTCGCTCGGCGCAATTGTCGGGCTCGAGGTGGTGGCCCAGGCACCCGAACGGGTTGAGCGGATCGCCCTGCTCGGCTGCAACGCCCGCGCCATGCCGGACGAACGGGCCGCAGGCCGCCGCGCGGCAGTGACAGACGCGGCACAACGGGGAACGGCGAGCTACATCGCCGAGGTCTGGGATGCCTCGGTGCCCGCCTGGCGGCGCGACGACGCGGGGCTGCGGGCCGAGTTGGAGGCAATGGCTGCCAGTACCCTGCTCGCGAGCTTCGAGGAGCAGGTGGAGATATCGATCAACCGCGTCGACCACCGACCGGGCCTCGCCGCCATTACCGTGCCGGCGCTCGTCGCCTGTGGCGCGGAGGATCGCGTCTGCCCGCCCGAACTCAGCCGCGAAATCGCCAACGGCATTGCCGGCTCCCGCCTCGCCATTGTCGAGCGCGCTGGCCACTACCTGACCCTCGATCAACCGGAAATCACCGCGCAGCTGCTGGCCGAATGGCTGGCCGCTCCCGCCCAACCGAACAGCATCGCCTCCAAGGAGTTCTCATGAGCGACGACGACAAGGCCAAGACCGCCCGCATTGCCCGCATCGATACCCCCAAGGAACAGGTGCTGCAGGTGGAGCGGCGCGACTATCCGGAACTAGCGCCGACCGACCGACCGCGCAGCCAGTCGCTCGACGGTTTCGACGAGGTCTATACCGACATCGTCGACTACATCGTGCGCTGTACCCACAAGATCTGGGATGAGCGCGATATCGGGCTGATCTACACCCATTACACCCATAACTGCGTGCTCTACGGCACCATGGGCACGATCTACAACCGCGAGGACGTGGTGCGCGACACCATCCAGCGGCTGGTCAGCTTCCCGGAGCGCCGCGGCATGGCCACGCAGGTGATCTGGAACGGCAACGACAAGGACGGGTTCTACACCTCGCACCTCGTCACCGGCTCGGGCCGCCACACCCAGTTCGGCCATCTCGGCCAGCCCACCGGCCGGCCGTTCGTATCACGGACCATCGCCGACTGCATGATCCTGAGGAACAAGATCTACCGCGAGTGGGTGGTGGCGGACACCGCGGCGATCATCCGCCAGCTCGGGCTCGACCTCGACGCCTTCGCGCTACGCTTTGCCAAGTCAGCGCTCGACCGCGGCCAGACCAACCTCGATATCGGCGAGAACCGGCGCCTGCTCGGCCAGTATCCGCCGGAGACCGAGGCCGACACCTCGATCGCCAACAACGACCTCGAGGCCGAGACGCTGCGCTGGACCCACGAGGTGTTCAACAAGCGCATGTTCGGCAAGATCAGCGAGGTCTATGCCCCGACCGTGCAGTATCACGGCCCCAACATGAAGGAGCTCTACGGCGTCGCCGCGGTGATCCACCAGCATCTGGGACTGGTCGGCTCGCTGCCCGACGCCGCCTATATGCCGCAATTTATCTGCTCGGTGCCGAGCGAAGAGGGCGGCACCAAGGTCGCCGTGCGCTGGATCATCGAGGGCCACCACCTCGGCTACGGCATCCTCGAAAGCCTCGGCGAGCACCCGACCGGCAAGCGCGTCCAGGTGATGGGCATGACCCACTACCATTACAAGAACGGCAAGATCGTCGACGAGTGGACCGTTTATGACGAGCTGAGCCTGTTGACCCAGGTGAAGCTGGCGCAGCTGACCGACGCCCCTGCGGCCGAGTAAGGCTTCGGGATAAAGCTTGGCGCGAGGGCGTTACCCGCCTCGCGCCAAGCTAATGCGCAGTCCCGGGAATAACGGCCTTCTGGCGCTCAGCGATACGACAGGCTCCATTCCGACCCTGAGGCGAACGAGGCCGGTGTGTCACTGGAGGGAAGTGGCGGAGAGGATGGGATTCGAACCCACGAGACCCTTTAGAGGTCTGCGCCCTTAGCAGGGGCGTGCCTTCGACCACTCGGCCACCTCTCCGTCGGAGGGTCTGATAGGGGCAATCGTCCGGGCGGGCAAGGGGTTTTTCGGGGGCAACCGCGACGCAATAAATGACCGGTACGCTGCAAGTGATGCAGAAGTGCCGCGCCGGCTGTGGCGTCACGATACTTGCTGAAGTTTGCCTTTGATTTGACCAGAGGCTGCGCAACGATGGCCGCAGTTGCCGCAATCGGGGAGTTCTCCTCGATTCGAGCGGACCGGATGGGCAATCTTTGCGGAGGATGACCCCATGGCCTGGTTGCATAAGCTGACAAGCATCGCAACTGTGTGTACGGCACTAGGCGCAGGCCCGGTGGCGGCGCAGCAGGCGTTGCCGGCGTTGATCGAAGGGGTGTGGCTGACAACGGCGCAGACAGAGCTGACGATTGTCGCCTGCCCTTCGGGCTATTGCGGCCATATCAGCAAGATCGTGATCCCCGAGGCGATCCGGGAAAAGTACGGCGATCAGCTGGAATCGATTGATCCGGCAGCCTTTACCGACGCCAACAACAAGGATCCGGCTTTGCAGGGGCGGCCGATCCAGGGGCTGCAGATTTTGGCGCTGCGGCAGACCGGCAACCCGATGTTCTATGAGGGTGAGATCTACAATCCCGAGGACGGCAACATCTACTCGGGGTCGGTCGAGGTACTGTCGGCCGACCTGATCCGGCTCAAGGGGTGCGTGCTTTATGTGCTGTGCCAAGAGCAGGATTGGTCGCGGGTGCCGCTGGAAGTTGTGCCTGAGTAGTTGTCGCTTCGTCCTGGATCGCTCCTCGCTCCGCTCGGAGCGCTACACTTCGTTGCGCGGTACCCCTCATCCGGCGCTGCGCGCCACCTCGCGGCGAGGGCGTTCGCCCTCGTCCGCTGACCTCAAGGTGAGAAGGCAGAATGGTGGCTATCGCAGCCATGGGTGATCGCCCCGTCAAAGGGAGCGTGCCCGCTGGCGGTTGGGGCTGGACCCGGCCACAAGCTCGATGCCCACCTCCCCCTTGACGGGGGAGGCAAGCGAAGCTTGGGACCGATAGCGAGCCAGCGGAGCTCGGAGGGGTGGGCGGAGGCACGGTGCTTGTGGCCGCGCCCCACAGCGCCTTGGCTCAGCGCTGGTTGAACAGGATACGCTGGGCTTCCTTGTCGGTGGCGGCGCTGATCTGCTGGCTCGGCTCGAGCGTGATGCCGAGGGCGCGCTGCACGGCCGGACGATCGGTGACGCGCTGGCGCCAGGCGGCGAAGCTCGGGAACTCGGCGATGTCGATGCCGTGATTGTCCGAGCCGCGCGACCAGTCGAAGATCGCCATGTCGGCGATCGAATAGTCACCGGCGACATAGTCCTTCCCGAGTTCGGCCTGCTTCTTCAGCTGGGTGTCGAGCACGCGATAAAGGCGGTGGCTCTCATCCTGGTAGCGCTTGATGGCGTAGGGGATTTTTTCGGGGGCGTAGCGCGAGAAGTGGTTGTTCTGCCCCAGCATCGGGCCGAAACCGCCGACCTGCCAGAACAGCCATTCGTCGATCCTGATCCGCTCGGACCAGTTCGTGCCATAGAACTTGCCGAACTTCTCGGCGAGATATTTGAGGATGGCGCCGGACTCGAAGATCGAAACCGGCTTACCCTCCGGACCCTCGGGATCGACGATCGCCGGGATCTTGTTGTTGGGCGAAATGGCGAGGAAATCGGGCTTGAACTGGTCGCCGCGGCCGATGTTGATCGGGTAGATGGCGTAGGGCAGCGCCAGCTCTTCGAGCATAATGGTGATCTTCCGGCCGTTTGGCGTGGCGGCGTAATAGAGATCGATCGGCAAGGTCTGGGTGGTCATTGGGTGAAGTCCCGGGTCTGCTGCTGAAGTGGTGACGGAACGCCACCGGACGACGAGGGCTCCATATATCGGCACCTGACGATGGAAGACAACCCGCACACAGGAATGACAACGGCGGAGCGAGCCCCGCCGTTGAAAATCAATTCTGCTATGCGCGCTGGATGCGCATATGCGGTTCACCGTCGCTGGTGCGTGCCGCCGAGATGCCGCGCAGATCCACGGTGGCGCGGACGCGCTGGCGGTAGATCGGGCCCATCAGCTCGGATTTCGACACGTTCACCGGGCGATCGAACTTAACGGTCACTTCGAAGTGGTTCATGTCGGCGAGCAGTTGTACCCCGATGACCATGCCGATGAACGGCTGGCTGAGGTAGGTGCCCTTGACGCGCTGGCCAACCTGCACCGGGCTGACCGCGCGTTCCGGCATTGCCGCTGACGCGGTGTTCCAGTCGCGATAGCCGTGGCGATGGGCGATTTCTTCCAGCGCGGCGCCCTGCCCCAGCGGGTTGCCCGCCAAAGCGCGTTCGGCGCGCAGCGCCTTGGCCTCGGCCTTGAGGGTAGCGGCACTAGGGGTATCGAGAGAGAAAGTCATGTCGGTCCTCTTCAAGAGAGGCGGATTTCTTCATGGGGCTCGCCTTGCCATGAACCGCCTCGAAGGGAGCGATCATGAGATGCGTCACGGATGATCCGCGGCTGGACTTGACCATCGGGTTTCCCCGGCGAGCGGCAGGCGCCAGCAGCACGGCGCGACATGTGGGGGATCGGGCGGGCTTTGTCAACTTTGCCGCCATTCGTGCCGGTGATGGCGAAGATCACGGTTTCTCGTTGGAGTGCCGGGCCGCGACGGGCTAGGGAGTTCCAATGACCGAGATCATGCTGTTCGTCGCCGGGCTCATTGCCGGCACCATCAACACGCTGGCGGGCGGCGGCTCGTTCGTGCTGTTCCCGGCGCTGCTGTTCGCCGGGGTGCCACCGGTGATCGCCAATGCATCGAACACCTATGCAAGCTTTCCCGGCTATGCGAGCGGCGCCGTGGGGTTCTGGCGCGAGATCGTGCAGCATCGCGACAAGCTGATCGGCTACTCCATCGTCTCGCTGGTGTTCGGCTATGTCGGGGCCGAACTGCTGCTGAGGGTTTCCAACGAGACCTTCGTGCTGGTGGTGCCATGGCTGCTGCTGTTCGCGGTGCTGCTGTTCGCCTTCGGCGGACGGATCAACAGCTATGTGCGGCAGCTGGCCGGCGGTAACGGCCGCGGGCGGCATGCCGGCGTCGTGTTGCTGTTCGCGCTGCTCGCCGGCATCTGCGTCTATGGCGGGTTCTTCAACGCCGGGCTCGGCGTGCTGCTGCTGGCGTTCCTGGCGCTTGCCGGATTCACCGATATCCACGCCATGAATGGGCTGAAGCTCTGGATCTCGACACTGGTGGCGCTGGTCTGCGTGATCCGCTTCGCGCTGTCCGGCGCCATCGACTGGTATCACGGCTCGATCGCGCTGGTCGGCGTGACCATCGGCGGCTATGTCGCGGCGCGGGTGGCCAAGCGGATCCCGA
Organism: Devosia sp. GW821-FHT12F11; assembly: GCF_058806655.1. Lineage (NCBI taxonomy): Bacteria > Pseudomonadati > Pseudomonadota > Alphaproteobacteria > Hyphomicrobiales > Devosiaceae > Devosia > Devosia sp. GW821-FHT12F11. The sequence continues at coordinate 568,681 of NZ_JBXAPX010000003.1, forward strand.
CCAAGCTGATCCGCGGCCTGGTGATCGTCTACGGGATCGGGCTGACAGGCTGGTTTTTCTGGCAGGCTTACGGGGTCTAGCCGCGATCTCTCTTTCATCTCTCCCCTTGCGGGAGAGAAAGCGATTTCTTGGGCTTAGCTGTTTGGCTAAGCCTTAGAAATCGCAAGAGAGGGGATGAGGAGCCACTGTGCCTCCCCACGCCCCCCTTGCATGTTGATTTTCGCCGACTCGTAGCAGGTTCGGCGGTCCCCGGCTGGCGGCCACCAGCCAGGG
>NZ_JBXAPX010000004.1:0-517482 GCF_058806655.1 Devosia sp. GW821-FHT12F11
GGGGGGCGTGGGGAGGCACAGTGGCTCCTCATCCCCTCTCTTGCGATTTCTAAGGCTTAGCCAAACAGCTAAGCCCATGAAATTCCATTCTCCCCCGCAAGGGGGGAGATGACGAGAGATCTCGTCCAAACAAAAAGGCCGCCCCGAAGGGCGGCCCTGAACTTGGGATTGGAACGCACCAGCTTAGTGGTGGTGCTCCTCCGGAACCTCGTCCTCGTCCGCGGCGATGATCTTGGAGAGCTCGGCGCGGGTCATCGGCTTGTCGGTCTTCTTGGCGAGCTCGGTGACGAAATCCACCACCTTGTTCTCGAACACCGGAGCACGGAGGCCAGCGAGAGCCTGCGGGTTCTTGCGGTAGTAGTCGTAGACCTGCTGTTCCTGGCCCGGGAAGCGGCGCACTTCGGCGATCAGCGCCTGCTGGTGCTCTTCTTCGGTCACTTCGACCTTGTTCTGGTTGCCGATCTCGGCGACCACCAGACCCAGGCGCACGCGGCGCTCGGCGATCTTCTGGTACTGCTCCTTGGCCGCTTCCTCGGTCGTGCCCTCGTCTTCGAAGGACCGGCCGTGGTGCTCGACTTCGTGCACGACGCGCTGCCAGATGGTGTTGAACTCGGCTTCCACCAGCTGCTCTGGAACGGCAAACTTGTGACCTTCGTCGAGCTGGTCGAGGATCTGCCGCTTGATCGCCTGGCGACCCATCGAATCGAGCGCCGCCTTCATCTGGTCCTTCACCGCGTCGCGGAGCGCGGCAACGCTCTCGAGACCGAGGTTCTTGGCGAACTCATCGTTGAGCTCACCGGCCTTCGGGCCATCGATATGGAGGATGGTGACTTCGAAGTCGGCCTTCTTGCCGGCCAGTTCGTCCTGCGCATAGTCCTTGGGGAACGTGACCTTGACGGTCTTAGTCTCGTTCTTCTTCATGCCCACGAGCTGCTCTTCGAAGCCCGGGATGAACTCGCCCGAACCCACGGTCAGGTGCGCATGGTCGGCCGAGCCGCCGGCGAAAGCCTCGCCCTTGATCGTGCCCTTGAAGCTGAGGCCGAGACGATCGCCGTTCTCGACGACGCCGTCCTCACCCTTTTCCTCGTAGCCACGCTGCTGCGCGAAGACGCGCTGCACTTCGGCATCCACGTCCTTCTCGTCGAGCTCGACCACCGGCTTGTCGACGGCGAGCGACTTGAAGTCCATCAGGGTGACCGGCGGCAGCACTTCGTAGCTGACCTCGAAGTTGAGATCGGCTTCGCCGTCCAGCACCTGGTTGATCACGCCCTGGTCTTCCGGCAGGTCGACCTTCGGCTGCGTCGCGGCGCGCTCGGAGCGGTCGTCGAGGGTCTTCGACACGGTCGAGTTGATCGCATCCGACAGGACTTCCGACATCGCGGAGCGGCCGTAGACCTTCTTCAGGTGCGCAGTCGGCACCTTGCCGGGGCGGAAACCCTTGATGTTCGCGGTGCCCTTGAGCTCATCGAGCCGCGCATCCAGCCGGTCGCTGAGATCCTTCTTGGGGATGACCAGGGAAAGTTTGCGCTTGAGGCCCTCGTTGAGGGTTTCTGTGACCTGCATTGGGGTATCCCGTTGTCTCTTCAAAACTCGTTTGGCCGAAGTCGCTGGCAGTATCGCGGCGAGCTCTGGTGCGGGTGAGAGGGCTCGAACCTCCACGCCTTGCGGCGCTGGAACCTAAATCCAGTGCGTCTACCAGTTCCGCCACACCCGCAAGGTGCCCCGTCGGCCGGGTCGCGTGCATATATGTGAAGAATTGGGGAAGGTCAAAGGGAGAGGTGGGGCGCGACTAGCGGAAGGAAGTGACGACTTCCGACTCGATCTTATAGCCCCCGTCGCTGGTGACCACGGCGGTTGCCTTCGCCTTGACCGACTCGTTGATGTGCCAGTCGAGGCTTCCTCGCGCGTAGTTGAGAGATGACCAATCGTCCTGATACCTCCCAATCTCGAGCTCAAGGGCGGCGTTCTCCCACACCTCAAAGATGCTCCCTATGCCGATCTGCTCCGATTCCTCGTATTCGCGGCGCGCGGCGAGAACTCCCACTCGAATGGCGAGGTCGGACGAAATCTCGGCCGTAAGCGAACCACTTAGAAAGGTGGGTTGATCTGACCATGCATATCCACCCACCTTCTGATAACTCCCCGCCAACTCGACAGCCCCAATCTGGGCCTGCGCAGATATCATTCCTCCAACCGACTGGTCGCTGCCGAACGACCCAGCCAACAGCACTCGAAAGGTTTCTGTGAGCAGGGAATTCACGGTGACTCTGCCGGAAAAGCTGTCGGCCATTACGTAGGAGCCGCTGCTCGCCTCGGACGGTGCACCGAAACGCGCCACCAGAACATTTGCTTGCGTCTGTCCGTCGTCGTAGCGCGCCGTCGCTACAACACGAGGTTGGCTGACTTCGTGATACCAGAAATTACCCACCATCCCATCTTCCCAAGCCAACCCGATCTGGAGGTCCTCCGATAGTCGACCGGATACCTGGACTGAGTTTGCGGTCAGCGGCACCGAACCATTATTCTCGATTGGGAAGAAGACGCTGTACGAGTTGTCGCTTCCTAACCAGTCCAGAGGTCTGCCGTCGTCCGTCTTGATGATGCTTGGCGCCTTACCAACAGCCACTCTTACGTCCTCTCCCACTGCAACATATGCCTCGTACAGCGACAACCCGTCGCGGGTTGCGGAGAACTCGTTTGGTGGCAGGGCTCCCTCATTCCGTAGTGCCAACACGCCAAAGACCGGACCGAGATCGCTCCCAAGAACTCCCATGACTCGGCCAATCTCGGAGTGCCACGCGAGGAGCCCGGCCGAACTGTCATAACCTACTGCCAAGCGTGCTTCCCCTGACACAAGGATGCACTGTTCCTGGCCGATGAATACACCGGTTAAGTCGCCCGCATCGGAACAAGCGACCAAGGGAGGAGCTTCGTACCTGTGGCGATCATCGCCAAGGCGGTCCTGACCGAATGCCGCCAACGAAAGAGCGGCACAACTCGCTACCGATGCCAGGAGTGACCAAATGGCTCGCAGGTACATTCTCGAAATACTTTGATTGGATAGTAGGACAGAAAGATAAGGTGGATATGAACGCCTCAGGCGTGCTCCCCGTCAATCACCTTCGACAGCTTATCCCTCGCTGCCCTTCGAATGATCTCACTTCACTCAGATCAGCGCGCCGGCAGCTTCAAGAAGCTTCCCGTTTGCGGGGAGACATCTGCAATGCGCGAAATCAGTGCTCGGTCCCTCTTCTCCTTCCGAAGAACCGCGCGGCCGCTGGCAAGGCGCCGCCATACGTCCGAGCATTTGCCCACTTTCGCTGCAAACCGATCTTTGCCATTGTCCGTTTGCGCGTTTCGCCCCATCGAAATGAACAAATCTGCAGCGTCATGCGCATTCTTTGTGCAAGCACCTGCCAACCTGCCTAGCGCGGCGGATCAGATGTTCGTCCTAGGCGCTTATTTTGGCAAGGTTTTCTCCCGCGCTGGTGAGCTGGCACGGACCCTGCATACAACCGAGCGGCACCCGACCGGTGCCTGTTGGAGGCCTGAATGAAGAAGATCGAGGCTATCGTAAAGCCGTTCAAGCTCGACGAAGTGAAGGAAGCGCTGCAGGAAGTCGGTCTGCAGGGCATCACCGTCACCGAAGCCAAGGGCTTCGGCCGTCAGAAGGGACATACCGAGCTCTACCGGGGCGCGGAATATGTCGTCGACTTCCTGCCCAAGGTGAAGGTCGAGGTGGTGTGCCCCGACGACCTCGCCGAGAAGGCGATCGAAGCGATCCGCACGGCCGCGCAAACCGGCCGCATCGGCGACGGAAAGATCTTCGTCTATTCGATCGAACAGGCTATCCGCATCCGCACCGGCGAATTCGGCGACGACGCGCTCTAAGGGGCACCTCTTCGCGCGTCTCTCCCGCCTAGCATCAACTCCAGACTTACACAGGGGAACCTAATGACCACTGGAAGCGACATCCTCAAGAAGATCAAGGACGAGGACATCAAGTACGTCGACCTCCGCTTCACCGACCCGCGCGGCAAGCTGCAGCACGTCACCATGGATGTGACGGTCGTCGATGAGGATCTCTTCGAGGAAGGGACCATGTTCGACGGTTCCTCGATCGCTGGTTGGAAGGCCATCAACGAGTCCGACATGGTGCTGATGCCCGATCCGAACTCGGCCTATCTCGACCCGTTCTTCGGCGCCCCTACCCTTGCCATCAACTGCGACATTCTCGAGCCGCTGACCTACCAGCCGTACAACCGCGACCCGCGTACCACGGCCAAAAAGGCCGAGGCCTACGTCAAGGAACTCGGCATCGGCGACACCGTGGTGTTCGGCCCCGAGCCCGAATTCTTCATCTTCGACGACGTCCGTTATTCGAACACCACCTACAAGGTGGGCTTCTCGGTCGATCACTCGGAACTGCCGATCAACAACGACACCGAGTACGAGTCGGGTAACACCGGCCACCACATCGGCCTCAAGAAGGGCTACTTCCCGGTTCCGCCGCTGGACAGCGCGCAGGACATGCGCGGTGAAATGCTCGCCGCCATGGCATCGATGGGCGTCACCGTCGAAAAGCACCACCACGAAGTGGCTTCGGCGCAGCACGAACTGGGTATCAAGTTCGCTCCGCTGATCAAGTCGGCCGACGACGTGCAGATCTACAAGTACGTCATCCAGCAGGTCGCCCAGGCCTACGGCAAGACCGTGACCTTCATGCCCAAGCCCGTCTATGGCGACAATGGCTCGGGCATGCACTGCCACCAGTCGATCTGGAAGGACGGCAAGCCGCTCTTCGCCGGTGACCAGTATGCCGGCCTCTCCATGGAAGCGCTGTACTACATCGGCGGCGTGATCAAGCACGCCAAGGCGATCAACGCCTTCACCAACCCGACCACCAACTCCTACAAGCGTCTGGTTCCGGGCTTCGAAGCTCCGGTGCTGCTCGCCTACTCGGCGCGCAACCGCTCGGCTTCGTGCCGCATCCCCTTCGGCCAGTCGCCGAAGTCGAAGCGCGTCGAAGTCCGCTTCCCCGATCCGCTGGCGAACCCGTATCTCGGCTTTGCCGCGCTGCTGATGGCCGGCCTCGACGGCATCAAGAACAAGATCCACCCGGGCGATCCGATGGACAAGGATCTGTACGAGCTGCCCAAGGAAGAGCTGAAGCAGATCCCGACCGTTTGCGGTTCGCTGCGTGAAGCCCTCGAGTCCCTCGACAAGGACCGCGACTTCCTCAAGGCCGGCGGCGTGTTCGACGACGACCAGATCGACAGCTACATCGAGCTGAAGATGACGGAAGTCATCAAGTTCGAGCACACGCCGCACCCGGTCGAGTACGAGATGTACTACTCGGCCTAAGCGCTGGATCGATCGAAGGAATATGGAAGGGCCCGGCAACGGGCCCTTCTGCTTTTCGATGGACAGGACCTGCCACAGGCGGAACACTGCTCATTCGGAATCCCGCGCTGCCATGGACGTCAACCAGATGGACCCTGCGATCCGCGCCCCCTCGGCCCGCGCCGGCTTCGCCCAAGGCAAGCTGCAGGCAGCCCGCCTGTCTGCCCTCTGATGTCGAGCCGCTGGCGCCAGACATCGCCCGATGAGCTTGCCGGCTGGCTCGCGGAGGCCATCGTGCCGTGGGGCATCGCAGGCGGCTGGGCGATCGACCTGTGGCAGGGCGGCGTCAGCCGCCCGCATTCCGATATCGAGATAAGCTGCTTTCTTGCCGACCTGCCTGCCTTGCTGCCAACCTTCGACGGTTTCGAGATCGCCGTCGCCCGCAACAAGCAGCTGACGCCTTATGAGACTGGAACCGTGCTCCCTGCCCCGCCGTTCAGCCTGTGGCTCCGCCGCCATGGCGAGACCTTGTGGGATTTCGAGATCGTCGCGGAGGCGCAGTTGGATGGCCAGTGGGCCTATCGCCGGGAACTGTCGGTCCGCCACGACATGGGGACCGTCTTCATTCCCACCCGGTCGGGCCTGCCGGTCATCGCGCCCGAGATCCAGTTGCTCTACAAATGCAAACAGCCGCGCGACAAGGACATATCCGATCTCACGCGATACGTGCCGCGCCTTGACGACGCGGCTGGTCTCTGGCTCCGTTCGGCCGTAGCGGCGGCTCACCCGGAATTCCTGCCGACACTTCTCGATATTGAGGCGCTCGACGCCCGCAACGATGGTACTTCTCAATGAGCGTTGGACTACTAGGCCTTCTCGATGACGTGACCGCTCTCGCCAAGGTTGCCGCCGCCTCGATCGACGACGTCGCGGGGCAAGCAACCAAGGCCGGGCTGAAGGCGGCCGGCGCAGTGATCGACGATACCGCGGTGACGCCGAACTACGTCACCGGGTTCTCCGCCGACCGCGAGTTGCCGATCGTCTGGCGCATCGCCGTAGGCTCGATCCGCAACAAGCTGCTGATCCTCCTGCCCGCGGCGCTGGCGCTGAGTTTTTTTGCGCCCTGGCTGATCACGCCGCTGCTCATGATCGGCGGCGCCTATCTCTGCTACGAGGGCGCCGAGAAGGTGTTCGAGGCCGTGTTCCCGCACGAGGCGCACGCGCACGAGGCCGAAGCCGCCGCGCCGGTTGCCGCCGATCCCAGGAAGCTTGAGGAGGAGCGCGTCGCCGGCGCCATCCAGACCGATTTCATCCTGTCGGCCGAGATCATGACCATCGCGCTCGCCGCCCTGCCCGACCTGCCGTTCTGGGAGCAGGCGCTGGTGCTGGTGGTCGTCGCCTTCGGCATAACCGCGGCGGTCTACGGCGCGGTGGCGCTGATCGTGAAGGCCGATGATTTCGGCCTGGCGCTCGCCAGCAAGGGCCGCACCGGCCTCGGCCGCGCTACCGGCCGTGGCATCCTCATCGCCATGCCGTGGGTGATGCAGACCCTCAGCATTGTCGGCACGGCGGCGATGATCTGGGTCGGCGGCGGCATCGTCGTCCACGGCCTCGCCGGCTTCGGCCTCGACCAGATCGAGCACCTGATCGAAGGCATTGCCCATGGCGCCGAAGCAATGCTGCCGGCGCTCGGCGGCTTCGTCGAAGGGCTCGCGACGATCCTCGCCGACCTGGTTCTCGGCCTCGCCCTCGGCCTGCTGCTGATCCCGGTGGCCGGCAAAGTCATCGGTCCGGCCTGGAAGGCGATCCGTAGCCTGTTCCGCCGCCAGCCGGCCGCCTGACCGAAACCAGAAAAGGGCCCGGACGGGCCCTTTTCCTTCTCGCAAAGGTCGCGGCTCAGCCGATCTGGCCGAAGAACCCGCGCACGTCGCCGACCCACACATCGGGGACTTCCAGCACCGCATAGTGCCCGCCGACATCGAACTCGTTCCAGCGCACGATGGTGTTGCTGGTCTCGCCGTAGCGGCGGATCGGCACTTCGTCGAAGCCGAATACCGCGACGCCGGTCGGGACGCCCGAGTTCGCCTTGGGCGACCAGGCCTCCGGATCATGTGCATTCTCGTAGTAGAGCCGGATCGAAGAGGCGGCGGTGCCGGTGAACCAGTAGATCATGAAGTTGGTGAGGAACCGATCCATCGGCACGGCGTCGACGCGATCGCCGAAGCTGGTGAACAGCTCGCTGATCCAGGCCAGCAGCCCCGCCGGCGAGTCCGAGATGCCGTAGGCCAGCGTCTGCGGGCGGCTCGACTGCATGACGTTGAAGCCGAAATGCTCCGCCATGAAGCGCTGCACCCGCTGCAGCCGCACCTTCTCACTGTCGGTCAAGGTCGCGATCTCCTCCGGCGACACCGGGCCGAACGGGATGAAGCCCATGGTCGCGGCGTTGAGGTGCACGCCGATCACCCGCTCCGGCGCCAGCCGGCCGATCTCGGGCCCGATGATGGCGCCGGCATCACCGCCCTGTACGCCGAAGCGCTGGTAGCCGAGCCGGCTCATCAATTCGATGAAGGCCTTGCCGATCCGCACATTGTTCCAGCCAGCCTCGCGGGTCGGACCGGAAAAGCCGAAGCCGGGCAGCGACGGCACCACGACGTCGAATGCATCCTCGGCCTTGCCGCCATGCGCCACCGGGTTGGTCAGCGGCCCGATCACGTCGAGGAACTCGACGATCGAGCCGGGCCAGCCATGGATCAGCAGCAGCGGCGTGGCGTTCTTTTCGGCCGACTTCACATGGATGAAGTGGACGTTCTGGCCATCGATCTCGGTGGTGAACTGCGGCAGCTCGTTGATCTCGGCCTCGGCCTTGCGCCAGTCAAAGCCACCCAGCAGCCGGTCGACGGCGCCACGGACATAGGCATTGGTCGGGCCGGCGGCCCAGCTGCCATCGACTTCGCTCGGCATCACGGTGCGTGCCAGACGGTCCTGGAGGTCCTGCAGCTGAGCGGCGGAAACGTCGATCTTGAAGGGGGTGATGGTGGCCATTTCGGGTACTCCGTTTCGGGGTGATCGTTGAAGACACCCCTTTCGTACCCAACCCCCACTCGGGATTATTGGAAGTTTCCGACAACCTCATCAGTGGCGGCGCGAACGATCTCTCTCGGCGTCTGGCCCATGATCGCCCTCAGCGAGTTGATCATGTGCGCCTGGTCGGAAAAGCCCAGCGCCAGCGCCACATCCACCGCCGGCCGGCCCATCTGCAGCATGGCGACTGCCTTCTGCGCCCGCTGTACCAGCGTGAAGTGCTTATAGGTGAGCCCGGTGGTCCTGAGGAAATGCCGCTGCAGGGTACGCTCGGTCATCGCCTTGGGCTGCCCCTCGACCACCGAGGCCACCAGCTCGTTGCCGTCGATGATCCCGTCGCGGACCAGCCGCTCGACGAACACGTCGGCATTCTCGAAGGTCGGGATCTCCCGCACGTCGGTGCCGATCCAGAACCCGCCCTTGCCGAACTTCTCCAGCATCACGCCCTCATCGCGCATGATATCGCCGGGCATCAGCGGCATGAAACTGTGCGGCTTGAACGAGATCACCAGCTGCTCATCGCCCGCTTCGTGCTCATAGACCACCGCCTGCGTGGTGAGCCCGGTGCGCAGCACCAGGGTCTCGTCGCCGCGCTTGATGATGGCGATGTCCCAGCAACCATCGGGCTGCATCAGCGTCGTCCCGGTCGTGTCGAAACGAACGGAGCTGATGCTCTCGACGAAGGGCGAGTCGATCGGCCGGCTTTGCACGATGCGCTTCATGCGGCGAAGCCTAGCAGCGACTTGCGAAGATACCAAATCACCTGCAGCGCCAACTCTCTGGCGCTCTTTGTCGGCATGACTATGCTGGCCCAGCCCTCGCTGGTCCGGAGCCCGTCATGACGCCCGAATTCCTCATCACCACGCTGGTCATCGTCGCCTCGCCGGGCACCGGCGTGCTCTACACGCTGGCCGCCGGGCTGACCCGCGGCGCCCGTGCCAGCATCCTCGCGGCTTTCGCCTGCACCTTGGGAATCATCCCGCACATGGCGGCCGCCATCACTGGACTCGCCGCCCTGCTCCACACCAGCGCGCTCGCCTTCGAGATCATCAAGTATCTCGGCGTCGCCTATCTGCTCTACATGGCCCGGGCGACGCTCCGCGAGACAGGCGCGCTCAGCGTCGACACCGACGCGGCGCCGAAGTCGGTCCGCCAGGTGCTGGTCTCAGGCATCCTGATCAACATCCTCAACCCGAAACTGTCGATCTTCTTCTTTGCCTTCCTGCCGCAGTTCGTCAGGACCGACAGCGCCGCCGCCCTGCCCCAGATGCTGGAGCTGAGCGCGGTGTTCATGGCCATGACCTTGGTGATCTTCGCCGTCTACGGTGTATTTGCCGCTGCGGTGCGCCAGCACGTGGTCACCCGCCCACGCGTCCTCACCTGGATGCGCCGCACCTTCGCCGCCGCCTTCGTGGCGCTCGGGGCGAAACTGGCCTTCACCGAGCGCTAGCCGTCAGGCGTCGACAAGGTGGAGCCGGTCCTCGAGGCTTTCCGGCTCCTGTTCGATCAGGAATTGCACCGCGAAGCCGACGTCGAGCCAGCGCACGACGCGCGCTACCACTCGTCCGACCGCCAGTGGCGTGCCGAGGTCCGGCTGCACATCAGCCGATAGCGCCGCGCCCGAGCGCGACATATCGATGATCAGGCATGGCAGGCGGCTCCCGTCGGCAAACAGAATGGTGGAGCGCGGATCCCTGGGCATCACCCGGCGGTGCGCCCGCTTGTCGGCGACCCCATGGAAGACCCGCTTCTTGTACCAGCCGATGCGCTTGATCAGCAGGTCGCGCTCCTCGGCACTGGTCTCGATGGCCATCGAGAAGCCGCCGTCGATCAACCGCTCGACCCGTCCCCTGACGGTACCGAACGGCTCGAAGTTGGCGGAGAGCTCCTCGCCCGGCGTGCCGAGCACCGGCGCCGACGCGACCATCAGCTGCGGCGAGATCGATTGCAGCCGGCAGGCGAACACCTGCACTCGATGGCTGCGGTTCTTGCGGCTGGCGAGCAGGTAGAGCCCCATCAGCGCGCCGAGCTTGAACGGCCGGTTGCGCCCTACTGGAAATCCCTTGGCACTCCGGCAAGGATTTGTTTGCCATAGCCGGCGTGCGCACTACTTGCTCAGCTTCAACCGCTCCCCGGCGAGGATGCGCTGGTCGCTGGTCTTGAGAGTCAGCAGCGCCTCGAGCTGGCCAATCTGCTGCACCTCGGCGAACTGCACGGCAAACCCGGCCTCGATGTGTCGCACTACCCGACCGGGGATCGCGCCCACCCCGGCCGGCGCGCCGACCGGCGGCAGCACATCGGCCGAGACGGCGACGCCCGACTGCGACATGTCGATGATGAAGCAGTCGAAGCGTTGCCCGTCGTCCAGTGTCAGGTTAGCCCGCGTCTCCCGGGGCAACACGCGCTTGTGCGCCCGCCGATCGCTGACCGTCTTCAGCGTCCGGCGCTTCAGCCAGTCGATCCTCGCACCCAGCGTGACACGCTCCTGTTCGCTGCAATCGAACGCCACGACAAAGCCGCCCTCCAGAATACGGGTGATCCTGCCGCGCATGATGCCCAGCCCCTGCAATGTCATGGTCAACATATCGCCGGGCGCCCCGCTGACCGGAGCGTTTACCACCGCCTCATGGGCCGAGACGCTGCGCGAACGGCAGGCGAATACCTGCACGGCGCCCGGTGTGTGCGCGCGCGCTGCCAGCACGTAGCTGCCCATCACGTCGCCGATGAAGCGAACATCCTTGCGGCTGTTCGCGCCGGCACTGCCTGGCCTTCCATTCTGCATCATCTGCGCCATCGCCGAACAACCTCACGCTATCCTGCGCAAGATTGCCTATCCGGCTATGACTCAGACCTTACCGCCGAACCAACTGCGCAGTATTTCGGCGTGGCAACACAGGACATCCGCCCTGTCGAGAGCCATTCCTGCTCACCAGATCTGTCGCCGCGCGATCTCCTAGATCATTTACACTAAGTCGAACGATCTAGACTTGATCAGTCTCCAGCATCATCTCCTCGAAGAACGGCTCCGGTCCATCGACCTCCTTGAGTCGCTTGCCGCTGATCTCCAGGTACCGCGTTCCGACATTCCGCACGAAGCTGCGGTCATGCGAGACCAGCACGGCCGTCGCTTCGTGGGCGAGGATTTCACTCTCCAGCGCTTCACGGCCCGGGATGTCGACATGGTTGGTCGGCTCGTCCATCAGGTAGAAGTTCGGCTCCGTCAGCCGCAGCGCCAGGAGCCCCAGGCGGGCCCGCTGGCCGAAACTCAATTGCCCGATCGGCCGGGACTGTTTCTCGATGACAAATCCGGTCGCCGCCAACAGGCTCCGCACCCGGGCGTCCGGCTGCTTGAATGTCACCGAGATGAAGCTCTCGGGCGTCTCCTTGACTGGCAGTTGCGACATGTCCTGGTCGGTGTAGCCCAGTACCAGCGACGGCGTGACTCTTATGCCGGGCACGCTGTCGGGCTCCACCATGGCGCGGTGGATCAGCTTGACCAGCTGCGACTTGCCGGCGCCGTTCTTGCCCAGGAGCACCACGCGATCGCCCTGGAAGATGTGGAGCTTGTCGATCTTGAACAGCGCCTGCCCTGCCGGCGTCGTCACCGTGACGTTCTCGATGCCGACCAGAAGCTTGGCGTGCGTCCCGCGGTTGCTGAGCCTGATCTCGCCCGAGCGCTCGCGGTGTGTCGGCCGCACCGCTTCCTCGATCCTCGCGGCCCGTTCGCGCAACTGCTTGGTCTTGACCACCAAGAGGTCGCTGCCCGAGTTGATGCCGATATTGTTGAGCTTGGCTGCCTGTTTCCTCAGTTTGCTCGCTTCCTTGAGGTCGCGCTCGTTCTGCGCTTCCTGAGATGCGTCCTCGCGTTCGATCTCGAGCCGGGCCGCCGAGTAGCCGAGCGGCATGTAGCGTGAGGTCCCCGGCCGCAGGAACAGCGTCCGGTTGGTCACCGCGTCGAGGAAGTCGCGATCGTGGCTGGCAACGATCAGCGGAATGTTGCGGGCCTCACGGTTGAGCCAGGTCTCCAGCCGGAACAGCTTTGACAGGTCCAGGTGGTTGGTCGGCTCGTCCATCAGCAGCGCATCAGGATCGGTCACCCATACCCGCGCGATCAGCATCAAGCGTTGCCAGCCGCCGCTCAGCGCCGAAACCAGCCGGTCGCGCAGCTCATAGGGCGTCTCCAGCCCGTCGAGCGCCACATCGGCCCGCCACGCATCGGTCTCGCGGTCTGCCGCCGGCAGGGCATCAAGCACGGCGTCGCGCATGGTCAGCGGCATCAGCGCCGCCGGCACGTCCTGCTCGACATAGCCAATGCGCAGCCCGCGCGAGCGGACCACTTCGCCGGCAGTGGGTTCCGCCAGTCCGGCGATGACGCGCAGCAGCGAGGTCTTGCCGAGCCCATTGCCTGCAACAAGCCCGACGCGGTCGCCATCGGCGACGACGAGGCTCAGGTCGCGGAACAGCGGATCGGTGGCGGTGATGGAAAGGTGCTTGAGGCTGATCGAGCCCATTTTCGTCTCTCTGGTCTTCTGGCGGTCCATGCTCGGAGCGTGATCAGCAAAAAGTTGCAAACTTTTGCGGTTCGATCACGCGACCAACAGGGACTACCGGTGCCGGCAATGGCTCACGCACGAAGCGGAGCCGGCTTGGGCAGACCAGAATGGTGTGAGACGACGAGGACGTCCGGACCCGTTCGGCCAGCCCTGCAACTAAAGCTGCAGGGCCGAAACAGGGCCGCGACTGCGGTGCTGGTCATGACGATAGCCCACGCGACCCTCCTTGGTTGGCATTGCGGACGGAATGCTTAGAGCACCGGGGGCGATTGGAGGTCAAGTGGCTGCCTGCTAACCCCTCCCCAGCCACCGGGTTATTCCCGCGAAAGCGGGAACCTCTGTTTGCAGGCTGCCCCAAGGACAGGCGGTTCGAGAGCTGAGGGCGTCGGTTGGCAGCAGGTTGCCCCCAAACCCGGTGGGTGGGGGAACCGAGCCGCCCACCTGAAAGGGTGAGTTGCAGCGCCTTCCAGGCTCAAACGGAGATCGCCGCTTCGTGATGATGACGCCGGGGCACATGGGACACCATGGGCCTCCGAGCCCCCTACGTCACACCAGGTAGAACAGCGTGGCAATGGCGACGAGGGTCAGCGGGCGGGGCAAAGCAAGATGGGCAAGCCGGTACGCAAAACTATCAAATCCGGCCTGCTGCCATCCGCTGTCGCGTGGCGCCCTCAACGCTGTCTCAAAGTACGCGAGACCGCTCTTGGCTTGGGCGCGCATACGGCTACTCCGAACAAAAACCGTATGTGAAATTCATACCCGCGAGCGCTTAAGAAAGTGCTTCCGAGAAGCAAACGAAGTCTGAATCAAGTGCTCCAAAACAATGCGCCCGGCCCTTTGTACGGAACCGGACGCATTGGATTCACTGGCGATTTCATCAGCTGCGGCGCAGCCGTTCACGATTGAGGATCGCCCCGGTGCAGGTCGAGACGCGAAGCAGATAGACCCAATCCCCGCGTGTCGCGCGCACCTGGATGCGCCGATCGTTCCGCACGTTGAGAAAGATGTTCGTGTATCCCTGCTGGCGCACGGCGTTGCGGATCTGCCGGTCGGTCAGCTCGATGCAGATCAGCGGCCGCCGAAAGCCGAAGCCGTCGGTGCCGAAGCCGAACTGGAACTGCATGCTCTGCGCCTGCACGGGGAGTGCCGAAGCGCCGAGCGCCAGCCCGAGCACGGCGGCGCGGATGAGCGTAGTAGCTTTCATGTCGTTCTCCTTTGCAACTCACGAAACAAAAAATCCCGGCCCTGAGGGGCCGGGATCTGGCGGGAGCGCGAGGGAGGAACCGGCTCCCGCCGGAACTGGACTAGAAGCGGAACTGGAACTGGAAGCCCGGCGAATACGGGCGACGCAGCCGCTCGATATCCGAGACGCGGCCGGTGCAGCGGTTGATGGTCATGGCGTAGGTGCGACGGCCATAGTCGGCCACCACCTTCACCCGGACTCCGCGACGATCGACGAAGCGGATATCGTCAAAGCCGGCGCGGCGCAGGCCCCGGCGGACTTCGTTGTTGGTCAGGCAGTCGCGCTTCATCCTGCGGCCATTGTCGAAGCCGTACGAGAAGCTGCTGCCACCACCCTGGATGCCGAAGTCGAAGTTGAACGACTGCGCCTGGACCGGCATGGCAGTGAACGCTGCCGCACCCAGCGTCACCGCAACGATCGCGGCACGGCCGGACTTCATCACGGACGATAGGATTGAGGTCATGATAGTCTCCTTCAAGATCAACTGGAGCCAGGTCCACTAGCGTGCCACGACCCTAAAGGTTGCATTCTTAACCAATGCGGTATCGCCCGTTCATCCACCGTTCATGTTGCGAGGCAACGTGAGCGGCGGAGTTCCGAGTGATATCAGGCGCAGTCGATGTGAGATTGCCGAACGCCCAGCCCGGACACTGCCTACCGGCCCCAGCTGGGCGCTCCGCAATCTCGAGCCGTGAAATAATGCCCAGCCGTTGAACGCTCGCGGAACCGTGCATTCACATGCCGTTCACGACCGGTTGACAGGTCGAGCGCCGGGCCCTACCTCCCGCTTAACCCACCCAAAGCAGCAAGTATGCTAGAGCTTGTGAGGCGCTCGATTCGCGCCTCGGACGGAGATTTCATGGCGGCGATCGAAGACCTTTTCGGCCCTGACGGCGACGATGCCCCGCAGCGTCCGCCTTCGACGCCAACGCCGAAAACGCCGGCCGCGCCCCCCACCTCCAGCGTCGCCCACGCTGCTTCCTATTCGGCCGCCGACATCGAGGTGCTCGAAGGCCTCGAGCCGGTGCGCCGCCGCCCCGGCATGTATATCGGCGGCACCGACGCCAATGCGCTGCATCATCTGTTCGCCGAAGTCATCGACAACTCGATGGACGAGGCGATCGCCGGGCATGCGAGCCGCATCGAGGTGCATTTCGGCGAGGACGGGTTCCTGACCGTCACCGATAACGGCCGCGGCATCCCGGTCGAAAACCATCCGAAATTCCCTGGCGTCTCGACGCTCGAGATCGTCATGACGCGCCTGCACGCCGGCGGCAAGTTCGACGGCAAGGCCTACGAGACCTCGGGCGGCCTGCACGGCGTCGGCGTCTCGGTGGTCAACGCATTGTCCGACAGCCTCATCACCGAAGTGGCGCGCGACCAGATGCTCTACCGCATCGCGTTCTCGCGCGGCAAACCGCTGGGCGGCGTGGAGACCGTGGGCAAGGTGCAGAACCGGCGCGGCACCACGCAGCGCTTCCACCCCGATCCGGAGATCTTCGGCGAGCACAAGTTCTCCGCCGCCCGCCTGTTCAAGATGACCCGCTCGAAGGCCTACCTGTTCGGTGGCGTCGAGATCCGCTGGACCTGCGACGAGAGCCTCGCCACGGCAGACGTGCCGGCCAAGGCCACCTTCCATTTCCCGGGCGGCCTGCGCGACTTCCTCGCCAACCGCATCGAAGGCGAGCCGCGTATCACCGAGGACATCTTCGCGGGCACCATCGGCAAGCCGGGCACGCATGGCGCCGTCGAATGGGCTGTGGCCTGGTGCCTCGGCGATGGCTTCGTCAATTCCTATTGCAACACCGTGCCGACCGGCGATGGCGGCACGCACGAACAGGGCCTGCGCGCCGCCCTGCTCCGCGGCCTGCGCAACTATGCCGAACTGAGCGGCAACAAGCGCGCCGCCCAGTTGACCGCCGAAGACGTGCTGGTGCAGTGCTCTGCCATGCTCTCGGTGTTCGTGCGCGAGCCGGAATTCGTCGGCCAGACCAAGGACAAGCTGAGCTCGCCCGAGGCCACCCGCATCGTCGATACCGCGCTGCGCGACCCATTCGATCACTGGCTGGCTGCCTCGCCCAACCAGGCCTCGAAGCTCCTCGACTGGGCCATCGAGCGCGCCGAAGAGCGCCTGCGGCGCAAGAAGGAGAAGGAGGTCGACCGCCAGTCGGCGACCAGAAAACTCCGCCTGCCCGGCAAGCTCGCAGACTGCACGCAATCGGCGGCCCAGGGCGCAGAGATTTTCATCGTCGAGGGCGACTCGGCCGGTGGCAGCGCCAAGCAGGCGCGCGACCGCAAGAGCCAGGCCATCCTGCCGCTGCGCGGCAAGATCCTCAACGTTGCCGGCGCCACTCGCGACAAGGTGCAGGCGAGCCAGGCCATTGCCGACCTGATCCAGGCGCTGGGCTGCGGCACCCGCGAGCGCTATCGCGAAGACGAGCTGCGCTACGACAAGATCATCCTGATGACCGACGCCGACGTCGATGGCGCCCACATCGCTTCGCTGCTGATGACGTTCTTCTTCCAGGAGATGCCGAAACTCATCGAGGGCGGCCACCTCTACCTGGCCATGCCCCCGCTGTTCCGCATCAGTTCCGGCCCCAAAGTCGCCTATGCGATGAACGACGCGCATCGCGACCAGTTGCTGGCAGACGAGTTCAAGGGCAAGAAGCCGGACATCACCCGCTTCAAGGGCCTCGGCGAGATGCCCTACGTGCACCTGCGCGAAACCACGATGGACAAGAAGACCCGCACCCTGCTGCAGGTCCGCATCCGCGACGACTTCGAAGAGACCAGGCTCTCCGTCGACCGCCTGATGGGCAACCGTCCGGAAGCCCGCTTCGACTTCATCCAGGAAAACGCCGCATTCGTCACCGATCTGGATATCTAGGGACGAGCGTCCCTGAGGGTCAGGGGCGAACATGATCACCAGGCGTGGGGTGCTGAAACTTTTCGGCGTAGGGGTGCTTGGGCTGATCGCCACGGCCGCCTACCCCTTCATCGAGGCCCTTGCCCGCCCGCGCATCACCACCTACGCCCTAACGCCGCGTGGCTGGCCGGCCGGCCTGAAACTGCGCGCCGCCGTCATTGCCGACCTTCATGCCTGCGAACCCTGGATGGACCTGCAGCGCATCGAGGCGCTGTGCGCACAGACGCAGGACCTCGGCGTCGATATCATCCTGCTGCTCGGGGACTATGTCAGCGGCATGCGGCTTCGTACCGGTCAGGTCGGCAATGTCGAGTGGGCGAGCGCGCTCGGCAAGCTCTCCGCCCCGCTCGGTGTGCATGCCGTTCTCGGCAACCACGACTACTGGGAGGACCGTGCCTTCCAGCTCGATCATTCTGCAACACCGCTGGCACGCACGGCTTTGCATGACGCCGGTATCGCAACCTATGTCAACCAGGCCATCCGCCTCGAGAAGGACCGGCACGCCTTCTGGCTTGCCGGTCTCGGCGACCAGATGGGTATCCTGCCCGGTGGCGCGCATGACGGCCGGCACACCAGCGGCCTCGACGACCTCGATGGCACACTCGCCCAGATCCCCGACGGCGAGCCGACCCTGCTCCTCGCCCACGAGCCCGATATCTTCCCCAGAGTACCCGACCGCGTCAGCCTCACGCTGTCCGGCCACACCCATGGCGGCCAGATTTCGCTCTTCGGCTGGCGGCCATGGGCCGCATCGCTCGGCTCGCGCCGCTTTCCTGCCGGCCACTACACTGTCGAAGGACGCGAGCTGATCGTCTCGCGCGGCCTTGGTTGCTCCGTCATTCCCGTGCGGATCGGTAGCTGGCCGGAAATCGTCGTACTCGATCTCGGCAAGGCCTGATCCGCACAACTAGCTCCATGTCGGTGTCGAAGTCGGTATTTTGAACACTGTGCAACAGAGACGCCGGATGATATTGAACACCGTTCTCAAACGGTGGAACCATCAGATGGATCAGGGAAATCCGAGCAGGGACGGTGACCGGTCGCCAGTGGCCTGCGGTCTGCTGATCGGAGCGGCAGCGATCAGGATTCTACCGATTGCGGCTCTGCAGCTTTCGATATCGACGCGGTCGGAACTCTGGTTTTACTCTGCAATATGCATCATGCCGATTGTGGCACTTGTCGCGGTCCTGGTGATCTTTCGACGGGCCTGGGTCCGCGTTCTCATGCTTTTTCTTTGCGTTGCCCCCCTAGGTACGCTGATGGTCGGCACATTCGTGAACAACCTGTGCGCGTTGCAGGGTGCCGTCGGCCGCGTGCTGTATTCGGAGTGCCTCTAGCCGGTAGCATACGCTGGCGCGCACCATTCGCGCCCCTCCATTAATCACCCGCCCCCAAACCCCGTTGACTCGCAAGGGGTTTCCACTATGTTCCGGGCGCGTCGCGCGCAGCCCCGGACAGGGCGGAGTCCGGATCGGTTGCTGCAAGGCGAAGCCTGATTATCCGGCTTGTACTTTGCGACCTCTTCGTCGACCCGCACCTCCTCAAGTAGCTGCCCGTCGACCTGCCTTCCCTACTTGAGCGGACCACTGATTTGGCAAATGACTTTTCCGGGTTGGGCCTCAGCGCCAAGGTGATCGATGCGGTTGCCGCATCCGGCTACACCAAGCCCACCGATATCCAGGCGCAGGCGATCCCGCATGTCCTGCAGAAGCGGGACATTATCGGCATCGCACAGACCGGCACCGGCAAGACCGCGTCGTTCGTGCTGCCCATGCTCACGCTGCTCGAAAGTGGCCGCGCCCGCGCCCGCATGCCGCGCACGCTGATCCTCGAACCGACGCGCGAGCTCGCGGCGCAGGTGCACGAGAATTTCGAGAAGTACGGCAAGAACCACAAGCTCAACGTTGCGCTGCTGATCGGCGGCGTCAGCTTCGAAGACCAGAACAAGGTGCTCGATCGCGGCGCCGACGTGCTGATCGCCACGCCCGGCCGCATGCTCGACCAGTTCGAACGCGGCCGCATCCTGCTCACCGGCGTCGACATCCTCGTCATCGACGAGGCCGATCGCATGCTCGACATGGGCTTCATCCCCGATATCGAGCGCATCTGTGGCCTGTTGCCGCCGCGCCGGCAGACGCTGTTCTTCTCGGCCACCATGCCGCCGGAAATCCAGCGGTTGACCAGCCGGTTCCTGCGCGACCCGATCAAACTCGAGGTCGCCCGCCAGAACTCGACCGCCGAGACGATCGAGCAGCGGATCGTCCGCGTCTCCGGCAAGCCGGAAGAAAAGCGCGACGCGCTGCGCCGCCTGATCCGCGGCGAAGAGAACCTCAAGAACGCGATCATCTTCTGCAATCGCAAGCGCGATGTGGCCACCCTTGCCCGCTCGCTGGAGCGCCATGGCTTTTCGGCCGCTGGGCTGCATGGCGACATGGACCAGAAGAGCCGCATGGAAACGCTCGACAGCTTCAAGACCGACAAGCTGCAGCTCCTGATCGCCAGCGATGTGGCCGCCCGCGGCCTCGACATCCCGGCGGTGAGCCACGTGTTCAACTTCGACGTGCCGACCCACGCCGAGGACTATGTGCACCGCATCGGCCGCACTGGTCGTGCCGGCCGCTCCGGCGTCGCCATTACGCTGGCGACCCCGTCCGACGGCAAGTATGTCGATGCCATCACCAAGCTGATCGCCAAGGACATTCCCGAGGTGAAGTTGGGCGGTGGATCGGTCGAGCGGACCGAAGCGACGCGCACCGAGGACCGCAGCGAACTTCGCTCGCTGCGTGACGGTCGCGGACGGCGTGGTGGCCGCGGATCGCGGGAAACTGCAGCGAAGGTCGAAGCTCAGGAAATCCAGCAGCCGCGCGAGGAACGGAGCGAGCGGCCTCGTCGCCCTGCCCGCAACGATGCGCCTCGCAACGACAACAACAACCGTGGCAATGGCGGCGAAAAACCCGCCCGCGAGCCGCGTCCTCAGCACATCGAAGGCATCGTCGCCGATTCGCCGTTCGGTTCTGACGGTCCGATCCCGGCATTCCTGCTGCGGAAATAGCCGCGATCTACAGAATTCCCGCGACGATCTCAGTAGAATTGCTAACAGATCGTCGTGTTTTTACGGCTCGTTAATGCCGAACAACTGACAATGCCGGCCGAACGACCGGCAGGAGCCGGGCTTGGGGGAACGGTGTCAGAACAGGAATTCAGACGCGCCCTCGGTTATGCGAATTCAGCGCTGGACCTGCTGAAGCGGGCGACGATTCCTCCGTACCCACAGTTCTATGAACTGCTCTACACCTACGCCACCGGCATCAATCCCGCGCTGAACGCCCGCGTCAACGAGATCTTCCGCGGCGGACACCCGACCGCCGAGATCGCCGAGCGCCTCTACAACGAGTTCCTTCGCGCTCAGGATGCCAACGAGCGGATCTCCGGCGTATCGCAGCGGATGTCGAACCGCATCGTCGCCATCCACGATGCCATCGACACAGCCATGACCACAGCCGGCGCCTATTCGGCGTCGCTGCAGATCGCCAGTGGCGACCTCGGTTCGGGCGAGCTGGATGCCACCAGGCTGCGAACGCTGGCCAACGCACTGCTGGCGGAAACCCGCCGCATGCAGGATGCCAACCATCAGCTCGAGATGAACCTTGCAGCTTCGCGCGACGACATCGAAGCGCTGCAGCGCGACCTCGACGACGTCCGCCGCGAAGCGCTGCTCGACCCGCTCACCAAGGTCTATAACCGCAAGGCCTTCGACGACGGGCTGCGGCGGGCGGTGGGACGGGCCGAAGAGCATGGCGACCATATGTGCCTGATGCTGATCGACATCGACCACTTCAAGCGCTTCAACGACACCTGGGGCCACCAGACCGGCGACCAGGTGCTGCGCCTGGTTGCGATGACGCTCAAATCCAACATCAAGGGCCGGGATATCGCGGCACGCTATGGCGGCGAGGAATTCGCCGCGGTGCTGCCCGACACCGACCTCGAGGGCGCGGTGATCCTTGCCGACAACATTCGCAAGGCCATCCAGGCCAAGGAACTGCTGAAGCGCTCGACCAACGAGAAGCTCGGCCGCGTCACCGCGTCGTTTGGCGTCGCCATGTACCGCACAGGCGATACCCCCTCGAGCCTGATCGAACGCGCCGACCGGTGCCTCTATGCCGCCAAGCACCGCGGCCGCAACGTGGTGGTCGGCGAGACCGACCTCAAGGACGACGACATCGTCGCGGCTTAGCGGCTACGCTCTGTTGGGGAATGGGCCGAGGAGGGATGGCCTAGGTGGCCCCCCCTCTCTTGCGAAAACTAAGGACTTAGCTGCGCTAAGCCCAAGTTTTCGCTTTCTCCCCCGCCAAGGGGGAGAGTCCCGACTGATACTCCGGCGCAAGTGGAAGGCACGGATCATCTCCCCCTTGGCGGGGGAGAAAGCAAAATCTTAGGTTTAGCCGTTTGGCTAAGCCTTAGATTTTGCAAGAGAGGGGGCCTGGAGGGCACGATGTGCCTCGGCCATCCGGCTTCTACGCCGCCACCGTCTCCACCCCAAGCGAGCGCAGCGCGTCCCAGTACCCCGGATAGGTCTTCCCGACGCAGTCTGGATCGAGGATGGTGATCCCGCCGATCTTCAGCGCCGCCAGCGCAAAGCTCATGGCGATGCGGTGGTCCTCATAGGTTTCGATGCTGGTTCGCTCGTTGCGATGCTTGAGCTCGATGAGCCGCGGATCGGACGAAACCACCAGATCGTCGCCCTCCTCATGCGCAAGGCCTGGCCGGATGCGGTTGAGCTCAGTGGAGAGCGCCGAGATTCGGTCGCATTCCTTGACCCTCAAATTGGCGATGCCGACGAAGCGCACCGGCGTCTCGTTGAAGGCTGCGAGCACCGCCAGCGTCGGTACCGCGTCCTGCATCTGCGAACCGTCGATCACTTGGGGCATGCGCGGGAACATGCGGATCAGCCTGGCCGCCTCGGCGTCGGGCTGGGTGAACGCGTCCATCGGCACGCCAAGGTCGATCCTGCCGCCGGTCAGCGCTTCCGCCGCCCAGAGGTAGGTCGCCGCCGAGGCGTCGGGCTCGATGTGGAAGTCGGTCGCCTGGTAGCCGGTGGGCTGCACCTGCCAGGTCATCTCATCGAGCTGCTCGACGCTGGCGCCGAAGGCCCGCATCGCGGCAAGCGTTAGATTCACGTAGCCGCGGGCGTCGAGGTCCTTGCCGGTCAGCGCCACTTCGATCGGGCCTTCGCCGAACGGCGCCGCCATCAGCAGCGCCGAGACATACTGGCTGGAGAGCCCGCCATCGATCTCGACCCGGCCGCTGCCGAACGAACCGGTGCCGTTGATCACCACCGGGGGACAGCCAGTCTCGCTGCTCGCATCGATGCCGAGCGAGCGGAGCGCCACCAGCAGCGGCTCGATCGGGCGCTTGCGCATCGCCTCGTCGCCATCCACCACCACCCTGCCCTCGACCAGCGACACCGCGGCCGTCAGAAAGCGTGTCGCCGTGCCGGCATTGCCCAAGACCAGCGGCTCGGTCGGCGCCTTGAGCGTACCGTCGCTGGTGACGACGAAGCTCGTCGCATCGGGTTCCTCGACGCTGACACCCATCTGGATCAGCGCCCTCGCCATCAGCGCCGTGTCCTTGCTCTTCAGCGCCCCGCTGAGCCGGCTCGTGCCCTTCGCCAGCGCCGCCAGCAGCAACGCACGATTGGTGATCGATTTCGAGCCGGGAGGCGTGACCCGGCCGACCAGCGGATGATCGGGCGGCGTGATCGTCAAAGCCTCGAGCTTTGAGGAAGCGGCAGCGGTCAATGGAGAACTCCGTCACACAGCGGCGCAACGGCCGCACTCACTCCGGCAGGGCCGGACACATCGATCTGTCGATTGGGCCCGGGCGTCGCCGGGGTGAGGTTGAAGCAAGCCCGATGGATGTAGCGGATTGCGCTACCCTTTGCCAAGTACGTCGTTGTGACCCTGCCTTGGCCCCAAAACTGGATGTCATCCCAGCGAAAGCCGGGACCCGACTATCCTCTGGCGCAGACATAGAGATAAGTCCCAGCTTTCGCTGGGATGACACCGAGTGTGAGGAGATGCAGGAGGCAAAGCCTCAAATCAGGCGTGCGCCCGGGCCTCGGCCAGCGCCTTGAGGTCGGCCGGCTTCAACTGCACGCTCTCGCCGCAGCCGCATTCGCCGGTCTGGTTCGGGTTCTTGAAGGTGAAGCCGGATTTGAGGATGTCTTCCTCGAAATCCATCACCGTGCCGAGCAGGAACAGCGTCGCCTTGGGCTCCACATAGACGTGGACGCCCTTTTCCTCGATGTGGTCGTCGCCCTTCACCGGCTCGCCGACATAGGCGAGCGTGTAGGATTGGCCGGCGCAGCCGGCATCCTTGATACCAACGCGCACGCCAACCACGGGCGTGGCGCTATCCTCGATGATCTCGTTGATGCGCTCGACGGCGGCATCGGTCAGGCTCATGATCTTCAAAGGCATCGGTTGCGGACCTTCATCGTAACAAGACGATATATAGACCTAAAGCGCGGAACTTACCACCAGTTCAGCGCCACCTGGGCTTCTTCGCTCATGCGCGAAGCGTCCCATGGCGGATCGTAGACCATGTTGACGGTGACGTCCTGGATGCCCTCGACATTGCGCGCCGCGTTCTCCACCCAGCCCGGCATTTCGCCGGCCACCGGGCAGCCCGGCGCGGTCAGCGTCATATCGATGGTCAGGTTGCGGTCGTCATCGAGGTCGACCTTGTAGATCAGGCCGAGCTCGTAGATATCGACCGGAATCTCCGGGTCGTAGACCGTCTTCAGCGCGCCGATCAGGTCGCGGGTGATCCGCTCCACGTCGTCGGCGGGAATCGCCGCGCCGACATTGGGCGTGATACGAGGCGCGTCGCCGGCATTCGGCTCGGCGACCTCGACCTCAGGAGCAATCTCGTTCACTTCGTCAGTCATGTTGTTTCCTTAGTGAAACGGCTTCGCGTCCCCAGGCGATCCCGCTTCGCGCCCTCAGGCAAAAAAACTCCGCGCTTTTTCGATACCCTCGACCAGGGCGTCGATATCATCCTTGCCGGTATATAGGCCGAAGGAGGCCCGGCAGGTAGAGGTGACGCCGAACCTTTGTAGCAGCGGCATGGCGCAGTGCGTGCCGGCACGTACTGCGATGCCGTAGCGGTCGAGGATGGTCGAAACGTCGTGCGCATGCGCGCCCTTCACCTCGAACGAGAAGATGCCACCCTTGCCCGGTGCGGTGCCGATCAACCGCAAGGAATTGATCCGCCCCAGCCGCTCCATCGCGTAACCGGTGAGTTCCGCTTCGTGCGCCTGCGCCGCCTCGCGGCCAATGCCCTCGACATAATCGATGGCGGCGCCGAGCCCGATCGCCTGGACGATCGGCGGCGTCCCGGCTTCGAAGCGGTGCGGCGGCTCATTGTAGGTGACGCTGTCGCGGGTGACGGTATCGATCATCTCGCCGCCGCCCTGGTAGGGCTGCATATCGGCGAGCAAGTCATAGCGCCCGTACAGCACGCCGATGCCGGTCGGGCCATAGAGCTTATGGCCGGTAAAAACGTAGAAATCGACGCCGAGGTCCTGCACGTCGACCTTGAGGTGTACGGCGCCCTGACTGCCATCGACCAGCACCGGTATCTTCCGAGCGTGGGCGATCTCGACGATCTGTTTGATCGGCGTCACCGTACCCAGGACGTTGGACATATGGGTGATCGCCACCATCCTCGTCTTCGGCGACAGGGCCGCCTCGAACGCGTCGAGGTCGAAGCTGCCGTCGTCACGCACGTCGACCCACTTCAGCACCGCGCCCTTGCGCTCGCGATGGAAGTGCCACGGCACGACGTTGGAGTGGTGCTCCATGATCGAAAGCACAATCTCGTCGCCCTCCCCGATCCGCGGACCGAGGAACGACGCCGCGACAAGGTTGATCGCCTCGGTGGCCGAGCGGGTGAAGATGATCTCTTCCGGCCGGCTGGCGTTGAGAAACCGCCGCGTCGCCTCGCGCCCACCCTCGTAGGCTTCGGTCGCCCGGTTGGCGAGCGTGTGGAGGCCGCGGTGGACGTTGGCATAGGCGTGCCGGTGCGCCCAATCCATCCGGTCGAGCACCTGGTTCGGCTTCTGTGCCGAAGCGCCGCTATCCAGATAGACCAGCCGGTTGCC
Source organism: Devosia sp. GW821-FHT12F11 (assembly GCF_058806655.1). NCBI lineage: Bacteria > Pseudomonadati > Pseudomonadota > Alphaproteobacteria > Hyphomicrobiales > Devosiaceae > Devosia > Devosia sp. GW821-FHT12F11. The sequence continues at coordinate 25,317 of NZ_JBXAPX010000004.1, forward strand.
GTGGATCTCCTCTTCGAGGATCGGGAAATCGGCGCGGATCTTGGCGAGATCGAAACTCATTTGCCCGCCAGCCATCCCTCGATCACTGCGGTCAGCGCCTCGTTCAGCGCCTCGTCCTCGATCGGGTCGATCAGTTCGGCGAGAAAGGCGCGCACCAGCATGGTCTCGGCGTCCGCCTTCGCGATGCCGCGGCTCGTCAGGTAGAACAGCGAGTCCTCGTCCAGCTGGCCGCAGGTCGAACCGTGGCCGCAGACCACGTCGTCGGCATAGATCTCGAGCTCGGGCTTGCAGAGGATTTCCGCTTCGTCCGAGAGCATCAGCCCCTGGCTCATCAGCTTGGCGTCGGTCTTCTGCGCATCGCGCGCCACCACCAGCCGGCCCTGCACCACGGCCTTGGACCGTCCGCGGGCGATCGACTTGAACAGCGGCTTCGACGAAGTGTGCGGCACGGCGTGCAGCGCATCCATGGTGATGTCGGCGTGCTGGCCCTCGGAGACGAGGTTCAGCCCGGTGATGTCGGCATGGGCGCCGGCGCCTTCATAGCGCGGGAACAGCTGCGTCCGGCTCAACGCCGCGCCGGCATTGATGATCAGAGTCCTGAGCTGCGCACCTTCGGCGAGATGGTACTCGTTCGAGGCGAAATGCGTCGCCTTGGCCGCAGCCAGGTTCACGGTGATGTGGGTCACCTTGGCGTTCTTGCCGAGCGCCAGATAGGTGGCGTGGTTGCCGAGGTGCGCTTGTTCGCTGCCCGAATAGGTCTCGACGATCACCGCGCTGCTGTCGTCGGCGACGAAGATCTTCGCCGCGCTGGTCGAGTGCCCGGCGGCGCCTTCGGTGCGGCGATCGATCTGGATCACCGGATCGACCGACCCGTCGAGGTCGAGCGTCAGGCACTCCTTGGTCAGCGCCATGTTGAGACGCGTAACCACATCGTCACGTGTCGTGAGCACGCCGCCTGCCGCCTTGCCGACGATGACGCCAGCCGGCGCCGTGCCGGTCTCCTGCACCACGCCATTGGCGATCATCAGTTGGTAGGCGCCGGCGACGCGCAGCGCCGGAGCGCTGGCTTCGGTCGCGGCAGCAGCCAGTTCCGGAACCGCCCGCAGCAGCTGCTTCAGGTCGGTGTAGTGGTACGCTTCGACGCGCCGCGTCGGCAGGCCGGCGCCGGTCAGGCGCTCGGCTTCCGCAACCGCACCGGCGGCCGTCAGCTGGTCGATGAGCTTCAGTTCAGCCGGCCCGAGCCGGACGGGGACATGCATGGTCATCGGTCCTTATGCCGCCGCTTCGTCGAAGCCGGCATAGCCCTTGGCTTCCAGTTCCAGCGCCAGCTCCTTGCCGCCGCTCTCGACCACGCGACCGTCCGAGAACACGTGCACCACGTCCGGCACGATGTGGTTCAGCAGCCGCTGGTAGTGGGTGATCACCAGCATCGAGCGGTCGGCATCGCGGAGCGCGTTGACGCCCTCCGACACCACCTTCAGCGCATCGATGTCGAGGCCTGAATCGGTCTCGTCGAGGATGCACATCTTGGGCTTCAGGAGCGCCATCTGCAGGATTTCGGCACGCTTCTTCTCGCCACCGGAGAACCCGACGTTGAGCGCGCGCTTCAGCATGTCGCTGTCGATATGCAGCGCCTTGCCGGCTTCCTTGACCGCCTTCATGAAGTCCGGCGTCGACAGCTCGCCCTCGCCGTTGGCCTTGCGCTTGGCGTTCAGCGCCGCCTTGAGGAAGGTCATGGTGGCGACGCCGGGGATCTCGATCGGGTACTGGAAGGCGAGGAACAGGCCCGCCGTGGCGCGCTCCGACGGCTCCATCTCGAGGATGTTGACGCCATCGAGCAGCACTTCGCCGCCGGTGATCTCGTAATCTTCCTTGCCGGCCAGCACATAGCTCAGCGTCGATTTGCCCGAGCCGTTGCGCCCCATGATCGCATGCACCTCGCCTTTCGGGACGATCAGGTTCACGCCTTTGAGGATTTCGCGTTCCTCGATGCGCACGTGCAGGTCGCGGATTTCGAGCATGGGGGTGGTCATTGGTGTTCTCCGATGTCTTCGCCGTCCCAGTAGTCGAGGGAGGCATCAGCCTGGCCGATAATGTCGAAGGGCTTTTTCCCATCGCTCTGCCGGCTGAAAGCAGCAAACTTGTTCGAGTCCGGGTATTCGACCACTTCGCTCTGCGCCTTGGTCGAAACCCCGTAGTAGCGGAGCGTCACTGCCCCGGTATTGATGATCTGGTGCGCCACCTCGCGACCGCCCGCGGGTGCGCCAAGCACGTCGCCGGCCTTGATCGGGTAGCTCTCGGCGCCGAACCGATAGGTCCCCTCACCCTCGAGCACGATGAACAACTCGTCCTCGACGTGGTGGTTATGAAAGGGGCAGCCGGTCTTGCCGGGCGGCACTTCGTTGTAGCTGATGCCCATGCCCGTCATGCCGATCTGGCGGCCGAACGAGGCATCGGTCGAAGCGTATTTCGTGCCCTTGCTCCAGCTCTCGAGCTGAAGGTCGGCGATATTGACGATGGGGCGGCTCATTTATCGCCCCCGATGTCTTCGCCGTCCCAATAGCCGAACGGCGTCAGCTTGCCGGCGGTGCTGAAGATCGACATCGGCTGCTTGTCGTTGCCATGCGCGATGTCGACGGCGATCCGTCCGCTGTCGGGGTACTCAGTCACATCGGCCCGGCCGTGATTGGCGAAGGCGATGTAGCGCAGCTCCGCGTCGCTGCTGTTGATGATCTGGTGCGCTTCGCCGCCGGCAGGAGCGCCGATGCAGTCGCCCGCCTTGATCGGCAGTCGCTGCTCGCCGACGCGATAGGTGCCGGTGCCCGAGATGATGAAGAACAACTCGTCATTGCCGTGATGCCGGTGGAACGGCCAGGCGGTCTTGCCGGCCGGCACCACATGCAGCGTCGCGCCGATCTGATCGGTACCGATCGCCGCGTCGATGTCGTTGAGCCCCACCTCAAAGCGGTTGCCCACCTTGAGCCAGTTCAGCTCAAGGTCGGCAACGTTGACGATGTTGTGGGGTGCGCTCATCACGCGTCCTCGCCCTTGCGTGCGACGGAATCGCCGTGCTCCTGCCCGGATTTGTAGTCTTCTGCGGCCTTGTCGGGATCGCTGGTGCGATCAAGCACCACAAAGAACACGATGCAGACGAGACCAAGCCATCCAAGTAGCGCGAGCAGCGCCAAGTCTGGGGCCTCCACTGTATTGCCGACGACGGCGGCAACCACCCCTCCAGCAGCCATAGCTACAATCGCACCAAGGATCACCAGCCACCCCTCGAGCGCCACGGGCCTTGCCAGCCGGAAGCGCCACGCGAAACTGACGGGAAGGAAGCGATCTCTGACCAGATTCTGTGTCGCTATCTTCGATGGTTTGATACCGAAATCCTCGGATGTCAGCTGCCGAAAGTACGCGAACCAATACCGCTTGGTCGCGCCCTCAGAAACTCCCCAAGGTTCGGTACGCTTGGTCATCAGCCGACGCTGCCCTCGAGCGAGATCGAGATCAGCTTCTGCGTTTCGACCATGAACTCCATCGGCAGGTGCTGCAGCACGTCGCGGACGAACCCGTTGACGATCAGCGCCACCGCTTCCTCTTCGGAGAGGCCGCGCTGCATGCAGTAGAACATCTGGTCGTCGGAGATCTTGCTGGTCGTCGCCTCGTGCTCGAACACGGCCGTGGCGTTCCGGCTCTCGATATAGGGCACGGTATGCGCGCCGCACTTGTCGCCGATCAACAGGCTGTCGCACTGGGTGAAGTTGCGGGCGCCCTTGGCCTTGGCGTGCGCCGAGACCTGCCCGCGATAAGTGTTGTCCGAATAGCCCGCCGCGATGCCCTTGGAGATGATCCGGGAGGTGGTGTTCTTGCCCAGGTGCAGCATCTTGGTGCCGCTATCGACCTGCTGGTAGCCGTTCGAAATGGCGATCGAATAGAACTCGCCCGACGAGTTGTCACCGCGGAGGATGCACGAGGGGTACTTCCAGGTGATCGCCGAACCGGTCTCGACCTGGGTCCAGCTGATCTTGGAATTGTCGCCGCGGCAATCGCCACGCTTGGTGACGAAGTTGTAGACGCCGCCCTTGCCGTCCTTGTCGCCCGGGAACCAGTTCTGCACCGTCGAGTACTTGATCTCGGCGTCCTTGAGGGCGACGAGCTCGACCACCGCTGCATGCAGCTGATGCTCGGCGCGCGCCGGCGCCGTGCAGCCCTCGAGGTACGAGACGTAGGCGCCTTCGTCGGCGATCAGCAGCGTGCGCTCGAACTGGCCGGTCTTGGCCTCGTTGATACGGAAATAGGTCGAGAGCTCCATCGGGCAGCGGACGCCCTTGGGGATGTAGCAGAACGACCCGTCGGTGAAGACTGCCGAGTTCAGCGTGGCATAGTAGTTGTCGGACACCGGGACCACCGAGCCGAGGTACTGCTTGACCAGGTCCGGATACTCACGGATGGCTTCCGAGATCGAGCAGAAGATGATGCCCATCTTCTCGAGCTCGGCCCGGAACGTCGTGCCGACCGAGACGGAATCGATCACCGCGTCCACGGCAACCTTGGGCTGCTCGATGCCGGCGAGCAGCTCGCGCTCCTTCAGCGGCACGCCGAGCTTCTCGTACATTTCGAGCAGCGCCGGATCGATCTCGTCGAGGCTCTTGGGCCGGTTCGAGCTCCTGGGCGCCGCGTAATAGTACATGTCCTGGAAGTCGATCTTGGGGTAGTGCACCTTGGCCCAGGTCGGCTCGTCCATGGTCAGCCAGCGCTTATAGGCATCCAGCCGCCACTCCAGCATCCACTCCGGCTCGTCCTTCTTGGCCGAAATGAAGCGGATCGTGTCCTCGTTCAGGCCCTTGGGAGCCTTGTCGACTTCGAGCTGAGTTTCGAACCCGTACTTGTATTTCTCGACATCGAGCGCGAGTACCTTCTCAACGGTATCGTCCTCGATCTCTTCCTTCAAAGTCGGGATGTCGTAACGGGCCATCGTCTTCTTCCTATGCTGCGACGCCGTGGCGAGCGCGATGACGCCCGACGACTTCGCCAAAACCCTTCAGATAAGCCTCGACGTCCTCGATTGAAGAGGACCAGCCGAAGCTCACACGCATTGCACACTCGCCGAGCTCTGCCGGCACACCCATGGCGGCGAGCACATGGCTCGGGCCAACCTTGCCCGACGAGCAGGCGGAACCCGATGAAACGGCGAGACCGGCAAGATCCAGCCCCATCATCGCCACCGCATTTTTCAGCCCCGGCACCGCGAAATTGGTCACGTTGCCGATCCGGTCGACCTGCTCGCCGAAGACCACGAGGTCGGGCGCAATCAACCGCATACCGTCTTCGGCCGTCCGCACCAGCTCGCTGACATTGGCCTGGTAGAACCGCTCGGCGAAAACCTCCGCTGCTGCACCGAACCCGGCAATCGCCGCCGCCGACTCCGTGCCGCCGCGCCGCCCGCTCTCCTGCCCCCCGCCGGGGATCAGTCGAACCTGGTCGGCGTGGCCCTTCATCAGCAACGCGCCGATGCCGGCCGGACCGCCGATCTTGTGGCCGCTTACCGCCATCATATCGGGTGCGCGCGAGGCAAATTCGAGCCCCACCTTGCCAAAGCCTTGCACCGCATCGACAAAAAGGTAGTGCGGGCTGGGGCCCACCAGCACTTCGATGCGATCGACCGGCTGGATCACGCCGGTCTCGTTGTTGACCAGATGCACCGCCACCAGCAGCCGCATCCCCACGAGGTCCGCCGCGGCCAGCGCCGACGCGATCTCCTCGATCTTGATCACCCCGTCGGTATCGAGGCCGACCTTCTTGATCGGCAGCCCAGTCGCCTCCGCGGCCTTGAGCACCGCCGCGTGCTCGCCTTCCGACACGACGATGGCGTCGACATTGAACGCCTTGGCGCCACCGACGATCGCCTGGGTGATCGCCTCGGTCGCCGAGCCGGTGAACACCACCTGGTCGCGCTCGGCTCCGGCGAGCCGCGCCACCTGGGTGCGGGCCTTGTCGATCACGGCGCGCAGCGCCCTGCCCTGGGCATGAACGGACGAGGGGTTGCCGACGAGGTCGAGCGCACCGATATGGGCAGCGCGGGCCTCCGGCAGCAACGGCGCCGACGCATTGTGATCGAGATAGATCGCCTGTCGCGCCATAGAACCGAGACCTGCCTCTTCCGCTTCGAAAGGCCGCCTGCGACGCCTGGGCGCCGCACGTGCCTGAAACAAATCTTGAAATCGGGCGCTCACTTTCTCTACAAGGAGCGCTCACCAGCAACCGGAAGCGGTTGGACCACCAATTGCCGCCTTCGAAAACCCAGTTTAGAATTATTCGAAACTGGAGTTTTCGGCCCATGTTTTAGGCAGCGGCGCAGCATTCGTCAAGCCGAGAGACCGGCCCGCGCGCGAGGCATGAGCCCAGCGCATAGAGGTTCGGCAGGGCCAAGAACGGTCAAGGAAACGACCTTATGCCAGAAGTCATCTTCAACGGACCCGAAGGCCGCCTCGAGGGGCGCTACCAGCAGGGCAAGGATCCGAACGCTCCCATCGCGATCGTGCTTCATCCGCATCCGCAGTTCGGCGGCACGATGAACAACCAAATCGTCTACAACCTGTTCTACATGTTCGCCCAGCGCGGTTTTTCGGTGCTGCGCTTCAACTCGCGCGGCGTCGGCCGCAGCCAGGGCCTGTTCGATCACGGCATCGGTGAGCTCTCCGACGCCGCCGCGGCGCTCGACTGGCTGCAGTCGCTCAACCGCGAGTCGCGCGGCTGCTGGATCGCCGGCTTCTCGTTTGGCGCCTGGATCGGCATGCAGTTGCTGATGCGCCGCCCCGAGGTCGAGGGCTTCATCTCGGTGAGCCCGCCGGAAAACCTCTATGACTTTTCCTTCCTCGCCCCCTGCCCGTCTTCGGGCCTGATCATTCACGGTGACAAGGACCGCGTGGCGCCGCCGCAATCGGTGCAGAAGCTGGTCGACAAGCTGAAGACCCAGAAGGGCATCACCATCGAGCAGCAGCAGGTCGAGGGCGCCAACCACTTCTACGAAGGCAAGATCGACGAACTCACCGAACGCTGCGCCGACTATCTTGACCGGCGCCGCGCGGAAATCGCGGCGGGCAAGGGGCGCTAGCCATACGCCCCGGACCTCCTCCTTCGGAAGGCTCGGGATGAGGTCCTCATGGGGGTAACGTACCCCATGACGAGCCGGTCGATTACATAGGGCAAGCCGATGGCCGCCAAGTTCAAGTCCGATTTCCTGAACGTCCTCGATCAGCGAGGCTTCATCCACCAGATCTCCGATCCCGAGGGCCTCGATGCCCTTGCGGCCAAGGAACGCATCACCGGTTACGTCGGCTACGACGCCACGGCGACCAGCATCCACATCGGCAACCTGATCACGGTGACGATGCTCTACTGGCTGCAGGAAACCGGTCATCGCCCCATCAGCCTGATGGGCGGCGGCACTTCGATGGTGGGCGATCCGAGCTTCCGCGACGATCAGCGGAGCCTGCTCAGCGTCGAAAAGATCAAGACCAATATCGAGAGCATCAAGAAGGTCTACTCGCGCATCCTGCGCTATGGCGACGGCCCGACCGACGCCATCATGGTGGACAATGCCGACTGGCTGCTGAAGCTCAACTATGTCGAATTCCTGCGCGATGTCGGCCGCCACTTTTCGGTCAACCGCATGCTGAGCTTCGACTCGGTGAAGCTGCGCCTCGATCGCGACCAATCGTTGAGCTTCCTCGAGTTCAACTACATGATCATGCAGGGCTACGATTTCACCGAGCTCAACCGGCGCTACGGCACGGTGCTGCAGATGGGCGGCTCCGACCAGTGGGGCAACATCATCAACGGCGTCGACCTCAGCCACCGCATGGGCGGCCCGCAGCTCTATGCGCTGACTACCCCCCTGCTCACCAAGGCGTCGGGCGAGAAGATGGGCAAGTCGGCCTCCGGCGCCGTCTGGCTCAACGGCGAGCTCTTCAGCCCCTACGATTTCTGGCAGTATTTCCGGAACACCGAGGACGCCGACGTCGGCAAGTTCCTCAAGATCTTCACCCGCCTGCCGCTCGCCGAGATCGAAAAGCTGGCGGCGCTCGGCGGCTCGGAACTGAACGAAGCCAAGAAGGTGCTGGCGACGGAAGTCACCGCGATCGTCCATGGCCGCGAGGCGGCGGAGCAGTCGGCGTCGACTGCTGCGGCCACCTTCGAGGCCGGAGCGCTCGACCTGTCGCTGCCGACCGCCGAGGTCTCGAAGTCCGACTTGAGCGCCGGCATCGGGCTGCTTGCCGCGCTGGTCACGGCCGGTCTTGCCGCGTCCAACGGCGAGGCGCGCCGGCATATCCAGTCGGGCGCGGTTCGCGTCAACGACGAGCCGGCAACCGACGACCGCGCCACCCTGGGTACGGCCGCCTTGCTGCCGGAAGGCGTGATCAAGCTTTCGGTCGGCAAGAAGAAGCACGCCCTGCTGAAGCCGGTTTGAACGCTGCCTTAACTGGCCCCCGACCTTTCCACCTCCACGGTGTCACCCCTTCGCCGAGGTGACACCGGGAGTGGGACGGTGCTGTGCGCGCCAACGTCCGCCCGGCTGCGACGACGTTCGAGCCGACCCACGGCAATTGCCCAACACTCGGTGTCATCCCAGCGAAAGCTGGGACCCATTTCGCAACTCGAGCCACCGGTGAACTGGGTCCAGCTTTCGCTGGGGTGACTGCCGGTGGGTGAGGTAAGTTTGGATGCCCTACCCAAGCCTGGGCCTCAGCGCGTCACCAGCACCGGGATGCTGGTGTGCGCCAGCACATTGTTGGTCTGGCTGCCGAGCAGCAGCCGGCCAAGCCCGCGGCGCCCATGCGACCCCATCACGATCAGGTCGGCGCCCACCGAGTTGGCGGTCGAGATGATGCCGTCCGCCGGAAAGCTGTCATTGACGTACACGGTCTTGGCGGTGACGCCGGCAGCGGCGGCCGCTTTTTCAGCCTTGCTGAGCAGTTCCTTGGCGGCCGTTTCCTGCGCCTCGAGCAGTTCCGGAATCGGATCGAAAGCCGTTCCTGCCACAGTGGCGTAGCCGCCACCGAGCACGGCCGTGGGCTCAGTGACCGTGACGATGGTCACCGCCGAGCCGAGCGCCTTGGCGAGACCGAGCGCATGGTCCAAAGCGCGCGAAGCGAGTTCCGAGCCATCCGTAGCGACGAGAATATGTGCGTACATTTAACGTACCTCCAAACCATTATGTGGAGATCGTAAGCTGTTGCGCCAACCTATACTTTGATCGAAATCAACCTGTCCCGGACGGCCACTCGATCTGTCGCCGCATCACTCGACGCGCGGAATTTCCTTGGCCCGGTATTCGAACATCCGGCGGAACGCCCCGGGGACCAGTGCCGACATCGGGTTGATCTTGAAATCCGGCTTGTCCAGTGGCCCGCGCACCGCGAAGGTTACCCCGAACAGGCCCTCACCATCACGCCCCGCCAACGGCCCCAGCAGCTTCGAAAACGCGTTGTTGAGCCCGAACAGCGGCACATAGGTGCCGGTAATGTCGTACTGCCGCTTGTCGGTGTAGATGAAACCGCGCGCCGTGCCACCCACCGTGGCGCCGGCCAGCACCGCGTCGGTGATCTCCACCCGATCGCTGCGCCGCACGAATTCCGCCTCGGCGCTCTTGAACTCGAGCTTGTTGGAGCGCGCGATCATCTGCTTGGACTGAGAGTGGTTGCCGAGAATTTGCGCCACGTTGCCCTCGTTGACGAAAGCGAAGTTGCGCAGTGAGAACTGCCCGACATCGATCTTCTGGTCATTGACCGTCTGGACCACCAGGCTGCCGGCGCCGCCCTCGACATTGGGGTAGACGTTCATCAGCCGCAAAAGCGTGCCCAGGTCGTTGAACGCCACCGACATCACCTTGCCGTCCGGCGTCGGGTTGGTGGTCACCGAGACGCTGCGGTTGCCGCCGAGATTTGCCTGAAGATTGACGCGCTGCAGGTCCGCCCCGCGCAGCACCAGGTCGAGGTTCACGTTGAACGCCGTAGTCTTGTAAAAACCCAGCGCCCGCTTCAGTTCGAGATCGACCGCGATGGTCTGGTTGTTGACCGCCGTCGCCTGCGGACCCCCGGTCGAATCGCCGCTGAGACTGAAGAAGCGCTGCAGCATCGGCTTGAGGTCGAGCTGATCGCCGCGCAGCCGCACCTGGTAGCCGTTGCGGATCGGCGTCAGCGAAATCTGCGCCTCGTCGCCGGGACTGAGCGCAAACGAGGTGAACTCGGCCGACTGCAGGCCCTCCTTTAGATCGAAATCCAGGCCACCCTGAAGTTTCACATCGCCGAAACCAAGGTCGAGGTCGTTGATGGTGACAGCATCACCCGCCAGCTTGATCTGTGCCGCGGCCGTTCCTTTGACCCCCGCCGCCTTGCTGATGCCGAGGTCCTTGACGCTGAGGCTCGCGTCCTGCAGGTCCGCCGCAAGCTGCATGCTGCCATCGCTGAGCGGCTTCACCGAAATGGTCAGCGGCCCGTTGAGGAAAGCCGAGGTGTCGACGCCGAACTTCTTGAACGCGTCGGAATCCACCTTGGCTGTCAGCACTACGTCCGGCTTCTTGGGGTCGAGCGTCCCCATGGCGGAGATCGCGGCGGGCACCCCGTCGAGCTCGGTCGTACCGCTTACATTGAACCCGGCCTGGGTCAGGCGGAACTGCAACTGCCCCTTGCCGACGCTATGCCCCTGGATCGGCGAGGCGGTCTCGAGATCCTGCAGTGTGCCGTTGACCACATAGTCCATGGTCCGCGGCTTGTTGGTCTTCTTGTCCGTGACGAAGGTCGCCACCAGACCCAGCGAAACCTGGCCCTTGAGGATGTCGAGATCGATCGGCAGCGCCGCCTGCTGCAGCGCCTGCGGCTGGTTGGTCTTCACCCAGTCGATCAGCGCCGGGATGCCGCCGGACAAGTCACCGGAGATCTCGTACACCGCCTCGGTGTCGCTGTTCGAGCCGATGATGAAGCCGGCATTGGCAATCGAGATATTGCCCTTGGACGTCGGGATCGTCGCACCGTCACCGGAAATCTGGATGTCGGCGTCCTTGAGGCTCAGCTTCATCTCGCCTTCGATGGTGATCGGATCCATCGTATCGAGCGCTTTGATCTTGACGCCGACGCCGACGATATCGATCGACATGGCGTTCTTGGGCATCGGCTTGTTTTCCCCGGGCTCGCCGAGCGAGCCAACCGGGAAGTCGTAGCGCATGGTCGATTTCTTGATCCGACCGCCGACCACGTTCTTGACGAACCAGTCGCGCGACTCGCTGGCGAGGAAGGCGGGCCACAAGCGCTTGAGGTCGTCGGCCGACAGCCCGTCGCCGGCGATGTTCATCTCGAAGCCGGTGCCGCGCCGCACCATGTCGATGCGCCCCGTCGAAACCAGCTTGCTGCCGTCGGCCTTCTTGGCCTCGAACTGGTCAATGCCGGTGGCGCCGTAGAGCGGAGCCGACCAGCCCTGGAAGTTCACCTCGGAGAACGGCGCCTCCGGCGTCCCCTGTTCGTTGGCGATGGCGACGTCGCGCGCCGCCACCTTCATGCCAACGATCGGTCCATAAAGCGGGTCGAGGCCGAGCTTGAACACGCCGCTGACATAGCCCGTGCTGCCGGCGATGCTCACCTGCATCTCGCCCATGGTGAACTGGCCGATCGAGGGATCCCACACGACCTCGGCGATCGAGGTGGCGATCGGGAAGAACTGACCGTTGACCCGCACGTCCATGCCCGTCAGGTCGACGTGGAACAGCCCGTCGGTGATCTTCTGCGTGTCGGTAAAGCCGACATCGATCGACACCGATGCCGTGCCGACCACGGAGATCGCCGTCTCCTGTTCGCCCACGAAGGGGGCAAAGGCGCCTGGGTCGAGGTTGGTGATCGAGGCCTTGAGGCGAGCTCCGCCATCGTCGGTCTCGACCCACTCGAGGATGCCGTTCATCACCGATCCGCCGATACCCGCGGAGAAGTTGCCCGAGGCGGACTTGCCATCGGCGTTCGGCGCGATGTCGATGTTGATCTCGGTGAAGTGTCTGAGCACGCCATAGAGCGCGTCATTCATGTCGAGCGCGCCGCGCTTGACCACCAGCCGGGAGAAATTCCCCAGCTTGGCCTGCTGCACGATGCCGGCAATGCCCTTGGCGGCAGCCTCGAGGTTATAGACGAGCCAGTCGTTGTCGGAGCGGATGCCAAGGCTGGCCTCCGGCACCTGGCCCTTCACGTCGACGCCGCCGGGCGACAGGTTTACTTCGGGGAACTGATCCTGCCCCTCGATGATCCGCACCGTACGGCCGCCATCGGGCTCATCCACATACTCGAACTTGGCGAGGCGCGGCCCGAACAGGTCCTGGTTCACCTGCAGGTGCGGACCGACGATGGTCACGGTGGCGCCCGGCTGCCCGACCAGCGCCCTCAGCGGCGAGAAGCCGACCTCGAGCGCATCGATGCTCACCGTGCCGCCGGTCTTCACGTCGGTGAAGGTGACCGGCTTGAACTGGATCACCGGCCAGACGAAGCCTTCGAGCGCCAGCGCCATGTCGCCCAGCTCGAGCTTGCTGCCCGCCGGCATCGAACCAAGCACCAGGTTGCGAACCTGCGAACTGACGAACGGCAGCGGGATCGGGGTAACCAGCAGCACGGCGTACATGACGACGAGCAGAACAACAGGCGCAGCGACTGCCGCCGCTGCGATCCTACCCAGGATGCGCCATGCCGAGCGCTTGCGGAGTTGGGAGCCAGGGGCTGGAGTAGGTTTCACTGCTTTCCGACTTGAGGCCGCTCGCTTTGCCGCCCTATCCTAGAATCAAACCGAGCAGCGGTTCACTGCCAGATGATACCGGCTGCAATATGGCACTAACACCCATTGGATGCGCGGCTTTTCCGGCGTTTTCCCGTCTACCGATCCGGACCACATGACCCTTCCTCTTCCCGGCACCCCTGCCCCAGACTTCGAACTTGTCACCGACAGCTACGAGAAGTTCCGCCTGTCGGATCATCTTGGACACCCGGTGGTGCTCTACTTCTATCCGCAGGATGATACCGAGGGCTGCACCCTCGAAAACATCGAGTTCACCGACCAGATGCCCGAGTTCCGGCGGCTCGGCGCCCTCGTCGTCGGCATTTCGCCCGACACGGTCGAAAAGCACTGCTCCTTCCGGGACAAATACAATCTCGGCGTCATCCTCGCCGCCGACCCCGAGCGCAAGGCCATCGAGGCCTATGGCATCTGGCAGCTCAAGAAGCTCTGGGGAGTCGAGTATATGGGGGTGAAGCGCATTACCGTGCTGGTCGGCCCCGATGGCAACGTCGCCGAAGTCTTCCATGCCACCCGCATCAAGGGGCATGCCGAAAAAGTGCTCGCTGCGACGCGCGCGCTGGTCGCCGAGGCTGGCATCCCACCCACCAAACCCAAGCGTGCGCCAACCAGGCGCAAGGCCTGAGTGCCCCACGTAGCCGGGCTTTTCGCGTTTGTTAACCCTAACAGATCATGATCGGGAGCAGTGAAGTGGCGTCCCGGAGTTCTGGCGGTGCGTGCGAAATCGAGTGGCGTTCGGCCGGCCGCCCAGCCGGTCTCCAAGGTGTTCGGCGCTCCCCCGCACAAGGCGAAACGGGAGCCCGGCATCCGGCCCGGCCTATTCTACCTGGCTTTCGCGGCGCTGTTCGGCACCAACGTCCTGACCCTCGTCGGCTTCCTGATGGCCCCCGACATCGCCGCGCTGCTCAACGGCCAGAACGATGTGGTCGTTTCCGCCTATGAGGATCGCATCGCCCAGTTGCGGGTCGAGGTGGATCGCCTGCATTCGCGGCAGTTTGCTCAGGCCGGCGATATCAACCTGCAGTTGCAGGAACTGACCCAGCAGCAGGAAGTGCTGCTCGAGCAGCATCAACTGGTGAAACAGCTCGCCGCCAAGGCCGCCGAGCTCGGCATCGAAACCGCGGCAACCCAACCGGTCGACGACGATGCCACCCCACTGGCCGCGATCGCTCCGGTCGCTGCAACCGGCGATCTCGCCGAGGTCGGCGCTTCGATGACCCGGATGATGGACGACAGCCGCATGGCGCTGGCCGCGCTGTCGGTTTCGGCTACCGAATCGACCGACACCATCCTCGATGTGCTCGGCGGCCTGGGGATCAAGCCGAACATGCCGGACGGGCTGACCGACGCCGTCGGAGGCCCGTACCAGCCTCCGGTCGAGGGCGGCGATGCCAGCGGCATTGTCGACGACGCCAACGACGTCTACCTCGCCCTGGCCCGCTTCAAGGCAGCGCGCGGCGCCATCGACCTGGCTCCGATCCACAAGCCGATGGATTCGCTGAACCGCATCAGCTCGACCTTCGGCAACCGCAAAGACCCCTTCACCGGCGGCCGCGCCTTCCATGCCGGCCTCGATTTCCCCGCTCCCAAAGGCACCACCGTACTCAGCGCCGGCTACGGCAAGGTCACCTTCGTCGGCGAGAAGTCCGGCTACGGCAATCTGGTCGAGGTCACGCACCTCACCGGCCTCGTCACCCGCTACGGCCATCTCAGCGCTTTCCTCGTCAAGGAAGGCCAGGTGGTGAACACCGGCACGCCGATCGCCAAGGTCGGTTCCACCGGCCGCTCCACCGGTCCGCACCTGCATTTCGAGGTGCGCCGCAAGGATGTGGCGGTCGATCCCGGCAAGTATCTCGCCGCCGGCAAGCGCCTGGCGCGCTTCCTCGGGGCGTAGAGCGCCTTCAGGAAATTGCAACGCCGCAACGCGTTCGGCAAATCAGCCATGCATTCGCCCAAGACCAGCTAGTTGCTCTGGTTTTTCGCCGGGGACGGGTTTAGGTTCCCGCCACAATGCTGATGACCTCAGACATTCCAACGATGCTGCGGCTGCACCGGGCGATGTTTCTCGCCCGTGAGATCGACCGCGTGGAACAAGACCTGGTCAAGCAGGGTCTTGCACATTTTCATGTCTCGGGCGCCGGGCACGAGTCGACCGCACTGATTGCCGATTATCTCGGCCAGCAGGATTGGCTGCACCTGCACTATCGCGACAAGGCGCTGCTTCTGGCGCGCGGCCTGCCGCTGGTCGAATTCTTCCGCAGCCTGCTCGCGACCGGCCCGTCGCATTCCGCCGGCCGCCAGATGAGCGCGCATTATTCGGCCCGCGAGCTGAATGTCGCCTCGATGGTCGGGCCGGTCGGCAACAACGCGCTGCACGCCGTGGGTAACGCCCAGGCAGTGAAGTTCCACCCCGATTCTCCGGTGGTGATCTGCTGCGTCGGCGACGGCACGACTCAGCAGGGCGAGTTCCTCGAGGCGGTCGGTGAAGCCGTGCGCACCGGCGCCCCGGTGGTGTTCGTCATCCAGAACAATAACTGGGCGATCTCGACCAAGACTCCAGGCCAGACTTTCTTCGATCTGCCCACCGGCCCCGCCGACAGCTTCCTCGGCCTGCCGATCCGCCGCGTCGACGGCGTCGATCTGGCCGCCACCCGCACCGCCTTCGAATCCGCGGTGACCCATACCCGCGCCACCCGCGGCCCCGCGCTGCTGCTGATGGAGCTCGAACGGCTGTCGGATCACACCAATGCCGACGACCAGGCGCTCTATCGCGCCGCCGACGAGCTGAAATCCGGCAAGAGCCGCGATCCGCTCGAAGCCATCCGCCAGTCGCTGCGCGAGTCGCAGATGGGCGACGCGGCCCTGGCGCAGCTCGAAACCAGCCTGATCGCCGAAGTGGCGGCTGCCGTCGCCGAGGCGCGCGACGAAGCCGTGCCGCAGACCGCCGGCGAGGCCAAGGCGCCCTACCCGGCCGAATTTGCGCACGCCAAGGAATATCGCGGCGACGCCAAAGCGTCGAACCTGACCATGCGCGAGGCCCTCAACCGAGTGCTGCGCGATCAGCTCGCCGCCAATCGCGACGTGCATCTGCTCGGTCAGGACATCGAAGACCCGAAGGGCGACGTGTTCGGCGTCACCAAGGGCCTGTCGACCGCCTTTCCGGGCCGGGTTCGCAACGCTCCGCTTTCCGAGTCGACCATCATCGGCACCTCGATCGGCCGCGCCCTGACCGGCCAGCGGCCGGTGGCGTTCATCCAGTTTGCCGACTTCCTGCCGCTTGGCTTCAACCAGATCATCTCCGAGCTCGGCTCGATGTACTGGCGCACCGACGGCAGTTGGCAGGCGCCAGTGATCCTCATGGTGAGCTGTGGTGGCTACAAAGCCGGCCTCGGCCCGTTCCACGCCCAGACGTTTGAATCGATCCTCGCCCATGTGCCCGGCATCGATGTGGTGATGCCGTCGAGCGCCGGCGACGCCGCCGGGCTGCTCAACGCCGCCTTCCAGAGCAAGCGGCCGACGGTGTTCCTCTATCCCAAGAGCGGCCTGAACCTGTCGGACCGCCGCACCTCCGACGATACCGCGAAGCAATTCGTGCTGCCCGGCAAGGCGCGCGCCGTGCGCCAAGGCAACGAGCTGACGCTGGTTACCTGGGGGAACCCGCTGACCCAGTCGCTGCTCGCCGCCGAGACCCTGTCCGGCGCCGGCGCCGAGCTCGACGTCATCGACCTGCGCTCGATCTCCCCCTGGGACGAGGACGCGGTGCTCCGCTCGGTACGCCGCACCAGGCGCCTGCTGGTCGTCCACGAAGACAACCACACTGCCGGCTTCGGCGCCGAAGTGATGGCGACAGTGATGGAAAAGGCCGGCATTCCGGTCAGCGCCAGGCGCGTCACGCGCGACGACATCCATGTGCCGTTCCAGTTCGAGCGGCAGATCGACACCCTGCCCTCCTACCGCCGGATCATGGAAGCGGCCGCCGCGCTGCTCGAGTTCGATCTCGCGTGGGAAGCACCCAAGGCAGACACGGGCCCGGCCGCGATCGCCGCCATCGGTTCCGGCCCCGCCGACGACGAGGTCGAGGTCGTGGAGCTCCTGGTGAAGCCAGGCGACATGATCAAGACCGGCGATCTGGTTGCGGTCGTCGAGGCCACCAAGGCCGCTGTCGACGTGCAGGCGACCGTCACCGGCAAGGTGCTGTCGATCGCGGTCGAACCCAAGCAGAAGATCGCCGTGGGCGCGCCGCTGATGTTCGTCGAGGCCGACGCCTCGGTGGCGCGGCAACAGGCGACCGTCACCGCCGAGCGCATCGACAAAGCCATCCTGAAGCGCCGTGGTGCGCCGCAGGCCGCGCCTGCCGCCATAGGCCGCGCCGACGTTCCGGTGGGCGTTGCCGGCATTGCCGGCGTGACCGGCGGGCGCAAGGTGCACAACGCCGACCTCAAGGGCAACTGGCAGACCCGCGACGCCGGCGACATCGTCAAGCTGACCGGCATCGAGAGCCGTCGCTGGGTGCAGCCTGGCGAGACGGTGTTTTCGCTCGCCGTCTCCGCCACGCAGAAACTGCTCGACGAGCAGCAGCTCGAAATCAGCGACATCGACCTGGTGATCGCGGCCACCGGTACGCCTGACGTGATCACCCCGTCGCTGGCCTGCCGCGTCGCCGACGCGGTCAGCACTGCTGGTCGAGCCAGCCTGCCGGCCTACGACATCAACGCCGCCTGCTCCGGCTACCTCTACGCCCTGGCGCAGGCTCGCGACTATGTCACCAGCAACCCAAGCGCCCGCGTTCTGGTGGTGACCTCGGAGGTCCTGTCGCCGCTGCTCGACCAGAACGACTTCAACACCGCGGTGCTGTTCGCCGATGCTGCCACCGCCTCGCTGGTGCAGGGTCCGGGTCACGACCAGCCGACGCTGTTCACCTTCGCCCAGCCGACCATCGCCGGCGCTCCGGAATCCGGCGAGTTGCTGAGCGTGCCGCGCGCCGGCGAAGGCTACATCAAGATGAACGGCCGCGAGGTGTTCGCCGATGCCGTCCGCGCCATGTCGGCGACGCTCACCTCGGCCTGCGCCGCCGAAGGCATCAGCATGGACGACATCGACCTGATGGTGCCGCACCAGGCCAACCAGCGCATCATCGACGCCATTGCCCGCCGCTCGGGCCGCCCGGCGCACTCGATCATCCGTAACCTCGGCAACACCAGTTCCTCGACCATCCCGCTGGCGCTGATGGATGCCCTGCCGACCACCAAGCCCGGCGACCGGCTCGGCCTCGTCGCCTTCGGCGGCGGCATCACTTACGCGGCGGCAATCGCGACGGTGGGACCGGGACGCTAGCCGTCGGCACCAGCCCCTGCAGCAGGCCGACCAGATCGGCCTGCCGGTGCATTCCGGTCTTGCCGAACACCGCCTGCACCTGGTTGCGCACGGTCGCGGCGCTGGCGCCGGTGCTCGAGGCGATCTGGCCGATGGTCATGCCGCCGCCGAGCGCGCGGGCGATCCTCGCCTCGGCCGGCGTCAGGTCGAACAGCCCTTGGATCACCGCGGCGTCCGGCAATTCGCGCAGGGTCACCGGCGTCATCAACAATACGGCCGCCGCCCCGGTGAACACCTCGCGGGCCGACGCACGGATGGGCAGGATGTGGGCCACCATTGCCGCACTGCCGTCCGCAGCCGGAACGGGGATCGAGCGCACCGGCCCGGTATGCAGCCCGGCCTCCGCAGCCTCAAGGGCCGTCGTCAGCATTTCGTCGGCCCGCGGATTGGTGAGGCCCAGTCGCGTCGGGCGCGACTGCACCACCGAAGGCGTCAGCGCTTCGAGCAGGCTGTTGGTGGCGATGGCCGCACCACGCGGGCCGAGAACTGCCGCGGGAATCCCGACCATCTCGAGTGCCGCCACGGCGCCCTGGGCGCGCTCAAAGGCGATACGAGCCGACATCAGCGCCGCCCGCGCCAGGTGCGGTCGCAGCAGGTCGAGGCGCTCCACCACTTCGCGTTCCACCGGTCCATCTTCGAGCCGGCGTTCACCGTGAAAGATCAGCAGGTCGCCGGTCGGCACCTTGATGCCGGTCGCGACACCCCAGCCAAAGCCGCGCGGCACGAAGAACTCCCGGCGGATCGGATCGGCTTCCCACTCCTCGCGGCTGAACACATCGAGGTCGGTGACGAAGCCGGGATGATCGTAGGCGAGGAGACGCGCCGTACGATCGTCATGCCCCGGGTAGCCGCCTTCGAAGTAGCCTCGCGACATCTCGTGCAAGCTCGGCGAAGCCGTCCAGTGCGCCGCCTCACCGCGGATCGCGAACAGCACCGTACCCGCCACCTTGGCGAGATCGCCCAGTCTTTCGAGCACGCTGGGCCACAGGTCGGGAACAGCCCCGGCCTCGTAAATCCTGTCGACCAGGTCGTCGTCCTCCATCGGCGGCTTCCCCAAGGCAGATGCCTATTGAGTGACGTAACTCACGGCACATTGCATTAGTTCAAATGCATCATGCGTGCGCAAGACGTTACCGGTAACAGTATGCCTGCGCCAAGGTGGCCCTGGGCGCTCATCTCGATTTCGGGTCTTCGGATGGTCGTTGGCCGGTGGCAATGCCGCCGGCCAACTTCGTTAATCGGCGTCGGCGACCTTGTCGGCGTAGCCGGTGACGCGCGCCGCCAGCGAGGCTTCCATGAAGTCGTCGAGATCGCCATCGAGCACCGCTGAGGTGTTCGAGGTTTCGTGGCCGGTGCGCAGGTCCTTCACCATCTGGTACGGCTGCAGCACGTAGCTGCGGATCTGGTGCCCCCAGCCAACATCGGTCTTGGCCGCCGATTCCGCGTTCGCCGCTTCCTCGCGCTTCTGCAACTCGGCCTCGTAGAGCCGCGCCTTCAGCATCGCCATGGCGGTGGCGCGGTTCTTGTGCTGGCTGCGCTCCTGCTGGCAGGCGACGATGATGCCTGACGGGATGTGCGTGATGCGGATCGCCGAGTCGGTGGTATTGACGTGCTGGCCACCGGCGCCGGACGAACGATAGGTATCGACCTTGAGGTCGCTTTCGTTGATCTCGATGTTGATGGTGTCGTCGACCACCGGGTAGACCCAGGCGCTCGAAAAGCTGGTGTGCCGGCGCGCGGCGCTGTCATAGGGCGAGATGCGGACGAGGCGATGCACGCCGCTCTCGGTCTTCAGCCAGCCATAGGCATTGTGGCCGGTGACCTTGATCGTCGCCGATTTGATCCCGGCTTCTTCGCCGTCGTGGATTTCCATCGTCTCGACCTTGAACTTCCGCCGCTCCGCCCAGCGCGTGTACATGCGCAACAGGATATTGGCCCAGTCCTGGCTCTCGGTGCCACCGGCGCCGGAGTGGATTTCGAGGTAGCAGTCGTTGGCATCCGCCTCGCCGGAGAGCAGCGTCTCGACCTGCGCCGAACGGGCTTCCTTCAGCGTCTCCTGCAGCGCCTGCTCGGCCTCCTTGACCACATCGGCGTCGTTCTCGGCCTCGCCCATTTCTATGAGCTCGGTGTTGTCGCGAATGGAGGCCTCGAAGGCCTTCACCGCCTTCACCTGCACGTCCAGCTCGTCACGCTGCTGCATGATCGGCCGGGCCTTCTCAGGGTCGGCCCAGAAGTCTGGATGCTCGGTCCGTGCGGTCAGATCGTCGAGGCGGGCTTCAGCTGTATCCCAGTCAAAGATGCCTCCTCAGCAGGCTTACGACCTGCTCGATTTCGGCGATGACCTTGGTGATTTCGGCGCGCATTTCTATCCTCAATCCGTTGCCGCTCATGTAGTTGAGACGAAGGGCCCAATCAACCCGTTCTTCCCCCCCTCACCTGTGCATGCTAGGCAGCGGGCTCAGAAGCGAGGGGCCAGCCGTGACGGAACGTATCGAAGGCGTAAGCTTCGTTTCGAGCGGCACGCCGGAGGCGGATCGCGCTGCCGACCTGCTGCGCGAGCGCTATGGCGATAGCGGCTTCGATAACGCCAGCACCGTCGTCGCCCTGGGTGGCGATGGTCTGATGCTGCAGACGTTGCATCGCAAGATGGGCAAGAACGTGCCGGTCTACGGCATGAACTTCGGCTCGGTCGGCTTCCTGATGAACGAGTTTTCCGCCGATGGCCTCGCTGCGCGCCTCGCCGCTGCCAAGCCGACGCACATCTACCCGCTCGAAATGAACGTCCGGCTGGCCGACGGCTCCGAGCACCGGGCACTGGCGCTCAACGAAGTGTCGCTGTTCCGCATGACCTATCAGGCGGTGAAGGTCGAAATCCTCGTCGACGGCCAGCCGCGGCTCGAGGAACTGATCTGCGACGGCGTGCTGCTGGCGACGCCGGCCGGCTCGACCGCCTACAACCTCTCGGCTCATGGTCCGATCCTGCCGATCGACTCGCCGCTCCTCGCGCTGACGCCGATCTCGCCCTTCCGCCCGCGCCGCTGGCGTGGCGCCATCCTCAACAACCGCGCGGTTGTTACCTTCCGCACGCGCGAGGCCGAAAAGCGGCCGGTGAGCGCGGTGGCCGACAATGTCGAATTCCAGCGGGTGATCGAGGTGACGGTGCGCGAGAACCATAACCAGAAGGTAACGCTGCTGTTCGATCCGGGCACCGGTCTCGACGAGCGCGTGCTGAGCGAACAGTTCCGCTACTAGGCCGCAGGCAGCGCCAGGCGCTCTTCTGCCTCGAGCTGCGGCAGCGCCATCTCGGCTTGCGTCATTCCGGCGAAGGCCGACATCACCCCGCGTGCCGCCCGTCGGGCGAGGATGACATTCTGTTCGCTGAGATAGGCAAACGCCTCCTCGAGCTCAGGAGGGATTACCCCGTCATGCTCGACGATCAGTTCTTCGGTCAGCGCCGTCACCACGAAATGCCGCGCCGCGAGGTCGTCCGCGAGGTCGGCCGCACGGGCGTGAAAGATCAGCCGCGCCAGCATGTTGCGTACCGCTTCACCGAGGCCGCAGCGTGAGAACAGCGCGTTGAGCGCCGACCGGCTGCCATGCTCGAGCAGCGTGAACACTTTCTCGCGCGGGGTCTCCGACAGCTGCGCCACGCAGTCGGCGAAGAACAGCACGTGCCCCTGGACGATGGCGTGCAGCATCACCCGGGTAGAGACGAACTCCGCTTCCACCAGCTCTGCCGCATAGGGGGCCCTGCCCGCCGCCGCTTCCTGCTCGCCGATCGCCGTCAGCGCCGTATCGGTCGCATCGCGCAGCAGCCGCTCCAGCCGATGCGGCGCCACCGCTCCGCTGACCATGCGTGTGCTGCGCAGCGCCACCGCGACGGCCTGAACGAGAACGAGCCGCGCATCAGCCGGCAGGTCATCGCGCGCCAGCAGCAACCCACGCAGCTCGGCGTCGTCGGTGCCCTCGCGGTCCGCCACCTGGCGCAGCATCATTGGAGAGAACGGCACATCCGGTCGATCCAGCAGCTTGGCCAGTAACGGTCGTCCGCCTCTGGCCACCAAGGCCTCGGCGACCCGCTGGCTGAGCCGCTCGCGCGTCGCCGTCGCCATCAGCATGGCCTCGTCGGCGCCGCGGATCAGCGCCATCAGGTCGGCATCGACCAGCGCCGGCGAATACTGCACCACCGCGCGCGCGATCACCGGGCTATCCTGCAGCAGCGCCAAGAGGATCGGCCGCGGCGCTTCCACCGCGTGCAGCAGCCCATAGGCGAGCGCGCCGCGCACCCGCACCGACGGATCGTCAAGGAAGCCGATCAGCGCCGCATAGAGGGCGGCGTGTTCATCGGCAGGGCCATAGTGGTTGAGATAGGCCATGGCAGCGAGGTGGGCCGCCTGCCCCCGCTCCTCACTGTCGCGCGATTGGCTCAGCGCGACGAAATCCTGGTACGCAACCATCAGGCTCTCCGCTGAGCGAGATCAGGAAAAGTCTGAGACTTTTCCGGTTCGATCTCGCGAGAAAACAAAGACTCGGAGCTGGGGTGCGATTCCACGAAGCGCAATCCGGCTCTCGGCGCTGAGAAAGACGCTATCGGGGAAGGCTTAAGGAACGGTTCACCATAATTTCGGCGGCTTGGGCAGCGCGCCGTCCTGCCCGTAAAGCTGGGTGAACAGCGCGCTTCCCTGCGCTTCCGACGCAGGGCTCAGCAGCGTCCGTGCCTGTACCTCACCGTCGCTGGAGAACAGCGAGGTGAACGACATGTCATCCGGCGAGAACCGCGATGGGATCGGGGCCGATTCCCATTTGCCCGCCGGCGCCGCTGGGTCGACGGCCAACTGCTGCGCGGCGAAGCGCGGATCGACCGCGCCGTCGTGCTTGTCGACCAGCGCCCGGTAGACCTCGCGAATCGTCCGCGCCTCACCGCCCTCGTAGAAGATCGACCGGTTGGCCTTGGCCTGCTTGGGGAACAGCTTGGCGGCGATCTGGTCGGGATCCTTGAGGCCGGCGTCGAACAGCTTCTCCGCCCCCTGCGCGCCGAGGAAATGCGCGATGTAGAGTTCGCCCGGGCTCGGCATGCGGCCGAACTTCTCGAACAGATACGCCCCATTGCTCCGGGTGAACGCCGCCGCCATGTCCGAGGCGATTTGCGGATCCTCACGCAGTTTGAGAACTTCCTGCCGCAGCGCCTTGTCAGCGATGTAGTAATCGCCGTCCGAGTCGACCTTGATGGCGTCAGCGTACTGGCCGTAGCCGAGCCGCGGCCCCTCCTCCTTCATCACCTGCAGCCAGGTGCTGTCGAGGAACTGGAACAGCCCGGTCGCACTCGACGTCCGGGCCTTGGCTTCGGGATTGAGGCTGCTTTCGCGGATCGCCGTCCGCAGCAGGTAGTCGAAGTCGACATCGCTCTTCGCCCCTGCCGTGTCCATGGCATAGGCAAGCGGCTGCGGCACCGATATCGGCTTCACGCCCATCGACTCGAAGGGTCCGTTGCTAACGTTCGGTTAACCAATCGCCCGCGACTGGTTAACGAATGGTTAGCCCTGCCACCTCGTCACCACTTCATCGAGGTTCGGCCGGTCGCGGTCTTCGATCACCGTGGTCGGGGTGCCGATATGGATGAAACCGACAAAACGCTCGCCGCCGCGCGCCCCGAGCATGGTCTGCGCCTCGGTGTCGAAACCATACCAGCGGTTGGTCCAGCTGGCGGCAAAGCCCATGGCAAAGGCTGCGTGCGAGAGGTTGAAGCAGACATTGCCGGCCGACAGCAGCTGCTCCATCTCCGGCGCCTTGGGGTTGGGCTTGGGCGACAGCAGCACGCCGATGGTCACCGGAGCCGGCAGGAACTGTCGCCGTTCGATATCGAGCCCAGCCTCGTCGAGCTCGGGACGCTTGCGCTTGGCGATCTCGGCAAGCTTCTCGCCGGCTTTGATGCGGTCGTCGCCCTCGATCAGAATCAGCCGCCACGGCACGAACTTGCCGTGGTCGGGAACGCGCGTGCCGATGGTCAGAATCTCACGCAGCTCGTCCGGTGTCGGGCCGGGATCCTTGAGGAAGCCGATACCGACGGAACGGCGGGTTTTGAGGTAGTCGCGCACTGCAGCGTTGATGGGCATGGTCTGGTCCTTGCGAGCGTCCGGCCCTTATGACACAGCTTTTCCCCAATCCAAGCGTAGGCACGCGAGGCATTTTGAAGCGAGGCGCTGCGGGGCGTCGTTTGCGAGGTCGTAGGTGAAGCTCAGGTATTGGCTCGGCATTCTCGGGATCGCGGCGATGCTCGCGCCGATGCTGGCGATCGCCGAGGATCCGCCGGTTCCCCTGCCCCGTCGTGCCGACCGCATGCCACAGCAAGCCGTCGAGCAACTGGCCAACACCCCCTCCGAGGTGGCAAGCACCGAGGCGGCGGACACCCCTGCCGTCGATCCGGGGCCGGCTGCCGCCGCTGCCGAAGCGGTGGTGGCCGACACCACGCCGCAACCTGTGACGCTGATGGCCAAGATCACCGAGGACGGAAATTCGCTGCCCGACGGCGTCACCTGGCGCGTCTTCGAGACCCGCACCGATGCCTCGGGCGACCTGGTGCTGGCGCAGAAATCCGACGATGCCACCGCCCACCTCGAACTGCCGCCCGGTAGCTATGTCGTGCACGTCGCCTATGGCCGGGCCCAGACCACCGACACGCTCACCGTCGCCGAGGGGCAGAACTCGAAATCCCTGATCCTCGATGCCGGCGCCATGCGCCTCAACGCAGCGGTGACGGGCGATGTGGCGATCCCGATCAACCTGCTCCGCTTCGATATCTATACCAGCGGCAGCACCGAGGCCGATCGGACGCTGGTGGCGCAGAACCTCAGCCCTAACGACATCGTCACCCTCAACGCCGGCACCTATCACATCGTCTCGTATTTCGGCGACGTGAATGCCGTGGTGCGCGCCGATCTCCGCGTCGAGCCCGGTCAACTGACCGACGCCACGCTCTACCATCGCGCCGCGCAGATCTCGTTCAAGCTGGTCAGCGAGGCCGGCGGCGAGGCCATCGCCGATATCGATTGGACGGTAAAGACCGCTGACGGCCAGACCGTTTTCTCCAATATCGGCGCCTTCCCCTCGACCGTGCTGGGTGAAGGCGACTACCTGGTCTTCGCCAAGCGCGGCGACCAGGTCTACAACCGCGAGTTCCAGGTCCAGCCCGGCGCGGCCAAGGAGATCGAGGTCCTCACCGCGGTCTATTGAGGCCATCTCGAAGAATCTTCACAACCCGTGTCGATCTCCCGATCGGTCGCTCGTCGTGCCAATGCAGCAGGATGAACTCGCGCCCTTCCAACGCGACGTCCGCCGACACCAGGAGACCGAAGATGCGCTTCATGATCATCGTCAAAGCCACCACCGACAGCGAAGCCGGCATCATGCCGCCGCCCGAGAGCTTCGAGGCGATGGGCCGCTTCAACGAGGCGCTCATCAACGCCGGCGTGCTGCTGGCCGCCGAGGGCCTGCATCCCTCGAGCCAGGGCGCCCGCGTCACTTCGGAAAGCGGTACGCTCGTGGTCAAGGACGGTCCCTTTGCCGAGACCAAGGAATTGATCGCTGGGTTCTGGGTCATCAGCGTCAAATCGCGCGACGAGGCCGTCGAATGGGTCAAGCGGATCCCCTTCGAGGATGGTGAAACCATCGAGCTCCGCCGCGTCTTCGAGGCTGCCGACTTCGCCGAGATCGTGCCGCAAGAAGCCGTCGCCAAGGAACAGGCGTGGCGCGACGCCACCCAGAAGCCCATCACCAACTGAACGAGGATATCGACATGAAGTTCATGATCATCCGCAAGGCAGACGCCGAGACCGAGGCCGGAGTGATGCCGGGGGCGGACCTCATCGCCGATATGACGCAGTTCCACGAGGACGCGGCCAAGGCCGGCATCGTCATCGCCGGCTCCGGTCTGATGCCGAGCTCCCGCGGCGCCAAGGTGAAGTTCAACAACGGCAGGCCCACCGTTATCGACGGCCCCTTCGCCGAGGCCAAGGAACTGATCGCCGGCTACACCCTGATCGAAGTGCCGTCGCGCGAGGCGGCGATCGAGTGGGTCAAGACCTGGCCCAGGCTCGACGGCCACGGCAATGTCGAAATCGAGATCCGCCAGCTCTTCACCGAAGAGGATTTCGGCGAGGCCTACACCGAAGCCATGGCCAGCAAGGACGCGGCCCGCAGCGCTTCGCAGCCCTGAGTAAGCGCCGTGCGCCGGTCGGGGATGAGCAAGTGGCTCACCCCGGGATGAGCAAGTGGCTCACCCCGGGATGAGCAAGTGGCTCACCCCGGGGATGAGCACCTTGCTCCGGCGGATCGGATTTGGTCTGATCCGCCGCCATGACCGAAAGAGAAACCCATCGCGCCATCGAGGCGGTGTTCCGCATCGAGCAGGCCAAGCTGATCGCTGGTTTGACCCGAATCGTGCGCGACGTCGGCCTCGCCGAGGAACTGGCGCAGGATTCGCTGATCGTTGCGCTCAATCACTGGCCGGAGAGCGGCGTGCCGCGCAACCCGGGCGCCTGGCTGATGCAGACCGCTAAGCGCCGCGCCATCGACTATTTCCGGCGCAACAAGATGGCGGCGCGCAAGCTCGACGAGCTCGGCTACGACCTCCGCGAGATCGAATCCACTGCGCCCGATCTCGACACCCCACTAGACGACGATGTCGGCGACGACCTGCTCAAGCTGATCTTCACCTCCTGCCACCCGGTGCTCTCGCCCGAAGCACGCGTGGCCCTGACGCTGCGCCTCCTCGGCGGGCTCACCACCGACGAGATCGCCCGCGCCTTTCTCGCCGCCGAGCCGACCATCGCCCAGCGTATCGTGCGCGCCAAAAAGAGCCTCGCCGAGGCCGGCATGCCGTTCGAGGTCCCGAGGGCCGAGGAGCGCACCGGGCGCATGGCCTCGGTGCTCGAGGTGCTCTACCTGATCTTCAACGAGGGCTATTCGGCCACAGCCGGCGACGACTGGACCCGCCCGCAGCTCTGCGAGGAGGCGATGCGGCTTGGTCGCATCCTCGCCAGCCTCGCGCCCGACGACGCCGAGGTCCATGGCCTCGTCGCGCTGATGGAGATTCAGGCGTCCCGCCTCCGCGCCCGTACCGGGGCCAATGGCGAGCCCGTGCTGCTGCTCGAGCAGAACCGCGCCTTGTGGGACCAGATGCTGATCCGCCGCGGCCTAGCCGCCCTCGACAAGGCCGAGAGCCTGGTCGGCGCCGGCCCCTACGTGCTGCAGGCCGCCATCGCCGCCTGCCACGCCCGTGCCCGCAAAGCGGACGAGACCGACTGGCGGCGTATTGCGGCGCTCTACGACATGCTGGCCGAGATGACCCCGAGCCCGGTGATCGAGCTCAACCGCGCCGTCGCCCACAGCATGGCCTTCGGCCCCGCCGCCGGCCTCGCCATCCTCGACACCATTGCCGATGACCTGGCGCTCAGGAGCTACCACCTGCTGCCCAGCGTCCGCGGCGACTTCCTGGTCAAGCTCGGCCGGCTGGCGGAGGCCCGACTGGAGTTCGAACGTGCCGCAGGGCTCACCCGCAACGAGCGCGAGCGCATCCTTTTGCTCGATCGCGCCGCGGCCTGCCAACCCGCTGCCTGACGCGGGCAGAGTGCGAACGTCTGGCCCTGAGCAAGACTGCCATGCGCGAATTGTTCTGAAGCAGAACGCACGCCCGCTATCTCCGTTACATTTCACAGTGCTATAGAGCGAGAGCTTGCAGCAGAAGCATACAGCATGGCTCAACCCGACCGCCGATTGGTCCCGATCGTATCGCTGGACATCGTGGGATATTCCCGCCTTGTCGAGCGCAGTGAACGTCAAACCCTGCGCCTCGTGCAGCGGGTCTACGATCGGCTGATCTCGCGCACCATCGGCGCCGCCGGCGGCAAGGTCTTCAAGACCATGGGCGATGGCCTCTTGGCCGAGTTCAACAGCGTCGTCGCCGCCGTGCAATGGACCGCCGACCTGCAGCGGCAGATCCATGAGCGCAAGATCCATGCCCCCGGCGGCGAGATGTTCCAGGTGCGCGCCGGCATCGTGCTCGCCGACGTGCTGGTGGCTGGCAACGACCTCTACGGCTCGGGCATCAATCTCGCGGTGCGCGTCCAGGGCCACTCGCCCGCCGGCGGCATGTGCATCACCAAGTGGATGTACCAGTATCTCGACGGCACCATCGAGTTGCCGTTCGTCGACATGGGCCCGACCGAGCTCAAGAACATCTCCAAGACCGTCCGCATCTACGCCTGGCATCCCTCCGGCCTGACGCGCCCGCAACAACCCGAGTCGCCCCCGCCGCCGCCGCCGAGCAACCGGCCTTCGGTGGTCGTCCTGCCGTTCGACAACCTCTCGGGCGAGGCCGATCAAAGCTATTTCGCCGACGCCGTGGTCGAGGAAATCACCGCGACGCTCAGCCGGGTGAAGGACTTCTTCGTCATCGCCCGCAACTCGGCCTTCACCTACAAGGGCCGCGCCGGCGTCGACATCCGCCAGATCGGTCGTGATCTCGGCGTGCGCTACGTCGTCGAAGGCTCGGTGCGCCGTGTCGGCGAGCGAGTCCGCATCACGGCGCAGCTGGTCGAGACCGAGGCGGGCAGCCACATCTGGTCCAACAAGGTCGACGGCGCCGTCGCCGACCTGTTCGACCTGCAGGATCGCATGGCCGCGGAAGTTGCCAGCGCCATGCAACCCTCCATTCGTCGCGCCGAGGTCGAGCGGGCGCGCAAGAAGCGGCCGGAGACGCTTGCCGCCTATGACCTGGTGATGCGCTCCCTGCCCCACCTCTGGTCGCACAGCCCCGACGACAACCGTGAGGCCATTGCCCTGCTGACCCGGGCCCTGGCACTCGAACCGCACTACGGCCTTGCCGCCGCGCTGGCGGCCTGGGCGCACGGCCAGCAGGTCGCCTATAACTGGACAGCCGATTTCGCCGCCGAGCGCCGCACCGCCGGTGCCCTGGTCGAAACGGCCTCGCAGCACGTCGCTGACGATCCAACCGCGCTGACGGCTCTCGCCTCCGCCATGATGATGCTCGGCGGCGACGTGCGGCAGGCGGCGACTTTCGCCGATCGGGCACTGGAGCTGGACCCGAACCACGCCTGGGCCTGGATGCGCCGCGGCTGGGGCCACGTCTATCTCGGCAACCCCGAGGAAGGCCTCGCGGCCTTCGAGCGCTCAGCGCGGCTCTCGCCGATGGATCCGTTCGCCTTCAACGTGCACCTGGGAATGGGGCTCGCCAATTTCGCCGCCGGCCGGCCGCAGCAGGCGATCGACTGGGCGCAGCGCGCCATGTCGGAGCGCCCCGGCCTCACCTGGCCGCATCGCGATCTCGCAGTGTACTTTGCACATCAAGGCGACCTGGCGGCGGCCCGCGACGCACTGGAGCGTTTCCAGCGCGCACACCCGGATGTCAGCCTCGCCTCGATCGGCGATGGACTGCGCTTCATGTATCCGTCATTGCTGGCGCGCTATCTGCAAGGGCTGCAGCTGGCCGGAATGCAATAGGCAAGTCGCAGCGCAACTTTATCCATTCCGTAAGTATTTCTCCAACACCGCATCGGCATTGTCCCGCCTGGGCTTTGGGGGTTTGAGCTTGGATATCCGTCTCGAGAAACGGCTTTCGCCGCGTCGCAACACCATGATCGAGGCGACGATCGTCTTCGATGGCGGCCGCACCCGGATCCGTTGCATCATCCGCAACCTGTCCGAGACCGGCGCCAAGCTCGAGGTGGCATCCGTCACCCGCATTCCACGCACCTTCGACCTCGTGGTCGAGAAGGTTCGCCCACAGGCCTGCATCGTCATCTGGCGCTCCGTCAAGGAGCTCGGAGTGCAGTTCCGCGACCCGGTCATTCGCTGAACCCCGCCTGAACCACAGGTTCGGAATCCGTTCAAAGCCTGCCTCCTATCAGACCGGCCATCGAAGCGGACGACATGCTCCGCTTCACGTTCCGCCCTTGGGTGGAATGCTCGTCTGACAGGAGAATAGAATGCAGAAGACTTTCGCGCTGGCTCTGCTGGCTGCATCCATTGTTGCCTTCCCGGTCGCCACCCCGTCGTTCGCCTTCGACGCCAGCAAGAGCCCGCTGTGTGGTCCCGACGCCCCGGAAGGCTACAAGCGCCCGGGCGGCTACTGCGACACTATCACCCAGAACAAGTCGTTGATCGAACTTGAAGACGGCTGCGCGCCATATGTTCCGACCAGCTTCGTCCTCGGCGCTTCGGCCAAGCCAGTGCTCATCGCCGAGTACTGCAACGAGCCGCCGATGCTGCCGCTTGCGGCAGCCTGAACACTCTGGAGGAGCGGCTCAGCGGCCGCTTCTTCTTTCCGCCTATTCAAATGCCATTCATCTGCCCTATCTTAGTAGTGGCAGCACGTTTCGGACACATGTCCCTTGGGGGGACTCGCTATGTCGAGGCATGCATTCTTCATCGCCGGTGATCGCGTCGTTCACGTCGCCAATCCCTGCGGTGCCGGTTTCCAGTATCAGGCGCAGTCGCACACGCTGCCGCCGCAGGCACAGATTGGCCCGCATCAACACGACGCGGCCGAGACGGTGCTCGTGGTGCAGGAGGGCATGCTGGAACTGATGGTCAATGGCGCGGCCGGCTATGTCGGCGCCGGATCGTTCGTCCGTATCCCCGCCAAAGCCTGGTTCGCCTACCGCAGCGTCGGCGACGAACCCGCCCGACTGCTCTGCCGCACCGCGCCGGCGCAGCCCGCCCGCGATGCCTGCAAGATCACTATCCAGATCGCTGCCGCATAGAGCGCTTTCAGGAACGGTTGCAGATTTCTCCCGTTCGAAAGCGCGACAAGATCAAGGGCCCGTCCGTCTGGAAGGGCCCTTTTCGCTTGTCTCGAGTCCAGTCAAAAAGTCATAAGTCGTATTATGATTCTGAACCGAAGTTGAATGCCGGGTTCGGCTTCAATTCACGCCGGTCTCACTAAGCCTCTCCACATCGGCGGACGACTTGCCCGCCTCCTGCCAGTCCGCTGGCAAATCCGTTCAGGAGAGAGAACTTGAAGAAGATTCTTGCCGTTGCCCTGCTGCTCGCTACCTCGGCAGCATTCCCCGCTGCCACTCCGGTGCTTGCCGACTCGAGCACCAATCCGCTCTGCGCTCCCGATGCCCCCGAGGTCTACAAGCGTCCGGGCGGCTACTGCGAGCAGCTCGACCAGGGCTCGCTGTTCCAGTCCGAAAAGGACTGCAACTACGTGATCGAGAGCATGCTGGCCACGCTGAAGCCCGGCGAGACGATCCTTGTCGCCGACAACTGCGACTATGAAGTGCCGGTCAAGCTCTGACGTCCCAGATGAAAGGGGCCGCATCGCTGCGGCCCCTTTCGTGTCATGCTATGCAGCCTGCTGCTTGAGGTCCGGTGGCACGGCTTCCGCCATCAGCTCGACGATCGCGTCGGTGGCAGCGATCACCTTCTGGCCTTCGGTGCCGAGGCGGCGAACCGATACGGTTCCCTCCTCCGCCTCGCGCTTGCCGACCACGAACATCAGCGGAACTTTCTGCACCGAGTGCTCGCGCACCTTGTAGTTGATCTTCTCGTTGCGTGCGTCGAGCTCGGCCCGAATGCCGCCCGCCTTCAGCCGGTCGACCAGTTTCTGGGCATAGTCGTCGGCTTCCGAGACGATGGTCGCGACCACCACCTGGGTGGGGGCCAGCCACATCGGCATCTTGCCGGCATAGTGCTCGATCATCATGCCGATGAAGCGCTCGAGCGAGCCGAGGATCGCGCGGTGCAGCATCACGGCGTACTTCTTGGTTCCGTCTTCGGCGACATACATCGCCCCGAGTCGCTCCGGCAGCACATAGTCGAGCTGCAGCGTCCCCACCTGCCAGGAGCGCCCGATGGCGTCCTTCAGGTGGAACTCGAGCTTGGGCGCATAGAAGGCGCCCTCGCCCTCGGCGATGACGAAGTCGTAGCCGGTGGCCTTGAGCGCATCGCCCAGCGCCTTCTCCGCCGCGTCCCAGCGCTCGATGGTGCCGCCGAACTTTTCCGGCCGCGTCGCGAGCTTGATGACGACGTTCTCAAAACCCATGTGCTCGTACACCGAGTACAACAGGTGCACGAAACGCTCGGTCTCGGCCTGGATCTGCTCCTCGGTGCAGAAGATGTGGGCGTCGTCCTGCGTCATCTGCCGCACGCGCAGCAGCCCGTGCAGCGCGCCGTGCGCTTCGTTACGGTGGCAGCAGCCGAACTCGGCCATGCGGATCGGCAGGTCGCGGTAGCTCTTGATCCCCTGGTTGAAGATCTGGATATGGGCCGGGCAGTTCATCGGCTTGAGCGCCATCAGTTCTGCCTTGCCCGAGAGCACCGGACCCGTCTCCTCGGTGCCGGGCACCTCGTCGGGCACGACGAACATGTTCTCGCGGTACTTGCCCCAGTGGCCGGAGGCTTCCCAGAACTTGGACGACATCAGCTGCGGGGTTTTCACCTCGTTGTAGCCGTTGGCGTTCACCCGGCGGCGGATATAAGCCTCCATCTGGTTGTAGAGGACATAGCCCTTGGGGTGCCAGAACACCGACCCCTGGGCTTCCTCCTGCAGATGGAACAGGTCGAGATCCTTGCCGATGCGGCGGTGGTCCCGCTTCTCGGCTTCCTCGATCATGTGCAGGTACTCGTCGAGTTCCTTCTGGCTGGCGAAGGCCGTCCCATAGATGCGGCTCAACACCGGATTGTTGCTGTCGCCACGCCAGTAGGCGCCGGCCACCTTGGTCAGCTTGAACGCCGTGCCGATGTCCTTGGTCGAGCGCATATGAGGGCCGCGGCAGAGGTCGAACCACTGGCCCTGCTTGTAGATCTTGATCATCTGGTCGGCCGGAATGGCGTCGACCAGCTCGACCTTGAAGTTCTCGCCCTTGGCGGCGAACACGCGCTTGGCCTCGTCGCGGGACCAGACCTCCTTGGTGAAGGCGGCGCCGCGCGCGATGATCTCGGCCATCTTCTTTTCGATGGTGGCGAAGTCATCCTCGCTGAACGGCGTGTCACGCTTGAAGTCGTAGTAGAAGCCGTTCTCGATCACCGGACCGATGGTGACCTGCGTCTCGGGCCACAGCTCCTGCACTGCCTCGGCAAGCACGTGCGCCGCGTCATGGCGGATCAGCCCGAGCCCGTCGGAGCTATCGCGCATCACGAACTCGATCTTGCCATCTTCTTCGAGCGGATCGGACAGGTCGCTGAGAACCCCGTTCCACTTCATGGCGACCGTCTTCTTGGCGAGGCTGGGGGAGATGCCCTCGACCACGGTGGTCCCGGTGGTGCCACGCGCATAGTCGCGTACTGCACCGTCGGGGAACGTCACCTTGATCATTTTCATCTCCAATGGAAATTGCCGGCGGAAGTGCCGGCAAGGCGGGGTGTCTAGCATGTGTCGCGGGGCTACGCCAAGCCGACGCACGAGTTCGCCCGGAGCGCGCGGGCTCCGGGCGATGCAATCCGTCCGACAGGGCCGAGGCGGCGAAGCGCTAGGTTCGCCGGCTCGATACCGCTCTGCCGATGGCAATAAGGATGCAGGCGCCGATAACGCCGGCAATCAGGTAACCGAACCAGCCGCCGAACGAGATGCCCAATAACCCGAACACCAGGCTGGCGACGATCGCGCCGACGATGCCCAGGATGATGTTCATCACCACGCCGCTGCTGTTGTTCATGAACCGCCCAGCGAGCCAACCCGCTATGCCGCCGATGATGATGGCGGCAAGCCAACCCACGCCGTCGAAAGCCATCTCACGTCTTCCTTCCCGATAAGTATCCAGCCAGCCAGAACATTCCGGCTCACCAGCAACAACGGCGGACGACGAAAAACGATCCGTGCTGCGCTATTTCCAGCGCCCGTACGTCCAGGGCACATACCAACGCGCGTCGGATGGTACCGCCTCCGGCACCGGATCGTAGCCATGCGTGCCGCCCGGCCGACACCGGACGATCCGCGCCAGGCCCATCCAGCCGCCGGGCCAGAAGCCGTGACGCCAGATGGCGTCGCGGGTGAATTCCGAGCAACTCGGAGCGTGCCGGCAGGTGCGGCCCATGAACATCGACAGCGAGTAGCGATAGCCCTGGATCAGCACGTACGAGACGAGCTTGAACGGCCAGTCGACGACGCTCCAGAACACCTGCGCGATGCGCTGCATCAGCCCGCAGCCGTGACCTGCGGAGCCTCGAGCTTGTCCAGCGCCTCGCACACCGCGTCGAACACCAGGAGCGTCGAGGTGTGGCGCGGGCGGTACTCGCGTACCGGCTCGAGATATCTGAGATCGGCCCATTTCTCGCCGGATGGCGGCGGGCCATCGGCCTTGAGCATGGCGGTCATCTCATCGCGCACCCTTCGGAACTCGCCGACCGGCGTGCCCACCACATGGGTCGCCACCACGGCGGCCGAGGTCTGTCCGAGCGCACAGGCCTGGATGTCATGGCCGTAGCCGGTGATCACTCCGTCGGCGACCTTGATATCCACTTCGATGGTCGAGCCGCAGACCCGGCTCACCTTGCGGGCGCTGGCATCGGGATCGGCGAGCCGCCCTGGCCTTGGCTGATTGCCGGCGAGTTCGAGGATCCGGTCCGAATAAAGATCGCTGAGTTCCATCTTTTTCGCGAAACTGTTTCTTGGCCGCTGTCGTTGCCAACCTATATAGTGATGGAGATGCAACAAGTCAGCGGCGTCCATCGTCACTGACACCGTACCGGGAACCGTGGGGCGACGTATTGCGTCTGTCGCCTGCTATTGACCGAGGAAACAAAGATGGACGCCAGCGCCAAGCCGCAGCACGTCAAGCTCGTCCCTGAAGTCACCCGTCCCAGCCGCGAACAGGCGGAAGCGGCGGTTCGCACGCTGATCGCCTGGGCCGGCGACGATCCCACCCGCGAGGGCCTGCTCGACACGCCGCACCGGGTCACCGGCGCCTATGGCGAGTTTTTCGGCGGCTACCAGCAGGATGCCGGGGAAGTCCTGCAGACCACTTTCAAGGAAGTCGGCGGCTACGATGATGTCGTGCTGGTGCGCGATATCCCGTTCTCGTCGCACTGCGAGCACCACATGGTGCCGTTCTTCGGCAAGGTGCACATCGCCTACCTGCCGCATGACGGCGTCGTCGGGCTGTCCAAGCTTGCCCGCCTGGTCGAGGTCTATGCCCGTCGCCTGCAGGTGCAGGAGAACATGACGGCGCAGATCATCGACGCCATCAACGAGCACCTCAACCCCCGCGGCGCCGCGGTGATGATCGAAGCCGAACACATGTGCATGTCGATGCGCGGCGTGCGGGCCCACGGCGCACTCACCATCACACAGCGTTTTACCGGCGTGTTCGCCGAGGACCGCAACGAGCAGGATCGCTTCTTCGCCATGGTCGGCAAGCGCTAGCATCTTCAGGCAGCAAGCCCGTCCCCGCGAACGCGGGGATTGACCGCAACCGCGATCAAGTCTGCTATATCTGGGCGGGCATAGGGTGAGCCCATGTCCGCCGTCGCCAAGACCCTCTGGATCATCGAATCGCGCTTCGGCATGCCGCTGACGCTCGAGGAAATGGCCGTGCATGCGGGCGTGTCGCGCTACCACCTGTCGCGCATCTTCCCCGAGGCCACCGGCTACTCGATCTCCGCCTATCTGCGCGGCCGCCGACTCACCGAGGCGGCAAAGGCGCTGGCCGGCGGCGCCCCCGATATCCTTGGCGTCGCGCTCGACGCCGGTTACGGCTCGCACGAGGCCTTCACCCGTGCCTTCCGCACGTTGACCGGCCTGACGCCGGAAGAGGTGCGACGCCGCCGGCGGCTAGACGATCTGCCTTTGCTCGAGCCGCTGCGCATCGATCCCGACGTGCCGGTAGACCTATGCGCCCCGCGCATCGAGGACCGCGGCCCGATCCGCGTCGCGGGGCTGCTGGCACGCTACGCCGCCAACGCCGATGCCGGGATCCCGGGGCAGTGGCAGCGCTTCGGCCCCTATGTCGGCAACGTTCCCGGCGAAATCCCGGGCGTCTATTACGGCCTCTCCGGGCGCTATTTCAGCGAAACCGGCGAGTGCGAGTACATGGCTGCCATGGAGGTGCGCGAGACCGCCGAGCTACCGCGCGAGTTCACGCTGGTCACCGTGCCGGCCCAGCGCTACGCCCGCCTCGCACATCGCGGCCACATCACCACCATCCGCTCGACCATCGAAGCGATCTTTGCCCAGTGGCTGCCGACCTCCGGCTACCGCAAGAAGCGCGGGCCGTGGAGCTTCATCGAGTATTATGGGCCCGACTTCAACGAGCACACCGGCCTCGGCACGGTCGAAATCTGGATCGCACTCGAGGATTGAGCGCAAGACGGGCGCGGGATAGAACCCGGCCATGAACACCTCCTTTGCCGACCCCACTGCCCTCAGCCACGCCGACCTCGAGGAAGGCGCCCTGTTCGCGCCGAAATTCGACGCGCACGGCCTCGTCACCGCCGTGGCGCAGGAAGCCGGCAGCAATCGCGTGCTGATGGTGGCGCATATGAACGCAGAGGCGTTGCGGCTCACCATCGAGACCGGCGAGGTGCACTACTATTCGCGCTCGCGGAAAAAGCTCTGGAAGAAGGGGGAAAGCTCGGGCGAAATCCAGAAGCTCGTTGAGATGCGGACCGACTGCGACCAGGACGTGGTGCTGCTGCTGGTCGAGCAGACCGGGCGCGGCGCGGCCTGCCACACCGGCAGGAAAAGCTGCTTCTACCGCATCGTCGAGGACGCCGCGACGCTGCGCCAGAGCGGCGAGCCGCGGCTGTTCGATCCGGCTGAGGTCTACAAAGCTCAGTAGTGCGGCGGCGGCGGTTCGACCGCTGGCGCCAGCGCCGGGTGCGCCTCGACGTCGCGCAACTGCGAGCCGAGATTGTGCAGCTCTCGCTTCAGCGCCTCAATTTCCTTGAAGTGCTCGGCGAGCGCCGAGTTCAGCTCCTCGATCGCCTGGTCCTGAAAGGCGATCGTCGTCTCCAGCGTCACGATGCGGGCGGTGAGGTCGATGATATCGCTCATTTGCTTTCCTCCTCAGGGGCGGCGGGGCGGCGTTCGAACAGCGGCGTAAGGAACAGGCCGGCGAGGAAGCCGCCCAGATGCGCCTGCCAGGCGATACCGATCGATTGCCCGATCAGCATGGGCAGGAACGGCACCGCTGCGTTGAGCACCAGCCACACCACAATGAAGAAGGCGGCACGCTGGTTGCGCATCAGTTCACCGAGGCTCGCCATCCGCCGCCCGAGCACGTGCTCGGTACCGGTCTCGGGATCGCGCCCGACGATCACCGGCTGGAAGATGAAACGGCACGCGGCCCCGGTGAGCCCCGCGACGCCGCCGGAGGCGCCGAGCAGCACCTGCAACATCGGCAGTGTCGTTGCCGCGAACGCCGCAGCCCCAGCCGCGGCACTCGCAAGGAAGAGAATCACCGTGGCTCGGGGGCTGTAACGGCGGGCCACCGGGGTGCCGAAAATGGCCAACCAGGCGCAATTGATTAAAAGGTGGTCCCATCCCGCATGCAAAAAGGCATGTGTGAACGGTGTCCAGAGCAGCGGTATCCACCCTCCGTCGATCTCGGCTCCGGGCATGCCGCGAGCGGGAATGAAGGCGAACCAGGTGATCAGTTGCAGGACACCTTGTTCGTTAAGAACGAAGGCTCTGGCGAGGTGCACGGCCAACATCAGGCCCAGCAGCGCGGTCACTACCCCGGGCAGCAGAATGGCCGGCTGGCGTCCGTCAGACGCCTGATTTTGTTGGTGATTTCGCTCGTCAGACATGAAAACTCCCGGTTTTCCGGGCTTTGTAGCCCAATCCCCCGACTTATCCACACGGGGTCCGCCGCGTTAACCCTAACAATTGTTTAAGGGCGATTTCCGCTCAGGCATTTGTCACTCTTGGTGCTGCGGCGGTCGCCCCTTCTCCGGGATGCGATGCTCGGGGTTTGGGAACAAGGCAAAAAGACTATGCAAAAGGCCAGCACCAAGGCGCTGTTCGACTATTGGAATGCGCTCCGCGGTTCTCGCAGTGCTCCGGATCGGCGCGATATCGACCCGACCCGAATCCGTTCCGCCCTCGCCAATACCTTTATCCTCGAGCTCAACGATTCCAACGAGTTCGATTTCCGCCTTGCCGGCTCGCATCTCTGCTCGGCCTATGCCCGCGAGCTGAAAGGCCGCTCCTTCACGCGTCTGTGGCACGAACGCGACCGCGACGCCATCGACACCCTGGTCCGCGCCGTCACCGAGGATCATGCGGTTGCCCTCGTCACGTTCCAGGGCACGACGGCGGTGCACACCCGCCTGTCGGTCGAGACCATCCTGCTGCCGCTGCGTCACAATGGCAGCACCCAGACGCGCCTGCTCGGCGCCATGACCTCGATCGACGAACCCTATTGGTTCGGCGTGCAGCCGATCATGGAGCAGCGCATCACCGGCCTGCGCCTGATCTGGCCGGACGACGTGTCGCTGGCCGATATGGCGAGCGATGTGGCGGCTTCCGTGCCGGCCGAGGACCTGGTCTTCGCCAGCGCCGGATCGCCCGTCCCTGCCCCGATGAGCGCCACCGTGTTCGGCCGTACCGCTCGCCGCTACGCTCATCTTGCAGTGATTGATGGCGGTCGGCGCTGAAGCGAGATCAGGAAAAGTTGCAGACTTTTCCGCTTCGATCTCGCGACAAACAAGGGCTCGGAGCAGCAGTGCGGTTCAAGGAAACGCAATGCGGCTCTAAAAATCGCCGATTTGGCGCATTGTGCGCCGCAAGCCTTACCTTCGATTAACCAAGAGCGGACTAGTGTAGGCCAATCAATCGCTTGGCCCCGGCAGGTCTCCTCTGATGCTCACCGACAACGCACGCTCCGCGCGACCTGCCCGCTCGTATGCGCAACTGCCGCGCTTTCAGCGCGTCAGGGTTTCGCTGCTCGGCCGCTACATGCTTACCGATCGCCGCGAGTTCCCCTGCCAAGTGCTCGAAATGTCGCCGGGTGACGCCGTGGTGATCGCGCCGATCTCGGGGATCGCCGGCGAACGCGTCATCGCTTACATCGATCATCTCGGCCGCATCGAGGGGGACATCACCGATGTCATCGATGGCGGCTTCAAGATGGATATCGTCGCGACCTCGCGCAAGCGCGACAAGATGGCGGCACAACTCACGTGGCTCGCCAACAAGGATCTGCTCAACCTGCCGGAAGACCGCCGGCACGAGCGCGTCGTGCCCGACAACCGGCACTCCACTGTCGTGCTCGACGATGGCCGCCGCTACAACTGCAAGATCATCGACATCTCGCTGTCGGGCGCCGCGATCGAACTCGCCGTCCGCCCGGCCATGGGCACCCCGGTGACCCTCGGCCGCATGCGCGCCCGCGTGGTTCGTCATTTCGGCGACGGCGTCGCGGTCGAGTTCGTCTCTGCCCAGGAAATGCTGACCGTCGTGCAGCAGAACCTCCGGGTCAACTAGAGCCTTTCGTCGCTTCGTTGCGAGCGCTCTGGCCGCCCCTGATTTCTATCCACCCCGCCATGCCTAACGAGTCCTCACCAGGACCGTTCGAATTCGCATAAAAACTAGCTTGCAGTTTTTCGTTCGGGGCAATTCGGCCCCGGCATCGTGGCTTCCGTCAGGGGGCAACCACGATGTCGAAGTTCAAAGGGTTCATCGCAGCGGCAGTCGCAATCGGGATGGCGGCATTCGTTCTCGCCATGCCGGCACACGCCGACCAGGTCGATTTCACCAACCCCGCCTACGCTCCGGCCGGCGGCATCACTAGCATCCCGGTGGGCGCCTCCGAGTTCTGCAAGTCGCATCGCAGTGAATGCAAGGCCAACCCGAACGCCGTTGGCGCCATGGTGCTGACCGAAGCGCGCTGGGCCGAACTCGTCCAGGTCAACAACGTCGTCAACTCGGCGATCACCGCCATCACCGACGAGGACTACTATCAGGTCGCCGAGTACTGGGCCTATCCCGATGACGGCTATGGCGACTGCGAGGATTTTGCGCTGGCCAAGCGCAAGGCGCTGATCTCCGCGGGCTGGAACCCGTCGACGCTGCTGGTCACGGTGGTTCGCGAGGCCAAGGGTACCGGCCATGCCGTGCTGATGGTCCGCACCGACCGCGGCGACCTCGTGCTCGACAACCAGGATGGCCGCATCCTCGTCTGGAACGAAACGCCCTA
Source organism: Devosia sp. GW821-FHT12F11 (assembly GCF_058806655.1). Taxonomy (NCBI): domain Bacteria; kingdom Pseudomonadati; phylum Pseudomonadota; class Alphaproteobacteria; order Hyphomicrobiales; family Devosiaceae; genus Devosia; species Devosia sp. GW821-FHT12F11. The sequence continues at coordinate 65,669 of NZ_JBXAPX010000004.1, forward strand.
CACCTACCTCAAGCGCCAGTCGCAGGCCGACGCCGGCCAGTGGGTCGACCTGGTCGATCCCCGCACCACCTTCGTTGCGTCGAAGTAAGGCCTACGCCGTCAGCTGGTGATGGCGAAATAGGTGCCGACGAACATCAGCCCGGTGATGAAGGCCCAGCCGAAGCCGACGAATGCTGCGATCAGCGCTGAACTGATCGACAGCGTACCGTTGCGATCGTGCTGCCAGCCCAGCTGCAGCATGATGAACGGACCGCAGACGAAACTCATTGCCAGGTGGCCGAGGCCGTGGGCAAAGGTCTTGCCGTCATAGCGCAACTCGGCCTGAGTCTTCGCCAGCCACTGATAGAGGTAGGTGCCGGCACCGGCGATGGCGAGCCCGACCGCCATGATCAGGCCGGCCAGCAGCAATTCCCTGAGCATTCACGCGCCCTCTGAATGATCGTCTTAACTCTTTGTTAAGCATATCCGGCGCCCATTGGGATGTCACCTGACGCACACAACACTGGTTAATTTGCAGCGATGGCCGGCGAGGCTCAGGTCCACAGACCCCATCACCACCCGATCGGCTTCAATCTCGCCGCCATTGCCGTGCTGCTGAGCCTCGTCGGAATCGGCGTTGCCTACCTGATCGACGCCGCCGGGCGCGGGGCTCGAACTCAGGCGCACCGGCTCGATACCGAAACCACCCTCACCCGGACGCTCGGCGGCCGCGATCTCGAAATCCCGCTGTCCTGGTTTCGCTACGAGGAGCAGCGCATCGAGGGTTTTGCCAAGCAGATCGACCTGCGCTTCGAGCTGCCATTCGGTGTCGACGGACATAGCGAGCCGGTGGACGTGACGCTGTTGCCGCGCAGTCGCGCACGACCGAGCGCAGCCCTGCTCGATGGCGTGTACCTGCACCAGTTCCTGCCCGAGCAGTTGGCCGGCCCACCAGGCCTCGTGGGCAAGCCGCTACGGGCGGACGGTGGTTATGCAGATGAAGTGGTCTGGTACGACCCACTGTCGGCCGAGCCGTTCGTCGCCAAATGTTCGAAGCCGATTGCCTCGGCGGCGACAGGCCAGTGCCTGAGGACAGTCTATCTCGGGCCGGGCGTCGCGGCGGTCTACGCCTTCCCGGAACCCGCGCTGCAGCACTGGCGTGATTTCGATGCGGAACTCACCGCCAGGTTGGGGCAGATCGGCGCGCTCTAGAGCGCCTTCAGCAAAAGTCGCGGACTTTTCCCGTTCGAAAGCGCGACCGATCAGGCCGCGCTCCCGACAGACGGTGCTTAGTGGATCTCGTCCAGGTCGACGTCCAGAATAGCCATCTGGAAATTGTAGGATCGGTCACCGTCCTCGTCGTCGACATAGATCAGGCCGAGGAATTCCTCGCCCAGATACACTTCCACGCTGTCGTTCTGCTTGTTGCGCGGGCGGACATCGATGTTCCGGTTGCCGAACTTCTGCTGCAGAAACTTCTGGAGCTTGATGATTTCAGGATGGTTCACGGCGGCTCCTTCAAGGGCATTCGCGAGGGTCGATTTGGGATCGCCACAATAGGCATTGCGCCCCGGCGGGCAATCCCGCGCCATGCATTTTTCCGCGATGAAGGGCGCAAAATGCGGGCGGCGGGCCCGCCGGTTCGCGGCAGAATCAGCCGGTGAGGTCCTGCACCACTGCCAACTGGTCCATCACTGACGCCGGATGCGGCGTGCCCGCCTCGCCAATGATCCGCGCCGGAACGCCGGCGACGGTCACCCTCGGCGGGACTTCCTTGACCACCACGGAGCCCGCGCCGATGCGCGCGCAGTCGCCCACCCGGATATTGCCCAGCACCACAGCGTGGGCGCCGATCAGTACGCCATTGCCGATCTTGGGGTGGCGATCTTCCTCGGACTTGCCCGTACCGCCCAGCGTCACGCCCTGCAGGATCGAGACATTGTCACCGATCGTGGCGGTCTCGCCGACCACGAAGCCGGTGGCGTGGTCGAGCATGATGCCCTTGCCGATGCGCGCCGCCGGATTGATGTCGACCTGGAACACCGCGCTCGAGCGGCTCTGCAGGTAGAGCGCGAAATCCTTGCGGCCCATCAGCCACAGCGCATGCGCGAAGCGGTGCGTCTGGATGGCGTGAAAACCCTTGAAATAGAGAAAGCAATCGACCGCCTTGTGCAGTGCCGGATCGCGCTCCAGCGTTGCCGCGAGATCGGCGCGCGCCTCGAGCCCGATCTCCGGGCGCGCCTCGAGCGCCTCGCGGAACGCTTGGCGGATGAGGTCGGCGGAAACGTCGGGATGGTCGAGCCGCTCTGCCAGCCGGTGGGCCAGCGCATCCTCGAAGCCGTCGTGGTTGAGCACGTTGGAATAGAGCAGGTTGGTGAGCGAGGGTTCAGTAGCAACCACCTGGCGGGCGCCCGAAACCACTGCGTCCCACACCGGGTCCATGGCCGTGACATTGGCCGTTCTTAAATTCGTGCTCATAACGCTCTCCATCGGCGGATGCCGATATAAGCCAAAACGTGCTCCGATACCAACCCATAGCGCACAGATTGGTTCGCGGCCGCTGAACTCGCGCTGAATGGTTACTCCTGGGCGTGCCGCGCGAGGAATTCCAGTGCCGCCGCCTTGAACTGCTTATCGCCCGTCGCGCGCATGTGATCGCGCCGCTCGATGGTGAAGGCTTCGCCCTGCGGCAGCAGCGCCGCGAGCCCCGCAGCCGACCCGGCCATGTCGTCGTCGCTGCCGACCGCGACCAGCACCGGCTGGCTGATACGCCGGACATCGGCCTCGCGCATCGGTTCGCGCGAGTTGACCATACAGGCCGCGAGTGCCGCGCGGTCGGCCTTGTTGTGATCGGCAAAGATGCGGAACTGCCGGCCGGTGCGCCCGGTCACCTGGTCGAGCGACTCGGCGGTCAACGCCGAGATGATCTCCTCGCTGTCCTCGAGCCCGGAGATCAGGTTGAGCCCCATGCCGCCCCATACGGCGCAGCTGACCGCATCAGGCTCTTGCAGCATCAGATAGGCGGCAATGCGGGCGCCCATCGAGTAGCCCATGATCGGCGCCCTCACGATGCCGAGGTGGTCCAGCAGGCGCTTGGCGTCCCTTGCCATCTCATGGGCGAAGTAGAGCTGCGCGTCGTAGAGTTTTCGGGAGGCGCCGTGGCCGCGATTATCGAAGGTGATCGGCTGGTAGCCGGCCCCCACCAGTGTCTCCACCCAGCCGGTGTCGATCCAGTTGACCTTCCCCGACGAGCCAAAGCCGTGGATCAGGAGGATCGGCTTGCCCTCACCATGCACTTCATAGGCGATGGAGATTCCGGCGGAGCTGAACTGGGACAAGGGAACGGCCTTTCGATTGGGGCGCTGGTTTAGCAAGCACTAGCGGCTTGTCCAAGCTCATCCATGTGAGCGTCTCCCTCCCTCTTGCGGGGAGGGGACAGGGGTGGGGGTGCTCTTCCCGCACCAGAGCGTCCAACACGCACACCGCGACGCTTGGCTTCCCGCCCTCCCCCCGCTATGTTCCGGCCGAATTCGAACCCGAGGACCACCCGATGGCGCACGAGAGCACCCCGCACTTCCACAATACCCAGGGTCTGCCGCGCATCGAGGTCGGCTCCAAGGAGTTCATGTGTGTCGGCGCCCTGCCCCCGTTCGATCACCCGCACATCTATATCGACATGGGCAAGGACAACGAGACGGTCTGCTCGTACTGCTCGACGCTCTACGTGTTCAACCCGCAGCTGGCGCCCGGCACCTCCGAGCCGCTCTCCGCGGTGTATCACTCCGAAGCCGCCTGATTTCCCCGATGTCCGGCAACGGACGTACCGTCTACATCGCGGGCGCCGGCATTGCCGGCATGACGCTGGCGTTGGCGCTGGCCAAGTTCGGCGCGACCGTCGTGGTGCTCGAGCGCAACGCTAAGGTGCAGGAAGTCGGCGCCGGCCTGCAGGTCAGCCCCAATGCGCGCAAGATCCTCAATCGGCTGGGCCTCGACAAGGCGCTGGCCGCGAAGGCGTTCGAGCCCGAGGGGATCGACGTCTGTCCCTATGGCGCGAACCATCCGCTGCTGACGCTGGAACTCGGCCAGGTGATGGAGCAGCGCTTCGGTGTGCCGTATGCCGTGATGCACCGCGCCGATCTCGCCGAAGTGCTGTACCGGGCGTGCAAGCGCTTCGCCAATATCGACCTGCTGTTTGGCGTACGGGCCTACGATGTGGTGAGCCATTCGCGCGGCGTCTCCGTCACGGTTGATGAGGCCGACGGCAAGTCGCGCTCAGCCCGGGCTTTCGCCTTCATCGGCGCCGACGGTGTCAACTCGCGTACCCGTATGGGCGTGCTGATGGGCCCCGAGGCCACGTATTCCGGCATGGTCGCCTGGCGCATCACGCTCGGTCAGTCGGCGCTCGACGGCGTTCTGGCGCCGGACCGCACGAGCCTGCTCTGGGGTCCGGGCTATCATGCCGTAACCTACCCGTTACCGCACCGTCACCAGGTCAACGTCGCGCTGTTCGCCAAATCCAAGGCCGCACGCACTTTTGGCGCCGAGCCGCCACGCGCGCCGGACCTGCCCTGGGCGGCGCTGAAGAGCCGGCAGTTCGCCGCTATCCGCGAAGCCGCCGGCGATGAGTGGGGTTATTGGCCGGTCTCCACCGTCACCACGCCGACCTGGTCGGAAGGCGGTGTCGGCCTCATCGGCGATGCCGCACACGCCATGCTGCCGTTCCAGGCCCAGGGCGCCGCCATGGCCATCGAGGATGCCGCCATCCTCGCGCCGCTGCTGATGACCGAAGCCGACGCCGAGTCGGCGCTCCGCCGCTACGCTGCGCTGCGCCAGCCGCGCGTCGAGCGGGTGCGAAAACTCTCAACCTCCAACGGCTTCGCCTTCCATCTGGAGTGGCCGTTCACGCTCGCCCGTAACGCCGTAGTGAAACTGCAGGGCCCACGGGGGCATCTGAAGCGCCTCGGCTGGCTCTACGGCTACGACGCCGCGCCCGATCCCGAGGGGTTGCCCTCGGCGCCGCGCCCGCCGCGGCAGGATGTCCACTAACCCCTTGGCGCTTGCCTTCGTCGAAGGCGATGTGTCAACTGCCGCTCCAAATTGGGAATAGTCGCCCCGCATGCCTGTTTCTCCGCAATCCAATCTCACGCTCGCCTGCGTGCTCATCACCATCTTCCTGGATATGCTGGGCTACGGCATCATCCTGCCGGTGCTGCCGCAACTGATCGGCCAGCTCTCGGGCGGCAGCGTTGCACAGGCCGCGGTGATCGGCGGCTATCTGGTTTTCGCCTATTCGCTGATGCAGTTCCTGTTCGGTCCTGCGCTCGGCAACCTCTCAGACCGCTTCGGCCGCCGCCCGATCATCCTGATCGCACTGGCGGGGCTGACCATCGACTACACCATCATGGGCTTTGCCAACTCGATGGTGCTGATCTTCATCGGCCACACCATCGCCGGCATCTCCGGCGCCTCGGTGGCGACGGCAACCGCCTACATCGCCGACATCACTCCGCGCGAGAAGCGCGCCCACCGCTTCGGGCTGATCGGCGCCGCCTTTGGCCTCGGCTTCATTTTCGGCCCGGTTATCGGCGGCCTGCTTGGCGAACTGGGACCGCGCTGGCCGTTCTACGCAGCGGCTGTTCTCGCCGGAGCCAACCTGCTGTTCGGCTTCTTCGTGCTCCCCGAGAGCCTCGCCAAGGACAAGCGCCGCAAGTTCGATATCCGCCGCGCCAACCCGTTCGGCGTGCTGTGGAGCTTGAGCAAGAACCCCGTGGTGCTCTGGCTTATGGGTTCGCTGGGCATGTTCGTGCTTGCCAGCCAGTCTTTCCCGTCGGTGTGGAACTTCTTCACCATCGAAGTGCTGAACTTCTCTTCCGCCCAGATCGGCGTCGCATTGGGATGTTTCGGCCTGGGCTTCGCCGCGAGCCAAGCCCTGCTGGTCGGCCTCTTGACCAAGCGCATCGGCGAGTGGTCCACCGTGCTGCTCGGCATGCTGGCGGCCGCGATCGCCTTCATCGGCACGGCTTCTATCCACTCCGAAATCCCGCTCTACTTCTTCCTGATCTTCGGCTCGCTCGCCGGTGTCGCGGGGCCGGCGATCAACTCGCTGATGTCGCGCCAGGTGCCTGACGATGCGCAGGGCGAGTTGCAGGGCGCCATCAACGCCACCAACTCGCTGGCCTCGATTCTCGGACCCCTGCTGGCAACGCAGCTGTTCAGCCACTTCACGCAAGGCCAACCCGGCACGCCGGGCTATTTCCCGGGCGCACCGTTCCTTGGCGCCGGCATCCTGGTGATCGTTGCAGCACTGCTGTTCATCTACACCGTGCGCCGCTTCGACCTGATGCACCGCCCGCGCGTGGCCAAGAAAGAGCACATCCACGAGATGGCCCAGCCCGGCCAGCAACAGACCCCGCCGCACGACGAGAACGGCGATCCGATCGAACGTCCCGCCGGTCAGTAGCACAAACGAGAATCCCCGCTTTCGCGGGGATTTCTCTTTGGTGCGGTGGGTGGTGCTTACTTCCCCAGCGTCGATGGCCACTTGCCGTGCTGCTCGCCTTCGCGATCAGTGAGGATGAAGCCGTGCGCGCCGAAGAAATCGCGCTGCCCCTGTGTCAGGTTCGCCGTGCCCTGGGCTTGGCGGTAGCTGTCGAAATAGGCCAGCGAGGCGCTGAGGCAGATCAGCGGGAATTCGCCGATGGCGCCTGCCGCGACGATCTTGCGCAACGACTTATGCGCGTCCTGCATGATGGTGACGAAGTCGGGCACCATCAGCAGGTTGGTGGCGCCGCCCTTGGCGTAAGCCGCCGACATCTGGTCGAGGAAGCGAGAGCGGATGATGCAGCCGGCGCGCCAGATCTTGGCAATAGTGGCGAGCGGCAGGTTCCAGCCGAACTCCTCCGAGGCCTTCGACAGCACGGCAAAGCCCTGCGCATAGGAGACGATCTTGCCTGCCAGCAGCGCCTTTTCGAGCTCGGCCAGCGATACATCGGCCTTGCCGGCAGACGGCTTGCCGTACACCGCCTCGGCCGCGACGCGCTCATCCTTGCGCGACGAGATCGAGCGCGCCGCCACGGCGCCCTCGATGGCGGTGGCCGGCACGGCCAGCTGCTGCGCCGCGATGGCGGTCCAGGTGCCGGTGCCCTTCTGGCCCGCCTTGTCGAGGATCAGCTCGACCAGGGGCTTGCCGGTCTTGGGCTCGATCGCCTCGAGCACGTAACCGGTGATCTCGATCAGGTAGGAGTTCAGCGGCCCCTGGTTCCAGTCCTTGAACACCTTTGACGCGGCAGCCGGGTTCATCCCCAGCCCGTCACGCATTACGCCATAGGTTTCGGCGATCATCTGCATGTCGCCATACTCGATGCCGTTGTGGATCATCTTGACGAAGTGGCCCGCTCCGCCCTCGCCGAGATAGGCGCAGCACGGCTCGCCGTTGAACTTGGCCGAGATCGCCTCGAGGATCGGCTGGGCGTTCTTCCACTGCTGCTCGGGACCGCCGACCATGATCGACGGGCCATGGCGCGCGCCCTCCTCGCCACCGGAGACGCCGATGCCGAGAAAGCCGATATTCTTGGATTTCAGATACTCGTAGCGCCGCTGGCTGTCGGTGTAGAGCGAGTTGCCGCACTCGAGAATAGCATCGCCCGCTTCGAGATGCGGCAGCAGCTGCTCGATCATCTCGTCGACCGGCTTGCCGGCCTTGACCATGATGATGATGGAGCGCGGCCGCTTCACCGACTGGATGAACTGCACCAGGTCGGCTTCCGGCACGACCTTCTGATCGAGCCCCTGCTCTTTCGCCATCGCGACGAAATCATCGATCTTCGAGGCAGTGCGGTTGTGGACCGCGATGGTGTAGCCGTTCTCGGCGATGTTGAGCGCCAGATTGGAGCCCATTACTGCGAGCCCGATCAGGCCGATATCGGCAGACGCCATCATTATCTCCATTGGGAGTCATTAGGATTTCTTTGCGCGGCTTTTTGGCACGGGCGACGCCCGAATGCCACCCCATCGGAGCCCTGACCCACCTGCCCTGTGCACGTTCCTCACCACGAAGGTCTCTTGGTCTTACCAAGCCGCGCGTCATCTACTAGTCTCGCGCCGCCTGAGCCTGGGAGGGGCACTGACTTTGGACTCGATTTCTCTATTCAATCTGAGCGGCAAGCGCGCTCTGGTCACTGGTTCGAGCCGCGGCATCGGCTTCGGCATCGCTGCCGCGCTCGCCGGCGCCGGCGCCGAGGTGATCCTCAACGGCCGCGACCCGGCAGCCCTCGGTGATGCCGCGTCGCGTCTCGCTGACGACGGCGCGCTGAACGTCAAGGCGCTGGCCTTCGACGTCACCAGCGAGGACAGCGTCGAGGACGCCATCGCTCACGCCGAGACCGAAATCGGCCCCATCGACATCCTCGTCAACAATGCCGGCATGCAGCACCGTGCGCCGCTCGAGGAATGGCCGCTCGAAAAATTCAAGCAGGTCATCGACACCAACCTGACTTCGGCCTTCATCGTCGGCCGGGCCGTGGCGCGCGGCATGATCGCGCGCAAGAGCGGCAAGATCATCAACATCTGCTCGGTGATGAGCAACCTCGCCCGCCCCTCGATAGCCCCCTACGCGGCGAGCAAGGCGGCGATCGCCAACCTGACCCGCGGCATGGCGGTCGATTGGTCCAAGCACGGCCTCAACGTAAACGGCATCGCTCCCGGCTACATCCGCACCGAGCTCAATGAGGCGCTGCTGAAGAACCAGGAATTCAACTCCTGGGTCGAAAAGCGCACGCCGATGGGTCGCTGGGGCGAGCCGGCCGAACTGGGCGGCGCCGCCATCTTCCTCGCCTCCGAGGCTTCCACCTTCGTCAACGGACACATTCTTTATGTCGACGGCGCCTTCACTGCCACCGTTTGAGAACGCCCGCATCATCATCGCCATGGGGGTGTCGTCGTCGGGCAAGTCGGCGACCGGCGCGGCCATAGCGCGGCGGCTGCACGCCCCGTTCCTCGATGGCGACGGTTACCACCCGCCTGCCAACAAGGAGAAGATGCGTAACGGCATCCCGCTCACCGACGAAGACCGCTGGCCCTGGCTGGAGACGCTGGCCGGCGCGCTGCATGAAGCGGCCGAGCAGAAGGGCGTCGCGGTCGGCGCCTGCTCTGCGCTGAAGCGCGCCTATCGCGATTTCCTCACCGAGAAGGCGGGCGAGCCGATCCTCTTCGTCTTCCTCGACGGCGACATCGATACGATCCGCAAACGCATCGAGGCCCGCAACCACGAGTTCATGAGCCCAAAGCTGCTCGACAGCCAGTTCGCGACGCTGGAGCGGCCGGACCCCGACGAGAACGTGCTGGCCGTCTCGGTTGAGGATCCGATCGAAACCGTCGCCGGCAAGGTGGTGAAGCAGCTGGGGCACCTGAAGGTCTTCAAGCGCGGACAGTAGCCGGCAGGTTGCCGCCATCCTTGCATTCCTCGCCAATTACGAAAGGCTGCCTTCACGGCTCTACGCTAGCATCGTGCCGACGAGCTATGCTGCGAGGCGGACATGTCGGGGCGCGATCTGGTACGCGATGTGCGAAGCACGGCGAAACCGTCAGCCGTCCAGGGCAGGCGGCTCGGCATCGTCGATCTCGCAGTCACCGTGCTGGCCGTCGTCGCCGTCGGCAGCCTGGCCTATTTCGGCTACGTGGCATGGTTCAGCCCCCACGCGCCACAACCACCTGCGGCGCCACCGGCCCAGTTCGTCGCCTCCGCCGACACAGCACTGACCTGGACTGATGAGGATACCGCGCGCTGCCGCGCCAAGGCGCGTGCGGTAAGCGACGACGAGATGCCGGCGGACGCCGTCCTCGCCAACCGTGCTGTGACCGACGGCTTCGGGCCGATGGCCACGATGATCGAGTGCCGCATCGCCACCAAGAGCATGCGCTTCTGCGACCCCAGGCAGAAGGCGGCCCTGGTCGCGATGATCAACGACTACCTCGCGCGCGTCGACATGATCCGGCTTGGCATGGGCGTGCAAGGCGCGCCAATGGCCGTGCTTGGCGAGATGTTCGGCGGGGAAATCGAAGCCGGTTCCGGCGTCTACGAGATCGAGAAGGACGGAACCTTCGCGTTCATGCAGGTCTACCACGCGCGGATTGCCGCCGCGCTGCAACGGCTGGGCCGCGACGGCCTCGTCTCCGCTACTGACTTCGCGACCTTCATGGGCGGTGGCATCCCCGCGACGATCGCCGAGCTCTTCGATGGCGTCGTACCGGAGCGCCAAGCCTGCGGTGCCTAGAACCCGAACGAAAACTGCCCGGTCGGCGAAGCGGCTCTTTCCAGCGCCAGCATTTCCATCTTGGCCCTGACGCCGCCCGGCGAGGAGAAGCCGCCGGTGCGGCCGTCGGCGGCCAGCACCCGGTGGCACGGCACGATCAGCGGGATCGGGTTGGCGCCCATCGCGGCGCCCACCGCCCGCGACAGCGCCACATTGCCGAGCCAGCGGGCGATGGCGCCATAGGTGGTGGTCTCGCCCCAGGCGAGTTCGCGGATGTGCTCGTAAATGCGACGGTTGACCTCAGGCGCCCGCGACAGGTCGAGCGCGACATCGGCGAAATTATCGTTCGCCCCCTCGGCATAGGCGAGGATCCGCGCAGCGACCTCCGCCTGGCCACCGGCGTCTTCGACGCCTCCAGCCTTCTCGAGCCGCGCCCGCATTTCCTCAGGGGTATCGCCGGGCAGCAGCACGCGCGAAATCCCGGCATCGGTCCAGCCGATCGCCATAGGGCCTAAAGCGGTGTCGAGCATGCGATAGTGCATGCGGAGAATGTAGTGGTGGTTCGCGCCGGAATGAACCCGAAAACTACGAAATGCCCGTTACCGTCAGCCATTCGCGCATCTCGCGCCTGAGGAAGCCGCGCAGCGTCCCCTCGCGCGAAAACCCCCACCACAGCACCGCACCCTGCCACTGGCTGGCCATCAGCCGGCCCAGCAGTTCCTGCCGCACCGGATCCTGGCTGAGCCGCCGGCCGAGCGCGCGGGTCATCGCCTGGTTCCACGCCACGCCGCGGGCCCGCAGCACCGGATCGCGAAAATCCTCGCGCAGCAGCAGCAGGCCCTGCGCCGCCTCGTCGCCGGCGCCATACCCCGCCGACAACCGGACCAGCAGCGCGATCGCCCCTTCCGCGCTGACCGGATGGCTCGCATCGGCGCCGGCAACGCTGAGATCGAGCTGATCCCACATCCACAGCAAAGCCGCTCGCAACAGCGCCTCGCGGTTGCCATAACGCTGCACCAGTGTCGCCGGCGACAGGCCCGTGGCAGCCGAAGCCGAGGCGAAGGTCAGGCCAGCCGGGCCCTCGCGCGACACCAGCCCCGCCACCGCCTCAACAACGTCCTCGTCTGAAATCTTGCGGGGTCTGGACATGGCTTCCAATATAAACGAATGTTCGTTTATAAATGGCTTACACCAGCGCCAACAAGGAGATTCGTCATGGCCCGCATCGTCGGATACATCGCTTCGAGCCTCGACGGCTTCATCGCCGACCCCGGCGAGTCCCTCACCTGGCTCACCCAGCGCACCGATATGCAGCTGGGCGAGTTCGACTACAACCTGTTTATCAAGCGCATTCGTACCGTAGTGATGGGCCGCGGTACCTATGACTGGCTGGTGCGTGAGAACATCCCGTGGCCCTATGGCGAGCAGCGCGTCATTGTCGTCACCTCGCGCCCCCTGCCCTCGCCGATCGGCGCACTCGAAACCCGCACCGACATCGACACCCTGGTCGCCGAACTGCGCGCGCTCGACGACGGCGACGTCTGGATGCTCGGCGGCGGCCAGTTGCAGATGGCGTTCATGGAACGCGGCGCACTCGACGAGATCGAGATCTACGTCATCTCGCAACTGCTCGGCGGCGGCTTCCCGCTCTTTCCGGCCACCGGCTTCGAAAAGCGCCTGAAGCTTCTGTCATCCAACATGTTGGGCACCGGCTGCGTGCGACTGCATTACAGCTTTGAGTGAGCGCAAAATCCCAGCCCCACACTCTACGTCATGCGGTACGGACGCAGGATGGGTCGATCTCACACAGGCCCATCACGCTAGATCGGCTCGCTCTCCAGCACGATTTCCCACTTGTCGCCGAGCGCGATCTGGATTTCCGAGACGAGGAACGGCAGCAGCGCATTGAACTCGTTGCGGTCGCGCTCGGATATCCGCCAGGTCGGGTCGTTCGGGTTGTCCCAGTTGACCTGCCGGTCGTAGAGTTCGTTGAGCCGCGTCAGTCGGCGGATGATGTCGTTGGAGAACCCCCAGAAGCCGATCTCGGTGGCGTGGCCGTCGACGAACAGCGGGGCCAGCCCGTGGCTGACCATGCCGAAATCGACCAGGAACACCACCTGCTTCACCGTGGATCGCGCCCCAGTTTGCGGAGGCTCCCGGGCCGCTTCCGGCGCCTCGTCCGCCCACGCGACTGACACTGTCTTGCTCGAGGTCATAGGACCTCCACCATGTGCCGGAAATAGGGCGGCACTGCCCTCGGTCGGAGGCGTGGCCTCCGCTTCAACTCCAGATAGCTCACTGTCTATGGCCCCTCAGATCCGTCCGCAGGAGCAAGGTTAGCCAGTTCGCCTCACGTGAGCAATTTTTGCCCAACCGAGTATCCACCTGCTTGTGCAAAAGCTCAGGCGAGCCACACGGCAACTAGCGCCACAACAGCGGGAATTGTCTGTATGAACAAGATCTTGCGGCCGACGGTGACAGCCCCGAACACACCTGCCACCGCAACGCACAGCAGGAAGAAGATCTTGATCGGATCGCCGGCCTCGCCCAGCCAGATGCCCCAGATCAGCCCCGCCGCGAGGAATCCGTTATAGAGTCCCTGGTTGGCCGCGAGCGTCTTCGACTCGGCCGCAAAGGCCGGCGTCGTGCCGAACGCCTTGATCCCCTGCGGCTTGTCCCAGAGGAAAATTTCGAGGATCAGGATGTAGATGTGAATGAGGGCGATGACGCCCGTCAGAATGCTGCCGATCATGCCCGCGACTCCGTGCTGAATGCTCGGAGCCTAATGCAAAAGGCCGCCCGGTGGGCGGCCTTCTGGGCGAGCGGAGCCGCAGCTCAGTGCTTGAGCGCGTCGCGCGCTGCTTCCTTCACCTTACCGGCGGCCTTCTGGACCGTCCCTTCGACCTTGTCGGCGGCGCCATCGGCCTGCAGCTTGCGGTCGCCGGTGGCCTTGCCGATGGCGTCCTTGACGTTGCCGCGCGCCTGCTTGGCCGCGCCCTTGATCTCGTCCTTGTGCATTTCCCGGTCTCCCTGGGGGTTAGCGTTCGGGGCGGATAATGCGGGCCGGACGCCAAACGTTCCGGCCGCCGGACGAATTAATCCGGCGGCCGGATTGTTACCCTTGCCGGTTGGCGTAGACCTTCATCGAACCCGACAGGTACTCGGCGAACCCCGGCTCGATCGTCTCGTAGCGGGCGATGAAATCGGGGTGCTGGAGGTAAAGGTCGGCAAGGCCGGCATAGGCCTCAGGCGGGCATGGCTTGCCCCACATCTGAGACACCCACGCCCGATGCCGCCCGAGCAGCGGATCGAGGCTGGGCGACCCCATCGGCACGCCACGGCGCAAGCCCTCGGCGAGGCCTTGTTCCATGTCGTGCAGCTCCTGGTTGAGCTCAAGCCTTTCCGCTTCCGACAGGCTCTCGTACTTGCGCTTGCTGAGCGCAATGCGCTCCGGCATATCGCCGCCATACTGCTCCACCAGCCAAGCCTCGTATTCGGCCTGCCTGTCGGGCGAGATGCCCTCGTACAAATCCGCGTTTCTCATCGCGCGATCTCCTTCCAGACTGGCGATCGTGCGGTCGATCGTCCTGACGAGTTGGGCATAGCGCTTGGCCTCCTCGCTCAACCGTTCGCGCTGCAGGCGCAACGCCTGCAACCGGTCGAAGCCGGGCGCATCGAGGATGGCGCCGATCTCCGAAAGCGGAATGCCGAGTTCTCGATGCAAGAGGATCTGCTGCAACCGCAGCAGTTCCTCCTGTCCGTAGTAGCGATAGCGGTTCTGCCCGGTGAACGCGGGCCGCAGAAGACCGATCCGGTCGTAGTGGTGCAGCGCCCGGACCGATACTCCGGAAAGCCTCGCAACCTCTTTGACCGTCAGTGTTTTCATCGCACGCGTTCTCCGCGGGATAAGGGGATAGTCCCTGACGCTACGTGAGGGTCAATATCGATTTGCGCAGAAGCTGCGACGCCAAGCTTCACCCCGCGTCAACCAGCCCTCCGGCAATCGCCGAGAAATGTGGAAACTCGGTATTTCGTCGGCCGTTCCTCCCCTTCAGATTACGAGCGCTTTCAGGAAGAGTTGCAGACTTTTCCTCCTCGGACTTGATCCGGGGATCGAAAGCGCGACCAGGATGGAAGACCTTGAGCATTTCGACGGCTCTTGAAACGGCGAAATACCCTGAGTGTCTGCGAGGTGAAATGGGCCAACGGATCGACATTCAGGACTTGCTCGTCTGGGCCTTTCGCCACCAGTCGGTGGAGACCGCGGCAGGCGCCGATCCGGACGCGCTGACGGTTTACTGGGCGGTGCTCGCCCTGCCTGTACCGCATGCCACGGTGATCCGCCGCTTCGCCCGCGAGGCGCGCCGCCCCGATTGGCACGCCGCCCATACCCGCTGCGTTTCGCTCGACGGTGTCCGCCGGTCGCGCCGACTCTACACCGAATGGGTCCGGGCCTTGGTGGTGCTGCAACGGACGCTAGAGGGATCGGTCGGCCGCTTTACCGTCACTGGCCCCAACCTCGACGACCAGCCCTGGCTACGCGAGCGGCTGCAGGCCTAGTTGCACTGCTGCACCAGCCGCGACAACGCGGTGGATGAGCCGGTGAGGCCGAAGGTATGGATCGGGTAGCGGCCGTCGGCATCGACGACGCTCAGACCCTCGCCCGATTTCAGCAGCGCCATCAGCGGTCCATTCGCCGGCACGCTCCCGGCGAACATCCCATCCATTGCCTCGTAGCGCATCGACAGCCGCTGCGTGGAGACGCCGACGGTGAAATCGACATCGTTGACTTCGTCTTCTTCGGGAGAGCGCTCGGCGCCTGCTGCGAGGTCGTAGCGAATGTACACTTCGCCGGCCGAGCAGGTGAGAAACAGGTAGGAATCCGGCCGATCGGTGGCGCAGGCGGAAACCGTGAACACCAGTCCGCCCTCATCCTCCTGCGCCCCCGCCGTCCAGGTCTCGCAGGCCTCCTCGGCCGCTGCCGGCAGCGCCCCGAGCAGTAGTGTCGCGACGACCAGCGCGAGCCGCATCATGGCGCTTCGCCCAGATAGCTGACCTCGATTCGCTGGAACAGCGGACCTTCCTTCATCGTGCCGAGCCACTTGTTGAATTCGGCAACATCCTTGAAACCCGCCTTCTTCGCATCCGCTTCGGTCACGGCGGATGGCGACATGTCGTCGATCCGGCCGATCTGCAGCAACCCCACCTTGGTCTTCAGCGTCCCGCCGGGCTTCACCGTCGGACGGGTCCAGCGCCGGAACTGCAGCGTGATCTCGCCACGTTTGATCGCCTCCAGCACCTCGAGCTTCAGCAGCATACGTCATTCCTCCAAGGCTGGTGCAGGCGATGGGGCTCAGGACCCAGGAGCTTTCCGAACCCGGCGCCGCGGGCTCTGCAGAACGCTCCGACACCCCCCTGCCCGCTCAAGCCTTCCGATGTCCGGCGGGCCGGTGTCAAGGTCGCAGCCGCGCAGCGCGAACGGCCCAAGGACCGCCTGTGTTCTCGGACCGGGGCTTCGCGCAGCCTGCCTCTGGCCGGAAGCCGCAGCCCGATCAGCTGTCGGAGGCTCGCATCTGTGAACCGGCTCGGCGATGCAGCGGCAAATCTGCAATAGTTCCAGATATCGTCGTCTCGGTGCTTCCGCGGGCAAGAAATAGCGGCTACGGTCGGGACCAGGAGACGGCCATTCAATTCAATCGGATTTCCTGATGTGAGAGCTGACCTGTCACAGTCCCCGGGAACAGTTGCGGAACGAGCGACCAGCACTATTCCTCGACTTCTGATTGTTCCGCCGCGCCACAGCTCGCCGCTGGTTGACGTACAAGATCACAAGATCGCGCTGTCGCTGGTCACTGATGTTACGCTCAGCCTCTGCAGGAGCCGCCTCTACGAGGTAATCGCGCCACACTCGGCAATGAAGCTGACGAACGGCCCAATCTGGGAAGAGATGCTCCCCGCCGACTACGTCGTTCTGACTGACGTGGTTCTGTGCCAGCGAGAACTGCCATTTGCGTTGATGAGCATCGACGTGGTCGCAACCGGCCCTGGCCGGCGCATCTATCGCAGTGAGGTCGAGCTGCGCTCTGGTGCGCTGCAGGGCATCCATGACAGTTTTTGCGCGGTACTCGCCGATAAGATCTGCGGCGAAATCGGCGCATACGAGTTGCAGCAATACCGACGTACGGGCGCCGCATCGGCATATGTCCACTACCTGATCGCCATGCAAAGGCGGGATCGCAACGATCTCAACTCCTTGCTTCGGGCACAGAAGTCGCTGGAGCGCTCGATACAGTTGTCGCCGGACTTTGCACCGGCGCTGGCCCAACTGGCGCGGACCAAGACACTGGAATGGCTGGAGCGCGGCAGTGCAGACCGCACGCTGCTGCACGACGCTCGGCATCTGGCGCAGCGCGCCTACAGCTATGAACCGAACGACAGCGCCGGCCTGCGCGAGATCGGCCACGCCACCCTGTACCTGCATGACCTCGCCGGCGCCCGTGAGCTTTTCGAGGCGGCCCATGAGTTCGCCCCGAACCATGCTGACCTGCTTGTCGACCAGGCAGACGTTCTCACCCATCTGTCCCGGCACGATGAAGCCGAAGCCAAGATCTCCCGGGCTCTTTCCCTCAATCCGCTGGCCCCGGACGACTATTACTGGATCGCTGGAGCCGTCAGCTTCTTCCGGGGCGAATACCAGCAGGCCCTGACGAGACTGTCGGCGATGGAGTCCCCGGGGCTGGCGCTACGCCTGATGGCGGCCTCTGCGGCGATGCTGAACGACAAACAGGCTGCGGCAGCATACCGAGAGCAAGCGTTGGCCCGGGATCCCGGGTTCACGGTTGAGAAGTGGCAAAGCCTCTATCCGGCCCCTAATCCGGACGACACGGCGCACTATCTCAACGCATTGCTTTTGGCTGGCTTCTCTCGCCACGCCTAAACCCTATCTTAATTCGATTGTAGGCCTCCTGCCGTGTCATCAGGAGGATTGCAATTGAACACTTCATCCGCTTCGCCGAAGGTCGCCCCGATTGCCAAGGCACTGCCGGCCCTGCCCCGAATTCCCAGCCGCAAGTTTTTCCGGCAGTAATCGGTGGACGGCGCCGTTTCGACGCCGTCAAGCTGGTTTGAATATGGCGAACGCAATACGCCGGCCGCACTGACCGTTGAGCGGTTGCGGCCGCATCTTGCCTCGCTCGGCATTACCCGACTGGCGCGCCAGACCGGCCTCGACCGTATTGGCATACCCTGCTTCTCAGCAATTCGGCCCGCTGGACTGACGCTTAGCGTCAGCCAGGGAAAGGGGCGCGACGATGCCGGCGCCATGGCATCGGCGCTGATGGAGGCTGCCGAGTTCGCCATTGCGGAACGATCGGAGGTTCCTGCGCGGCTTGCCGCTGCCGATGCACTTCGGCTGGCCGGCGAGAGCTACTACGATGCGGCCCGCCTGCTGCCAGCCGATCGGCCGCTGTCTACCGGCGCCCCGATCCGATGGCTGCGGGGAAGCACTTGGCCGCGCAATGAGACGATCTGGATCCCCCGCGACGCCCTGACGATCGGCCAGGAGGCCGCCGACCTGCCGGAGGTTGGCCGGAGCACCAATGGCCTTGCCTCCGGCAATACCACCGAGGAAGCCCTGTTTCACGCCATCTGCGAGTTGGTGGAGCGAGACGCCACCTCTTTGTGGTCGCTGCTGCCCGATGCTGCGAGGCTCGCGACGGAGTTCCCGATCGAGACCGTCGATGATGCCGTGATCAGGGCATTCGGCAAACAGATCCAGGACGCCGACCTCGAACTTCGGCTGTTCGACCAAACCACGAACCTCGGCGTTCCGTGCGTCATGGCAGTGATCAGCGAGCGCGCCTCCGACAACGCCAGATTGTTCGATATCGCCGCGGGTTATGGCTGCCACCCGACAGGAACCCGCGCCATTGGCCGCGCCATCACCGAAGCGGCGCAGACCAGGATTACCAACATCGCGGGCGGGCGGGACGACTTCCTGCCTGCCGAGTATTTCGAGCAGGCGGACGAGTCGATTGCGTTCCTGGAGCATCGCGGCCCAGGCCAGGCCCAGGCCCCCGTTTGGCTGCCCCCTGATACGCCGTTGCCGCAACTGCTCGAGCAGTTGGCGGAGCGCATTGGGCCGACCGCCGAGATCGTCTGGAGCGAACTGGGCGGCGCCCCCTACGGCATCTCGGTGGTGCGGGCGCTTTCCGCGGTACTCGAGGACAGGGAAACCAACGTCAATTGGTCACCGGGTCGACGGGCACTCGAGGTGCTGGCGCTATGAGGGTGCTGTTCGTCGGGCCGTCGCTCTACGGCGAAACGCCGGATCTGACCGGCATCACCGTCCGCCCTCCGGCCAAGCAAGGTGACATCGCCCAGGCCGTCCTCGACGGCGCCGAGGCCATCGGCCTGGTCGATGGTTTTTTCGATGCCGTGGCAGCGCCATGGCACAAGGAAATCCTCTTCGCCCTGGAACGCGGCGTAACCATGCTTGGTTCGTCCTCGATGGGGGCGCTTCGCGCCGCCGAATGCGCAGCGTTTGGCATGGTTCCCATCGGCGAAATCGCCCAGGCATATTGTAGCGGGGCTCTCGACGATGACGCTGCGGTTGCGATTTCCCACGGCCCGGAAGAACTCGGCTATCCCCCCTTGACTGAGCCCCTGGTCAACGTGAAGCCGACGCTTGATCGGTTGCGCAACCGGCAGTTCATCTCGGAGCCGGAACAGCTGCGCATCTGGGACAGAGCCTGCCGGCTCTATTTCAAGGACCGCTCGCTGGAAGCCCTGCTCCCCTCCGAGGAGCGCCGGGAAATCCTTGCCGCCTATCGCGAGCACCGGGTCAACCGCAAGGCCGAGGATGCGCTGCTGCTGGTCGCCGAGCTGCAGCGTTGTGCGGTACAGAGCAACCCGCTCCCGGCAGAGCCGCAGCCTTCGTTCTTTTCGAGGCACATCCTCCCCGGAATGCTCGAGTGACGCTGGTTGCGTTCGACGAGCGTTCCGATCTCTGAGTGGTGCGGGCGGTGGGACTCGAACCCACACGGGGATACCCCCTCCGGATTTTAAGTCCGGTATGTCTACCATTCCATCACGCCCGCGGCTGCTGAGCACTGCCACATCGGCTCGGACACTGACAACCACACAATTTCCGTACATAGTCGTTCCGAGGCAAAGGGGTGCACTGTGTTCAACGCGCGACCGAACCTGGTCGGGGTCAGCATCTATGGCGGCCTCGGGAACCAGATGTTCCAGTATGCCGCCGGGTTGACCCTTTCGGAGCGGCTCGGAGCCGGGCTGTGTTTCGATATCCGCCATTACGAGCGCAAGGATCGTGGCGACCGCCGCCTCGGCCTGCGCGACTTTGGCATCGAGTTGCAATCGGCCCGGGTGCCGCCATTCAAGCTCGGCCGACGTGTCGCCACTGCGCTGCGGCTGCTGCCCGACCCATTTCGCGGCGGCACGCGTCTCGTCAGCGTCGAGGGATTCGATCCAGAGTTCCTGGAACTCACCGCCCCCGCCGCCTTGTCCGGCTTCTTCCAATCCTGGCACTATTTCGAGGGGCACGAGGCCTCGGTTCGCCAAGCCTTCGACGTCAAAAGGCTCGCAACGCCGCGCACCGCCGAACTCGCCGCAGAGATCGCGGCAGCCAAGAACCCTGTCGCCGTTCATATCCGGCGTGGCGACTACACCGACTCGCCCGAGACAGTCGCCTTTTTCGGCCTGCTCCACGCCGACCACTACTTCGCCGCGAAATCCGCGCTGGAGGCGAGAGTCGAGGAGCCCACCTACTTCCTGTTCAGCGACGATGTCGAGATCGCCAAGGCCGAACTGGCGGGCTGGCCGGGGTTGCGACCGGTGACGGGCTTCTCGGGCTACGAGGATATGTTCCTCATGTCCTCGTGCCGGCATTTCATCATCGCGAACTCGACCTTCAGCTGGTGGGCCGCGTGGCTTGGCGCGGCGTCGGACAAGCTGGTCATCGGCCCCCGGCAATGGTTCGGGCCGGCCTACCCGCATCCGGTCGATCCGACCGATCGCTCACCGCCGGGCTGGCTTCTGGTCTGAACCGTCAGTCATCCAAGCTTATTGGGTGCCGCAAACCCTGACATCGGCCGTCAGGGACAGTGCACTATGCCTGTCGCTCCAAGCTGACACAGGAGGCCGACATGCAGTTCATCGACCACTACCCCATCACCGTCACCGACCAGTTCATCGCCTGCCGCGATTTCTGGGCCAGGCACCTGAGCTTTTCGGTGATCTTCGAGAACGAGTGGTTCGTGCTGATGCAGGCCGATGGCGCCAGCATCGCCTTCATGTCGCCGGGCCACCCCTCTTGGCCGCCGGGCCCTGAGGCCTACACCGCCGGCACCAGCATGGAGCTCGAGGTGAAGGACGCCGCGGCGGCGCTCGAGGAAGTCCGCGCCAGCGGCAAGGAGCCCGACTACCCGCTGACCGACGAACCATTCGGCCAGCGCCGCTTCAGCCTGAAGGACCCGTCAGGCCTGTGGATCAACGTGGTGCAGCAGCTCTAGGCCAGGTGGCAGCGAGCGAAGGTCCGATGCCACCACCTGCACGACGTCACCCCGACCTTCGCCGGGGTTACCTCGAGTGTGCAGCCGATCAATCCGTAGCGCCGGAGATCGGCGGCACATAGGCGACATCGAGATCCCACGGGAAGAAGATCCAGGTGTCCTGGCTCACTTCGGTGATGAAGGTGTCGACCATCTCGCGGCCCTTCGGCTTGGCATAGACGGTGGCGAAATGCGCGCCGGGCAGCATGTCGCGCACCACGCGCGCCGTGGCCCCGGTATCGACCAGATCGTCGACGATCAGGATCTTGCCGCCACTGCGCGCCTTTTCCAGCAGCTCCGGGGCAATCGGCTTCAGCACCTTGATGCCGCTCTGGTTCTGATGGTCGTAGCTCTTCACGGCGACGCTCTCGACCACCCGAATGTTCAGCTCGCGCGCCACGATCGCCGCCGGCACCAGGCCGCCGCGGGTAATCGCCACCAGCGCGTCGAACGGCCCGAGCGCCTGCAGCCGCCAGGCAAGCGCCCGGCTGTCGCGGTGGAACTGGTCCCAGGTGACTGGGAAGGATTTCTGCTGGGTCTGGTTCACTTGCTTCTCCTGGACGGCCCGGCCGTCTCGATCTCAAACAGGGCCCTCACGGGCCGGAAACTCAGTAGGCCTCGACTTCCGGCGAAAGCCCGGCGGCGCGATGCGCCTCGGCGACCATCTCGCGCACCCGGCCGGCGGCCTCGGCAAGCCGCGCCTCGTCGGACGAGCGCAGCACCAGCTCGGTCATCACGAATGTCTGCCCCATCTGCGGGTAGCTGCCCATTTTCACATCGGGGAACTCGTCCTGGAGGCGGCCGAGCGGACCACCAATAGTGCCCTCGCCCACGCCGCACCGGATGGTCACCGATTTCACCTTCTTGCCGCCCTGCAAGGTCGGCGCGATCGCCTCGAGCATCGCCAGCATGATCTTGGGCACGCCCGCCATGACGTGGACATTGCCGATACGGAAGCCCGGCGCCGCACTGACCGAGTTGACGATCAGCGTGCCGCCTTCGGGGATCCTGGCCATGCGCAGGCGGGCCTCGTTGACTTCGGTGCCGGTCTGCTTCCAGCGCGCTTCCAGCATGGCGCGGGCCTCGTCGTTGATCGGCAGCTTGACGCCGAACGCCTTGGCCACTGCATCGGCGGTGATGTCGTCATGTGTCGGTCCGATGCCGCCGGTGGTGAACACGTAGGTGTAGCGCGCCCGTACCGCGTTCACCGCGGCGATGATATCGTCCTCGACGTCGGAAACGACGCGCACTTCCCTCAGCTCGATGCCGAGCTCGGTGCAGAAATCCGCCGTGGCGCCGATATTCACATCCTTGGTCCGGCCGGACAGGATTTCATCGCCGATGACGACGAGGGCGGCGGTAACGGTTTCGGGCGATGGCATGGCGGCCCCGGATTTGCGAGGCACAATGCATTGCCTCACCAAAGCCCGAAAGGTCAAGCAATCCGGCGGATCATCAGACCCGGTGCCCACAGTATTGCCCAAGGGCTGGCAGCGCCAACACACTTCCAATCCTGGTCCCGAACGCCTACTTTCGTTTCGAACGGAGCTGCCATGATCACGTACGTCGAAGCCGAAACCAAAAACCGCCGCACCTCGGGCGTGATCCCGCTGCATGGCGCAGCAGGCTTCAACGGTATGCGCAAGGCGGGCCGCCTGACGGCCGAAGCGCTCGACCTGCTGGTCGATGCGGTGAAGCCCGGCGTCACCACCGCGGCGCTCGATCGGCTCGCCTACGAATTCGCCCGCGACCACGACGCCATCCCGGCAACGCTGTTCTACAAGGGCTACCGCCACTCGATCTGCACCTCGATCAACCACGTCGTCTGCCACGGCATCCCCGAGGAGCGGCCGCTGCGCGAGGGCGACATCGTAAACATCGACCTGACGCTGATCGTCGATGGCTGGTACGGCGACAGCTCGCGCATGTACCCGGTGGGCGAGATCAGCCGGAAGGCCGAACGGCTGATCGACGTGACTTATGCCGGCCTCGCCGCCGGAATCGCCGCGGCCAAGGCCGGCGCCACCACCGGCGATATCGGCGCCGCCATCCAGGCGCTGGCGGAAGCCGAGCGGATGAGCGTGGTGCGCGATTTCGTCGGTCACGGCGTCGGCCAGCTGTTCCACGATGAGCCCAACATCATGCATTTCGGCGTGCCCGGTACCGGCGTACCGCTGAAGCCGGGCATGATCTTCACCATCGAACCGATGATCAACTTGGGCCGCCCGCACGTCAAAATCCTGGCGGACGGCTGGACCGCAGTAACCCGCGACCGCACGCTCTCGGCCCAGGCCGAGCACTCGATCGGCATCACCGAGACCGGCGTCGAGATCTTCACTCTTTCGCCCCGGGGGCTGTTCAACCCGCTCGACGCCCGTCGCTGACCGATGAGCAAGGCGGAGAAGCCATCGCCGGACGGACTCGGCGAGGCGGCCCCGCCCCACTATCTCGGCCATCGCGAGCGGGCCCGGCAGAAATTCCTGTCGGTCGGCGCCGATGCGCTGGCCGACTACGAACTGCTCGAACTGGTGCTGCAGATCGTCCTGCCGCGCAAGGACACCAAGCCCATCGCCAAGGACTTGATCCAGAAGTTCGGCTCATTCTCCGGCGTCTTCGGCGCACCCCCTGCCCGCCTCGCCGAGGTAAAGGGCCTGGGCGAGATTTCCGGCACCAACCTCAAGATCATCCAGGCCGCCGCCCAGCGCTTCGCAAGGGATCGCATAGTGCCGGACATGCCGGTCCTCGGCTCGTGGACGGCACTGATCGACTACTGCCACGCCCAGATGGCGTTCAACAATGTCGAGCAGTTCCGCATCCTGTTTCTCGACAAGAAGAACCGCCTGATCGCCGATGAGGTGCAACAGACCGGCACCGTCGACCACGCCCCCGTCTACCCGCGCGAAGTGATCAAGCGCTCGCTGGAGCTGAGCGCCACCGCGCTGATCCTGGTGCACAACCACCCCTCGGGCGATCCGACACCATCATCCGCCGATGTGCAGATGACGAGGCAGATCAACGACGTCGCCCGGCCGCTCGGCATCACGGTGCATGATCACATCGTCATCGGAAAGAGCGGGCACGCGTCGATGAAGGGGTTGAAGCTGATCTGAGGTGGTGGGTGCTGACTGAGGCAGACGGCCCCCTCCCATCCTCCCCCATGAAGGGGGAGGTGCCCTGCCGGTGTGCTGGGCACGATCGAAGACGGAGCCTCGACTCTTCACCTCCCCCTTCATGGGGGAGGCCGGGAGGGGGCCGTCTCTATCAGTCGTCCGACTTCGCTTCAGCTGGGGTGCTGCTGCGCAGCATCCGTCCCCGCACCGCCTTCACCAAACCCATCACCGCCTTGTTCGCCTTTAGCCGCTGCCGCAGTACCTGCCAGCCGAGGTGCCCGTTGGCGGCCACGGTGCCCAGCTTCGTCAGCGGCACATAGTGCTGGCGCACCGGCAGCTTGAGGTTGCACCAGTGACGCTTCTCGTCGGTGAAGCCGGCGCCCATGTCGAACACGCGGTAGCCCGCGTCAAACACCGTCTGCATCACCCGCAGCAGGCATTGCTTGCCGGGCGAGCCGGCCTGGATGGTTGCGTCGTCGCTCATCGATGAGATCAGGCAGAACAGCCTCTCGCCATGCGCGATATTGTAACGTACCGCGACGATCTCGCCGTTGAGCCGCAGCACATGCAGGCGCACGCCGACCCCGGCCGCCGGCAACAGCGTCGCATCGTAGAACGCCCGCATGCCGGGCTCGGCGAATGGATCCGGCACGCCCATGGCGACGAAGCGCGCGGCGCGCTGGCGGAACATGGTGGCGAGGATCGGCAACGCCTCAGGCCCGCCGCGCACCTCCTCGAACTCGACCTGCCCCAGCGCCTCGAGCCGCTCGCCCTGCTGGCGATCGTGCTTGCGGCGCGATTTCGAACGCTGC
Organism: Devosia sp. GW821-FHT12F11; assembly: GCF_058806655.1. Lineage (NCBI taxonomy): Bacteria > Pseudomonadati > Pseudomonadota > Alphaproteobacteria > Hyphomicrobiales > Devosiaceae > Devosia > Devosia sp. GW821-FHT12F11. The sequence continues at coordinate 90,391 of NZ_JBXAPX010000004.1, forward strand.
GTCGTGTTGGCATCGTCCCAGCCCGCGAACTGCGCCCGGTAGAGCGTCTCCGCTTCGATCGTTTGTCCGAGCTCGGCGAAAATGTCGACGCCAGCGACGAACAGCTGCGGCACTGATTTCAGGTAGATCAGGTCGGCGCCCTCGAGCCGCTCCAGCATCGCCGACCACAGCGCCGCGCGCTCGACCGAGCCAAGCGTTGCGAGCCGCGCGGCATCGACCAGCGGCGCGTTGCAGCCGACATGCGGGCCGGGAAACCACGACAGCAGCCGCACGCCTTTGACGCGCCGCCGCCACAGCGGCAGCAGCGCCACCGGCTCGCCGTCGAAAGCGGCGGTCAGGTAGAACTGGTCGGCCTCGGCAATGCCGAATGCGCTGACCCAGGCGCGGGTAAAGGCAGCGCTCTGGCCCGGCGACTCGATCTCTGCGGCTTCCAACGCTGCCCAGGTCGCCGAGACCTCGTCGATCCGATGCGCCAGTTGCACTGTCGCCACCGGCACCACGGTCAAGCGCTGGCGCTGCTGCCGCGGCGGCGGGGTATCTTCTGCATAGGCTTCGAGAGCCATCGCCCAATCCTCGTGCAAGGTTGCGGCGACTATCGCGAGCGGCAGTGAATGGGCTGTTGACGGAACCGTGATCGATCGGTTCGGCGTTGGATTTCGGCAGCGACGGTTAAGCCGCGCTTACCCGAACTGCTGCAGAACCGGGAAGGTCTCGAGGAACCAGTAGGAAATGCGGGTGAACTGGCCGGTGAGGAACAACAGACCGGTGATGACCAGCAGCCCGCCCATCACCTTTTCCACCATCCCCAGATGCTTCTTGAAGCCGGAAAAGAAGGTGAGGAACGGCCCGATGGCAATGCCGGCGAGGAGGAACGGCACGCCCAGCCCGAGCGAATAGAGCCCAAGCAGCGCGGCGCCATCGAGCGCCGTCTCCCTGGTCGAGGCGACCGCAAGGATCGCCGCCAGCACCGGCCCGATGCACGGCGTCCAGCCGACGGCGAAGGCCAGCCCGAGCAGAAACCCGCCGACCGGGCCACTGGCCACGCCCGGACCATTGTGGCGCAACTGCCGGTCGAGGAACGCGATCCGGTAGACGCCGAGGAAATGCAGCCCCATCGCGATGATGAACAGCCCGGCGATCGGCGTGATGATCGGCAGCGCCTGGCGGAACGCCTGTCCGAACGCCGTTGCCGTGGCGCCGAACAGAATGAAGACGATCGAGAACCCGGCGATGAAGAACAGCGAAGTGAAGACGCTCTTCCGCCAGATCACCCCCGCCGTAGCGCCGTCGTCGCGCAACTGGTCGAAGCTCGCGCCGCTCATATAGGTGAGGTAGGGCGGCACCAGCGGCAGCACGCACGGGCTGAGGAAACTCAGCACCCCTGCCCCGAACACCAGCCAGAACGAAAACCCGTCCATCATGCCTCCGACAAATCGCGCGAAGTCATAGCCGGTTCGGGGCCGAAGGCAATGCGACGGGCCGCCGCTCGCTGTGAAGTGAAGCAGTCTCCACAAAAACTTGACTGACTACATCATCTTTTATCTATTGCCGCCCGATAATGCTTTGAGGGATTTGAAGATGAAACTGCTGCTTGCAACGCTGGCGCTGCTCGCCGCCCTGATCGCGCCGGCCCTGGCGCAGGATTTCCCGGTAACCGTCGAGCATGTCTACGGCAGCACCACCATCCCGACAAAGCCGCAGCGCGTCGTGTCGGTGGGCATGCACGAGCAGGATTTCCTCTATGCGCTGGGCATCGCGCCGGTCGGCGTGAAGGAATGGTGGGGCGAGCATCCCTTCGCCACCTGGCCCTGGGCCGAGGCAGCCCGTGAAGCTGTGAACGCCACCCCCGAGGTGATGACCGCCGACGGCATCAACCTCGAATGGGTCGCCGCGCAGCGCCCCGACCTGATCATCGCCATCTACGTCACCATGGACGAGGCGATGTACCGGAACCTGTCGAAGATCGCGCCGGTGGTGGTGACGCCCGCCGGCTACCAGCATTGGGGCGCCCCGTGGCAGGCGGAACTCACCATCATCGACCAGGCGACCTCGGGCACCACCACCAGGTCAGAAGCCATCATCAAGTCGTTCGCCGACCGTTTCGAGGCAGTGCGCCGCAAGTACCCCCAACTGGCCGGCAAGACCGGCACCAACCTCTACCTCAGAGAAGACGGCAGCTTCGATGCCTGGAGCAGCAACGACCTCGCCAGCAAGTTCCTGATCGACCTCGGCCTGAGCTTCCCGACAGAACTCGACAAGCTGGCCCAGCCCGACAACCGCATCACCGTCAGCCCCGAATTCATCGAGTTGCTCGACATGGATGTGGCGATCTGGCCGGCCGATAATGCCGAAATCGAGAACAAGGTCGAGGCCATGAGCCTCTACCAGGGGCTGAAGCTCGCCACCGAGGGCCGCTCGATCTGGCTCGACGACGGCAACGGCCTCGCCAGCGCCGCCATGAGCTGGCAGACGCCATTGTCGCTCGGCTACCTGCTCGACCTGCTGCCGCCCAAGCTGGCCGCCGCGCTGGATGGCGATCCGGCAACAGCTGTTCCGTAATTGGATCGAACCACCGAGCATCCTAGGACTCGATGTCATCCCTGCGAAAGCAGGGACCCAACTCGCCAGTTGTGCCGACGGATAAATGGGTCCCTGCTTTCGCAGGGATGACATCGCGGTTGGGGCGGGGTATCAGCCACCTGAGCAACCGGCTTTTGCCCCGACGAGGCCCCATGTCCCGCCCCATCCGCATCGCGCCTTCCATCCTGTCCGCCGATTTCACCCGGCTCGGCGACGAGATTCGCGCCATCGATGCAGGCGGCGCCGACTACATTCATGTCGACGTGATGGACGGTCACTTCGTCCCCAACATCACCATCGGCCCGCTGATCGTCTCGGCCATCCGCCCGATCACCAAAAGGATCATCGACGTCCACCTGATGATTGCGCCGGCCGACCCGTATCTCAGCGCCTTCGCCAAGGCCGGCGCCGACTCGATCACCGTGCATGCCGAGGCCGGCCCGCATCTGCACCGCTCGCTGCAGGCGATCCGCGCCGAAGGCAAGCGCGCCGGCGTCGCCATCAATCCGGCGACCCCGGTTTCCGCCATCGAGCACGTCATCGGCGACGTCGACCTGGTGCTGGTAATGAGCGTCAACCCCGGCTTCGGCGGGCAGCAGTTCATCCCCGAGAGCCTGAACAAGATTCGGCAGGTGCGGGCGCTGATCGGCAATCGCCCGATCGACCTTGAGGTCGATGGCGGCGTAACCGAGCATAACGCCAAGGCACTCGCCGATGCCGGCGCCGACCTCTATGTCGCCGGCACCTCGGTATTTGCCGGCAACGACCCCAAGACCTATGCCGGCCGCATCGCGGCCATCCGCAACGCCGCTACCGCCGTCACCGCGTAACGCATCGGTTACGCGAACAAAGAGCCATAAGCCAATGATTCCGCGCTATTCCCGCCCCGAAATGGTCGCCATCTGGTCGCCCGAGACCCGCTTCAAGATCTGGTTCGAGATCGAGGCGCACGCGACCACGAAGCTGGCCGAGCTCGGTGTCGTGCCGAAAGAAGCGGCCGAAACCATCTGGGCCAAGGGCGGCAACGCCACTTTCGATGTCGAGCGCATCGATGAGATCGAGCGCACCACCAAGCACGACGTCATCGCGTTCCTCACCCACGTGTCGGAAATCGTCGGCCCCGAGGCCCGCTTCCTGCACCAGGGCATGACCTCGTCCGACGTGCTCGACACCTGCCTCGCCGTGCAGCTGGCCCGCGCCTCGGACATCCTGCTCGGCGATATCGATCGGCTGCTGGCGGCGATCAAGCGTCGCGCCAAGGAGCACAAATACTCGATCACCATCGGCCGCAGCCACGGCATCCATGCCGAGCCGACCACCTTCGGCACCAAGCTGGCCGAAGCCTATGCCGAGTTCGCCCGCAACCGCGCCCGGCTTGTCGCGGCGCGCGCGGAGATCGCCACGGCCGCCATCTCCGGCGCCATCGGCACCTTTGCCAATATCGACCCGCAGGTTGAAGCCTATGTGGCCGACAAACTTGGGCTGAAGCCCGAGCCGATCTCCACCCAGGTGATCCCCAGGGATCGGCACGCCATGTTCTTTGCCACCCTCGGCGTCATCGCCTCGTCGATCGAGCGCATCGCCACCGAGATCCGTCACCTGCAGCGTACCGAGGTGCTGGAGGCCGAGGAATTCTTCTCCCCCGGCCAGAAGGGCTCGTCGGCCATGCCGCACAAGCGCAACCCGGTGCTGAGCGAAAACCTCACCGGCCTCGCCCGCCTCGTTCGCGGCATGGTCACCCCGGCGCTGGAGAACGTGGCGCTGTGGCACGAGCGTGATATCTCGCACTCCTCGGTCGAGCGGATGATCGGCCCCGATGCCACCGTGACGCTGGATTTCGCGCTCAACCGCCTCGTCGGGCTGATCGACAACCTCTTGGTCTATCCCGAGAACATGAAGCGCAATCTCGACCTGCTCGGCGGGCTGCACAATTCGCAGCGCGTCCTGCTGGCGCTGACCCAGGCCGGGCTCAGCCGCGAGGATTCCTATGCGGCAGTGCAGCGCAACGCCATGCAGGTGTGGCAGGCCCGCGGCGACCGCGCCGGGCTGTTCGCGCAACTGCTGAAGTCCGATCCCGAAGTCTCGGCCAAGCTGAGCGCCTCGGAGATCGACGCCATGTTCGACGATTTCTATCATCTGAAGCATGTCGACGCGTTGTTCGAGCGCGTCTTCGGACCGGAGGTCTGATGGCCGTCGTCTACGCGCGCGAAGCCGCCCTGCCCGTCGAGGACTATATCGACGTGGTCGGCCACAGCGCGCTCGGGCCGACTCGCCCGATCAACGATCGGGACCGTATCGCGGCGATGATCGAGGGCGCCGACCTGATCGTCAGCGCCCGTCTCGATGGCCGCTGCGTCGGCCTTGCTCGTTGCCTCACCGATTTCGCCTGGGTCGCCTATTGCGGCGATCTCGCTGTACATGACGATTTCCAGGGCCGCGGCATCGGCAAGGGCCTGCTCGAAGCCTGCCGCGAACATCTCGGCGATGGCGTCGGCATGGGGCTGCTCTCTGTTCCCGGCGCGGTCGGCTTTTACGACAAGCACGGGCCGTCGGTGGATCTCCATCCCTATGGCCACGCCTACTTCATGAACCGAAAGCGCGGCGTATGAGAATTGCGGACGCAGACATCCTGATCCTGCCCGGGCTCGGCAATTCCGGCGCCGGCCACTGGCAGCGCCGCTGGGCCGATCGTTTCTCCACCGGGCGCATCGTCGAACAGGACGAATGGGATGACCCGGATCTGCGCGATTGGACCGCGGCGATCGTCGAAGCCGTGGAAGCCGCCGAGCGCCCCGTGGTGCTGATTGCCCACTCGCTGGCGGTCTCGGCGCTGGTGCATGCGGCGCCGCGCTTACCCGTGGGCAAGGTGAAGGGCGCCTTCCTCGTCTCGCCGCCCGATCACGAAGGCCCCGGCTTCCCCCGCGAAGGCCGCAGCTTCGACAACGTGCCGACCGACCCGCTGCCCTTCCCCTCGCTGCTGGTGGTCTCGACCAACGACAGCTACGTCTCCCCCAACCGTGCCGCCGATATGGCCACCGCCTGGGGTTCCGAGCTGCACTTTGCCGGCGAAGCCGGCCACATCAACCTCGCCTCCGGCCATGGTCCCTGGCCCGAGGGCCTCTTGATGTTCACCCGCCTGATGCAGCGGATCTGAGTTACATCGACGAGAACTGCGCCACGACCTTCCCCGCCGCATCGCTGAGAAACAGCTTCCGCTGCTCGGCGTCGAGCCGGAACGTGCGGGCGGCGGCGAGCGCCGCGTGGAACTTCATCTCCTGGTCCATCGCAGCTTCGGTGCAGGCCATCATGGTCGAGGCCAGGTCACCGAAGCTGATCTTGTCGCCGTCGATGCTGGCGCTGCCGCTGAAGCGGTTGCAGCCGCCATTGCCGGAGACCTTGCCGTCCGCGGCAATCTCCAGCGTTGTCTGCAGGTTGTCGATCACCCCGCCGCCGGCGATGTCCTCGGCCAGCCACGCGCCTGCCAATGGCAGCGTCGCAGCTTCGCTGCCGGCGACGCGCTGCACCAGCAGCTCGACGCCCGCGGCCTCAGGATCAAAGGTGTGGCGCTCGGTGGTGGTGAACATCAACTCGTCGCCCGCGGTGATGCTGGCGCGCCAGGCATAGGTGTGGCCGGTCTCGAGCTGCGAAGGGTCGTAGTCGATGCTGAAGGCGGTTGGACTGGTACTCGCCGCAACGCTCGTCTCGGCGATCACTCTCGCCGGTGCATCGGCAAGTGACACATCCTCCAGCCGCACAGTCGCCACTGCGCCCTCGGGCAACAGCATGCGCTCGCGATAGACCACGGTACCGGTGATCGTTGTGCCATCGGCCAGTGCAACGCCGGCGACGGAGGCCAGCATCACGCCGGCGATCAGCGCCATGGCGGGGCGCCGGCCCATGAGCAGTGTGCCTTCCATCTCGAACCCTCCCTCAGAAGGTCCAAGACGAAACGCCTCGCGCCCAAAGGGCGCAAGGCAAATCCGGACGATGGTTTCGGGTGGCTTACCGCGAGGGTATCAACCCTCGTTGAGCACCTGGTCGCGCGCCACGACGACGAGCTCGGCCATCTTCTGGCGAATCATGTCGTCGGACACCGAAGCGCCCTTGGCCTTCAGGTCGCCCGAGATCTTGCGGAACACATCCTCGTCGCCGGCTTCCTCGAAGTCGGAAGCGACAACTTCGGCGGCGTACTGCTTGGCGTGCTCTTCGCTCAGGCCCATGTGCTCGGCAGCCCACAACCCGAGCAGCTTGTTGCGACGCGCCTCGGCCTTGAAGCGCAGCTCCGAGTCGTGAGCAAATTTCGCTTCCTGACCCTTTTCGCGATCGTTGAATCCCGACATCTACGCTCTCCGCAAATCTGCCCGGCAGTCGGGCGCCCTCGATGGGTTTGCACATAAGCTGGACCGCCAGCCAAATCAACGGGTGCCGGTCGCGGCATTTGGTCAATTCGATCAACGATCGAGGGCGCCTTTGGATGCGCACCAGCCGCCGGCATCGGCCGATTTGGCGAGATCGGCGCGACGCGCCGTGCCGCGCCGTCGGCGGTGAAAGAGCTTGCATTGGGCTGCCATTCTGGCGCATGAACGCCGCAATTCCCCACATTGTCCGAGAGGCAGGGCTCATATGAACCGTCGCCGCAAGATCTATGACGGCAAGGCCAAGACGCTCTACGAGGGCCCGGAGCCCGGGACGCTGATCCAGTACTTCAAGGACGACGCTACGGCCGGCAACGGTGCGCGCCACGAGATCATCGACGGCAAGGGTGTCCTGAACAATCGGATCTCCGAGTACATCTTTACCAAGCTCAACGGCCTGGGTATTCCGACCCACTTCATCCGCCGGCTCAACATGCGCGAGCAGCTGATCAAGGAAGTGGAGATCATTCCGCTCGAGATCATCGTGCGCAACGTCGCCGCCGGTTCGCTGGTGAAGCGCCTCGGGCTAGAGCCGGGCACCCAGTTGCCGCGCTCGATCATCGAGTTCTGCTACAAGGACGACGCGCTCGGCGACCCGATGGTGTCGGAAGAGCACATCACCGCCTTCGGCTGGGCGACGCCGCAGGAACTCGACGACATCATGGCGCTGGCCATCCGCGTCAACGACTTCCTCACCGGCCTGTTCATGGGCGTCGGCATCCAGCTCGTCGATTTCAAGATCGAGTGCGGCCGGCTCTATGACGGCGACCTGATGCGTGTCGTGCTGGCCGACGAGATCAGCCCGGATAACTGCCGCCTGTGGGACATCAAGACCCGCAACAAGCTCGACAAGGATCGCTTCCGCGAGAACCTCGGCGGGCTGGTCGATGCCTACCGCGAAGTGGCCCAGCGCCTCGGGATTCTTGTGGAAACCGACAACGCGTTGACCACCGGCCCACGACTCGTGCAATGACCCCGGTGCGCGCTCGGCAAGAGCGGTGACGCTTTTCCTGAGTGCGCGACCACCTACATGACGAGGCCGTGAGCCTCGCCTCTTTCGGGAATTTTCGATGAAAGCCCGCGTTACCGTCACGCTCAAATCCGGCGTCCTCGACCCGCAGGGGCAGGCCATCCAGGGTTCGCTGAAGAGCCTCGGCTTTTCCGGTGTCGGTGCCGTCCGGCAAGGAAAAGTGTTCGACGTCGAACTGGGTGAATCCGATTTGTCACAGGCCGAGGCTAATGTCCGGGCGATGTGCGAGAAGCTCCTGGCGAACACCGTCATCGAAAACTACACGATAGAAATCACACCTTAAGATTCACCGCTTATGGTACGGGCCGCTCGCGTAACCCTGAGCCCTGTACCAGTAAAAGACCGCCCCGATGCTCAAGACATTCTCCCTGTCGATTGCCTTCTTCCTCGCGCTCGGCCTGCTTTTTGCCGCCTACGCGTCGGTTCCCGTCTGAGGCATCGGCCTTAGCGCTGCGGGTCACTGTCCACCTTGCACCGGCGGGGCGTTGGCGGTGACGCCTAGCTCAGCCTCCGCACTCGATGTCATCCTGCGAAAGCAGGGCCCCATGGCACAGCACGCGCCAGCGGCGAGTTGGGTCCCTGGGTCCGCAGGGATGACAACCGGTGGGCGGAATGGGACCCATCCCTTCTGTCGACCTTAATACCCCGGCTTGGACTTTGGTCGCGTGACGCGGATGCCACAGCGCGGCCATCGCCACTTTTCCGCCGCCGCGCGCTCATCGAATTGGCGCAGGGTCGCATCACACCTTCCAATTAACCGTGCTGGTTCAGACTCCATTCAGCCATAGCGGCGCATTGGAGCCATGCACGGGCCGTGACTATTCCGGTCCCGCGAACCGACCTAATACCGCCCCACCCAAGCGCAGCGTTGCGCTGCCGACCGATATCGAAAATGATCAAGACCTTCTCGTTCTCCGCCCTGTTCTTCATGACCATCGGCGTCCTGCTCGCCACCCACCTGTCGCTGCCGTTCTGATCGGCGGCGGTTCGACGCGGCGGCGCGTCGCCCCCCTAGCTCGATAAATCTTTAGTTATTAAGCACTTGGCTTAAGCCTAAGTGCAGGCATTTCGTCCCAGGTGCGGTCCCAGGCGTTACAACGCGCGGGACGCGCCCCGGGAGCCCTGAAGAAATGCCGACTGCAGCCAACCGTCTCGATTGGGTAGATGCCGCCAAGGGCCTCTCCATCATCCTCGTGGTGATGATGCACTCGGCTTACGGCGTCGGCGAAGACCTGGGCGGCACCGGCGTCCTGCATTACATCATCGGCTGGGCCACCCCGTTCCGCATGCCGGAGTTCTTCCTGATCTCCGGGCTGTTCCTCGGCCAGGTGATCGCGCGCCCCTGGTCCGCCTATGCGGACCGCCGCGTCGTCCACTACCTCTATTTCTACGCGCTCTGGGCCGTACTACAGATCGTCTTCAAGGTCGGTCTCGGCACCGGCGACTTCGTCTCGGTCGGCAGCCAGATCCTCTGGGCCATCGTCGAGCCCTATGGCGTCTTGTGGTTCATCTACATGCTGGCGATCTATTCGCTGGCGACGAAGCTGCTCTTCACCTTCAAGGTGCCGCATTGGCTGGCGCTCGCTGCAGCGGCCGCACTGCAGATATTCCCGGTGCAGACAGGCATCGCTCTCGTCGACCACTTCGCTGCCTACTTCGTCTACTTCTACGCCGGCTATGCCTTCGCGCCCGTGGTGTTCCGGATCGTCGCTTCGGCGCAGGGCAACGCGCTCCTCGCGACGCTGGCGCTGGTCGCCTACGCCATCATCGAGGGCTACCTGGTCTTCGCCGGCGGCTCCGAACTGCATCCGCGCGGCATTACCATGGGCTATGCCGCCCTGCCCGTGCTGCACCTGGCGCTCGGCTTCATCGGCTCGCTCGCCATCTGCCTCACCGCCGCGCTCCTGATCAGGCTGCCATGGATGGGGTGGCTGCGCTGGCTCGGCGAGCACTCCATCGTCGTCTATCTCAGCTTCTCGATCCCGATGGCCGCGAGCCGCACGCTGTTGCTGAAGACCGGTCTGATCACTGATGTCAGCACCGTCAGCGTCATCGTCATGACCATCGCGCTGCTGTCGCCGCTGGTGCTCTACTGGCTGATCGAGAAGACCGGCTGGGGCCGGTTCTTGTTCGAGCGCCCGGCCTGGGCCCACATCCCCGGCACGCCCGGCAGCCGCAGTTATGTCAAGCCGACCGCGGTGCAGCCGGCCGAGTAGCGGGTTACGCACTGCGTCATTCCCGCGAAGGCGGAAACCTCTGTTCTTCATGCCCGCGGCTCGATCGCAAACGGAGATCCCCGCTTTCGCGGGGGATGACCAGGGGCACAGACTGTGCCAATTGCGGTTCCGCCCTTGCTTTTGCCACCAAGACCTGACCAAAGGATCGGCATCCCGCATCTGGAGCCGCTGCCGATGAAAGCCGCTGTCGTCGTGTTCCCCGGTCTCAACCGTGATCGCGACATGATCGCGGCCCTCACCAAGATCGGTGGCGAGGCGCCGGCGATCGTCTGGCACAAGGACGCCGAGATCCCCAAGGTCGACCTGATCGTCATCCCGGGTGGCTTCTCCTATGGGGACTACCTGCGCGTCGGCGCCATTGCGGCGCGCTCCCCGGCCATGGACACCATCCGCGAGCGGGCGGCGCATGGCGTCAAGGTGATGGGCGTCTGCAACGGCTTCCAGATTCTCAGCGAGGCGGGTCTCGTCCCCGGCGTGCTGATGCGCAACGCCTCGCTGAAGTTCGTCTGCCGCGAGGTGAAGCTCTCGGTCGAGAACGCCTCCACCGCCTTCACCAGCGGCTACGCGCAGGGCCAGGTGATCCGCTGCCCGGTCGCCCACCACGACGGCAACTACTTTGCCGACGCCCAGACGCTCGCGGCCGTCGAAGGCAACGGCCAGGTGGCGTTCCGCTATGCCGAGGGCAGCAACCCGAATGGCTCGATCAACGACATCGCCGGCGTCTTCAACGACAAGAAGAACGTCCTCGGCCTGATGCCGCACCCCGAGAACCTGATCGAGAACGCGCATGGCGGCACCGACGGGCGGCAGCTTTTCGCGGCGTTGCTGGACGCGGCCTGATCCCAACTAGCGGTGGCGGAGCGCGGCGACGCGCTCTAGTCTCGGCAATATTGCAACTGTGCTGAGATTGCCAAATTGCGGATATTGCTCGCCTGGGTGGCGATCCTCGTCGGCGCGACTGGTCTCGCGCTCGACTGGTCGGCCATCTTTCCATCAGTGATGACCGTATCGGCCACCAATGCAGTGGCGCGGTCGTTCCCCGACGCCTTCATCTACTTCTGGACCTACTTCACCCACCTGACCAACCTGTGGCTGCTGCTGACCTATGCCTCGGTGCTCTCGGGCTGGGGCTGGCTCGGCTGGTTCCGCCGACCGTTGATCATGGCGTCCGCGGCCGCCTTCATCACGCTGGTGATGCTCTACTACCACTTCATGCTGGCCCCCACCCTCACGCTCGAAGGGGCGCTCGGCATCGCCACCTGGCTGCTCCACTACGTCGCCCCTATCCTCTATCTCGTCTGGTGGGCCCTGTTCGCGCCGCATGGCGTGCTGCGCTTCCAGCATATCGGCCTGATGCTGCTTCCCGGCATCGGCTACGTGGCGTGGGTGCTGCTGCGTGGCGCCATCGTTCACGAATACCCCTATGACATCCTCGATGCCGGCAAGTTCGGCTATGGCGGAGTGGCGATCGGCGTCGCCGTGCTGCTGGTTGCCGTCAGCATCTTTTCCGTGATCATTGTCTGGGGCGATCGCCTCCTGGCGCGCAAGAGGAAGCCGGCATGACGTTGCGAACGGTATTGCTGTGGTTCGGTGCGATTGCCGGCCCGATTACCCTGCTGGCGCGAACCTGGCTGACACTGACCAGCCGGCTCGAAAATGGCGACAGCCTGGTTGGGGCACTGGCCTTCCTCTTCACCTTCTTCACCGTGCTCACCAACCTGATGATGGCGCTCTGCTACGTCGCGGCGCTGACCGGCTGGGCCTGGCTCGGCTGGTGGAATCGTCCCTTCGCTCGCGGGCTGACCGTCGGTTCGATCGTCATGGTGTCGGTCTACTACATCTTCTTTCTGTCGGGCCTGGAGGCGTTCACCGGCATCGACAATCTCCTCAACATCTACATGCACTACCTGGCGCCATGGCTGTTCGTGCTGTGGTGGCTGTTGACGCCGAACCACGGCACCCTGCGTTTCGCCGACGTGCCGAAAATGCTGCTCTATCCCCTCCTCTACCTGATCGTGGTGATGATCCGCGGCGCGCTGGTGCACGAGTACCCCTACCCCATCCTCAACGTGGACAAGCTTGGCTACGGCCAGGTCGCCATTGGTTGCCTGGGCATGCTGGTCGGATTCATCGCGATCTACGCCCTGACCGTTACCATCGATCGCAGGCTCGGCCGCCGGCAGCCGGCAAGCGCCTGACGCCCTTGTTTGTGACACCTGCCCGGCCCTAAGCTCTCCGATGACAGGGCGGAGTACCTATGAGTTTTCACTGGTCGCGGGGTGATGTCACCATCGGTGACGGCTTCCTCCGGATAGCGCTCGAGCAGATCGGCAAAGCCATTGCCGGCGCCGAGAACAACACCGAGTCGCCGGAACGGCGCGTGCATGAGGCCCGGCGCCGCTGCAAGAAGTTGCGCGCCCTGTTCCGGTTGGTGCGGCCCGACTTCGCGGCATACGACAGCGAGAACGCCTTCGTCCGCGACGCGGCGCGCGGGCTGGCGCAGGCGCGCGACATGCGGGTGGCGCGCGGCACGCTGGTCGGGCTGATGCAATGGGCGGGCCGGCCCATCGATCTGGAGCTGGGTGGTGGGGCAGATGTCGAGGTCGAAGGTCTCACCCGCTTTGCCGAACAGATGCGGGCGCTCGAGGCGCGGAGCGCCGACTGGCATGTCGGACGGATCGACATCGACACGCTGGCAAAGGGACTGAAGCAGACCTACCAGCGAGGACGCTGGACCAAGCGGCTGGCCGAAAAGCACCGCACCGACGAGGCGTTCCACGAGTGGCGCAAATACGCCAAGTACCATTGGAATCAGTTGGGCCTGCTCGAGTACTGCGCCGAGGATGTGCTGCCATCGGCCCACAAGAGCGCGGGCGAGCTGGCTGAGCTCCTCGGCCTGCACCACGATCTCGCCATGCTCGATGAGTTGCTGGCCACTGCCCCGGACACACTCGGCGTAGAGATCGACGTCGGGTTTGCGCGTGAGGCAGCAGCCCGCCGTCAGCAGGAGTACGAGGCGAAGATCGCGGCGCTCGGCCTGCAGGTCTTCGCCGAGACGCCGAAAGCGCTGAAGGCGCGCTTCTCGGCATATCTCGAGGGCTCGATGGCACGCGAGGCCGCTGAGTAATGGGCATCGAGATCGAGCGGAAATACCTCATCGCCGCTGATGGCTGGCGCGACATCGTGACCTCCACCCGGTTGCTGCGCCAGGGCTATCTCACGGCCGGCAGCGGCGTCACCGTGCGTGTCCGCACCGTCGATGACCGCATTGGCTACATCACCATCAAGAGCGGCGGCTCGGCCCTCGCCCGCGCCGAGTTCGAGTACGAGGTGCCGATCGCCGACGCCCGGCAGATGCTGGGCTACATCCGCGGTGCACAGATCGAAAAGCTGCGTCATAGCCTTGACCTGCCCGGCGGCGACTGGGTGGTCGACGAGTTCCAGGGCCGGCACGCCGGCCTGTTGATCGCCGAAGTCGAGCTCGAATCCCCGACTGGCAAGCTGGACCTGCCCGACTGGCTGGGCGACGAAGTGACCGGCGATCCGCAATACTACAATTCCAGCCTCGCCATGCTGGTCGGCGGGGAAATCTGAGGCATTTCCTGTGTCCCCCGCGAGTCGTATCCGCTATAGCGAACCCCAGCGGATCAGGGCCGGAATCGGATGACCTTCAACAACCACATCACCATCACGCCAGAGCTTGTTGCCGACCATGGACTTAAGCTCGACGAGTACCAGAAGATCCTGCAGCTGATCGGCCGCGCGCCGACCTATACCGAGCTCGGCATCTTCTCGGCGATGTGGAACGAACACTGCTCGTACAAGAGCTCTAAGAAGTGGCTGCGCACCCTCCCCACTACGGGTGAGCGCGTCATCCAGGGCCCGGGCGAGAATGCCGGTGTCGTCGATATCGGCGATGGCCAGGCGATCGTCTTCAAGATGGAATCGCACAACCACCCCAGCTACATCGAGCCCTACCAGGGCGCGGCGACCGGCGTGGGCGGCATCCTGCGCGACGTCTTCACCATGGGCGCACGCCCCGTCGCGGCGATGAACGCGCTGCGCTTCGGTGATCCCAGGCACGAAAAGACCAAGCACCTGGTCTCCGGCGTCGTCGCCGGCGTCGGCGGCTACGGCAACTCCTTCGGCGTTCCCACCGTGGGCGGCGAGGTCGAGTTCGACGAGCGCTACAACGGCAATATCCTGGTCAATGCCTTCGCCGCCGGCCTCGCCGACACCGACAAGATCTTCTACTCCAAGGCCGAAGGCGTCGGCCTGCCCGTCGTCTATCTGGGCGCCAAGACCGGCCGCGATGGCGTCGGCGGCGCCACCATGGCCTCAGCCGAGTTCGGCGACGACATCGAAGAGAAGCGCCCGACCGTACAGGTCGGCGACCCCTTCACTGAAAAACGCCTGCTCGAGGCCTGCCTCGAACTGATGGCCACCGGCGCGGTGATCGCCATCCAGGACATGGGCGCTGCCGGCCTCACCTGCTCGGCCGTCGAAATGGGCGCCAAGGGCGACCTCGGCGTCGAGCTCAATCTCGATATGGTGCCCGTGCGCGAAGACGCCATGACGCCCTACGAGATGATGTTGTCGGAAAGCCAGGAGCGCATGCTCATGGTGCTGCATCCCGAGAAGGAGGCCGAGGCCCGCGCCGTGTTCGAAAAGTGGGAGCTCGATTTCGCCACCGTCGGCCACACCACGGATGACCTGCGCTTCCGCGTCATGTGGAAGGGCGAAGAGGTCGCCAACCTGCCGATCAAGGAGCTGGGCGACGAAGCGCCGGAATACGACCGTCCGTGGGTCGCTCCGGTACCGCCCAAGCCGCTGGCGGCCGACGACATCCCGCAGATGGATATCGCCGATGCGCTGCTGAAGCTGCTCGGTTCGCCCGCCCTCTCCTCGCGCCGCTGGGTCTATGAGCAATACGACACGCTGATCCAGGGCAACTCGCTGCAGCGCCCCGGCGGCGATGCCGGCGTCATCCGCGTCGACGGCCACCCCACCAAGGCGCTCGCTTTCACCTCCGACGTCACGCCGCGCTACTGCGAAGCCGACGCCTACGAGGGCGGCAAGCAGGCCGTCGCCGAGTGCTGGCGTAACCTGACGGCTACCGGTGCCGAGCCGCTGGCGGCCACCGACAACCTCAACTTCGGCAACCCCGAACGCCCGGAGATCATGGGCCAGCTGGTCCATGCGGTGAAGGGCATCGGCGATGCCTGCCGTGCACTCGGCTTCCCGATCGTCTCTGGCAACGTGTCGCTCTACAACGAGACCAACGGCCGCGGCATCCTGCCGACCCCGACCATTGGCGGCGTCGGCCTGATCCCCGACTGGTCGAAGATGGCTCGCGCCGCGTTTGTCGCCGAGGGCGAAGCGATCCTGTTGTTCGGCGCCCCGGATTGGTGGGGTACGCATCTGGGTCAGTCGATCTACCTGCGTGAGCTGTTCAACCGCAAGGACGGCACGCCCCCGCCGGTAGACCTGGAACACGAGAAGAGGGTCGGCGACCTCGTCCGCATCCTGATCCGCGACGGCATCGCGACATCGGTGCACGATCTCTCCGATGGCGGCCTCGCGGTCGGCCTCGCCGAGATGGCGATGGCCTCGGGCATCGGCGCCACCGTGAACCAGCTCGACGGCGGCGACCCGCTGCCGCTGTTCTTCGGCGAGGACCAGGGTCGCTACCTCGTCACCATGAGCCGGGCCAACCTCGATAAGTTCTACGCCGAGGTCTACCCCTATGCCGGCGTCTTCGCCCCCTGGATCGGCAATACCGGCGGCACTTCGCTGACCCTCGGCGAAGCCCGCCCGGTCTCGATCGCCGACCTCAAGGCGGCGCATGAAGGCTGGTTCCCGGAGTTCATGGCGGGCGAGATCAGCGAAGTCTGACGGCTCACGGGTACCGCGCCCACCGGGTCATTCCCGCTAAAGCGGGAACCTCCGTTTTCTTGGCCGCATCGCAAACGGAGGTCCCCGCTTTCGCGGGGATGACATCGAGTTCCTGGCTGCCCAATGCCAAATTCGTGACCGGGTGTAACATTCCGCCTCGCTGGTGCGTATATAGAGCGCATCCCAAATAATGGAGACCATCATGACGACCACTGAGCGGGCGGTTCTGGCTGGCGGGTGTTTCTGGGGCGCGCAGGAGCTGCTGCGTCACAAGGACGGGATTATCTCCACCCGTGTCGGCTACTCGGGCGATGACGGCTTCGCCAACGCAACTTATCGCAGCCACGGTGACCATGCCGAGGCGGTCGAGATCATCTTCGATCCCAGCCGCATCAGCTACCGCGACATCCTGGAGTTCTTCTTCCAGATCCACGATCCCTCGACCAGGAACCGGCAGGGCAACGATGTCGGTCGCGCCTATCGTTCTGCGATCTTCTATGAGAACGCCGAACAGAAGGCGGTGGCCGAGGACACCATCAAGGATGTCGACGCCTCGGGCCTCTGGCCTGGCAAGGTCGTAACCGAGCTGCAGCCGGTCGGCCCGTTCTGGGAGGCCGAGCCCGAGCATCAGGACTATCTGCAGCGCATCCCCAACGGTTACACCTGCCACTGGGTGCGCCCCAACTGGAAGCTGCCCAAGCGCCAGGCGGCCTGACCGGAACGATCTCAGAAAACCAAACGGGCGCCGGGAAACCGGCGCCCGTCTCGTTGAACGCCCCTCTGCCGCATGCCATATCTCAGGTGGGCTCAACTACCGGGAGACATGTCATGGGCATGGCCGCTAACGAAATCGAACGCCGCATCCTCAAGGCCCTTCCGGACGCCATCGTCGAGATTCGCGACCTCGCCGGCGACGGCGATCACTACGCCGCGACCGTCACCTCCGAAGCCTTCCGCGGCAAGACCCGCGTTCAGCAGCACCAGATGGTCAACGCCGCGTTCGGCGAAGACATGGGGACGGTGCTGCATTCGCTGGCGTTGCAGACCAAGGCGCCAGATTGACGCTGGTTCAGCCATTGGGACATGCGATGGCGTCCGACGTCGAACCCGACTGCCGATTCTGCCTCGACAACGGCTTGCTCGATGACGAGCCCCTGTTCGGCAATGGCACCTGCTATTTTCTGACGAGCGCGGATCCTGTCCTGCAGCGTGGCGGCATGATCATCCCGCATCGTCATGTGACGACGCCGTTTGAACTGACGG
This sequence comes from Devosia sp. GW821-FHT12F11, assembly GCF_058806655.1. NCBI lineage: Bacteria > Pseudomonadati > Pseudomonadota > Alphaproteobacteria > Hyphomicrobiales > Devosiaceae > Devosia > Devosia sp. GW821-FHT12F11. Next base: position 107,811 of record NZ_JBXAPX010000004.1, read on the forward strand.
AAGCGGAGTGGAGCGACACATTCGCTCTGCTTGCTCAAGCCAAGACCCATCTCGATGCCCATATGCCAGACGGTTACACGCTGGGCTGGAACGTCGGTCGAGTGGGTGGCCAGACGGTGGATCATGCCCATTTGCACATCATCGCCCGCTTTGCCGACGAGCCGCTGGCCGGTCAGGGGCTGCGACATCACCTGAAACAGCCCGTCAACCGCCGGCCGGGTCCCTGATATGACGGAACGCACCGTCCTGTTCGACGTCGATGGCGTGCTTGTGCACGGCTATCATGCTCGTCCCGAAAAGCAGATCCGCTGGGATGAGAACCTGCTTGCCGACCTCGGTGTCGATCCGGAGCGCTTCAAGACCGAGTTCATCTACGACATCTTCGTCAAGAAGGTCATCGTCGGGCAGATGTCGCTGCTCGAGGCGCTGGATCGTACCCTGCCCCGCCTCGGCTATCGCGGCCCCAGCATGGCGTTTGCCGGCTACTGGCTGAGCCATGACAGCCACGTCAACCAGCCGCTGCTCGATGTCGTGGCGCAACTGAAGGCCAAAGGTACACCGCTGTTTGTCGCCACCAACCAGGAACACATGCGCGCCCAGTGGCTGTGGCAGCAGCTGAAGTTCGGCGAGTTGTTCGACGACATGTTCCATTCGGCGCGCATCGGCCACACCAAGCCGGCCAAGCCCTATTTCGACTGGGTGAGCAACCGGCTCCGGCCGCAGACCGAGCCGCCGCTGTTCTTCGACGATCGCGAGGAGGTGGTGAAGGCCGCACGCGCCCATGGCTGGGAGGCGGTACAATACGACGACCTTGAGGACGTCACCGAACACCCCTGGATCGCCGCGAGGTTGGTGTGACCTGGATGGTCCGGCCGATGCGCGCCGGCGACGGCGGTGCCATGCAGCAACTGCACCGGCGCGCCATCATGGCTACACCGGACACGTACTACTCGCTAGAGGAGCGCCGGAGCTGGGCCTTCGGGCTGCAGCCCGAACAATATGTGACGCCCGCCAATGGCCACTTCGATGTTGCCGTGGTGGACGACCGCATCGTCGCCTTCTGCGACCACGGACCCGATGAGGTGATCGGGCTCTATATCGACCCTGCCTTCCAGGGACGCGGCATCGGCAGCGCCCTGCTCGGTCAAGCCGAGGGCCGCATGCGCAACACCGGCACGACGCTCGTCAAGGTTCATTCGGCGCTCTCGTCGCAAGCCTTCTACGAGCGGCACGGCTACCGGGAGGTCGAGCGCACCACACACCGCAGCCGCGGTGGGCTGATGCTGCCCAGCGTTCGGCTGCGGAAGCAGCTCTAGTCGCCTAAGCATCGTCAAATGACGATGAGCACCTCGACAGCGCCGCATTGCAGGACTATTTAACAGCAGAACGGAGCCGGCATCCTCCCCGGCCGAAAGGCATGCATATGAGCGACATCAACGCACTGATCGACGAGCAGGTGAAGAACAACGACGTGTTCCTATACATGAAGGGCACGCCCGATTTCCCGATGTGCGGCTTCTCCGGCCGCGTGGTGCAGATTCTCGGGTACCTCGGTGTCGACTATCAGAGCGCCAACGTGCTGGAGAACCAGGACCTGCGCGAGGGCATCAAGGCCTACGCCAACTGGCCGACCATTCCGCAGCTCTACATCAAGGGCGAGTTCATCGGCGGCGCCGATATCGTCACCGAGATGTTCCAGGCCGGCGAACTGCAGTCGCACCTCGCCGACAAGGGTATCGCGGTAAAGCAGACCGCCTGACACCATCCGCACGACACGACGCAAAGGCCGCGCTCATCGGGCGCGGCCTTTGCGTGTCCGATTAGCCGCGCTGCCGGGCGACGATAGCCTTGAACTCGGCACTGTCGCGGATCGCGGCATAGGCCCAATGCTGCTCCAGCCAGTCTGCCCTGCCTCGCCAGCCGGCGCTCACCATCCGATCAAGGCAGCCGAGCGCCCGCTCCGGCTCCCCGGCCAGCGCCCATGCGCCCCCGGCGTGGAAGCCGTGCCAGAGCACGCTTTCTGCGGCCAGCTCAAGGTGCGCCGCCCAATCCCGGCACTGCGCCTCGCTGAGATCGCCGACATTCTCCGCCGGCAGATTGCTGGAATAGCCGAAATACTGGCCTTGCAGCCGGAATCCGGTGGCTTCGGCGAGGCGGATCGAGCCGGCGTTCGAGGCGTGGCAATGCCAACCGACATCCACGATCCCACGCCGCAGGCACTCGTTGACCGCCGCCGCCGCCGCGGCGCGTCCCAGCCCCAGCCGACGGTAGCCGTCCTGCGTCTCGACGCCCAGTTCGGCCCGGTTGCCGACCACGCAGTCGGCGAGGCTGTGGCTCACAACACCCCCGTCACGCAGCACGACGTAGCCGACGCCGATGTCGAGGAAGTCCTCGAAGGACCGCCAACCACCGCCTTCGCCCTCTGCAAACTCATACAGCGCAGGATAGCCGGCCACGCTGTTGCGGTTGATCGGCACCAGCTCGAACCCAGCCGGCAGCCCCCCATCGGGCTCGGCTCGCTCCAGTTCGAACCTGAGCCGTGGGTGTGGGCGCGCAAAAGGGTTGTCCCAGATATTGGACAGCTGGGAGACCCAGTTGGCCTCGGGAAAGAAATAGGTCCACGCCGGGATCAGCACCCGCAGCGCTTCGGGCTCTGTCAGCTGGACCGGATCGCCAGCGAGGTAGCTGGCCTCGCCATCCGAGATCAGCGTTACGGACGGTCGGACAGGATCGTTGGCCCAAACTTTGCCTTCCAGCGCGCCCGCGAGGATGGCGGCCGCCGTGGCGTGGAGGGAGATGGTCTCAGTCAGAAGCGGGCGGACGGCCTCATAGGCGGTCTCGTCGAGGAGTTGCATAATAGCAGTGTCCTGCAAATGCAGCGCGCGAGGCGCTGCGGTCAGTCGAAAGAGCGGCGAAGCCGCTCACACAGGTACCGGCATTGGCCCGCCGGCGCTCGGCGATAGCTGCTGTCATCTGTGATCCTCCCGACTGCGCAGAGATTGCAGCACCGCAGGTAGCCCGGCGCCGCTCAGTAGGCCAGCCCAAACTGGATTTCGATGCGGTGGTACTTCGCGCCTTGCCCGGCCCATTGATGATAAATCTCGCGGCTCTCGCCCGAAAAGGCGTGCCGAGACAGCTCGATGTCGCGTATCAGCGGCGCATAACCCTCAGTGAACAATGTCCGCATCGAGCCCTGATGCATCGCGCTGGCCACCATGATCGGCTCGAGGCACTCAACGGCAAATGGCCCATCGTAGCCATCGGCGTTCCGCACCGGTCGGCAGAAGCGAAGCTCGAACTCGGTCTTGCTGTCCCTGGGGAGATGCCGCGCCACGAACACCCATGGCCCGGCGACCTCGAGATTCCCGCGGGCGATCTCGGCATCGATCTGCCCAGTGATCTCCGAACTGACCCGCTTGATCTCTGCGATGGTGAGCCTCCGGCTGGCGCTAAGCACAACCATCGCCTCGGTTTCCTTGACGTCCATCATTGCCCTCCCGATCGCGGGCCAAGCTGATGCGCGCTCTGTTTCCGGGCAAGCCGAATGCTGGAAAATCTTTCCGCCCGAGCGGCTTTCCGATGGCGGGAAAGAAACGGCCTTGCGCTCAGGCCGATCGGCGCAGCGCTACGTTCGCCTCTCGCGCCGGAACATCGGCAGCGAGCCGCAGTTCCCGCAGCGGGCGCACGCGACGTGTGGCCTCGGCGTAGATCGGGTGCGCCTTATAGGCCGCCAGCGCCGCTTCGTCGGCGAACTCGGCATAGACCACCACGTCCACATCATTGCCGAACTGATCGACCTTGCTGTTTCGCGTCACCTCGAAATGCAGCGAGTGCGGGATCTGGCCTAGCAGATTGAGCCCCTCGACCACGGCGTCGAGGTTGGCAGGCTTGGCGGTGAAAAAGACGATGTGGCGGATCACGAGGCGAGGCTCCGTTGCTGCCACGGGATATAGTCCTCCCCGATCGCCAGGCAACTGCGGCATGAGGCCACGATCACGCAACGTGATGGCTGGCATAACCGAAATGCGTTTCCGGCACGGGCGGTCCGCAGTGTAGGTACACAGTCTCAACCTCCGTCCTCCGAGTCCCCGCCATGTCCTCGATCACCGCCTCTCGCTCCGTGGCGACGCCGCTCATCGCGCTGATCATCTGCGGCTGCATCATTGCAGCGGTGACCAACGGCATCCGGACCAGCTTCGGCCTCCTGACCCTGCCCATGACGTCGGACCTCGGCCTGACGCGTGAAGCCTGGGGCATGGCCATGGCCATCCAGAACCTCGCCTGGGGCATCGCTCAGCCTTTCGCCGGCGGCCTCGCCGATCGCTATGGTACCGCCAAGGTGATCGTCGGGGGTCTCCTCGTCTACGCGCTGGGCCTGCTCCTGATGGTGGTCTCGCCCACCGGCTCGATGCTCAACCTCACGGCGGGCGTCATCACCGGCGTGGGCATCGCCACCTCGTCTTTCTCGATCGTGATGATCGCCTTTGGTCGCAGCGTGCCGCAGGAGAAACGCAGCCTCGTCTTCGGCGTCGCCACCGCGGCATCGTCGTTCGGCCAGTTCGCCTTCGCGCCGATCGGGCAGGCCTTCATCAGCAATTTCGGCTGGCAGAGCGCGCTGATTTACGCCGCCGCCATCCTGGCACTGGTTATTCCGCTCACCCTGGCGCTGCGTGGCCGCACCGAGCGCACCGCCGGCCAGGCCGATCTCAAGTTCATGCAAGCGTTGAGCCGCGCCTGGGGCTTCGGCTCCTACCGCCTGCTGGTCATCGGCTTCTTCGTCTGCGGCTTCCACCTCGCCTTCGTCAACGTGCACATGCCGGCCTACCTGGTGCAATGCGGCCTCGCGCCCGAAGTCGGCAGCTGGGCCATCGCGGTGATCGGGCTGTTCAATATCGTCGGCTCGCTGCTCGCCGGCTATCTCGGCGGTCGCCTGCCCAAGCAGCTGCTGCTCGCCTCGATCTATTTCAGCCGCGCCGTGGCCATCGGCCTGTTCGTTCTGTTCCCGGTCACAGAGGTCAGCGCCTACATCTTCGCCGCCGCGATGGGCCTGCTCTGGCTCTCGACGGTGCCGCTGACGGCGGGCCTGGTGACACTGTTCTTCGGCGCCCGCTACATGGGCATGCTCTATGGCGTCGCCTTCTTCAGCCACCAGCTCGGCTCGTTCGTCGGCGTGTGGCTCGGTGGTTTCGTCTATGATCACACGGGCTCCTACAGCCTCGTCTGGTACCTCGGGATCCTCCTCGGGCTCGCCTCGGCAGCCATCCACCTGCCGATCCGCGAGCTCAGCGCCAAATCCTTCCAGCTGAAGCCCGCACAATAGCCTGGGCCTCTCGCAAGTATTGATCAGCCGCGGGTTGCCAAAGGCCGGGGATGCGCGCATCTTCCCGGCCTTTTCCGGCCCTCCCCGGCCATTTCTGAGCAAACAATGTCCGATACATCGTCGACCACGCGGGACCTGTCCCGCGTCGAATTCATTATCCTTGTTGCAGGGCTGATGGCGCTCAACGCGCTGGCCATCGACGTCATGCTGCCGGCCCTGCCCTATATGGGCGAAGCATTCGGCATCAGCCACGAGAACGAGCGGCAGTTCGTGGTCGGCGTCTACATGCTCGGCTTCGGCATTGCTCAGCTCGCCTTCGGCCCACTCACCGATCGCTTCGGCAGACGAGGTCCGCTGCTGGTCGGTCTCGGCATCTACCTGGTCTGCGCCTTCGCCGCGACCTTCGCCCCCACATTCGGGGCGCTGCTGGCGTTGCGCTTCGTCCAGGGCATGGGCGCCGCCGGCACCCGGGTCATCGCCACCGCCGTGGTGCGCGACAAATTCTCCGGCCGCGAGATGGCCGAGATCATGTCGCTGACCTTCATGGTGTTCATGGCCATCCCGATCCTCGCTCCCGGCATTGGACAGGTGATCCTGCTGGCCGGCCCATGGCAGTACATCTTCCTGTTTATGGGCGGTCTCGCCACCGCGATCAGTCTCTGGGCCTTCTTCCGCCTGCCCGAGACCATGCACCCGGAATACCGGCGCCCCCTCAGCTTCAGCTCGATCGTCGACGGCTTCCGTATCGTCGTCACCAACCGGGTGGCCTTGTTCTACGGCCTCGCCGGCACCTTCCTGTTCGGCGCGATGTTCGGCTTCATCTCGGCGAGCCAGCAGATCTTCGTCGAGATCTATGGCCTGGGGCCCTACTTCCCGGTAGCCTTCGCCGCCATGGCCGGCACCATCGCCGTCGCCCAGTTCATCAACTCGCGCGTCGTGCGGCGCTTCGGCATGCGACGCCTGAGCCATACCGCCGCGCTGGTCTACCTGTGCGCCGCCATTTTTCTTGTGGCGGTGGCGCTGATGGGCCCGGTGCCGTTCGCGGTGTTCTTCGGCCTGCTGATGGTGATCCAGTTCTTCTTCGGCTGGGCCGCGTCGAACATGAACTCGCTGTCGATGGAACCACTCGGCGCGGTTGCCGGCACGGCGGCTTCGGTGTTCGGTTTTATCCAGACCGTCGGCGGCGCCTTGATCGGCACCTACATCGGCCAGCACTTCGATGGCACGCTGGTGCCCAACGCGCTGGGTTACGCCACGATGGGCTCACTGGTGCTGGTCAGCATCCTGATCGCCGAGAAGGGCAAGCTCTTCGGCGTCAGCCCGCAATACGAAACGGACGCCGGCAGCACGCATTAGAGCGCTTCCTTTCACCGTTTCAACTGAACGGCGAAAGGTATCCAACGCCGAAGCTCAGCCGTTCTTGCGGCCTACGAAGATCGTCCAGCCGAGCATCGGCCGGATGATCCGCTGGTAGTGCATCCAGTCGTCGCGGCTCTTCTGCAGCACCTCGGCGTGATCGCGGTGGTTCGGGTTCTCGCGCGCCCACAGCAGGGTCGCGTGGCGCTGGTGGCTCTGGTAGCGCTCATAGTCGGCGTCCGAGGCACTGATCGTCGCCGAAACCTCCGCGCCGTGACGCTCCATCACGCCGATCATGCTGACCGTATCGGGCGGCAGGATATCGCCCTTCGGCACCGCCGGTGGATGCCTGAGGACTGTCGTGCCGAGCACCAGCGATCCGCCTGGCTTCGCGGCCGCGGCCATCCATTCGAGCGCCGCCGGCACATCGCCGAGCGAGGCCGCCGCGCCAAGGCAAAGCACCACGTCGTAGGAAGCAGCCTCCACGTTGAAGCCCTTCACCGCCGCATTGTGGAAGGTCAGCTGGCCGCGGGCCGGCGACTTCCGACGCGCCGCTTCGAGAAAGCGCGCGTTGATGTCGATCCCGACACCCTGGATGGCGAACTTCTCCGCCCATTGGCGCATCAGCCAGGCCTTGCCGCAGCCCATGTCGAGCACGCTCATCCCATCACGGATGGAGCAGTAATCGTCGAGCAGCCGCAGCTTCCGGTCGGTGATCGGATTCTGGATTTCGACTTCGCGATCGGCGATCGCCCAGTAGTTCAGCTGATCCAAACCGCGTCTCCCCTCGCCGATTCAGACTGCCACTATAGCGTAAACACCTCTGAGCGCAGTAAATTCCAGGTATCGCGATCACTCGCAATTAGTAGCCCACCGCCCCGGTGGCTTGGCAGGTAAGTCGAACCATCGAACCGGGCAGCGTAGCCACCCGCCTCCTCGGAGATCAGCGTTCCGGCAAGGTGATCCCACGGCATCAGCTTGTTGAACATCACGAAGTGCGAGAAGCCGGTCGCGAACGTCCGGTAGTCGTGCCCAGCGACGCGGTAGTTGGCCGCCACCTTGATCTTGGCGAGGTTGGCCAGCACCTTGGGCTTGCTCTCGGTCGGCAGGAAGGTAATCGACACGTGCCCGACGAGGTCCGCGAGGCCCGGTGCCGTCGCCACTTCTAGCCGCCATTGTGTGCCGTCCGGCCGCCGCTGCCAGGCGCCGCCGCCCCGCTCCGCCAGCACCCAGTCGTCGCCCATCGGATCGTAGATGATCCCGGCGATGGTCTCGCCGTTCCTCACCACTGCGGCCATCGTCGCGAACAGCGGCAGCCCTGCCGCGAAGTTGGCCGTACCGTCGACCGGATCGACGACGATCGCAAACTCGGCGCGGTCCAGTTCATCCAGCAGCGTCGGATTGGCCGCCACCGCCTCCTCGCCGACGAACAGCGCCTCGGGCCAGGTTGCCTCCACCGCGGCCTTGATTCGCCGCTCCGCCTGCTCGTCCGCTTCGGTGACGAGATCGATCGCATCGGTCTTCTGCCGGACCATGCCGGCGTCGAGGTGCCGAAAGCGCGGCAGGATCTCTGCCTTGGCCGCATCGCGCAGGATGACGGCAAGGCGGTCGATATCGAAGCTGGACATGGTCACTCACAGTTCAGGAACAAACGGCACGGAGCGGAACTAGCACAGTGCGACGCGATCGGTATCCCGGAAAGGTGACAGCTGTCGGTCAGTCTCCCTTGCCGGCTGCCGCCTGCAACCCCAGGAAATCGAACAGCTTCGGATCGAGCAGGTGGCTCGGTCGCACGTTGCCGAGCGCCCGGATCATGATGTCCTTGCGCCCCGGCATCCGCTTTTCGATGTCGTTGAGCATCGCCTTCATGGCGTTGCGCTCGAGCCCCTCCTGCGAGCCGCAGAGGTCGCAAGGGATGATCGGGAACGCCATGTGCTCGGCGAACTTCTCGAGGTCGGGCTCGGCGCAGTAGATCATCGGGCGCAGCACCTCGACGTCGCCGTCGTCGTTCATCAGCCGCGGTGGCATGGCGGCGAGCTTGCCGCCATGGAACAGGTTCATGAAGAACGTTTCGAGGCTGTCCTCACGGTGATGCCCCAGCACCAGCGCCGAACACCCCTCCTCGCGCGCGATGCGATAGAGGTTGCCGCGCCTGAGCCGCGAGCAGAGGGAACAATAGGTCGCGCCCTGCGGCAACGTGCTGGTCACCACCGAATAGGTGTCCCGATACTCGATCCGGTGCGCGATGCCGTGCTGTTCGAGCCACTCCGGCAGGATGTGCTTGGGAAAATTCGGCTGCCCCTGGTCGAGGTTGCAGGCGATCAGTTCCACCGGCAGCAGCCCGCGCCATTTGAGATCGAGCAGCAGCGCCAGCATGCCGTAGCTATCCTTGCCGCCCGAAATGGCCACCAGCCACTTCTCGCCGGCCCGCGCCATGCCGAACTTCTCGATCGCCTCGCGCATGTTGCGGACGAGCCGTTTTCGCAGCTTGTTGAACTCGACGCTGCGCGGCGCGCCCTGAAATAGCGGATGCGCGCCGGAGAGATCCTCGGCATCCGTCTGGAACTGCGCTGGGCTGACGATTTCGTTCATGGCGCTGCTGTAGCAAACCCCGCGCCTTACCGGAAGCTTGCGGCGATTTTAACTCGCGGCAAGGTTCCACCGGATTTGTTGCCGGTCGCGGATTTAGTCAGTTAGATGACGCCGACCTCACGGAACCCCGAGGAGTCTCCCTTGTTCCGCTCTTTTTTTCCTAATCCCAGAGTCTTCTTTCCCGCCGCGGTCATCTGGGTCGCGCTGGCGATGGTAGCATGGTTCACGGTCGGCCCAGCGCTCCAAAGCGCCATCAGCCTGGGCCCATGGTTCGGCATCAAGCCGACCGAAGCCGTACCCGAGCCATTCTTCTCCTCCGACAAGGTCTGGCTCTACCAATACGTCCTGATGACGGGCTACCTGTTCTGCATCCCCTGGTACTTCGTGGGAGGCAACCGTCGGTGGTTCTGGTGGAGCGTCGTCGGCTCGGTGACTATCATCGAGTTCGTCTTCTTCAACGTGCAGATCAACGCCTGGCTGAACGACTGGTACGGCAGCTTCTACAACCTGATCCAGACCGCCATCAGCGCGCCCAACACCGTGTCCCTGGATGCTTACCTCGCGCAAATCGCCACCGTGGTGGTCGTTCTCGTGCCAGCGATCACTGCCCAGGTGCTGAACCTGTTCTTCGACGCGCACTATGTCTTCCGTTGGCGCCGGGCGATGAACTTCTACTACATGGCGAACTGGCAACATATCCGCGAGATCGAAGGCGCCTCCCAGCGTGTACAGGAAGACACCCAGAACTTCTCCAGCATCGTCGAAAACCTCGGTCTAAGTCTGATCGACTCGGTGATGACGCTGCTGGTGTTCCTGCCGCTTCTCTGGGGCCTGTCGCAGCAGATCACCGAGTTGCCCTGGATCGGCAAAGTTGACGGCAGCCTGGTGTGGGTCGCGTTGATCTCCGCCATCTTCGGGACCACGCTGCTGGCCGTGGTTGGCATCAAGCTGCCCGGTCTGCAGTTCCAGAACCAGCGTGTCGAGGCCGCCTACCGCAAGGAGCTGGTGTTCGGCGAGGAACACGCCGAGCGTGCCCAGCCGCCGACCATCCGCGACCTCTTCAGGAACGTGCAGCGGAACTACTTCCGCATCTACCTGCACTACACCTACTTCAACGTCGCGCGTTACGCCTACCTGCAGGGGTCGACCTTCTTTCCCTATCTGGCGATGGGGCCCTCGGTCGTCACTGGCGCGATCACCTTCGGTATCTTCCAACAGGTTCTGCAGGCATTCGGTCAGGTGTCAGACTCGTTCCGCTTCCTGGTGAACTCCTGGACGACGATCATCAACCTGATCTCGATCCATCAGCGCCTGCGCGGTTTCGAGAACCAGATCCCGCTGGCGACCAAGATCTACGCCAACGACTACGATGATCCCCGCTTCCTCCAATCAGGCACCATCCCGCCGGCAGAAACGCCGGCCGTGCCCCAGGAATAGGCGCAGAACAAAAGGGCCGCCCCATCGGGGCGGCCCTTTCCAATTCCGGTGGTCTTCCGCGCGATTAGCGCGAGTAGAATTCGACGACCAGGTTCGGTTCCATCTGGACCGGGTACGGCACATCCGACAGCGCCGGAACGCGAACGTAGACGGCGGTCTGCTTACCGTGATCGACTTCCACGTACTCGGGAACGTCGCGCTCGGCGAGCTGGTTGGCTTCGAGCACGATGCCGAGCTGCTTGGAGCGCTCGCGCACCTCAACCTTGTCGCCGACCTTGACCTGGTAGGACGGGATGTTGACGCGCTTGCCGTTGACCAGGATGTGGCCGTGCGACACGAACTGACGGGCCGCGAACACGGTCGGCACGAACTTGGCGCGGTAGACAATGGCGTCGAGACGGCTCTCGAGCAGGCCGATCAGGCGCTCGCCGGTGTCGCCCTTGACGCGCGAAGCTTCGGTGTAGAGCTTCTTGAAGGCCTTCTCGGTGATCGAACCGTAATAGCCCTTGAGCTTCTGCTTGGCGCGCAGCTGCAGACCGTAGTCGGAGGTCTTGCCCTTGCGGCGCTGGCCGTGCTGGCCGGGGCCATAGGCACGGTTATTGAGCGGGGACTTCGGACGGCCCCACAGGTTTTCGCCAAGACGGCGGTCGATCTTGTGCTTAACTGAATCGCGCTTCGACATCGGAATCCTTTCATAGATCGTCGAAAGTGATTGCGCCCTCCTCTGCCCGTCCTTGCGGAACGGACCGACAGATTCTCTGAATTCAGGGAATCCCGGGTGCGCTCGAGGAGCCCGAGGGCTCGACAAGTGGGCGCGTGATAGAGGCGGAAACCGCAGGAGTCAAGCGCCGCGGGCTATTCGGGCACGCCGGCGGCGCTTCGGCCAAAGTGCTTTCAGGAAAAGTCGCAGACTCTTCCGTTTCGACAGCACGACCAGGTAAGGCCTCAGCGTTCCTTGCGGCGCGCCCTGCCTTCGAGTGGCCCGATCGCCTCGAGCAGGGCTTCGAGCAGCGGCTGCAGCTCGGCGCTCGCTACGCCAGTGGCCGGCCCCTCCTCGTCGAGCATCGCCAACGTCTGGTCTTCGCCGTTGCCACCGCCTGCCACCGGATAGGTCCAATGGTAGACCAGCGGCAGCCTGGCATTGCTCTTCTTGTGCTTGAGCCGCACGACGATCGTGTCACCCGGCTTCACGTTGATCCCGGTGATGTCGATCACGCCGTTGGCGTCGATACCGACACCATACGGACTGACCGGGCTGTTGGGATCAATCCCGCCGATCCCGAGCACCTCGACGCTCGCGTCGGTCTGGTTGATATGCACGTCGGTCGCCGTCATGTTCGGCTGGTTGTTCTTGGGTGGTCTGCTGCCCAGCTTTTCCGGGCACTTGAGTTCGTAGTTGTCCGTGTGTTGAGGCATCCTTTCCTCCCTTGCATGCGGCCGGACGCACCAGCCAGCAAGGCAGAATTAGCCCATGCTCACTTGTTCAGCGCTTTAAGTTCTGGACTCAGATTATTTCAACTCGTAACCCCGTAGCGGGCTACACCATTTTCCGGTCGAGCGTGCGCTGGTTCCTCAGCCCCGGGAACAGCCGGCTCCACAGCACCGCGATGGCGATCGAGCCAAAGCCACCGATCACCACCGCCGGCACCGGACCGATGAGATGCGCCACCGTGCCGGCGCGGAATTCGCCCAGCTCATTGGATGCGCCGATGAACACCGAGTTCACCGCGTTAACCCGGCCGCGCACCTCTTCGGGGGTCCACAGCTGCATGATGGTCTCGCGGATAGTGACGCTCACCATGTCGGAGGCCCCCACCAGCGCCAGCGCCGGCACCGAGATCCACACTGTAGTGGAAAAGCCGAACAGCACGGTGAAGGCTCCAAACAACCCCACGAACAGGAACAGGAGCCTTCCCGCATGGTCGCGGATCGGGAACCGGGTCAGGAACAGCGCCATGGCGATGGCGCCGATACCCGGCGCCGCGCGCAGGAAGCCGAGCTCCTGCGGGCCGGCATGGAGAATGTCCTTGGCATAGATCGGCAGCAGCGCCACGGCGCCGCCCATCAGCACGGCGAACATGTCGAGCGAGATCGCCCCCAGCACCACCTTGTTCGAAAAGATGTAGCGAAAGCCCGCCAGCATGGTCTCGAGGCTGGTCGCCTGGTGCGACTCCCGGTGCTGCGGCTTCGAGATCATCAGCACCGAACCCATGGCGATCACCAGCAGCACCGCGCCGGTGCCGAAGGCCACTGACGGGGCGATACCGTAGAGCAACCCACCCACCGCGGGTCCCGCGATCGAGGCGAACTGCCAGGCCGACATGTTGGTGGTAATGGCGTTGGCCAGCGCTTCCGGCGGCACGAGGTTGGGCGCCAGCGACTGCGCGGCGGGACTCCAGAACGCCCGCGCCGTGCCGAGCACGACCAGAATACCGAAGATCGGCCACACCTCATGCGCCTGTGCGTTGACGAAGGCGAGGAAGCCCAGTGCGCAGAGCAGTTCCACCCCGAGGCAGATCGCCATGATCATGCGACGGTTGAAGCGGTCGGCCGTGAGCCCGGTGACGAGGATCAGCACCAGCGCCGGTAGGAACAGCGACAGCCCCACCAGCCCGAGCAGGAACGCCTCGCCGGTGACATCGTAGATCTGCCAGGCGATCGACACCGACATGATCTGCACCGCGAAGCTGACCAGCAACGTGGTCAGCCAGAAGAAACGGAAGTTCCGGTAGCTGAAAGCGAGCTTGGAGGGCTCGGCGGAGGTGGGAGAAGACATGGTGATGCGTGATGCCACGCCCATCGACAGGGCGTCAAAGCATACTTTGGGCGCTGCCCGACCGCGCGGCGGTTAGTCCTCGGACTTCCCCGCCTTCGCGGCCTCCGCTTCCCGGGCCTTGCGCCCCTGCCTCAGGTGTGCCCGGTCGATCGAAGAGATCACCCCGCGCAACGTGCGGATTTCCTGGGTCGAGAGCTGCGCCCGGGAGAATGCGGCGCGCAGGTTATCCACCATGGTCGGCCGCTTGTCCTCGGTCTTGAAGAAGCCGGTGCGATCGAGCGTCTCCTCGAGGTGGAGGAACAGCCCGATCAGTTCCTCGCGCGGCGCGGTCGGATCGAGCCCGCCGCTGAACGGCAGCACCTCCCCCTTGTCTGCCTGCTGGCGCCACTCATACGCCATCAGCAGCACCGCCTGCGCGATGTTGAGCGACGCAAACGCCGCCTCCACCGGAAAGGTGACGATCGCATCGGCCAGCGCCACTTCCTCGTTATAGAGGCCCCATTTCTCCCGCCCGAACAGCAGACCGGCCTTCTCGCCGGCGGCGATGTGCGAAATCATCCGCTGCGCCCCTTCCTCGGGGCCATAGACCGGCTTTTGCATATCGCGTCGGCGGGCGGTGGTGGCGAACACCAGTTGCAGATCGGCAATCGCCTCTTCGACCGTCGCGAACACCCGCACCTTGTCGATCACGTGGTCGGCGCGCGATGCCGCAGCGATGGCCCGCTCGTTCGGCCACGGGTCACGCGGGTTGACGATCCTGAGGTCCCACAGCCCGAAATTCGCCATCGCCCGCGCCGCCGTACCGATATTCTCGCCAAGTTGCGGTTCGCACAGGATGATCGCCGGGCTCGGGCGGAACGTGAACTCCTGCGATTTGTCGGTTCCGGCCATCGGCCCTGATATCCTTTCAGTGCATCGGCGGGCGTTCCGATCCATCGAGGTCTGAGACCAGCACCTGGTCGCGCCCTGCCCGCTTGGCCTCATACATCGCGCGGTCGGCGAGCGAAACCATTTCAGAGAGCCCGGCTCGGCTTGCACCATCGAATGCCACGCCGATACTGACGGTGATCCGCTGCAGGCTGCCGCTCTCCAGCACCACCGCCAGATTGGCGACGGCCTTGCGCATCCGCTCCGCCACCGCCTGCGCCTCGCGCCGCGTCATCCGCGGCAGCACCAGCGCAAACTCCTCACCGCCAATCCGGCCGAACAGGTCGCCCTGCCGAATGGCCGTGCGGATCGCTGCTGCCACTGCCACCAGCACCCGATCGCCCGAGGGGTGACCGTGCACGTCGTTGATCTGCTTGAAATGGTCGGCATCGAGCACCAGCACAGCAACCGCCGCCTGCTCTTTAAGCAGTTGCGCCAGCAACCCGGCCCCCGCCTCCATGAAAGTGCTGCGGGTCAGCGCATCGGTCAGCGAGTCGTGGCGCGCCATCCGCTCCAGTTGCTCGATTCGCCGACGGCGCTCGGCATTGACGCTGGCGATCACCATCGGCCCCAGCGCGACCAGTGCGACGCCCATATGCACCGCGGTGATCGCGTCGCCCGTCACGTCGGCGCCGAGCCCGAGGTGGAACAGCCCCAGCTTGATGCCGATCATCCCCAGCCCGGAGTAAATCATCACTAGTACCGCCGTGGCGGCCAGCGGCAGCGTCAGCGCGCACCAGATCAGCGCCGGAACCGGAAACACGATGGCTACCGGATGCGCCACCAGCAGCGACAACCCGATCGCCGCGGCCAATGCCACAACCGGCAGCAGCAGTGGCCCCACTCGACCAGCCCGCAGCCTGGGCAGCGGCAGCCACTTCGAAGGTGGCGGCACCGTCAGCAGCACCGGCAGGAATGCCAGGTAGTTCACCAGTTCCGCCGCGAACCAGCCGGCCCACGCCTCGAAATAGCTGAGGCTGGTGATTTCGCTCAGCGCGACGCCCCCGACTACCCCCGCCGCGGCCGACGCGGCGCAAGCCATCAGCAACAGGGAGATCACGCCCTGCGGCCGCGACAGCGCCTGATCCTCCGGCTCGAGTGCGCCGAACAGCAGCATGAAGGCAAGCACGCCCACCAGGTTGCCGCCGGTCAGCATCAGGGCGAGGCGAAGGTTGTCGCCCACCACCATCGCCGCAGCCAGGTAACCGGCTGCAGCCCCGAGGATCACCGGCAACGTGCGCAGCCGCCGTGAGCGCACCAGCACACCGGCGAGCACCGCGTTGGCCGGCCAGAACGCCGCCAGGAACCCGACCGGCCGCGACAGGCTACCGGCGATGGCGGCAAGGAAGATGAGGGTAGCGACGATCAGTACGTCGCGGGCGTGAAACGATAGAAAACGGGGGATGCGGCTGCCCCCGGCCGCGGGCGTCAAGTCCATGGGGTCCCTCTATGCGTGCGTCCATTCGCGACATCGCGCCGAACGCCTGACCCCTCAATCAGCATTCTGCCGAAACGCGATGCCTCAGCACGAGCGAGTAGACCACGCGACCTGACTCGCGTCAGCTCGATTGCATGCCAGCCATGCGGTTTTGCCAAGTCGACGCTGCACCACCATGGCCTTACCGTGACGCGCGCGTGAGATCAGGCCACCATGTGGTGGCTCAGTTCCTTCACCTTGCTGCCGCGCAACCATTCGCGATCGAGAATGGCGAAATGCAGCTCCTCGTCCCATTCACCCTGGAACAGGGCATGCTCGCGGAAATGCGCCTCGAGCCGCATCCCGATATCCTTGAGCAGCTTGGCCGAAGGCTGGTTCCGCCCCGAGCATCGGGCATAAATCCGGTGCAACCCCAAATCGTTGAAGCCGAGATCCAGCATGGCGCGAACTGATTCCCGCGCATAGCCTTGCCGCCGTTGCGCCGGGCTGAGAATGAAGCGCAGCTCGGCCTGCCCGGCCGTTGCATCGGTCCAGCGCAGGGAAATCTGCCCGATCAGCATGTCGTCGGCCTTGCGCACCACCGCCAGGGTCAGCGCGTCGCCCGGCCGGGTCAATCGGTGCTGTGCGCACATCGCGTCGAGGGCGGCTTTCACCTCCACCCGGTCGCGGGCTTTCCAGTCGAGGTACCGCTGCACCTCGGGCAAGGCATGGTACGCCATCACGGCGTCCAGGTCGGACTTCTGGAAGTTCCTGAGCGTAAGCCTCTCAGTCTCAATCGGAAAATCAGGCATCGCCATCTCCGCTCCTTCCCCTCGTGGTGCTGCTTAGTCCAGCAACGCGACGGGTTGATGGCGGTTCCGCCTTAGTCGTTGAAATATCTTGCCAAATCAGTTCATCGGCGCGGAATAGCCAAGTCGTTGGCGGCACTTAGCGCCCGACGCGATCGCGCCATTCGCCTTCGAGGAGCGCGTAGATGAACTCCTCGTCCCAGGCGCCCTTGAACAGTGCATGCTCGCGGAAATGCGCTTCCCGCCGCATGCCCAGCCGCTCCATCACTTTCCATGATCCGGCGTTGCGGGTGTCGCAGCGCGCGTAGATCCTATGCATCCCGGCCCCCTCGAATCCCATCTGCAGCAGCATATGCGCCGCCTCGGTGGCATAGCCCTGCCCGTGGAACTCGGGGTGGAAGATGTAACCGATTTCGGCCTGCCGCGCCGGCCTGTCGCGCAGGATCAGCGACACCTCGCCGATGACCCGCTGCGGGTCCTTGAGCTCGACCGCGAGGAAGATTTTGTCTCCCTCGCCATCGAGCTCGTATTGGCCGATCCGCTGCTGCACCACCTCGGTGACGCTCTCGTGGCTCATCGGTCCGTCGAACAGGTACTGCGCCACATCCTGGCGCTGCCGATACGCGAACACCGCGTCGACATCGCCGCGGCTAAACGGCCGCAGCCGGAGCCGCTCGGTTTCGATTGGATAGTGAGGCGCGTAGACCATGACGTTCGTCTAAAGCCAGCGCCATCGGCGATCAAGGAGACGCCTTGCGGATGGCAAACCCTCGGTGTCAGCATGTGGGCATGACTGCCAATGCCAAACCCGAACTCGAGCTCCGCGCCAGTTGCGCCTGCGGAGACGTTACGCTGTCGCTGCAGGGCCGCATCCGCTCGATGTTCATGTGCTCGTGCGAGGATTGCCAGCGCGCCACCGGCACCGGGCATTCGACGGTTGCGCTGGCCCGCCCGGCCGACGTCACCATCACCGGCCGCACCGCCAGCTTCGCCCGGCCGGCCCATTCCGGCGCCACGCTGACCCGCTGGTTCTGCCCCAGCTGCGGCACGCCGCTTTACGCCCAGTCGAGCCGCGCCCCCGACCTCCTGATGCTGCCGGTCGGCCTGTTCGGCTCCGACGCCGGCTGGTTCGCACCCAACCAGCTGATCTTCGCCCGCAGCCATCACGAGTGGGACGCCCTGCCCGATGGCATTCCGCAACACGACACCTACCGCGATCCGGAGACACCCCGATGAGCAGCGCCTCCGACACCATGGGAGATCGCCTTCGGCCGCTGCTGCCCGCCGGTCTCGTCGAAAAGAAGATGTTCGGCGGCCTCGGCTTCATGCTCCGGGGCAACATGGCCATCGGCACCACCGCCAAGGGCGAGCTGCTGGTCCGCATCGATCCCGGAAAGCAAGCCGAGGCGCTCGCCATGCCCGGCGCCTACCAGATGCACATGGGCGCCCGCCCGATGACCGGCTTCATCGCGGTCGAGGCCAGCGGCACGGCGGACGACGCCGCGCTGAGCCGCTGGATTGCCTACGCCCTCAGCTTCGCCAAAACCCTTCCCCCAAAATAGGCCCCTGCCCCGAAATGAACTCCGCCTCTACCACCATGACGCATCTCGCCGAACGCATTCGCGACATCCTCGACGGCGACCCGCGCATCACCGAAAAGACCATGTTCGGCGGGCTCACCTTCCTGCTCAATGGCCATATCCTGGTCGGCTGCAAGAAGGACGGACGCATCCTGCTCAGCGTCGGCAGGGACAATAACGACGCTGCCCTCGCCCGCCCCGGCGCCACCCAGATGATCCACGGCGACAAGGCCATGCGCGGCTTCATCTGGGTCGATGCCGAAGCCATCGAGGAAGACGACGACCTGCGCGACTGGGTGGAAACCGCCGAACGCTGGGTCGCCGCCATGCCACCGAAATAGCTGGCAGCAAATTGCCCGACTGCTCCCTAGCTTCGAAACAAGAAGGGGCAGCAAGGCACGGCATAACCTCCCCACCGGGTGTCATCCCTGCGAAAGCAGGGGACCCAACTATTCGGCGGCACGGGCTGCGACTTGGGTCCCTGCTTTCGCAGGGATGACATCGAGTGGGTGGTGAAAATGGCGCCCCACCCCAACGGCCAAGTGAAAGCTAGATCGCCGAGAACACCAGCGTGGCGTTCACCCCGCCGAAGCCGAAGGCGTTCGACAGGGCATGCCGCACGGTCTTTTCCTGCGCCACCTTCGGCACCAGGTTGAATTGCTCGCCCACATCCGGATCCTCGAGGTTGCGCGTCGGCGGCACGATGCCGTTGCGGATCGCGAGAATCGAGAACAGCGCCTCGATTGCACCCGCTGCGCCCATCAGGTGCCCGGTCGCCGACTTGGTCGAGGAGATCGCGAGGTCCTTGCCGCGATTGGCGAACACCGCGCCGATCCCGGCCAGCTCCGCCGCGTCGCCCACCTGCGTCGAGGTGGAATGGGCGTTGATGTAGTCGATCTCACCCGGCGACAGGCCGGCCATCCGCAACGCGCCGCGCATCGCCGCCTGCGCCCCGGCGCCGCTCGGCTCGCCTGCCGTCAAGTGATAGGCATCGGCCGACGTCCCGTAACCGGAAAGGATCGCGAGCGGCGTCGCGCCACGCGCCCTGGCGTGGCTCAGCCGCTCGATCACCAGTACTGCCGCGCCCTCCGCCAGCACGAACCCGTCGCGCTTGCGGTCGAACGGCCGCGAGGCGCCCTCGGGATCGTCGTTGAACGCGGTCGCCAGCGCCCGCGCCGCGCCGAAACCGCCGACCGAAATCGGATCGACCGAGCCTTCGGCCCCGCCGACGACCGCCACATCCGCTTCACCGGTGAGGATCAGCCGCATGCCGTCCCCGATCGCCTGGCCCGACGCCGCGCATGCCGTTACCGGCGCGCCGATCGGCCCCTTGAAGCCATAGCGGATGGAGATCCAGCCGGCCGCGAGGTTGGCGAGGAAACTCGGCACGGTGAACGGCGACAGCCGCCGCGGCCCCTTCTCGATGATCGTCTCCACCGCATGCGCCATTACCGGCGAGCCGCCGACGCCGGTACCGATCACGGTGGCGGTACGCGCCTTCTCGTCTTCGGTCTGAGGCGTCCAGCCCGATTGGGTGATCGCCTCCTGCGCGGCGACCAGCCCATACTGGATGAACAGGTCCATCTTCTTGATGTCCTTCGGATCGATCGCCACCAGCGGATCGAAACCCTCAGGGTCCGTTTCGGTCGTCGGCACCAGGCCGGCCACCTTGGCCGTGTAGTCGGTCACGTCGAAGCGCGTGTTCCGGACGATGCCGCTCTTGCCGGCGATGAGCCGCGACCACACGGTTGCGACCCCGGTGCCCAGCGGGCTGACCACGCCCATGCCGGTAACGACGATCGGATCGGACTGAGTTGCCATCGGAAATCTTCCTTATGTGTAGTTACACGGGTCGGCTCGAGGTCAGCAGGCTGCCGCATCGCTTCAGATGGTGGCGAGCCGCTGCAGTTTCATCAGGGTATCTTCAAAGCCGTCGGCGCCGAGCTCGGCGCGGATCTCCGCCTGCGCCTTGCGCCACAGCGGCAGCAACTCGTTGACCAGGTCGCGTCCCCTCGGGGTGAGCGAACAGATCCGGCCATTGCCATGCTCGGCCGGGCGCGACGCGATCAGCCCCATCTTCTCCAGCCGATCGAGGTTGCGCGTCAGCGTCGTCCGCTCGAAGCCGCGCTGTTCGGCCAGCTCGCTGACGTTCCGCTCGCCGGAGGCCACGATCAGCCCCAGCACAGAGTACTGCGTCGAGGTGATGCCGAACGGCCGCGTATAGGCATCATAGCGCCGCGTAATCGCCCGCGCCGCCATGCGCGTATTCGAAACCATGCACCGGCTGAAATCATCCATGCGCCGACAAATAGTGTGTAGTTACACGGTGTCAAGTGAGGGCGGCGTTCGCTGGAGCGCTTTCAGGAAAAGCTGCAGACTATTCTGGTTCGAAAGCGCGGCAAAGCCAATGACATTGAGCGTTTCGCCGTCTCAGTGAAACGGTGAGGCGCTCAAGAGTGGATCGGCGAGTCGGGCGCTTTCGCTCGGCCGATTTCATGCTATTAGCCCGGCATCAGATTTTCCGCGCCGCTGAGGAGCTTACGCATGGCCAAGATCAAAGTTGCCAACCCTGTCGTCGATCTCGACGGCGATGAGATGACCCGCATCATCTGGCAGGCGATCAAGGACAAGCTGATCCTTCCCTATCTCGATCTCGATATCGAGTATTACGACCTCTCGGTGCAGAACCGCGACGCCACCAACGACCAGGTGACGGTCGACGCCGCCAACGCCATCAAGAAGCACGGCGTCGGCATCAAGTGCGCCACCATCACCCCCGACGAGCAGCGCGTCGAAGAGTTCAAGCTCAAGAAGATGTGGAAGTCGCCCAACGGCACCATCCGCAACATCCTGGGCGGCGTGATCTTCCGCGAGCCGATCATCATGTCGAACGTGCCGCGCCTGGTGCCCGGCTGGACCCAGCCGATCATCGTCGGCCGCCACGCCTTCGGCGACCAGTATCGCGCTACCGATTTCAGGTTCCCAGGCAAGGGCAAGCTGACGATGAAGTTCGTCGGCGATGACGGCACCGTGCAGGAATACGACGTGTTCGACGCCCCGTCCGCCGGTGTCGCCATGGGCATGTACAACCTCGACGACTCCATCGCCGACTTCGCGCACGCCTCGTTCAACTACGCCATCAACCGCAAGGTCCCGTGCTACCTGTCGACCAAGAACACCATCCTCAAGGCCTATGACGGTCGGTTCAAGGATATCTTCCAGGAGATCTTCGACCGCGACTACAAGGCGAAGTTCGAGGAACTGAAGATCTGGTACGAGCATCGCCTGATCGACGACATGGTGGCCTCGGCGCTGAAGTGGTCCGGCGGCTATGTCTGGGCCTGCAAGAACTATGATGGCGACGTGCAGTCCGACATCGTGGCCCAGGGTTTTGGCTCGCTCGGCCTGATGACCTCGGTGCTGATGACCCCCGATGGCAAGATCGTCGAGGCGGAAGCCGCGCACGGTACCGTCACCCGCCACTATCGCCAGCACCAGCAGGGCAAGGAGACTTCGACCAACTCCATCGCCTCGATCTTCGCCTGGACGCGTGGCCTGCAGCACCGCGCCAAGCTCGACGGCAATGCCGAGCTGGCGAAGTTCGCCGAGACGCTCGAGCAGGTCTGCATCGACACCGTCGAGGCCGGCCAGATGACCAAGGATCTCGCCCTGCTCGTGGGCCCGGACCAGAAGTGGCTGTCGACCCTCGGCTTCCTCGACGCCATCGACGCCAACCTCAAGAAGGCCATGGCTGCTTGATGTCCAACGCGGGTGCAGGCGGCGATTCCATCGCCGTCTGCACCGCACTCGATGCGGGTTACCTCCCGCTCGTCCTCGTCGTTGCTACCTCGATCGCGGCCAGCGCCTCACCAACCAGCCGCGTGGTTTTTCACGTCTTCTACGATGGCCCGGACAGTCGGTTTGTCCGGCAAGTAGAACGCTGGCGGCATCCGCAGGTCGAGATCGTCCTGCACCGCCTCCCCAACCCCTACGCCCACTTCGGTACGATCGGCGGCCTGCCGCCCTCGACACTCTTCCGCTTGGTCGTGCCGGAGGCCCTTCCGCAGCTTGACCGCGCCATCTACCTCGATTGCGATCTGATCGTCGAAGCGGACCTGGCCGACCTCTTCCACACGCCGCTCAATGGCAAGCCGATCGGGGCC
The DNA here is from genome assembly GCF_058806655.1 of Devosia sp. GW821-FHT12F11. Taxonomy (NCBI): domain Bacteria; kingdom Pseudomonadati; phylum Pseudomonadota; class Alphaproteobacteria; order Hyphomicrobiales; family Devosiaceae; genus Devosia; species Devosia sp. GW821-FHT12F11. Next base: position 130,188 of record NZ_JBXAPX010000004.1, read on the forward strand.
GTCGTCGATATCCGGTTCATCGACCGGGCCCTGACCTCCCACCCCGATCGACAGCGTCTCCGTGACGACACCCGGGGGTACCTGCACCGCGTTCTGGGGTTCGATACCGACGAAGCCATCTCGACCTATGTCCAGGCCGGCGTTGCCCTTCTCGATCTAGGTCAGCTCCGCCGGATCGGCTACGCCTCCCGGATGGCCGACACGCTGCACCGCCTGCGCGACGAACTCCTCTTCGCCGACCAGTGCGCAACCAACGCCGCGTTCAGAGGCGACATCACTCTGCTCGATCCACGCTGGAACGTGTTCCCCGAGGCCCTGCCGGGCGGCGCATGGGACGACGTGATCCCGGCGCTCCGCCCCGCTGTGGCCGCGCAGCGACGCGACCCACGCATCATCCATTTCGCCTATCTCAAGCCATGGCGGCACCCGGGTCTGCCTGGCAGCACTCGCTGGTGGCGCCACGCACGCCGCGCGGGTCTCGGCCCATTCTACGCCTGGCAGTTCATCGCCGCCCGCAGCCGGGCAAAACTGGACAGGTTGCGAAGGCTGCTCGGCCGCCTCCGCTAGTGCCTCCGTCACCTGCCCGGTCTATATTGGCCCGACGCGACAAGGAGTGAGCGATGGCCGCCGGTACCAAGGACGATCCGTGGTTGCTCAAGACCCCACCGGGCAGCAGTGACATTTCGCTTTACCGCGCTCCCGATGCGTCGCCGCCGGCCCTGGTCTGCGTCGCCGGCGGTACCGAGTTGCGCTACCACCTCAGGGCTATCGAAGACCTGCACCAGATGCTGAAACAGCACGGCGACTGGATGGAACTCGGCAATGCCGATGAGCAGAAGGAAGCCAAGCCCGGCACCGTCGAAGCCTGGGCCCGCTCTCCCGACAATCCAGTAGGCGGTTGGTATGGCATCCGAAAGGGATTTCGCGGGCGCTTCGCCAACTACGTGACGCCGGTACTCGAAGTCCTTGGCCTGGTCGAGCTCGAGCACGGCCCCCGCAACAACCGGGTCCGCGCCGTCTAGCAGGTCTCCGTCGCCGAGCCACCCAAGGATGCTTGAAGGGCGAGCGTCAAACCTCCTAGAATTACAGTTCTCGGGGGATTTTCCGCATGCGTCTTCTCGCTTTCGCGATCGCTCTGCTGTCGATCGCCGTTGCCCTGCCATCCGGCGCAGCGGCCGCAACTATTTCCATCGTCTCCATGCAGTATTCCGCCACGCACCCGGTGCCGCATCTGCACTATGACGGCGACACGGCCGACGGCGACGTCGCAACGCTTCAGGGCATGTACGACACCTTCGTGAAGTGCCGCTTGTCCTGTATCGGCCCCGATGGCGGCGCCACGGCGGTACTGACCCTGAATGGCCCGGGCGGCAGCTACTACGAGGGGTTGGCGCTCGCCGATTTCCTCCGCGCCAACCATATCGCCACCGTCGTCGAGCGCGGCAGCAGTTGCTACTCCGCCTGTGCCTTCGCCTTCCTTGGCGGCTCGGCCTGGTCCAGCCAGGAGGGGGTCGGCACCTATGTCGACCGGATGGTCGAGCCGGGGTCCGTCGTCGGCTTCCACGCGCCCTATGCCGACGAACAGTCCTTCACCAATGCCCTGAACGAGCGCGGCGCCATGGCCATGCAGGGCCAGACGCGGGACTCGCTCGCCCTGATGGTCAAGGAGCTGGTGAAGTGGAACGTCGATCCCGAGGTGATCTTCAGGATGGTCGGCATGGGCCCTGAGGAGACCTACGACCTGGTGACCGCGGAAGACCTCTATCTGGCCCGGGTCACCCTGCCGCCCACGCCATCCTCGGGCTGGATCACCGACCTGCCCTCCGCAATCCGCGAGGCGTGCCTGCGCCTCCTCGCCATCGATGAGCGCGCCGACCCCTACGACATGCAGTGGCGCTTCGAATCCGACTACACGCCGGCCATCGGCAAGACCGAGTTCGCCGGACCGATCTCGGGCTACAAGCTGGGCGAGCGCCTGCTCGATATCGGCAGCTGCTCGGCCACCGATGCCTCCATGGCGACGGATGGCGACTACGAGATCGCGCTCTATTTCACTCCCGGTCTCGACGGCCTCAACGCGGCGAGCACCAGTTTCTTCAATCGCCAGCATGGCTGGTCCACTGCCGGGGTCGGACGTGATCCCTTGAAGCGCATCTTCGCCAAGGGACCGCTCAACAGCTTCTTTTTGCCGCTCGATGCCAACATCGACGGCCTCGACCTGCCCGGCGAAGCCGACATCGACGCCAACCGCTTCAACACCGCGCTGCCGCCACTGCTGCCGACCATGCCAAGTGATCTCGTCGTCGACGCCAGCACGCCCAGCTCGCGCGTCTCGCACCTGGGCGATGTCTTCGTTTTCGAGCGGGTCGGCGGGCGCCAGCTCTATGACAGCGCCCTGGCGCAGGGCGCCCTGGGCCGTGCCTACACCAACGACGTCACCAGCGACACCGGCTTCGTACGCGAGGGTGCCTTCGTCGATACGGCCGCGACCTTCGTCTGGTTCGGCATCCTCGATGGCGACAGCAGCGCCGTGGTCGAGGCGATCGTGGTCAAGCCGAATGGCGAAGCCCCCACCGACGACGACCTGGCGACCCTCCGCCGCATCCAGTGCGAGGTGGACTTCCAGGGCTCCAAACTCAACTGCGGCTGAGGTCATCCGGACATACTTGGGCCATGAACCCACCCGAGCGTCAGCCTATCGAGGGGTGTTGATGTTCAAGAAGATTCTGCTCGGCCTCGCGGTCATTGTCGCCGCGGTCTACGTCTGGAATGCATCCTGGCGCGTGGCGCCACCGCAAGGAAAGCTCGAGCTGATCGCTCATCGCGGCGTGCACCAGACCTTCGATCGCGCCGATCTCGACAACGACACCTGCACTGCCGAGCGGATCAATCAGCCGACCCACGATTATCTCGAGAACACCATCCCCTCGATGCACGCGGCCTTCGCTGCCGGCGCCGATATCGTCGAGCTCGACGTCCATCCGACCACCGATGGCCAGTTCGCCGTGCTGCACGACTGGACGGTCGATTGCCGCACCGAAGGCACCGGCGAGACCCGCAGCCACGACATGGCATCGCTGAAGCTGCTCGATATCGGCTACGGCTACACCGCCGATGGCGGCGCCAGCTATCCGTTCCGCGGCAAGGGCGTCGGACTGATGCCCGAACTCAAGGAGGTGTTCACCGCCTTTCCCGACCAGCACTTCCTCGTCAACTTCAAGAGCAACGAGACCCGCGAGGGCGACATGCTGGCCACGTTGCTGTCATCGCACCCACAGTGGCGGCAGGCCGTCTGGGGCGCCTATGGTGGCGATCCCCCGACTTATCGCGCCGCCGAGCTGATCGGCAATCTCAATGTCTGGTCGCGCAAGGGGCTGATCGATTGCCTGCTGCAATACGAGGGGCTTGGCTGGACCGGTTTCATCCCCGACGCCTGCCGCAACACCAAGGTCATGCTGCCGATCAACATCGCGCCATTCGTCTGGGGTTGGCCGAACCTCTTCATCGAGCGCCTGCGGCAGGCCGGGTCCGAAGTGATCCTGCTCGGCCCCTACAGCTCCGGCGATCCCGGCACCGCCGGCATTGATACGCCCGAACTGCTGGCTCAGGTGCCCGACAACTTTGCCGGCTACATCTGGACCAACAAAATCGAGACCATCGGTCCGCTCGCGCGTGAACGCTTCAAGTAGAGACGAAATAATTAGGCTCTGTGGCATTCCCGCCCATCGACGGTGCAGCCGGCCCATCGTATAGGACTAACATACCAGTTGCCGTCCCTCCCCTCTTGGATACCCAGAAGATGCCCTCCGGCGTCGCTTTCGCGCTTTTTGCCTACCTCCTCTATTCCTGCTGCGACGCCATCATCAAAGGGTTCGGCACCAGCCTCTCCGTCTTCGAAATTGCCTTCTGGACGGCGCTGTTCTCCTTCATTCCCGCGATCTTCACCAAGCCCAAGGGCGAGCACTGGCGGCACCTGCACCGCATGCGCCACCCCTATCTCGTGCACTTGCGCAGCATCGCGGGGGTGATCGGCAACCTCTGCATCATCTACGCCTTCACCCATATTCCGCTGGCCGAAGCATACTCCATCGCCTTCCTGGCGCCGATCTTCGTGGTGGCGCTGTCGCGTAGCTTCCTCGGCGAAACCGTGACCTGGCAGCGCTGGCTGTTCCTCGGCGCCAGCTTCTGCGGCGTGCTGCTCGTCGTTCGGCCCGGCTTCCGCGAACTGCAGCTGGGCCATCTGATGGCCGTCGGCGCCGCGGTGATGGGCGGCATCGCCACCACTACGCTGCGCAAGGTCGCTCCGGTCGAAAAGCGCGTCAGCCTGCTGGGCCTGCCACTGGGCTACGTCGTGGTGATCAACTCGATCCTGATGGTCATTGCCGGGTTCCATTGGCCGACGCTGCAGGAATTCGCCTTCCTGATACTGATCGGGGCGCTGGGCGGCACCGGCAACATCCTGTTCATCACGGCGACCCGCACCGCACCGATAAGCATGATCGCGCCGGCCCAGTACAGCCAGATCGCCTGGGCCATCGTCTTCGGCGCAATATTCTATGCCGAGTATCCGGACACCGTCGCCTATTGCGGGCTCGTGGTCGTTGCCATTTGCGGCATCCTCAACGTGATGTCCGACGAGACGCGCATCCGCATCTTTTCGCGCCTGTCGGTGTTTGGTCCGGCCAGTGCCGTTTCCGAGGTCAGCCCGCCGCTGGGCGACGACGCCAAGCTGCCACGACGCGGCGAAGCCGACGATGAGGCGCAAGTGGCGCCGGGCAAGTAGATGCTGCGCTCCCTCTCACCTGTGTCGCTCGGCGTGCTCTGCGCGCTGGGCGCCATGGCGTCGTTCTCGACCGGCGACGCGCTGGTCAAGGCACTGGGCGGCTCGCTCAGCGTCTTCGAAATTGGCCTGTTCACCACCATCTTCTCGTTCCTGCCGGCTTTGTTCTCCAAGCCGCGCGAGGAGCGCTGGCGCGACACCTTCAAGCTTAACCGCCCGGCGCTGATGATCCTCGTCGCGCTCTGCCGAACCCTGAGCGCGGTGCTGATCACCTACGCCTTCGTCACCATCCCACTGGCCGAGGCCTACTGCCTGGTCTTCCTCATCCCGGTGCTGGCGACCATCCTTTCGGTCGTCGTGCTCAAGGAAGAGGTGTCGCTCGATCGCTGGGCGTTGGTGGTCATCAGCTTCCTCGGCGTGCTGCTGGTGGTGCGGCCCGGCTTTCGCGAGATCGAGCTCGGGCACATCGCTGCCTTCATCTGCGCGCTCGCCGCTGCCGTGTCGCTCACCACTATCCGCCTGATCTCAGGCGCCGAGCGCCGGGTGACGCTGTTCGCCCTGCCCGGCCTGTTCACGTTCGTCGCCAACCTGGTCGGCGCCTTCATCGTCGGCTTCAGCTGGCCGAACCCCATTCTGTTGGGCGGCCTGGTGGTCTGCGGCGTGCTGGGCGGTATCGGCTACCTGCTGCAGCTCAAGGGCGTTGCGCTGGCCCCGGCAAGCCGGGTGGCGCCGATGCAGTACAGCCAGATCATCTGGGCGCTGCTGTTCGGGGCGCTGTTCTTCAGCGAAGTGCCCGATGCCATCAGCCTTGCCGGGCTCGGCATCATCGTCGCCGCCGGGCTCGCCAACATCTTCGCCGATGGCGCCCGCGCCCGCATCGCCGGCCGCTGGGCCGAGTATCGCGCCCGGCGAGACAATCCCTCACCGGACGATTTCAAGGGGCCGGGACCGGATCCGGTGTAGTTGTCGGTAAGCGCACAGACTTGCCAGCCCGCGCAGCTGCGCTGCCCCCCACCCTTGATCCCTCCCCGCAAGGGGAGGGAGACGACAGCCGCGATGTCAGTGCGAGGGTCTCCCTCCCCTTGCGGGGAAGGGACAGGGGTGGGGGTCGGCTCACGCCGGACGTTAGTTGTGCCGACCTACAGCCCGCCGCGCACCGCGGCGATCGCATCGGCACCCTTGGCGCCATCCGGACCGCCGCCCTGCGCCATGTCGGGACGGCCGCCGCCGCCCTGCCCGCCCAAAGCCGCAGTCGCGAGCTTGATCAGCTCGCCGGCCGAATACTTGCTGGTCAGGTCCTCGGTGACGCCGACGGCGACAGTGCCGCGACCGTCGTCGCCCTTCAGCACAACCGTAACCACACCCGAACCGATCCGCTTCTTCTCGGTATCGACCAGGCCCTTGACGTCTTTGGCCGAAATGCCTTCGACCGCGCGGCCGACATAGGTAACGCCGTTGACCGTCTCGTCGGCCGAGGCCGGCGCCGAGCCGCCGCCGCCGAGCGCCAGCTTCTTGTTGGCGTCGCTGAGTGCCCGCTCGGCCTTCTTGAGGCTCTCCTGCAACGCTTCGATGCGGGTGAACACCTCGTGCGGCCCCACATGCAGCGCATCGGCGACGCCGGCAACGAGATTGGCGTTGGTGCGCGCATGCTGGCGCGCGCCCTTGGCGGTCAGCGCCTCGATGCGGCGTACGCCGGCGGCGACGCCGGAATCCCCGAGCACCGTGATCAACCCGATATCGCCGGTGCGGCGCACATGCGTGCCGCCGCAGAGCTCGACCGACCAGCCGACCGCGTTACCAGTCGGATCGCCCATCGAGACGACGCGCACTTCATCGCCGTATTTCTCGCCGAACAGCGCACGGGCGCCCGACTCTTTGGCTTCCTCGATGCCCATAAGGCGCGTCTCGACTGGAGAGTTCTGCAGGACGATATCGTTGGCGATCTCCTCGACCTCAGCCAGTTCCTGCGGGGTGATCGGCTTGGTGTGGACGAAGTCGAAGCGCAGGCGATCGGCCGACACCATCGACCCCTTCTGCGCTACGTGATCGCCCAACACCAGGCGGAGTGCCTCGTGCAGCAAGTGGGTCGCCGAGTGGTTGGCACGGATAGCCGAGCGCCGGTCGTGATCGACGATCAGGGCCAGGGGTGAACCGACCTTGATGACGCCGTCGGTGACCTTCACCTTGTGGCCGAAGACGCCGTTGTTCTTGACCGTATCCGTCACGGTCGCCGCGATGCCTTCGCCGGTGAGCGAACCGGTGTCGCCGACCTGACCGCCGCTTTCGCCATAGAACGGCGTCTGGTTGAGCACGACATAGCCTTCGTCGCCCGCCTTCAGCTCGTCGACGATCGCCCCGCCCTTGACCAGCGCGGTAACCGCGCCTTCGGCGGTCTCGGTCTCATAGCCGAGGAACTCGGTCGGGCCGACCTGGTCGGCGACAGCGAACCAGACCTTGTCCTCGCTTGCCTCGCCCGAACCAGCCCAGCTCTTGCGGGCCTCGGCGCGCTGGCGCGCCATCGCGTCCTCGAAGCCCGAGAGGTCGACATTGATGCCGCGGGTGCGCAGCGCATCCTGGGTCAGGTCGAGCGGGAAACCGTAGGTGTCGTAGAGCTTGAAGGCGGTGACGCCCTCCAGCATGTCGCCTTGCTTAAGATCGGCGGTGGCTTCATCGAGGATGACGAGCCCACGGCTCAGCGTCTTGAGGAAGCGCTGCTCCTCGAGGCGAACCGTCTCCTCGATCATCTGCTCGCCACGCACCAGCTCCGGATAGGCCTGGCCCATTTCCCTGACCAGCGTCGGCACGATCCTGTGAATCACCGGATCGGTGGCGCCGAGCAGGGTCGCGTGGCGCATGGCGCGACGCATGATGCGGCGCAGCACATAGCCACGGCCTTCGTTCGAGGGCAGTACACCTTCGGCAATAAGGAAGCTCATGGCGCGCACGTGATCGGAGATCACGCGCAGGCTCGGCGTCGTCGGGTCACCGTTGAAGTTGGTGGCGTGCATGGTCGACGAGACCAGCGACTTGAACAGGTCGATCTCGTAATTGTTGTTGGTGCCCTGCATCACCGCCGCGACGCGCTCGAGGCCCGAGCCGGTGTCGACCGAGGGTTTTGGGAGGCTGGTGCGCGAGCCGTCCGCGAACTGCTCGAATTGCATGAACACCAGGTTCCAGATCTCGACGAAGCGGTCGCCGTCTTCCTCGGGCGAGCCCGGAGGGCCGCCCCAGTACTTGTCGCCGTGGTCGTAGAAGATTTCCGAGCATGGGCCGCACGGTCCCGTATCGCCCATCTGCCAGAAGTTCGACTTGGCGCCGAGCCGGACGATGCGATCCTCGGGCAGGCCGGCGATCTTCTTCCACAGCGCCATCGCCTCGTCGTCGTCTTCGTAGATCGTCGCGGTCAGCTTCTCCTTGGGCAGCCCCCACTCCTTGGTGAGCAGGTTCCAGGCAAGCTCGATCGCGTGCTCCTTGAAGTAGTCGCCGAACGAGAAATTGCCGAGCATCTCGAAGAAGGTGTGGTGGCGCGCGGTGAACCCGACATTGTCGAGGTCGTTGTGCTTGCCGCCGGCGCGCACGCATTTCTGCGAAGTGGTCGCCCGCACGTAGTCGCGCTTCTCGACGCCGGTGAAGACGTTCTTGAACTGCACCATGCCGGCATTGGTGAACATCAGCGTCGGATCGTTCCGCGGCACCAGCGGGCTCGATGCGACTTCTTCGTGACCATTCCTCGCGAAGTAGCTCAGAAAGCTCGACCGGATATCGTTCACGCTCGTCATGACGGGTCTCTTACAGACAAATGGCGAGGCCATGAGCCCCGCCAAGAACAACAGGAAAGGCCTTCTATCGCGGGGCTTGCGGTTGTGTCCAGCACAGGGTGGCGAGAGGCGGCAGATTGGACCTGAGGATGCGGCTTGATCTCGCTCACCCCACCGATGTCATTCCCGCGCAGGCGGGAACCCAGTGGGATGCTTCAGCAACAGCTGACGTTGAGAGATCCCACTGGGTCCCCGTCTGCGCGGGGGATGACGCCGGTATGATGGCACATCTTGAGAGCAGACACCCAGCACCGCCCAAACGAAAGGGCGCCACCTGGGCGCCCTTCTGTTCACTTCACGGCGGGTCCGATCACGGCTCCCCGTCGCCCTCATCGCCTTCCGGCCCGGCCAGCAGCGCTTCGCCGAGGATGCCGGAGCTTTCGCGCACGCCTTTTTCGATCTCGTCGGCGATCGCAGGATTGTCCTTGAGGAACTGGCGGGAGTTTTCACGCCCCTGCCCCAGCCGCTGGCTGTCGTAGGAGAACCAGGCGCCGGACTTCTCGACCAGGCCCGACTTCACGCCGAGGTCGAGCAGTTCGCCGGTCTTGGAGATGCCCTCGCCATACATGATGTCGAACTCGACCTGGCGGAACGGCGGCGCCAGCTTGTTCTTGACCACCTTGACGCGGGTCTGGTTGCCGATGACTTCCTCACGCTCCTTGATCGCGCCGATGCGGCGGATATCGAGGCGGACCGAGGAGTAGAACTTCAGCGCGTTACCGCCGGTCGTGGTTTCGGGCGAGCCGTACATCACGCCGATCTTCATGCGGATCTGGTTGATGAAGATCACCATGGCCTTCGACTTCGAAATCGAGCCGGTGAGCTTGCGCATCGCCTGGCTCATCAGGCGGGCCTGCAGGCCCGGCATCGAATCGCCCATCTCGCCTTCGAGTTCGGCCTTCGGCGTCAGCGCCGCCACCGAGTCGACCACCAGCACGTCGACCGCGCCGGAGCGCACCAGCGTGTCGGCGATCTCGAGCGCCTGCTCGCCGGTATCGGGCTGTGAGATCAGCAGTTCATCGACCTTCACGCCGAGCTTCCTGGCGTAGATCGGATCGAGCGCATGCTCGGCGTCGACAAAGGCGGCGATGCCCCCGTTCTTCTGCGCCTCGGCCACCACATGCAGCGCCAGCGTGGTCTTGCCCGAGCTTTCCGGCCCGAACACTTCCACGATACGGCCACGCGGCAAACCGCCAATGCCCAGTGCGATATCCAGTCCGAGCGAGCCGGTGGAAATCGCCTCGACCTGGGCAATGGCGCCCTCGCCGAAGCGCATCACCGTGCCCTTGCCGAAATTCCGCTCGATCTGGCTCAGCGCTGCTGCCAGCGCCTTGTCCTTATCCATCGATCCCTCAATAACTCGCAGAGGCGCAACAGCAGCCATCACCGGTCTCCCTTATTCCACTTCGGTCCGCGCCGCGCAAACCGATAAGATGTCCATCGAATGTACTCATTCTGTTCTCATTTCGTTTCCAAATCGTCAAGGGGGTAAATTCGCTGTTCCTTACGCACCGGCGCCTTGCGATTCGAACGCTGCAGACCGTTGGCACCAGCAATGGCGATCTACATCCAAAATCCGAATGCAATCGCCGCGGCGCCGCGCTATAGGGCGGCAACGAAAATCGAGGGAATGGGCTTCATGCATCTCATCCAGTTCCAGGACGACAAGGGCGCGCGCGCCGTCGGCGCCACCGAAGGCGGCGTCACCAGCGTGGTCACCGGAGCCCAGAGCGTCTATGCGCTCGCCGCCGAAGCCACCGAGCGCGGCCTGTCGCTGCGCGCCGTGCTGATCGAGAAAGGCCTCGGCGCCAAGCTAGACCGCGAGGCGCTGGCGAACGAAGGCCGGCTGCTCGCGCCGGTCGATCATCCCGATCCGTCGCACCTCTATGTCACCGGCACCGGCCTTACCCACCTGGGTTCGGCTTCCACCCGCGACGCCATGCACAAGTCGAACCAGCAGCAGGCCGAAGCGCCGCTGACGGATTCGATGAAGATGTTCCGCATGGGTCTCGAAGGCGGCAAGCCCGCGCCGGGCGAGATCGGCGTGCAGCCCGAATGGTTCTACAAGGGCAACGGCTACACCGTCACCGCGCCGGGCCAGCCGATCCCCTCGCCCGCCTTCGCCAAGGACGCTGGCGAGGAGCCGGAGATCGCCGGCATCTACTATATCGGCAAGGATGGCACGCCGTTCCGCCTCGGCTTCGCGCTCGGCAACGAGTTCTCCGACCACGTGACCGAACGGGTGAACTACCTGTTCCTCGCCCATTCCAAGCTCCGCTTCTGCTCGTTCGGGCCGGAGCTGCGGGTCGGCGAGTTGCCGCGCAACGTCTCGGGCATGTCGCGGATCCTCCGCGCCGGCAAGGTGCTGTGGGAAAAGCCGTTCCTCTCGGGTGAGGACAATATGAGCCACACCATCGCCAACCTCGAGCACCACCACTTCAAGTACGACCTGTTCCGCCAGCCGGGCGATATCCATGTGCACATGTTCGGGACCGCCACGTTGAGCTTTGCCGACGGCATCAAGACCGAGCCCGGCGACGTGTTCGAGATCGAGGAAAGCCAGTTCGGCCTGCCGCTGCGCAATGCCGTGGCCTGGAACGAAGACCGTCCGGTAACCATCCGCCAGCTCTAAGGGCTGGTCATCGTTGAGATTTCAGGAGCCGGGCCAAGTGCCCGGCTCTTTGCTTTTCTGGCCTTTTCCCCAGCGTGCACATTCTGGCCCCCTCCTCGCCCAGATTGGCAGGCGAGGTGTGGGCGTTCTCTTGGCAATTTGGTGCAAATCCGATCGATCGGCCTCAGCCGGGATTAGCGCTCGTCAGGGAACACTGTAGCCGCGGTGCAAAGGGAGGCATTCGCGACCACCTCCACCTATAGCGAAAGGTACTCCCAATGATCACCGTATCCGCCTCGACCTCTGCGGCCGAGCTGCAGGCCATTATCGACTCGGCCCCGGCGGGCGAAACCATCCTGATGGGCGCCGGCACGTTCGAGTTCAATGAGACCGTCGTCATCAACCGCGACGACATTACGGTGATGGGCACCGGCTCGGGCGCCACCACCATAGAGCTCACCGGCAATGCCCGCGCCGGCGGTGCCTTCCAGGTCGGCGGCGTCATCGATGTGCCAAGCTACTCGGGCGATTTCGCGCTGGATGAGCCGGCGGCAGAAGGCTCGATGTACCTGCACCTGGCCGATGCGTCGGGCCTCGCGGCAGGCGACCACCTGTGGATCGAGCTTGAGAACACCCCGGAATATCTCGACTCGATCGGCGATACCGAGTGGCGCGAGGATAAGCCGTTGCGCACTTCGATGGTCGAGGTGGCCTCGGTCAGCGGCAACACCGTGCGGCTGACCAATGGGCTGGCCTTCGATTTCTCCACCATCGCCTCGGTGCAGAAGATCGAGGTGGCCGAGAACGTCAAGCTCGGCGGCTTCAGCGTCCAATCCGGCCTCGCCGAACAGGATCCGGGCAGCTTCACCAATGTCTCGGAGGGGTTTGACCGCTCCAACGTCATTTCGCTCTCGGGCACCAGCCACGTAAAGCTGTTCGACATCGCCATCGATAACGCGCCGTCCAACGGCTTCACCTTCGCCCAGTCGATCTTCCTCGAGGCCTCGAACCTCTCGGTCGATGGCGCGGTGAACAAGGGCGATGGCGGCAACGGCTACGCCTTCCAGCTCAAGGCGCTCTACGACAGCCAACTGGTCGGGCTCGAGGCCTTCGATACCCGCCACGCCGTGCTGTTCGCCAGCTGGACCAGCGAAGCCAACAACACCATTCAGGTGCGCGAGACCAACCGCGATATCAACTTCCACGGCGGCGACGACCACGACAACATCGTCACCGTGCTGAGCTCGGAACGCACTGAACTCGAAGCCACCTATCTGTCGCCGACGCTGTTCGTGAACGACGAGGGCACCAGCTACGGCGCCCCCACCAACCCGCACGCCAACAGCGTCACCTTCGACGTCGTCAAGGGCACCAACAAGAGCGAGTTGCTGGTGGCCAACGACAGCGGCGTCGAGTTCTACGCCCGCGCCGGCGCCGATATCCTCGTCGGCGGCAACGGCAGCGACCGCCTCTATGCCGAGAAGGGCGACGACCTGCTGTTCGCCTCCAAAGGTAACGACGTCATCGATGGCGGGGTCGGCACCGACGTGCTGGCCTATGCTGGCGATCGTGACGACTACACCTTGACCCGCGACCTCTCGGGCCGCTTCGTCGTGCACAAGGCCGGCGGCGGCTACGACATCGTCGGCGGCGTCGAGGCCTTCCGCTTCGCCGACGGCACGGTAGCGGCGTCGACCCTCACCGACTTGCCGACCACCTATTTCGGCTCCGACGACGCCGATCGGATCGTCGTCGGCTCGGTGCACGACGTGGTGCTGTCGGGCGGCGGCTATGATCGCATCGTTGCCTCGACCAGCTACGTGCTGGGCGACGAGAACGAAGCGCTGGAGCTGACGGGCGATCGTGCCGTCAACGGCTTCGGCAACGCTTCGAATAACAGCTTCACCGGCAATGACGCCGACAACGAGCTGTTCGGCTTCGGCGGCGACGACCGCTTCTTCGCCCGCGGCGGCAATGACTATCTGTCGGGTGGCGACGGCAGCGACGACCTCTACGGCCAGGCCGGTAACGACCGGCTGTTCGGCGGCAGCGGCGACGACCTGCTGAACGGCGGCTCGGGCAGCGACACCTTTGTGTTCTCGGCCGGCCGCGACACCGTCGAGGACTTTTCGCTTCGCTCCGGCGACCGGCTCGACGCCGGGCTCACCGGTTTCGCCTCGCCGGAAGCGTTCCTCGCGGCGTTCCGCGAGGCGGCGGCAAGCGGTGGCGACACCTTCGATACGCTCGGCATCGATGTCGATGGCAGCGGCTATCACGTCGAGATCCGCGTTGCCGACGCCCATGGCGACCCGCTCGTCATGGGGCTCAACGGTGCGACGCTCGAATCCCTATTGGCATCGTCCGACTGGATCGTCTGACCTGCCTCTCAATTCGGCACGGGGGCACCCAAATACCTGTTGCTGAAATATGCGGCACCAACCCCGCATAACCTGAACCCCGGAACCCTGGTGTTCCGGGGTTTTTTCTTGTCGAGCGAACCGGCGCCATGCCTCTTGAGCATAGCTCCTATCTGGAGCAGCCGGTTCATGCAGTCAGCTGCGGAAACGAGACTCCGCCGCAGTCGCCCGATCGGGCAGCGACGGGGTAGTGACATGTCGAACGGCGCCCGGCGCGAAAGCGTCGTCCGCGCCCTGATGAGGCGCACCGGCTTCCCGCTGCTGGCGCTTGGCCTGCTGAGCCTCGCCACTAACCTGCTCGTGCTGACCGGCCCGCTATTCATGCTGCAGGTCTATGACCGGGTACTAGCCAGCCGCTCGGTGCCGACGCTGGTGGCGCTGTTCGCGCTGGTCGCCGGTACCTATGCCTTTCTCGCTTTGCTCGACCTCTTGCGCTCGCGCATGGCCTTCCGCTTCGCCGGAGCCTTGGAAGCCTCGATTGCGCCCGACGTGTTCCGCGCATCGCTCCGCACCGGGTTGCTGCCGCTCGGCCTGGCGCGGCCCGACGCGGTGCGCGATCTCGATTCCATCCGAAACTATGTCGGTGGACCGGGACCGCTGGCGCTGTTCGATCTGCCCTGGCTGCCGGTCTATCTGGGCGTCGTCTTCCTGTTCCACCCGGCGCTCGGCTGGCTGGCAACCGGCGGCGCACTGGTGGCGACGACACTGCTGGTGATCAACGAGCGGCTATCGAGCCGCCCCACCGCCGAAGCGGCTGCCGCCATGGCGCATCGCCAATCCCTGAGTGAGGATGCCCGCGCCAATGCCGAGCCGGTCTTCGCCATGGGCATGCTCGATGATGTGACTAGCCGCTGGCGTGCCCGCTCCGAAGCGCTGGCCGAGGTGCAGAACCGCGCCTCCGATGTCGGCGCGCTTTATTCATCGGTAACCAAATCGTTCCGCTTCCTGCTGCAGTCGGCAGTGCTGGCGCTGGGCGCCTACCTGGTGATCCGCGGAGAACTCTCGGCCGGGCTGATGATCGCCGCCTCGATCGTCACCTCGCGGGCGCTAGCGCCGGTCGAACAGGTCGTGGCACAATGGCGCGGGCTGTCGGCGGCCCGGCAGTCCCTGCGTCGCACCGAAGCGCTGCTGGCGGCGCAACCACCGGCGGGCAACCGGCTGAGCCTGCCCGATCCGCAATTCACCCTCGAGGTCCGGCACTTTGCCTGCGGGCCGGACGTGCAGAAACCGCCGCTGGTGGCCGGCATCAGCTTCACCCTGGCGGCCGGCGAAGCCATGGGCGTGCTCGGCCTATCCGGCTCGGGCAAGACCTCGCTGGCGCGCGGGCTCTGCGGCATCTGGCCGGTGCTGCAGGGCGAAGTGCGCCTCGATGGCTCCGAGCTCACGCATTTCGATCCGATGCAGCTCGGCCGCCGCATCGGCTACCTGCCGCAAAGCGTCGGCTTGTTCGACGGCACCGTCGCCGAGAACATCGCCCGGTTTCGTCCCGATGCCGACAGCGAAAGCGTCTTGAAGGCAGCCCGGCTGGCCGGCGTGCACGAGCTGATCACCGGCCTGTCCGATGGCTATGACACCCGTATCGGCTCCCGCGGCGCAGCACTTTCAGCCGGGCAACGACAGCGCATCGGGCTGGCGCGCGCGCTCTACGGCGATCCGTTCCTCCTCGTGCTCGACGAGCCGAACGCCAATCTCGATTTCGCCGGCGACAACGCGCTGACCACGGCGCTCACCGCCGCCAAGGCGCGCGGCGCCGTGGTAATCGTCATCGCCCACCGGCCCAGCGCCATCGCGGTATGCGACAAGCTGATCTATCTGGTGAACGGACGCCAGAGCGCCTTCGGCGCCAAGGAGGAGGTACTGCGGCAGGTCACGACCCCTGCCCCACGCATCGAAGGGGTGCGGGTCAATGGCTGATCCACTCCGGAGCCTCAGGCGCCATGCCATTGCCGGGCTCGGCGCCATGGCACTGTTCATTGGCCTCCTCGGCGGCTGGGCAGGCACGACCGAAATTGCCGGCGCTGTAGTGGCGCAGGGCACCGTCGTGCCGCTCGAAGGCAGCAAGCGCGTGCAGCACCCGGAAGGCGGCGTGGTCAGCGCCATCTTGGTGAAGGACGGCGATGCCGTCGAGGCCGGCCAGTTGCTGGTGCATCTCGACAGCACCACGGTATCCGCCAATCTCGCCGTCATCGTCTCGCAGCTGAGCGCCGCGTTCGCCCTCGAGGCCCGGCTCACTGCCGAGAGCATCGGTAACGATAGGCTGACGCTTCCCGCCAGTCTCGATGACTGGCCGGACCGCGCGACCCTCGACGGCCTGCTCGCCGCGCAGGAGCGGCTGCGCCAGAGCCGCGCCGACGCGCAGGCCGGCCTCGCCACCCAACTGGAGGAGCAGATCGGCCAGCTCGGCGAACAGATCGCCGGGCTCCAGTCACAGCAGGCGGCAGTGCGCCGGCAGACCGAAATCCTCGCCGGCGAGGTCGTCGATGCCGAGGCGCTGTTCCGCGATGGCCTGATGGAAGCCAGCCGGCTCAACGCTTCCAAACGCGAGCTGGCGCGGCTCGAGGGCGAGGCCGGCAACCTCACGGCCGAGATCGCCTCAGCCCGCACCGCCATTGCCGGCAGCCGGGCCAAGATCGCCGAGAATACCGCGACCTTCCGCGCCGGCGTGCTGGAAGACCTGCGCGATGTCGGGCTGCAGATCGCCGAGCTGCTGCAACAGAAGATCGCCGCCGAGGACCGGCTGGCAAGACTCGAAATCCGCGCTCCCCAGGCCGGCATCGTGCACGAGTCGATCGTCCGCACCATCGGCGGTGTGATCGCGGCCGGCGAGACACTGATGCAGGTCGTCCCGCATACCGACCGGCTGGCGCTCGAGGCACGCGTCTCGCCGCTCGATGTCGACAAGCTGACCGTCGGCCAGGCTGCTTCGGTGCGGCTCACCGGGCTCGATGCGCGAACCACGCCCGAACTGGCGGCATCAGTCGATTCCATCTCGCCCGACCTGTCGCGCGATCCGGCCACCGGCGTCGCCTATTTCTCGATCCGCATGAAGCTGAGCGAAGCCGAGCTCGCCCGCCTGCCCCACGGCCAGCACGTCACCGCCGGCATGCCGGCCGAGGCTTTTCTCCGCACGGCGGACCGCACCGTGCTGTCCTATCTGCTGGGGCCGCTGGCAGCGCAGCTCAGCCACGCGTTTCGGGAGGATTAGATCCACAAAGGATCGAAGGGGCCACGCCCACCCACCGGCATCATCCCCGCGCAGGCGGGGACCCAGTGCGATCTCTCGACCACCTCCTGGCGCTGCGGCATCCCACTGGGTTCCCGCCTGCGCGGAATGACGCCGGTGAATGTGGCGACGTTACCTCGCTGGTTGGGACTTGCCCTAAACCCTTTGGCTGGTTTACCCCGTGCAACTGACATGTCAGTGTCCGCCGCCGTTGGGCCCAGGGAGTTTGCAGCAGAGATGAGCGCCACCAGTTTCAAGCAGCGCCAGGTTGGCCGGACCAGCCTCGAATTGACCGAGCTCGGGCTCGGCGGCGCGACCCTCGCCGGCATCTTCACCGAGGTCCCCGACGAACAGGCCCGCGCTACCGTCGGCGCCGCCCTCGATGCGGGCATCCGCTACTTCGACACCGCCCCGCAATATGGCTATGGCCGCTCCGAGCACCTGATGGGCGACGGCCTGCGCTTCCGCACCGAGGGCGTCGCCGTCTCCACCAAGGTCGGCCGCCTGCTCCGGCCGGTGCAATCGGAAGCTGAGCGCGACTATCCGCATAACTGGATCAAGCCGCTGCCGTTCGAGCAGGTCTACGATTACAGCTACTGGGGCGTGATGCGCTCCTACGAGGCGAGCCTCGCCCGGCTCGGGCTGAGCAAGGTCGATATCCTCTATGTCCACGATATCGGCCTCGCCACCCACAGCGCCGAGCAGAACCCGATCTACTGGAAGCAGCTTGCCGAGGATGGCGGCTACAAGGCGCTGAAGGAACTGAAGGCCACCGGCAAGGTCTCGGCCATCGGTCTCGGCGTCAACGAGTGGGAAGTGCTGATGGATGCCTTCGCGCTCGGCGACTGGGACGTGTTCCTGCTCGCCGGCCGTTACACCCTGCTCGAACAGACTTCGCTCAGCCCGTTCCTCACCACCTGTCTCGAACGCGGCGCCTCGGTGGTCTGCGGCGGCCCGTTCAACGGCGGAGCTTTGATGGGCACCGGCACCTGGAACTACGCCAAGGCGCCCGAGCACATCATCAAGCGCGTCTCCGATCTCGAGGTACTGTGCAAGGAATTCGGCGTGCCGCTCGGCGCCGCCGCCCTGCAGTTCCCGCTGGCGCACAAGGCGATCTGCAACATCCTCCCCGGCCCCAAGTCGCCGGCCGAGCTCAACGGCATCCTCGACTGGTGGAACGTCAATATTCCCGACGCGTTGTGGGACGCCCTCGCCGACCGGAAGCTCGTTGAAGCCGGCACGCCGCTGCCGAACGGACGCACGGCCTGATGCCACGCAAGGTGCTGATGATGGACGTCGATGGCGTCCTCGTCAGCGGCCGCCCAACGGACGGCAGACACCTGTTCGCTGAACTGGAAGCGGACCTCGGCCTGTCGCCGGACCGGCTGCGGGAGACCTTCTTCACCCCATTCTGGGAAGCGATCGTCACCGGACGTGAAGGGCTGACCGAAAGGTTGGCGCCGGTACTGGCCGAAATCGCGCCCAGGGTCTCGGCCGAACGGTTGATTGCCTATTGGTTCGAGAACGACTCGCGCGTCGACCAGGCCGTGCTTTCGGCGGTGAAACGCTATCGAGAGCGTGGCGTGCCGGTATTCCTCGCCACCAACCAGGAGCACATGCGGGCCGACTATCTGATGCAGCAGGTCGGCCTCGGCGCCCATGTCGACGGCATTATCTATTCGGCGGCGCTGGGCCACCGGAAGCCGTCCGCGGAATTCTTCGACCGCGCCGCGGCCATTGCAGGTGCCACGCCCGAGGACATCGTGTTGGTCGACGATACGCTGGCCAATGTCGAAGCAGCGCGGCAAAGCGGTTGGAGCGCCGTGCACTGGACCGGTCACCGTCGGCTCGATGAGGCCCTGGGGCAGCACCTGGGCTGATGCTCGCCACAGCCGCCCCTCTCCCCTGAGGGGAGAGGGTAGTGTAGCTCGGACCGAAGGTCCGTAGCGGAACTAGGGTGAGGGGTTCAGCTTCTCAGCAAGCGCGATTTGCACCGCTTCACCCCTCAACCGGCGCTTCGCGCCACCTTCTTCCCTCAGGGAAGAAGGGGCAGGGCAGCTAGCTCCGGGGAGAGGTTGTCGCCAGCCCCTCGCCAGCTTAAGAGATCGGTATTGGGGGATTTAGCAAGACGGTGATGAGGTTTGCTCGTTTGCTGCCGACTTGGCGGCAGGGCTTCTTGACGCTGGCCGCTTTCGTTGTCGTTTCGGCAGCGGTCTGGTCGATAATGCTCGATGCCCGAGGGAAAGCGCAAGCAGCGCTCGTGCCGTCATGGTTCGAGTTGTGGGAGCGCTGCCGGGTCGCAATAGAAGACCGGCAGCCTCTCAACACCTTCGGCCTGGTTCCCAGTGTTGCCGAGAAGGACCCAACGAATACCGAGCGGCCGGATCGCACAATGGAGTGGCGGGCCATGAATGGTGGCCGCTTCGTTATCCGTGAGAGCGAAATGGATACAGGCAACGGTACCCTCCGCAGCTGCAACATCGCGCCACTCGACTGGAGGACGCCGCTGACTCGAGAAGAAGCGGCGCGCCTGACATACGCTTTCCTGGAGCAGCGAAGCGCCTTGCTGACCAAGGGCACTCACGAGGCGCGCGAGCCTGCCGCGCTGTTCGGAGTCACATCATCTGGGTTCGGGCCGCTCAAGCGGAACGCGGTCGGCTGTCTGGTGGTCTCGGTGATCTTCTCCGCTCCCGAGGATGCCTGGTTCAAGGCAGTTACCGCCGAGCAGGAGAGCAACTGCGACGGAGGACCGCCTCTGCTCCCCGACGATCCGGCCTCATCAGGTGCTCAAAGCCCGACCGCATCCTCGAGATAGTGCCGGCGGATGCCGAAGAACTCCTTGGCTTCCGCCAGCTTCTTCAGTTGCGAGGCATCCTTGCCGCGCTTGGTCTTGGTTGCGACGATCAGCACGTTCTTGGGCGTATGCACGTCCGAAATGAACTCGAACACCTTGGTCGAATAGCCGAAATGCTCGAGGATCATGGCCCGCATCGCGTCGGTGACCATCTCGGCCTGCCGCTCGACGAAGATGCCGTGCTTCATCAGGAAATCCAGCGCGTTGCCATGGTTCGAGGTCTCGATCTCGCGGCGGATCTGCTTGTGGCAGCAGGGCGCCACGACGATCAGCTCGGAGCCGGCGGCAATCCCCTTGGCAATGGCGTCGTCGGTAGCGGTGTCGCAGGCGTGGAGCGCGATCAGCACGTCGGCACCGGCGGAGTCGAAATTCTCGATCGTCCCCTGCTCGAAGCTCAGGTTGCCGATACCCGTGGCGCGGGCAGTGTCGTTGCAGAAGCTCACGAGATCGTCGCGGAATTCGACGCCGACCACCTCGGCGGAACGCCCAAGCGTCTGCTTCAGATAGTCGGCCACGGCAAAGGTGAGATAGCCCTTGCCGGCGCCCATATCGACGACCCGGTTCAGCTTGCCCTCGGGGATCGCCTTCAGCAGCGGCCCGAGGATTTCGACATAGCGGTTGATCTGCCGGAACTTGTCACCGGCCGCCTTCAGCACCTGCCCATCGGCGCCGGTGACGCCGAGCTCGGTGAGCCAAGCTTTGCCGGCCGCCGGGATCGGGCGGGCCTTGGTGCGATCGTGCGACAGCGAGGCTGGCGCCTTGCTGGTCGGCTCGCTCTGCTTCAGCCGCGGCGCCTTGCCCTGGCTGTCGAACTGCAGATCGAACCGGCCGGTGAACAGAAAGGCCTGCCGAAAATCCTTCTCCATCAGCCGCCTGAGCTGGCCGATCGCCCCTGCTGGAGGATGGTTCTGCACCAGGTCGCGGGTCTGGTGGTGAAAGGTGAAGCTGAGCTTCAACTGCTCGCGGATGGTCGCGGGTTTGACGTCGACGCTCTTCAGCGTCTCGTCGGCGCCGAACGGCAGGCGCAACGCCAGGCGCACGAAGCTGCCATCGGCGACGGCGCTGTCGAGCGCGGCGAGGAACTGGTCGATCTTGGGAAGGCTGGTATCCATTCGAGCCATATAGGCCCGATGCGGCCGAAACGCTACCGCCTGCTACTCCGAGCCCTGTTCGATCTTGCCCAGCACATCCTTCACCTTGGAGTTGATCTGGTCGAGCGAATAGGGCTTGGGCAGGAAATCGACGCTCTGGTTGTCGGCAATGTCCTGCCGGACGTTCTCTTCAGCATAGCCGGAAACGAAGATCACCTTTAGATCGGGCATGTGCTCGCGCACCTTGGTCAGGAGCGTCGGGCCGTCCATCTCGGGCATCACCACGTCCGAGATCATCAGGTCGATCTTGTAGTCGAGCTCCTCAAGCACATCGAGCGCCTCGTGGCCGCTATCGGCCTCGAACACCTCGTAGCCGGTGGTGCGCAACGCCCGAGCGGAGAACGCCCGCACGCTGTCCTCGTCCTCGACCAGCAGGATGCGCTCGTGCCCGGTGAGATCCTTGACCGGCGCAGCAACCTGCTTGACCGGCGTTTCGCCCTCGACCGGCACGTAGCGCGGCAGGAAGATGCGGAAGGTGGTGCCCTGCCCGACCACGGAGTCGGTGTAGATGTAACCGGCCGACTGCTTGACGATGCCGTAGACGGTCGAAAGGCCGAGGCCGGTGCCCTTGCCGAGTTCCTTCGTCGAAAAGAACGGCTCGAAGATCTTCTCGAGGATTTCCGGCGGCATGCCGGTGCCGGTGTCCTCGACCTCGATCAGCACGTAATCGGCCGGCGGCATGCCGCGATAGGTATAGCCCTGCGACTCCTGCTCGGTGACGTTGCGGGTCCTCAGCGTAATGGTGCCGCCATTCGGCATGGCGTCGCGCGCGTTGACGACGAGGTTCACCACCACCTGTTCGAGCTGCACCAGGTCGGCCTTCACCGGCCACACGGCGGCCGAATGCTCAACGCCGAGGGTGATCTGCTCGCCGATCAGCCGCTTCAGCAGCACCGTGAGATCATCGAGATGCCCCGGCACCTCCAGTACCTGTGGCCTGAGCGTCTGCCGGCGCGAGAAGGCCAGCAGCTGCCGGGTGAGGCCGGCCGCGCGGTTGGCGCTGTTCTTGATCGACATCAGGTCGGCAAAGCTCGGGTCGCCCGGCTTGTGCTTGAGCAGCAGCAGGTCGGCAAAGCCGATAATGGCGGTCAGCACGTTGTTGAAGTCATGCGCCACGCCGCCGGCCAGTTGGCCTACGGCCTGCATCTTCTGGCCCTGGGCGAACTGCGCCTCCAGTTTGCGCTGTTCGCTCATATCGAGCGCATAGACGTTGATCCGCTCCGCCGCGCCCTCGGCTTCCTCGGAGCTGGAGACATAGAGGCGCACTGCATGGTCGCTGCCGCGGGTCAGCGTCGCGTCCACCGGCTCGATCTCCGAGCGGCTGGCCAGCGCCGCGTCGATCGCCTTGGCGAAAGCCTCGCGGTTGCCCTCGGCGATCAGGTCAGCCATCGGCTGCATGTCGATCGACTGCTCGCCGCCGGCCCAGTCGAAGATCCGGCTGAACGGCGCGTTGGTGCGGATGATACGGCCCGCTTTGTCGAGCGTGGCGATGGCGAATGGCGTGTCGTTGAAGAAACGCGAGAAGCGGACTTCCGAGGCGCGCAGCGCCTCTTCCTTGTCGGCGCCCTGCCGGCGATCGAGCACCAGGGTGCGGGTCTCGCCGAGCTCGCCATCGGCGAGGCGGGCGGCGCGATGCATCAGGCGCACCGGGAAGCTGGTGCCGTTGCGGCGGACGAGGTCGATATCGATGATCTCGGTGCGGATCTCGCCGTCCGAGCGGCCGCGCATCAACAGGCTCGCGCCGTCGCCGCGCACGATATCGCTGAGCCGGATGGCGGTGGATTCGAACTCGGCGAGATCGTAGCCGAGCCAGTCCGCGAGGGTCGAGTTGAGGTACTGCACCCTGCCCTGCGCATCGGCGGAAAAGAAACCCGCTGGCGCGTGGTCGAGATAGTCGATGGCGCGCTGCAGCTCGAGGAAGGCGTTGTCCTGCCGCTCGCGGTCGCGGGTGATGTCCTCGACCGTCCACAGCACCAGGGGCTTGCCGCCTTCGTCGATGGTGGGCAACGCACGCACGCCGACCCGATACCAGAACGGCTTGGTCGAACCGCCCACCGAACCGCCGAGCCCGCCGATGATGCGGATATCCTCGATCGCCGGCCGCCCGTCGCGCGCCGCGCGCGCCAGCCGATACACCGCTTCGGAGGCCTCGGGCTCGCCGGCGAACAGCCGCGGCACCGAGACCGGCACCCCGTCGGTCACCCCGCCGGGGAACTCGCCGTAATGCGCGTTGACGTAGCTGATCTTGCCTTCACGGTCGGTGACCAGCGCCCCGAACGGCAGGCTGTCGACCACGGCGCGGCTCAGCGTCTGGGTGTCCTCGCTGGCCGAAAAGCGGAACAGTCCCGCCGCCACGGCGAACAGGCAGAACACACCGACCACGGCGAGCAGCCCGAGGAACACCAGGATCAGGTCGGCCGGGATGCGATCGCCCAGCGTCGCCAGCAGCACGGCGCCCGCAATGAAGAAGGCCGCCAGCGCCACCACCCGCCAGAGCCCGGCGCTGCTGCGCCCACGGTTCAGCAGCGGGTTGGGATAGTTATCCTCGTCGAGCGGCAGAGGTGCCATGCGCTGGGGGTGCCCCGGGGAAAAGTCACGCCGAATCGGCCTTCTCAAGGTCTAGCAAAGGCATAAGTCGGTTGGGTAGCCGCAATGGCGTTATCCCCGTCGCGTGGGGCGGATTTGTGAGGGGGTTTAGGAACCACCGTGCCCTCCAAAATCCCCTCTCTTGCGATTTCTAAGGCTTAGCCAAGAAGCTAAGCCCAAGAAATCGCTTTCTCCCCCGCAAGGGGGGAGATGATCGGTGGTCTCTACTTGCGCCGGAGCATCAGTCGGGACTCTCCCCCTTGGTGGGGGAGAAAGCGAAAACTTGGGCTTAGCGCAGCTAAGTCCTTAGTTTTCGCCAGAGAGGGGGTTTTGGGAGGCGTTGCACCCGCCAACGCTCCCCCTACCCCGCCGTCCACCCGCGCTTCTGCTTCAACCGCATCACGAAGCCGATGACTTCGGCCACGGCCTTGAAGTGCTCGGTCGGGATGGTCTGGTCGATATCGACGCTGGCATAGAGCGCCCGCGCCAGCGGCGGGTTCTCGACGATCGGCACGTTGTTCGCTTTGGCGAGCTCGCGGATCCGGAACGCGATGGCGTCGGCGCCCTTGGCGACGCATTGCGGCGCCGCCATGTCGCGATCGTATTTCAGCGCCACGGCGAAGTGGGTCGGGTTGGTGATCACCACCGTCGCCTCGGGCACCGCCGCCATCATGCGCCTGCGGCTGCGCTCCATGCGCACCTGCCGGATGCGGCCTTTGACCTTGGGGTCGCCTTCCTGCTGCTTGTACTCGTCGCGGGTTTCCTGGACCGTCATCTTCAGCCGGTTCCACCAGCGGCTGCGCTGGTAGACGTAATCGGCGATGGCGACGATGGTGACTACCGCCAGCACAGCCCCGAAGATGTTGAGGCTCAAATCCATGAACTCGGCAGCGATCATCGCCGGCTCGAGCTGGATCATCATCTCGAGGCTGTCGATCTTGGGCGCCAGCACGAACCACAGCACCGCCGAGACCACGGCCAGCTTGATCAGCCCCTTGACGAAGTTGACCAGCGCCTCGGTCGAGAACAACCGCTTGGCCCCCTCGATCGGGTTGATCTTGGAGAATTTCGGCTTGATCGGGTCGAGCGACAGCAGCGGCCGGTGCTGCACGAGGTTCGCGGCAATGCCGAACGCAGCCAGGACGATCGACGGCAGGATCGCCACCATCAGGATCGAGCCCGCGAGGTTGCTCCAGAAGGCAGTCAACGCCTGGCTGCCGACCTCGAACTTCTCCGCATTGCCTAGCAGCACCTTGAGCTGTTCGACGAGGCTGGCGCTGGTCGGTCCGGCCATCATGGCGAACACCAGCGCCGAGCCCGACAGGATGAACCAGGTGTTGACCTCCTGGCTCTTGACCACGTCGCCCTTCTCATGGGCGTCGCGCAGCTTCTTTTCCGAAGGGTCTTCGGTTTTTGATGACTGTTCCGGGGCCTCGTCGCTCATTTACAGCATGTCTCCCGAAAGTGGACACCGGTTTCGGGACAAAGACATGCGCAAAAACAAGGGGCTAAGGCGCACGGAGCGACTCCTGGAGATCGCGACGCGCATTAGCGAACGCCGCGCAGCATGGCGAGCACGCCCTCGAAATGCATCAGGTAGAGGCCCATCATCATGGCCAGCAGCAGCGCCATCAGGATCAGCCCGACGCCGACCGTCGCCGGCATGGCGATGAAGAACACCTGCAATTGCGGCATCAGCCGGCTGAGAATGCCCATGCCCAGGTTGAACACCAGTCCGAACACGATGAACGGCGCCGACATCTGCACGCCGATGACGAAGGCGCCGGCAACGGTATCCACCACCGTCTGCGCCGCGTCGCCGAACATCAGCGGTTCCTTGGGCGTGAAGATCATGTAGCTGTCATGGATTGCCGACAGCGCCACGTGGTGGAGATCTGTCGCAAAGATCAGCGTGATGCCGAGAAAGCTCAGGAACGCGCCGATCAGCGCGCCCTGCACGCCGCCATTGGTCGGGTCGGTCGCCTGCGCCACCGAGAGGCCGGATGATGAGGCGATGATCGCGCCGGCGGCCTGCGTGCCGGAAACCGCCAGCCGGGCGATGGCGCCCAGGATCAGCCCGACGATCACCTCGTGCAACACCACCACCACCATCTCGGGCAGGTTGGTCGGCAGCGCCGGCAGTTGCGGCGAGACGATCGGATAAAGCACCGCCGCGAAGACCAGCGCGAAACTCAGCCGCATCCGCGCCGGGATGGCGGTTTCGCCCAGCGCCGGGATCAGCATCAGCATGGCGCCGACGCGGGCAAAGATCAGCACATAGAAATAGGCGGTCTCGGGCAGCCAGTTGAGCGAGATCATGGTCAGCCGCCGGACATGATCATGTCGGCGAGCTTGGTCATGTAGCCGCCCAGGATGGCACCCATGAACGGCAGCGACAGCAGCATGGTAACGAAGATCGCGAGGATCTTCGGCACGAACACCAGCGTCATTTCCTGGATCTGCGTCAGCGCCTGGAACAGCGCGATGACCACGCCGACCACCAGCCCGACGATCATCATCGGCGCCGCAACGAGGATCATCACCCAGATGCCCTCACGGGCAAGATCGAGAACCGCGGCGCCGGTCATGCTGTGGCGTTCCCGAAGGCCGCTGGTCCGCCGGCACCCACCTCCCACTCGGTGTCATCCCCTCGAAAGCGGGGATCCATTCCGCCGCTTGCGCCGGCGGAGACATGGGTGCCAGCTTTCGCTGGGATGACATCGATGGGTGGGTGAGAGTGGTTCATGAGCGGCCCTGCCTGCTGCACGATATCGCGAGTCGCGAACCGTCAGATCGGCATCCGCATGATTTCCTCATAGGCCGAGATCACCCGGTCGCGGACCGTCACCATGGTGTCCATGGCAAGCTCGGTCTGGCTGATGGCAGTTACCACGTCGACCATGTCGCCGCGTCCGTTGACCATGTCCATCGCCTTGGTGTCGGCCACCTTGCCGCTGTCGACCACCCCCTGCACGGCCTGGCCGAGCATTTTGGCAAAATCCTGCCCGCCGCCGAGATCGGCGACCTGGTTGAGCTGCGGCTTCTGCGCCTGCCCCAGGAGCTTGGCGGCATTCGAATAGGCCGCCGTGGCGGCGTTGATTGGAAGGGCCATGATCAGTTCCGGCTGGAGCGGGATCGGGAAAGCTTGCGAGACTTTTCCGGTTCGATCCCGCGACGATTAAGGGGACCGGCGCGTCAGCCGCGCAGGATGTCGAGGGTGGATCCCAGCATCTGCCGGGTGACGGTGACGACGTTGAGGTTGGCCTCGTAACTGCGCTGCGCCTCGCGCATATCCATCGTCTCGATCAGCGAGTTGACGTTGGGGTACCGGACATAGCCCGTGGCGTCGGCGGCCGGGTGGCCGGGCTCGAAGCGCGAGGTGAAGTCGGACTGGTCGTAGGCGATGCGCCCGATCTCCACCTTGGTGGCGCCCAGTTCGTTGTCCATCACCGCCTTGAAGGTCGGGATCTTGCGCCGGTACGGATCCTCCCCCGGCGTCTTGCCGGCGGAGTCCGCGTTGGCGAGGTTCTCGGCGATCACCCGCATGCGGGCCGACTGGGCATGCAGGCCCGTCGCCGCGATCTTCAAGGACGAAAGAAAGTCGTTCATCGCTTATGCCTGTTTGCCGAGGGCGGTTTTGATCAGCTTGACCGAGCGGGTGTAGAGCGTCGTGATCGCCTGGTAGTCCATCTGGTTGCCGGCAACCTTCATCATCTCGTCCTCGAGCGTGACGCCGTTGCCCTCCGGGGTGATCTCGAAGCTGTTCATCGTGCGCGCCCCGAACCCATCGGCATCGGTGCCGGAAATCGCGATGTGCCCCGGCTGCGTCGTCACCGTCGCGATCTTGGCCGTCGACAGGCTCTTCATGTGCTCCTCGAAGCCGTAAGCCTTGAGGTCACGACCGCGGTAGCCGGGCGTATCGGCATTGGCGACATTTTCCGCGAGCAAGGTCTGGCGCGTCTGGTGCCAGCGCATCTTCTCGCCGATGGCGTCGAGCAGTCCTAATTTCATGGTGCGGCGGGTCCAGAATCCCCTGAGGAACTGGGCAAATCCTGCCTAGCAAGCGTTAACGAGACATTAACCACGCGGCTCCGCACGCCGAGTTGTCTCGCATTTTGCATAATCTGGGCGCATTACTCGGCAATAAGTTCCACTGATTTGCGTTCGGATGGCCACCCCGAGCGTCAGGGAGTGCGCGGCGATGCAGTTCATCACGAGTTTGCTGGGCGAGTCGGCCGGAACCATCGTCACCTCGGTGCTCGCATTGGGCATCGTCCTGGTGCTGATCGTCCTCGGCCTGTGGGCGCTGAAACTGCTGACCCGTGGCAGCACGGTCGTCGGCCGCGGCCGCAACCGGCGGCTCAGCGTCATCGACCATATGCAGGTCGACGCCAAGCGCCAGCTGCTGATCGTTCGGCGCGACAATGTCGAACACCTGATCCTCACCGGCGGCCCGCAGGACGTGATCGTCGAGACCGGCATTCCGGTGGAACGCCCGCCGATGCCGACGCGCCGCAGCGTCGAACAGGACGTGCCGCCGCCCGCCAACCCGACGCTCAGCACGTCCGAGATCGAGCGGCTGCGCGAGTTCGTTCGGCCCGGCGCGCGCAAATCCACCTCGCTCCGTCACACCGGCCTGTTGCGCCCGGTGAGCACCATGGAGCCCGCCATTATCCCGATGCCGGCGATGACTGGGGATAACTCCGGCCGTGGCAAAGCCGACTCAGCTACAACGCCCGCAGGCAAGGACAACGGGCGGGCTGCGCTTGGCGCTCAACGCAATCTCGGGGACGAACCCAAGGCGGACACCCGCTAACCCGCCTGCCCTCCGGCGGGTCCTTACACTACTGGCCTTTCTGGCCGCGCTGATCCTGCCGGGCCTCGCCTTTGGCCAGGACATTTCTATCGACTTCGGCAACGACGCGACGATTACCGAACGGGCGGTCCAGCTCGTCGGCCTGATCACCCTGCTGTCGTTGGCGCCATCGATCCTCGTCATGGTGACGAGCTTCACCCGCATCGTCGTGGTGCTGTCGCTGCTGCGCACCGCCATTGGCCTCCAGACCGCGCCGCCCAACTCGGTGATGGTCAGCCTCGCGCTGTTCCTCACCCTCTTCGTCATGGGCCCAACCCTGCAGCAAAGCTACGACAACGGCATCGCGCCGCTGGTTGCCGGCCAGATCCAGGTCGAGGAAGCGTTCACCCGGGCCTCGGCGCCGGTGCATGACTTCATGGCGGCCAATGTCCGGCCCGCCGACCTGCAGCTGTTCTTCGACATGTCGTCGACCCCGGCCCCCGCCGATCGCACGGCGATCCCGCTGCAGGTGCTGATCCCGGCCTTCATGATCTCGGAACTCAGACGCGCCTTCGAAATCGGCTTCCTGCTGTTCCTGCCCTTCGTCATCATCGACATGGTGGTGGCGTCGGTGCTGATGTCGATGGGCATGATGATGCTGCCACCGGTGGTGATCTCGCTGCCGTTCAAGCTGATCTTCTTCGTCTTGGTCGACGGCTGGCACTTGGTCGCCGGTTCGCTGATCAGGAGTTTTGTGAGTACCTAGGCGGCGACAACGCCCCAGATGCTGGCCTGGTCACCAGCCCCTCCCCAAACACGGTGTCACCCCGGCGCAGGCCGGGGCCCATCCTGAGATGCGGTGGTGAACTGAGATGGATAAGCAGCCTGCCGGACCAGCAACAAGAAGCCTGAATGAGGTGTCGGGGCGCGAGTGATCTACCGAAAGCCCTCAGAATGGGCCCCGGCCTGCGCCGGGGTGACACTGTGGGTGGGTGACCTTAGAGCCTAAAGTGACCGGGAAAACCCGCACGTCGTCGTTACGCCGCCCCCGGCACCGACTTGTCCGGCACCATCTCGGCGCTGCCATAGAGTTCGCGATAGGACGCGAGGAACGCATCGAGCGAGTCGGCGCTGGCGACTTCGCGCGCCACCTTGCGGAACTCCACCGATTGCGGGGCGATGTCGCGGGTCACGTATTCGAACAGCGGCCATTCAGCCGAGTTCGCCATCTGCTCGGAGAATTTCGAGCGGATGCGCGATAGCCCGAGCTCATCGCCTGCCAGCACGAACCCGACCGCCGCCTTGACCACGCTCATGCGGGCCGGTTGCGACAGCTTGCCTTCAGTCGGCGGGTTCAGGATTTCGAGCAGCTCCGACGCCATGGCGTAGTTCTTCGACTTCCAGTAGCCGTCGACCCTGAGAATGTCGGCATCCTTGCCGGTCAGCTTGGAGATCAGGTCGAGCGCCAGTTCCTGCCGGCCGGCATCGATCAGCGCCCGCGACTCGAGGATGCGCCGCTGCCGCTCGAGCTGCGGCGGCAAATCAGCCAGCCGGGTACGGTTGAGCGCCCGCAGCGCCCCCTCGGGGTTGCGGTCGGCGATGCGGATCAGCGCCAGGTCGGCTGCCACCTGCGACTGCGCCACGCCCGTGAGCCGGCTGTCGATCTGGTATTCGAGCAGGTCGGCCGCCTGGGTCAGGAGGTCGACCTTCACCAGCCGGCGCGCCAGGTTGCGGATCATCTCGTCGCCGCGCGTTCCCGGCGGAGTGAGCTGGCGGAAATCGTAGTAGAGGGCCAGCGCATCGAGGTCGCTCAGGTTATCGGCCGCGCCGTTGAGGTAAAGATCCTCGAAGGTCTGCTGCGCCTCGCCCAGCAGCGCATCCGTGGATTCGCTCTCGGGGAAGCTGGCGGCAGCCTGTTTCACCGCATCGAACCCGTCGCGATAGTCGTGATTGGCGAAATAGAGCTCGGCCAGCAGCTTCTGCATATCGGCTTCGAGCGCGGTGCCGCGCCACATCAGCGACTCGGCCGACAGCGTTTCAGTGGCCTTGGCGAGGTCGACCTTGCCCGCCTTTCTCAGCAGCAGCAGCGTGCGATACACCGCCTCGGCCCGGGTCGGGCGGAAGTCATAGGCGATCACCTGCCCATAGGTGTCGACCGCATCCTGGTCGTGTCCCTCGAGTTCGGCGACCCGCCCCTGCATCAGCTGGAAGAAGCTGGTCTGTTCCGGATCGAGCTTGGGGAAATCCACCTCGCCGAGCAGCCGCAATGCCATCTGGGCATCGTTGGTTTCGACCGCCGCGCGCAGCGCCGCAAACAGGAACCTGGTCTGGATCCAGATCGGATACGTCCCGACGATCCCCTCGGCGGCGATTGCATCGAGCCGCGCGCCGCGGAAATCGCCGCTGTCGGTACGGGCGATGGTCCGCCACATCAGCGCGTCGCTTTCCTCGGGGAAGGTCCCGCCGTTGAGCGTCATCAGCGCATCGCGCCAGCGCCCGGCCAGCGTATCGGCAATGGCGCGAACCAGCCGGGTCTTCTTGCGCAGGTCCTCGCCCTTCAGCTCCTCGTCGAGGATGCCGAGCACACCGATCGCCTCATAGGAAAGGTCGTTGGCGACATAGAGCTGCGCCAGGTCGAGCCGCGCCACGTCGCGCAACTGCCCCTCCGCCGCTGCCGCCCGCGCCATCGTCTCTTCCTTGCGCGCCGTGAACGTCGCGGGGTTATCCTCGCGCCACACGCCCAGATCGAGATAGCTCTGGCGAAACTCCGGCGAGTTGCCGGCATCGAGTTTTCGCGACGTTTCGAGCGTCGAAAGCGTCAGGCCGTTCGTCGTGGAAATGACTGCGACCTTGTTCTCCACCTCGACATCGAGGCTGTCGTTGCGCGGCTTGATCACGAGGCCATGGGCTGAGCGGAGCGCATCGAAATCGACGAACTGCAGGCTCCGAGTCAGGCCGCGCGCCGGCGGCATCACCGTCACCACCCTGAGGCTGTCGCCAACCACCGGGTCGCGCAGCACATGCACCTTGCCCGGCCGCTCGATATCGGCGGTCATCTCGAACCGGCCGTCCTCGTCGCGCTCGCGGTCCAGCGTCATTGGCTCGGTGGCGCTGAGCAGCGCATCGCCGAGCGACAGCACCCAGGCCCTGCCCTCCGACCCCAGTGTCGCCAGCCTGTCGGCCGACAGGTCCATGCGAAGCACCTTGGTCTCTCCGGCTGCCACCATCTCGAAATTGCTGGCGATGCTGGCCAGCGCATCGGACGGCGGCGGAGCCACCACCGACTGCGGCGTGTCGAACACCATCCAGACGGTATCGCCACGCCGGAACACCGCCGCCGGCGTATCGGCATCGAACGGGAAGGCGATGCGCACGGTCTTGCCGACCGTGGTCACGGTTGGCGTCACCACGCCCCGTGTCGTTGGGTAGAGCTCGGAGGTGTCATCATGCCCGGTTTCGAGCCCAAGACGGGCAGCGCGGCGCTGCTCCTGCTCGGCTGCGGCGACCTCGAGGTCGAGCCGTGCCTGCTTGGCCTTTTCCTCGGCTACCAGCGCGGCCTTCAGGCCCTCTTCCGGCGCAATATCGACATCGACCACGAACTGCCGCGGCGACAGCTCGTAAAAGCGCGGCACCACGCCTTCGGCTACGGTGAAATCGACCGCCGATCCGGCTGGGCTGACGGCGTTGCTGGCGCTCTTGAACTCGGGCGGCAGATCCGCCTTCAGCGCATAGAGATCGATCGGCACTGGCCAGTCGAAGGCCAGCGTTCCCTTGCTCCCCTTCAGCGCGAACTTGGCCTTGGCGTCCACATTCCAGTCGAACTGGATGCGCAGAAACGTCGGGTTGCGGCCGACCCGCACCGTGGCCACCGGCTGCAGGACCTTTGCCTCTTCTTCCTTGCGCTTCTGCTCGGCGATCTTCGCCAGCTTCTCGGAGCGATCGGCGAGCGCCTTCACCACCTCGGCGGGAAGTGCCGGCGGCAGGCCGACCCAACTGGTCGGCAGCAAGTCGATATAGAGTTTCTCGCCCGCATCCATGCGGTTGATATTGAAGGTGGTGCGGAGCCCGATGCGGATGCCGCGCTGGTCCGGATCGACGCGCGCAATGGTGGCGTAGTCCGGCATGGCGAGTGAGATATCGGGGAGCAGGATCGAGATCGGCTGCTCGAACTCAATGGCGAGCACGCCGTTCTCGTACTTCACCTTGTATTTGGGGAGATTCATCCGCTCGGGAAAGGCAATGATCAGCCGTCCGAACCCGTTCTCGGGCGTGGCAAATATCTGCGCTTTTTCCTGTGCCGAAGCGAGGCTGGGCATGACGCTGCAGGCGAAGAGCAACGCCAAAGCAACCAAGCGCCACGGGAACGCGAACGTCCCTCGCCGATATGCGACCCGCGATGTCATGCCGGCTTCTGCCCGCCCTACACTCTTCTGGTGCGGCGAGCATAGGCAGACGGGCTTAACGGGGGCCTAACCGGCACCTGCAGAAACGCCACGGAAATGTGGGATACGAGAGGCTACTGGCCGACGATCTGCGGCAGGCTGGCGAGGTCCTCGACTGGCGTGTCGAGAGACGGCTCAGGCTGCTCGGTGGCCAGCCCCGCAGTCAGCGATTTGGCCTTCATCGGGTCCATCCGGGCCAGCACCGGCGCCATCTTGCGCGGGTTCATGGCCCGCGCCACCCGCATCAGCACCGGCATGTCGAGCTGGTTGAAGATGGTCGCCGCTTCCTTGGCCTTCATCGTCTCGTACATGGCGACGATCGAGGCGAACTGCTCGTTCTCGGCTGCCTTCTTCTCGTCGACCAGCGCGTTGATCTTGGCCTCGATGGCCTTCAGTGTTGCGGTCCGCTCGTCGAGCCGCTTCTCCGCCGCCTCGACCAGGGCCATGCGCATCTCGAGTTCCTTCTCGCGCGCATCGAGCGAGTCGCGGCGCTCGCCGAGGCGACCGAGCAGCTCGCTCTCGCTGCCGCCCTCGCCCTCCATCGGCGCCAAGACGCCCGCGCTGTTCAGCTCCATCGGCAGGGCATCGCCATGCTCGTTGACCGAGGGCGGACAATCGACCAGCGGGGCCACATTAGTTGCAGCAGGCGCCTCACCATGCCCGGCCGCCGGCTCCGCGGCTGCTTGGGGGGCGCACGCCACCTCGATGGGTGCAGGCGCATGCTCTTCAGCCGGCGCTGCTTCGCCGGGCGGTTCCGCCGCCGGCTCCGCGCCATGCCCACCCGCCTCGGCCACCCCCTCCGGTTCCAGCGGCAGTACCGGAGCACCATCGCTCAGCGTCGGGCTGGTATCGGCCATCGTCGTATCGGGCGGCAGCGCCATGGTCGGGTCGACCCCGGCCCCACCAGCCGCGGCCGCCCCTGCGTGATCGCCACCACCGCCGGCTGCCACCGCGCTGCCCGCGCCCGTCAGCACATAGCCGCCGGTCGTCACCAGCCCGATGCCCTTGAAGAGCAGGAGCGCGGTAGCGGCGGCTATGACGACCGGGAGCAGGCGCGGCGTTTTCATCAGGCGGCGTTACCCCGGATACGCGGACGCATGGAGAGTTGCTGCAGCGCCGACTGCACCTTGTTGGGCTCGTCCAGCCGATCGTCGAACGGCTGCGTGCCGCGCGCCGCGCTGGTGATCCGCGCCAGCCGGTCCATGATCTGCTGGCCGGCATTGACGTGATTGGCGAGCTCGACGCCGAAGCGTTCGGCTTCACCCAGCCGCGTCTCGAGCACCGTTTCGGCTTCCTGTGCCGTGTGCTTCAACTCCTGGATCGCCGCATTGGCGAGGCCGGTGGCCTGCACCAGGTCGGCCACCATCTGCTTCAGCTCGCCGCGATCGGCATGCAGCCGCTTCAGACGCTGGTTGAGGACCACGCAATAGCCGATTGTTGTGGCAAGCAAAATCGTAACCAGCGTTTCGATCACGATTCCCAACGGCAAACCGAACATCAGCGGCCCTCCTGCTTGTTTTCATCGATGGCTTCGAAGGCCGCCATCGTTACCTTCGGCGCGTTCAGCGGGCGCGAGACGCGCACCGACACGTGACTGCCGATATGTCCCATGATCGCTTCGGTGAGATCGACATTGCCGCACCTCAGCCCGATCGGGTCGCTCGGCGTCCGGTCGAACATCACCGTGTCGCCCGGCTGCATCGACAGCACCCGGCTGAGCGGCAGATCCATCTCATGCAGGATCGCGTCGACCTCGACATCCGCAGCGAAGATTTCGGTGGCGAGGTGGCCTTCCCAGATCGGGTCGCGGCCGAACTTCTCGCCCATATACATCTGCAGCAGCTGCTCGCGGATCGGCTCGATCGTCGCGTAGGGCAGCAAAATCTCGATCTTGCCGCCGCGATCATCCATCTCGATCCTGAGTTCGATCAGGATCGCTGCATTGGCCGGGCGCGAGATCGCGGCGAAGCGCGGGTTGGTCTCCAGCCGCTCGACCCGGAAGTTGACCTCGGTCACCGGCTCGAAGGCGCGATGCGTATCCTCAAGGATCACCTCGATCATCCGCCGCGCCAGCGCCATCTCGATGGTGGTGTAGGGCCGCCCCTCGACCCGGATCTGCCCGCCGACGCGGCGACCGCCGAGCAGCACGTCGATCATCGAGTAGATCAGCGAGGAGTCGACGGTCAGCAGCCCATAGTTCTCCCATTCCTCCGCCTTGATCACCGACAAGATGGCCGGCAGCGGAATGGAATTGAGATAGTCGCCGAAGCGCACCGAGGAGATCGAGTCCAGCGCCACTTCGACATTGTCGGAGGTGAAGTTGCGCAGCGAGGTCGTCGCCAGCCGGACCAGCCGGTCGAAGACGATTTCGAGCATCGGCAGGCGCTCGTAGGAGACCAGCGCCGAGTTGATCAGCGCCTGCACCCCGGTCAGCTCGGCACCGCCGCCGGCATTGGGATCAAAGCCGAGAAGGCTGTCGATTTCGTCCTGGTTCAGCACCCGGTCGGCGGCGCCGGCTTCAACGCTGTCGGCCTCGAGCATGGCGGCCCACTCGGCGCCCATGTCGTCCTCGGCCGCCTTGCCTGGCACGGATGCGCCGCTCGTGGCCGGATCCAGTCCCCATTCGTCGCTGAGTTTGTCCTGTTCGCCGGGACCCGCCATCACTGCACCAGGATTTCCTTGAACAGGATCGAATCCACCTGCGCCGGGAAGATCGCGATGTTGACGCGGCGGCGCAGCTCTTCCTTGAGGCGGTAGATACCGGCAGAGCCCTCGAGGTCGCTCTTGCGCAGCTCGCGCAGATAGACCTGGAACGCATCGACCACCTTGGCCATGCGTGGCTGGATCTCGGTCATCACCTCTTCATTGGCGACTTCGAGCGCCACGGTGAGCTTCATGAACTGCTCGCGCTCGCCATCGCCGCGTAGGTTCACCGTCATGGTCGGCAGGTTGAAGATGAAGGTTTCGGGCACTGCCGCGAAATGCGCCTCGTCCGTTTTGGGCGCGGAGAAGAACAGGAAGTAGGCCGCGGCGCCACCGCCAAGCAGCACGACCACCGCCACGACCATGGCGATCAGCATGATGGGCAGCTTCTTCTTCGCGGGTGCGGCGACCTCGCCACCCTCGATATCGGCTTCAGCCGCCATGCCCCAAACCCCTGCCCCACCGGACGATTCCAGTCAGGATCGAGCTAATCGCCCGAGGGTTAACGATTAGTTACGAACTGCATCAACCCGGCACAAATTGCCGGGCAGATTTTGCCATGCGCCCTGCCATGCGGCACGTCATGCCGGGCTCTCCTCCTGCCTAACTAATTGATTTTGCTATGAATCGCGACTTGGCATGGTTGCTGCACTGTTAATGCCGAGCCTGACGGCCTGGGGAGGTCGGACGGTTCGGGGACGTAACGGGGACTTCGGCGCCATGGAAAATGCGCAGCTCATCGGATTGTCGCGGCAGATCGCCTTGCAGCGGCAGATGGATGTGGTGGCGAACAACATCGCCAACATCAACACGACGGGATTCAAATCCGAACAGCTGCTGTTCGAGGAATACCTGATGCCGGTTGCCCGGGATCGCGACTTCCCGACCCTGGACCAGTCCCTCAGCTACACCGACGACTGGACCACCATTCACGATATGTCCGGTGGCGCACTGGTAGAGACCGGCAACCCGTTGGATGTGGTGCTGCAGGGCGACGGCTTCCTCGCCGTCGAGACCGCCGCCGGCGAGCGCTACACCCGGTCCGGCTCACTCGCCATCGACACCACCGGCACCCTCGTCGACATCAACGGTAACCCGGTACTCGGCAATGGCGGGCCGATCCAGTTCGCCGCCGGCGAGACCGACATCATGATCGGTGAGGACGGTTCAGTCTCCTCCAGCGCCGGCCAGAAGGGGCGCCTCCGCATTGTCGAGTTCGCCGACCCGCAGTCGACCTCCCGCGAGGGCAGCAACCTGTGGGTCGGCACCAACCCGATCGAGGCAACAGAAACCCGGGTGCTACAGGGCTCGATCGAGAAATCCAACGTCAACGGCGTCGGCGAGATGACCGAGATGATCCGCGTCCAGCGCGCCTACGAGAGCGTCGCCTCGCTGATCTCCAAGCAGGACGACCAGCGCCGCACGGCGATCCAGAAACTCGGCAACCTCAACGGCTGATCGGAGCAGACAAGATGAAAGCCCTCTACATCGCTTCGACCGGCATGGCCGCCCAGGAACGCAACGTCGAAGTCATTTCCAACAACATCGCCAACATGCGCACCACCGGCTACAAGCGGGCGCGTGCGGAGTTCCAGGATCTGCTCTACCAGGTCCAGCGCCAGGCGGGCAGCACCACCTCCGAGACGGGCACCATGGCCCCGGTTGGCATCGAGGTCGGCTCCGGTGTGCGCACCGCCGCGACGCCGCGCGTCATGAGCCAGGGCAGCGTCGCCCCGACCGAGAAGGAACTCGACGTCGCGATCCGCGGCGAAGGCTTCTTCGTGGTGCAGATGCCCGACGGCCGCACCGGCTATACTCGCGACGGCTCGTTCGAGCGCAGTCCCGAGGGACAACTGGTGAATGTCGACGGCTACGAGATCCAGCCCGGCATCACCATTCCCGGTAACGCCAACTCGGTGTCGATCAGCCCTGACGGCACGGTCGAAGTGTTCCTCGACAACGACACCACCCCGACTACGGTCGG
This sequence comes from Devosia sp. GW821-FHT12F11, assembly GCF_058806655.1. NCBI lineage: Bacteria > Pseudomonadati > Pseudomonadota > Alphaproteobacteria > Hyphomicrobiales > Devosiaceae > Devosia > Devosia sp. GW821-FHT12F11. The sequence goes on from NZ_JBXAPX010000004.1 coordinate 167,552, forward strand.
CCAGCTGCAACTGGCGCGGTTCGTCAACAAGGCTGGCCTGGCCTCGGCCGGCAACAACCTGTTCGTAGAAACCGCCTCGAGCGGCCCGGCGCAGGTCGGCACGCCGAACCAGGACGGCATGGGCGACCTGCTGCAGGAATATCTCGAAGCCAGCAACGTCAACTCCGTCACCGAAATCGCCGACCTGATCGCCGCTCAGCGCGCCTACGAGATGAACGCCCGCGTCATCTCCGGCGCCGATGAGATGATGCAGTCGGCCAGCCAGTTGCGCTGATCGGGAGAAACTAGATGCACAAGTTCATCCTCCCTGCCCTGTTCCTGGCCTTCACCGGCTCCACCGCACTGGCGGCGCCGGTGCTCAAGGCCGAGGTATCGGTCAACCATCCGGTCATCACTGTCGGAGACATGTTCGAGGACGCCGGCCTCCTCGCCGAGCGCGCCCTGTTCCGCGCGCCCGAGCCCGGCACCACCGGCATCGTCAGCCTTGAGGCCGTGCGCGCCGCCGCCGCCAAGGCCGGGCTCTCCGACTACGCCCAGGATGGCCTGCTCAGCGTCCGCGTCGAACGCCGAGCGACGGTGGTCGACACGACCGTGCTCTCCGGGCTCATCTCTGCCGATCTCGCCGTCCGCGGCCTGCTCCCGCAAGGCGCCGAGCTTCATACCCGCTTCGACAATCCGGGGCTCAGCTACAATGCCGAGGCGGTCGAGACCCCGGTGACGCTGCTGGCGCTGCGTTACCAGCCCGGCTCGGCGAGCTTTTCCGCCCGCTTCCAGGTCGCCGGCATGGAACTGCCGGTTGACGTCGCCGGCAGCATCGACCTGCTGGTGGAGGTGCCGCACCTCGCCGCCTCGCTGAAGGCCGGCGCCGTGCTGACCCCTGCCGATATCGAGATGAAACGCGTCCCGCTCGCCTTCGCCGACCAGTCGGGCGTCGAGAACTTCGACGATCTCGTCGGCAAGCAATTGCGTCGCAACTCGCGCGCCGGCGTCATGCTGAAGGCTGCCGATGTGACCGAGCCTCTGGCCGTGCGCCGCAATACCGAGGTCACCGTGCTGCTCCGCACCGGCCCGATGACCCTCACCGTGATCGGCCAGTCGCTCGGCGACGCCGCCTCGGGCCAGCCGGTACAGGTGATGAACAGCGTAACGCGCAAGATCCTAACCGGCGTCGCGACCGCCAATGGCGCGGTGGAGATCACCACCGCCGCCGCCAAGCTTCAGGTCGCCGGGCTGTGATGGGCGAAAGGACAATGAAAATGAACCCGATGAAACTCTTCGCCGCCCTCGCGCTCACCGCCCTCCTCGCCGGGTGCTCGACCATGGATCAATTGGCCTCGGTCGGCCAGCAGCCGCGCCTGACCGCCATCTCCGATCCCACTGCCCAGGCCGGCTATCGCCCGGTGCAGATGCCGATGCCGGAGCCGGTGGTCGCCTCGTATCAGCCCAACTCGCTGTTCTCGAACGAAGCCCGCGGCTTCTTCAAGGATCAGCGCGCCCACAAGATCGGCGACATCCTGACCGTGATGGTCACCATCGACGACAGCGCCAAGATCTCGAACTCCACCGATCGCGAGCGCACCTCGTCGTCGGAAGGCAGCGTCGGCGGCGTGCTCGGCTCGATCTTCGGCGGCAAGGTGCCGCTGGCCGACGTGCAGGCCTCGGGCAAGATCACCACTTCGGGCGATATGGCCGATGGCGGCTCGGGCTCGGTGAACCGCAAGGAGAGCCTTGCCACCCAGGTCGCAGCCGTCGTGGTGCAGGTGCTGCCCAACGGCAACCTGGTGATCGAGGGCCGGCAGGAAGTGCGCGTCAACTTCGAAGTGCGCGAGCTGATCGTCGCCGGCATCGTGCGCCCCGAGGACATCCACGCCGACAACACCATCCCCTCGTCCAAGATCGCCGAAGCCCGCATCTCCTACGGCGGCCGCGGGCAGATCACCCAGGTCCAGCAACCCCGCTACGGCCAGCAGATCGCCGACGCGATCCTCCCCTTCTAACCCCCTGGCGGATGCGCCAGTGGCGCTTCCGCCAGGCTCCCCCCATCGCTGACGGCACAATCCCCCATTGGTGCCGTCAGCCTCGGCCGGTTCCAGAACAGAACCCGCCCCAGAGGGCGCAGTCTCCCCGGCTGCGCCCTTTCCCCATTCGTTAGCCAATGGGGAATGGCGAGTAGCGAATGGGGTTTCGCCGTCCCGCCCTATTCGCTACTCACTATTCGCCACTCGCTTGTTGGAGTCCCTGATGCCTTCTCCCAATTCCGCCTTCTCCAAACTCGATGCGCTGAGCCGCAAGCTCGAGGCCATCGAGCACGCGCAGTCTATGCTGGGCGTCGACGAGGCGGTGATGATGCCGGTGGGCGGCGGCGAAAAGCGCGCCGAAACCATGGCGACACTGGCCGGCATGTACCACGAGATGGCCACCGCGCCGGAAGTCGGCGACTGGCTCGGCGACGCCGAAGCCGAGCCGCTCGACGAGATGCAGGGCCTCGCCATTCGCGAGTTCCGCCGCGTCCATACCAATATGACCTGCCTCTCGGCCGATTTCGTCCGCAAGCAGGTCAACGCCCGCATCCGCGCCGAGCAGCTGTGGCGTGAACTCAGGCCCACCGGCGACTGGGCCGGTTTCCTGCCGGCCTTCGAGGGCCTCGTCGCCACCGCACGCGAAGAGGCGCAGCTGCGCGCCGACGTGCTGGGCCTTTCGCCCTATGACGCGCTGATGGAGCAGTACGACCCCGGCAACCGCGTCGCCGAGGTGGCGCCAGTGCTCAACGAGCTCAAGACCTTCCTCAAGGATTTCGTTCCGGCGGCCCTGGCGCACCAGGAAGAAAAGCTTGCAAAGCGCCCGCTGAAGCCGCTGAACGCGCCATTCGCCATCGACAAGCAGAAGGCGCTGGGCCTCGTAATGATGGAGGCGGTCGGCTTCGATTTCGAACACGGCCGGCTCGACGTCTCGCACCACCCGTTCTGCGGTGGCGTGCCGACCGATATCCGCATGACCACCCGCTACACCGAGGGCGAGTTCCTCACCTCGCTGATGGGCATCCTGCACGAGACTGGCCACGGCCTCTATGAGCAGGGCCTGCCCAAGGAGTGGACGCACTGGCCGGTTGGCCGGGCGCGCGGCATGGCCATGCACGAAAGCCAGAGCCTGTTCGTCGAAAAGCAGATCGCCCGTTCGCCGGAGTTCTGGGAGTGGGCCATCCCGCATGTGCGCGAAAAGCTCGGCGCCGAGGCCATTGCCGGCTGGGACCTGGAAGATGTGCTGGCCCACGTCCACTTCATCGAACGCGGCCTGATCCGTGTCGATGCCGACGAAGCCACCTACCCGCTGCACGTCATCCTTCGCTTCGAGATCGAGCAGGATCTGATCAGCGGCAAGCTGGCGCCCAAGGATGTACCCGAGGCCTGGGACGCCAAGATGCGCGAGTATCTGGGGCTCTCGACCATCGACAACATGAAAGATGGCCCGATGCAGGATGTCCATTGGCCGTCGGGCGCCATCGGCTATTTCCCGAGCTACACCCTCGGCGCCATCATCGCGGCGCAGCTGTGGAGCGCCATCGAGCGCGATCAGCCGAACGCCCGCGAGGACATGCGCAACGGCCGCTTCGTCGGCATCAACGACTGGCGGCGCGAGAAGATCTGGAGCCAGGCGAGCAAATACTCCACGCCCGAGTTGCTGCAGCGCGCCACCGGCGAGAAACTCAACTCGCGCCACTTCCAGGAGCACCTGACGCACCGCTACCTGAGCTGATCGGGGGGTGACCATGGCCAAGGATCGACCATCGGTCCTGCAGCCGCTGCAGCACACGACCTTCCGCAACATCTGGGTTGCCAACCTCGTCTCGAGCTTCGGCGCCTTGATCCAGGGCGTCGGTGCGGCGTGGATGATGACGGCGCTGACCAACTCGGTCGACCTGGTGGCGCTGGTCCAGGCCTCCACCTCGTTGCCGATCATGCTGTTCTCGCTGCTCGGCGGGGCCATTGCCGACAACTTTCCGCGCCGCCGGGTGATGCTGGTGGCGCAGTTCTTCATGCTGGCGGTGTCGGCGCTGCTGACCCTCAGCGCGCTGCTCGGGCTGGTCACCCCGTGGCTGCTGCTGACCTTCACCTTCCTCATCGGCTGCGGCACGGCGCTCAACAACCCGTCCTGGCAGGCCTCGGTGGGCGATCTGGTGCCGCGCTCCAGCGTCGGCTCGGCGGTGGCGCTTAACTCCATCGGCTTCAACCTGTCGCGCAGCCTGGGGCCGGCGGTGGGCGGCATCATCGTCGCCGTTGCCGGCGCTGCCGCAGCCTTCGCGGTCAACCTCGTGAGCTATCTCGGGTTGCTGTTCGTGCTGCTGCGCTGGAAGCCGGCCCCTGCTCCCGCCGGCCTGCCGCGCGAGGCAGTGGGCGCGGCGATGTTCGCCGGCATTCGCTACATGGCGCTGTCGCCGCAGCTCGGCAAAGTGCTGGTGCGAAGCTTCATCTTCGGCCTCAGCGCCAGTTCGGTGCTGGCGCTGCTGCCGGTGGTAGCAAGCCAGATCCCCGGGGGCGGACCGCTGGTCTACGGTCTGCTGCTCGGCGCCTTCGGCCTCGGCGCGGTCGGCGGGGCTCTGATCAGCGCCCGGCTCGCCGAGCAGTTCTCCAGCGAGGCCATCGTTCGCCTGGCATTTGTCGGCTTCGCCATCTGCGCCGCCGTCACTGGGCTCAGCCCGTCGCCGTGGCTGACCGGACTTGCCCTGCTGCTTGGCGGCGCCTGCTGGGTGCTGGCGCTGACGCTGTTCAACGTCACGGTGCAGCTCTCAACCCCGCGCTGGGTGGTCGGCCGCTCGCTGTCGCTCTACCAGACGGCGACCTTTGCCGGCCTCGCCGCCGGCAGCTGGCTCTGGGGCGTCGCCGGTGAGCAGTTCGGCGTCGGCAACGCCCTGATCGCCTCGGCCATTGCCCTCGTCATCGGCGCGGCGGTCGGGCTGGTGCTGTCGATCCCGCCCCGCGTCATGCTCGATCTCGACCCGGCTAACCGGTGGCAGGAGCCGCAGATCTCGCTGCCGATCGAGCCGCGTTCCGGGCCGATCGTCATCAGCATCGAGTACAAGATCCGCCCGCAGGATGTGCGCGAGTTCCTGCGCGTCATGGCCGAGCGCAAGCGGGTGCGGATGCGCGATGGCGCCCGCGAATGGGTGCTTCGCCGCGACCTCTCGGAGACCGATGTCTGGGTCGAAAGCTACAAGAGCCCGACCTGGACCGAATACGCCCGGCACAACCAGCGCCTGACCCATGCCGACGAGGTGATCGGCGAGAAACTTCGCAACCTGCACCAGGGCCCGGAGCGCCCGGTGGTGCGCCGGATGATCGAGCGTCCGCCCAACTGGTTCGCGGCGATTGCCGCCAACCGGACGATCGATCCGCCGTGAGAGGGACGTAACGTCCATGTCGTCGCCTTTTACTCGGTGTCATCCCCGCGAAAGCGGGGATCTCCGTTTGCGATGCTGCGGCAGGCAAGAAAACAGAGGTTCCCGCTTTCGCGGGAATGACGCCGGTGGGAGCTCGGTAGATCTCGTCCCCTTTCACCCGCCCTGAGGTTGACATCTGGGCGAACCTCCCTATTTTCCGCCCATCCGCAGCACCAACCGGCAGGTCCCCATGGATATCCGCATGACCGATCAAACCACCCTGATCCGTCACCCGGAGTCCAATCATGCCCGGTTCTATTTCGCTCAAAGCGGTGAGCTACAAGACGCCTGATGGCGTCACCCTCTTCTCAGATCTCGATCTTTCCTTCGGCCCGGTTCGCACCGGCCTGATCGGCCGTAACGGCACCGGCAAGACCACGCTGCTCAAACTGCTGCTCGGCGAACTCACGCCCGCCAGCGGCGAGATCGTCGTTTCCGGCACGCTCGGCGTGCTGCGGCAGACGGTGCAGCGCTCCGATGCGAGCGTCGCCGATGCGCTGGGCTGCACCGAGCAGTTGGCACGGCTCGACCGACTCGAGACTGGCACCGGCTCCCTCGAGGATGCCGAACAAGCCGACTGGCTGTTGCCGGCAAAGATCGAGACGGCCCTCGCCGATGTCGGCCTGCCGTCGCTCGCCCTCGATCGCCCCACCGCCACGCTGAGCGGCGGCCAAAGGACCCGGCTGTCGCTGGCGGCGCTCTTGATCGAGCAGCCCGACATGCTGCTGCTCGACGAGCCCACCAACAATCTCGATCGCGACGGCCGCGCCGCCGTGACCGAGTTGCTGAAGCGCTGGCGCGGCGGCGCCATCGTGGTAAGCCATGATCGCGCCCTGCTGCGTGAGATGGATGCCATCGTCGAGCTGACCACGATTGGCGCCCGCACCTATGGCGGCAACTGGGATCTCTACCAGGAGCGCAAGGCCATCGAACTCGCCGCCGCCGAACAGGGGCTGGCAACTGCAGAGCGCACGCTGGGCGAACTCGACCGCAAGACGCAACTGATGCGCGAGCGGAAGGCCAAGAAGGACGGCGCCGGGGCCCGCAAGGCCGCCAAGGGCGATATCCCGCGCATCATGCTGGGCGGCATGAAGATGAACGCGGAAAACACCAGCGGCGAGCAGATGAAGCTCAGTGAACGGCGCCGCGCCACGGCCAGCACCGCGCTCGCCGCCGCCAAGGCGGAGATCGAGGTGCTGCAGCCGATGGCGGTGAAGCTGGAGCCGAGCGGCCTCGCCAACGGCACCACGGTGCTGCAACTCGATCGACTGACCGGCGGCCCGATCCCCGAACAGCCGGTGATCAGGAACCTGAGCCTTGCCATTACCGGCCCGGAACGGGTGGCGATCACTGGCCCGAATGGCTCGGGCAAGACCACCCTTCTCCGGTTGATCACCGGCGCTCTTGCCCCGCTGAGCGGCGCCGTCCGCATCGCCCGCCGGCATGCCCTGCTGGACCAGGAGGTGAGCCTGCTCGATCCACGCCAGACCATCCGCGAGAACTACCTTCGGCTCAATCCCGAGGACGGCGAGACCACCGCTCGCTCCGCCCTCGCCCGCTTCATGTTCCGCGCCGACGCCGCGCTGAAGCCGGTCGGCCAACTGAGCGGCGGCGAGACGCTGCGCGCCGGGCTCGCCTGCACCATAGGCAGCGGCCGGCCACCGGAACTGCTGATCCTCGATGAGCCGACCAACCATCTCGACATCCACGCCATCGAGGCAGTGGAGGCTGGACTCGGCGCCTATGACGGCGCCTTGCTGGTGGTCAGCCACGACCGCGACTTCCTCGCGGCGATCGGCATCGAGCGCGAAATCGTGTTGCCCTAGCGCGGTTTGAATATATCCGCCCAGTTTACAAATGTGAGCGCACAGGCCTATCGTTGTTGATCTGGCGGAGGAGTTCAATGGAGCCGCCGGACCACAACAATGAGGGGAGGTTTCGATGCGCAAAGCGTCGACGATGACTGCTGCCCTGCTGGGCACGCTATTACTCTCTACTGCGACCGTTTCCGCCGCCGACATCAAGATCGGCTTCCTGCCGGGCGTGGTCGATCCGTTCTACCAGGTCATGCAACTGGGCGTCGAAGCCGCGGCCAAGGATCTCGGCGTCGAGGTGGTGACCCAGGTGCCGCCGACCTGGGGCGTGGAGGCGCAGACGCCGATCCTCGATGCGATGGTGGCGCGCGGCGACCTCAACTACATCATCACTGCGCCCACCGATAAGGATCAGATGGTGGCGCCGCTGCAGGCAGCGCTCGATGCCGGCATCAAGGTGATCACCGTCGACACTTTCCTCGGCGATGGCGATTACGCCAACGGCCCGGTCAAGTTCCCGATCAGCTATATCGGCTCGGATAACGTCGAGGGCGGCCGCATCTCGGCCCGCGGCCTCGCCAAGGCGATCGGCGGCAAGGGCACCGTCTACATCAACTCCACCAACCCCAACGTCTCTTCGGTCGAAGGCCGCGAGCAGGGCTTTGCCGAGGTGATGAAGAACGAGTTCCCCGACATCAAGGTGCTCGGCCCCGACTACAACCTCGACGACCAGAACAAGGCCGCGCAGCAGACCGCTGCCGTGATCGAGCAGAACCCCGACCTCGCCGGCGTGTTCGGCACCAACGTGTTCAGCGCCGGTGGCGCCGGTAACGCGGTGGTCAATGCCGGCCTCGGTGGGCATGTACAGGTGGTGGCCTATGACGCTACCGCCGAAGCCATCGAACTGATGGGCAAGGGCGTGGTGTCGCTGGTCTTGGCGCAGAAGCCGTTCGACATGGGCTACATGGCAGTGCAGTTCGCCGTCGCCGATGCCGCCGGCGTCACCAGCCTGCCGCGCCGCGTCGAAACCGGCTTCGCGATCATCGACAAGGACAATGTGGGCGATCCGAACTTCTCGCGCTTCATTTACAAGGTCGGCAACTAGCCCACGTTCCGAACTCGGCCGGGGCTGATGCCCCGGCTGTCTCAGTAATTCCACCACCGGGGCGCCCGTGACCGACAGCAAGGCAGTTCCAGCGGGGCCGCGGCTCGCGCCCGACAAGCGTTTCATCCTGATGGCCAGCCGGCTCTGGGCCTGGGCCTTTCTGGGGCTGATGATCGTCTTCTTCATCATCGCCGTGCCACTCGCCGGGGGCGCCACCTTCCTGACCCTGCGCAACGCGATGAACATCCTCGTCGCCATCACCCCGGTATTGCTGCTCGGGCTGGGGCAGACCTTTGTCATCATCTCCGCGGGCATCGACCTCAGCGTCGGCTGGGTGATGAGCCTGGCCTCGGTGGTCTCGGCCCACGCCATCCGCGCCTCGTTCAACGCCGGGGCACCACTGTTCCTCGCCGCAACCCTGGGCTTCCTCGCGGCAGTGGGCGCCTCGGCCGGAGTCGGCCTCGTCAATGGCCTGATCATCGCCAAGCTCAAGGTGCCGGCCTTCATCGTGACGCTCGGCTCGTCCTTCATCGTGCGCGGCATGGCGCTGCTGTTCTCCGAAAACACCACGGTGATCGGCCTCCCCGCCGACATCCGCGACTATGGCAATGAATCGCTGTTTTACGTCGTCAATGGCGAGGGCGGTGGCTTCTACGCCCTCTTCCGCCCTGATGTGACCGGCGCCATGCTGCGTCAGATGGACCGCATCTTCACCTGGCCGGTGGTCATCACCGCGATCGTGGTGATCATCTGCATGTTCATCCTCAACCGCACCCAATTCGGCCGGCACACCTATGCCATCGGCGGCAACATGCAGGCGGCGCTGCGCACCGGCATCCCGGTCGATCGCCACATCGTCAAGCTCTACATGCTGAGCTCGGCGACCGCCGGGATCGCCGGATTTCTCTCGACGCTGCGCTTCACCGCCGGCTCGGCGGTGATCGGCGATCCGCTGCTCCTCAGCTCCATCGCCGCGGTGATCATCGGCGGCGTCAGCCTGTTCGGCGGCGCCGGCTCGATCATCGGCACGGTGATCGGCGCCCTCATCATCGCCGTGCTGACCACCGGGCTGGTGATGATGAACGTCCAGGCGTTCTGGCAATTCATCGTCGTCGGGGCGGTGGTGATCGTCGCCGTGCTGATCGACCAGTCGCGCGACCTGATCCTCGGCCGCCGCGGGAGGGGATCATGAGCGAACCGGTGCTGTCGATCCGCAACCTGGTGAAGCGCTTTGGCGGCCTCACCGCGGTCAACGATGTCAGCCTCGACATCAACCCCGGCGAGGTCGTGGCGCTGCTCGGCGACAATGGCGCCGGCAAATCGACGCTGATCAAGTGCGTCTCCGGCGTCCACCTGCCCGATGAGGGCGAAATCCGCTTCGAGGGCAAGCCGGTGAGCTTCCCTAAGCCGATCGACGCGCGCAGCGCCGGCATCGAGACGATCTACCAGGATCTGGCGCTGGCCAATAATCTCGACGTGCCCGCCAACATCTTCCTCGGGCGCGAGGTGAAGCACCGCTACTTCGGTGGGCTGATCAACACGCTCAACGACAAGCTGATGCTGGCCGAATCCGAGCAGAGCCTCGCGACACTCGACATCCAGTTCCCCAGCCTCACTCAGCCGATCGAGAGCCTCTCGGGCGGCCAGCGGCAGGCCGTCGCCATCGCCCGCGCCATCTACTGGAAGGCGCGGCTGATGATCATGGACGAGCCGACCAACAATCTCGGCGTTCCCGAGCAGCAGAAGGTGCTGGAGCTGATTCGCCGGCTGCGCGACCAGGGCGTGCCGGTGATCCTCATCACCCACACCATGCCCGACGTCTTCGCCGTCGCCGACCGCATCGTGGTGATGCATCGCGGGCGCAAGGTCACCGAGAAGCGGACCGGCGAGACCAACGCGTCCGAACTGGTGCAGTACATGGTCGGCGCGCTGGACGACAACCGCGAGGCAGCGGCCTAGGATATTGCGCCATTTGGCTGCAGCCGCGCCGCGGTTAGGCTCGATGGTCGCCTCACCCACCGGCTGTCATCCCAGCGAAAGCTGGGACCCAACTCACCACCTGCGCGGGCTGAGAAATGGGTCCCCAGCTTTCGCTGGGATGACATCGGAGGTGGGGCGTCCATCGGTGGAACACTCTAGGGCGAGACTGAATCCGCCTCTTCCGCCAGCGGCTCCACCCGCTCGATCCTGACCCCACTGAAGCCGAGCAGCAGGGTCACCAGCGGGCTGGCGATGTTGAACAGGCAGAACGGCAGGTAGACCAGTGTTGGCACACCCAGCACTGCCGCCATATAGGCGCCGCAGGAGTTCCACGGGATCAGCGGCGAGGTGACGCTGCCGCCATCCGCCACCGCCCGTGACAGGTTGGTCGCGGCCAGCCCGCGCTTGTTGAACTCGGCGCGGAAGATGCGCGCCGGCAGCACCACCGCCACGTACTGGTCCCCAGCCACGATATTGAGCCCGAACGCCGTGCCGACCACGGTTGCGATCAGTGAGCCGGTGCTGCGGGCCCGCATCAGCACCGGTGTCACCAGTTTCAGCAGCAGCCCGAACTCGTCGAGCAGCGTGCCATAGACCAGCGCCCCGAGGATCAGCCAGATGGTGAGCAGCATGCTCGCCATGCCGCCGCGCGACAGCAGGCTGTCGACCACCTCGATGCCCGAGTTCGCCTCGAACCCGGTGCCCATCGCCTGCCAGCCGGCCTTGAGATAGGCGGCGGCCGGCACGAGGCCGGGGTCGTTGACGAAACGCAGCACCGCCTCGGACTGGAGGAACGGCGCCAGCAGCGCGGCGGACAGCGCCGAACCGATGATGGCGAGCGATGGTGGCACCTTGAAGATCGACAGCACGATCAGCAGCACCAGCGGCAGCAGCGTCAGCGGCGTGATGTTGAACAGCTTCGACAGCGCCGAAAGCTCCGAAGCGATCACGCTGTCGCCGGCGCCGCTCGAGTTGTCGGCCCACCCGAGGATAGAAAAACCGATGGCGGCAACGAGCAGCGCCGGCAATGAGCTCCAGACCTGCGCCCGCAAATGCGCATAGATGGTCGTGCCGGTCAGTTGCGCGGCGAGGATGGCGGTCTCGGACAAGGGCGACAGCTTTTCGCCGACATAGGCGCCAGAGATCACCGCCCCCGCCGTGATCGCCGGCGACACCCCGGCAAGCAGCGAGAGCCCCACCAGCCCGACCCCGATCGTACCAGCTGTGGTCCACGAACTCCCGATCCCCATGGCGATCGCGGCGCACACCAGCAGCGACGCGAGGTAGAACCAGTCTGGATTGATCACCTGGATGCCGTAATAGACCAGCGTCGGAATGGTCCCCGCCATGTTCCAGGTGCCGATCAAAGCCCCCACCGCGAACAGGATGAAGATCGCGCCGACCACCGACGAAACCCCCTTGCGCCCCGCCTCGGCCACCTCCTCCCAGCTATGCCCGTTCTTCAACACGATGAAGGAGGTGAACATCGCGGCGAGGATGATCGCCACCTGCAGCGGCCCATCTGTTGCCTTGAGCCCGAACAGCATCACCGCGCCGGCGATCAGCACCGCCAGCACCACGAGGGGCGCCACCGCGTCGAAATAGGAGGGTTCGCGGATCGGCCGCGGCGCGGCGCTCAACGCCGCCTCCTCGCCTTTGGCCGGCCAAGCGGCTTCTTGCGGGCCATGTCGGCTCTCCGCGTTCAACGAACACCAGCAGCCATCGCAGCTATTGCCTAAGCTTCCGCTTGCGCCGGATGGCCATGTGGCATCAAATAAGATGCAACTATTTACGCGACCGGTTCAACGATTTTGAACTGAACAGCGCGCTATGCGCATCAATTCGCCGCTTTGAACGGTAGTACTTGCGTAACGGGCGGCCAACACTTCTCGCGTTCTGTACGAAACCGCACAGTACGCGCGTCTGTTTCCCAGCCGGGTTGAGGAGATCGTTATGATAAGAGCACTACTCATTGCGGCGATGCTGGCTGCTGGCCTGGGAGCAGTGCCCCAGGTACTGGCGCAGGAGACGTTTGTCATCGTTCCCGACAACCCCGGGGGCGGCAGTGGCGTGGGCAACGCCGTGGCGACCTCCAACGTCAACGTCCGTCGTGGTCCGGGCACCAGTTATGCTGTTGCCGACGTGCTGCGCGCCGGCCAGAGCGTGCGCATCAGCAATTGCAACGGCGGCTGGTGCTGGGTCAACCACGGCGGCCCGAGCGGTTGGGTGTCGCAGAACTTCCTGTCACGGACCGGCAGTGGCGGCGGCGACTCGAACGTCCGGCGGCGGGCCTGCTTTTACGACGACATCCGTTTCCGTGGCCGCAGCTTCTGCGTCGGCGTCGGCGACAGCAACCGGGATCTCGGCTCCTGGAACAACCGCATCGCCTCAATCAGCATCAGCGGCTCAATGACGGTTGAGGTCTGCGAGGATCGCAACTTCCGCCGCTGCGAGGACTTCAACCGCGATGTCGCCACCCTGCCCTGGTGGCTGGACGGCAACATCTCGTCGTTCCGCACTTTCCGCTGACTGAAAACCGGAGGTCCCGACTCACGCCGGGACCTCCAGATTCAGTAGCTGCCGATCACCATCCGGTTGCCCTCGCTGTCGCGGAACTCCGCCACCACCCGGCCCGGCTGCCACGGCGCCTCGCCGGGCTCGGTGATGATCTCGACGCCCTTGGCGCGGAGCCGTTCGATCGCTCCCGCCACGTCGGCCTCGACCAGCACCAGCACCGGCTCGGCCGCTGGCTTGTCGTCCGGGCGGCGGAGGAAGTGCAGCGCGGTGCGGGCGCCGGGGAACCTGACCTCGACCCAGCGCCAACCGTCTTCGCCCATCGGGGCGTCGGCGGCAACCTCGCAGCCGAGATTGTCGACATAGAAGGCGATGGCCCGGTCCTGGTCGAACACCGGCAGTTCGGCGAACTGGATATGCATGCTAACGCCCTCCGGTCAGTTGGCGAACGAGCTGTGCAGCGCTTCCGCAAACTCGGCGACCTGGGGTCCAAAGCCCATGTGGTCGCCAGGGAACTTCGTCGGCGCGATGCCGAGCTTGTTGGTCAGCGCCAGGCTCATTGCCTCGATCGGCTGGCCGGCCGACGCCTCGCCGATGGCGACGACGATGTTCGGGCCGCCAGCCTTCAGTGTCGCCACATCCGGCGTATAGAGCGACAGCGGCAGCATGCCATGGGCCAGCCAGTACTCGAAATTGCCGCTGACCCGGGCAAAGGTCTCGGCCTCTTCCGGCGGCATCTCGAATTCCGGTGGGGCTTCGGCGGCGTCGCCGCCGCCATCGAGCCCGTTCATCGAGAAGAACATCCCCATCGCCGCGTCGACACCGTCCTTGACGTAGGTGTCGTAGAGCGCCTTGTCGGCTGCGACTGCCTCGCTCGGATCGTCCATCAGCATCATCGACGGCGGCTCATGCGCCACCAGCGCCTGAACCAGCTTTGGGTACCGTGCCGCGAGATTGAGCCCGATCTGCGCGCCGCCGCTGGTGCCGAACACGTAGGCCGGGCCGTTGCCCAGCGCCTCGATCAGCGCCGCGGCGTCATCCGCCTGCTGGTCCATCAGCAGCGGCTTGATCTCGCCGTCAAACACTGACCGCGAGTTGCCGCGCGGATCGTAGGCGACCACGGTGTAGCGGTCGGCGAGGCGCTGCGACAGCTCGGCGAACACGCCCGCATCCTGCGGACCGCCGGGAATGATCAGCAGCGTCGGGCCACTGCCCTGCACCTCGTAATAGAGCGTCGCACCAGGAACCTTGAGGGTGGCCGATCTGGTGGCATTGGTCATCGAAACGTCTCCTGCGGTGTGATTTTCAGGCGATTGCGTTGCGGTTTCTGCCAGCGTGCCGGGGATCGGCAGGGCAAGCGCCCCAACCACCGTGGCAGCCAGCACGAAGCTTCGGTTCGACATTCAAGCTCTCCCTGCTTCTCGTGTGACGGCTACTGCCGTCGACGACCCATATGGAACTGGACCGTCCAGTTCTTGGCTGTTGTCAGAAACTAGACTGTCCAGTACTGTGCTGTCAATCAGGGCTGTGAGGTTTTGGAAAGTGGCAGGTCGATGGGCTCGGAAGTGAACGAACACGCGGATGGGGAAGGCGATGGCCGTTCTGCCCGCAAGCGCCGAGCCATCCTCGACGCCGCCACCGAGGTGTTCCTGAAAAGCGGCTATCTCGGCACCAACATGGATGAGATCGCCGCCCTCTCCGCCGTGTCCAAGCAGACTGTCTACAAGCACTTTTCTTCGAAGGAGGCGCTGTTCGTCGAGATTGTCGGCGGTATGACTACCGGCGCCGGCGACACCGTGCATAACGACGTGGCGAAGCTCGGCCAGGACGAGGACCTTTCCGACTACCTCGTCGAATATGCGCTGCGGCAGCTGACGGTCGTGCTGACGCCGCGCATCATGCAGTTACGGCGTCTGGTGATCGGCGAAGTGACGCGCTTCCCCGAACTCGCCCGGGTGCTCTACGAGCGCGGACCGGCGCGCGCCATGAAGATGCTGGCCGCCGTGTTCGAAGATCTGGCCAGGCGCGGCCTACTTGATATCGACGACCTGGCAATCGCTGCAGAGCACTTCAACTGGCTGATCATGTCGGCCCCGCTGAACCGGGCCATGCTGCTCGGTGACGACGCTATCCCGTCGCAAACCGAACTGCGCCGCAACGCCGAGGCGGGCGTGCGGGTGTTCCTCGCGGCCTATGGCAGTCCGCAACGATGACGACGCGGTACGTGGCACGCTGTGCCTGCGGCAATGTCGAGCTCGAGCTGACCGGAGCGCCGGTGATCAGTGTCGTCTGCCACTGCGACGACTGTCAGGCCGGCTCCCGCATGATCGAGGCCCTGCCTCGCGCACCGACGATTCTGGATGCCGGCCATGGTACGCCCTATGCGCTCTATCGCAACGACCGACTGGATTGCACCAAGGGCGCCGAACTGCTCGAGGGTCATACTCTGAAGCCGGACTCGACCACTCACCGCATGGTCGCCAGCTGCTGCAACTCGGCCATGCTGGTGCGGCTCGATCCGATCCTGCACTGGACCCCGGTTTATTGCGACCGCATCGTGCCACCGGCGCCGCCGCTGGAGATGCGCATCCAGACCAGGTTCGTGCCCACCGACGTCGCCGTGCCGGCGGACCTGCCGAGCTTCAGGGGCGTGCCGCTGCGATTTTTCACCCGGCTGATCGCGGCTCGGGTCGCGATGACGCTCCGGCTGTAGCGTCATCACGAAGTTAGGATGGTCGGCCTAAGCCGACGGCTGGATGTTCTGGTTGACGTGGAACAGGTTGCTCGGGTCGTACTTGGCTTTGAGGCCGGCAAGGCGGGGGTAGTTGTCGCCATAGGTCGCCCGAACGCGCGCCTCACCCTCCTCCATCATGAAGTTCGGATAGGCGCCGCTGAGGTCGTAGGGGTGGACCGCGTTCCAGTAGCCGTTGGCCCACTCTTTCAGCGCCGGCGCCTTCGCCGAATCCGAATCGACGCCGACGATGACCATTGACCAGCGCGCGTTGCGGCAGTTCCACGCGGTGTCGCCGCTGGCCCGATCATGCACCGCGCCGTCGATCGGATAGAGGTGCATCGCCGAGATCGGGGTCGGCACTTTGGCGGCATGCTTCAGGTGTTCCGCAATCGCCTCGTCCGACAGCGTCTCGACGAAATCTCCCTTCCAGTACCACTGCAGGCCCGTCGGGTAGAGCGCATCGAACATGCTCTGTAGCGCCGGATAGGCAATCGGGCCCGCCCAGTCGATGATCGGCGCCGGAAGCTCGGCGCGTATACGATTTACCGCCGCCTCGGCATTCTCGCCATTATGCGCGACCAGCAGGACGCACATCTTCTTGCCCCAGTGTTCCCTCGGGAACGGGTCGCCCGGCGGCACCGACTGCAGCCCGAGCCAGATGTAGAAATCCTGCGGCGCCCCCTCCTGGAACGCCCGGTACCACCGCATCACCGTCTCGGCGTCGCTGAGCTCGAAGATGATTGGGCCGCCATACAGCATCTTCGCCGGATGGGTTCGGAACAGGAAGCTCGTCACCACCCCGAAATTGCCGCCGCCACCGCGCAAGGCCCACATCAGGTCACTGTTCTCGGTCTCGCTGGCGGTGACAAAGCTGCCGTCCGCAAGCACCACATCGGCCTCGATCAGGCTGTCGATGGCGAGCCCGTATTGCCGGCTCAGGTAGCCGTGCCCGCCCGACAGCGTGAGCCCGCCGACGCCGGTGGTGGAGATGATGCCGAATGGAACCGCCTGCCCAAAGGCGTGCGTGGCGTGATCGACATCACCCGTGGTGCACCCCGGACCCACCCGCACTGTCTGCGCCTTGGGATCGACCCTCACCCCCTTCATCATCTGCAGATCGATGACAAGGCCATTGTCGACGCTGGCAAAGCCCGGCCCGTTATGGCCGCCGCCGCGGACCGCGATGGCGAGCCCCTGCTCGCGGCCGAAGTTCACTGCAGTGATGACATCGCCGGCGTCGACGCACTGCGCGATCAGCATCGGCCGCCGATCGATCATCCCGTTGTAGAGCTTGCGAGCGCCCTCATAGCCCGTGTCGGTGGCACGGATCAGTGTTCCCCGAAGGTTGCCGGCGAACGTGTTGACGGTTTCGTCGTGCATGCTGTCCTCCCTGAAATAGATCAGCCGGCAAAAGCTACCCACCCTCTCCGCCGGCACGAATATCCGATCGTCCTGTTTCGTTGCTCAGACGTCCTGACCGGCAGACCAAAGTCCGTCAGTCTACCTGTCCTTGCCTCTGACAGTCGTATCGGTGATAGTCGAGGCATATCGAAACGGCATTTTGACCCGTGTCGCGGAAATTTCTGCCGCGCGGAGTGCCTGCGAATGGACGTTCTTTCAGACGTGCTTACCGCCGTACGGTTGACGGGCGCGATATTCTTTGACAGCACTTTCCGCGAGCCCTGGGTCGCTGAAGCGCCGCGTGCCTCGGTGATCGCCAGCAAGGTGATGCCGAACTCGCAATACGTGTTCTTCTTCCACACGTTGATCGAGGGTTCATGCTGGGTGGAGATGACCGACGGTTCCACCGAGCCGCTCCGGCTCGAAGCCGGCGACATCGTCGCTTTCCCAATGGATGACGCCCACGCCCTGTGCTCTGCCATTGGCATGCGGGCGAAGCCGGATCTCGCGGCCTACCACCACCCGATCGACCGCCAATTGCCCTATGTGGTCAACGAAGGTTCCGGCACCGGCTCATGCCGGTTCGTCTGCGGCTATCTCGGTTGCGATGTCCGGCCGTACAACCCCTTCATCAAGTCGCTGCCTCAGGTGCTGCACGGCCGCGGCACGGCCAGCCAGAGCTGGCTGGCGGGCTTGGTCCACCACGCGGTTTCAGAAACAGACAGGGGGCGGCCAGGTGGCGAGACCGTGCTGGCGAAACTCGCCGAATTGATGTTCGTTCAGGTTATCCGGGAGTATGTCGAAGGCCTGCCCCAGGATGCCCGCGGTTGGTTGTCGGGCCTGAAGGATCCCCATATCGGTCAGGCGCTGCGCCTGATCCATGGCCAACCTGCAGCCGAGTGGACCCTGGAAGGGCTGGCTCGCGCCGTCGGACTGTCGCGGACGGTCTTCGCCAACCGCTTCAGCCACTATGCCGGCGATCCGCCCATGCAATATCTGGCCCGCTGGCGTATGCAACTGGCCGCACGGCTGCTTGAAAGTCCGGGTGTCAGCGTCGCCCAGGCCGGCGCACAGGTCGGCTACGACTCCGAGGCCGCTTTCAACCGCGCCTTCAAGAAGGTCGTCGGCCTTCCGCCCGGCACATGGCGAAAAGGCCACGTCTCCGGTGTCGCGCCTACGAACTGAACCGGGTGCACCACAAACAACAAGGCCCGCATCGCTGCGGGCCTCGTTGTCATTCGTCGCGGTACACCTTCTCGCGCCGCTCATGCATTTCCTGGGCTTCCAGGGAGAGCGTAGCGATCGGCCGGGCGTCGAGCCGGGCGATCCCGATCGGGTCGCCGGTTTCTTCGCAATAGCCGTAGGTGCCGTCCTCGATCCGCTTGAGCGCCGCGTCGATCTTCGAGATCAGCTTGCGCTGCCGATCACGGGTGCGCAACTCAAGTGCCCGATCGCTTTCCGAGGAGGCGCGGTCGGCCATGTCCGGATGGTTCTGGCTTTCTTCCTGCAGGTTCTCGAGCGTTTCGCGGCTTTCTGCGAGGATCTCGCTCTTCCACCGCTCCAGCTTCTGCCGGAAGTACTCCCGCTGCCGCGGGTTCATAAACGGTTCGTCCTGAGTAGGTCGGTATTCAAGAACTTCAGTCGACATTCTGACTCGATTCCAAAACGCCCCTAATGGCGGGCCTTATAGTGGCGCAAGGGCATGCTTCGCAAGCTTTCAAAAGCTTGGTGATTAATCCGTGAGTGGAGAGGCGCCGAGTGTGTCAGGCGGGGTACAGTCCGCGCTTGGCCAGTTCGACCCTGGCGCGCAGCTCGATATCGTCGAGTAATGCGTCCAATCGGGGGTCGCTCTGCTCCCGCGCCTGGCTCAATACAGCCATGAGCTGGTTGAGGCGTCCCTCGGCCATCCGGCCGACCAGCAGGTCGCCGCGCAGCCCCTCGAGCGCGTCGATGAGCTGGTTGCCGCGGCGCACCACCTTCTTGCGCTTGAGCAGTGGATCTTCGACCGCCTGCAGCGCCAGCAGCGCATCCAGCGAAGTGGAGGCGGCGATCGTGGCGGTCGGCCGCGCCTGCTGCGCCTGCGGCCCCTGACCGATCTCGAACGCCACGCCGGACGAGCTGTGACCGGCGACTGAGCGCCCTGCCACATTGCCTACCCGCGCATTGTTCTCGATCCGCACTGGACTCACCCGCCTTGACGACTACTCGGCAAAATCTGCCGCCAGCAGTTAAGCAAACGTTAATGCACCCGGCAGGACTTGCCGTCCGGCACTCTCCGCGCCCCGCCAGCCGAGCACCAATCTCCTGTATTTTCAATGCCTTGGCGAAACTGGCACGGTTCTCGCAACACCACTGGCAATCGCGGCGCATGGGGATGTGCCGCACTCCGGGGACTGCCAGATGGCCAAATTCAACCTCAAGCGCGCACTGCTTGGTCTTATGACCGCCTTGCTGCTGCTGCCGCAGCCGAGCGCGACCTACGCTGCCGCCGCCCGCATCAAGGACGTCGTCAATATCGAGGGCGTCCGCGACAACCAGTTGGTCGGCTACGGCCTCGTGGTCGGCCTCAACGGCACCGGCGACGGGCTCAACAACTCACCCTTCACCAAGCAGAGCCTGCAGGCCATGCTCGAGCGGCTGGGCGTCAATACCCGCGGCGAGAACATGCGAACCGGCAACGTCGCGGCGGTGATGGTGACGGCAAACCTGCCGGCCTTCTCCACCCAGGGCTCGCGGCTCGACGTCAATGTCGCCTCGCTGGGCGATGCCAAGAGCCTGCAAGGCGGCACCTTGCTGGTCACCCCGCTGCTCGGCGCCGACGGCGAGGTCTACGCTATCGCCCAGGGCTCGGTGACCATCAACGGTTTCTCGGCCGAAGGCGACGCCGCCTCGGTGGTGTCGGGCGTCCCCACCACCGGCCGTATTTCTTCCGGTGGCCTGATCGAGCGCGAGATCGGCTTCGTGCTCGGCGCCCAGCGCACGTTGCGGCTGGCACTGCGCAACCCCGACCTCACCACCTCGCGACGCATCGCGCTGGCGATCAACGATTTCATCGGCGTGCCCTGCGCCACGCCCGAGGATCCGGCGACCATCCGGCTCAACCTGCCGCGCAATTTCAACGGCAACATCGTCGACCTCTTGACCGATATCGAGCAACTGGTGATCGAGACGGATCTGCCCGCCAAGATCGTCATCGACGAGAACTCCGGCATCATTGTCATGGGCAAGGATGTGCGGGTCTCGACCGTCGCGGTCGCCCAGTCGAACCTGACGGTCACCATCGCCGAGAGCCCCACCGTGGTGCAGCCGAACCCGCTGAGCCTCGGCCAGACTGCGGTGGAGCCACGCACCGACCTCTCGGTGAACACCACCGAAACCAACCTCGCGGTGGTGCCGGAATCGGTGAGCCTGCAGGAACTGGTCGATGGCCTCAATGCGCTGGGCATCAGCCCGCGCGACCTCATCGCCATCCTCCAGGCGGTAAAAGCCTCCGGCGCTCTGCAAGCCGAAATCGAGGTGCTGTGATGCTGAGCTCCGCCTCCGGTCTTGGCTTCACTAGCCAGAACAAGGCGACGACGCTGTCGCCTGCCCAGGTTGGATATCTTCGCGAGCAGGCAAAGGACCTTGAGGGTGTTTTCCTCAACACCTTGATGAAGGAAATGTTCGCCTCGCTCAAGACCGACGAAAGCGCCATGGGCGGCGGCTTTGCCGAAGAAACCTGGCGCGGCATGCAGGCCGAGCAGATGGCCGATGTGCTGGCCCGCTCGGGCGGCGTCGGCCTCGCCGATGCGTTGCTGCCTGATCTCATCGCGGCGCAGGAAGCCGCGCAGAACTCCATCCCCAAGAACACAACAACGCCAAGAACCAGCGGAGCGCTGAAATGATGAATGCTGCTGCCGAACGCCTCTCGGCCCTCGACTCTCTTCCCGCCGCCGAACTCTGCGGCCTCGCCATGGAAACGCTCGAAAACCTGGTCGTGGTGCTGAACCAGGAGACCACCCTGCTCCGCGCCGGCCGCGCCAAGGATGCCGGCCAGCTGACCGCCGAAAAGACCCGCCTCGCCCAGGACTATATGGGCTTTGCCCGCTCGGTGCAGCGCCAGTCGTCGCGGCTGCGCGCCGAGGCTCCGGCGCTGGTCGACGCCTTGCTCGGCGGTCATGATCGGCTCGCAACGCAGATGGCTGAGAACCTCCGGGTCATCGCCACGGCGCGCTCGGTCACCGAGGAGCTCCTCACCGACGTGGCCAAGGCGATAAGCGCCAAGGCCCGTCCCAGGACCTACGGCGCCAATGGCGAAATTGCCGGCCAGCCGCCGCAGGCCGCCAGCGGCGTGTCGATCAACCGCGCGCTCTAGATCACTACAGTTTTCGGCAAATTGCCTCGAACCGCGAAAGCGGGGTGAAAGCCCGGAGCTGCATGCTCGCCAGCTTATTGGCAATTGGGAATGCCGGTCATGAGCGCCAGAATAGCGCCCGAACCGATAAACACGGGACTCGGAGCCGTCGCGGACTATCGGTCACGCACGCTGCTTGGGGATTCCCGGACCGGTTCTGACCAGCTGGACACTCCGCCGCCGGCGCCCCCGCAGAACAGCGCCGCTCAGTTACTGCCGCCGCTGCCCGCACCGCCGCCTCCGCCAGGCTCGGCCTTTGCCGCCGCCCTCCTCTCCGGGCAACTGCCGCCCAAGCCCACAAGCGATCGCGAGATCATCCTCAGGCTGGGGAGCGCCGACCTGCCGGCGCAGGGCTCGCTCGCGCTGCACGACCGGCTCGTCTGACCTCTCACGATTCTGCGCTGCTGCGGTCTGATTCCCTAACCCGACACCATGGGTCAGTCGCTCGGCAAGAACTGCCGGAAAGGCACATTCATGAGCTTTGGCAAGGCTTTATGGTCGACGGCGGTACGTCATGGAACACAAAATTAACTGCGTCTGGCAGCATCCTGTTAACCATTCTTAAGCCGGCCGAGGCTACGATCAGCATCAATCTCAGGACGAGATTATCGATTTAGCCAGAAGGGATTCCACCCATGCCGGAAGT
Source organism: Devosia sp. GW821-FHT12F11 (assembly GCF_058806655.1). Classification (NCBI taxonomy): domain Bacteria; kingdom Pseudomonadati; phylum Pseudomonadota; class Alphaproteobacteria; order Hyphomicrobiales; family Devosiaceae; genus Devosia; species Devosia sp. GW821-FHT12F11. The sequence continues at coordinate 189,573 of NZ_JBXAPX010000004.1, forward strand.
TAACCTGTCAAAGGCGGTTCGCTCGAACCTGCTGAGCCTTCAGTCCACTGCAGCCTCGATGGCCAAGACGCAGGAGCGTCTCGCCACCGGTCTCAAGGTGAACACTGCGCTCGACAACCCGACCAACTTCTTCACTGCCGCGTCGCTGAATAGTCGTGCGTCCGACATGGCAAACCTGCTGGACTCGATGTCGAACGGCATCAAGACCATCGAGGCCGCCGATAACGGCGTCAGCTCCATCACCAAGACCGTCGAGTCGATGCAGTCGGCCCTGCGTCAGGCGCGGCAGGACAAGTCGTTCAAGACGATGTCCTATGCGCTCGACGCCACCGCCATCGGCACAGCCTCGGTGAAGACGCTGTCGTTCGAGGACGGCGCCATCGGCACCACGCCGGTGAGCATCAACCTCAACACCACCGGCGCAGGCTCTGCCGCCACTGCCGGTACCGTCACCTCGAACTTCGGCACAACGCTGACCTTCGACAATGCCGGCGATCAGTTGAATTTCTCGATCGCCGTCGACGGTGGCGCCGCTACCGCCGTGACGATCGACGCCCAGACGCTGACCGACGCCGGCATCGCCGGCACGACCATCGACGATGGCGCCGAATTGCGTGCCGCGGTGACCCAGGCCCTCACCGACGCCGGCGTGACCGGCGTCACCGTGGGCGGCTCGGGCGCTGCCCTCACCTTCACGTCGAACACCACCGGCGCTGGCTCGTCCATTGCCATCTCCGCCGTGGGTGCGGTCAACGGCGGTGGCGCCGACACTCTCACCAACACCTCCGGCATCGCTGCCGCATCGAATACCGGTGCCGCTGCCGTGGCCGCAGGTGCGGTCAAGACCGTTGATGCCCTCGTTCAGGAGATCAACACCAACACCTCGCTGAAGGACAAGATCCGCGCCTCCAACGACAACGGCAAGCTCCGCATCGAGAACCTCTCGACCGAAGAGCTGACCGTGACCGGCGTTGGCTCGGACGGCGAGATTGACGGCACCACTGGCACCGGTGACATTGGCGGCAACACCGTTCGCAAGAACCTCGTCACCCAGTTCAACGAACTGCGCGACCAGCTCGACAAGTTCGCCGACGATGCCTCTTTCAACGGCATCAACCTGCTCCGCGGCGACAAGCTCAAGCTGACGTTCAACGAGACCGGCACCTCGACCATCGATATCCAGGCCAAGAACGAGAATGGCGATCCGATCGCCATCAACAACACCACCTTGGGCATTGATCACGTCGTCAACTCCGACTTCGACCTCGACTCCAAGCTCGATGCGAAGCTGGAAATCCTCGGTACCGCCCTCGGCAAGCTCCGCTCGCAGGCCTCGTCCTTCGGCTCGAACCTGTCGATCGTGCAGAACCGCACCGACTTCACCAAGAACATGATCAACACGCTGGAAACCGGCGCAGCGAACCTGACCTTGGCCGATACCAACGAGGAAGCGGCGAACCTGCTGGCCCTGCAGACCCGCCAGCAGCTCAGCTCGACAGCCCTGTCGATGGCCTCGCAGGCCGACCAGGCCGTGCTCCGCCTGTTCTAAGGCGACGCACCCCAGGGAATACCAAAGGCGGGCTTCGGCCCGCCTTTTCTTTGCCTAAGCGGCTTTGCGTACCACTTCGAAGCATTGAGCAAACTGCTCATTAACTTTGCCTCGAATGCCTACGCCAAACTTCAATTCACCGATCGAACTTAAGACTTCTTTTGCCGGTCCCGACCGATGATCCAGCCGCGTCTCAGGAGAGACGGTTAGTAACTGAGTACGGACCCAGAAAGGGCCTCCAAAATGGCTGATGTAAATCTGTCAAAGGCAGTTCGCTCGAACCTGCTGAGCCTCCAGTCCACCGCTTCGTCCATGGCCAAGACGCAGGAGCGTCTCGCCACTGGTCTGAAGGTGAACTCGGCTCTCGACAACCCGACTAACTTCTTCACTGCCGCTTCGCTCAACTCTCGTGCTTCGGATATGGCGAGCCTGCTCGACTCCATGTCCAACGGCATCAAGACCATTGAAGCTGCGGACAACGGCCTTTCGTCGATCACCAAGACCGTCGAGTCGATGCAGTCCACGCTCCGCCAGGCGCGCCAGGACAAGTCGTTCAAGACCGGTTCGTTCGCAGTTGATACCGCAGCCGTCGGCACCACCGCGGTGAAGACGCTGTCGTTCGAGGGCGGCGCCGTCGGCACCACGCCGGTCAGCGTCAACCTCAACACCACCGGCGCCGGCTCTGCCGCCACTGCCGGTACCGTCAGCTCGAACTTCGGCACCACGCTGACCTTCGACAACGCCGGCGACCAGTTGAACTTCTCGATTGCCGTCGACGGTGGCGCCGCCACTGCGGTGACGATCGATGCACAGACACTGACCGATGCCGGCATCGCCGGCACGACCATCGACGACGGTGCCGAACTGCGTACCGCCGTGACCCAGGCTCTCACCGATGCCGGCGTGACCGGTGTCACCGTGGGCGGCTCGGGCGCTGCCCTCACCTTCACCTCGAACACCACCGGTGCCGGTTCGTCCGTCGCGATCTCCGCCGTTGGCGCGGTCAACGGTGGTGGCGCCGACACCCTCAGCAACACCTCGGGCATCGCTGCTGCATCCAACACGGGTGCCGCTGCCGTGGCCGCCGGTGCAGTGAAGACTGTTGACGCTCTGGTTTCCGAGATCAACGGCAACACCTCGCTGAAGGACAAGGTCCGCGCTTCCAACGACAACGGCAAGCTCCGCATCGAGAACCTCTCGACCGAAGAGCTGACCGTGACCGGTGTGGCTTCGGACGGTGAGATCGACGGTTCGACCGCCGAGACCGCCATCGGTGGCAACGAGGTCCGCAAGAACCTGGCCAAGCAGTTCAACGAACTGCGTGACCAGCTCGACAAGCTGGCTGATGACGCCTCTTTCAACGGCATCAACCTGCTCCGCGGCGACAAGCTCAAGCTGACGTTCAACGAGACGGGCACTTCGACCATCGACATCCAGGCTAAGGATTCCGATGGCGACGCGACCTCGATCAACAACACCACGCTTGGCATCACCTCGGTTGCCGACAAGGACCTCGACAGCGACGCGTCGATCGACGCCAAGCTGGGCAAGCTCGGCGACGCCCTGGGGACCCTGCGTTCGCAGTCTTCGGCCTTCGGCTCGAACCTGTCGATCGTGCAGAACCGCCAGGACTTCACCAAGAACATGATCAACACCCTCGAGACCGGTGCGGCGAACCTCACGCTTGCCGATACCAACGAGGAAGCAGCAAACCTGCTTGCCCTGCAGACCCGCCAGCAGCTGTCTTCGACGGCGCTGTCGATGGCCTCGCAGTCCGACCAGGCCGTGCTGCGTCTGTTCTAAGACGCCAGTCGCAAGACAAGACGAAGGCGGGCTCCGGCCCGCCTTTTTCTTTGCGCTAGACTGTTTTGGTACGCCGATTAACCGGCTGTTTTCGATTATGGCCCGATAGATACAGCATTGACGGGCCGGGCCCCAGGACGCGGGCATTTTAGACAGACCAGAAGGTTTGTAACGTGGCTGATGTAAACCTCTCCAAGGCGGTTCGCTCGAACCTGCTTTCGCTCCAGTCGACCGCGGCCTCGATGGCCAAGACCCAGGAGCGCCTCGCCACCGGCCTCAAGGTCAACTCGGCGCTCGACAACCCCACCAATTTCTTCACTGCAGCGTCGCTCAACAGCCGCGCCGGCGATATGTCGAACCTGCTCGATTCGATGTCGAACGGCATCAAGACCATCGAGGCGGCCGATAACGGTTTGAGCTCGATCACCAGGACGGTCGAGTCGATGCAGTCGACGCTGCGCCAGGCGCGGCAGGACAAGTCGTTCAAGACCCAGAGCTTCACGGTCGACGCCGGAGCCACAGGTTTGCTGGAGTTCACGGGCGGAGCAGTCGGATCGAGCGCCGTCGGCGTGTCGCTGGGGAGCTCCGGCGCAGTCCCGGCAGCAGTTGTGGCAAGCGCTGACTATCAGGCTCCCGTGGCCACGGCGGGATATGCCGAGTTCGTCTTTGACACGACCCAAGACGGTGGCATGGATCACACGGGAGGGTGGAACCCCATCTTCGATCTGACCGTCGACGGTGCAGCGATACAACTTGAGGTAGCCGACACAGATATCGCCGCAGTGGGGAACAACGACGGCGTCGTGAACAGCATCGGGGAGTTCACTGCCGCCATCAACTACACGCTGCAGCGCACCGGACAGGATAGCCTTCTCACAGCAAGCCACGACGGCACTTCCATTCGCTTTACGTCAGCGACAACCGGATCAAGCTCGGGGGTGTCGATCGATGTGGCGTATGTGTACGCGGACTTTCTGGGCGCGGCACCTACTCCCGGCACCCCCGGCACAGATGGCGCATCCAAACAGGTCACCATCTCCAACGGCACAGACACGGCCACAATCAACCTTACGAGTGCCAACGCCGGCACCGTCACCGATGCGCGCAACTACATTCAGGCGCAGCTGACCGCTCAAGGGGTGGCGGGAGTGACCGTCGGTGGGTCCGGCAACCGGATCGACCTGGCCGGTGCGGCGGATGGCTCGAACAACATCAGCGTGGGTGGTCCGGACGCCGTCTCGGTATTCGGGGCCTCGCCCGGGGTGACTGCCGGCGCGACGGCCGGAACCTACTCGGTCGATCAACTGTTGCAGTCGATCAACAGCAACTCCGCCCTCAAGGACAAGGTCCGCGCCTCCAACGACAACGGCAAGCTCCGGATCGAGAACCTCTCGACCGAAGAGCTGACGGTCCATGGCGTTGGCACGGACGGAGAGATCGACGGCACCACGGGCACCGCGGATATCGGCGGCAACGAGGTGCGCAAGAACCTTGTCAAACAGTTCAACGAGCTGCGCGACCAGCTCGACAAGCTCGCTGACGATGCCTCGTTCAACGGCATCAACCTGTTGCGCGGCGACAAGCTGAAGCTCACGTTCAACGAAACCGGCACCTCGACCATCGACATTCAGGCCAAGGATGCCGATGGCGGCCCGACCTCGATCAACAACACCACGCTGGACATTACCTCGGCCATCTTCGCCGACTTCGACAATGACGCCTCGCTCGACGCGCGCCTCGGCAAACTCAGCGACGCGCTCGGAAAACTTCGATCGCAGGCCTCGGCCTTCGGCTCGAACCTGTCGATCGTCGAGAACCGCAACGACTTCACCAAGTCGATGATCAACACGCTCGAGACCGGCGCGGCGAACCTCACCCTCGCCGACACCAACCAGGAAGCGGCCAACCTCCTCGCCCTGCAGACGCGCCAGCAGCTGAGTTCGACCGCACTGTCGATGGCCTCGCAGGCCGACCAGGCGGTGCTGCGGCTGTTCTGATCGTCTCCCGACGCCCTTCTCACTCTGATCGTCCTGTTCGGGCTCGGAGCCCCCGCATTCGCCGTGCGCCGGTAGCGTTTTGGTGACGCGGCGCATGCAGTATGCTGCACCACGGAATCACGGGGTTGAACCACCGACATGTCGCTAAAGGTCGAGTTGAAGCCGGGCGAACGCCTGATCGTCGGCAACTGTGTCATTACGAACTCGGATCAGCGGACCCGGCTGTTCATTGACGGCAAGGCGCCAATCCTACGCGAGAAGGACATCCTTACCTTCGAAACCGCGACCAGTCCGGCCAAGCGCATCTACTTGGCTGTACAGCTCATGTACATTCACGAGAACGTCGAACGACTTACCCAAGACTACTTTCAGCTGGTCAATGACATCATCACAGCAGCGCCATCAACAATCCGCATTGTTGACGAAATCAATAACGAGATATTAACCGGCTCCCTGTACAAAGCACTCAAGGCTGCGAAAAAGCTGATTCAGTACGAACAGGAACTCCTCGGCAATGCAGAATAGTGCGGCGCTCGCCTACCAGCAGGTAGGCAGGCAGACGGTCAATCCTCGTCTTCTCGAGGCCAACCTCCTCTCTCGAGCGGCCGGCCAGATGCAGCGGGTCCGAGACGACTGGGACAACGAGCGTCACGAACTGACCGCCGCCCTGATGTTCAACCGCAAACTGTGGACGGTGTTCCTCGGCTCGGTGACCGGCGAAGAAAGCCAGCTGCCCAAGGCGCTGCGCGAGAACATCGCCAATCTCGGCCTGTTCGTGATGAAGCAGACGATGACCATCCAGGCCGAGCCCTCGGCCAACAAGCTCACCGTGCTGATCAACATCAACCGCGAGATCGCCGCAGGCCTGCGCGCCGGCCAGAGCTGATCGCGCCCGTCATGTTCGGAATAGAGAAAGCCCGCGGAAACCGCGGGCTTTTGCATTTCAGGGCGCGGGTCACCAGCTTCAACCTCTCCCTTGGGGAAAGGACGGCCCGCAGGGCCGGGTGAGCGGGCCTTCTTCAGCTTCGGCGCTTGCATAAGGCCACTCACCCCGCCCCCCTCTCCCAAAGGGAGAGGGGGCGCTGGGGCCGGACGAGAGCCTACTTCCGCGGCGCCGATTTCGGCTTGGCCTGAGCCCGCGCCGTCGAAGTCGACTTGGTCTTTGGCTTGGCTGGCGCTGTCGAGGCAGCCGCTACCGGGGCGTGCCCCACGGCAGACACCGGACGCCCCGAGGCCGCCCGGGCGCGCAACTTGCGCTCCTTGGCGATGATATTGATCGCCTCGACCAGCACCGAGAAGCCCATGGCCGAGTAGATGTAACCCTTGGGGATATGGAAGCCGAGGCCGTCGGCCACGAGCGAGGTGCCGATCAGCAGGAGGAAGGCCAGCGCCAGCATCTTGGTGGTCGGGTGCTTGGCGACGAAGTCGGCCACTGGACCCGATGCGATGAACATCACGCCCACGGCGACGATCACCGCGGCAATCATCACCTCGACCTGGTCTGCCATCCCCACGGCGGTGACGATCGAGTCGATCGAGAACACCAGGTCGATGACGATGATCTGGCTGATGATCGCAGCGAACGCCATCGAGGCCTGCTTCTTGAGGTTGTCTTCCTCTTCGTGCGGCTCCTCGATCTCGGCATGCATCTCGTGCGTCGCCTTGTAGACGAGGAAGGCGCCACCGGCGATCAGGATCAAATCCTTCCACGAGGGGGCAAAGCCCATGATGTCGAAGGCCGGCTGCGTAAGGCTGATGATCCAGGAGATCACCAGCAGCAGGAGGATGCGGAAGACCAGCGCCAGCGCCAGGCCGAGCTTGCGGGCGCGATCTGCCTGCTCCTTGGGCAGACGCGACACCAGCACCGAGATGAAGACGATGTTGTCGATGCCGAGCACGATCTCCATCGCTGTGAGGGTCAGGAAGGCAGCCCACACGTTGGGATCGTAGAGGAGTTCCAGCATCGACAGCTCCGGTCAGGTTGATCAGGTGGCGACATACTTAGGGCCGCGGCGCGATTGTTGGAAGAGTGCGCAGGAGGCTCCGCACAGGGTGCGGTTTTTCATCGCGCCCCCGGCCGGTGGCACGATCGCATCGTGCCGAAGCTGGCCCGTCAATGCTGCCGCTGCTATTGTAATGGCTCGGCTCCACTCGAAGGTTCCCCCATGGACGCGTTCTCTCCCATCCCCGCCCTGATTGGCGGAGTGCTCATCGGGCTCGCCTCGGCACTGCTCTGGCTCGGCAACGGCCGCATCGCCGGCATCTCGGGAATCTTCGGGCAGTTGCTGCCGCCGGCACGCACCGTGGTGTGGCGGCTGATATTTCTCGTGGCGCTGGTGCTCGGGGCCCTCGTGGCCGCGTGGCTGATCCCCGGCCTCGGCGTCGGCGGCCCTGGCGGAGCACCGGCACAGCTGGCATCACCTCCGCCGGGCTGGAACGTCCCTGCCCCGCTCTGGGTCGCCATTTCGGGGCTGTTGATCGGTTTCGGCACCAAGATCGGCAATGGCTGCACCTCAGGCCATGGCGTCTGCGGCATCGCCCGACTCTCCCGGCGCTCGTTCGTTGCGGTCGGGGTGTTCTTTTCGGTCGCCATCCTCACTGTCGCCGTCACCGGGATCGTCTGACATGAACCTTCGCCTCCCCTATCTCGCCACTGCTGCCGTCAGCGGCCTGTTGTTCGGCGCCGGTCTCTACATCTCGCAGATGGTCGATCCACTGAAGGTGCTGCGCTTCCTCGATTTCACCGCCATCCCCACCGGCGGCTGGGATCCGAGCCTCGCCTTCGTCATCGTCGCCGCCATCGCCGTGATGTTCATCGCTGTCCGCATCAGCCGCGCCCGCCAGGCGCCGCTGTTCGACGCCCAGTTCCATGAGCCGGAATTCCACCACATCGATGCGCCGCTGGTCGGCGGCGCCGCACTGTTCGGCATCGGCTGGGGCATGTCGGGCATCTGCCCGGGCCCGGCGATCTCGCTGATCGCTTTCTGGCCCGACAATCTGCTGATCTTCCTCCTCGCCATGTTCGCCGGCTCCTACGCCGGCGCGCTGGTCATTCCGAGCGGCCGCGACAAGCGGCTGGCGCTGGCCCGATGAGCGGCGCGCTCGAAGCGGTCGTCGTGGGTGGGGGCCTTGCCGGCGTGGCGGCGGCGGTTGCCGTCGCCCGCGCCGGTCTTCGCACCCTGCACCTTGCGCCCAAAGGCCCGCCCGACCGGCGTACCTCGGCACTGATGGGCCCGAGCGTCGACTACCTGCGCGCAGCCGGCCTGATCGGCGACCCTGCAGCGCTCGGCCACCCGCTGACCCAGATCCGCATCATCGACGCCACCGATCGGCTGCTGCGTGCGCCCGAGACGCTGTTCGACAGCAAGGATGCCGGCCTCGAAGCGTTCGGCTGGAACTTTCCCAACATCAAGCTGCTCGAAGCTTTCGAAGCGGCCCGCGCCTCGCTCGACAACCTCGAGACCCGTGAACTGGCGCTCGCCTCGATCGAGCGCGGCACCGCCGGCTGGGTGCTGACGCTCGCCGATGGCAGCGTCGTCGAGGCGCCACTGGTCGTCGGCTCGGACGGCAAGAAGTCCTTGGTCCGCGTTGCCACCGATTTCCGTGCTCGCGAACACGGCTTCACCCAGTCGGCGCTGGTCTGCGACCTGGAGCTCGGCCGTCCGCTCGGCGGCGCCTCGGTCGAATTGCACTACGAGCAGGGTCCGTTCACCCTGGTTCCCGCGGGCGGATCGCGCGCCAACCTCGTCTGGATCGACGACCGCGAGGTGCTGAAAGCCGCCCAGGCCACCGGCCAGGATGGCCTCCGCACCGCTTTCCTCGCGAAGTCGCAGCGCCTGTTCGGCGATATCCAGCTGCTGACCCCGGCGCACATGTTCCTGCTCTCGACCCTCACCGTCGAGCGCGCCGGCATGGATGGCATCGTGCTCGCCGGCGAGGCCGCGCACGCCTTTCCGCCGATCGGCGCGCAAGGCCTCAACCTGGGGCTGCGCGACGTCGCCGATCTCGCCGCGTCGCTCGCTGCCGCCGACCGAAGCGCCGCCGGCTGGGCCAATGCCGTGAGCATCGACTACGCCCAGCGCCGCGCCGACGATCTCGAGCGCACCGGCGGCATGGTCGACGCGCTGTTCCGTTCGCTGCTCAGCGACTTCCTGCCGGCCCAGGCGCTGCGCGCCGGCGGCCTCTGGGCCCTGCGCCTGCTGCCACCACTGCGCAAGCGGGCCTTCGGGCTCGGCATGGGCCAGGGGTGAGTTCACAAGACACAGCGCTGCTGCTCTGCACCGACGTCATTCCCGCGCAAGCGGGAACCTAGTGGGATGCTGCGGCACCCGCTGAACCTCTGAGATCCCATTGGGTCCCCGCCTGCGCGGGGATGACGCCGGTGGGGAGGCCGAGGTCGGAACCTCAACGGTGCAACCTAAACAAAAGGGCGCCCGGAGGCGCCCTTTCGATTCTCACTCTTTTGATCCGCTTACTGCGGGGCAGCCGGCGTGGCCGGCGGCGCGGCGCCCTCGGTACCGAGCTGCTTGCGCAGCTCTTCGGCGCGATCCTGCAGCTGCTTTTCCAGCGCCGACGGAGCGGTCGACTGCTTGTTGAACTCGTCGAAGGTCATCGCGGCGGCGCCATCATAGACCGAGGTGAAGCCGGCCAGCGTGATGTCGATCACCAGATCTTTGTTCTGGCGGTTCTTGGCGGTGAGCTTCAGCACGCCGCCCTTCTTGAGGCTGTTCACGTAAGCCTCGTTGATCACCAGCTGGGTGGCGCAGCTCTGCGGGTCGCACAGCATGAACGGCACGCGGATCGGCTTGCCGCCGTCGATCTGCCAGGTGAGGCCGAACGGCAGCAGCACCCCAAGCGGCACCGCGGCGACGGCGAGCAGGCGGCTCTCCTGGCCCGGATCGTCACGCAACAGGAACGAGCCGAGGAACTGGCCGTTGGCGACGACGACCTGGCGCATGATGCAGGCCTGCTTGCCGCCATCGATGGGGTCGCAGACCTTGAGCCAGTTCTGAGCGGGATTGGCAGCTGCCGCAGGCGCAGCAGCAGCGTCGGCAGCAGGCGCCGCCGGTGCTGCCCCACCCTCGGCGGGGGCTGCCGGCGTGGTGGCGTCCTGCGCGAGCGCCCCGAACGAGGGCATCATCAGCGCGGCAACCGCGAAACCAGCAACGACGAGCTTTTTGAGGGTCATTGAATTTCCTTGTGGTGTCCTACCATCGGTGACTCTCCCGGCCACCCTTCTTCGTGCGCTCTTCAAGGCACGAAACGCGGCAATAACATGACCGAGATGACTTCCGAAAGCTTTAACCTGCGAGTGTTGCCGCAGCGCTCGATTCCGCCGCCAGACGGGCCATTCTCGACAGTATCGCGGCGGTCCCCTTCAGTCGCGCCTCGGCCGTCGGCCAGTCACGGCTGAACACGAGTTTCTGATCAGGTTTGATCCGCACCTGCATCTGCGGATCGGAGACCATCCGCACTAGCCCGGCAGGGTTGGGGAACGTCTTGTTCCGCAGCGTAACGACTGCGCCCTTGGGGCCGGCATCGACCTTCTCGACATTGGCGGTGCGGCAAAGCGCCTTCACCAGGATCACCTTGAGCAGCGCCTCCACCTCTTCCGGCAGCGGCCCGAAGCGATCGATCAGCTCGGCCCCTGCCGCATCGATCTCGCGCGCATCCGAGAGGTCGCCGAGGCGGCGGTAGAGCTGCATCCTCAGTTGCAGGTCGGGCACATAATATTCGGGGATCATCACCGGCATGCCCAGCGAGATCGTCGGGCTCCACTCGTTGCGTTCCTCGTAGTCGGCGTCGCCGTCGCGCAGCGCCGCCACCGCCTCTTCCAGCATCGCCTGGTAGAGCTCGAACCCGACTTCGCGGATGTGGCCCGACTGCTCGTCGCCGAGCAGGTTACCGGCGCCGCGGATATCGAGGTCATGGCTCGCCAGCTGGAACCCTGCCCCCAGCGTTTCGAGCGACTGCAGCACCGTCAGTCGCCGCTCGGCGGTGTCATTGAGCTTGCGGTCAGGCGGAATGGTGAACAGTGCATAGGCGCGCTGCTTGGCCCGCCCGATGCGGCCGCGGATCTGATAGAGCTGCGCGAGGCCGAAATTGTCGGCCCGGTGCACAACCAGCGTATTGGCATTGGGGATATCGAGCCCGGATTCGACGATCGTGGTGGCGACCAGCACGTCGAACTTGCCATCGTAGAAATTGTTCATGATGTCGTCGAGCTCGCTCGGCGGCATCTGGCCATTGGCGACGACATAGCTCACCTCCGGCACCTGCTGGCGCAGGAACTCGGCGATGTCAGGCTGGTCCTTGATCTTGGGCACCACGTAGAACGCCTGGCCACCGCGGTACTTTTCGCGCAGCAGCGCCTCGCGCACGCTGAGCGGATCGAATGGCGAGACGAATGTGCGGATGGCGAGACGATCGATCGGCGGTGTCGCGAGGAGCGACAGGTCACGCACCCCGGTCAGCGCCAGTTGCAGCGTGCGTGGAATCGGCGTTGCGGTCAGCGTCAGCACGTGGACGTTGCCCTTCAGCTCCTTCAGCCGCTCCTTGTGAGCAACGCCGAAATGCTGCTCCTCGTCGATGATCAGCAGGCCCAGGTCCTTGAACTGGATGGATTTCGCCAGCAGCGCATGCGTGCCGACGACGATATCGACGGTGCCCTTTTCCAGCTCTTCTCTGGTCGCCTTGAGTTCGGTCGACGACACCAGCCGCGAGGCCTGCCGGATGCGCAGCGGCAGGCCGGAGAAGCGCTCGCTGAAGGTCTTGAAGTGCTGGCGCGACAACAGTGTCGTCGGCACCACCACCGCCACCTGCCGCCCCGACATCGCCACGGCGAACGCCGCGCGCAGCGCCACCTCGGTCTTGCCGAAGCCGACATCGCCGCACACCAGCCGGTCCATCACCCGGCCCGACGCCAGATCCTCGAACACCGCGTTGATGGCGACCAGCTGGTCTTCGGTCTCGTCATAGGGGAAGCGCGCCGCGAACTCCTCGTAGAGCCCCGGCTGCACATCCATCGGCGGCACCGTCGACAGCTGCCGCAGCGCCGCGATCTTGATCAGCTGCTCCGCCATGTCGCGGATGCGCTTCTTCAGCTTGCTCTTCTTGGCCTGCCAGGCGACGCCGCCCAGCTTGTCGAGCTCGATGATCGCGTCGGCGCCGTAGCGCGACAACAGTTCGATATTCTCGACCGGCAGGTAGAGCTTGGTGTTGCCGGCATATTCGATCTCGACGCAATCGTGCGGCGCGCCCTGTACCTCGATGGTCTTGAGGCCCAGGAACCGGCCAATACCGTGGTCGACATGCACGACGAGGTCGCCCGCCGCGAGGCCGGCAGCCTCGGTCAGCGCGTCGGAGGCCTTGCGCCGCTTCTGCGGGCGCAGTAGCCGCTCGCCGAGAATGTCCTGCTCGCTCAGCACCAGCATGTCGTCGGTCTGGAACCCGGTCTCGAGCCCCAGCACCACCAGCGCGGTGGTTTCCGGCGAGGTTGTCTCGGCATCGCGCCAGTTCTCGGCGAGGCGCGGATGCGCCAACCCGTGGTCGGCCAGCACCTGCGCCATGCGATCGCGCGAGCCTTCCGACCAGCAGGCGATGATGGTCTTGCGCGCTTTCTTGCGCTCGGCGCGGAACAGTTTGACCACCGCCTCGAACAGGTTGACGTCCTGCGCCTGCCGCTCGGCGGCAAAGCTCGGCGCTACGCGCCCGCCGGCATCGTCGACCTTCCTGGTGTCGGGCGTCGCGAACGGCGACAGCTGCACCACGCCCTTGTCCGGCGCCAGCGTGTAGGGCGCGCGCTCCATCTCGTAGAGCTGCGCCGGCGGCACCGGCTTGTAGGGCGCCGCGCCCTGCGACTGCTTCTCGTGCCGCGCATCCTCGCGCGCTTGGTAATAGTCCGAGATCTGCGTCTGCCGGTCGGCGAAAGCTTCCCGTGCCTGGTCGTCGAAGACGAACGGCGCATCCTCGGTGTAGGCAGCGAGGTGGTCCAGCTCGTCGTAGAAGAACGGCGTCCAGTGCTCGACACCCGGATAGCGCTGGCCGGCGCTTACCGCCGCATAGAGCGGATCGTCGACGGTATTGCCGCCGAACATCGTGGTGTAGCGCGCCCGGAAGCGGCGGATCGCCTCCTCGCTCAGCAGCACCTCGCTCATCGGCGCCAGCGCGATGCGCTTCAGATTGCCGGTGGTACGCTGGCTGTCCGGATCGAAGGTGCGGATCGTCTCCAGCTGCTTGCCGAAGAAATCGAAGCGCAGCGGCGATTCGACGCCCGCCGGATAGAGGTCGACCAGCCCGCCGCGGACGGCATATTCGCCGGTCTCGCGCACCGTCGGCACACGCAGGTAGCCATTGCCGGCCGCCCAGGCGATGAGCTTCTCGCTATCCACCACCTGCCCTGCCGCTGCGGCAAAGCTCATCCCGGCGACCACCTCGCGCGGCGGTAGCTTCTGCACCAGCGCATTGACCGTGGTGAGGACGATGGCCCCCTTGGCCGCGCCGCTGGCGAGGCTCGAGAGCGTCGTCATCCGCGCCGCGATGGTCACGCCGTTAGGCGATACCCGATCATAGGGCAGGCAGTCCCAGGCCGGCAGGGTCAGCAACTGGTGTCCCGGCATCAACTGCTCGAGGATTTCCACCATGCGCTGCAGGCGCCGACCATCGCGCGCCACGAACACCGCGCTCACCGCTGCATCCGGCGCCGCCTTCAGCCGCTCCTCGATGAGGCGCGCCAGCACCACCGGCTGCATGCCATCGGGGACGTTCGAAAGAGTGCGATCGGCGCGCTGGTCGGTCATTTGGCAGTCCGGAATCTGAGCAGGTCGGCGAGCAGGTCGTGGTCGGCGTCGGCGGGCGCCGGCTCCTGCCCCATCAGCCAGGCGAGGAGGTCCGTATCCAGCTCCTCGAGCAGCGTCTCGAAGCGATCGAGTTCCCCCCCGTCCATGACCTCCAGCCGCGCATCCGCATAGGGCCCGAGCAGCAGGTCCATCTCCTTGGTGCCGCGGTGCCAGGCGCGATAGCGCAACCGGCGCAACCGCATAGCAGAATCTTCACCGGCGTCTTTTTGAAGGGCCATGATCGGGAGGTCTCGGGGAATGTGGATGGCGTGTTTACGCGGATATCGCCCCCGTGTCACGTGGTCAGCAAGCATGCCCGTCGCGGCCACGTGGTGTCTCCGCCGCAACGGACACCTGCAAGCCGGTGGCAATCGGCAGCCGATTTTGCCACAACTCATCGGCAAATTTCTCCGACCCCAGTTGCATGTCCCGTCCGCCTGCCCTCGATCCGCTGTTTCGCTCGCTCCACTCCATCAAGGGGGTGGGGCCGCAGCTCAGCGCCCTGCTGACCCGCTTCTTCGGCGCGCCCGAGGGGCAGGAAGCCATCGCGCTCGACCTCTTGATGCACATGCCCACCGGCATCGTCGACCGCCGCCGCATGGATGGCATCGCCAACGCCGTGCACAACAACATCGCGACGCTGAAGCTCCACATCGACCGCCACCAGTCGCCGCCGCGCGGCCGGCCGCATATCCCGCATCGGGTGTTCGCGCACGACGAAACCGGCGAGATCCAGTTGGTGTATTTCCGCGCCCAGGGCGGCTGGGTGGAGAAGCTCCTGCCGGTCGGCGAGACGCGTTACGTCTCCGGCACCATCGGTTTCTTCCAGGGCGAAAAGCAGATTACCCATCCGGACTATGTCGTCGAAGCCGACAAGTTCGAGGATATGCCGCTGGTCGAGCCGGTCTATCCGCTCACTCACGGCCTCAGCTCCCGCGCCCTGATCAAGCTCACCCGGCAGGTGCTGGAGACGCTGCCCGACCTGCCGGAATGGATGCCGGCCGAGCGCATCGCCGAGTTCGGCTGGCCCAGCTTTCGCGCCGCGATGCAGGCCTCGCACGCCCCCGAAACCCCTGACGAGGCGCAGCTCTGGTCGAAGAACCGCATGCGGCTCGCCTATGACGAGTATCTGGCCGGCCAGCTCGCCCTGCTGATCGTCCGCTCGCAGCTCATCGCCCCGCGCGGCATTGCCCGCAGCTTCACCGGCGAGATCTCCGCCAGGGTCGAGGCCGCCCTGCCCTACACTCTCACCGAGGGCCAGCGGCTCGCCGTCGAGGATATCCGCCGCGACCTCGCTGCACCCGAGCGCATGTCGCGCCTGCTGCAGGGCGATGTCGGCGCCGGCAAGACCGTCGTCGCGCTGATGGCGATGGCGGCGATGGCCGAGAGCGGCGCGCAGTCGGCGCTGATGACGCCGACCGAAATCCTCGCCAGCCAGCACTACAAGACGCTGAAACCGCTCTGCGACCAGGTCGGCCTCGGCATTGTGCTGCTCACCGGCAAGATGACTGCCGCCGAGCGCCGCGCCGTGCTGTCAGGCATCGCCGACGGCTCGACCGATATCGTCGTCGGGACCCACGCACTGTTCCAGACCGGCGTCGACTTTCACAATCTCGGCCTCACCGTGGTCGACGAGCAGCACCGCTTCGGCGTCCACCAGCGCCTGGCGCTCAGCGAGAAAGGCCTGCATGCCGACCTGCTGGTGATGACGGCCACGCCGATCCCGCGCACCCTGGTGCTCACCCATTTCGGCGACATGGCGGTCAGCATCCTGCGCGAAAAGCCGCGCGGTCGACAGCCGATCGATACCGCCGTGCTCTCCATCGGCGAATACGCCCGCGTCATCCAGCGCCTGGAGAGCCGCATCGCCGAGGGGGCGCAGGCCTTCTGGGTCTGCCCGCTGGTCGAGGAAAGCGAGCATCTCGAAGTGGTTGCCGCCGAAGATCGGTTCGCCGAGCTGAAGAAGGTGTTCGGTGAGCAAGTGGTCCTGATCCATGGCCGCATGAGCGCTGCCGCCAAGGCCGAGGCGATGGAGCGCTTCCAGCGCAACGAGGCCAAGATTCTGGTCGCCACCACCGTCATCGAGGTCGGCGTCGACGTGCCCAACGCCACCATCATGATCATCGAGCATGCCGAGCGTTTCGGCCTGGCGCAGCTCCACCAGCTCCGCGGTCGCGTCGGTCGCGGCAGCCAGCGCTCCGCCTGCCTGCTGCTTTACAAGGAACCGCTGAGCGAAACCGCCAAGGCCCGGCTCGAGACCATCAAGGGCACCGAGGATGGCTTCGTCATCGCCGAGAAGGACCTGGAACTGCGCGGCCAGGGCGATGTGCTCGGCACCCGGCAATCCGGCATGCCCGGCTACCATCTCGCCGTCCCCGATGTGCACCGGCACCTGCTTGAGTGGGCGCATGAGGACGCCAAGGACGCACTAACCCGTAACCCCGGCCTGACCGGACGTGACGGCGACGCCCTGCGCACGCTGCTCTATCTGTTCCGCAAAGACCTCGCCATTCCCCTGCTCCGAGCCGGCTGACCTCCATGCATATCCGCCCCTTCGAACGCCGCGACACCGACGCGGTCGTTGCCCTCTGGCAAGCCCGTGGCCTGACCCGGCCATGGAACGATCCGCTGAAGGACATCGAGCGCAAGCTCGCGGTGCAGCCCGAACTGTTCCTCGTTGGCGAGCGCGACGGCGAGGTCATCGCCACCGCATGGGCGGCTACGACGGCCACCGCGGCTCGGTCTACTACCTCGCGGCTGCCGAGGAGCACGCCGGCAAAGGCTATGGCGCTGCGCTGCTGGCCGAACTCGAACACCGCCTCACGGCGATGGGCTGCCCGAAGATCAACCTGCTGGTGCGCGGTGAAAACGACGGCGTGCTGAGGTTCTACGACGCGCAAGGTTACGAGCGACATGACTCTCTGAGTCTGGGGAAGCGGCTGATCGAGGACTAGGCAGTCGGCGGTTGGAAGTTAGCCAGAGCATCTTGCCCACCCACCGGCTGTCATCCCAGCGAAAGCTGAGACCCAACCATCCTCTGGCGCTGGCCGAGAACGAGAAATGGGCCCCAGCTTTCGCTGGGGTGACGCCGAGTTTGGGGGGCCACCAATGGTAACCGTACTACCCCGCGCCGGGTCCCCGCGCAGCCCTCACTCCACCGCGTACTTCCTGAGCACGTCGATCTCGACATAGTTCAGCACCGACTGGTGCGTCGCCCTAAGCACCACGCGCGGCGCCATGCCGGCCTCCAGCGCCTCAACCCAGCGCAGCGCCACGAGGCACCAGCGGTCGCCCGCCTTGAGGCCCGGGAACGCATATTCCGGCATCGGGGTCGAAAGGTCGTTGCCACGTGATTTCGAGAACGCCAGGAACGCATCGGTCATCTCGGCGCACACCGTGTGCCGGCCCTCGTCGAGCGGGCCGGTGATGCAGTTGCCGTTGCGAAAGAACCCGGTCAGCGGGTGCATCGAACACAGCACCAGCTTCTCACCGAGGACGTTGAGCTCCGGTTCCTGCTCGAAGAAGGGCTTGTTCACTTGGTCACCGCCATCAGCCGTCGTAGCTCCGCGCTGCAATCGCGCGCATCGAACGGCAAGAAGTACCGCAGCTGCCATTGCTGCGTGCGCATAGCGTCTTTGGCAATGGGTTTGCTCCAGGGCGGGTAGACCCGCAGAGCGCGTTTGCCACCCTTGCCATCCACCGAAAACACGCCGTGCTCGATCAGCGCCTGACGATCGAAGACGAATTGGCCGCGATGTCCGGCATCGGCGACGCTGACGATCACCAGATCGACGCCGTCGGCGGCATCGAGCGGCGCGATCTCCGCGTCGGGAGCCTCGCGCTTCCAGATGGTGACGAATTGCCCGATCTTGGTCGGAGTGGTCCGCGCCACGCGGAACGCCACCTGGTGGCCGTCGAGGCCGAACCGGCAGGCGCCGTAGTCAGCGCTTTCCGCCTCGCGCCGCGGCCGTTCGGTCAGCACCAGTCCGGCTGGCTCATAGCGCTCGCGGATCGCGGTCGTCAGTTCATCCGGCAGGCTGGCCGAGAGCACGAGCTACTCGACCGTCACGCTCTTGGCGAGGTTGCGCGGCTGGTCGACGTCGGTGCCCATGAACGAGGCGGTGTGATAGGCCAAGAGCTGCACCGGGATGGTCGCGAGGATCGGCGCCACGAAGCTCGCGACCTTGGGCAGCACCAGCACTTCCGCCACCCCTTCGCCCACCGCCTCCTTGCCCACCTCGTCGGTGATCAGGATGATCTTGCCGCCGCGCGCCGCCACTTCCTGCATGTTGGAGAGGGTCTTGCTCATCAGCTCATCCGACGGGGCCACCACGATCACCGGCATCAGCTCGTCCACCAGCGCGATCGGCCCGTGCTTCAGCTCGCCGGCCGGATAGGCCTCGGCGTGGATGTAGCTCAGTTCCTTGAGTTTCAGCGCGCCTTCCATGGCGATCGGGTACATCTGGCCGCGACCGAGATAGAGCACGTCCTTGGCCTTGCTCAACCGCTTGGCGATATCCTCGACCTGCCCCTCGAGCGCCAGCGCCGCGGAGATGGCGGTCGGCAGCGTCGTGAGGCTGTGCACCAGCTCGGCTTCCTGCGCCGCCGAGATCGTGCCGCGGGCGACGCCCGCCGCGACGGCAAGGCTCGCCAGTGCGGTCAGCTGCGCGGTGAACGCCTTGGTCGAGGCGACGCCGATTTCCGGCCCGCACAGCGTCGGGAACACCACCTGGCTCTCGCGCGCCATCGTCGATTCCGGCGAGTTCAGCAGCGAGGCGATATGCTGGCCCTGCCCGGCGCAATAGCGCAGGGCCGCGAGGGTGTCGGCGGTCTCACCGGATTGCGAGATGAAGAGGCTGAGGCCGCCCTGCTCCAGCGGTGGCTCGCGATAGCGGAACTCCGAGGCGACATCGACATCCACCGGCAGCCGCGCATAGCGTTCGAACCAGTATTTAGCGACGATGCCGGCATAGGACGCGGTGCCGCAGGCTGAGATGGTCAGCCGCTTGAGCGTGGCGAAATCGAACGGCAGCGCCTCGCGCAGCGCCACCCGGTCGCTGCTCATATCCACATAGTGGCTGAGCGTGTGCGATACCGTCTCTGGCTGCTCGTAGATTTCCTTGGCCATGAAATGGCGGTGGTTGCCCTTGTCGACCAGCAGCGCCGAGGCGGCCGACACCAGCATCTCACGCTGCACGATGGCGTCGGAGCCGTCGCGGATGGTGACGCCGTTCTTGGTCAGCACCGCCCAGTCGCCATCGAGCAGGTAGCTCAGGCGCGAAGTGAACGGCGCCAGCGCCATAGCGTCGGAGCCCAGATACATCTCGGCGGCGCCATAGCCGATAGCCAGCGGCGCGCCGGAGCGGGCGGCGATCAGCAAGGCATCCTCGCCCTTGAACATGAAGGCCAGCGCGAAAGCACCGCGCAGCTCTTTCAACGTCCGCGCCACCGCCATCTCGGGGTCGAGCCCGCGATCGATCTCGCGGGTCACCCACAGCGCCACCGATTCCGTATCGGTCTGCGTCCTGGGCAGGTAGCCGTCCTTGGCGAGGTCGGCGAGCAGCTCGCGGAAATTCTCGATGATGCCGTTATGGACCACCGCCACCTTGTCGGTGGCATGTGGGTGGGCGTTGCCCTCGGTCGGCGCGCCATGCGTCGCCCAGCGGGTGTGACCAATGCCGATATTGCCGCTGAGCGGCTCGAAGCTCAGCTTGGCGGCAAGATTACCCAGCTTGCCCTCGGCGCGGCGGCGGCCGATCTGCCCACCCTCCAGCGTCGCGACCCCGGCGCTGTCATAGCCGCGATACTCCAGCCGCTTCAGCGCATCGACCAGCCGAGGCGCGACCGGTTCAGTCCCGATAATCCCGACGATACCGCACATGGTGTGGGTCCCCTACTTGCCAGATCTGGCGCGTTTGATGGCTTCGGCCCGCGCCTTCAGCTTGGGCGCGTAACCGAGCTTGTTCTCCTGCCGGGCGCGGCCAATGGCCAGCGCATCCGCTTCGACGTCCTTGGTGACAACGCTGCCCGAAGCGATATACGCCCCGTCGCCGATAGTCACCGGCGCCACCAGCGACGAGTTCGAGCCGATGAAAGCATTCGCGCCGATGGTGGTCTTGGATTTGTTCACGCCATCGTAGTTGCAGGTGATGGTCCCTGCCCCGATGTTGGTCCTGGCGCCCACTTCGCTGTCGCCGAGGTAGCTCAGGTGCCCGGCCTTCACGCCATCATGGATCACCGACTTCTTCACCTCGACGAAGTTGCCCAGGTGTACGTCCTTGCCCAACTCGGCGCCGCCGCGGATGCGGGCGAACGGCCCGATGCTGGAGCCCTCGCCGATCGTCACATCCTCGATATCGCAGAACGCCCGGATCTCGACCCCATCGGCGATCTTCACCCCGGGCCCGAACACCACGTTGGGGAAGATCGTCACGTCGCGGCCGATCTCGGTGTCATAGGAGAAATACACCGTCGACGGGTCTTTCAACGTCACCCCGGCGCGCATGAAGTCGTCGCGACGCAGCTCCTGGAACTGTGCCTCGGCCTGCGACAGCTTCCGCCGGTCGTCGACTCCGATCACCTCGTTCGCATCGGCCTCTACCACCTCGATCCGTCGTCCGTCGCCGCTCGCCAGTTCCACCGCGTCGGTGAGGTAGAATTCGCCCTTGGCATTGGCGTTGCCGATCCGGTCGATCACCGAACGCAGCGTGTCGGCGCGAAACCCCATGATACCGGAGTTGCACAGCCCGATCGCCCGCTCGGTCTCGGTCGCATCCTTGTGCTCGCGGATTGCCAGCAACTGTCCGTTGTCAGTGATCAACCGGCCGTAACCGGTGGTATCCTCGGGCCGGAAGCCCACCACCACGATGTCGGCGCCACCATCGAGCCGCGTGGTGATGCCCGCCAACGTTTCCGCCGACACGAGCGGCGTGTCGGCATAAAGCACGATCACGTTCCCCTTGGCGCTGCTGTAGGCGGCTTCGGCCTGTTTCACTGCGTGGGCAGTGCCCCTGCGGTCGGCCTGCGTCGAGAATGTTGCCGCCGGGGCCAGCCCCGCGACCATTGCCTGGACCGCGTCGTGCCCCGGCCCGATCACCACCGAGATAGCCGAAGAGCTGGCCGCGACCGTCCGCACCACGTGCCCGACCAGCGGCAACCCGCCCACCTGATGCAGCACTTTCGGCGTGGCCGAGCGCATGCGGGTGCCTTCGCCCGCGGCCAGGATGATCGACAGCAATTCAGTCATGGGAGGCCCTCGTCAGGGGTCATCGTTTCCCCCGTGTTTATGGCAGCAAGTTGTTGGGAATCCGATAACGCGGTTACGGAGTGGTAAACTCGAAAATCGGCCTGATTCGTAGGGCTCTCGGGAGACAGGACCTTTGGCGAAGGCAGCAGACCAGTTTCGTCCGGCGGATGTGACGATGTGGGGCATCACGGCGCTCGGCATCTGGGCCGTGGCCATTCTTGGCGCCAACCTCTCGGGCCTGATCCCGCCCAGCGTCTATGGCGCGCTCCATGCCTCGCGCCTCGAAGGCTCCACCATCAACCAGTTGCGCACCCAGGTCGCGACGCTCGAAGAGGAATCGACGCGCATGCAGCGCGAGAACACCCAGCTGCTGCAGCGCTTCGCCATGAACGAGGAAGCCGCCGGCGCCGTGACCAGGCGTGTCGGCGCCCTCGAGGTCAGCGTGCCCAAGATCCTCGAGGAGGTGCAGACCAAGGCCCGCACCGCTGCCGCGGCCATCGACACCACCACTACCGGTTCGATCACCTCAGGCAAGACCCTGACCTTCGAGACCGAAGGCGGCACGGTCGCCGTGCGGCAGCGCCCGCTGCTGCCAGGCTCCAACGAAGTGAAGCTCAAGGCCGTGCCGCTCTCCGCCAACACCATGCCGCTGGCTATTCCCGATGGTTCCGCCCCCGGCATCGCGCTCGGCTTCCCGGTGCGTGCCGATACTGCCGAAGCGCAGTGGCAGGAGCTGCTGGCGCAGGTCGGCACCATGCTGGTGGGCCTCACCCCGGTGCTCGCCGAGCAGGACGGCACCGACGGCAAGATCATCGTTGCCGGCCCGATGGTCGATCGCGCCTCGGCAATCGAACTGTGTGCCCGGCTCGACCGTGCGGGCGTCCCGTGCGAGCCCACGAGCTATGCCGGCCAGCCGGTACCGCTACTCAACTGAGGGCCATTCGCCGTTAGCGATTGACAGCAGGGGCACAATGCCTATGTTCCGCGCCGATCCGCGTGAGCGGCAGGAGCGCCCGTAGCTCAGTGGTAGAGCATCCGACTTTTAATCGGATGGTCGATGGTTCGAATCCATCCGGGCGTACCAACTCCCCTTTTTCGCCGACACGTGTCTTTGTGAGTATGGCCCTGCCCGACAAGGGTCTAGTCTCCCCCTCAGACCGGTTGAGCCGCCGCCCCGCGGGCGACATTTGGGACGCTGCAACCGGGCGTTGAGCACGCAATCTCCTCCATTGTGGGTTGCCCCGATGTCACCAACGACCTCACCCCGACGAGCCCCCGGTTTGCTGAGCTGGCTCGCCGCTTTCCTGCTCCTCGTCGCCGCGGTGACGGTAGCCACCGCGCTCGGCTTCTGGCTTTAGGGCGCTTCACCGTTTCAGGGCTGCTGCTTGTCTGAAGGCGCCGCACCGGGAACCCGCCGCCGCTTGCGCGATTGAATCCGACACTTTGCACAGCAGGTGTCATCATGGCCGCAGGTTTCTTCCACCAATTCTCCAACCTCGTGTCACTCGACGCCGGCAAGCCGGCGACCTTCGCCGCAGCGTGCGGGCTGATCGTGCTATGGGCGGTGAGTGGACCGCTGTTCGGGTTCTCAGAGACCTGGCAGTTGGTGATCAACACAGCCACCACCACACCTTTCTGATGGTGTTCGTGGTGCAGCATACCCAAAATCGCGACGGCGAGGCGGTGCAGGCCAAGCTCGACGATCTGATCCTGGCGCTGCGCCGTGCCGATAACCGGCTCATCGGCGCCGAGGAACTCACCGGACACGACTCCACAGACTCCGCAAGATGATCGCCGAGCGCGTTGAAAACGAGGAAGAAACGGACGGCCGCAACACCGACGCCCGCTAGGATTATTTGCCGATCAAGGCAACCAATCGTTGGTTTCCGCACTTTTCTGTGACGAACCGCGTCATAGGAGAACAAGAAAAATGAACGGGATCATCTACCTCGTCGGCCTGGTGGTCGTAATCCTCGCCGTCCTGTCCTTCTTCGGCCTGAGGTAAGGACCACACCATGACCATTCCCTCCGAAGTAGACGTCGTCGTTGCCTCAACCCCGGCCGCGACGGACAACAGTTCCTATGTCGACTGGCCGGCGATCATCGCCGGTATTGTGATCGCCTCAGCGATCTCGCTGGTCCTGCTGAGCTTCGGCTCTGCGATCGGACTGAGCTTCGTCAACTTCCACGCCGGCCCGGATGTTCCGGTAATCTGGATCGCCATTGCGGCCGGGATCTGGCTGCTGTGGGTGGAAGTCTCGAGCTTCATGGCGGGCGCCTATGTCACCGGTCGGATGCGCCGCCGCCATCATGACGCTACCGAAGATGAAGCAGACGTGCGCGACGGTGCACACGGACTGCTCGTCTGGGCTGGCGCCTTGGTGATCGGCGGTTTGATCGCCGTCGGCGGCATCGGTGCCGCGGCGAACGCGGTCGGCGCCGCAGCCTCGACCATCACCAACGCCGCGGCGACCGTCGCCGACGATGCCGGCAGCGCGATCGATCCGAATGTCTATTTCGTCGATCAGTTGTTTCGCCCCTCGCCCACTGCGACGACGGCACCGGTGGCCGATACCACCGCGGTGCGCGCCGAAACCGGCCGGATCCTGGCTGAGGGTGCGCTCGGCGATGGCGTGAGCGATCCCGACAAGGCCTATCTGGCCCAGCTCGTCGCCACCAACACCGGCCTCAGCGCGGACGAAGCCAATGCCCGCGTGACCGAGGTGCTGGCGGCTGTCGACAAGGCTAAGGCCGACGCGGCCGCAGCTGCTGAAACCGCCCGCAAGACCGCCGTGCTTGCCGCCTTCCTGACTGCAGCGTCCCTGCTGGTCAGTGCGGCCGGCGCTTACTGGGCGGCTCAGATGGGTGGCAACCATCGCGACAACGGCACGGTGTTCCGCACCGTGTTCCGGCGCGCACGCTAGAGGAGAAGGCTAATGCTGAGAGGACTTGGGCTCTGGCTGCTGGGCGTGCCCATCTGGCTGATCATCATCATCCTGCTGTTCATCCGCTGACGATGAGCGCAGCATGGAGGCGGGCTACGGCCCGCCTCTTCCGTGTGAGAAAAGGACGCGTGTGATGAATAGCGCCAACCTGCAGCTTGAGGGCCTCTACCTCGCAATCGCCGCCATGCACGAGACGATGATCGCCAAGGGCCTGGTGTCTCGGCAGGATGTCGACGACGCCATGCGGGCCGCCGAGCAGACCGCCATCAACGACCATCGCTCGATCGAGAACCTCCGTCCGGCGGAACGCGATGCCCTTGCCTTTCCGGCACGCCTGCTGCGCATGGCCAATGCCACCGTCTCGGATGACGGCGCCCTGTCATTCTCGGCACTGGCGCGCCGCGTCGGCACCGTCAAGGAACCCTACAACGATCAGCACTAGAGCGCTTTCAGGAAGCCGTCGGTACCGGGCCCTTCCAGATCAGCCGATGCGATCCCTGGTCGGTGGGGGCGAACACCTCGGAGCGGCGGCCTTCATCGCCATAGGTGATGGCGATACGCCGCGCCTGGCTTTGAGCCTCGTCTCGGCTTTCGAACGGCCCATAGGCCTTGCCCTCGCAGTCGACCCACCACGAGCCCATGCTCTCGATGACGATGAACCAGCAGGTTTTCATTGATGCTCCCCGGCCGCGGCAACGGCCACCATCGGTTGCAGCTATGCGCCTTCAGAAAGAGCTGCTGGCCCTTCCCGTTCGAAAGCGCGACAGATCGAATGCTCTAGTCGCGACGCCCGCCCGCCATGCGCTGGGCTATCGAAAGCGGGGCAAACAGCCGGGCGATGCGCGCCGCGCTGATTCCCTCATCGAGTTCGCCAAAGGCTGAGATGAGCCCACGGTCCGGCCCATCCTCGCGGCGCAGTTCCTTGAACGGCACCGCGACTTCCACCTGATGCCAGTTGCGCGCCTCGTCGAGCGTGAACGCCGCCGAAATGGCGAAGTTCTCGTCGGCCGCGTCGGGCCCGAACCGGACCAGCAGGTGGCTGCACCGCTCCCGGTTACGCGCCATGAACTGGCTCTTCTCGCGCTCGAAGGCGCTGACGATATCGTCGTCCAGCGAGGGTGGACGGATGGTCAAGGCAGTCATCGGATTGCCCCCCGATCTGCTGCGGATACCTGCAAACGCTAGGGGTTCAGTGTGTCCGTGACGGGACCGCAATGGGGCGGAAACACGGTCGCTAAATTTGCAGCCATCCCCGCAACCGGTACCCGGCGCACGCGTTGATTTGTTGGTGGCGCCGCGTGTCAACCGGACGCGATGGGCACGGGGAACATTGCGGTTTTTCCGGTTTCCCGCCTTGGCCAACGAAACGGCAGACGAGCCTCTGTTCCATCCGCGGCGTCACCTCGCGGTTCCAATTGTGACTGAGGTCGCCGTAACGCCATGTTTCATTATGGCTGCTAAGCCATGGAACATGGCCCAACTCGAATCGAAAAGCCCGGGCGCCGGGCCGCTGCACGTGCTGCTCCTCGGTGCCAATTCGGGTATCGCCGAAGCTACCGCGCGGCTCTACGCCACTGAAGGCGCGGCGCTGCTGCTGGTCGGCCGCCATGCCGCCCGACTCGAGGCCCTGGCCGACGAGTTGCGAAAGCTCGGCGCCAGCCGCTGTGAGACCACCCTGCTCGATCTGGTCGCAACCGATCCGGCAACCGAACTGCCGCTGCTCGCCGCCCGCCTCGGCGGCGTCGACCATCTGCACATCGCCTACGCGATCATGCCGGAGCAGTCTGTCGCTGCAACTGACCTCGGAACCGCCGCTGCGATGATGACCACCAACTACACGTCGACTGCGCTGTGGTCGCTCGCCGCCGCCAACCTGCTGGAAGCCCAGGGCCACGGCTCGCTGGTGGTGCTCGGCTCTGTTGCCGGCGACCGCGGCCGGCGCAAGAACTTCATCTACGCCTCGACCAAAGCCGGCATCGAGACGCTGGTCGAAGGCATCGCCCACCGCTTCGCCGGCAAAGGTCCGCGCGCCGTGGTAGTGAAGCCGGGGCCTACGGCCACGGCGATGACAGCAAACAGCCCACCGGGCCGCCGGCTGGCTTCGGCCGAAGAGGTAGCGCGGCTGGTGCGGCGGGCCGCCGATCACGGCGGACCGGTGCAATACGCCCCGCGCCGCTGGCGGCTGATCATGCACCTCGTGCGCGAAATGCCGTGGTGGCTGTTCCGCCGCATCGATCTCTGAGCCCGCGGGGGATCGGTGTCACCCCAGCGAAAGCTGGGCCCATTTCTCTGCCCATGCTGGAGGATGGTTGGCTCCCAGCTTTCGCTGGGATGACACCGGAGGTGGGGAGAGCCGGTGCCCCCAAAGCATCCCTTCCGCAAGCGTACGGCCGCAAAAGAACAGGGGCCGTTTCCGGCCCCTGCCCTGAACTCGATCAGTACGGCGACGGGTACCAGTCGTCGTCATCGCCCCAGTCGTCTTCGTCATCGACCGGGTAGAGCTTTTTGATCCGGTCGACCATCCCCGAGCAGCGGTTGATGCGCATCGAGTAGTACCAGTCGTCATAGCCGGCCTGGACGCGGACGCGGTTCTTGCTCAGGTAATCGACGATCTCGACATCGAAGAAGCCGTAGGCCTTGAGGCCTTTGCGGATCTGCTTGTCGGTCAGGCACCAGTTGAAGAAATCGTTCGGGCCGAAGTTCTTCTTCTTGAACTGCTGCAGCTGCTTCTGGTCGCCGCCCTGCGGCTTCACGTCGAGCGAGAAGCCACCCATGTTGGGGGCTGCCTGGACGGGGACCGCACTCAGGGCGGTGCCGGCGAGGACGACGGCAAGAACCGCGGCGCGGCCGGTTTGCCGAAGGGTGTTGAGAACGGTCATTTCGGTAGTCCTTGGTTTGGGTCAGTGCTGCATCTGCAGCGTTGAATTCACCCTAGCGCACTGATTTTGAACGCGTTTGGAACCACCCCTTCAGAAACCATTCAGCGCAGCGCCGCACTTATGCCGCGGTCACCACAATCGCGCCACGCCGCGTCGCGACGATGGTGTGCTCGTACTGCACGCAAGGGGCCGGCGGATCGGCCACCAGCGTCCATTCATCGTCCTCGTCGCGTTGTTCGGCCATGCGGCCGCCCAGCGACAGGAACGGCTCCACCGTGAATACCAGCCCCTCGGTGATCACCCGGCGATCGGACTTGTCGGGCCAGGTCGCGATCTCGCCGGGCTCGTCATGCAGGCTGTCGCCGACACCGTGGCTCGCGAGATTCTCGATCAAGGTGTAGCGGTGCTTCTTGGCGAAGGCGCCGATGGCGAGGCCGATGCCGTTCAACGGCGCCCCGGTCTTCACCGCACGGATGCCCTCCCACATCGCCCGCTTTCCGTCTCGGCAGAGCGTCACGAGACGTGGATCTGCCTCCGGCACGAGGAACGACGCACCGGTATCGGCGAACACGCCGTCGAGCTCCGCCGACACGTCGATATTCACCAGATCGCCCGCCTGGATGACGCGCGCCCCCGGGATGCCGTGGGCGATCTCCTCGTTCACCGAAATACAGGTGGCGCCGGGAAAGTCATAGGTGATCTCGGGCGCCGAACGCGCCCCGGCAGCATCGAGAATGCGCCGGCCGATATCGTCCAGCTCCTGCGTGGTGATCCCCGGCGCCAGTGCCGCCGCCATCGCATCACGCGCTACCGCACAGATGCGGCCGATGGTCTTGAGCTTTTCGAGTTCGGCTTCAGTCGTGATCGTCACCGTGCCCCGCCCTCTTCCGCCATTCTCGCTAGATCGTCCATCAGGGGATGGTGTTCGCCGGCATGGATGACGTCGACGTGGCGCAACCACCACCACATGACCACTCGGTGCAGCAGCAAGTAGATCCAGATCGCCAAATCCGGATCGGGGTGGTCGATCGGACCGTAGCCTTCGCGGATCGGCGCAGCACTGCCGGCTGCCTGATGCTCGCTGCAAAACAGCGCCTTGGCCAGGTCGCAGATCGGGTCCGACGCCCGGGCATTGCCGAAGTCGAGCAGCCCGGTGAGTTGCAGCCGCCCTTCGGCATCCCGCTCGGCCAGCACATTGTTGGGGTGGAAGTCGTCATGCGCAAACACGGCGCCCCGGCTGTGCGCGATCACCTCGGCATGCGCCGCGACGATCGCCTCCAGCCGCTGCGCCAGCACTTCGTCGCCGCCATAGTGGCGGAATCGGTCGAAGCCGTAGGCGAAGAACCGGTCCACGTACGCGGTGTTGGTCGAAACGGCATTAACCAGGCCACCCTCGCCAAAGTCGCCGTAGCTGGGCACCGAGACGCTATGGAGCTTTCGCAGCATCGCGCCCATCTGCCGGTATACGTCGACGACATCAGGCGCATCCCGGAACAGCGCAACGCGCTCGCCGGGTAGATAGTTGGCGATGGTGAAGCGGAACGGCAGCAGCGCGCGACTTTCGTCGGCAGCGAGAAAACGCGTCCGAGGCACGTCGAGGAGGCCCAACAGGGCTCCGGCGTAGGTTTCCTTCTCGGTCGAGTACGGTAACGAGTCGTTGTAGACCTTCAGGACCAGCGGCTCGTCGCCGACGCGGTCAACGCGGAACGAGCGCGCTCCACCGCCCGGCAGTTCGGTCACCGTGACGGGCACACCGAGCCCCAGTTCTGCCAGCGCAGCCGCGAGCTGACCCAACTCGAGCGCTACCGGCGCAGACTTGTAGACCCGCTGCGGCGGGTTGGTATACCTCAGTTCCTCTGCCATCCCTTCCCCCTGTCAGCACCATCGGCGCTGCGTCACCGAGTTCGACGAGCATGAGCTCTTCGGGCCACGTCGACCACAACCGAAGTCTCGGTCCAATGGCTTCACTCATTTCAGCTTCAAGTACGCGTCAACGAGGCCCCGCGTGGAGCTGTCATGGGCCGTTGCCTTCTCCGCGCCCTGCACCTTGGGCAGCAGCGCCTTGGCGAGCTGCTTGCCCAGCTCGACGCCCCACTGGTCGTAGGAGTTGACGCCCCAGATGGTGCCCTGCACGAACACCTTGTGCTCGTAGAGCGCGATCAGGCTGCCGAGCCGCTCCGGCGTCAACTTGGGGTACATCAGCGTGTTCGACGGCCGGTTGCCCGGGAACATCTTGTGCGGGGTCAGTTCCTTGATCCGCGCCTTGTCGAGGCCCTGCGCGCTGAGTTCCGCCACCACCTCGTCCTTGGTCTTGCCCAGCATCAGCGCCTCGGACTGCGCCAACACGTTCGCCACCAGCTTGTCGTGATGCGGCGGCAGCTGCTCATGCGGCTGCGCGGCGATCAGGAAATCCACCGGGATCACGTCGGTGCCCTGGTGGATCAGCTGGTAGAAGGCGTGCTGACCGTTGGTGCCCGGTTCGCCCCAGATGATCGGTCCGGTCGGGTAGTCCACGGCCTTTCCGGCGAGCGTCACCGACTTGCCGTTCGATTCCATGTCCTGCTGCTGCAGGTAGGCGGCGAAGCGGCTGAGCCGCTGATCGTAGGGCAGCACGGCGTGGGTCGAAAAGCCCCAGGCGTTCCGGTACCAGACGCCGAGCACGCCCATGATCACCGGCAGGTTCTTTTCCAGCTTGGTTTTGAGGAAGTGCTGGTCCATCTCGTAGGCGCCGCGCAGGAACGCCTCGAAATTCTCGTAGCCGACGGCAATCGCCACCGGCAGCCCGATCGCCGACCACACCGAATAGCGCCCGCCGACCCAGTCCCAGAAACCGAAGATGCGGTCGGACTTGATGCCGAAATCGGCGCAGGCCGCTAAGTTGGTCGAAAGGGCGGCGAAGTGATCCGGCACTGCCGCCTCACCCAGCGCCGATGCGATCCAGGCGCGGGCGGTTGCCGCGTTGGTCATCGTCTCGTCGGTGGTGAAGGTCTTCGAGGCGACGATGAACATCGCCCGCTTCGGGTCGAGCCCCCTGAGCACGTCATGGATATGGGCGCCGTCGACGTTCGACACATAGTGCGCCCTGAGGTCGGCCCGGGTGTAGGGCGCCAGCGCCAGCGTGACCATGGCCGGGCCGAGGTCCGAGCCGCCGATGCCGATATTGACCACATCGGTGAAGCTGTCGCCGCTCGAGCCCTTGATCGCACCATTGCGCACTGCGTCGGAAAAGCCCTTCATCGCTGCGAGGACGCCACGCACGTCCGGCATCACGTCCTTGCCGTCGACCATCACCTTCTTGTCGCCCATGTAGCGCAGCGCCATGTGCTGCACCGCGCGATCCTCGGTGATGTTGATGTGCTCGCCCTTCCACATCGCGTCCCGCCGTTCTTCGACGCCGGCAGCACGCGCCAGCTCGAACAAAGCCGCCATCGCCTTCTCGTCGATGCGGTTCTTCGAGTAATCGAGCAGCAGGTCGCCGGCCTTGGCGGAAAAGGTCTTGAAGCGGTTGGGGTCGCCGGCGAACAGTTCGCGCATGGTCGTCTCGTCGAGACGCTTGCGCGACTTCATCAGCGGGTTGAGGAGGGACTTGCGGGGGGTGGCCATGACGCTGTTCTCCGGTTCTTTAGTTGGTCGCGCGGTCGAACCGGAAAAGTCTGCAACCTTTCCTGACCACGCTCCATATCAGACGGCGGCGATGTCGCCCGCCGCCCATGTCGCTCGGGTTTGTGCCGCATAATCGGCGAACGTACCAGCCTCGATCGCCGCACGGGCCCCTATGCAGAGCTGCTGGTAGTAGCTCAGGTTGATCTGGCTCAGGATCATCGCCCCGAGCATCTCCTCGGTGCGGATCAGGTGGTGCAGGTAGGCGCGGCTGAAGCGGCGGCAGTTCGGATTGGGCGAGGTTTCGTCGAGCGGACGCGGATCGTCCTTATGCCGGGCGTTCTTCAGGTTGATGACACCGAAGCGCGTATAGGCGTGCCCGTGGCGTCCGGCGCGGGTCGGATGCACGCAGTCGAACATGTCGACGCCGCGCTCGATGCCGCCGAGGATGTCGTCGGGCTTGCCCACGCCCATCAGGTAGCGCGGCTTGTCGGTTGGCAGCTCCGGCGTGATCTCGCTCAGCACCCGGAACATCACTTCCTGCGGCTCGCCCACCGCGAGGCCCCCGATCGAGTAGCCGCTGAAGCCGATCGACTTCAGCCCCGCCGCCGACTTCGCCCTGAGCTCCGCATCGTCGCCGCCCTGCACGATGCCGAACAGCGCGCGGTGCGGCTGATGCCCGAAGGCGTCCTTGCTTCGCTGCGCCCAGCGGAGCGACAGCTCCATGGCGCGCAGCATTTCCTTGTGCTCGGACGGCAGCGGGATGCACTCGTCGAGCTGCATGATGATGTCGCTGTCGAGCAGGGTCTGGATCTCGATCGAACGCTCTGGCGTCAGCTCATAGGCCGTGCCGTCAATGTGCGAGCGGAAGGTCACGCCCTTCTCGGTGAGCTTCCGGAGCTTGGCCAGCGACATCACCTGGAACCCGCCGCTATCGGTCAGGATCGGCCGCTGCCAGTCCATGAAGTCATGCAGCCCGCCGAGCGCGGCGACGCGTTCAGCGCCGGGGCGCAGCATGAGGTGATAGGTGTTGCCGAGCAGGATATCCGCGCCTGTTTCGCGCACCTGTTCGGGGTACATCGCCTTGACCGTGCCGACGGTGCCCACCGGCATGAAAGCCGGAGTCTGCACATCGCCGCGGGAAGTGTCGATCCGCCCGCGGCGCGCCATGCCGTCGGTAGCCTGAAGGGTGAAGGAGAAGTCGGTCATGCGCGCCTATTAGCGGGACGGCGCGCGCCTGTCACCCCGCGGCGAGGGCTGCCCTCGTCCGCCCGGCGGTCAGATGCCTCCGATGACCTTGCGATAGTCGGCCTCGGGGAAGGCCTTGAGCGTCGTCGCCCGGATATTGCCGGCCATGCCCGTGCGCAGCACGAACGTGACGGCAGCCTCGTCATTGGGTGCATCGAGGATGCCCACCAGGTCATAGGCGCCGAAGGTCATGTAGATGGTTTCGAGAGTCCCACCGACGGCCTTGGCCGCCTCCTTGGCGGCATCATAACGCTTGGTCGACTCCTTGACGGTCTTGACGCCTTGCTCGGTCCAGTTGAGCAGCAGGATATATTTTGACATCTTCGCTCCTCCCTGTTGTCGAGGAGAACATCCCCTCGCGCCGACAGAATATCCCTACCGGCGACAGGCAGCAAACCGAACGATGTCTCTGGCTACTGGCCGAACGCCTCGCCGCTTCGCGGTACGTCGGGGCGCTGCTCGTCCAACGACTGCCGATAGCGGATACAGCCGCGCACGAATTGCGGCCAGTCCGGCACCATGATCTTCGGGTCGGTCCGCTCTGGCAACAAGTCCCGGAGTTGCGGGTGGTGCCAGCAGAGCCCATGCATGGTGTTCGCGGATGCCGGCTCGCAGCCGCATTGGACCCGGGCGTGGCGCAGACCTCACCGCCCGGCCCCCGCAACTGCTATCCCTACCCGACAAGGCCCTGTCCGATTTTCGCCATGCTCAGCCGCCACCCCTCGGGTGTTTCTGATTCCGAGGTTATTGATGCTGCGTGCTTTTCTGGTTGCCCTCACCCTGTCCGCGATCGTGCCTGCACTGGCGCAGGACGTGGATCCCATCGAGGGACACTACTCCGGTCATGGCGAAGGGGAGCTGACGGTCGATCTCTCAAATATCGAGGATGATCGTTACGCCATCTCGATCAACACTGTGACCCCCATGGAGAACGACATTCCGGGCTGCGGCGGCGGTATCGAGGGCGAGGTTCTTCTCTCCCAGCAAGGCGGGAATTTCTTCGTCGAGAACGAGTACTATGATCCAGCAGGCGGGCCAATCGCTGCCGAGCGCTACTGCGAGATCGGACTGGAGTTCGATGGACAGGGCGGTCTCAAGATCGAGGAACGCAACGGCTGCGTCGGCTATCACGGCGCGGCGTGCGGTTTCACCGGCACCTTGCTGCACGACGCTGCGGGACTTTGACGCCGCCAGTGCTCGCGGGGGGCTATCCCCGCGAGCAACTTCCTGCTCGTCGGAACAAGATCAATCTGCCCGGAACAGCAGACTGGCGTCGCCGTAGGAGTAGAACCGGTAACCGTCGGCAATGGCGTGCGTGTAAGCGGCGCGCATCGTGTCGAGCCCGGCAAACGCGCTGACCAGCATGAACAGCGTCGAGCGTGGCAGGTGGAAGTTGGTCATCAGCATGTCCACCGCGTTGAAGCGATAGCCCGGCGTGATGAAGATGTCGGTGTCGCCGACGAACGGCTGCAGCGTGCCGGTCGCCCGCGCTGCGGTCTCGAGCAGCCTGAGGCTCGTCGTCCCCACCGCAACCACTCGCCCGCCCTTCGCCTTGGCGGCGAGGATGCGCTCCACCACCGCCGCGGGGATATCGCCCCACTCGGCGTGCATCACGTGGTCGTCGGTGTCATCAACCTTTACCGGCAGGAACGTCCCTGCCCCCACATGCAGCGTTACCCGCTCGACGCTGACGCCCAGATCCGCCAGTTGCTGCAGCAGGCTTTCGGTGAAATGCAGCCCAGCGGTCGGCGCCGCCACCGCCCCATCGCGAGCCGCATAGACCGTCTGGTAGTCCAACTTGTCACGCTCTTCGGTGTGGCGCTTGGCCTCGATATAGGGCGGCAGCGGCATCGCGCCGTGCGCCTTGATCGCCTCGTCGAGTTGCGCCCCGCCGAGGTCGAACGCCAGCGTGATCTCGCCGGTGTCCCCCTTGCCGGTGACCGTGGCGGTAATCGAGCCATTGTCGCCCAGCTCCAGCCGGTCGAGCAAGTGCAGTTTCTTCGCCGGCCGGGCAAACGCCCGCCAGGTGTTTGCGTCCACCCGCTTATGCAGGTTGAAGCTGACATTGGCGCTGAGCTCGCCGCGGATCCGGGTGCCGGTGAGTTCGGCCGGCAGCACGCGGGTGTCATTCACGACCAGCACGTCACCGGCGCGCAGCAGGCGCAACAGGTCGGTTACCCGGCCATCCTCCAGCGGCTCGCCCGGCCGCACGATGAGCATGCGGGCAGAATCCCTGGGCTCAGCGGGGTGGAGCGCGATGCTCTCGCCGGGAAGTTCGAAATCGAAGTCGTCGACGCGCATCAGGGGCCGGTGCAGCTCACCGCCCAGGCGCCATAGCCCGGAATGCGGAGCGTGCCGCCATAGACCATGGCGTCGGCTTCGTTCGCCTTGAACAGGCGCAACTCGGCGACCTTGGCGGCCATGTTCTCATCGACCGCGTCGATCAGGATGGTATCGGCAGTCTCGAAGGCCTGCCCCACCGCAACCGGATCGCCCGGACCATAGGCAGCGCTGCTGGCCCACACCTTCTCGCCGGTCGAGACATTGAGGCCGGCGATCGACAGGAAGTCGGAGGAGCCGACGAGGAAGTCGAACGTCGCCGCGCCATCCGGCGCGACGCAGTTCACCCACTCCGTCGCCAGCGACGGGGTGGCAAGGCCGCAAAGGCTCACGATCGATGCGATTGCGGCCAGCCGGATCATTCGGCGATGTCCGCCGCGACCTTGACGGTGATCATCGAGTCCGGATCACGCACCGGCTCGCCGCGCTTGATCTGGTCGACGTTTTCCATGCCTTCGATCACCTTGCCCCACACCGTGTACTGGCGGTCGAGGAAGCGCGCATCGTTGAACACGATGAAGAACTGCGAGTTGGCGCTGTCCGGGTTCTGGGCGCGGGCCATCGACGCGACACCGCGGACGTGCGGCTCGGCGTTGAACTCCTGCTTCAGGTTCGGATACTTCGACGACCCCGTGCCGGTGCCGGTCGGATCGCCCGTCTGCGCCATGAAGCCGTCGATCACGCGGTGGAAGACGATGCCGTCGTAAAAGCCTTCGCGCGCCAGCTTCTTGATGTGCGCGACATGGTTCGGGGCCAGGTCAGGGCGCATGGCGATAACCACCTTGCCCTTGGTGGTCTCGATGACGAGGGTGTTCTCGGGATCGGCATAAGCCATGGTAGTTTCCTTATGTTGTCAGGCTCGCGAACCGCGGGACTGCAAGATCACTCCGGCCGCCCACGCTCCGCGGGCCTTGCTTACTTGTATTCGATCTTGGCGGAGATGATCTTGTCGGGGTCCTGGACCGGCTGGTCGCCGGCGCCCTTCTTGATCTTGTCGACGAATTCCATGCCCGAAACGACCTTGCCCCAGATGGTATACTGGCCATCGAGATGCGGCGCGTCGGCGAACATGATGAAGAACTGCGAGTTGGCGCTGTTCGGATCACTGGACCGGGCAGCGGCAACGACGCCGCGGGTAAAATGCTCGGCAGTGGTGAATTCGGCTGCGAGGTCCGGCAGGTCCGAGCCGCCCATGCCGGTGCCGGTCGGGTCACCGCCCTGCGCCATGAAGCCGTCGATGACGCGATGGAAGACGATGCCGTTGTAAAAGCCCTTCTCGGTGAGCTCGATCACCCGCTTCACATGGCCAGGCGCGAGGTCGGGTCGAAGCTCGATATCGACGATGCCGTCCTTGAGCTCGAGGATCCAGTGAGGCTTGCCCTCCTGGGCCTTGGCGGCCTGCGGAGCAGCGATCGAGACGGTGAAGAAGGCGGCGACCGCGGCGAGGAGAATGCCGAGGATGATGCCGGCGCGCTTGATGGGATCGGTCATTATTTCTTCAGTGCCTTCAGAACGATGGGCGGAACAAAGGCGCTGATGTCGCCTCCGAGCTCGGCGATCTGACGCACGAGCGTGGCCGAGATGTGGCGGACATGCGGGCTGGATGGCAGGAAGACCGTCTGCAGGTCCGGCGCCATCTGGGCATTCATGCCCACCATCTGCATCTCGAAATTGTAGTCGGTGGTGTCGCGCAGGCCACGAATGATCAGCTTGGCGCCGGCAGCGCGGGCCGCATTGACCATCAGGCCGGAGAAGTCGACGAACTGGAATTCGGTCTCGGTACGCTTGCCGATCGGCTCGAGCACGGCGCGCAACAGCGCCACTCGATCCTCATGGCTGAACAGCGGCTTCTTGGAATGGTGGGTCCCCACCGCGATCACCAGCGTATCGACCAGCTTGCAGGCGCGCTCGATGACGTCGAGATGGCCGTTGGTCAAGGGATCGAAAGAGCCGGGATAAAAGCCGACAAGTCTGGCCATGGCGGAGCGCCCTCCCCGTTGATGTTGCGGCGGGTTTTGTCACGGCAAGGCAATTCTGGCAAGCCGGGCAGACAGACAGCCGCGCGGCCACGATATACTGTCGATCCTGGCGCCGGGGGACAACGATGGCCGCGCTCTCCCTTCATCCGCGGTCCGAGATCCCGGCGACGGAGCTGCTCGCGCTGCTCACCAATCCCGAGGTCCGCCGCCACATGCCGCTCGCCGGCAACGACTGGGACGTGGAGAGCGCCGCCGCTTGGGCGCGCCAGGGACCCGGCCAACTGGACCACGCCGGCCAGCGCTTCCTGAAGTTCCGCCTCAGTGACAGCTGAGACCGCGCCCTTGTCACGCCTGCGGCAGCGCGGCGGCCCGGATCAGCCCGATGGAGTTGCCGATGCACTCGAGGGCGTGCTCCAGTGCCTCATCCATCTCGCGCGCCGAGAGCTCGAACTCGTCGATATAGTCCGAGAGCGGCAGTTCCAGCGTCCGCTCCAGCATGCGCACCACCGCTTGCCGTGCATTCTCGATGGGCAGGTGGATGCCTGAAGCAAAATAGATGGCGAGGTCGGCGGCCAGCGCCTCCATTGCCCGCGCGTAGGCTACCTCCGACGCCAATTGCACCTTGGCGGAGGCCGCTGCAACGACCATGCGAATCCGTCCCCTCATTCCTTCCGCATCGTGCGTAACCGGAATGTATCGGGTTGGGCAGCCCGGAAACCGGGTTGTTCGATCACATCTGTACGTCATTGACTTTGTGGAGTTTTCGAACCGGAACAGCTCGTGATCGCCGCCTTCGCGGGGACGGGCCCTTTTCTCAAGGCGCTCTAGTGATGCTGCAGCGCCAGCCAGAGCGCGGCGCCGATCAGAATCACCCCGGCGGTGCGGTTGACCAGCAACATCCGGTCGTCGCCCAGCGCCCCACGGGCCCGGGCGGCGAGATAGATGTAGACGCCGTCGGTGATCAGCCCCGCCGCCATCTCGATCAGCCCGAGCGCGATGACCTGCGGCCAGGCGGGGTAAGCCGGGTTGACGAACTGCGGCAGGAATGCCCCGAAGAAGATCAGCGCCTTGGGGTTGCTCCACAAGACGAAGAAACCGGCTGCCGCCTGTTGCAATGGCGAGCGCGCCGCAATCGGCCGGTCGGTGGCGATGCCGTGCCGGCTGGTGATGTAACCCCAGCCGATCCAGATCAGGTAGGCCGCGCCGACATATTTGATGATATCGAACGCCGCCCCAACGAACCCGGTCACGGCCTCGAGCGCCAGCGCCACCACCAGCACCATGGTGAAGCGCCCCACCTGCACGCCCGCTTCCATCCACAATCCGGCCGCCATGCCGCGGGCCAGCGAGGTGCTGACCAGCGCCGAGACGGTGACGCCGGGAACGATCACCACGACGAACGCGGCGATGACGAAGGAGATGAGGATCGGTAGATCAGGCATGGCGGCGCTCACCTAGCACCGCCCTGCAAACGGTGACAGTCCCGGCGATGGCGGCGGTCTCTCTAGCCTGCCGACAACGTAGATCCGATCCGGGTTCAGGCTCCGATGTTGGAGGCCTCGTATTTCCTGGTGAACGTCACGCCATTGAAGGTGTGTGTGCAACAGGCGCATGACGGCTGCATCTCTTCCACCCGCAACGACGGGTCGACAATCGCAAGTCGGTTGTCTTCATCGACGTAGAGACCGCTGTAGTACGAACTCTCTCCGATCCGCACCCGCGGCTGGCGGTCGCTGATTGATCGAGCTACCAGCCAGTAGATAGGCTCCTCTCGGTCGAGGCGGCTCGCGGCGACCCGGTGCACTTCGTCCCAGTCGTCACCTATTCGAGAAAGCAGGAATTTGAACAACGGGGTATAGTCGAGCCCGCGCTGCATCTTGCCGCGCATCGCCCCCCGGTCGAAGCGATCGTCCTTGCCTCGTGACGAGCTGTAGTCCCCACCACGACCGTGATGCACGCCGTGGGCAGTAGTGTTCACGCGGCGATAGAGGGGTTTGTCATGCCGCACCATCCATCGTGTCCTAGCTGCGCTTCTGGAACGCCAGCCAGACGCCGCCGATCATCAGGATCACGCCCGACACCCGGTTCATCATCCGCACCCGCGCCGTGGTCAATAACTGCCGGGCGCTGCCGGCGATCACGGCGTAGACGCAGTCAGAAGCGGTGGCGACGGCCATGACGATCAGCCCCAGCACCATAATCTGCTCGAAGGCCGGGCGGCTCATGTCGATGAACTGCGGCAGGAACGCCCCGAGGAACAGCAGCGTCTTGGGGTTGGACCAGTTGATCAGCGCCCCCTGCCAGATGTAACGGCCGAGGGGCAGCTTTTCGCCCGGCGTGCCCATCTCGAGCTTGCCCGACGAGGTGAACATCTTGAAGCCGATCCACACCAGATAGGCCGCGCCGGCGAACTTGATGATGGTGAAGGCCTCCGACACCAGTGTCATCACCGCATCGAGCCCGACCGCAACGATGAACACCATGGTGAGCATGGCGATCTCGGTGCCGAGGATGGTCAGCAGGCCCGCTTTGGTGCCGCGCGCCAGCGAATTGGCGACCACCACGGTGACCGATGGTCCGGGCACGATGGCGAACAACAGGCAGGCGAGAACATACGGAAGAAGGATGGCGGAATCGATCATCGGGGGCTCCGGGTCGTTAGGCTGGCTCGCTCCAACGAGCCAGCCACAACTATCGCTGCGCCGCAAGCAGGGTCAGCAACCCGCGGCGAGCAGCAGGACTTTCCGCCCCTACGCCGGATATGTCAATGTGTTTCCGCAATTCCGACGCATACTGTCAATAGTGTCCGTTATTTTTGCGCCATTATCATCAAACAGCCGTTGAGAACACGGTCGCGTCGTTCGCCGAAATCCGCAGCCTGCTGGACAATTGCGATGTCCGGAGCAATTCCGACGCCTTCGAACACGCCGCCATCCGGGAAGCTTTCGCGTTTGGCCCCAACCCAGGCGTGAAACCCGCCGCCGAGATCGATGTAGTGCGGCTGCCCGCTGCTCCCCGCGGTTGCCTCACCCACCAGCACACCGCGCCCATTGTCCTTGAACGGCATGGCAAAATCCTCGGCTGCCGATCCGACTGTGCCGTCGATGAGGATGGCCAACGGCCCGCGATGCGCACCGGCAATGGGTTCGTGCCGGGGCGCATTGTAGGTAACCGGCTCAGGTGTTTCCCCGTGGGCGCGCCGCAACGTCGTGGTGCTCAGCACCGTGGACCGCCAGCGCCGATACGGCCGATCCATTAGCGCCGCGAGCAGGCTAAGCGGCGTGTTACCGCCCCCGTTGCCGCGCAGATCGATGATCAGCGGCGCGTCACCATCCAGCCCTTGGACGGCCTCGACCGCCGCGGCTTCGAAGCGCGGATCGTCGAAGCTGAGGATCTGCAGCACCGCGACGCCGCCTTCATACCGCACCCGCGGCAGAGGCACCTCGACCGCCGGCCAATCCGCCTTGGCGACAGCAAGCCTCCCATCGTCCGCAAGCCCTAGCGTGATCGCCTCCGGCAACAGGTGCCGTCGATAGAACAGCCTGTCGGCCGCCGCCCTGTCACTCGAGGCTGCGAGGTAGGGACGCACCCGCTCGAACAGCTCGGCCATCGGCACGCCATCAAGGGTCTCGACCACGCTGCCCACCGGCAGCTTGGCATGTCGGCTGCTCGTCACGGTCCACCGCCCGTCGAGCGGCCGCAGCATCAGCCCGAACGACCGCCCATGCCGCTGCATCACCCAGTCGTCGTGAAAGCCGCTGTGCCCATTGCGCAGTTGCGCCATCAGCCGCTGATTGGCCAGGACGAAGCCCAGCCGCGTCTCGGCCGCCAGCGCCTCGTCCAGATAGGCGTCGAACGCTGCGTCGAAGTCTAGATCGGGCACCGCTTCCCAATGCACGAAGCTTTGCTCGATGGCTGAACGCAAACGGGCGGCAATTGCCGCCCGCTGCTTGATCGAGACTATGTCGCCGTCAGGCGGCGGTGCCATCGCCGGGCTCATCGGCCTCCGGTTCGGCATCCTCGCCTTCCGGCTCGCTGATCCGCTCCACCGAAACCACCTTCTCGCCATCTGCGGTGTTGAACACCGTGACGCCCTGCGAGGAGCGGCCGACAATACGGATCCGGTTGTCCGGGCCGGCGTCCACCGGCACGCGGATCACCTGGCCGCCATTGGTCACCAGCATGATCTGGTCGCCATCTTCCACCGGGAACGAGCCGACCAGCGGGCCGTTGCGCTTGTTCACCGCCATGGCGACGATGCCTTTGCCGCCGCGCCCGGTGATCCGGTACTCGTGGCTCGAGGTGCGCTTGCCGTAGCCGTTCTCCGAGATGGTCAGGATGAACTGCTCGGCGGCCGACATCGCCGCATAGCGCTCCTGGCTCAACTCGCCCGCCGGCACCGCATCCTCGGCGTCGTCGGAAACCTCCTCGGTCTCGCCCTCGCCGCGCACGGCGCGGCTCATCTTCAGATACGCGGAGCGCTCCGAAGACTCGGCGTCGAAGTGGTGGATGATCGCCATCGAGATGATGCGATCGCCCTCGGCGAGACTGATGCCGCGCACGCCGGTCGAGTCGCGGCCCTTGAACACGCGGACCTCATCGACCTGGAAGCGGATCGCCTGCCCCAGCGCCGTGGTCAGCAGCACGTCGTCATTGGCCGTGCAGGTGGCGACATCAACGATGCCGTCGCCTTCATCGAGCTTCATGGCGATCTTGCCGTTCTTGTTGATCTCGACGAAGTCGGCCAGCGAGTTGCGGCGCACCGTGCCGCGTATCGTCGAGAACATCACGTCGAGCTGCTGCCAGCTGCTTTCATCCTCAGGCAGCGGCATGATCGAGGTGATGCGCTCGCCCGGATCGAGCGGCAGCATGTTGATCAGCGCCTTGCCGCGGGCCTGCGGCTCGCCGATCGGCAGGCGCCACACCTTCATCTTGTAGACCTGCCCGGCCGACGAGAAGAACAGCACCGGGGTATGGGTGTTGGCGATGAACAGCCGGCTGACGAAATCCTCGTCGCGCGTCGCCATGCCGGAGCGGCCCTTGCCGCCGCGGCGCTGTGCTCGATACGAGGTCAGCGGCACCCGCTTGATGTAGCCGCCATGGGTCACGGTCACCACCATGTCCTCGCGGGCGATCAGGTCCTCGTCCTCGAAGTCGCCGGCCGCCTCGTCGATGACGGTCAGGCGCGGCGTGTTGAACTGCTCCTTGATCTCGGTCAGCTCGTTGCGGACGATCTCCATCACCCGCTCGCGCGAGCGCAGGATGCTCAGGTACTCGGAGATATCGGTACCTAGCCCGTTGAGTTCGTCGCCGATTTCGTTGACGCCCAGCGCCGTGAGCCGGCTCAGCGTCAGCGCCAGGATGGCGCGCGCCTGCTCGTCGCTCAGCTTGAACGTGCCGTCCTCGTTCATCCGGTGGCGCGGGTCGTCGATCAGCGCAATCAGCGGCGCCACGTCACGCGCCGGCCAGTCCCGCGCCATCAGGCGCTCGCGGGCCGTGCCCGGGTCCGGCGAGGTGCGGATCAGCGCAATGACCTCGTCCACATTGGCTACCGCAACCGCGAGGCCGACGAGGATATGAGCGCGGTCGCGCGCCTTGTTGAGCAGGAACCGGGTGCGTCGGGTGACCACTTCCTCGCGGAACTCGAGGAAGGCCGCAAGCATCTGCTTGAGGCTCATCAGCTCCGGCTTGCCGCCGTTCAGTGCCACGAAGTTGCAGCCGAACGAGCCCTGCAGCGGGGTGAAGCGATAGAGCTGGTTCAGCACCACATCGGGCACCGCATCGCGCTTCAGCTCGATGACCACGCGCATGCCGTTGCGATCGGATTCGTCGCGGATGTCGGAGATGCCCTCGATGCGCTTGTCGCGCACCAGCTCGGCCATCTTCTCGATCATCGTCGCCTTGTTCACCTGATACGGAATCTCGGTGATGATGATCGCCTCGCGCTCCTTGCGCATCTCCTCGGTATGGGCCTTGCCCCGAATGAGGATGGCGCCGCGACCGGTCTCATAGGCCTGGCGGATACCGGAACGACCAAGAATGATGGCGCCGGTCGGGAAGTCCGGTCCCGGCAGCACCGTCATCAGCTCCTCGGTAATCGCACCGGGGTTGTCCATCAGCATCAGGACGGCGTCGATCACCTCACCCAGGTTGTGGGTCGGGATGTTGGTCGCCATGCCGACGGCAATACCGCTGCCGCCATTGACCAGCAGGTTCGGGAACCGCGCCGGCAGCACCGTCGGCTCGCGCTCGGACGCGTCGTAGTTGTCCTTGAAGTCGACCGTGTCCTTGTCGATGTCATCGAGCAGGCTGTCGGTCACCTTCTCCATGCGCACTTCGGTGTAGCGCATGGCGGCCGGCATATCGCCATCGACCGAGCCGAAATTGCCCTGCCCGTCGATCAGCGTCACGCGGAGCGAGAACTCCTGCGCCATGCGCACCAACGAGAAATACACCGCGTCGTTCGAGTGCGGGTGGTATTTACCGATCACGTCGCCAACCACGCGGGCCGACTTGCGGTGCGGGCGGTTCCACACATAGCCCTGCTCGTGCATGGAATAGAGGATGCGCCGGTGCACCGGCTTCAGCCCGTCGCGCACATCAGGCAGAGCCCGGCTCACAATCACGCTCATCGCGTAACTGAGATAGGACTCGCGCATCTCGTCGCTGATCGAAATCGGGGCGATGTCGGAGGGGAGCGGCGCTGAGCCGTTCGGGTCGTCGGTCTTGTCTGCCACGGGGCCGTTTTCGAACTATGAAACCTGAGGGAAGCTTTAGGCGATTCCCGTTCCGAAGACCAACCGGCGCGGGGCTGCCGGCAAGGATGTCCACGGTATTGGCAACAGGCGTCGCGCTGCGCGTCCGAATATAGTGACGTGGGTTTGCGGCAACTTTGGGCCGGAATCGCCGCACTGCGCCACATTCGGGAGGTGACGCGCCGCTCAAACGGCTGGACGCGTCGACCGTGAATCCGTAGTAATCCGCGCCTGACGCGGGGCGCCACCGTCTAGGGGACGAGTCTATTGTCGAATAATACTCTGCTTGGCCGGCTGTGGAACTGGGCCTTCGGGCATGATCGTTCCATCGGCTTCGGGCTTGAAACGCTCGGCCACATCACGCTGAAGCATCCGCGGATCATCACCGCGTTCGTGTTGCTTATGACGGTGTTCTGCGTCGTACAGGTGCCGCGCGCCAGCGTCGACGGCGACATGCTGCGCGTCTTCGCGCACTCCGGCGAGGAGTACGACAACTACGAACACCTGGCCAATACCTTCGGCACGTTCGAAAACGACATTTATCTGCTGGTCAATTCGCCCAGCCTGACCAATCCCGAGACCATCGAGACGATCCGCGCCATGGCGCTGGATATCTCCAACAGCGAATACATCACCGGCACCATGTCGGCGTTCACGCTGCGCGTTCCGGCCCCCGACGGCACCACCCTGCCCGCCGTTCCCGAGGGCATGCAGACCCCCGAGGAAGTCAGCAAGGCGCTGACCGACCTCTACAATAACGACCCGATGATGAAGAACCTGATCAACCCGGACCTGTCCGGCGTGGTCATCATCGTGTTCCCCAATCCCGAGATGACCAAGGGCGGCGGCACCCGCGCCATGATCGACGACCTGCGCTCGCTGGTCGCCGACTACGAGTCGGATCAGGTCCAGGTCGAACTCACCGGTCCGCCGATCTGGACCAGCGAGATGCTCAATGCCGCGGTCGACGACCAGATCACCTTCACGGTCTACGGCTTCGCGCTGGGTGCCCTGATCGCCCTGTTCTCGCTGCGCTCCTTCTGGGGCGCCGTGCTGGTCGCCGCCACGCCGTTCATCGCCGTGGTCTGGGTGATGGGGTCGATCATCGCGCTGTTCGGCTCGTTCTCCTTCCTCACCATCATCGTCACCACGATCGTTTTGGTGATCGCCTTCGCGGAGAGCCTGTTCTTCATCTTCAATTGGCTCGCCTATTGGCGGGAAGGCATGGACCCGTACAAGGCCGTCGATGAGACGGTACGCGTCGTTGGCCCGGCCAGTGCGCTCACCATGCTGACGACGCTGGTGTCCTTCGCCTCGCTGTCGCTGACCGCCGGCCAGGGCATCCAGGAATTCTCGATGGCCGGCACGCTGGCTTCGTTGATCAACTTCATCTGCCTGATGACGTTCCTGCCGCTGATCCTGAAGCTCGCTGTCCGGCTGGGCTTCAAGGCGCCCAAGCCGAGCTACGCCATTACCGCGCCGATCCCCCTCGCCTGGTTCGTTGCTTCGAAGCTCGGCCGGCCACTGGCAGTCATCGCCATCGTCCTCACCGGCCTGCTGCTCATCCCCTATGCACTGATCCAGCCGCGGTTCTCGTTCGAGGACTTCATGGCCAAGAACTCGACAGCGCTGACCGCGGCCGAGCAGATCGACCAGGGCGTCGGCGGCGTTGCACCGCTCTACGTCAACGTGCCGCTCGACGAAGGCATCGCCGATGTCGGCGACAAGGACT
Source organism: Devosia sp. GW821-FHT12F11 (assembly GCF_058806655.1). Classification (NCBI taxonomy): domain Bacteria; kingdom Pseudomonadati; phylum Pseudomonadota; class Alphaproteobacteria; order Hyphomicrobiales; family Devosiaceae; genus Devosia; species Devosia sp. GW821-FHT12F11. The sequence continues at coordinate 234,483 of NZ_JBXAPX010000004.1, forward strand.
TCGAGAAGGTCAAGAAGGTCCACCAGATCGTCGAGAAGCACCTTGGCCAGAACAAGGTAATTTCGGCTGCCGCTTTCACGCACTATGCCGAGTCCGGCTTTACGCGGGAGCAGATCTTCAACGCCGTTGGCGATCTGCGCGCCCGCTTCGTCACACCCGACGGCACTCGCGCCCTCGTCACCGGGTTCATGCCGACGATCATCTCGTCCGAAGAGCTGGTCCGGCTCAAGGAAGGTATCGAGGCCGACATCAAGGCAGCCGGCATCGAAGGCGCCGAAGTCGGCGGCTTCCGGGTGATGACCACCTACGCTACCGACAACATCGTGCGCGGCCTGCAGCTCGACCTGACCCTGTCGGTGATCGTCAACCTGTTCCTGATCGGCTGGGCCTTCCGCTCGCTGCGCGTCGCCGTCGCGGCGGCCATCCCCAACCTCTTCCCGGTGCTCGGCACCGAGGCCTGGCTCTACTTCAGTGGTTCGGGGCTGCAACTGACCACCGTGCTGGCGCTGACCATCGCCTTCGGTATTGCCGTCGACGACACAACCCACTTCCTGTCGCACTATCTGCACTCGCGGCGCGAAGAAGGACGCTCGCACCTCGATGCTATTCATCACACGATGGAGCGTATCGGCGGCGCCATTATTGCAGCCACGCTGATCCTGTGCTCCGGCATGGCCATCGTCATGTTCTCGGCCCTGCCGCAAGTTGCCTTGTTTGGCACCCTGTTTGTGATAACTCTCGGCTTTGCATTGATCGGCGATGTGTTCATTCTGCCGGCTCTGCTGGTCGCCGGGGGGCGATTCTTTCATCCGCTTGGAGGCGTTAAGAAATGAAGCTCTTCGGACCCCTGCCGCGCATCGTCGCGCTCGCTGGTCTGCTGGCCGTCACCCCCATGGCCGCTGCGCCCGTGATGGCCGCACCGGCCGACGTGGCGCTGCTGAAGTCCTATGTCGGCAGCTGGAAGGGCCGCGGTACCCTGGTGGGCGCCGAGAGCGAGTCGGTGGTCTGCCGCCTGTCGCTCAGCGAAGGCAACTCCGACAAGGTCAACTATTCGGGCCGCTGCACCCTGGCCGGCACCAGCCTCGCCGTCAACGGCACGCTCGCCTATAGCGACCAGAACCGGCGCTATGAGGCGGCGATGACCTCGAACGTCACTTTCTCCGGCCTCGCCGTCGGCAAGAAGTCGGGCGACAGCATCGTGTTCAACCTCAAGGAGCGGAACAAGGACGAGGAAGGCAACGACCTCACGGTTACTGCTGCGATCGTCCTCAAGGGTTCGGGCAAGTCGATCGGCGTCGATTTCCAGGTGGTGTTCAACGCCACCGGCGAGATGCTGAAGGCCTCGGTGCCGTTCAGCAAGTAAGCCTGAATACTCCGCTCTACGCGTTTCGACGGACGGCCCGTGGCCGTCCGTTTTCGTTTTGATGAACAGATGAGGGACGATGCTAAGTTCCCGCTTTCGCCGATGTTAACGAGAGCATGCGACAAGCTCCGGGACACAATGCGTTCCGGAAGCCCTGCCTCATGGCCCGCCCGGCCCCCAAATCGCTGACCAGGCGCGCGGCGCTGTTTGTCGTCGCCATCTGCGCGGCGATCGTGGCGCTGGAAGGCTGGCGGGAATGGGTGGCCTATGACGCTGCCGTGCAGAAGGCCGAACTCGAGACGCAGAATCTCGCCCGCTCGATGCGCCAGCACGCCGAGGACACCTATGAGATTGCCGATCAGGCCGTCTCCCTGGTGAGTTTCCAGCTCGAGACCGCCGGTATCGAGCCCGAAGCGCTGAAGCAGACCGAAGCCTTCATGCTGCGCACCATGGAGAGCGCCCAGCGGCTGCGCGGCATCTATGTCTACGACGCCGACGGCAACTGGATGGTCACCACCGCCGCCAACATGCCACCGGGCGGCAACCAGGCCGCCTACAGCTACTTCCGCGATCATATGAACTCGCCGAGCGACGCGCCGTCCTTCGGCGCGCCGATTCGTGCCGCTGACGACGAGGCGATGGTGACCACAGTCAGCCGCCGCTTCGACCGGTCCGATGGCAGTTTCGGCGGCGTGGTGGTCGCGGCGATCGATACCCGCTACTTCGCCAATGTCTATGACGGCATCGACGTGGGCGCGCTCGGCACCATCAGCCTTTATGACAGCAACGGCCTGCTGCTCAGTCGCAAGCCCTATCACCCCGACCTCGTCAGCGAAGATCTCGGCGAGGGCGAGCTGTTCGCCCGGCCGGACCTCGCCCAGGCCTCGGGCGCCTACCACTACGATTCCGCCGTTGACGGCCATCGTCGCATCGGAGGCTATGATCGTGGCGCGCGCTACCCCATCGTCTCGGTCGTCGCTGTGTCGCACGCCGAGGCGCTGGCCAGCTGGGGCCGCGGCGCCCTGCAGCGCGGCGCCATCACCTTGGCGCTGACGCTCGCCGCGGCGCTGCTCGGCCTGCGGTTGGTCGACCAGATTCGCCGCCGGCACCGCAGCGAAACGGTGCTCGAGCAGAAGGAGGCCGAGTTCCGGCTATTGGCCGAAAGCGCCAGCGACCTCGTCGAACGCTTCGACACCGACGGCATGCGCACCTACATCTCCCCTGCCCTCGAGCGCCTGACCGGCCACCGGCCCGAGGAGATGCTCGGCAAGAGCGCCTTCGAGGTGGTGAACCCGATGGACCGTCCGGCGGTCGAGGCAGCTGCCGAGCGGCTGCGCCGGGGAGACACCGAGCAGGAGACGGTGTCGTTCCGCGTCCAGCACAAGGATGGCCGCGAGATCTGGCTCGAAACCTCGTTGCGCATCGCTGCCGAACGTTCCGATCAGCTGTCCGTCGTCGGCGTCACCCGCGACATTTCCGAGCGCAAGCGCCTCGAACTCAAGCTCGAGAGCCTCGCCATGCGCGATGGCCTCACAGGTATCGCCAACCGCCGCGCCTTCGATGAGGCCCTGACGCGCGAAATCGCCCGCGCCCGCCGCCTCTCCACTCCGCTGTCGCTGCTGATGGTCGACGCCGACCGCTTCAAGCGCTTCAACGACGATCACGGTCACCTCGCCGGCGACGCCTGCCTCAAATCGATCGCCGCCGTCGTGGCCATGGCAGCGCGCCGCCCCACCGACCTTGCGGCCCGCTATGGCGGCGAGGAACTCGCCCTGCTGCTGCCCGATACCGACATCGACGCCGCCCGCGCCATCGCCACCGATCTGTGTCGGCAGGTGCAGGCCCTTGCCATCCCGCACGCCCGCAACCTGCCCTGGCGTGTCGCGACCATCAGCATCGGCATCGCCTCGATCGATCCGCGTGACGAGGATGCCGTGCATGACGGCTCCTGGCTGATCAGTACCGCCGACCTCGCCCTCTACGACGCCAAGGCGCAAGGCCGAAACCAGAGCGTCGCCACCCCCGGCAAGCTCCGCACCCCGCGGCTGGTTGGTTGATCGTCGTCAAACCGGCACCACCTCCTGCTATGGAAACCGGCCGGCTGGAGCCAAACCGATGAACGATCGTCCTGGGGCATCCTTTGAGGAAAGCGAGGTCGTCGACCTCTATCCCTTCCGCCCGCCCTACCCCGAAACGGTCTTCCAAAAGCTGCGCCAGGTGGCGCCCCGGCACGACGCGATGCTGGATATCGGCTGCGGTCCCGGCAAAGTATCGCGCCCGCTGGCGCAGAGCTTCGCCCAGGTGGTTGCCGTCGATCCCTCGCAGCACATGATCGCGCTCGGACAAAGCCTCCCGGACGGCCGGGCGCCGAACCTTCACTGGGTGCGCGGCCTCGCCGAGGAAGCGCCGCTCGACGGCTGGCGCTTCGACCTTACCGTCGCCGCGGCCAGTATCCACTGGATGGATCACGACCGGCTGTTCCCGCACCTGCTGGCGCACGCGGCGCCCGGCCACGTGTTTGCGGCAGTCTCCGGTGACGATGCCTTCGAGCCGCCCTGGCAGGCCGACTGGCAGCGCTTCCTCGCCAAATGGGTGATGGAAGTCACCGGCAGGCCGTTCGAACCCCGCCGGCCGGATGCAATTGCCGGCGCTTTCCGCGGCCACGTCGCTGTGACCGGACGGGAGTTCTTCACCGCCCCCTTCAGCCAGAGCGTCGCCGATTTCATCAAGTGCCAGCACTCGCGCGACACCTGGGCCTATTCGAAGCTGGGCGGTCGCACCGCCGCGTTCGATGCCGAACTCGCTGAGCTCCTGGCGCCTCATGCTGAAGCGGGCCAGTTGAGCTACACGGTGAGGACGCTGGTGACTTGGGGCAGCATCGTTCCGAGGTAAGGCATTGACTGATGGGTCTTACCGGGCACCGAGCTCACTCCATTCACCGTGTCACCCCGGTGACACGGTGAATGGAGTGCTTTGGGTGCCCAGAAAACGAAACGGGCCGCTTGCGCGACCCGTCTAACCAGTTGTCCGATGCGAGAGCCCCCTCAGAACGGGATGTCGTCGTCCATCGAGCCGGACTCGAACGCCGGAGCAGAGCTCGGGCGACGCTCCTGCCGAGCCGGCGGACCGCCGAAACCGCTGGATTCGCGCGGGCTCGAGAAGCCACCGCCGCCCGAGGCGCCGGCGCCTTCACCATCACCGCGGCCATCGAGCATGGTGAGGTTCGAGTTGAACCCCTGCAGCACGACTTCGGTCGAGTACTTGTCCTGGCCGGACTGATCCTGCCACTTGCGGGTCTGCAACTGGCCTTCGATGTAAACCTTGGACCCCTTGCGCAGGTACTGCTCGGCGACGCGCACCAGGCCTTCCGAGAAGATCACCACGCGGTGCCACTCGGTCCGTTCCTTGCGCTCGCCGGAATTCTTGTCGCGCCACTGTTCGGAGGTCGCGACGCTCAGGTTCACCACCTTGCCGCCGCTCGGCAGGTTCCGCACCTCGGGGTCATTGCCGAGATTGCCCACCAGGATGACCTTGTTCACGCTGCCAGCCATGGCACTTTCCTTTCCAACGTTCCCGGAAACGCGCCCGGGAGAAACTCCGGCGCGTACCCTACCGCTATCGTCCGCCCGGCGCGCGCGCCAAAGGGCCTTAGCCCACAGCTTCGTCGGCGCGCCGTCGTTCCACTTATGTTCTCCTCGCGCCGCGGTTTGTCAAGCGTGGGCTGCACAGCGCCGGTGCATGATAGCCCTTGACCGACTCAAAGTTGTTCCTCTTATGTTCCCGTGAAGTTTTGAAGAGAGCCATGAACCGCCGTGGTGACAGGAGCCGTTGCGGCGTGGTTAGGTTGCAAGTCGGGCGCCGGATCCCCAGATGTGCGGCCGAGCCCCTCTTTTTTGAAACCCTGACACGATTTGGCACAAAGCGGCACTATGGTCGCGCGCCCTCGTCAAGTGGAAGTCTTTGATGGCCGACAAACCGAACCCGAACCGCGATCTCGTCATCAGGGGCGCCAAGGAACACAACCTCAAGAATATCGATCTGAGGTTGCCGCGCGACAGCCTCATCGTGATGACCGGGTTGAGTGGCTCGGGCAAGTCGTCGCTGGCGTTCGACACCATCTATGCCGAGGGCCAGCGTCGCTATGTCGAGTCGCTGAGCGCCTATGCGCGCCAGTTCCTCGAGATGATGCAGAAGCCCGATGTCGAGCAGATCGACGGCCTCTCGCCCGCCATCTCGATCGAGCAGAAGACCACCTCGCGCAACCCGCGCTCGACCGTCGGCACGGTCACCGAGATCTACGATTACCTGCGCCTGCTGTTCGCACGCGTCGGCATCCCCTACTCGCCGGTCACCGGCCTGCCGATCCAGAGCCAGACTGTCAGCCAGATGGTCGACATCGTCATGTCGCAGCCGCCGGAAACCCGGCTCTACCTGCTGGCGCCGATCGCCCGCGGCCGCAAGGGCGAATACAAGCGCGAGCTCAACGACCTGATGCGCAAAGGCTTTCAGCGCGTCAAGATCGATGGCGAGTTCCACGACATCGAGGACGCGCCCAACCTCGACAAGAAGATCAAGCACGACGTCGAAGTGGTGGTCGACCGCCTGGTCGTCGGCCCCGACATCGCCACGCGCCTCGCCGAGAGCTTCGAGACGGCGCTGAAGCTCGCCGACGGCATCGCCTTCGCCGAGTTCGCCGACGAGCTCGATGAGAACGGCGCCCCCAAGCGGCTGATCTTTTCCGAGAAGTTCGCCGATCCCATTTCCGGCTTCACCATCCCCGAGATCGAGCCGCGGCTGTTCTCGTTCAACAACCCGTTCGGCGCCTGCCCGGTCTGCGATGGCCTCGGCACCGAGCAGAAGATCGATCCGAACCTGATCGTCCCCGATGTCAGCCTTTCGCTGCGCGACGGGGCTATCCTGCCATGGTCCAAGACCAGCGCGCCCTACTACCTGCAGACCCTGCAGGCGGTGGCCAAGCACTATGGCGCATCGACCGGCACCGCCTGGGAGGAGCTCTCCTTCGAGGTGCAGCACGCCATCCTCTTCGGCACCGGCTCGACGCCGATCAACTTCGTCTATGACGATGGCCTTCGCACCTACAAGTCGACCAAGCCCTTCGAAGGCGTGATCGGCAACCTCGAGCGGCGCTACAAGGAGACCGAGAGCGCCGGCATGCGCGAGGAAATCGAGAAGTACATGTCGCAGGCGCCCTGCGTCGCCTGTAACGGGTACCGCCTGAAGCCCGAAGCTTTGGCGGTAAAGATCGATGGCCTGCACATTGCGCAGGTCAGCGAGAAGTCGATCAAGGCCGCGGCCGAGTGGTTCACTGCCCTGCCGGCCAAGCTGACCGAGCAGCAGAACAAGATCGGCGAGCGCATCTTCAAGGAGATCCGCGAGCGCCTCGGCTTCCTCAACGATGTCGGGCTCGACTACCTGACGCTCGCCCGCAATTCCGGCTCGCTCTCAGGCGGCGAAAGCCAGCGCATCCGCCTTGCCAGCCAGATCGGCTCCGGCCTCACCGGCGTCCTCTACGTGCTCGACGAGCCCTCCATCGGCCTGCACCAGCGCGACAATGCCCGCCTGCTCGAAACCCTGCAGCGGCTGCGCGACATCGGCAACACGGTGATCGTCGTCGAGCACGACGAGGACGCCATCCTGCTCGCCGACTATGTCGTCGACATCGGCCCGGGCGCCGGCGTCAATGGCGGCCACATCGTCGCCGAGGGATCGCCGCAGGACATCATCCGCAACCCCAAGAGCATCACCGGCCAGTACCTGTCGGGCGCGCTGAGCATCCCGATGCCGGTGGAACGGCGCAAGCAATCGAAGACCAAGAAGCTCCACATCGACGGGGCGACCGGCAACAACCTGAAGAACGTCTCGGTCGACGTGCCGCTGGGCAATTTCGTCGCCATCACCGGCGTCTCCGGCGGTGGCAAGTCGACGCTGATGATCGACACGATGTACCAGGCGATCGCCCGCCGGCTGAACGGCGCGCGCGTCAACCCGGCGCCGCATAACCACCTCACCGGCCTCGAGCACCTCGACAAGGTGATCGACATCGACCAGTCGCCGATCGGCCGCACGCCGCGCTCGAACCCCGCCACCTATACCGGCGCCTTCGGCCCGATGCGTGAATGGTTCGCCGGCCTGCCGGAAGCCAAGGCGCGCGGCTATGGCCCAGGGCGTTTCTCGTTCAACGTCAAGGGCGGCCGCTGCGAGAAGTGCGAAGGCGACGGCGTCATCAAGATCGAGATGCACTTCCTGCCCGATGTCTATGTGACCTGCGAAGTGTGCAAGGGCCACCGCTACAATCGCGAGACCCTCGAGGTGCAGTTCAAGGGCAAGTCGATCGCCGACGTGCTCGACATGACCATCGACGAAGCCGTGGAGTTCTTCGCCGCGGTGCCCTCGATCCGCGAGAAATTCCTCACCCTGCAGCGTGTCGGCCTCGGCTACGTCAAGGTCGGCCAGCCGGCGACCACGCTCTCGGGCGGCGAAGCGCAGCGCGTCAAGCTCAGCAAGGAACTCAGCCGCCGCGCCACCGGGCGCACGCTCTACATGCTCGACGAGCCGACAACCGGGTTGCATTTCCACGACATAGCCAAGCTCCTTGAAGTGCTGCACGAGCTGGTCGACACCGGCAACACCGTGGTGGTGATCGAGCACAACCTCGAAGTCATCAAGACCGCCGACTGGGTCATCGACATGGGCCCCGAAGGCGGCGATGGCGGCGGCGAGGTGGTCGGCATCGGCACCCCCGAGGACATTGCGGCCAACCCCCGCTCCCACACCGGCCGCTTCCTCAAGGAAGTCATGGAACGTCGCCCGCAGCGGACTGCGGCGGAGTAGCTCACAGGATGGGGCGGATGCAGCCTTGCGGCTCTCCGCCCCGCCTGATCTGCTGAGCCATTGCTTCGGCCCACCAGGACTATTCCGTGTCTCAGCCCCTCCCCATTTTCGACGGCCATAACGACGCGCTGCTGCGCCTGTTCAATTCCACCGCTGCCGACCCGGTCGCCGGCTTTCTTGCCGGCGGCGAAGAGGGGCATATCGACCTGCCCAAGGCCCGCGCCGGCCACCTCGCCGGTGGCCTGTTCGCAGTGTTCTGCCCATCGCCCGAGAAGATCGATTTCGGCGCCCTGCGCGCCGCCGGCGGCGAAGTGCCGATGCCGCCGCCGCTCCCCATGGATGCCGCCCGCGCCAGCGCTGTCAGGATGATCTCGCTGCTGTTCCAGCTCGAGCGCGCCTCCGGCGGCCAGTTCGCGGTGTGCCGCAGCGCAGCCGATATCCGCAGCGCCATGGGCCGTGGAGCAATGGCGGCAGTCCTCCATATCGAAGGCGTCGAGTGCATCGATCCCGAGCTCGATTTCCTTGAAGTGCTCTACGCCGCCGGGCTGCGTTCGCTCGGCCCGGTGTGGAGCCGCAACAATGCCTTCGGCTATGGGGTGCCGTTCCGCTTCCCCGGCTCGCCCGATATCGGCCCTGGCCTCACCGAGGCCGGCAAGCGCCTGGTCGCGGCCTGCAATCGCCTGGGCGTGCTGATCGACCTGTCGCACCTCAACGAGCGCGGCTTCTGGGATGTGGCGGAACTGTCGAGCGCCCCGCTGGTCGCCACCCATTCCAACGCCCACGCCCTGTGCCCGACGCCGCGCAACCTCACCGACGACCAGTTGCGCGCCATCCGCGACAGCAACGGCATGGTCGGGCTCAACTTCGCCACCGGCTTCCTCAGGCCCGACGGCCAAATGAACCCCGAGACCGATATCGAGCTGATGGTCCGCCACCTCGACCACCTGATCGAAATCGCCGGCGACACCCATGTCGGCATCGGCTCGGATTTCGACGGCGCCATGATCCCCTCGACCATCGGCTCAGCCGCCGACCTGCCCGTGCTGGTCGAAGCACTCGAGCGCCATGGCTATGACCGCCCGCTGCTCGAGCGTCTGGGCACCGGCAACTGGCTGGCGCTGCTCGAACGCACCATCGGCTGAACCAGGCCGCCTTCAGGAAAAAGCCTGTCCCCGCGAAGGCGGGGATCGCTTTTTCCGGTTCGAAAGCGCGGTCGAATGACCTGCTCTTGGCCCGCATCGTGGCAACCGTGGCGCCGGCCGGGCGGTCGGCGCCTTTGCGCGCAATCTGTGACAGTCGCGTGAAATTGCCATGCGCCGGACGCATGTCGGCACTGAGAACTCACTGCATGTGCGTCGGCGCAAATCGGCTCATGCTGATGGTGTGGTGATCCGCAAAAGGAGAACGCCATGTTTGTTCGTGCCGTCTGGCGCCATAAGCGACTGGTCGACATCAGGCAGACCTTGCGGGAACTGGACGTCCCCACAACCCGTGATGCTCTGGGGATTGTGGGCCCAGACTTCCAGAAGATGACCCGCGGGCTGTTCGACCGCTGACCCTTCATCTGTCGCTAACCATTCGAGAATGGCCGCCGTGTGCCCGGCGGCCATTTTCTTGCCGGGGCCTCGCCGTCAGTCTGAATCGCAAATGAACATGAGCGGTTAATGCCATGCACCAGACGCATAACGGTTCTGATGCATCTCCATCTGCTCGTTCCCCTCGAACGAGACTATCTATGTCCTCGTAAACGAAAGGAGACTTCCAAATGGGTATTCGCACTACGCTGAAGAAGTGGGCCGCCTACCAGCAGACCGTCCGTGAGCTCAACGCTCTCGACACCCGTCAGCTGAGCGATCTCGGCATCACTCGCACCGACATCCAGCGCATCGCCCGCGACCATGCGCGCACCATCTAACGGTTCGCTCTCTGGTTCGTGCCTGACGCCGGGATCATAGAACGCTCGCTTCCTGATAGAAGCGGGCGTTCAGCCTTTTTGGGCCGCTCGTTCCTGTCGATGCTCACTGCATCGCCATAGTGAATCCAGTGCCTCGGACGACGCTTCCAACCCGACGCTATAGACTTCTTCGCCCACCTCTACGACCAACAGCTTGCCCCTCGCGAATCCAGCGAGAAACGCCAGCGCGTGCTCGGGCACAGCAGGAAACGCCAGTTGTCGAGGGCCCTGTACGACCGGCGTACCGGTCACGGGCAAGCCATCGATGGTGATGCGGGCATCGACCGCTTGGCCGAGATCGAATCTGTCGCGACCAAACAGCACCGAGACGTCGAACGGGTTGTCGGCATCGGCATGCACGATCAGCGCGCGATCTCGATCGCCCACCTTGACGAGGTCGCAGCCGCTGTTTCCGCGATCGGACTGCACCACCTGCCAGTCGTAGTGAGGAAAAGGCATCTCGTTCTTGGCCGCGGCCCAGGCGGGCTGGCAGAGAACAGCGACGACTACGCTCGACATCAAGTACTTCACTTCCCGGGCTCCATCGGTGGCCTCAGAACGCCAGCCGCCCCACCAGTTCCTCATAGGACACGTTGATCGCCTTGCGGAACGCCGCGCGCTCGTTGAGCCGGGCATGCCACGCCTCGACATGCGGCAGCGAAGGCCGCTCGATCGGCATGGTCGACCAACGGAACAGCGACGCGCCCGCGACGATGTCGGCATAGCTCAGCTCGCTGCCGCCCAGATATGGCGCCTCAGCCAGTCGCGCGTCCAGCATGCGGAAGCACCTAATCGAAGCCGCGAGCGCCTTGTCGATCGCTGTCGCATCCTGCTGCGCCACCGGCGTCCGCACCTTCAGCCAGAACAGCCCGATCCAGGCCGACTGGAACGTCGTCGCCGTCCAGTCGGTCCACTGGTCCACTACCGCGCGATCGCGTGCTTCCATCGGAAACAGCAGCCCGCTGCCGTACTCGGCGCTCAAATAGCGGACGATGGCGTGGCTCTCCCAGACGGTGAGGCCGCGGTCGCGCAGCGTCGGCACCAGGCCGTTGGGGTTCATCGCCAGATACTCGGGGGTGTCGTTGCCCTTGAAGCCGCCACCCAGCGGCACATGCTCGTAAGGCAGCTCGAGCTCTTCCAGCGCCCACACCACTTTCTGGACGTTCCCCGAACTCAAGCGTCCCCAAAGCGTAATGGTCATGGCATCTCCAGAAAGTTGCGTGGCTCCCGCTCGCTAGCTATCTGGCGCGTAATGACAAAACAAGGGCAGACCGACCGGGCCCGCAAGCCGTCATTCGCGGGCCCGTGGCCTTGCGGTACAGCCTCAGTTGGCCGCCGGGGGCTTCATGGCACCCATCTGGGTCATCATCTGCAGGAGTTGTTCGACGTGCCAGACTTCGGCGAGCTTCCCGTCGCGGACCAGCCAGACATCGATCGCCTTGAAGTCCACCGGCTTGTTGGTGGCGGCCATCTCCATCATCATCCCGTCATTGGTGCCCTTGGCGCTGGAAACCACGGTCACGTAGTCGCCGCTCACCAGCACCAGTTCGTTCTCGATCTTCATGTCGGAGAACGCCGTAGCGAACCCCTGAAGCTCCTTGGTCAGCGCCTCGACACCCGCAGCCATCTCGGGACCGCCGGTGTGATCAACGATGTCGGCGGCGATGAACTCCGGAAAGGCATCGAAGTTTCGAGCGTTGAACTCGGTGTAGAACCGCCGGGCGAGCGCTTCGTTTGCGGCGTCATCCGCCAGCGCTGGCCAGACTGCCAGGGCGAGCGCTCCGAGGGCGACAAAACCAACGAACAATCTCTTCATGTGGGCCTCCCTAAGCCTGGTGCACGCTGTCCGGGACCGGACCGTGACAGAGTGGGAAAACGCGTCGCCGAGGGGGGGCGACCCGGCCGCTTCAAGTTCTAGCACCGAGGAATGTGGCGGGTAACACACGTCCCCGTGTCGTCCGGGTCGCTCCGTCGCGCCGATGGTCGCCGATGCGTGATGGCGAAGGCGCTGCCCCGAACGTTGCGCAGCCCCGCCCCAATTGCTATCTGGCGCCCATGTCAAAACACCTCGAACCCATTCATGTGATCGGCGGCGGGCTCGCCGGCTCGGAAGCCGCCTGGCAAGCCGCCGAGGCCGGCGCCAAGGTGGTGCTGCACGAGATGCGGCCCACCCAGAAGACCGACGCGCACCAGACCGAAGGCTTTGCCGAATTGGTCTGCTCCAACAGCTTCCGGTCCGATGATCACCAGCACAATGCCGTCGGCCTGCTGCATGAAGAGATGCGCCGCTGTAACTCGCTGATCATGCTTGCCGCCGATGCGCACAAGCTGCCGGCCGGCGGTGCGCTGGCGGTCGATCGCGATGCGTTCTCCGATGCGGTCACCGCCGCCATCCACAACCACCCGAACATCTCGATCGAGCGCGGTGAAGTCGCCGGGCTGCCGCCTGCGGAATGGCAGAATGTCGTCGTCGCCACCGGGCCGCTGACCTCCCCTGCCCTCGCCGAGGCGATCCAGCAGCTCACCGGCGAGGACTCTCTCGCCTTCTTCGACGCCATCGCGCCGATCGTCCACTACGAGTCGATCAACCACGACATCGTCTGGGCGCAGTCGCGCTACGACAAGGTCGGGCCGATGGGCAACGGTCAGGATTACCTCAACTGCCCGATGGACGAAGCGCAGTACAATGCCTTCGTCGATGCGCTGATCAGCGCCCCGCTGCATGAGTTCAAGGACTGGGAGAAGGTGCCGTATTTCGATGGCTGCCTGCCCATCGAGGTGATGGCGGAACGCGGCCGCGACACCCTGCGCTGGGGCCCGATGAAGCCGGTCGGCCTCACCAACCCGCGCAACCCGACGGTGAAGGCCCATGCCATCGTGCAGCTCCGCCAGGACAATGCGCTGGGGACGCTCTGGAACATGGTCGGCTTCCAGACCAAGATGCGCTACGGCATCCAGGCCGAAATCTTCCGCATGATCCCCGGCCTCGAGAACGCGCAGTTCGCCCGGCTCGGCGGGCTGCACCGCAACACCTTCCTCAACTCGCCCAAGGTGCTGGGGCCGGACCTCAAGCTCAAGGCCATGCCGCGGCTGCGCTTTGCCGGCCAGGTCACCGGCGTCGAGGGCTATGTCGAGAGCGCCGCCGTCGGCCTGATGGCCGGCCGCATGGCCGCCGCCGACGCTCGCAGCGAGCACCTGGCGATCCCGCCCGCCACCACGGCAATGGGCGCCCTGATCAACCACATCACCGGCGGCCACCTCGAGGCCGAAGCCTATTCCGGCGCCCGCAGCTTCCAGCCGATGAACGTCAATTTCGGCCTGTTCCCGCCGGTATCGATCACCAAGCCCGAAGGCCATGTCGGTCGCTGGAAATCGACCGAAAAGACCATCGCCAAGAAAGAGGCGATCACCTCCCGGGCGCTCGACGACATCATGGCGTGGGCCTGAAGGAATTCGTCCCCAACCACAGGGGCACCCCGGCGCAGGGCCGGGGCCAATCCTATTGGACCACGGCCGAGAACAACTGGCCCTCGAGACCGTTCAGCACGTAGGGGCCTGCATCGCTCTCGCCGCGATCGAAGCTTGCCGACTGCAGCACCAACCGGTAGCCCCGGCCTGCGACGGTGAAGTCGATCCACGGCGTGACGAGGAAGCCGCTGCTCTGCCGGGCCAGCCAGGCCGTAAGGTCGAGCGGTTGCAGATCCTCGTCGGTGCTGCCTGCCGGGCCGACCCGAACTGCGCCGCCGGACATGACGAAGCGCAGCGGTGGCAAGGCAACCGCGGTGTCGCCGTAGAGCCCGACCGGGCGGATCAGGTACGGAGTCGCCGTCACGTCCACCGGCGCACCGTCGAAATCGCGGAATAGGGTCGCGAGGCGCGGGTCGCCATCCGTTGACGGCTGACTGATCCCCAGCGCCTCAAGCACCACGTACGAGCCATCCTGCGCGGCGTCCCAGGTCACGCCATACTTGCCCATCACCTCGCGCACCGCGCGCTGACCCTCGCGCGAGCCGGTAAGGTAATCGATGATCCCGCGCGCCTCGGCGATCTCCTCGGCGCTCCAGTCGCCGCGCGGCGGGCTGGCGGATTTGTCGGCGCCGGCATTCATCACCAGCGCCTCGAGCCGCAGCGCCTGGGTGCTCTGCGCCAGATAGCTGTAGTTCCAGGGCCCCACCGAGAGCAGCAGCAGGATCGCTCCGGCCAGCGCCGGGATCAGCCGGATGTCGCCCCGCCCGACGATGAACACCAATGCCAGCAATGCGGCCCAGACGCCGCCGGCCAGCAGCAGGATACGTTCGGCGGTGAGCCCATAGGCATCCACCCGCACCCACACCGCGATGAAGAACAGCACCAGCGGGGCCAGCGTCAGCCAGAACCACCAGGCGCGGAATAATCGCACCAGCGGTCGCGATCGCATGAAGGCCGGATGGACGATCAGCCAGGTCGCAGCCCCGGTAACCACGAACCCCAGCACCATCCAGCCGATCATCCCCTGCGGCAGCTTCTGGGTGATGGCGATCTGTGCCGCGTAAGCGACGAGGATCAGCGCATAGATCACCAGCAACGGCACCAGGATGAACTGGCCGATGAAGCCGATCGACAACGGCAGGAAGTCGACCCGGTCGAGCTCGCCGGCCCGATAGGACGACAGCCTGGGCAGCGTCGCCAGCCAGTACACCGGCGCCAGGAACAGCCCGACGAACGGCAGCACCGTGTTGTAAAAGATCTGCCCGGTCTCGAGGCCGAACAGGATGGACAGCGAGCGCTCGATCGCCGCGATGCCGAGCCCGATGATCAGCGCCGCAGCCGCTGCGATCACCGCGGTGGCGATGGCTTGCTGGTTCACCCACCAGAAACGATCCTGCTGCTCGGCCCGCGGCGCCCCGCGCTCGATCCGCGTGAACGGCGACACCGAAAGCCAGAGCAGCGAAATCGCCGGCAGCGCCCACGGCACGATCCAGGCCGTATCCGTTACCTGGAACGCACCGATCGCCGCCAGCGGCAGCGCATAGCTCAGCAGCAGCCCAGCGATCCGCGCCGTCGGACGACTTTCGGAGAAATAGACGCCGGCCACGGCAAGCACGGCGCCTGTCGCCAGCCCGGCTGCGGCGCGCATCCACTGCTCATGCTGGAGCCAAGCGACCTGATTGAGCGCCCCGATGACAACAAGCGTATTGGCGAGCGCCAGGAGGATGGCAAACCAGAACCGCTGCCAGGTCAGCAGGAAATCCGGAGCCTGCTTCTCCAACCACGCCCTGAAACCCATCGCGCCCTCATCCCCTGAGGCTATGCCTGACGGGCCATGATGGCGATTCTCGGACCGGCCACCAGCGCCGTCATGCGCGACGCGCCGACCACCACCACATTGCAAGGATCTTGCGCCAGTCAGCTATCGCGGTTGTTGCCGCAAATGGCGTGCGGTTTCGCGCGGCCTGGCGCAGGTCCCGCCCGATCAACGCCGCGGGCGCGAAAGCCGGCCGCAGGTGTGTCGGCAGCGCCGATATGGCCGCCTCGGCCTTGCCCAGATGTTCAGCCGCCAGATCGTTCACCTGCCCCAGCGCCGCGAACAGCCCCTCGCTCTCCGCGCCGGCAAGGATCTCGCCATCAGTCACGCCATTGGCGGCAAAAATGTTCATCGGCAGGAAGATCCGCCCCTGCGAGGCGTTGAAGCCGAAGGCACGCAGGTGGCCCGCCAACGCGTGCGCTACGCCGAGATGCCCGGCCGCATCGCCGGTCTCGATTTCGGTGCCACCGTTCAGCGCCATCGCCGCGAGCTGGTAGAGCACCGAGACGGTCTCGCCGGCATAGCCTTCGAAACTCGCCACATCGGGCATCGGGTCCTGGTAGAGGTCGAAGCGCCGTGCCGCCACCAGCCGGAGCAACGGTCCGCTCGGCAGCCCATAGCGCGACATCGCGTCGAGCAGCGCCGCCGCCAGAGGGTTCTGGCGTACATTGCCGTGCCCCGTCCCCTTCAGCGCATCGGCCCACCATTGCAGTCGGATTTCTCCGGCCGTCGGCTCGCGGGCCCGGTCACGGATCGACGCCACATCGGCACTGAACGCATAGAGCGACTGGATCGCCGTCCGCTCCGGCTCCTTCAGCAGCAGCGTCGCGAAGTAGCGGTCGCGGTCGGCGTCGCGCAGGAAGCTCGCGACATACCCGGCATCTTCGCTCATCGGGCGCTCTCGACCGCCAGCAGCGCCGCGCCCACAGCGCGGTCTTCGGCCAGCAGCACGTTGTAGGTGCGGACTGCTCCCCCGGTGGCGATCGCCTCGACGATCACCCGGCGCTCCTTCAGCGCGGCACGCACCGCGGGGTCGAGCCCGGCGATATCGCCGCCGAGCCCAATCAGCAGCACATCGAGCTGATCGGCGGCCTCCAGCACGGCCTGAAGGCTCTGGAGCGTCACCTCAGTGGGAAGCGTCGCCTCCCAGGCGAACATGCCGCCGGGGAGGCAGAGCAGCGAGCCGCGATGCGACAGCCCGGCAAAGCGGAAACCGCCATTGCCATAGGCGTCGATGGGGACTTGCCGGGGATAGAACCCCTCCCCGCGCTCAACCACGGATCAAACCGCGGCGCCGTCGGCGCGCTTGTTCGCCTTGGCCTTCTTTTCCTTCTCTTCTTCCATCTCGCTGCGCGGCTTGAGCCCGAAATGGATCAGGATCGGGCCGCCGATGAAGATCGAGGAATACATGCCGAAGATCGAGCCGAAGGTCATGGCGATGGTGAAGCCACGGATCGACTCGCCGCCGAAAAACACCAGCGGGAACAGCGCCAGAAGCACGGTGAACTGCGTCAGCGAGGTGCGGACGATCGTCTGGTTGATCGAGAGGTTGATGATCTCGGCCACCGACATCTTCTTGTATTTTCGTAAGTTCTCTCGAACGCGGTCGGATATCACCACCGTTTCGTTGAGTGATAGACCGACCAGTGTCAGCACCGCCGCAATCGAACTGAGGTTGAACTCCAACCCGGTTATCGAAAACAACCCGACGGTCATGATCACGTCGTGCAGCGTCGTCGTCACCGCCGCGAGGCCGAACTGCCACTCGAACCGGAACCACACGTAGATCAGGATCGCCACCAGCGTCACCAGCACCGCAATAGTGCCGTTGAAAGCCAGTTCGCCTGACACCGTGCCGCTCACCGCTTCGGTGCGGCGGACCTCGTAGTTTTCGGTGGCCAGCGTCTTGGTGACTTCCTGCACCGCCGCCTGCTGGGCAGCGTCGCCGCCCTCCTGCAACTGGATGCGGACCAGCAGGTCCTGCGTCGTACCGAAGCTCTGCACCTGCACTTCGCCGAGGTTCAGCGGATCGAGCAATTCTCGCACCCGCGCCGGGTCAGCGTCGCCTTCGGCCGTGTGCTGCACTTCGATGGCCGAGCCGCCGACAAAGTCGATGCCCAGGTTGAAGCCCTTGAAATAGGCGGTGCCGATGGCAAGCACCGTCAGGACGATCGAGAGGATGATCGCATTGCGCGACATCTTCATGAAGTCGATCTTGGTGCCGTCGGGGATGAAGCGGAAATGCTGGATACGCAGCGTCTTGGGGCGCTTCCAGTGGTACCAGATGCCGATGAAGAAGCGGGTCACCGTGTAGGCGGTGAACAGCGAGGTCAGGATGCCCAGCGCCAGCGTCACGGCGAAGCCCTGGATCGGGCCCGAGCCGAGGAAGTACAACACGATCGCCGCAATCAGCTGCGTCAGGTGGGAGTCGATGATGGTGCCCCAGGCGCGGTGGAAGCCCGCGTCCAGTGAGGCAAGGATCGATTTGCCGGCCCGTTGCTCCTCGCGCATGCGCTCGTAGATCAGGACGTTGGCGTCGACCGCGACGCCGATCGTCAGGACGATACCGGCGATACCGGGCAGCGTCAGGGTGGCGCCGATGGCCGACAGCGAGCCGAGGATCAGGAAGATGTTGAGGATCAGCGCTACGTTGGCGAACACGCCGAACATGCCGTAGGCGATGACCATGAAGGCCAGTACCAGCACCGAGGCCACCGCGCCGGCGGTGATGCCGGCGCGGATCGAGTCCGCGCCGAGGCTGGGGCCGACCGAGCGCTCCTCGACCACGTCGAGGCTGGCCGGCAGCGCGCCGGCGCGAAGCAGCACGGCGAGATCGTTGGCCGATTGCGGGGTGAAGTTGCCGCTGATCTGGCCGGAGCCGCCGGTGATCGGCTGCTGGATGACCGGCGCGGTGATCACCTGGTTGTCGAGCACGATGGCGAAGCGCTTGCCGACGTTCTTCGAGGTGATTTCGCCGAAGGTGATGGCGCCACGGGTGTCGAACTGGAAGCTCACCACCGAACGCGAGGTCTGCTGGTCGAAACCGGGCTGTGCGTTGGTCAGCGATTCACCGCCGAGCTCGATGTTCTCGTTCAGCAACTCGCTGCCGCCATCGGCGCTCGGCAGGATGAAATAGCCCGACGGGATGCCCTGCGCCTCGGCCTGCGCCGCGGTCATCGAAGGGTGGACCAGGTGGAAGGTGAGGCGCGCCGTCTGCTGGACAATCTTCTTCAGCCGCTCGGAGTCCTCGAAGCCAGGGACCTGCAGCAGCACGCGGTCCTGCCCCTGGCGCTGGATCGTCGGCTCGGTGGTGCCCACTTCGTCGACGCGGTTGCGGATCACTTCCATCGACTGCGCCACCAGCGACGACATCCGCTCCTTGACGCCCTCGGGTGTCAGCGACACCACGATCTTGCCATCCGGCGTCTCGGAGAACGCCAGTTCCGGCACGCCGCCGACGCCGAAACTGCTCGACACGTTGTTCTGCAGCTTCTGCACCGCCGTCATCGCGGCGGCTTTCTGCGTCGGATCGGTCAGTTCGATGGTGATCGAGTCCGGGCCGGTGGTGATCAGGTTGCCGATGCCGTTGTCATTGGCCAGCGCCGAGCGCACGTCGCGGCGCAGCGTCTTGATCCGCTCGGTGATGATCGACTCACGGTTCACCTGCAGCAACAGGTGCGAGCCGCCCTGCAGGTCGAGACCGAGCACCACGGTCTGCTTGGGCAGGAAGCCCGGCCAGTTGGCGAGGATATCCTTGGGCAGGAAGCTCGGGATGGTGAACAGGATGCCAAGTATCGCAACGATGACGATGATGGCTGACCGGATTGGCGATGACTGCATGGTCGGAACTTGGGTCCTGTATGGTGCCCGTGGGAGCAGCAAGCTGCGTCAGGGCAAACGGAGCCCAGTGGCTCCGCGTCTATGTCAGAAATGCGTCAGCCGGCCCACTTGCTGGGCCGGCTGAAATGGAGACGGCTCAGGAAGCCTTGTTGTCGTTGACTGGCGTCGACTTGGAGCGGACGTCCGAGATACCACCGCGCGTGACCTTGACGCGGGTACCCTGGGCGATCTCGACCTCGAGGTCTTCGCCATCGACCGCCTTGGTGACCTTGCCCACCAGGCCGCCCGAGGTGACCACGGTATCGCCGCGGCTGATCGACGACAGCATCGCCTGGTGCGCCTTCATGCGCTTCTGCTGCGGACGGAAGATCAGCAGCCAGAAGATCACGACCAGCAGCAGGATCGGGGCGAACTGGATCAGCAGATCACCGGCGCCCATCGAGGGGGCAGCGCCTGCGGCTTGCGCGAAGGCGGGGGTCACGAACATTAAGAAGCTCCTTGCATAGTGGCTGTCGGCACGACGGATGGCCGTTGTTGACCCATATAGGGCCGGTCTCCGGCGCTGGACAGTCCAACCCGGCAAAAATCGGCCGGAATATAGAGGCCGTGCACAAGGATTGCAAAGCCAATCGGGCTGCGTCAAAACGGGGGCGTACCCGGGAGTTCGCCCATATGACCACCGACTATTCCGCCGACATCGCGGCGGCCCTCGCCCGCATCGCCGATACGCTCGAAGCCATGAAGCCCGGCGCCGGCACTCCGGCCCCCGCCCTCACCGACGCCAACGCCTATCACTGGGACGCTACGGCAGATGCGCTCATCCCGGTACCCAAGGTGTCGCGTGTGCCGCTCGCCATGCTCAAGGGCATCGACGACGTGCGCGAGATCCTGCTGCAGAACAGCCTGCAGTTTGCGCGCGGCTATGCCGCCAACAACGCGCTTCTCTGGGGCGCCCGCGGCATGGGCAAAAGCTCGCTGGTCAAGGCCGTGCACGCCCACATCAACGGGCTTGGCGGCTCCGCCATCAAGCGGCTGATCCTCATCGAGATCGCCCGCGAGGATATCGAGGCCCTGCCCCGGCTGATGCGGCTCATCTCGAAGGAGGAGAGCGCCCGCTTCATCGTGTTCTGCGACGACCTGAGCTTCGACAAGGACGAGACCAGCTATAAGTCGCTGAAGACCATCCTCGATGGCGGCCTCGAGGGCCGGCCCGAAAACGTGCTGTTCTACGCCACCTCCAACCGCCGTCACCTGATGCCGCGCGACATGGTGGAAAACGAGCGCTCCACCGCCATTACCCCGGGCGAAGCCGTCGATGAAAAAGTGTCGCTGTCGGATCGCTTCGGCCTCTGGCTGGGCTTCCACAACTGCGACCAGCCGACCTATCTGGCAATGATCCGCGGCTATTGCGACGAATATGGGCTCGTGATCGACGACGAAACGCTGCGCGCCCGCGCCGTCGAATGGTCGATGACCCGCGGCGCGCGCTCCGGCCGCGTCGCCATCCAGTTCGTCCGCGCGCTGGCCGGCGAACAGGGTAAGGCGATCTAGAACCCGAGCGAGTAAGCGAGTAGCGAGTAGCGAGTAGCGAGTAGCGAGTAGCCGGTTACCAAGCCAGGTCCCCCTCGCAACTCTTCTATTCGCTCCTCGCCACTCGCCGCCCACCCTAAGCATTACCGCGTACTTTGCTAAGCGACTCCGCGCCACCCCACGCGCAGATGTTGCCAGTACGGCGTTTGCGCATTGCTCACGGGAATTCCACTTATCTTGCCTATACTTATCTCTATTTGACTAATCTCGTATTTCGTCACCTCGGGCCCAGGTTTTCGAACGCCTGAGATGACCGGCCGAGCGTCCCACCCAGGAGGGTGGCGGCCATTTGTGGGGTACCCGAATGCCAGGGCATCGAGACGGCCAGTTGCATGGCGTGTCGCCACTTCGTGGCCTCAAGCGTTTCGCCGACGACCACCGGGGCGCCTCGGCGGTCGAGTTTGCGATCATTGCTCCGGTCTTCATCCTGATGATCGTCGGCGTCCTCGCCTACGGCATCTATTTCGGCGCCGCCAACTCGGTGCAGCAGATCGCCGCCGACGCCGCCCGCACCTCGATTGCCGGTCTCAGCGCCACCGAGCGCAACACCCTGGTTACGACATTCATCGAGAACAACGCCGGCGGCTACGTCTTCATCGATCCGGACGAGGTGGATTTCACTATCGGCGACGATGCCAGCGATCCCAACCAGTACAAGGTCACCGTCACCTACGACGCCTCGCAACTGCCGATCTGGGCGCTGCCGGTGCCGCTGCCGGACAAGATCATCAGCTACACCTCGACCATCCGGCTCGGTGGCATATGAAGTCCTTCCGCCGCTTCCGAGGCGAGGAGCGTGGCAATATCGCGGTGATGTTCGCGCTGCTCCTGCCGGTCGTGATGCTCGCCGGGGCCTTTGCCGTGGACGAAGGCTCGCTCTACCTCGAACGGCGGCAGGCGCAATCGGTGGCGGACCTCGCCGCCATCGCCGCGGCAACCGACCCCAGCAAGGCACTCGATACCGCCTTCAGGACCTTCCAGGCGAACGGGCTGATCGGCCGCACCCTCAGCATCGACGACCCCACGATCCAGATCCGCTCGTCGCGACCGGTGCACGTGGTCACCGGGCACTACAAGGGAGCGCCGGAGCTGTCGGTATCGGCGCGCTTTTCGCCCGGCGGCTCGCCGCCCAACGCCGTGCAGGTGACCTATCGCAAGATCGGTACGCTGCTGCTCGCTCGGCCCTGGCAGTCGCCGCCCGAAATCTCGGTCGCTGCACTGGCAGCAGCCAACCCACAGGCGGCGTTCTCGGTGGGCTCCCGCCTAGCCTCACTCAACGGCGGCGTCGCCAACGCCTTACTCAAAAGTCTGCTCGGCACCTCCGCCACACTCGATGTGATGAGCTACAACGCCCTGCTCGATGCCAAGGTGGACCTTCTCGATTTCCTCGATGCGCTGAACCAGCAGCTCAACCTTTCGGCGGTCACCTATGGCGACGTGCTGAAGGCCTCGGCCTCCCGCGGCGCCATTGCCGGCGCATTGGCGAGGGTGCTTACCGGCACCGCCAAGACCGCCGCCACCACGCTCTCCACCACCATCGCCGACACCGGCGCGATCCCACTGCTCAAGCTGCTTGATATCGGTTCACTGTCGACGCAACCGGTGGGCAGCGAGGCCGGTTACTTCGCCGGCCTCTCGGCGCTCGAACTGCTCAACGCTGCCGCGGTGATCGCCGGCAAGGGCAAGCAGATCGATCTCAATGTCGGCGCCACCCTGCCCGGCCTCACCAGCATCGCCCTCAGCGTCGCCATCGGCGAGCCGCCGCAGCACGCCTGGTATCGGGTCGGAGAAAAAGGCGCCATCGCCCGCACTGCACAGACCCGCCTCAAGCTGACGGTCAAGCTGCTCGGCAGCGCCGTGCTGCTCGGCGCCGGCGTCACCCTGCCGATCTATGTCGAAGTCGCCTATGCCGAAGCGCGGATCCGCTCAGTCTCCTGCCCCGCCTTCGGGAAACCGACCGGCACCGCCGTGGTGGAGGTGCTGCCGGGAGCGGCGCGCCTCGCCATCGGCAACCTCTCGGGCGCCAGCTTCACCGATTTCAGCGCCTTCCCGGTGGTCGAGCAGGCCACCATCCTCTCTGTCCCGTTGCTGCTGAAGATCAAGGCGCGCGCCGCCGTCGTCATCGGAGAGACCTCGCCGATCCTGCTCAATTTCTCCAGCGAGGATGTGAAGCAGGGGACGCTGAAGACCGCCACCAACCACACCATCGTCGGCAGCCTGTCGAAATCGCTGCTCGACGGGCTCGATATCGATGTCGACGTGCTGGGGATCGGCCTCTCCACCGACGCCGTCATTGAGACGGCGGTGCGCGCCCTGGTGGCGCCGTTGGCGCCGGTGCTCGACAGCACCATCTTCGGCGTGCTCGACGTCCTCGGCGTCGGTATCGGTGAGGCGGATGTACGGGTCTACAGCGCCACCTGCAGCCGCCCGGTGCTGGTCGGCTGATACCTATTTCCCTGTTCCCGCGGCTTGCGGCGCAGCCTCGTAGCTGCAACGAATGCGCCCGCGTTTCGACGACGAGGACTGAGGGGAATAATGAGCCTGTCGCATAAGTTGAGATGGTCGCACGGCGAGGCGACCATCCTGAGTACGGCTGCCATGCTGGCCGACGCCACCTTCCTGGTTGACGGCAAGCCGTTCAAACCGTTCGCCCGGGCGCCGTGGCTCGGCACCGTCGACGATCCTGCGATAGTAGGGCACCTGCGCGTGCTGGCCGGCGATTTCGTCGGTCTCCCCTTCGGCACTGGCGGGCGCACCGCCGGCCCGAACCTGCCCGAATGGGGGAGCCTGCTCGGCCAGCCGGCCACCGGCACCATCCACGGTCCTGTGGCGCATCGCGAGTGGACTATCGTCGGCGGCGACGATGAGAGTGTCACGCTGTCGCTCGACTACGACCCGGATTCCGTCGTGCGCAAGGTCGAGCGCGTCATCACTGCCCGTAAGGACGCACCGGCGCTCGATTTCGTCATGCGCATCTTCGCTCGCCACAAGGCACCGATCTCGGCTGGCCTCCACCCCAATTTCCGCATGCCGGAAAATCCCGGACGGCTGGAGCTGAAGCTCGATTTCGACTTCGGCCTCACCCACCCCGGCCAAACCGCCGAGGGCGACCCGCAGGAGTTTGAGAGCCTGAGCTCGGTGCCAAGGAACGGCGCCAGGGTGGACATGGCTCACGTTCCGCTGTCCCCCCGCACCGACAAGAACGTGCAGCTCTGCGGCGCCCGCGGCCCCCTCACCGGCACCTATCTCGACGAAGGCATGGGCTTCGAGCTCGACTGGGACCGCGAGCTGTTGCCCACGCTGATGATCTGGCACACCGATGGCGGCATCAAGGGTGAGCCCTGGAACGGCCAGTTCCGCGCCGTCGGCCTCGAACCCCTCGCCTCCGCCTTCGACCTCCACACCGACGTCTCGACCGGCCCCAACCCGATCAACCAGCGCGGCATCAAGACCTGGGTCGATCTCGACCCAGCCAAGCCGCTGGAGATCCGGCACTCGATCAGGGCGTTTGCGGCCTGACTGAAGCGCCGGCTCAAGCGGCCCCCCACGCCGGCCTCCAGGCTGTCGCTCAAAAACACAAGGCCCCGGATCGCTCCGGGGCCTTGGTCAATTCTGTGCCTGGTCTCAGCTCGCCAGCAGCGGCAGCGGGTCGACCGGGGTAGCGCCCTTGCGCAGCTCGAAGTGCAGCTGCGACTTCGATACCGAGCCAGTCTTGCCGGCGGTGCCGATATTGTCGCCGCGGTTCACCACGGTGCCCTTGGCGACGTTCATGTCCTTGAGGTGAGCGTAGGCCGAGACATAACCGTTCGGGTGGCGGATCAGAATCAGGTTGCCGTACCCCTCGACGCCCGAACCGGCATAGATCACCTGGCCATTCTCGGCCGAGCGGACCGCTGCGCCTTCCGGCGCCTCGATATTGATGCCCGTGCCCTTGGAATTGGCGAAGTCGGTGATCACGCGGCCCGAGATCGGCCAGCGGAACTTGTCGGCGCCCGAGAGCACCGGTTCGGTCTTGGGCTGCTGCAACGGCTGCGCATCGGCCACGGCGGCAGGGGCTGCGTTGGTCGGCGCCAGCGGCTTGACGGTCGCGGCCGGAATCTTGGTCTCGGGCTCGATCGATGCCACGGCAACGGGCTTCGGCGCGGCAAGGTTCGACGGCGGCGCGCCGAGCGTTGTTTCCGGCTTGGCGCCGCCCTTGGGGCCCAGCGCCATCAGCGTCGAGGCCTTGCCGGGGATGACGATCTTCTGGCCGACATAGATCTTGTCGGGCGACGAGAAACCGTTGGCCTGAATGATCGCCTGTGCCGTGACGTTGTAGCGGCGGGCGACGGTGTAGAGGCTCTCGCCGCTTTCGATAACGTGTACGTAGGCGTCGGAGGGGACGGAGACGAGGGTGTTCGAGGCCGGGGCGGACGCCAGAGTGGTAGTGGCCGGAACCGGGCTCAGGGGCTGGGCAGCGGGCATCATCTGATTGCTTCCGTTGGCTGATGAAGTGAGCACAGGCAAGTCTTCGGTCGATACTGAGCCAAGCGGCTGGCTGGCCATGGGCCGAGCGCCCATATTGTTGGAGCCGACCAGCATAGGACCGGACCCACCGCCAATGTTTTCTGGAGGAACGAGCGTCTTGGGCATCGCCTGGGCTGTAGACATCGGCGCCGCGGCGTTGACCGAGCCGGTCGTCGTCCTGTCGAAGCCGAGGCCGCCCAGCGAGCTACACCCCGAGAGCGCAGTGGCGCCTGCAAACAGGCCCACAATCGCGGCGGTTCTAAACGTCTTACCGGTCACGCGGTTACTCATCAGTCCACTCTACGCAGGTACTCAATGGACGTGAGATTAGGGCGTTAAGGTAAAGAGTGATTTAAATGCGAAGCAATTTGCTCAAATCATTGGGCGGGGGATTCAGGAGTCGGTAGGGTTAAGGGGCGGCCACACCAACATCGCTCCTCGCTAACGCTCGAAGCGCGCATCGCCAGCGATGCGATACCCCTCATCCGGCGCGCGCCACCTTCTCCCTCAAGGGGAGAAGGGAGTCCCGACTGCGATTGTGGAGGTGATCGCCTTCTCCCCTTGAGGGAGAAGGTGCCCGAAGGGCGGATGAGGGGTATCGCAACCGCAGGTTGCGCGATCCGAGCGGAGCGAGGAGCGGTGCCCTACAGCCCCAGCTTCCCATCCAGCTGGCCAGCCATCTCGTAATGCGTGTGCTGCAGCATCAGCGGGGTCACCGTGATGGCGTTGCCGTGCATGGCGAGGCGGAAGTCGTGCCCTTCGTCGAGCGGCTTGGGCGTCTCGGGGATGGCGATGAAGAACTTCCCGGCATTGTCGCTCGGATAATAGGCCATCGGCGAACGGGCAAAGCGCTGGAACGGCACCACCCGGATGCCGGCTACGTCTTCGGGTGCGCAGAACGGGATGTTGACGTTGAAATACACCTCGCCGCGGCTCTTCACCTCGCGGAGCAGCTGACTCACCACGCGCGCCGCATAGGTGCGCGAGTTGGTCCAGTCGATTTCGGTGCCGCGCTCATAGTCGACGCCCTGGCTGATGCCGATGCCGAGCGCCCCGTGCAGCGCCCCCTCGCGCGCCCCGGCCACCGTGCCGGAGCAGTTGAGGATATCGCCCAGGTTCTGGCCGTTGTTGATGCCCGAGAGCACCAGATCGGGCCTCAGATCCTTACAGATATGCGTCATCCCGGCGACTACGCAGTCGGCGGGCGAGCCGCCGACGATCGAGAATACCCGGTCCTCGCGCTTGTCGACCCCCAGCTCGCGCCCGAAGGTGAAGCGGTGCGCCGCGCCCGACTGGTTTCCGTCGGGCGCCACCACCCACACGTCGTCGCTGAGCGTCAGCGCAATCTCGCGCATCACCGCGATGCCGGGAGCGTCCACGCCGTCATCGTTGGTGATGAGAATTCTCACGAGCGCGCACCGATCGACTTAAGGCCCTTCATATAGGGCTGCAGCACGTCGGGGATGGCGATCGAGCCATCCTCCTGCTGGTAGTTTTCCATCACCGCGATCAACGCCCGGCCCACGGCAACACCCGAGCCGTTCAGCGTGTGAACATGACGGATTTTTCCGTCCTTGCCCTTCACCCGCGCATCCATGCGGCGCGCCTGGAAATCCCCGCACACCGAGACCGACGAAATCTCGCGATAGGTGTCCTGCCCCGGCAGCCAGGCTTCGAGGTCGTAGGTCTTCTGCGCCCCGAACCCCATGTCGCCGGTCGACAGCATCATCACCCGGTAGTGGATGCCCAGCTGCTTCAGCACGTCCTCGGCATCCGACAGCATCTTCTCATGCTCGTCGCCCGAGGTTTCCGGCGTGGTGATCGCCACCATCTCGACCTTGTTGAACTGATGCTGGCGCAGCATGCCGCGCGTGTCCCGCCCGGCCGAACCGGCCTCGGAGCGGAAGCACGGGGTCAGCGCGGTCAGCCGCAGCGGCAATTCGTCTTCCGCGAGGATCGTCTCGCGTACGAAATTGGTCAGCGGCACTTCCGCCGTCGGGATCAGCGCCAGCCGGCTCTCGCCATGCGGGGTGAAGAACAGGTCGTCGGCGAACTTCGGCAACTGGTTGGTGCCGTAGAGCGCATCGTCCTTCACCAGCAGCGGCGGCTGCACCTCGGTATAGCCATGCTGGTCGACATGCAGGTCGAGCATGAACTGCCCGATCGAGCGTTCGAGACGCGCCAGGTGGCTCTTCAGCACAACGAAGCGGCTGCCGCTGATCTTGGCGGCGACTTCGAAATCCATCTGGCCCATGGCCTCGCCGGTTTCGAAGTGCTCCTTCGGCTTGTAGCTGAAGCTCGGCTTCGCCGGCCGCGCCTTGGCCGCGGTAGCCGGCGAGCCGTTGAGGCCAAAGTACTCTTTGTTGTCGGCCTCGTCGGCGCCGCGCGGCACTTCGTCGAGCGGCAGGTTGGGGATCACCAGCAGCGCGTTGCGCAGCCCCTCCTCTGCTTCCTTGCGGGTGGCTTCGCCGGCCTGGATCGCGTCCTTCAGACTCGCGACTTCGGCCATCAGGTCGTTGGCCTTGGCCTCATCCTTCTGCGCCTTGGCCTGCCCGATCAGCTTCGACAGCGCATTGCGCCTGGCCTGTGCATCCTCGACCGCGGCGATCGCGCTGCGGCGGGCCTCGTCCATGGCGATCAGCTCGGAGGCTTTGAACGGCACATTCTTGCGCTCACTGAGCGCAGCGTCGAACGCGGCGGGATTGGCTTTGATCCAGTTGATATCGAGCATGGAGAGACCTGCGGCGGGAGAAGGGCTCTGCTTTACCGGATTGGGGTGCGAGCGCAAGTCCCTGACAGGACGCCCTGCCCGATCGGCAGCACCCTACTCGGTCTTCTCGACCTCGGTCGCTTCGCCTTCGGTTCCGGCAGCAGCCAGCGCCGCGGCCCGGCGCTTCTCGATCCAGCGGACCGAGAGGATCGAAATCTCGTAAAGCAGGTACATCGGCAGCGCGAGGCCGATCTGCGAGACCGGATCAGGCGGCGTGATGAACGCGGCGAACACCAGGATGCCGACAATGGCGTAGCGGCGCCCCTTCTTCAGCGTCGCCGAGGAGACGAGGTCGATCTGCGCCAGCAGCGTCAGCACCACCGGCAACTGGAAGCAGATGCCGAAGGCGAGGATCAGCGTCATCGCCAGGCCCAGATACTCCGAGACCTTCACCAGCATGGTGATCTCGGTGGTCTCCATGGCGTGGAAGAAGCGCATGGCAAGCGGCAGCACCGCAAAGTACACCATCGCCGCGCCCAGGACGAAGAACACCGGCGTCGCCACCAGGTACGGGATGAACGCCCGGCGCTCTTTCTTGTAGAGCCCCGGCGCCACGAAGCCGTAGACCTCGGTGGCGAGGTAGGGGAAGCCCAGGAACAGCGCGCCGAAGAAGGCGAGGCTGAGCTGGGTGAAGAAGAATTCCTGCGGCGCGGTGTAGATCAGTTCCACCGGAGCCGGGGCGACCGCCTCGCGATAGGGCTGCACCAGCACGTCGAAAATGGTGCCGGCAAAAAAGAAGCAGACGATCAGCAGCGCGAAGATCACCAGCAGCGAGCGGATCAACCGCTTGCGCAGTTCGATCAGATGGTCGAGCAGCGGCGCTTCGCTGCCGGCGAGCTCATCCTGTTCGACCGCGGCGGCGTCTTTGGGGGCTTCGAGCTTGGTCTGTTCGGCCATGGTCACGGCTTCTTGGCGGCGGCAGCCGGTTTCTTGGCTGCGGGCTTCTTGGCCGCGGCGGGTTCAGCGGCGGTGGGCTTGACGGCCTTGGCCGGCGCAGCTTTCGCGGCCGGCTTGGCGCCGACGCTCTCGGCCTTGGCAACAGGCTTGGCTGGCTTGACCGTAGCTTTTTTGGCGGGAGTAGACTTCGCCGGCGCAATCGCGTCGACCTTGGCCTGCTTCGCAGGCGTGGCCTTGGCCGGTGCGATGGCCTCGACCGGAGCCGGCGAGTCGATCGGCTCCTTCGCCTTCGGGGCGGCCTTCTTCACCGGAGCGATGTCGGCAGTCGCCACCTTGCTCTCGGCCGGCGCCTTGATCTTGGCCGGACGAGCAGCCTTTACCGGCGCCTTGGGCGCCTCGGCCGGCTGCACGATCGGCGTCATGACCGGGGCTGCGGCTGCTGCCGGAGTGGCAATGCCGGCGGCGGCCTTGATCTCGTCGACCACGCTTTCGACCTTGGGATCCGTTGGCTTGATCGCCCCGGAGGGCTTCACCTCGCCGGTTGCCGTCGTCGTATTGAATTCCTTGCGGATCGCATCGGCCGTCGCCTTCAGCGGCTGCGTCACCGACTGGCGGAGATTGGCGATCTCGTTGAGCCCGGTGGTCTTGTTCAGCTCACGCTGAAAGTCCGAGCCCATGCGACGGATCGTTCCGGCAAACTTGCCGACCCGATGCATCAGAGCGGGAAGCTCTTTAGGTCCGATGACGATCAGGGCCACGACCCCGATCACAAGCATTTCGGTCCAGCCGACGCCGAGCATAGTTTTGGCTCCTGGGAGCGGCCGTCAGACGATCAGGCGTCCTTGGCCTTTTCGGTCTCGCGGGCCGGCTCGACCGTGGTCGAAGCGTCGATCTGTGCAGCAGGCTTCTGCTCTTCGTCGCGCATGCCCTTCTGGAAGGACTTGATGCCGGAGGCAACCTCGCCCATCAGCCCGGCGATCTTGCCGCGTCCGAACAGCAGGATCACCACGATGGCGACGACGATGATGCCCCAAATCCCTGGCGCGTGCATATGGATGGTCTCCGAAAGAATGCTCTACGCTTACACTAGCGCAGAGAAATAGGTTCAATCCTTGGCGAACACAAGGACGTGTTCCGGGTTAAGGGTCAGGAATACGTCCGATCCGACAACAAGGTTGCGATCGGCGCGGCGACGGATCTGGATCGGCCGGTCGAGCCCGGCGACACTGACCTCACAAAGGTCGATACCGATGGCATCGCGCTTGGCCAGCACACGGCCCGGAACACCGGGGCCTTCGGTCGCCACATCGAGCGAGCCGATCGGCCGGATCGCCACCGTCACGACCGTACCATCGGCATGCCGAGGTGCCGGAACCGGGCCCAGCGGCGTCTCCACCCTGCCCGCCTGCACCCGCGCCTCGATCTCGCTCAGCGGCGAAAAGAAGCGGGCGGCGTTGAGGTCGACCGGCCGGTTGTAGATCTCGGACGCGGTATCGATCTGCGCCAGCTTGCCGTGGCGGAGCAGCGCAATGCGGTCGCCCAGCAGCATCGCCTCCTCGGGATCGTGCGTCACGATGATCGTCGTCGCGTGCGTTTCCCGCAGCACCGCCAGCGTCTCGTTGCGCACCGTCTCGCGGAGTCGCGCATCGAGGCTCGAGAACGGCTCGTCCAGCATCAGGATGCCCGGACGCGGCGCAATCGATCGTGCCAGCGCCAGTCGCTGTTGCTGCCCGCCGGAGAGCTGGTGCGGATAATCCGCCTCACGGTCGTCCAGGCCCACGCGCTTCAACGCCTGCCGCGCCTGTGCCAACGCCGCCGTTCGCCCCAGCTTGCGTAGCCCGAAGGTTACGTTCTGCAAGAGCGTCAGGTGCGGAAACAGGGCGAAATCCTGGAACATCAACCCGATGCCGCGTCGGTCCGGCTTGGCGTGGACGCCGGGGCCCGAGACGATCTGGTCGTTGATCTTCACGGTGCCGCCATCGATACGCTGGATGCCGGCCGCCACCCTGAGGATGGTCGATTTACCCGAGCCGCTCTCGCCCAACAGGCACACGATCTCGCCCGGCACCAGCGCCAGCGTGAAGTTCCTCAGCACCGGGCGCCCACCCAGCGTCACATCGACGCCGTCGAACCGCAGGGCCGCGGCAAAGGCAACGCCGGCGGTGCCGCGCGGGCCCCAGTCCTCGACTGCTTCGGTATCGGTCATTGGATCGGGTCGCTCTCGCCCTGGTCGTCCGGCTCCAGCGGGTCCTCGTCGTCGCGCAGCGGCCCATCGAAAGGCAGCGGCACCTGGAACGCCGGCGGCAGCCGGCTCGACAGCAGCCCCGAGCCCTTCAGCTCTTCCAGCCCCGGCAGGTCGGCAAGGCTCTCGAGCCCGAAATGATCGAGGAAGGCTTCGGTGGTGCCATACGTCACCGGCCGGCCCGGCGTGCGGCGGCGGCCGCGCATGCGCACCCAGCCTGTCTGCATCAGCACGTCGAAGGTGCCGCCACCACTGGCGACGCCGCGCACCTCCTCGACCTCGGCCCGGGTGGCCGGCTGGTGGTAGGCGATGATGGCAAGGGTTTCGAGCGCGGCCCGCGACAGCTGGCGACTCTCGGTCTCCTCGCGGCGCAGCAGGAACGACAGATCGTCGGCGGTGCGGAAGGCCCATTTGTTGCCGCGACGCACCAGTTGCACACCATGGCCGGTGTAACGCTGCGCCAGCCGTTCGAGCAGCACCGGCACATCGGCATCCTCGCCCAGATAGGGGGCGATGTCGGTCGGCGACAACGGCTCTGCCGACGCAAACAGGATCGCCTCGAGCACCCGAAGGTTCCGCTCGGCGATCTCGCCATGCTCGTCGAACTGGTCGTCGTCGGTCATTCAGCCTTCTTTCCGTCGGCGGGCTTCTTGGGATCCTGGCGTCGCCGCATGAACAGCGGGCCGAAGGTCAGGGTCTGGCGCAGTTCTATTTGCCCCTGCCGGGCAAGTTCAAGGCTCGAAGCAAAGCTCGACGCCGTCGCGGTCTTCCGCTGTTCGGGGTTGCTCAGATACTGATCCAGATAGGCGTCAAGCGGCACCCAGTCCATGTTTTCGCCGATCAGCCGCGTCAATATCTCGCGCGCCTCCTGCAGCGACCACACATTGCGCTCGAACAGGTGATAATCCTGCGGCACGGTGCGCTCCCGGCCGGTCGCGTAGGCCTTGAGCAGATCGTAGAGCGAGGCTTCCCAGAGGTTCCGCCGCTCCACCAGCACCGGCTCGGGCTGTCCCCGTGCATGCACCTGCCGGCCGAGCCGCGGGCGGTTGATCAGCTGCATCGCTGCCTTCCGCATCGCTTCGAGCCGCTTCAGCCGGAACTGCAGCAAGGCCGCCATCATCTCGCCGGAGGGCTCGTCGTCGCTGGGCGCCTGCGGCACCATCAGCCGGCTCTTGAGATAGGCCAGCCACGCCGCCATCACCAAGTAATCGGCGGCGATCTCGATGCGCTTCTCACGCACCGTCTCGATGAAGCCGAGATACTGCTCGGCGAGCGCCAGGACCGAGATGCGGGAGAGATCGACCTTCTGTCGGCGCGCCAGGTCGAGCAGCAGGTCGAGCGGGCCTTCATAACCGGCGACGTCGACATACATCACTTCGTCGTCGCGCGGCGCGTCCGGCGCCGCGAACCAATCGGAGGATGTGTCGCTCATACCGTCGCCTGCCCGCCAGAGCGCCATCAGGAAAAGTTGCAGACTATTCCGGTTCGATAGCGCGACAAATCAAGGCTGGAGCATGTCGTCGTTTCAGCGAAACGGTAACGAGCTCCAGCTCACGCGAGCTTGGTCCCTAACCGAGACCGAGGTCAAGGAACAGCGGGCGTCGATCAACCGCCGATCGGTACGCAATCGACACCGTTGGCCTTGAGGCTGGCGCAGGTCTGGGTCGCTTCCTGGAAGGAATCGACCGGCAGCACCACGCGGTACCACGTGCCTTTGGCGCCAAGATTGACCTGCCGAACGGCGAGGCTGCGACCATTCAGCAGACCAGAGAGCCGGTTCTGCGTCGAACGCAACGACGACGCCGCGTCGCCTTCGGTCGGCTGCGAGCTGAGCTGCACATAGGGACCACTGCCGCTGGCCTGTGGCGCCTGGGCTGCGGGGGCCTCAACCAGGTCAACCGGCTGCGCGGGCTGGGTATCGGCAACCCGCTGGTTCGAGCCGCCGCCAAGCACCGAACGATCCGTCGGGCGGGCCACCGGGACCGGCGCCACGATGTTGGGGTCGATGGTCGGCGCCGGGCCGGTCGGCGTGAGCGCCGAGACCTGCGTCGGATCGACGGCCGGATCGGCGCCGGTGTCGATTGCAGCGGCAATCGAATCCGTGGCGGCGTCGGGAACAGCCGCGAGCAGCTCGGAAGGTTGCACGTCGGCGCCCGGCAGATCAGGAACGGCCGGACGATCGACCGGCAGTTCTTCATTGCCGGCAACGGCTTCGTCGCCCGAAACGATCGTGCCATCAGGCCGAACCGTCACGGTGCGAACCTTGCGGTTGGCGAGTTCGCTTTCGCTGGCTGCGTCGTCGCCCTCGCCCACCGGGCGCGCCACATCGGCGACGCTGGTTTCGGCGGTATCGTCGCGTGATACCAGCTGCTCGTTGGCAGCGGCCGCGGCGGATTTGCCGTCGAGCTCGTTGAACACTACCGAACCCTGCTGGTTGGTCGTGCTGGTGGTCGGCGGCGGTGTCTGCTTCACCGGGGTCGCATCAGCCTGCAGCACCGGCGCATCGGCATCGGTGCCACGACCCATGCCGAGCACCCAATAGAGGCCGAAGCCGGCAGCCAGCAGCAGCGTGCCGGCGACGGCCATGCCGACATACTGGCGCATGCCACCCGAGCGGCGCTCGGGCTTGGCCTTCGGACGCTTGTATGGGCTCTGCCGCTGTTCGGCGGCCATGCCGCCGTCGATGCGGCCAACCTCGGCGCCGCTGGCAGCGGCGGCCGCAAGGATGGCGGCCTCGGCCGACGGCACCTGCGGTTCGGTATCCTTGATCGCGGCGCGACGCGGCGCAAACCCGGTGGTCAGCGGCGGCACGATCGGAGCGGACTGCGGCACGGCAGCCTGCGGCGCCGGGGCGGCGGGCTTGTCGCTGGTGAGCTCCACCCGAACGGCTTCGCCGATCAGGCTTTCGATCTCATCCATCGGATCGCGCTCGGCGGCCGGCTGCGGCTGCGGGCGCGGCGCCTGCACCTTGCTGGTCGGCCCGAACACCGGAGCAACTCCGAAGCGGTCCTCGGGACGCGAGACCGGCGCCGGGGTGGCCGGCGCTGCGGAAAGCGGCGTCGATTGCGGGCGGAACTGCGACGGGCCGGATGGCGGACGCGGCGCGGGCATGCTGCCCGGCAGCGGGAAACTGCGGGCGGCCGGCTGCACCGGCGCGGGCCGCTGCTCGACCTTAGCCTCCTCGACGACTTCGGCCTCGACGGAATCCAGTTCCGCCGCGATCAGGTCGGCGATCGGGTCGCCGGTCGATGCCGCGGGAACCACCGGAGCGGCAACCGCAGGGGCCGGAACGGCAGCTGCCGGCGACGGGACTGCAGCGCGGACTTGTGGGCGCGACTCGGCAGCCGGAATCGGTGCGGGCGGCTCGGAAGCGAAGCCGAAATCGAAATCGAAGCTGTCATCGGTAGCCGATGCCTTGGCGGCGGCAACCATCGGCGACGCCGGAGGTACGGACGTGGCCGCGGGCGCGGACGCCGACGGACGCGGCGCAGCAAAGCTTGGCTCGACCCGCGGCGCGGGCGCCTTCACTTCCGATTCGACCGTTGTTTCGGCTTTCATGGGGGGCGCCAGATCGGCTTCGAGTTCAGCCATCGGATCAGGCTGCGACGAAGCGGGCCTGGTCGGCTCGAACGCCGGCGAGCGTGCCGGAGCCGGCACATCCACGACCGGGGGCGCCACCGGCGCAGCGGCTACCGTGGGCGCAGGCCGCATCGGCACGGGCTTCGGAATCTCGCGATCCTGCCAATTGGCCATCGGCTCGGGCTTGAAACTGGTCGAAGCCGCGGGAAGCGTGCCAAAATCGAAAGACGCGGCGGGCTTGGGTTCCACCGACGGTACCGGTGACGTCACAACAGGCGCCGGCGTGGCGGCGACGGGTTGATCCATGCCGGGAATCCGCAGCACCCCCGGAGAGACCGGCGGGGGCCGATCGGCCGGCGGCGGCACTGGTGCGCTGACGACCGGCGCCGGCGTGGGCGTTGCGGCAACCGGCGCATCCATACCGGGAATGCGAACCATTGCGGGCCCCTGCCCTTCGGGCTTGGTCGCATCGGCAAGCGTGACGAGCTTGGGCGCAGATTTGGCCTCCGGCTCGGCGCCCTGCGCGTTGTTCGCCATAAGTTTGGCGAGTTCGGCGATCAGGTCGTCGGATTTATCCTGGCCATCAGGCATCTGCTGCGGTCTCGCTGTCATTGAAAGCAGCGCCCCCTAAACTCGTGGTCCCGGTGCTCGCCTTGACCCCCGCCGAGCAAGCCGGCCACTCTAGCAACCAATGCGCCGGAATTATGAAAGCTCCTCCGGCGCACTAACACCAAGCAGGGTCAAGCCGTTAACGAGCACCTGACGCACGGCACCGACAAGGGCGAGTCGGGCCGAAGTCAGCATTGAATCATCGGCGTTAACAAAGCGTAAGGCAACATCCTGGTTACCCCTCGCCCAGAAGCCATGAAACGCAGCCGCAAGTTCATAGAGGTAGAACGCGACGCGGTGCGGCTCATGGGCACTTGCGGCCGAAGCAACGATACGCGGCCACTGCGCCAGCGCCTTGATCAGTTCGAGATCAGCCTCAGAAGCCAAGAGGGAAATATCTGCCTTGGCCAGCGCTTCGACCGATATGTCGAGCTCAGGCATTTCCTCGGCGACCTTGCGGAACACCGAGTACGTCCGGGCGTGCGCGTACTGCACGTAGAACACCGGGTTGTCGCGGGTCTGTTCCTTGACTACCGCGAAGTCGAAATCCATCGCCGCGTCATTCCGCCGGTAGAGCAGCATGAAGCGGGTGGCATCGGGGCCCACCTCCTCCACCACATCCGACAGCAGCACCAGGTCGCCCGAGCGCTTCGACATCTTGAACGGCTCGCCGTTCTTCATCAGCCGCACCAGCTGGCAGATGCGCACGTCGATATCGGCCGCGCCATGCGACACCGCCTTCACCGCCGCCTTCAGCCGCGACACGTAGCCCGAGTGGTCGGCGCCCAGCACGTTGACCATGTGCTTGAAGCCGCGCAGGTACTTGTTGCGGTGGTAGGCGATATCGGCCGCGAAATAGGTGTAGGCGCCGTTCGACTTGACCAGCGGCCGATCGACATCGTCGCCATAATTGGTGGCACGGAACAGCGTCTGCTCACGATCCTCCCAGTCCTCGGGCGTCTTGCCCTTGGGGGGATCGAGCCGGCCCTGGTAGATCATGTCTTCCGCGCGCAACCAGTCGAGCGTGGTGTCGATATCGCCGCCCTGCCCGTGCAGTTGGCGCTCCGAGAAGAACACGTTGTGGTGGATGTTGAGCTTGGCGAGATCGGCCCGGATCAGGTCCATCATCGCCGCCAGCACCCGATCCTTGACAAGCGCCAGCGCTTCCGGCTCCGGCTTCTTGAGCAGGCCATCGCCGAACTCGGCCTTCAGCGCCTCGCCGACCGGGATCAGGTAATCGCCGGGATAGAAGCCGGACGGGATCTCGATCGTCTCGCCCAGCGCCTCGCGGTAGCGCAGCATGGTGGATTTGGCCAGCGTGTCGATCTGGCTGCCGGCGTCGTTGATATAGTACTCGCGCGTCACCTCGTAGCCCGAATAGGCCATGAGCGAGGCCAGCGCATCGCCGAACACGGCGCCACGGGTATGGCCCACATGCATCGGCCCGGTCGGGTTGGCCGAGACGTACTCGACATTCACCCGCTCGCCGCCGCCAACGTTCGACTTGCCGAAGTCGCCACCCTGTGTGCCGATCGACTTCAGCACCTCGTGCCACACCGGGGTGGCGAGCCGGAAGTTGATGAAACCGGGGCCCGCGACCTCCACCGAGGTCACGTCCTTGTCTGCCTTGAAATGCTCGGCGAGCGCTGTCGCCACCTCGCGCGGGTTCTTGCCGAGGGGTTTGGCTACCACCATGGCGGCGTTGGTCGAGAGGTCCCCATGCGCGGCGTCTCGCGGCGGCTCGACCACGATGCGCGACAGAGCTTCCTCGCTGATCGAGGGATAGAGCCCGGTAAGGGCGTCGGCGACACGGGCGGCAAACAACGCGAAGACGTTCATATTGGTCTCTTGGGTGCCATGATTGGCAGGGTCGGCTTACCCCCCAGGTCATTCCCGCGAAAGCGGGAAACTCTGTTTGCGGTGGCTCGGCAACATCCGAAACGGAGGTTCCCGCTTTCGCGGGAATGACCCGGTGCATATGGCGGGCTGCGCTGCCCCTACCGCAACTGGCCCGCACCGTCAAACAGCCGGGCATGCTGCTCCAGCGCGTAGGGGTCGGTCATCCCGGCGATGAAGTCGGCTACGACACGGGCCCGGGCGGCGCGATCGGCGGTATGGCGGACCGCATCGCCCCACCGCCCCGGCATGGCGCCGGTGACCAGATAGTGGTCGAACAGCATGCCCACCACCGTCTGGCTATGTCGCACCGGGCCCATCACCTGTTCGCTGCGATAGACCCGTTCGAACAGGAAGCGCTTCAGCCCCTGCTCGGCGTCGTGCACCGGTCGCGAGAAGCGGATCAGCGTGCGCCCGGCATTGCGGACGTCGTCGGCCGATTGCGGGGCAACCTCGGCGATGGCGCGGCCGCTTTCGGCGATCACATCCTCGATCTGCACCGTGATCAGCCGGCGCTGCACCTCATGCGCCTGCCGGCTTCGCTCGATGTCTGGCCAGCGCTCCAGCACCTCGCGCACCAGCGGGCCGACCAGCGGCACATCCGTGAGGTCCGGCAGCCGGATCAGCCCGGCCCGCAGCGCATCGTCGATATCGTGCGAGTTGTAGGCGATGTCGTCGGCGATGGCGGCCGACTGCGCCTCGAGGCTGGCATAGCTCCAGGCCATCAGGTCGGCACTGGCGGGGATGTCGTTGAGCCCCGGCGGCAACGGCTTGTCGGCGCGCAACGGCCGGCCCTGCCGATCCGTCAGCGGACCATTATGCTTGAGTATGCCCTCGAGCGCTTCCCAGCTGAGGTTCAGCCCGTCATGCTCGGCATAGCGGTTCTCCAACCGCGTGACGACGCGGATCGCCTGCATGTTGTGGTCGAACCCGCCCCACTCGGCCATCTTGTCATGCAACACCCGCTCGCCGGCATGGCCGAACGGGGTATGGCCGAGGTCATGCGCCAGCGCCACCGCTTCGGCCAGATCCTCATCCAGCGCCAGGGCGCGGGCGATCGAGCGGGCCATCTGGCTGACTTCCAGCGTGTGGGTCAGCCGGGTGCGGTAGTGCTGGCCTTCGTGATGCAGGAATACCTGGGTCTTGTGCTGCAGCCGGCGGAACGCCGCGGAGTGCACGATCCGGTCGCGATCCCTCTGGAACTCCGAGCGCGTCGGGCTCGAACCCGGCGCAAACAGCCGGCCGCGGCTCTCGGAGGGATCGGAAGCATAGGCGGCGCGTTCACCCATTATGCAGCCAAGACCCTTTTCATCGTCGTCTAACGATATTAGATTTGCTTTCCAGCGCTGCCCCATGCCGGGCGGCCGAAAGGTACCTGATGTCTGAAGCTGCTCTAGCACCGAACAATGTCATTTTGACAGACCGCGCCGCCAAGAAGATCGGCCGCATCCTCGCCAAACAGGGCGAAGGCACGGTGCTGCGCATCGTGGTGGCGGGAGGCGGCTGTTCCGGCTTCCAGTACGAGTACAAGCTGGGCAAGGAAACCCCGGCCAACGACGACCTGGTGCTGACCAAGGACAACGCCACGGTGCTGATCGATTCCCTCAGCCTCGAGTTCATGGGCGGGGCCGAGATCGACTATGTCGATGACCTGATCGGCCAGAGCTTCCAGATCAAGAACCCCAACGCTGTCGCCGGCTGCGGTTGCGGCACCAGCTTCGCCGTCGCCTGAACCCATCATTGGAGGCGTTGCCGGCCTTGCCTCGCTAGCATCGCGTCGCTAGCGTCCGCCCCGAATTGGGGAGGCAGACCATGAACTTGTCTGAGCGGCTGGACGCGGCTGCGATGGGTGCGATCGATGCACGGCGCATCGTCGGCTCGGTCATCATCGTCTGCCGGCACGGCGAACTCGTCTACCAGGCCCCGCATGGCCTCGCGGATCGCGAAAGCCAGCGTCCGATGACGCTCGACACGATCTTCCGTTTCTCGTCCCTCACCAAGCCGGTCGTGGCGGCGAGCATCCTCGCGCTGATCGAGGACGGGAAGCTCGATCTCGACGCGCCGATCACCGATCACCTGCCGGACTTTCGGCCGCGCCTCGCCGACGGGACCCAGCCGACCATCACCATCCGGCAGTTGCTCACGCACACTTCCGGCCTCTCCACCGCGTCGATACTCACCCCGGCGGAGGCGGCAGCCGGCGTGAACCGCTGGCGGCTTGGCGACGACGCCATCATCGCGCGCATCGGCGCGCTGCCCCTGCTGTTTGCCCCTGGCGCCGGCTGGGCTTACGGGCCATCCATCGACATTCTCGGCCACGTCGCCGGGCGCCTGGTCGGCGGACGGCTGGAAGACGCAATCCAGCACTATGTGACCGGCCCATTGGGCATGATCGACACGGGCTTCACCGTGCGCGACCTATCGCGGCTGGCAGCCCCCTACGCCGACGGAGCCGATGGCCCCGAGCTGATGGGCCCGCTGCACACCATCCCCAATCCCTGGGGCAGCACAACAAGCTACGACCCCGATCGGATCTTCGATGCAGCGGCCTTTCAGTCGGGCGGTGGCGGAGCGGCCGGCAGCGGCCCCGACTTCATGCGGCTGCTGGAGGCATTGCGCACTGGCGGGGCGATCCTGCGGCCCGAGACAGCGAAGCTTGCTCTTTCCAACCAGACCCCTCAGTTGACCCAGGCGGTCTCACCCGGCTGGCAATTCTGCCTGTTCGGCGCCTGGCTCGACGATCCCTCGGCCGCCGGCGTCCCGGCTCCCCGCGGCATGGTGCGGTGGGGCGGCATCTATGGGCACAACTGGTTCATAGATCCCGCCGCAGGCCTCAGCGTCGTTTCCATGAGCAATACCGGGCTCGAGGGATCGGACGGCCGGTTCCGGGACGACATTCTGCAAGCCGTTTACCGTGACTCTCCCGCCTGATCCACTGGTCGGTTAGGCATTTCGGCGGCTTGCATTTTGCCGCGCCAAACCGTTAGCGTCCTTCCTAATCTGGGGAGGATTCATGAGTTTGCAGTCGAAAATTGACGCGGCAATCGACGCCGCGCTGGTGAGCCGCATTGTCGGTTGCGTCGTCCTGGTCAACCAGGGCGGCAAGGAGATTTACGCCCGCACCGCCGGGCTGGCCGATCGCGAGGCCAACCGTAAGCTCGAGCGCAACGCCATCTTCCGCCTCGCCTCGGTGACTAAGCCGATCGTCGCCACCGCGGCGCTCAAGATGATGGAAGCGGGCCTGCTTCAGCTCGACGATCCGGTCAGCAAATACCTGCCCTATTTCACCCCGGCGAGCCCCGACGGCGTGGTCCGGCCGATCACGCTGCGGCAGCTGTTCGCCCACAGCTCAGGTCTGACCTACGAGACCACGCCGGCCGATGTCGCGCCCGGAATGTCCGGTCCCTACATCTCGCTCGAGGAGAACCTTCGCCGGCTGGCGCGCGCCCCGCTCGCCTTCGCACCGGGCACCGCCTGGGGCTACGGCACCAGCATCGACGTGCTGGGCGGCGTGATCGCCGCCATCAACGGCTCGACGCTCGAGGCCGCCGTGGTCAAGTATGCCGCCGGCCCGCTCGACATGGTCGATTGGCGCTTCACCCCGACCGATGCCACCCGTGTGGCCGCCAACTACGCCAATGGCAATCCGCCGGAAGCGCCGGTGACGCCGCCGGCGCGGATCACCGAGGAAAACTCGCAGGGCACCGGCTGGCAGGTCGATCGCATCTTCCGCGCCGATGCCCCGCAATCGGGTGGCGGCGGCTCGTGCGGCACCGCCGACGACATCATGAAGATGCTCGAGGTCTACAATGGCGGCACGCACCTCTCAGCCGCGACCGTCGACGAAGCGTTCCGCAACCAGATCGGCACGCTGCCGCGGCGCGACACCGACGCCGGCAAGCGCTTCACCCTGCTCGGCGCCGTGATCGATGATCCCAAGGCGGCACGCAGCCCCTGCCCGGTCGGCACGCTCGACTGGGGCGGCGCCTGGGGGCACAACTGGATCATCGACCGCACCAACAAGCTGTCGATCGTGGTGTGCACCAATGTCGCACCCGAGGGCTGCAACGGGCCGTTCCGCGAGGACATCCGCGACGCGGTTTACGCTGGGCTCGCCAGCAAGTAGGTTTTCCTGCCATCCAAGGAGTCCCCGCATGCGCATCGCCACCTGGAATATCAACGGTGTCAAAGCTCGGCAGGGACTTCTTCTCAAATGGCTTGAAGACGTCTCGCCCGACATCGTCTGCCTGCAGGAAATCAAGTCAGTCGACGACGCCTTCCCGCGCATGGAGATCGAGGCGCTCGGCTACAATGTCGAAACGCACGGCCAGAAGAGCTGGAACGGCGTTGCGATTCTGTCCAAGCACCGGTTCGATGAAGTCACCCGGGGGCTCCCCGGCGACGACGGCGACGAGCAGTCGCGACTGATCGAAGGCGTGTTCTCGGTCGAGGGCGGCGTCGTGCGGGTGTGCTGCATCTACCTGCCCAACGGCAATCCGGTCGGCACCGACAAGTTCACCTACAAGCTCGGCTGGATGGATCGCCTGCACAGCTTCGTCGAAGGCCGCCTGGCGCTCGAGGAGCCGTTCATCCTGCTCGGCGACTACAACATCATCCCCGCAGCGATCGATGCCAAGAACCCCAAGCAGTGGGTCGGCGATGCGCTGTTCCGTCCCGAGAGCGCCGAGCGCTGGCGCGCCCTCGTCAACCTGGGGCTGACCGATGCGATCCGCGCGGTTACGGACGAGCCGTCCTACACGTTCTGGGATTTCAAGACCTTCGGCTGGGATCGCGACGACGGTATCCGCATCGACCACCTGCTGCTCTCACCGCAGGCGGCGGACCGGCTCAACGACGTTATCGTCCACCGCGAAGTGCGCGGCATGGACAAGCCCAGCGACCACGTGCCGGTCGAAGGCGACTTCGCGTTCTGAGGATGGCGAGCGTGCCCGATCTGGCCGAGATCGAGGCTACGGTGGTCCGGATGGAGGCGCGCTACCGCGCCGAGCCACTATTTGCCGTCTATCGCCGGCTTTGCACTCAGTTCGAGGCCGATCTCAGCGATCGCCGGGATCTCGCGCTCGCAAAGGCGTCGGCGCTCATGCTGGTGAAGTTTGCCGGCGAAGCGCCCGACAAACGGTGAGTTCAGCGGATATTGCCAACCGAGTTCTTGGCGGTGTCGTGCTTCGTCTTCAGCACATTGCTGACGCTCGCCTCAGCGACCTTGACGGTGCCGTCATCCTTGTTGCGATCGAGGAAATGGCTGATCGAGGCCGTCGCGACGCGGGCCTGGGCAGACACATCGTCCACGAACCCACGGACATCCTTGGGCAGCGTGATGACGACGATGAGAGCGAGAATGATCGGCAAACGCATGATGGACACCAACGGGCTAACTGTCCCGATGGTTGCCACCTCGCGGCTGAACTGCTGCTGAACGAGGCTGTCAGTTAGCCCGCGTGAGGGCTGACGCCCCTCACGCCGCGAACGGCTTACAGCCCGCCGAAGCGGGTGCCGAGCGAGTCGGCGAGTTCGACGGCCTGCTTGCGCTGCTCGGGCGTCGCGACGGACATCGCGTTGGTGAGCAGGTCGTGTATCCAGCTGTCGTCGACAGTGCCCGCAGCGCGGCGCGAGGCGACGGTGAGCCACATCAGGCCTTCGATCGGATCGGCGTCGATCCCCTCGCCGTTGAACAGCATGCTGCCGAGCTTGGCCTGTGCCCCGGCATGGCCCTTGCGGGCCGCGAGGTTGAGCCAGCGGGCGCTCTGCAGCGGATTGTCGCCGAGCTCGGCGTCGTCGAGATAGAGCTCGCCAACCTTGTACTGCGCGTCGGCGTCGCCGAAATAGGACGCGGCGTGCATGATCAGCTTGTTGGAATAGGCCTCGTTCTTGGGGATGCCGGCTTCCGGCAGGCCCTGGCGGTAATACTCGCCGATCTTGAGGAACGACTGCGCCACGATATCGGCTTCGACGCCCTTGGGGGCGGTATCGGCATGCTCGTCGGCGATCTGGCTGAAATAGCCGAACGCCTTGACCGGGTCCTTGTCGACGCCCTCGCCGCTCTCGTACATCAGCCCCAGCTGGAACAGCGCCATCGGCTGGCCGGCCAGCGCCGCATCCTCGAGCGCGGCGATCAGATCGGCGCTGGAAATGCCGCCCCCTGCCCCGTCGAGCTGGTTGGCCATGGCAAGCGCCGCATCGGCGGCCGTCTCGGGCGCAGCCGGCAGCGACGGCAGCACGCCACTCACCTGGGCGGCAGCCGGGGTGGCTACGCCCGCAATCGCGAGCGCAGCCCAAAACGCAACGGAAACAAGGGCTCCTGCCCTAAATGTCCGCATACTGCTCCTTCTCGCCCTTGGCGCCGGGGTTGGTCAGCGCGCCGTAACGCGCCGGGCCCACCAGCTGGGCATACTTCCAGATCGCGCCCGAGCCATACTCGGTTTCGCGCGGGGCCCAGCTCGTCTTGCGCCGGGCAAACTCTTCCTCCGACACGTTGACCGAAATCTCGCCGATCGTGGCGTCCAAGGTGATGATGTCACCGTCCTGAATATGGGCGATGGGGCCGCCGATCGCCGCTTCGGGGCCGACATGGCCGACGCAGAAGCCGCGGGTGGCGCCGGAGAAGCGGCCGTCGGTGATGAGCGCAACCTTGTCGCCCATGCCCTGCCCGTAGAGCGCTGCCGTGGTCGACAGCATCTCGCGCATGCCGGGGCCGCCCTTCGGGCCTTCGTAGCGGATGACGAGCACGTCGCCTTCCTTGTAGGTCCGCTTCTCGACTGCCTCGAAGCACTTCTCTTCGGTGTCGAAGACGCGGGCCGGCCCGACGAAACGCAGGTTCTTGAGGCCCGCCACCTTCACGATGGCGCCGTCGGGCGCGAGGTTGCCACGCAGCGACACCACGCCGCCGGTCGGCGAGATCGGGTTCGAGGTGGTGCGGATCACGTCCTGCTCGGTGTTGAACTTCACCTTCGCGAGGTTCTCGGCAACCGTCTTGCCGGTGACCGTCATGCAGTCGCCGTGCAGATACCCGCCATCGAGCAGCGCCTTCATCACCAGCGGGATGCCGCCGGCCTCGAACAGGTCCTTGGCGACATATTTGCCGCCCGGCTTCAGGTCGCCGATATAGGGGGTCTTCTTGAAGATCTCGCCGACGTCGAACAGGTCGAAATCGATGCCCGCCTCATGCGCCATCGCCGGCAGGTGCAGTGCGGCG
Source organism: Devosia sp. GW821-FHT12F11 (assembly GCF_058806655.1). Taxonomy (NCBI): domain Bacteria; kingdom Pseudomonadati; phylum Pseudomonadota; class Alphaproteobacteria; order Hyphomicrobiales; family Devosiaceae; genus Devosia; species Devosia sp. GW821-FHT12F11. The sequence goes on from NZ_JBXAPX010000004.1 coordinate 279,078, forward strand.
TTGGTCGAACCGCCGGTAGCGGCGACGGTCATGGCGGCATTCTCGAATGCCTTGCGGGTGACGATGTCGCGCGGACGGAGCTGCACCTTGAGCAGTTCCATCACCTGCTCGCCGGCGGCGGCGCAGAGCGCGTCACGAATTTCGTACGGGGCCGGAGCGCCGCAACTATACGGCAGTGCAAGCCCGATAGCTTCCGCCACCATGGCCATGGTGTTGGCGGTGTACTGGCCGCCGCAGGAGCCGGCCGACGGACAGGCGACGCGCTCGAGCTCGTCGAGGGTCTCGTCGTCCATCTTGCCGACCGAGTGCAGGCCCACCGCCTCGAACAGGTCCTGCACCACGACGTCGCGGCCACGGAAGCGGCCGGGCAGGATCGAGCCGCCATAGATGAAGATCGACGGCACGTTGAGCCGGATCATCGCCATCATCATGCCCGGCAGCGACTTGTCGCAGCCGGCCATGGCGACCAGCGCGTCATAGGAGTGGCCGCGCATCGTCAGCTCGACCGAGTCGGCGATGACGTCGCGCGAAGCCAGCGACGACTTCATGCCGGCATGCCCCATGGCGATGCCGTCAGTGACGGTGATGGTGGTGAACTCACGCGGCGTACCGCGGTTGGCGGCAACGCCCTTCTTGACCGCCTGTGCCTGGCGACCGAGCGAAATATTGCACGGTGCCGCCTCGTTCCACGCCGTCGCCACGCCGACCAGCGGCTGGTGAATCTGCTCGGTGGTCAAGCCCATGGCGTAGAGATAGGAGCGATGCGGAGCGCGCTCCGGACCCTCTGTCACATGCCTGCTGGGAAGACGCGATTTATCGACGTAGTTCGATGCCATTTCTTGGTCCCGCTTGCCCGGCCGCTGTTCTCCGGCGCCCCTCGCAAGGCGCCGTTTATGGGGTTTCGGCCTGACAAGCCACAAGGGCGGGGAGCACACGAATGGTTCGCTGCGAAAGCAAATGGCTTCCACATTCCTCGCTGCCCGTCCGAGATTTGTCCTCTGCTTCTTTTAGGGTCACATTGTGGCGGCGATCCTCAGCAAAACGTTGACCGCCAGGCGGCCAAATCGGGATTCGACCTTGCTGTTGCAAAAACGTCACGGGCGATTCATTGGGCGTTCAGGATGGGGGCTAGGCGGCGGCTTGCGCTCGCCTTTCAATCCTCCACCGGCCGTCATCCCGACGAAAGTCGGGACCCAGTGTTCCGCCGGCTCCATCACCTCCAACCTCACCGACCCGTCCGTGATGGACCGGCACGGTTCGCGCTTGGTGAACGGTTCGAGCAGTAGGTCCCCGTCGCGGGGATGACGCCAGTGAGTGAGGCCAATGCGGCCCCGCCCCCCCAAAACGAAGCGGAGCCGGCCCTTTCGGACCGGCCCCTGAGCCCCGCGAGCAGGAGGCTGTTCGGTTACTGGATCGTGCCGACCGACCAGAAGAACGTCTCGCCCGAGGAGTCGGCGACGCCGTCATTGTCGGTGATGACGTAGCCGGTGCCGTCGGCGCCGATGGCGAAGCTTTCGACCTTGTCGACGACGTAGCCGTTGTTGGAAGCGAGGTCGGGGATGAAGTCGCGAACTTCTTGTTTGGTGACCACCGGCAGCTCGCCGCCGATTTCGGCGCCGACCAGCGCCGAGACCGGAACGCGGTAGAGCTTCTTCAGCGCGGCCTTGAGCGCGATCTGGTTGTCGCGCTCGACGATGTAGACGTAGTCGCCATGCGCGGTGATTTCGGAGAGACCGTTCCAGGCGCCTTCGGCCGCTGCTTCGAGCGGGTAGCGGACGGCCGACCAGGTCTTGTCCTTGGTGTTGTAGCCCAGGAGCTTCACCTGGCCCTTCGGATCATCCTTCCACTCGCGCTGGATCGCCACCCACAGGGTGTCGCCAACCTTGGTGACGCCCTCGGCGCCATAGCGGATCTCGTTCGGCAGCAGCGCCTCGGGGAACGCCACCTCCTCGGTGATCTTGCCCTCGGCATCGACGCGATACAGCGCATGCGGCGTCAGCTTGTCGCTGCGGCCTTCCGAGGCCACCCAGAAACCGCCCTCACCGTCGAGCGTGATGCCCTCGAGATCGAGCTTCTGCGCCGCGTCGCCACCGCGGGTGATGACGGTTTTCTTGACGATCTTCGCCGGCTTGGCGGTGGCGTCGATCTCATAGATCGCCGGCTGGGCCGAGAGCACACTGTCGCTGACGGCGTAGAGGATCCCCGGCTTCTCGGCGTCGCCCACGGCGCCCGAGATGGCGGCCCAGCCGATCGGCTTGCCGTCGGCATCGAGGTCGGAGATCAGCTGCGGGTAGGCCGCTTCGCCTTCGCCGAGCTCGTAGAGCATGACGTGCGAGCCGGCGAGGCCATCAGCGCGGAGGTCCGTCTCGTTCGCCGTAACGAACAGGTTACGCTGGGGGATGGCAACCGACCCTTCCGGGCCGATGCCGGAGGGCAGCGACTGCAGGTATTCCGGCTGGGCCCCGGTGTCCTTGTACACCGCGACCAGCGACGCGCGTTCCTCTGCGACGAACAGGTAGGAGGTATCGCCGTAGGTGGCGGCCTCGAGGCCCTCGGGCTCGACGCCCTTCTTGTTGCGCGCATCCGGATAGTGGCCGAGGCGGGCCGCCTCATACTCCATCGACGGGCCGCTCTCGTAGGCGACAGTGCCGTCCTTGTTGAAGATGGTGAAGCTGCGCGAGCCGCCCTTCCAGTCGCCTTCATTGGCGACGACCAGGCGGTTGTCGTCGAGCCACTTCACCGCGTCCGGCTCACGGGCGACGTCTTCCAGCTTGCCGGTGAACTTGAGCGCGCCATCCTTCTTGGTGTCGATGCCATCGAGGCTGACGGTGCCGGCCGAGAAATGCGACTTCACCGCGCCGGTCTTGCCGTCGACGATGACGATCTCGTTGTTCTCCTGCAGAGTCACCGCGACTTCGTCGAGGCCATTGAAGCTCACATACTCGACTTCCGGATCCTCCGGCGCGATAGCCGCGAGGCCGGTCAGTTCAACCTTGGAAAGGCTCTCGGGATCGAGCGCGCCGCCGTTGATCGACAGCAGCACCAGGTAGCCGCCCGGCGCCTGCGGGATGGCGCCGTCGTTCACGTCCTCGTCGCGCTCGTTCTCGATGGCAATGGCAAGGATCGTCCCGGCGGCATTGTGGGCGATCGAGTCGGGCTGGCCGCCTAGCTCGACAGTGCTTTCGATGGCCTTGGTGCCGAGGTCGACAACGACCAGCTTGCCCGACGGATTGGCCTTGCTCTCGGAGGTATTGACCGCGGCGTAGACCTTGTTGCCGACGATGGTCACCGAGGTGGGCTCGCCGTCGAGCGCCAGGAAGCCTGCGGCCTTCGGGGCCTTGGCGTCGGTGATATCGATGAAGCCGATGCCGCCGGCCGGGCTGTCGGAATAGACGAGCGTCAGGCCGTCTTCCGAGGCGGTGATGATTTCCGACGAGGTCGCCTCGGCCTCGGGGTTGTTCAGCTCGACCGGGAAGCTGGCGATCCGGTTGAACACCGGAGCGGCATAGGCCGAGGTGGCGAGAAGGCCAGCGGTGAGGCCGAGGAGAATGGATTTGAACTGCATTGTTGGCGCCCCTGAAAATCGAGGGCTTCGGCTTAGGCACGCCGCACAACGGCCACATGACAATGCGGTGACAGATCTGTGACAGCCCCTCGCCGCATATACATCAGGGCTTGCACTCCCTATATTCGCCAATGAGAACGAAACAGGATTCGTCGTTTCCCTTATGGCAGCAGAACCGCAGCGCCTCGACCGCCCGCAGGCGGGCTCGATCACCAGCCAGTTTGGCCGGGGAGCGGCGACGCCCGACTACCTGAAGGGCCTCAACGAGGAGCAGCGCGACGCCGTGCTGACCACCGAGGGCCCGCTGCTGGTGCTCGCCGGCGCCGGCACCGGCAAGACCCGGGTGCTGACCACCCGCATCGCTCACATCCTGAACTCCAGGAAAGCCTGGCCGTCCGAGATCCTGTCGGTGACCTTCACCAACAAGGCCGCGCGCGAGATGAAGGAGCGCATCGGTGCGCTGGTCGGCTCGGGCGTCGAGGGCATGCCCTGGCTCGGCACCTTCCACTCGATCGGCGCGCGCCTGCTGCGGCGTCACGCCGAGCTGGTAGGGCTGCGCTCGGATTTCACCATCCTCGATACCGACGACCAGATCCGGCTGATCAAGCAGTTGCTGGAAGCCGCCAACATCGACGAGAAGCGCTGGCCGGCCAAGCAGTTCGCCGGGATGATGGACAACTGGAAGAACCGCGGCCAGCTGCCCGCCGACGTGTCGATGGCCGACCGTGCGGCATTTGCCAATGGCCGGATCCCCGACCTCTACCAGCAGTACCAGGATCGGCTGAAGACGCTGAACGCCACCGATTTCGGCGACCTGCTGCTGCTCTGCATCAAGCTGTTCCGCGAGTACCCCGACGTGCTGGCTGAGTATCACCGGCGCTTCAAATACATCCTCGTCGACGAGTACCAGGATTCGAACATCGCGCAGTACCTGTGGCTGCGCCTCCTCGCGCAGGGCAAGCCCGCCTCGGAGGCGAACCTCTGCGTGGTGGGCGACGACGACCAGTCGATCTATGGCTGGCGCGGCGCCGAGGTCGACAACATCCTCCGCTTCGAGAAGGATTTTCCGGGCGCCAAGGTGATCCGGCTCGAGCGCAACTACCGCTCGACCAGCAACATCCTGAAGGCCGCCTCGCACCTCATCGCCAACAATGAGAGCCGGTTGGGCAAGACGCTGCAGACCGATGTCGGCGAGCCGGGCGAGCTAGTGATGGTCACCTCGGTGTGGGATTCCGACGAAGAAGCCCGCCAGGTCGGCGAGGAGATCGAGCAGTTCCAGCGCCAGGGCGAGGCGCTGAATTCGATGGCCATCCTGGTGCGCGCGTCGCACCAGATGCGCGCCTTCGAAGAGCGCTTCATCACCCTCGGCCTCAACTACCGGGTCATCGGCGGCCCGCGCTTTTACGAGCGCAAGGAAATCCGCGATGCGCTGGCCTATCTCAGGCTGGTATTCAATCCGACAGACGACCTCGCCTTCGAGCGCATCATCAACACGCCCAAACGTGGGCTGGGCGACTCGACGTTGCAGATCCTTCACGATGCGGCCCGCCACCAGGGGTCTTCGTTGACCGGCGCGGTACGGGCATTGATCCAGACCGAGGAACTGAAGCCGAAGCAGCGCACCACGCTGCGGCAATTGATGGATCAGTTCGACGACTGGTCCCAGCGCGCACGCGCCCTGCCCTCGGACGATTCGCTGGAAGACGAGGTGGGATCGCCGGCGCGCAGGGAACCGCCGCATGTGGCGCTGGCCCAGCAGGTGCTCGACGAGTCCGGCTACACCGAGATGTGGCAGAACGACAAATCCGCCGAATCCGAAGGTCGCCTCGAGAACCTGAAGGAACTGGTGAATTCGATGGGCGAGTTCGACTCGCTCGGCGGTTTCCTCGAGCACGTCTCGCTGGTGATGGACCGCGACACCGGCGAGGCCGACGACGCCGTGTCGATCATGACGCTGCACTCGGCCAAGGGGCTGGAGTTCGAAACCGTGTTCCTCCCCGGTTGGGAGGAGGGCCTGTTCCCCAGTCAGCGCACCCTTGATGAGAGTGGCCGCGCCGGGCTCGAGGAAGAGCGCCGGCTCGCCTATGTCGGCCTGACCCGGGCCCGCAAGCGCCTGCGCGTCTCGGTGGCGCAGAACCGGCTGACGCATGGCCTCTGGCAATCGGCAATCCCGTCGCGCTTCCTCGACGAACTGCCGGCGGCAGCAGTCGAGGTGAAGGATACCGGCTCGGCCTATGGCGGCTATGGCTATGGCGGACGCACCGCGGGCGGCCGCTTCGATACCCGCGACCCGTTCGATTCCCTTTACGAGACCCCCGGCTGGCAGCGCGCCCGCGCCCAGGCGTCGTCCCGCAAATCGGCCGGCCCGGTGACCATCGACGGCGACCTCGTCGCCCGCTCGGTCGATGACGGCCGCGGCTCGAAATACGATGTCGGCGAGCGCGTCTTCCATCTGAAATTCGGCTATGGCCGGATCGATCAGATCGAAGGCAACAAGCTGACCATCGAGTTCGAGAAAGCCGGCCGCAAGAAAGTGCTCGAGAGCTTCGTGCAGAAGCCGTGAGCGTCACGCGCGACGCCTACAGCTACCGGCACGACAACCGCGTCGTCGCGTTCGCGGACGATCATCCGGTGATGATTTACGATGGCTATTGCGGGCTCTGTTCCAGCGCCGTGCAGTTCGTGCTTCGCCATGACCGCAGCAGGGTGTTTCGCTTCATCGCCGCCCAGAGCGAACTCGGTACCTCGATCTATCGGCACTATGGCCTCGACCCGCACGACTACGAGACCTTTATCGTGCTGGCCGACGGCGTGCCGCGGTTTTCATCCGATGCTGTGATCGAGATCGGGCGACGGCTTGGCTTGCCGTGGTCGATGGGCACGGCGGCCGCCGCCCTGCCCCGCTCCGTTCGCGATGGCCTCTATTTCTGGATCGCCCGTCACCGCATGAAGCTCTTCGGCAGACGCGACACCTGCCACCTGCCGGTGCCCGACGAGCGCGACCGTTTCCTCGCCTAGCCGTTAGGGCAGAAGGCGGCTAAGCAGGTGGTGAGTTTCGCTGGAGGGGGCGTGGACGATGCCGTGGGCCGGGCCAACGAAAAGCAAGACCTCGAGCGGCCTCAGGACGGTCATCATCGTCATCGCCGCTGTCGTGATCGTCAGTCTCATCTGGGCGGCGGTCAACCTCTTTTCATCCATGGACCAGCAAGTCGGCCAGTCCCGCGCGGCGGCTGACAAGGTTGTGGCTGCGGTATCGGCAGATTGGGGGCGCGCGACCTTCGACCCACTGGCAACCGCAGAGTTCGTCACCGCCCATGCCAAGGGGCAATACGACAGCACCCGCTACCTGCAGATCCTGGGCGCGATGCAGTCCACTCGGGCCTGCGTGATGGAGGGGATGCAGATCGAGAACTGGAGCGGCTGGAGCCGGTGGAAGTGTCCAGCCGTGTTCGAGAGCGGCGAGGCGAGCCTGGTCATCACCCTGACGCTCAGCAGCGGCCAATGGCGGCTATCGGACTTCGCGGTGCAGATCTGAGCCCGGCTGTCGCCTAGCCCTCGATCATCGGCGCATGGGCCTCCTCCACGCCGGCGCGAGCGAGACGGTCGAGCGTGGCGGCGAGCAGCGTCGTGTCGGGGCAGATGATCAGGCGGGTCATCTTGCCCCATCGGATGTGGACGGCATGGATCCCCTGGTTGGTGGTCACCACCCCGTCGGTGCCGGAGTTACGCTCCCGCCACTCGACCACCGCGAGGGTGTTCCATGGCGTACCGCTGACGGTGATGCGGTCGATATCGAAGTGGATGTCGGGCAGCAGCCGATAGAGCCGCGCGTACCAGCTGCTGGTCTGGTTGAGCGTAGTGCGGCGCCCGCCGAGTGCGCTCATGCCGAGGAAGATGTGCTCGAAGGTCGGCGCGAAGCCATCGAGAACGGGCCGTGCATCGCCGCGATTGACGGCGTCGAACAGCCCCGCGACAACCCGTCGGACGATTGCATGGTACATCGGCGCTCTCCTGTTTGCCGATGATATGGTGTTGCGATTGGCGTTTTGCTGCAGCGGCTAGGGCTTCACCAGTCCGCCGAAATAATCGAGCGCGTAGGCCTCGACGCCGCCGACCTCGATCGCTTCCCGTCCATGAAAATGCGCTGCGTCGCCGGTCGAGGTGTCGCGATAGATGCCATGCGGACCGCTCCACTCGAAGCCACCCAGGAAGCGGCCTTCGGCGTACACGGCGGAGAGCGCTGCCTTGATCGTCGCGCCGGCGCGACTGGCATCGATCAGGTCGGGGCGAAGGACGTAGCCATAGTAGTTCATCGCCCAGACCGGCTCACCCCGTAACCACACGGTTTCCTGTCCGAGGAAGTCGGTTCCGCCGAAATAGCTGTCGCGATAGGACCAGTCGCCGTCGGCAAAGGTGAGGTCGTGCGCGCCAGCGCGGCTTGCCGCGGCTCTGACGCCGTCACCGACATAGGTCTGGCGCTTGGCGAGCACGATGAAGCGATCGAGGGCGACGATGTCCATTCGCTGGCTCCTCACTGCGGCGGCGTCACTTCGCTTGAGCGCTTGCGCTCGAGGCCCAGCCGGTGTTCGCGGTAGATGATGAACAGGCCGGAGCCGACGACGATCAGCCCGCCGACCAGCATTTCGATGGTCGGGATATCCTTGAAGAAGAAGTAGCCGACGATGATCGAGAGGATCAGCGAGGCATATTCGAACGGCGCCACCACCGACATGTCGGCGTGGCGGTAGGACTCGGTGAGCAGGATCTGCGCGATGCCGCCCAGGATGCCGGCCGTCGCCAGCATGGCAAACTGCTCGAGCGTCGGCATCACCCAGCCGAGCGGCAGCGTGCACAGGCCGATCAGCGACGAAGCGACTGAGAAGTAGAGTACGATGGTGGCGGAACGCTCGGTCTGCACGAGCTTGCGCACCAGCATCATCGCAGTGGCGGCAAAACAGCAGGCGATCAGCGCCGAGATGGCGCCCAGCGTCGCCCCGCTCATGTCCTCGAAGCCATCAGAGAACACGGTGAAGCGCGGCCAGATGATGATGATCACGCCAACCAGCCCGACGATGACGGCGCTCCAGCGATAGAGCCGCACCTGCTCGTGGTAGAATACCGCGCTGAACACCACGATCAGCAGCGGCGTCGCGTAGCTGATGGCGATCGACTCGGGGAGCGGCAGCTGCGTCAGTGCATAAAAGCCGAACACCATGCCGCCGGTACCGACGAGACCGCGCCACAGGTGACTGAGCGGATGGCTGGTCTTGAGTCCCACCCCGAGCTCGCCGCGCGCAATCAGGTAAACGATGATCGGCAGGATGGCGAAGAAGGAGCGAAAGAACACCAGCTCGCCCGTCGGGATCTCGTCCGACGCCTTGAGCAGGCTCGACATGCCCAGGAAGACACAGACCGAGCTGAGCTTGAACCCGATCCCCGCCATTGCGTTATTGGGGGACGAGTGCATGGGCGACGACACGAGGGCAATCTTTCGACAGGCGGGAAAGCGGACGATAACGATCCGCCGCTACATTCGCGGGCTTCGACGCCCCGTGCAACACTTGATCGCAGCTGAGTCCTTCGAACTGCCTTATGCCGCGTTGGATATTAGTCGTAGGGAGCGCTTCGAGGAAAGTTGCAGGCTTTTCCATTTCGAATGCGCCGGAAATCAACGAGCCAGGGGCGCCAATGACCGACATGACTGAGGCAGTCGAAACCGTCGTCGAGAGCATCCCCATCATCGCGATGGTCCTCGCCGGCTTCTACGCCCTGGCCATTATCTGCGCAGCGCGCGAGATCAGCGCCTCGCGGACCTCGCAGGGCTCGATCGCCTGGCTGGTGTCGCTGGCCTTCCTCCCCTTCCCCACCACCATCATCTACCTGGTGTTCGGCTGGAAGCATTTTGACAGCTATGCCCAGACCCGCATGCAGGTGCGCGCCTCGCGGCTGATCCGCAGCGAAGACCTGGCGGTGATCGACCGGGACGCGGGCGCGAGCTGGCCGGTGCAGCGCCGCGCCGCCGGCATGCCGTTCCTTGCCGGCAACACGGCGGAGCTATTGGTGGATGGCGAGGCGACGTTCGAATCGATCTTCGAGGGCATCGCCACCGCCAAAACCTACGTTCTGGTGCAGTTCTACATTCTGAAGGCCGATGCACTGGGCCAGCGGCTGGCTGCCGCGTTGATGGAGCGGGCGCGCGCTGGGGTGGCCGTCTACCTGCTCTACGACGATGTCGGCAGCAGCGGCCTGTCTCGCGAGTATAAGGACCGGTTGTGGGCCGAGGGCATCAAGATCTTCGGCTTCAATCACCGGCACAGGTTTCTGAGACTGTTCGGTCCGATGCGGATCAACTACCGCAACCACAGGAAATCCGTGGTGGTGGACGGCAAGGTCGCCTGGACCGGCGGCGCCAATATCGGCGTCGAGTATCTGGGTGAGGACAAGCGCTTCGGGCCCTGGCGCGATACGCAGCTGAAGCTAGAGGGGCCGGCGGCATCGTCGGTGGCGCTGATCTTTCAGGAGGATTGGCTCTGGGCTACCGGCGAGATCCTCAACCTGCCGCCGCCCGTTCCGGTGGACGAGCCGGGACACGTTTCGGCGCTGGTGATGGCGACTGGTCCCGCCGACAAGCTCGAGGCGTGCGCCATCGCCTTCGCCGACGTGATCGGCCAGGCGCAGCAGCGGCTCTGGATCGTCAGCCCCTATTTCGTGCCGGATACCGACATGCGGACCGCGCTCTATGCGGCGATCCTGCGCGGCGTCGACGTGCGCATCATGCTGCCGGCCAAGCCCGACCATCTGCTCGTCTGGCTCGCCAGCAACGCCCATGCCGACGCCATGGTAGAACACGATATCGCCATCTACCGCTACCAGAAGGGTTTCCTGCACCAGAAGGTGCTGCTGATGGACGACAAGATCGCCACGGTCGGTACGGTGAACTTCGACAATCGCTCGTTCGCCATCAATTTCGAGATGACGGTGTGGATGCCGGACCCCGGCGTGATCACTGCCGTGGAGAAAATGCTGGAAACCGATTTTGCCAATTGCCGCCTAGTGACAAAGGATGAGGTGCTGAAGCGCCACCCGATCCCCCGCTTCATCTCACAGGCCGCCCGGCTGTTCTCGCCCATCCTTTAGCTCACGCCGACCCTTTAGCTCACGCCCTTGGGACCAATGATCAAAGTCGCCTCATACAACATCCGAAAAAGCATCGGCACCGACCGGCGCCGTCAGCCCGAGCGTATCATGAAGATCCTCGCCGAGGTCGATGCCGATATCGTGGCGCTGCAGGAAGTGGACCGCCGCTTCGGCGAGCGCGCCACCACGCTCTCGCCCGACCTGATCGTCGACTACACCAACTACATGCCGGTGCGCTTCGGCATCCGTGAACAGAGCCTCGGCTGGCACGGCAACGTGCTGCTGGTGAAGAAGGGCATCGAGGTTCGCAACCCGCAACGCATCGAGCTGCCGGCGTTCGAACCGCGCGGCGCAGTGATGGCCGATGTGATGATCGGCGGCATCGCCATGCGCGTCGTCGGCATGCACCTGGGATTGCTCGGCAATTCGCGCATGAAGCAGGCCGACGCCATCGTCGCCCATCTCGAAAGGCTCGAGCAGCATATGCCGACCGTGATCATGGGCGACCTCAACCAGTGGGCCGAGGACGGCAAGTGCCTCGTCGCCTTTGCGAGGCACCACGACGTGATCCCGCTGGGGCCGAGCTTTCACTCGCGCCGACCGATGCTGCAGCTCGACCGCATCATCACCAGCCGCGATTTCAAGCTGGAATCGGCGGGGGTGCACCGCACCGCGCTGGCGCGCACCGGCTCCGATCATCTGCCGGTCTGGGCCAGCCTGTCGCTTGAGCGCGCCGAAGCTGCCGCTTAACGCTGCGCACGGCGGACCATTGACTTAGCGCGCCGCTGCCCCGAAACAGCGGCGAACAGGACATTTCGCATGACGCTCTCGCAACTCTCAGTGCCGCTGACCAAGGACCAGGCCTATGCGCTGGTCGACGCCGTCATGGCCCGCCAGGACATCTCTCCCATCGCCATCACCGCTTCGGCGCACGAGAACGAAGACACCGGTGAGTGGGTGTTCGAGGCGACCTGCGACAGCGAGCCGGATGTCGAGGCGTTCAACCAGATCGCGCGCGAGACGCTGGGCGGCAATGTGAGCTTTGCCGTCGAGGCGATCGACCCGACGGTCAACTGGGTGGCGAAATCGCTCGAGGGGCTGCAGCCGGTGGTCGCCGGCGGGTTCTACGTGCATGGCAGCCACGAGGAGAGCCCGCCCCCTGCCGGCCTCACCGCCATCCGCATCGACGCCGCGCAGGCGTTCGGCACCGGCCACCACGAAACCACCACCGGTTGCCTCGAAGCGATCGACCGGGCGCTGAAGCGCAAGCGTTATCGCTCGATGCTCGATGTGGGCACCGGCACGGGCGTGCTGGCGATCGCCCTGGCCAAGCGCACCCACCTGCCGGTGCTGGCCAGCGATATCGACCCGATCGCCGTGGCCACCACGGTGGAAAATGCGCGCGATAACGGCGTCGGCCGCTACATCATCGCCTTCGAGGCGACGGGGCTCGACCACCGGCAGATCGCCGCCGGCGCGCCCTACGACATGATCGTCGCCAACATCCTCGCTGGTCCGCTGGTGGCGCTGGCCCCCGGCATGCGCAGAATCACCGGCATCGGCGCCACCGTCATCCTCTCAGGCATTCTCAACACCCAGGCCAACCGGGTGATTTCAGCCTATTCGCAGCAGGGCATCGTACTGCGCCAGCGCATCGTCAAGAAGGAATGGACGACGCTGGTGCTGGAGCGGGTTTAGGCCGCTACTGACAGCCCAAGACTCGGTGTCATATGCGCCATGCGCGCCCCAAGCTCGGTGTCATCCCTGCGAAAGCAGGGACCCAACTTGCCGCAGCGCAGGTGGATGGATGGGTCCCTGCTTTCGCAGGGATGACAGCCGGTGGGTGGGCACGATCGGTGGAGATACCTCAGGATGGGCCCCGGCCTTCGCCTTCGCCGGGGTGGCGCTGTGGTTGTGGTGGCATCTCGCCAACGCACCAAAAGCAAAGTCCCCGGACCTCACGATCCGGGGACTCGTCAAAACGCATAGTCCAACCCCGCGCTGGCGCGCGTCGGTTTTAGTTCGGGCGCTTGGTCAGCGCGCCGAGCAGCAGGTGTTCACGGCTGCGACCGACGCTGCGGGTGGCCTCGCGGCCCCGCGCTTCGATGACGCTGCCGAGCGCCTTGCGGAAATCGTTCTTGCTCTCGGGCATCTTGTTCTCCCGGTTCCTTCACTAGGTCGAGCTTCTCTCGACGTTCGGTATGTAGTGCGGACGGAGCCCGCGGGTAAGTCCTTGCTGCGAAAGGCAGCCATGCCAATTGTGCAGGGCGGCTTAACAACGGGTGAATCGGCTCAAGGCCGCCACTTGCTCCGCACCGGGTTGGCCCGGAGGTATTCGGTGACGTGGCGCTGCGCCTGTCTGGTGCGACCTTCGATCATCGATTCGAACACGCGACGGAATAGGGTCTTTCGTTCAGTCATCTCGTTCTCCCTGAGGGAACCCCGGCGTGCCAAATGCCGCCAGCCCGCTGAACCGGGAATGAATGGGCCGGCGCGGCTTTTGCGGGCCACCCTCCTCTGTTAGGGTCCGCGCCATTCTCCTCCCCGGCAAAAACATCATGACCGACAGCGACTTCGCCCCGACCGTCTACCAGAGCTTCGACATCCGCACCGACCCCAAGACCGTGGCGCCACGTCTCAAGGCGCTGCGCGCCGCCATGCGGGATGCCGGCGTGGACGCTTTCCTGGTGCCGCGCACCGATGCGCATCGCGGCGAGATGGTGCCCGAGAGCGAGGCGCGCCTCGCCTATGTCACAAGCTTCACCGGTTCGGCCGGCCTCGCCATCATCGGGGCCAAGAAGGCCGCACTGTTCGTGGACGGCCGCTACACTCTGCAGGCGCCGGCGGAGACCGACACCAAACTGATCACCGTGCTGGAGGCCAGCCAGGGCGGGCTATCGCCCAAACTCGCCGATTTCGTGCCCAGGAACGGCAAGCTTGGGTTCGACCCATGGCTGCATACGCCGAGCGAGATCGCCGACCTCGAGAAGAAGCTGAGCGGCAAGGCGACGCTGGTGCCGGTCGCCAATCTCGTCGACCAGACCTGGACGGACCGCCCTCTTCCGCCGAACGCCGCGATCGAGTTCCTCGGCCATAACCGAGCCGGCAAGACCGCGCCCGACAAGCTGGCCGAGATTCGCGCCACCATGGGCGAGGACAATGCCGACGCCCTGGTGTTGACGGTGCCGGAATCGATCAACTGGCTGTTCAATCTGCGCGGCCGCGACGTGCCGCATGTGCCCGTGGTGCTGTGCTTCGCGCTGGTGCCGAAATCCGGCATGCCGACGCTGTTCTTCAACAAGGAGAAGATCACGCCCGAGTTGCGCCACGGCCTCGAGGGGCTGGCCAAGGTCGCCGATGTCACCACCATGGTCGCCGCGCTGCGCAAGCTCGGCGCCGGCGACAAGCGAGTGATGCTCGACCCGGCAACGGTACCGGTCGCGGTAGCGCAGGCGATCGGTGGCGTCAGCGAGGCGACGCTGATCGAGCGGCGCGACCCCGTGCTGCTGCCCAAGGCCCGGAAGAACGACGCCGAGCTCGCCGGCATGCGCGAGGCGCACAAGATCGACGGCGTGGCGATGGCGCGCTTCCTCCACTGGTTCGACCAGGAGGCGCCCAAGGGCAAGCTCGACGAGATCGGTGTCGCCACCGCGCTCGAGAGTTTCAGGCGCGAGGAATCCGGTCTGGTCGATATCAGCTTCGACACCATCTCGGGCGCCGGCCCGAATGGCGCGGTGATCCACTACCGGGTCGACGAGAAGACCAACCGGCAGCTGAAGCCGGGCGAGCTGATGCTGGTCGATTCCGGCGCGCAATACCTGTCGGGCACCACCGACATCACCCGCACCATGTTCACCGGCAAGGCCACGGCCGAGCAGAAGGATCGTTTCACCCGCGTGCTGCGCGGTATGATGGCCATCTCGATGACGCGCTTCCCCAGGGGCACGACCGGCGCCCAGCTCGACGTGCTGGCGCGGCAGTTCCTGTGGGAAGACGGGATCAACTACAACCATGGCACCGGGCACGGCGTCGGCGCCTTCCTCTCGGTGCATGAAGGCCCGATCGGGATTTCGAGCCGCTACTCGGTGCCGTTCGAGCCAGGGATGATCACTTCGAACGAGCCCGGCTACTACAAGGCCGGCGCCTATGGCATCCGCATCGAGAACCTGCTCGTCGTGCAGGAGAGCGCTGTCGGCGGCGAGGGCAAGTTCCTCGAGTTCGAAACGCTGACGCTCGCCCCGATCGACCTGCGCCTGATCGACGAAACGCAGCTCAGCGGCCCGGAGAAGGCCTGGCTCAACGCCTACCACAAGCGCGTCTTCAAGGAGATCGGCCCGCAGCTGAAGGGCGAGGCCAAAGCCTGGCTGAAGGAAGCGACGCGGGAGATTTGAGGCCAGCCTCTCCGTGATCCTCCCCCGCGTGGCGGGGGAGGATAGCCCTCAGTTCACGCCGAACGGATCATATTGCAGCAGCCAGGACAGCAGCCAGTTCTGGCTGCCGGCGAGGGAGGCAACGTCGTCGACCTTCCAGCCGTCGGCCTCGCGTACCATGGCGACGCTGATCAGGCTCAGGTGGTCGAAATTGTGGAAGCTCACGGTGGAAACGGCGCGATCGCCGTTCAGCACCGGCTCGCCGATCACCAGATCGAGCAGCAAGGAATTCTGTCCCTCGATGAACGGGTCGAACGCCAGCATGTCGGGCGCATCCGGATCGACGGCAGCGCCCTTCTGGTCGACGCTCTGCCGCTCGATATTGGCGGCGTAGAGGTCCTTGAGCCGCGCCGAGTAGAACTGCTCGAGCCCGTCCTCGTGCTTCTGGCCGGCGCTGTAAGGCTGGTAGATCGCCTCGACCAGCGCCTTCGGATTGTCATAGGCGCTCGCCGCGCCGGTAAAGCCGATGATCAGCAGGAGACTTGCTATGATGCGACGCATGACCGCCCCGTCGTGCCCAGTTTCGATTGCACCCGGCTAGCAAGGGCTTTGGGCGCATTGAGGGCTGCGCCGTGCTGCAATCAAGGCAGCGGCGACTGCAGGATATCCAGCAGGTCGTAGCTGTAGTCAGGGCTGCCGCCCCACACGTCGTCGATCTTCCAGCCATCCTCGTCCACCAGCAGGAAGCCAAGCTCCTGCGGGGTGTCGAAGTTCCGGAAGGTCACCTTCACCACGGCCTTGCCGCCGGCCAGGGTTCGCCGATAACGAGGTCGCTGACCTGATAGTCCTGCCCGTTGATGTAGGGACCGAAATCGATGCGGCCGATCTCGCCATTCGCTTCCTGCTGATCCTTCTCGAACAGCCCGTTGAGCCGCTCGCTCTGCAGCGGCGCCTCATCGGGCGGATAGGCATTGGGGGGCATGTAGCCCGCATAAAGCGCCTCGAGCAGCGCCTTGGGGTCGGAGAACGATTGCGCGAGGACGGGTTGTCCCAGGAGCAGAAGCGCGGCGGCAGCGATCAGCAGGCGCATAACAGACCTCAGTTGAACCAGAAGGCATAGCCGATCAGCGCATCGCCGAACACCGCATTGGCCTCGGCGAACGACTCGGCGCTGGCGATCGGGCCGTCCTTGAGGAACGGCAGCGCGTCATACCCGGTGATCAGCATCACCAGGTCGGTCTTCTTGGCGCTCTCGAAATAGGCTTTGAGATCAAAACCCTTCTGGAAACGCCAGTGCGGCACCAGCAGCTTGCCGTCGAGGATCAGGTCGGCGGTGTCGAGCGTCGCCATCCACGCCTTCACCTGCGCATCGGTGATCTTGGCATCAGGCGTGATGCCGGTCTGCTTCGGGCTCGGCAGCAGCTCGCGATTATCGTCGGTCTCGGCGAGGATCGCCTCCCAGTTGCGACGGGAGAGCCCGGTGATCGCCTTGAAGCGGGCCAGCACGCGCTTCAGCCGGTCCGCATCGGTGACCGGCCAGTTGAGGTGGTGGATGGCCGCCAGCGCATCGGCAATGGCGTTGTCCGATTCCGGATCGAGCATCAGCGTGCCGGTGGAGCGGGTATATTCCTGCATCGGCAGCCCGGCGCGCGGGAACAGCCGGTGGAAGGTGGTCTCGAACAGCGCCCGGAAATCGTGTGCGAGGAGGAAATCCGCCTGCGCGGCGAGCACCTGCGAATACCCGGCAAGCCAGACCGCATCGGCCCGGTCGAAGCCGATGGTGGAATCGGGAGGTGTCGGCGGCGTCGGCGCCGGCGCGCCCGGGTCGGTCGGACCGGGCACGGTTGCCGCGCCGAACATGGCGTTGAGGACGTTGCCGATGGTCTCGGTTTCGCTGCCCTTGCCATCGCCGTCGAGATCGATCCGCACCTTCAGCACTTCGACCGGAACGACGTAGTCGCCGGTCTCGCCCGCCGTCAGCAGAGCATCGCGGGCCGCGTCCATGTCGTCGACCAGCAGTTGCAGGATAGCCCGGAACTTGTCGTAGTCGAGCGGTTCGGGGTTGGGATTGACCGGCACCGGCATGGCCAGTGGCGCCCCCATGATCGGCCCGGCATCGGGCGAAGCGAAGCCGTGGCGGTAGAGCCCCTGTCCAAAATGCTCGACACCCTGGATGAAGCTCAGCAGCCCGACGCCGAACCGCCCCTCGAGATCCTGCCGCTCGTAGAACGGCTTCAGCTCGGTAAGGCCCTGCCCGATCGTTCCCTCATAGAGGTGCTTGCGCGCCAGGTCCCCCGCCTCGCCGGCGAGCACCGGGCAAGACAGCACAGGGACGGACAGCGCCGCGCACAACACGACAGTCGCCAGTTTCAGCATCCCGGTTCTCCCTTAGAGCGCTATCAGGAAAAGTTGCAGGCTCTTCCGCCCCGAAAGCGCGACAAAACAAAGACTCCTAGCATGTCACCGGTTCAGCGAAACAGTGGCATGCCCGAAGGTCGACTACTTGGCCGCCAACTCAAGCCATTGATCTTCGTCGAGAATAAGGATGCCGAGCGCCTGGGCATCCTTCAGTTTGGAGCCCGCGCCGGGCCCGGCGACAAGGATGTCGGTGTTCTTGGACACCGAGCCCGCCACCTTGGCGCCAAGCCGCTCCGCCATCGCCTTGGCTTCGCCGCGGGTCAGCTTCTCGAGGCTGCCGGTGAACACGATGGTCTTGCCGGCAACTTCGCTGGTGGCAGAGACGGTGACCACATAGGGCCTGGGTCGCACCTGCCGCAGCAGCGCATCCAGCACATCGTCATTGCGCTCGTTGCCAAAGAAATCGATCAGCGCCTCGATGACGGTATCACCAATGCCATCGACCGATGGGAACACCGAATGCGGATCGTCGGCATGAGCAGCTGTCTCCTTGCCGACGCGGATCAGTTCCTCGATGGTCGAGAACGTCTTGGCCAACACCGCCGCAGTCGTCTCCCCAATATGGCGGATGCCGAGCGCGAAGATGAACCGATCGAGCTCCGGCTCGCGCCTGGCGTCGATGGCGGCGAACAGCTTTTCCAGCCCTTCAAAGCTCCGGTCCTCGACGCTGCGGGCATTCTTGCGCGTCTTGCCCGACGCTGCCTCGCGGAGCCGCGCCTGCTCGTCACGCCGCGCCGCAAACGCCTGCTGCACTTCCGGCCGACGATCGCGCAGGGTGAAGATGTCCGCGGCGGTCTTGACCAGGCCCGAGTTGAAGAACAGGTCGATATTCTCCGACCCCAGCCCTTCGATATCCATGGCGCCGCGCGACACGAAATGGCGCAGCCGCTCGACCGCCTGCGCCGCGCAGATCAACTCGCCGGTGCAGCGGCGGCGCGAATCTTCCTTGCCGGTCTTCTCGTTGAGCTCGCGCGTCGCCGGCGAACCGCAGACCGGGCAGACATGCGGGAACACATAGGGCACGGCGTCCGCCGGGCGCTTTTCCAGCACCACGCGCACGATCTGCGGGATCACGTCGCCGGCGCGCTGGATCACCACCGTGTCGCCGATGCGCACGTCGATCGGCTCGTCGCCGCGAATCGGCGCCCCGGTCGAGTCGATGCCGGCGATGTAGTCCTCGTTGTGGAGCGTCACGTTCTCCACCACCACGCCGCCCACGCCGACCGGTGCGAGCCGCGCCACCGGTGCCAGCGTGCCGGTGCGTCCGACCTGGATGTCGATGGCGCGGATGGTGGTCGTTGCCTGCTCGGCGGCGAACTTGTGCGCCACGGCCCAGCGCGGCTCGCCGCTCGAAAAGCCCCAGCGCCGCTGCAGTTCGAGGTTGTCGACCTTGTAGACCACGCCATCGATGTCGTAGCCGAGCGAGGAGCGCAGTTCCTCGATCTTCCTGTACTGGGCGATCAGCTCTTCGACCGAGCTGGCGCGCACCATCAGCGGGCTGATGGCAAAGCCCCACTCGCCGAACTTCTGCACTGCCTCGTACTGCGTGGCCGCTGGCTCCGCCGAGCTGGCGCCCCAGGCATAGGCAAAGAACTTGAGGTTGCGGCTGGCGGTGACCGACGGATCCTTCTGCCGGAGCGAACCGGCCGCAGTATTGCGCGGGTTGACGTATTCCTGCCCGCCGACTGCTGCCGACCGTGCCTTCAGCGCCTCAAACTCGGCCATGGTCATATAGACCTCGCCGCGAATCTCGATGGTCTGCGGCCAGCCCGAGCCTTTGAGCTTGTGCGGGATGTCCGAGATGGTGCGGAGGTTAGCAGTAATGTCCTCGCCCACCGTGCCGTCGCCGCGGGTCGCGCCCTGCACGAACAACCCGTTCTCGTAACGCAGCGATGCCGACAGCCCATCGATCTTCGGCTCGGCGGTGAACACCAGCTTCAGATCCTTGTCGCGCTCGAAGAAGCGGCGGCCGCGCTCGATGAAATCGACCACGTCCTCGTCGCTATAAGCCTTGGCAAGGCTGAGCATCGGCACCGCGTGCCGGACCTTGCTGAAGCCCTCGACCGGCGCACCGGCGACCTTGTCGCTGAGGCTGTCCGCTCGCTTGAGCTGGGGGAAGGCAATCTCGAACGCCTGGTAGCGGCGCTTCAGCCCGTCATACTCGGCGTCGGTGATTTCGGGGGCGTCGTTCTCGAAATAGGCCCGGTCGGCCTCGCTCAGCACCTCGTGCAGCCGGTCGAGCTCCGCCTTGGCCTCCGCCTCAGAGAAGCTCTCGATCTCACGTTCCGCCTCGCTCACGATACCTCCGAAATCAACTTCCCGGCTGCGGCGCGCGCCTCGTCGGTGACCTTGGCACCGGCCAGCATGCGCGCCACCTCTTCCTGCCGCGCCTTGCCGTCGAGGCGGCGCACATGCGTGCGCACGAACGCCCCCTCTTCGATCGCCTGCTTTTCGATCAACAGGTGGCTCTGCGCCCGCGCCGCGACCTGCGGGGCGTGGGTAACGGTGAGCACCTGCACCTTGCCGGCGAGTCGCGCCAGCCGGCGACCGATGGCGTCGGCGACGGCGCCACCCACCCCGGTGTCGATTTCGTCGAAGATCAGCACCGGCGCCGAGCCACGATCGGCCAGCACCACTTTGAGCGCCAACAGGAACCGGCTGAGCTCGCCACCTGAGGCGACCTTGAGGATCGGCCCCGGCTGGGTGCCCGGATTGGTCTGCACGTGGAAGGCGATCTGATCGTGGCCGGAGGCGGCGACACGGGCCGGATCGACTTGCCGGTCGACGATGAACCTGGCGGCCCCCAGCTTCAGATCCGGCAGTTCGGCTTCCACGGCCTTGGTGAGGGCGCCGGCGGCCTTTTCGCGCGCCGCGCTGAGGGCGGAGGCGGCCGCCGAATAGGCGCCGCGGGCGGCCTCGGCTGCGACCTCCAGCGCCTTCAGCGATTGCTCGCCGCTCTGCAGCATGTCGAGATCGTTCTGGTACTTGGCCAGCACCTCGGTGAGCCCGTCGCAGGTGGTGTGATGCTTGCGAGCGGCGGCGCGCAACGCGAACAGCCGCTCCTCGACCTTTTCAAGATCGGCCGGATCGAACGCCATGTCGCGCTTCAGGACTTCGAGTGCATCGGAAGTAGCGTCGAGCGAGACGAGCGCCGTATCGAGCGCCTCGACGATCGGCTGGAACACCGCGGCTCCGGCATCGGCCTTGCGCACCAGCCGCCGCATCAAGCCGGCCAGTACCGGCCCCGGCGCCGTCGGGCCGTTGAGGATTTCATCGGCGTCGCGGACTTCCTCGGCGGCCTTTTCCAGCGTCATCAGCCGCTGCCGGCGCTCGGCGAGGACCTCCTCCTCGCCCGCCTCCAGATGCATCTCGCCCAGTTCGGTGACGACATGACGGGCATATTCCTCGCGGGCCATCGCCTCGGCGATCACGGCGCGCTGGCCGGCGACGGCGGCGTCTGCCTCAACCAGAGCTTCGTAGGTGCTCCACACCGCGCTGACCATCGACTCGTGGCCGCCGAACGCATCGAGCGCCGAGCGGTGCGTCGCGACGTCGATCAGCGCCCGATCGTCATGCTGCCCATGGATTTCGACGATCAGCCGGCCGACGGCCTGCAGCAGCCCGGCAGAAACCGGCTGGTCATTGATGAAGGCGCGGGTGCGGCCATCGGCCAGTTGCACGCGGCGCAGGATAATATCCTCATCGTCGGCGATGGCGTTCTCGCGCAGCGCCTCGCGTGCCGGGTGATTGCGCGGCAGCTGCAGCACGGCCACCACCTGCCCGCTTTCGGCCCCTGCCCTGACCAGCGAGGCGTCACCGCGCCCGCCCAGGGCCAGCGTCAGCGCATCGAGCAGGATGGATTTGCCCGCACCGGTCTCACCGGTGAGCGCGGTGAGGCCGTCTTCGAGCGTGAGATCGAGCTGATCGATCAGGACGATGTTTCGAACCGAAAGCGCATTGAGCATTCGGGAGTGGCCCCTCGGTGGTCGACCGGCCGAACGGGGCCGAACAAACTCGCGCTTTGCAGCTTAGCTCAAAGGGGAACAAACAGGCAACAGACTTGTAGCCCGCCCGGCGCGCTTTCAGGAAAAGTTACAGACTTTTCCCCCTCGAAAGCGCGACGAGCAATCACCTCAGCTCTTCTTGAGCTGCGCGAGGCTGCTGCCGGCGTTTACCTGCGGCGAGATGCCCTGCTTGGCGAGCAGGTCGAACGCCTGCTTGTACCAGCTGCTCTGCGGATAGTTGTGGCCTAGCACGGCCGCAGCGGTCTGCGCCTCGGAGACCAGGCCGAGCGCCAGGTTCGCCTCGGTCAGGCGATACAGCGCCTCTTCGATGTGGGTCGAGGTCTGGAACTGCTCGGCCACCACGCGGAAGCGGTTGATCGCCGCCGGATAGTTGCCGTTACCCAGATAGTAGCGACCGACTGACATCTCCTTGCCGGCGATCTGATCGACACCGACCACCATCTTTTCCTGCGCATCCTTGGCGTACTTGCTGTCAGGATAGTTGGCGATGATCATGCTGTAGGTCTCGATGGCATTCTTCGAGATCTGCTGGTCGCGGGTGATGTCCTTGATCTGCCCGAAATACGAATTGCCCTTGAGGTAGAGCACGTAGGGCAGCTCCTTGGAGCCCGGGTAGAGCGCCATATAGCGGTCGGCAGCGAGAATCGCTTCCTCGAACTTGCCGATGCGATAGTTGCCGTAGACCTGCATCAGCTTGGCCTTCTCGTTGAACTCCGAGAACGGATGCTGACGCTCGAGCTTCTCCAGCGTCTTGACGGCAGTGACGTAGCGCTGCTTGTCCATTTCATCGAGCGCCTGCTGGTACAGGGTCTCGGGCGGAACGATCGCCTCTTCCTTGATCTTGGGCTGGCCGAACAGGTTGCAGCCGGCGAGCAGCACCACGACAGCGCCCATCAGCACGAAACGTGCGAACCGGCTCGAAACACCTGCATGCTGAGAGATCGTCACGACCTGCCCCATCCCTTAACGCACTACCCTAACGTGGCAGGCGAACTACTGACAAAAAAAATCAAAACTGTGGCGCGGGCGGTCAGCCAACCGACCGCAGGTACGATTGTACGTTGAGCCCTTCGGGCATGTCATCCAGCGCATCGAACGCCGCCGGCAACTGGTCCGCCGTGACGATCTCATAATTGGCTTCGCTGGCGAAAAGGCCGTGGAGCACAAGGGCATTGAGGGCGTGGCCACCCTTGTAGGAACGGAACCGGCCGTAGATCGGCAGACCGCACAGCGCCAGGTCACCGATGGCGTCGAGCAGCTTGTGCCGGACGAACTCGTCCTCGTAACGCAGGCCACCCGGATTGAGAATCCGATCCTCGTGCACGGTGATCGAATTCTCCATCGAGGAGCCGAGCGCATAGCCCGCCTGGCGGAGAATCTTGGCGTCGCGCACGAACCCGAAGGTGCGGGCCCGCGACACGTCCTCGTAATACTTGCGCGGCGTCCAGTCGAAGATCATCCGCTGACGGCCGATGACGCGGCTGTCGAAATCGATCTCGAGGTCCAGCAGCCGGCCGTTATACGGCTCCAGCGCAGCGGAGGCCTCGTTGTTGCGCACCAGCACCTGGCGCATGATCTTGATGTAGCGGCGCGGCGCCGGCTGCACCATCAGCCCGACCTGCTGGATGGCCTCGACGAACGGCCAGGCGCTGCCGTCGAGAATCGGGCATTCGCCGCCGGTCAGCACCATGTGGGCATTGTCGACGCCCATGCCGGAAAGCGCCGAAACCACATGCTCGACGGTGGCGACGGACACGCTGTCGCCGAGGTCGAGCGTGGTGCACAACGTGGTCCGGGTTACGCGGGAGAAGTGCACCGGCACCGGCCCGTGACGGCGACCGTCATCGAGCAGGCGCGTGATAGTGTAGCCGCTATCGGGCGCAGCAGGCTCAAGCGTGAGGGTAACAGGGGCGCCGGAATGAACACCGAAACCGCTGAATTCGAGCGCATCGGCCAAAGTCCGCTGCCGCGCCGAAAGTTTATGCATGCTCTAAGGACTCCAGCCCCGTCTGCGACCCGGTGCAGTCATAGACAATAAAATCCCGGCGCGGAAGCCGCGCCGGGGCCATGTATTCGGGCTTTCCCCCGCGGCTATTAGCCGTGTTTGCGGAGGAAGGCAGGGATCTCGATGTGCTCTTTCTGAGCCGGCTGCGGCTGTACGCGACCGTACTGGTCGGCATTGCCGCGAGCGCCCTCAGCACCACCGGAAACCCGCGCATTCCGGGCTCCTCCGGCCTCGATGGCGCTGCGAGCCGCGGCGTCGTCGGCACTCGGCTCGACCGCTGGCTCGGCCCGCGTCGGTTCATTCGACTTAAGGCTAATGCCGACATTGGAGGCCAGGCGCTTGAACAGCGCACGTGCGTTACGCGGCTCCGGCTCCTGCTTTTCTTGCGCTGCGAGTGACTGCCTTGCAACAGCCGGGAACTCCTCGGTGCGCGGCATCCGGCGCTGTCCGTCGGGGCGCTCGGCGCTGGAGGGCACATAAGCGCTGGGAATCGGCGCCTCGATGAGTCGCGGCGCTTCCTCTAGGTGCGTGTGGCTGGCCTGCGGGATATACGGCTCGACGGTGATGCCGTCGTCTTCCTGATACTCCTGGTAGGCCGGCTCGGCGTAGGAGATCGCCTCGGCGACCGCCTGCTCCACCTGAGTCTCGAATTCAGGCTCAGGCTGAGCTTCAGCGACCACCGGAATACGCTCCGGCATCGCCTGACGCATCACCGCGGCCTGCAGCGGCACGCGGGCCGGGTTGGCCTTCATCGGCTCAAGCGCCTGGACCATCGTCGCGTCGGTGCCGGTGGCAACGACGGAGACGCGAATCGTACCGGTCATATCCGGATCGAACGTGGCGCCGAGGATGATGTTGGCATCCGAGTCGACTTCCTCGCGGATGCGGCTCGCCGCCTCGTCGACTTCGTAAAGGGTGAGGTCAGGACCGCCGGTGATCGAGATCAAGAGGCCACGCGCCCCCTGCATCGACACATCGTCGAGCAGCGGGTTGGCGATCGCCGCCTCGGCGGCGTGCCGCGCCCGATCCTCGCCGGACGCTTCGCCCGTCCCCATCATCGCCTTGCCCATGCCGCGCATCACGGCGCGCACGTCGGCGAAGTCGAGGTTGATCAGGCCTTCCTTGACCATCAGGTCGGTGATGCAGGCGACACCCGAGTAGAGCACCTGGTCCGCCATCTTGAAGGCGTCTGCGAAGGTGGTCTTCTCGTTGGCAACGCGGAAGAGGTTCTGGTTCGGAATGACGATCAGCGTATCGACATGCCGGTGCAACTCGTCGATGCCGTCCTCGGCCAGACGCGAGCGGCGGTTGCCTTCGAACTGGAACGGCTTGGTCACGACGCCAACGGTCAGGATACCCTGCTCGCGGGCTGCGCGAGCCACCACCGGTGCCGCGCCGGTACCGGTGCCGCCACCCATGCCCGCGGTGATGAACACCATATGCGCGCCGCTCAGGTGATCGTTGATCTCGTCGAAGCTCTCTTCAGCCGCCGCCCTGCCCACTTCCGGGTGGGAGCCGGCACCGAGACCCTCGGTGACCGAGACGCCCAGCTGGATGATCCGCTGCGCGCTCGAGAGCGCCAGGGCTTGTGCGTCGGTATTGGCGCAGACGAAGTCCACTCCGGAAAGGCCCGACGCGATCATGTTATTGACCGCGTTGCCGCCAGCCCCGCCCACACCGAACACGGTGATGCGCGGCTTCAGTTCTTGAATATCCGGGATGGTGAGGTTGATGGTCATGATGGCCCCATGAGTGGCGTGTGAGACCAGTATTAGTCGCCAATTCGTTAACCAGACCCTAACAATGCCCTCAAAACCGTTAACGTGATGGCAATTTGCAAGGCAGCCTAAGCGTTTGGATACGTTACGTTAAGCATGAAGTTGAGGGCGTCGGGTGGCGTCCCGGACCGGGAGCGCCGAGACTCAGAAGCTGGTGCGAAGCCAGTTACCGACGCGGGCGAAATAGCCGTCGGTGCCGGTGAGCCGGGCCGAGCGAAGCGGCTCGACGAACTCCTGGGCGCAGACCTGCGGGTAGATGAGCATCCCCGCAACCGTCGCGAATCCCGGGCCCTTGGCCATCTCGGGCAGGCCGGAGATACCCATCGGGCGGCCGTTGCGGACGTTGCGGGCCAAGACGCGCCGCGCCACTTCCGGCAGGCCGGTGAGCTCGCTGGCGCCGCCGGTCAGGACGAATCGGCGGCCGCAGATATCCATCATGCCGGTCGCCTGCATGCGGTCCTTGATGGCGGTAAGGACTTCCTCGACGCGCGGACGGATGATGCGGGTGATGTGCGAGCGCGGAATCTGCCCCGGTGCTTCGTCGCGAGTCGCCCCGACCGGCGTAATCGCGATCATGTCGCGCTCGTCGGCCTGCCCCGGCAGCACCGAACCATACATGGTCTTGAGTCGCTCTGCGTCGGCGATGCCGACCGAGAGCTGGCGAGCAATGTCGAGCGTCAGATGATGCCCGCCGATCGCGATGGCGTCGGCATAGACGAGTTGCCCCTCGGAGAACACCGAGACCGTGGTGGTCGCGCCACCAAAGTCGATGCAGGCGACGCCGAGCGAGCTCTCGTCGTCGACGAGAGTGGCAAGGCCCGAGGCATACGGGGTCGCCATCAATGCTTCGATCTGCAGGTGGCAGCGGTGCAGCACCAGCTCGATATTGCGCATGGCGAGGGTTTCGGCCGAGATCACCGCGACATCGATCGACAGCTTCTCGCCGACCATGTTCTTGGGATCCTTGATGCCCTTCTGACCATCGAGCGCGTAGCCGATCGGCAGTGCATGGACGATCGAGCGCTCGGGGCGGACCGACCGCTCGTTGACCGCGCGCAGCACGCGCTGGATGTCGGCGCGTTCCACTTCCTGTCCGCCAAGGTTGACGCCGGCCGAGAAAGTTTCCGAGCCGAGACGACCGGCCGTGACGTTGACGATCACCGACTGCACGGTGACGCCGGCCGCACGCTCGGCGATGCCGACGACGGTGCGCACGGCCTGCTCGGCCTTGTCGAGGTCGGTGATGACGCCGCTCTTGATGCCGGACGAGGGGCCGTAGCCGAAGCCGATGACTTCGACATTGTGAGTCCGGCCCCTGAGCGACTTGCCCTCGGGGCGCGGCACCAGCCGCGCGATGACGCAGCAGATCTTGGTCGAGCCGATATCGAGCACCGTCACCAGCGAAGTGCGGCCGGGCTGTACGGGCTTGAGCCGCGCGGTCAGGGCATCGGTCATCATGGTCTTACTGAGTCCGAGTTACAGGCACGACGGGAGCCGCGGCCTGAGGCGTCGCGGCAGGAGCGGTCGCCGCAGGGGCGCCGGAGAGTTTCTTGGCGGGCTTCTTGCCCTTGCCGCCCTTGGCCTCGGCGATCTGCGCCGCAGCGATCTCGCCGGGCTTCAGGGTGACGATGCCGGGAACGCGCAGGTCGATTACCGATACGTCGCGCTCGAGCAGCGCATAGTCGGTCTGGTACATTTCGAGCTGGTCGAGCGCCTGCGCCACGCCGCTTTCGGGCAATTGCACGCGCAGGCCATTGCGATAGATCAGATCCCAGCGGCGATCGCCGATGCGGCTGAGCGCGGCCAACTGGTCGTCGAGCCCTTCATGACGGGCGAGCACGCGAACCATGGCGACGCCGTCATCGCCGGCCCCCTCCCCGATCAAGAGCGGCAAATCGGTATAGGAGCTGATGTCGGTGCCGATCTTCTTGCCGGTCTCGTCGATCAGCCAGGTCGTGTCGCCGATGCGCCAGCGCGCCACCGGCACCTTCTCGACGATCGAGACGATGACGCGGTTGGGATAGACCTTGCGGACCGTGGCGGATTTCACCGCGCGCAGCCACTCGAGCCGCGCCTGCGCCTTCTGCGCATCGAAGGTCAGCGTCGAATTGCCGGTGCCGACGGTCAACAGCGTGATGATGTCCTTGTCGTCGGTCAGCGTCTGCCCGGTGATCTCGATCGCATCGATGCCGAAGCCGGCCTGGGCGAACTCGCCCTGGACGAACCGGTAGGCAGTGAGACCAACCGAGCCGATGACATCGCGCGCCTCATAGAGGCCGAAGGCCACGAGCAGCGCGAGGATCGCCGCGACGATGCGGGTGATGACCTGCTTGTGCAGCACCCACACATGGCTGGCCTTGACCAGGGCGCGCCGGCCGGTGCGGGGAAGTGGAACGGGGAAATGATAGGGATCGACAGGCTGGGCGTTGGCGAAACTCTTTGCCCCTACCTGTTGCAACTCGCATCCTCCACCATCCAGGCAACCAATTCCTCGAACGAGTGGCCAGCATGGCGGGCCTGTTCGGGAACCAGTGACGTTTCGGTCATGCCTGGTTGGGTGTTGATCTCGAGGCAGACGAGCTCGCCGTCCGGCCCTGCCTGGTCGTTGTAGCGGAAGTCACTCCGCGACACGCCCCGACACCCAAGCGCAGCATGCGCCTTAAGCGCCATCTTCTGCACTTTGTCGTAAATTTTCGGTTGAATTTCAGCCGGAATGACGTGGCGCGAGCCGCCATGGGCGTACTTTGCCTCATAATTGTAGAAGCTGAGGTCGGTAATGATCTCGGTAACGCCGAGCGCCACGTCACCCATCACCGCGCAGGTGAGCTCGCGGCCGGGGATATAGCGCTCGACCATCACCTCTTCGCCCGAGTTCCAGTCCTCGCGCAGCAGTTCCTGCGGCGGGTGCGACTGGTCGGCCTTGACGATGAAGACGCCGAAGCTCGAGCCGTCCGAAATGGGCTTTACCACATAGGGCGGCGCCATGACGTGGGCGCGCGCGACTTCAGCTCGGTTGGCAATGGTGTGGTCGGTGACCGGGATGCCGGCCGCCCTGAACATGATCTTGGCCTGGTGCTTGTCCATCGCCAGCGCCGAGGCCAGCACGCCCGAGTGCGTATAGGGGATGCGCAGGAACTCCAGCACGCCCTGGATGGTGCCATCCTCGCCGTACCGGCCGTGCAGCGCGTTGAAGGCGACGTCGGGTTTCAGCTCACGCAGCACCTCGGCGATGTCATAGCCGACGTCGACCTCGGTAACCTGGTAGCCGCCATTGCGCAACGCACGAGCACACTCCGTGCCCGAGGAAATCGACACCGGCCGCTCATTCGAAATGCCGCCCATCAGGACGGCGACGTGCTTGGTCATTCTTTGATCCTGTCCGCACGCCTCGAGCGCGCTGCGATCGCCTTCTCCCCTTGTGGGAGAAGGTGCCCGAAGGGCGGATGAGGGGTACGCAACCGCCGGTTGCGCGGTCCGAACGAAGTGAGGAACGTCTCGTGCGGAGGAGAGAAACCCCTCATCCGCCCTTCGGGCACCTCGCGGCGAGGGCGAACGCCCTCGTCCGCTGACCACAAGGGGAGCAGGCGATCACCGATAGGTTGCGGCACGCCCAATCATACCGCCCCTGTAAACGGCGCGCCGTCCATGAACTCACGCACTTCGCGCCCTGGCACAAAGTGGCCCATGCGGCGGACCTCCCATTTGAGCTCGATGCCGTGCTTGTCGCGCACCTTCTGGCGGATCGACTCGCCGACGGTCTCGACCTCGAACGCATCCGCTTCACCCATGTTGATGAGGAAGTTGGAGTGCATCTCGCTCATCTGGGCGCGGCCGAAGGTGAAGCCGCGGCCACCGGCCTCGTCGATCACCTTCCAGCTCGAATGCCCTTCGGGGTTCTTGAAGGTCGAGCCGGCAGTCTTGGCGCGGGTCGGCTGCGTGCTTTCGCGCCGCTCGGTGACGGTGCGCATCTCGGTGAGAATCTTCTCCGGATCGCCCGCAAACCCCTGATAGACGGCCGAAGTGAACACGGCGCCGCGCGGGCCGTTCGACTTGCGGTAGAGATAGCCCATGTCGGCATTGGTGAGGGTGATGATCTCGCCCTGCCGGGTCACCGCGCGCAGCTCGACCATGCGGTTGCGCGTCTCGGTGCCATAGCAGCCGGCATTCATGTAGAGCGCCCCGCCGATACCGCCGGGAATGCCGCGATAGAACCACAAGCCATCGATGCCCGCCTCGGCCGAAGCGGTCGCGACCTTCACGTCGGGCACGGCAGCGCCGGCTCGCACGCGGTGGCCGTCGAGAATGTCGATGGCGCCGAAGCCCTTGGCCGGCAGCCGGATCACCACGCCGTCGAGGCCGCCATCGCGGATCAGGAGGTTCGAGCCGAGCCCGATCACCGTGACGCGGATTTCGGCCGGCAGATGCTTGAGGAAGAACGCCAGGTCGTCTTCATCGACCGGGCGGAAGAACAGCTGCGCCGGCCCCCCTACCCTCAGCGTCGTCATCTCGTCGAGCGGCTGGTTCGGGATCAACTGCCCGCGCACCTCGGCGGTCCAGCTGCCGAGCGTCGGGATCAGGTCGGGCCACTGTGGGACATGGACGTTCATGGCAGCTCGGGCTCCTTGCCGATCAGGGCGCCAAGTTCGGCGGGCAGCGAGGCCGCCCACTGCGTGATGTTGCCGGCGCCAAGCAGGACGACGTAGTCGCCCTCCGCGGCGCGCGAGGCGATCAGCGGCGCCAGGGCTTCCGGCCGGTCGATGACCCGCGCATCGCGATGGCCGCGGGCGCGGATGCGGGCAACCAGCTCTTCATGCGTCACCCCGTCGATCGGCGTCTCGCCGGCCGCATAGATCGGGGCGACGATCACCGTATCGGCATCATTGAAGCAGGTGGCGAACTCGTTGAACAGGTCGTGGACGCGCGAGTAGCGGTGCGGCTGCACCACGGCGATAACGTCGCGCCGGCTCGATTGCCGGGCCGCCTTCAGCACCGCGCCGATCTCCACCGGGTGGTGGCCGTAATCGTCGATGATGGTGATGCCACCGACGGTGCCGGTCCTGGTGAAGCGGCGTTTCACGCCCGAGAAGTTCTTCAGCCCCTTGCGGATCGCCTCAGCCGGCACCTTCAGCTGGTCGGCGACGGCGATGGCCGCCGTGGCGTTGAGCGCGTTGTGCTCGCCCGGCATCGGCAGCTCGAGCCCGTCGATCCTGAGGTGCGTCATGCGGATGCGGTCGCGGATCTCGACCGAGAAATGCTGCACGCCGTCGTGGTTTTCGAGATCGACCAGCCGCACGTCGGCCTGCGGGTTGCGGCCGTAGGTGATGACGCGGCGATCGCGAATCTGCCCGACCAGCGCCTGCACCTCGGGATGGTCGAGGCACATCACGGCAAAGCCGTAGAACGGCACGTTCTCGACGAAGTTGATGAAGGCCTGCTTCACCTTGTCGAAGTCGCCGTAATAGTCGAGGTGCTCGGGGTCGACATTGGTGACGATGGCAACATCGGCCGGCAGCTTGACGAAGGTGCCGTCGGATTCGTCGGCCTCGACCACCATCCACTCGCCGTCGCCGAGGCGTGCATTGGTGCCGTAGGCGTTGATGATGCCGCCATTGATGACGGTGGGGTCGTAGTTGGCCGCGTCGAGCAGCGTTGCCACCAGAGTTGTCGTCGTGGTCTTGCCGTGCGTGCCGCCGATCGCGATGGCGTTCTTGAACCGCATGATCTCGGCCAGCATCTCGGCTCGGCGCACCACCGGCAGGCCGCGCGCCCGTGCGGCGGCCAGCTCCGGGTTGCCCTTCTTGATCGCCGAGGAGATGACGACGACGGCCGCATCCTTGAGGTTCTCGGCGCTCTGGCCGATCTCCACCTCGATGCCCATTTTCCTGAGCCGCTGCACGTTCGGGTTCTCGGCGCTGTCGGAGCCGCGCACCTTGTAGCCCTGGTTGTGCAGAATCTCGGCGATACCGCTCATGCCGATGCCGCCGATGCCGACAAAGTGCACCGGTCCGATATTGCGCGGCATCTTCATTGTGGTTTGTTCCCCTTGGCCGCGAGGCGTTCTGCCGCGTCGGCGAGCTTGGTGACGGCGTCGGGCTGACCCAGCAATCTGGCCGCAGCTGCGGCCCGCTGCAGCACATCCCGGTCACCCAGAAGTGATGCCAAGCGAGTGCCAAGCGATAGTGGCGTAAGCGTGGCTTGCTCGGCGATCCAGCCGCCGCCGGCGGCCTCCATCACCAGCGCATTGTTCTTCTGGTCGGCATCGATCGCGCCGGGCAGCGGCACGAGGATGGCGGGCCGGCCGATGGCCGTAAGTTCGGCAATGGTCGAAGCGCCCGAGCGCGAGACGACGAGGTGCGAAGCGGCCATGCGCTCCGGCAGGTCGTCGAAGAACGAGGCGAGTTCGACATTGACCTTGGCCTGCCGGTAGGTCTCGGCGACCCGGTCAAGATCCTCGGCCCGGCACTGCTGCACCACGCGCAGCCGCGAGCGGATCTCGTGCGGCAGCTCGGCGATGGCCGGCGGCACCAGATCGGCGAACACGCGGGCGCCCTGGCTACCGCCGAACACCAGGAGCCGGATCGAACCGCCGGCCTCGAGGTCGGGATAGGGCACCTTGGCGACGTTACGGACGCGATCGCGCACCGGGTTGCCGACCAGCACCGACTTGTCGGCAAAGGCCTCGGCCTTGAGGGTGCGCGCAAAGCTCAGCGCGATCAGCCTGGCCATCTTGGCCAGCGCCCGGTTGGCCCGCCCCATCACAGCGTTCTGCTCATGCAGGATGCCGGGAATACCGCGCAGGCTTGCTGCGACGAAGGGCGGGAACACCGGATAGCCGCCAAAGCCGATCACCGCATCGGGCTTGATCCGCCCCAGCGCGCCATGGGCCACACCGATGCCGCCGAGGATCTTGAACCCGGCGGTGACGAACTTGATCGGGTTGCTGACCGACGGCGTCGCCGACGGCACGATATGCGTCGCGCTCGCCGGAAAGCCGTCGCCATAGGAGGCAACACGATGATCGGTCATCAACTGGATGTCATGACCGCGCCGGCGCAGTTCCTGCGCCAACGCCATTGCCGGGAAGAGATGGCCTCCCGTACCGCCGGCCATTAGGACGAATCTGCTCATTCGGCGGGGGATAGCACTCCGCTGCGATAGACGGGAAGCCCGGTCGCAAGGCGCTCTTCCGGCTTCTTGCGGGTCAGGGCCAGCATCAGGCCCATCGCGAAGGCGATGGCGAGCATCGAGGTGCCGCCGTAGGAGACGAACGGCAGGGTCATGCCCTTGGGCGGGATCAGGCTGAGATTGACCGCGAGGTTGATGGCGCACTGCAACCCGAACTGGATCGCCAGGGTCGAGGCCGCGAGCCGCGAGAACAGGCTCGATTGCTGCTGCGCCCCAATCAGCGCCTTGATCACGATGAAGCCGACCAGCGCCACGATGAACAGGCAGAACAGGATGCCGAACTCCCCTGCCGCGGCCGAGAACACGTAGTCGGCGTGGGCGTCGGGGATCACCTTATTGGCCAGCGACTCGCCCGGGCCGCGCCCGAACCAGCCACCTTCGAGCAACGAGCTCAGCGCCTTGTCGACCTGGTAGGTATTGCCGCCTTCAGGGTTGACGAAGCTGTCGATGCGCTTGGCGAAGTGCGGGAAGAACATGTAGGCGGCGAACAGCAGGCCAATGCCGGCTGCCCCCAGCCCGATGATCACGAACCACGAGATGCCGGAGAGGAACAGCAGCACACCCCAGGTGGCGAGCACTAGCGCCGTCTGCCCGATATCAGGCTGCAGCAGCAGCCCGCCGACGATTACCAGCATGATGCCGGTGGCGATGATACGGGCAGGCACGCCCGGCCGTTTCATGCTCTCGGAGAACAGCCAGGCGCCAATGACGGCGAAGGCCGGCTTGACGAATTCCGACGGCTGCACGGTGTTGCCGGCGATCGAAATCCAGCGCTTGGCGCCCTTGACCTCGACGCCGAACCGCAAGGTCAGCCATAGCATGATGATCGAAACCACCAGCACCGCCAGCGCCGCGATGCGCGCGGCCCGATGCGGCAGCATGGACGCCGCGATCATCACCGGCACGGCCAGCGCCGCGAAGATCGCCTGACGGATGATGAAGTGCCACGGCCCGAGGCCCAGCCGCTCAGCCACCGGCGGGCTCGCCGCAAAGCTCAGCAGCACCCCGACCAGCAGCAGCAGAATCAACGCCGCAAGCAATGACTTGTCGATCGTCCACCACCACTCGGCGATGGGGGTCTTACGCTCGCGTGAAAACATGCTTTGACGCCGCCGGATCGGGACGGCCTCCCGTACGCACAACTAGATGCAAATTGTAGCGCCCGGTTGGTTACCAACTTCGCAACGACACTCGCGTTTTGCGAGTCGCGGGCAGACGGCAAACTACAGCGCTTCAAGAGGCCGGAGCTCCGGTGATGTCGCTCTCGCGAAAGAAGGTCCGCACCTTTCGTTGCACGCGCACTGGAGTGTTCACAACCGAGCGGCACTAGCCGCGCCGTTGGGCTCGATCCCGGCTCCGTCCGCCGGCGTCATCCCCGCGAATGCGGGGACCCAGTGGGGTCTCTCGACCTCAGCGGACGCCACAGCATCCCACGGGGTTCCCGCCTACGCGGGAATGACGTCCGCGTGTGCTGCACCTGCGCTTCGCCTGATCGCGTTGCCGCTTCGCGACTCAACTGCGCTTCGCGTCCACTTCGATAGCGACAACGCCCTAGCGCAGCTTCAGTGAGCTCAGCCCGATCAGGGCGAGGACGAAGCTGATGATCCAGAAGCGGATCACCACCTGGCTTTCGGTCCAGCCCATCATTTCGAAATGGTGGTGGATCGGCGCCATCTTGAAGACGCGCTTGCCGGTGAGCTTGAACGACACGACCTGCACGATCACCGAGACGGCCTCGAGGACGAACAGGCCGCCGATGATGGCCAGCACGATTTCGTGCTTGGTGGCCACCGCGATGGTGCCGAGCGCGCCGCCCAGCGCCAGCGAGCCGGTATCGCCCATGAAGATCTGCGCCGGCGGCGCATTGAACCACAAAAAGCCGAGGCCGGCGCCGATCAAGGCGCCGCAGACCACCGAGAGC
Organism: Devosia sp. GW821-FHT12F11; assembly: GCF_058806655.1. NCBI lineage: Bacteria > Pseudomonadati > Pseudomonadota > Alphaproteobacteria > Hyphomicrobiales > Devosiaceae > Devosia > Devosia sp. GW821-FHT12F11. The sequence goes on from NZ_JBXAPX010000004.1 coordinate 313,482, forward strand.
TCGGCGGTGCCGGGAACGGGGTTGAGGAACAGATATTCCGAAAAAGTGGCCGAGCCGACGAGGTAGGCGATGAGCCCGAAGCAGGCGGCCGCAACCATCACCGGCACGATCGCAAGGCCGTCGAGACCGTCGGTGAGGTTCACCGAGTTACCGGCGGCGACGACGACGAAGGCGCCGAACAGCACGAAGAACCAGCCCAGGTTGACCGCCAGCCCCTTGACGAACGGGAAGAACAGCGAGGTCGAGGTCGCGGGGTCGCCGAGCACCGAGATGAAGTAACAGGCCACGGCACCGATGATCGCCTCGAGGATCAGCCGCTGCCGGCCGGAAAAGCCGGCATGCGACATGCGTTTGACCTTCAGGTAATCGTCGTAAAGCCCGATAGCGCCGAACGAAACCGTGACGCCGAGCACCACCCAGACATAGCCGTTGGAGAGGTTCGACCAGAACAGGATCGAGATCACCGTCGCCGACAGGATCATCAGCCCGCCCATGGTGGGCGTGCCCTTCTTGGTGAGCAGGTGCCCGGCCGGGCCATCCTCGCGGATCGGCTGGCCCTTACCCTGCCGGATACGGAGCGCCGCGATCATGCCGGGGCCGAAGAGAAACACGAAGAACAGCGCGGTCATCACCGCGCCGGCCGTCCTGAAGGTGATGTAACGGAACACATTGAAGGCGGCGAGGCTATCGCCCAACTGCCCGAGGAAATACAGCATGCTGTTGGTGTCCCACCCGTCGGACTGGAGCGTCTTACTGGAAGCGCTCGCGGATCTTCTGCACCAGAGGTGAGAGGCGGACGCCTTTCGACCCTTTGACCATAACTGCGTCGCCATAGGCAAGCGCCGAGAGAACGGTATCACTGATCTCCTCGGCGGTCGGCATATGCGTCACAGCGGGGATATCGCGGTCGTTTTCGGCGCGATGCCTGAGTTCATCGGCCAGCGAACGCATCGCCGCGCCGACGAGGTAGATCTCGGTCGCGCCCGTCTTCAGCACCGCAGTGGCAAGCCCGGCATGGAGTTGCGGGCCTTGCGGCCCCATTTCCAGCATGTCGCCGAGCACCAGGAACTTCCGGCCATCGGGCGGACGCATCGAGCTATAGAGGTCCATCGCAGCAGTCATTGAGGCGACATTGGCGTTGTAGCTCTCGTCGACCAGCAGCAGCGGCTTGGCATTGGGACCGAGTCGCAGGGTGAGCCCCCTGCCCTCAGGCGCCCCGAACCTGGCGAGCGCGGCGACGGCCGAGCGGGTGCCCTCGCCCGAAATCTGCGCCACCGCCAGTGCTGCCACCGCGTTCGCCACCATATGGCGCCCCGGCACCTGCAGCCGCAGATCATAACGGTCGGCGCCGTGTGTCACCTCGGCCAGCGTCGTCGAGGCCGACGTGTCGACGCGTCCGATATGCCAGTCGGCGCTGTCGTCGAAACCATAGGTCACCACATTGGCGACACCCGCCGCCCGCGCGTGGGCGAACAGGATATGCAGGTGGTCGTGGTCGGCGTTGAGCAGCGCCGTGCCGCCGGGCTCGAGCCCGAGGAATATCTCGGCCTTGGCGGCGGCGATGTCTGCGACCGAGGTGAAGAACTCAAGATGCGCCGCCGCCACCGTGGTGATGACGGCGACATGCGGCCGAACCATCTGCACCAGCGGCGTGATCTCGCCCGCATGGTTCATGCCGATCTCGAACACGCCGAACTGCGCTTCGCGCGGCAGGCGCGCCAGCATCAGCGGCACGCCCCAATGGTTGTTGAAGCTCTTGATCGAGTAGTGCGTCTCGCCCGAGGCGGCGAGCACGGTGCGGATCGCTTCCTTGGTCGTGGTCTTGCCGGCGCTGCCGGTCACCGCGATGATCTGGCCGCGATTGCGGGCCCGCGCCGCGATGCCGAGTTGCTCCAGCGCCTTGAGCGTATCGAGCACGACGATCAGGTTCTTGCCGCCATGGGCAGCGTGATAGGCCTCCGAGACCAGCGCCGCGGTGGCGCCGGCTTCGATCGCCTTCTCCACGAAATCGTGCCCGTCATGCGTATCGCCGCGGATGGCGACGAACAGCGCCTCGGCGGCGATTTCGCGGGAATCGATCGAGATCGAGGAGATCGGGCCGTCCGACAGGCCTTCGGGCCGGCCGCCGGTGGCTTTGACGACCTCGGCGACGGTCCAGAGCGGTCGCATCGGCGCTAGAGTCCTTTCAGCGTCTCCAGCACCACTTCGTGGTCGGAGAAATGGTGCTTGGTGGTGCCGATGATCTGATAGTCCTCGTGGCCCTTGCCCGCAATCAGCAGCACGTCACCCGGCTGTAGACGTGAAATGGCGGTCTCGATGGCCTTGCGGCGGTCGCCCACCTCCAGCGCCTTGGGCACTGCGGCGAGGACCTCGGCGCGAATGCTCGCTGCATCCTCGGTGCGCGGGTTGTCGTCGGTGACGATGACATCGTCGGCGAGCCGTTCGGCCACATCACCCATGATCGGGCGCTTACCCTTGTCGCGGTCGCCGCCGCAGCCGAACACCAGGCGCAGTTGATTCCTGGCATATGGCCGGAGCGACTCGAGCGCTGTCTCCAGCGCCACCGGCTTGTGCGAGTAGTCGACGAAGATCGCCGCTCCATTGTGCTCGGCCACCAGCTCGAGCCGGCCCTTGGCGCCCTTGAGATGCTCCAGCGCCTTCACCGCCTTGTCGGCGGGCGCGCCGGTGGCGACAGCGAGGGCCAGCGCCACGGCGGCATTGTTGACCTGGAAGGCGCCCGTCAGCGGCAGCAGGAAGCTGACGGGCTCCCCGACCATGCGGGCGGTGACCCGCTGGCCATAGCCCTCGTTGCGGATCTCGGTAAGCTCGAGGAACGCGCCTTCCTTGCCCACCGTCATCAACGTCGCACCGCGATCGAGCGCCGCGAACAGGAACGGCATGTGCTCGGGGTCATCGGCATTGACCACCGCCGCGCCGCCCTCGGCGATCAGGTCGGTGAACAGCCGCAGCTTCGCATCCCGGTACGTGTCCATGTCGCGGTGATAGTCGAGATGGTCGCGGCTCAGATTGGTGAAGGCGACCGCATTGAAGCGGATGCCGTCGACCCGGCGCTGGTCGAGCCCCTGGCTGGAAGCCTCCATGGCGATGTGGCCGATCCCCTCGGCCCGGAGTTCGCCAAGGTCGCGATGCAGCGACAGCGGGTCCGAGGTGGTGAGCTCGCGCGGCCGGATGCCGGCGCGGGTCTCGACCCCGACCGTACCGAGGCTGGCCGCCGCGATGCCGCAAGCGTCCCAGATCTGGCGTACGAACGAAACGATCGAGGATTTGCCGTTGGTGCCGGTCACGGCGACCGAAACATCGGGCTGCGGCGCGAACTGGCGGGCGGCGGCCTGCGCATAGGCGGCGCGCACATCCTCGACCAGCACCACCGGAATGCCTGGATCGGCCTCCGGCTGGCGATCGCTGATCATCACGCTGGCGCCGCGCCCGACGGCCTGCGCCGCAAAGCCATCGCCATGCACGCGGGTCCCGGGCAACGCGAAGAAGGCCTCGCCGCGTCCGACAGCGCGGCTGTCGGCATTGATGCCCTCGACCTCAATGGCCGGGACCGTAGGGGCTCCTGCCCCTTTCAGTAGTTCTGTGAGCGCGAAAGGCACGTCCACGCTTTCTTCTCGAATGGCTTCAGCGGAGTTCGACTGGGACAAGGCTTGTATCCAACATTTCGCTGAAGTCCGGTGCGATTCCAAGCATCGGCGCAACTCTCTGCACCACGCGGCCGGTTACCTGGCCGGCATTCCAGCCGGCGGTATGGCCCGACTGAGCGTTCTCATCCTGTGGCTCGTCGACGATCACCACCATGGCGTAACGAGGGTTGTCGAGCGGGAAGGCGGAAGCGAACACCGCGAAGGTCTTGTCGGAAGAGTATGACCTTCCGACGACCTTTTCGGCGGTACCGGTCTTGCCGCCGACCCGGTAGCCGTTGGCCAGCTTGTTCATCTGGGTGCCCGACCCCTCGAGGGCATTGAGCCGCATCAGGTAGCGGACCTCGGCGCTGGTCGAGGGCGAAATCACTCGTTCATAGAGCTGGCGCGCTTCGGCTTCGCTGCGCTTGTAGAGCGTCGGCGGCACCATGTTGCCGTCGTTGACGAAGGCCGCGACGGCACGAACCATATGCAGCGGCGATACCGACAGGCCGTGCCCGAAGCTCGAGGTCGCCGCGACGATCTCGGAGAACTTGTCCGGCACCTTGGGCTTGCGCATCTCGGGCAACTCGAACGGCACCGGCTTGTCCATGCCGATCCTGCTGAGGAAGGCGCGGAAGTCGTCCTTGCCCAGCTGCTGCATGATCTTGATGGTGCCGATGTTGGACGAGTACTTGTAGACCTCGGGCACGCTCAGCACGCGGTGCTTGCCGTGGAAATCGTCGATGGTGAAGCGGCCGAAGCGTACCCCGAAACGGGCGTCGAACTGATCGGTGATCCGCACCCTGCCGCTGTCGAGCGCCCCGGCCAGGGTCACCGTCTTGAAGGTCGAGCCGAGCTCGTAGATGCCCGAGGTGATGCGGTTGAAACGGTCGTTCTTTACCCCGTTATAGTCCTGGAACAGGGTCGAGGGGTTGTTCGGGTCGAAATCCGGCAGTGACGCGAGGGCGACGATCTCGCCGGTCTTCACGTCCATCATCACGCCGGCGGCGGCGATCGCCTTGTAGCGGACCAGCGCATCCTGCAACTGCTCGTACATGACGTGCTGCACACGCAGGTCGATAGCGAGGTTCACCGGAGTCATCTCGTTGCCGCGCGCCAGCCCGATCGATTGCAGCAGCGCCAGGCTGTCGTCGTCCATGTGCTTTTCGATGCCCATGGTGCCCTGGTTGTCGATATTGACCGAGCCAAGGATGTGTGATGCCTCCTGCCCCGAGGGGTAGAAGCGCTTGCTTTCGGTGACGAAGTCGAGCCCAGGGATACCGAGCTGGAAAATCTTCTCCTCGATCGCCGGGGTCAGCTCGCGCTTCACCCAGACGAAACCCTTGTCGCCGCTGAGCCGCTTGCGCAGCCAATCCTCGTCGAGGTCGGGCAACACGGTCCTGAGCTTCTGCACCGCCTCCTCGACGTCGATGATGCGGCGCGGCTCGGCGAACAGCGAGGGGACGCGGATATCGACCGCCATCTCGAGCCCGTTGCGATCGAGCACCGGCGGGCGGCTGGCGGTGATGACGTCGCGCTCGATGCCTTCGATGGTGGAATCGGTGACGGTAGCGCCGAGCTGGATCAGCCGGCCGCCGACCGTGCCGAACACCAGCACCAGCGCCACGATGACCCAGCGGATCCGCGCCTTGGTGAGATTGCCGCGCGACTTCCGCCCGCCGTCGAGCGAGATGGTCTCAGCGCCTTCGGTGATGATCGCCATCTAGTTGGCCTCGATCAGCTGTTCGATCGGGTCGATACCCGCATCGAGCGAGGAAAGCAGCGCGTCGAGCGCCGCGGGATCGGGTGCGGCCGGGCGCATCGGCAGGTTGTCCAGGCGCCCGAACTGATCCTGCGCGGTCGGCACCAGAGCCAGCGCCTCCTGGTGGCGAGCAACGATCGGCGCGACGTGGGCGGGCTGGTTGAGATAGGACCAGTCGGCCTTGAGCAGGCTGAGGTCACCCTCCTGCCGATCGATCTTGCGCTCCAGCGCCACCTTGTCGCTGGCAATGTCCTCGACCGAGTATTTGAGCGCATAGACGCCGACCAGCCCGACGAGGCTGGTACAGACCATCACGGCGTTGAGCATCTTGATCATGCGGCACCTCGCGACAGCGGCACGCCCAGCCCGGCATAACTCACGGCCCGCGCCGGAGCGGCGGTCCTGACGCCGGCACGCAGCGTGGCCGAGCGGGAACGGGGGTTGCGCCCGAGTTCGGCGGCGGAAGCCTTCAGTGCCTTGGCGGCCCGGGCCCAGCGCGGCGCCTCGAGGACAACTTGCGGCAGGTGGCGGGATTGCGTCGGCGCCCCCTTTTCCGGGTCGAAGAAGCGTTTGACGATCCGGTCTTCGAGCGAATGGAAGGTGACGACAGCGAGCCGCCCGCCCTCGGCCAAGAGCCGCTCGCTGGCGAACAGCCCCTCGACCAGCTGGTCGAACTCGCCGTTCACCGCGATGCGGAGCGCCTGGAAGCTGCGTGTCGCAGGATGCGCGTCACCGGGCTTGCGGCCAATGGTCTTTTCGATCAGCCGCGCCAGCTGCGTCGTGGTCGAGATCGGCGCCGTGGCGCGCGCCGCGACGACCGCGCTGGCGATGCGGCGCGATTTACGCTCTTCGCCGAAGGCGAACAACAGGTTGGCGAGTTCCGCCTCATCGAGCGTGTTCACCAGGTCGGCAGCCGACACGCCATCCGACGACATCCGCATGTCGAGCGGGCCTTCCTGCATGAACGAGAAACCGCGCTGCGCCTGATCGAGCTGCATCGACGAAACGCCGATATCGAGCACCACGCCTTCGACCGGCCCGTCGGCCAGCTCATCCAGGTTGGAAAAGGTGCCGGGTACGAATTTGAAACGACTCGGGAAATCGGCGCTGAGCCGTTCGGCATGCGGCAGGACGGAGGGGTCGCGATCGAGGGCTACCACGGAGGCGCCGGCTTCCAGCAAAGCGCGGGAGTAGCCCCCTGCCCCGAACGTACCATCGAGGATACGCGCCCCCTTCAGCGGGGCCAGCGCATCGAGCACCTCGGCCAGCAGCACCGGCACATGCGGCGCCTGGCTGTCGCTGCCCTTGGGCTCACTCATTCCCGCTCGAACTCCACGCCGGCGCCGCCGGTACAAAGAAATCACCCATACTGGGTATCGGCGCACTTTGCGGTGGTTAGGTTAAGGTTCCATTGAGGTTACGGGATGTTCACCACGATGGACCCGACCTTGTGCCCAGTCTCGACCAGGGCATGGGCCGCCGCGATATCGGCCAGGGCGTACTCGCGCTCGACGACGGTACGGAGTTTCTCCTCCCGTACCCAGTCGAACAGCTGGACCAGGTCCTTCGCCTTGTCGGCCGGCCGCCTGAGGCCGGTCGCGGCGAAACGGGCCCGGCGGCCGGTTTTTCTCAGCATCGAGGGCGACAGCATCGGCGTCGGCGACAGGTAGATGCCCTCCGGCTTCAGCGCCGCTAGGCAGCGGCCGAAGCTGGATTTGCCGACCGTGTCGAAGATCACGTCATAGGCCGCGTCGGCAGCAGTGAAATCCTCCTTGGTGTAGTCGATCACCCGATCTGCTCCGAGGGCGCGGACCAGTTCAACGTTGCGCGTACTGGTGACCCCGGTCACCACGGCGCCCATGGCCCGCGCCAGTTGCACCGCCGAGGTGCCGATACTGCCCGAGGCGCCATTGATCAGCACGTGCTGGCCTGACTTGAGCTGTCCGTGGTCACGCAGGAACGGCAGCGCCGTCAGCCCGCCATCGCATAGTCCGGCCGCAGCGCCGAACGCCACGTCCTCTGGCAGTCTGACGATGGCGCCGGCCTCGTCGACGACGGCGAACTGGGCGTGCGCGCCGAGCTCGGGGCCGGTCGAGCCGGCAACGCGATCCCCGACCGCAAAGCGCGTGACGCCGGCGCCGATGCGAACGACCACGCCGGCAAAGGCATCGCCGAGGATCGGCAGGCGCGGCTTGAACGGGCCGGAGAACAGCCGGGCGATCCAGAGTTCGCCGTTGCGGAACGCCACATCGGAGGGCGTCACGACGCTGGCATGGATCTGCACCAGCACCTGCTCCAGTCCGGGCTCAGGCCTCGGCACCTCGCGGATGGCAAGGGCTTGGGGCGGACCATAGCGGTCGACGATTGCCGCAAGCATCACTCTCCCTCCCCGCGATACTGGAACACCTCTTCGAGCGGCACGCCAAAGGCGCGCGCCACCCGGAAGGCGACTTCGAGCGAGGGCGAGTAGCGCCCCTGCTCCATGGCGACGATGGTCTGGCGGGTAACGCCCACCTTCTCGGCGAGCGCCGCCTGGGTCATCTCGCCGGCGTTGAAGCGCAGCGTGCGGATGGTGTTGTCGATCCGCGCCTGTCCCTTGCCCATGGCGCTCAGCCGATCCGGTAGTAGACGAGCCGCGACGCCGCATCGACGACACCGGCCAGCATCAGCCCGAAGAACAGGACGTAGGCGGCCTCGGCCGGATTGGCGCTGAACGTGAGGGTGAACAAGCTGGCGACGCCGGCGATCGAAGCAATGACGTAGCCATTGCGCATGGCGCGCAGGCCCACCAGCTTGTCGCGTTCATCCGCCTTCTCGTCCCTGAACCCCTCGCGCCGCGCGATGGAGACGAGGATCGACATCACGATCATCGCCGCGATGGTGAACAGCACCCCGTAGAGGATCGCCCACAGCAGCCGGCCGGCCACGGCCGCGACCGTCGCCGACGGGTTGGCCAGCGCCTCGAAGATCACCCAGGCGCCGATCACCAGCGCCGCGATGATGTTCACCACGGCTTCCCATTCCTTGTAGCTCATCACGGCCTCCCAGCCTCGGTTCAATGTGCGAGGCATGTAAAGTGAGTGCGACATGGTGTCAAGTTTTTCATACACAATGTCGCAAATAGAGGACTTCATGGAACAGCGCTGTTAGCACCGACTTCTCCCACCCACGGTGTCACCCCGGCGAAGGCCGGGGCCCATCCTGAGATGCTGCGAGCGAGCTGCGGCGTTTGAGAGCCCCGTCGGCGGGCAAAGTGAGGCACGCGAGAGACGGGCCAGCGGTGATCCACTGAAAGCGCTCAGGATGGGCCCCGGCCTTCGCCGGGGTGACACCGTGGATAAGGTGGCCTTCGTGCCCTCTGACACTACCAGAAGTCACACGATCTGGGCCCCACGCGCCCCGGAAAGGAAATGCCAGTTGACCTATAAGCCGGGTTCTGTAGGGCCGGCGCCTCACGGCGCTGACGTGGTGACCATTCATCTTTGACCGGCATTACTGCCGGCCTTATGCAACCAACCCGGATGACAGGCCTCGAAAACCGGCTGGGGCAAAGGGCTTTCGCCCTATCCCCGTGTCATCCCTATTTGGTCTTGCTCCCGGTGGGGTTTGCCGTGCCGTCCCTGTTGCCAGGTCCGCGGTGCGCTCTTACCGCACCCTTTCATCCTTACCCGTGGGCAAGAACCGAAGTCCTTGGCACAGGCGGTTTGCTTTCTGTGGCACTTTCCCTGGGGTCGCCCCCGGCGGCCGTTAGCCGTCACCGTATTTCGATGGAGCCCGGACTTTCCTCTCCCACGGAAACAGGAGCGGCCACCCGGTCAACTGGCGAGGCGCATATGGGGGGTGCGGCAGGGTCCAGTCAAGCGCACAGTCAGGTTGCGCGCCGTCAGGCGGCGCGCTTCATGATCTGGTTGTAGGCGTTGTTGATCGCCGCCATGCGGGCGGTCGCCACATCGATCAGCTCCTCGGGCACGCCCTTGGCGATCAGCCGGTCCGGGTGGTGCTCGGCCACCAGCAGGCGGTAGACCCGCTTCACCTCGTCGCGCTCGGCCGTCGGCGCCAAGCCCAGCACGATATAGGGGTCGGCGCCCTTGTCGAACAGCACGTGCTGCGAGGTCAGTTGCTCGAACCGCGCATCGTCGAAGCCGAAAATGTCGCTGACGTTCTTGAGGTAATCGAGCTCGGCTTCGTGAATCATTCCGTCGGCCGAGGCGATGAAGAACAGGCTGTCGAGCACGTGCTCCAGCGTATCCGGGCTGTCGATGAAGAAGCGGCGCACCTTCTTGGCATAGGCTTCGTAGCCGGCCACATCCTGCTGGGCGAGCTTGAACAGCTTGTCGACCTGCTCTTCGATTCCCGGTGGAATCTCCACGGTGCGCTGGAAGGCGCGCAGTTCCGAGGCGGTCACCACGCCGTCCGACACCGCCATCTTGGCCGAGAGCGCAATCAGCGCCAGCGTGAACGCGGCGTCGCGGCCACCCGGCAGCCAGGTGTCGGGATCGAGGGCGTTGATGATCGAGCCCACCAGCCCCGTGCGTTCCGAAGGCGACCCAATGAAGGCACTAAGACGTTGCCAGACCGACATATGCCTCTCCGATCTCGGCGCACAATAGCCGCCGAACGGGAATTTCATAGCCATGAGACATGCGGCGGATTGCATCGTCGGCCCCTAGAGAAATCGGCCGCCTCGTGAGGCGGCCGCAGGAAATTAGAAAAAGAAGAAGTCGTCGTCCTGAACTGGCTTCTTCTTCTTGTTCGGTCCCTCATCGAGGAAGAACCCGTCGGGATCGTAGCCGTCTTCAGCCGAGGTCTGCGACAACAGGCCCTTGCGCTCGAGGTAGTCGGCGAGCGAACCGGAATCCCACTCCTCGAGCTGGTCGCCGGTGACGACCTCGTCGTCGCTCAGCGGAAACGGCTCGACAGCGGCGTTCTCCTGCTGGCGCACCTTGTTCTCGTCGACGATCAGCGGCTTCTCGGCCGCGGGCAGCGAAGCGACTGCCGTGGCCTTGGGCCGCGCATCACGCGGCAACGGCACCGGCGGGGTCTCTGTCGGGGCAACGGTGGCCACCTCAGTCGGCGCCTTGATCGGGGTGGTCGGCGAAATCGGCTTCAGCTTCACCGGAGCGGCCGGCTTGTCCGTCGTCGACGCGCTCGGCTTGGTCGGCGTGGCGCTGTCGCCGTCGGAAATATAAGAGGGCAACTTCTTGCCCTTCGACAGCAGCTTGTCGACCGGATCCTCGGTCGTCGTGGCGCTCGCCGTCTGGATCGGGTCGGTCGCGGCAGGCTTGGCCGCGGCAGGAACCTTCAACAGAGGCTTGGTGGCGCTGGCGTCAGACGTCGTCACGGCACTATTGGCCGCCCTGCTGTTCTGGTTGCCGACGACCATGTTCGCGGCGGGCACCGCGAGGATGACGACTAGACCGGCCCAAGCCAGTCCGCCCTTCACCTTGCCATCGAGTTTCATAGGCTGCTGTCCTTCAACTTACCCCCGTCCCCACTGCCCGACGGAAGCCAATTAACGTGGCCATTTTGTGGATGGCCGGGGCATCGCCCCACCATGGACGCTGCCTGACTCCACCTGAACGGACGCTGAACACGTTACCAGCAGCCCAGGCAATCAAGACTCAATCGGGTCTCTCTCCGAGCAGGCGCGCCAATGCCAGAACCAGGTTCGAGCGGTTCAGCGTATAGAAGTGGAACTCGGTAATCCCATTGTCGACCAGTTCCAAGACTTGTTCGGCGGCGACCGCCGATGCAACCAGCGCATGGGTCTCGGGGTCCTCCTCCAGCCCCTCGAACCGCTCTGCAACCCAACCGGGGATCGAGGCACCGCAGCGCGCCGCAAAGCCGGAGATCTGCTTGAACGAGTGGATCGGCTGGATGCCCGGCACGATCGGCGCGCTGATACCCGCCGCCCGCGCCCGCTCGACAAAGCGGAAATAGTCGTCGTTGTCGAAGAACATCTGCGTGATGGCGCGGGTGGCGCCGGCATCGAGCTTACGCTTCAGGTTGTCGATGTCCGCTTGCCAGCTCGGGCTCTGCGGATGCTTTTCGGGATAGGCCGCCACCGAGATGTCGAACTCGCCGATCTCCCGGATGCCGGCGACCAGGTCCGCGGCGTTCCGGTAGCCGTCGGGATGCGGGGTGAACGGCTTGCCGATGCCCTCGGCCGGGTCGCCGCGCAGTGCCACGATGCGGCTGATCCCCGCCTCCTGGTAGCCGCGCACCACCGCATCGACCTCATCCCGCGTCGCCCCGACGCAGGTGAGGTGCGCCGCCGCATCGACGCCGGTCTCGGCCTTCACCCGGCTCACCATCCTGAGCGTCCGTTCCCGCGTCGATCCGCCGGCGCCATAGGTGACCGAGACAAAGCGCGGGTGCAGCGGCGCGAGCTTATGGATCGACTCCCAGAACCGCTCCTCCATGACGTCGGTCTTGGGCGGGAAAAATTCGAACGAGACCTGGAATTTGGGCCGCTCGTCCGGGCGCATGCGGCTCGGGCGGTCGGTGTAGTCAGTACTCATATCGGGTTGTCCGTCTCGTCGGTGAGCCGCCAGAGGCACACGGTGAGCCCCTCGGTCGGATTGGTGGGTGGGAAGGATTTGAGTTCGCTGACCGAGAGATCGGCGGCGCGCGCCCAGCCGGCCATCTGCGCCTCGCTGAGCCCGAGCCGGCGATGCGCGTGGTGCGAGCGCAGGAACTCGAGCCCGTGCGGCGCGAAGTCGACGATCAGCATCTCGCCGCCCGGCTTCAGGGCCCGGCGCGCCTGCGCCAGCACCCGGCCCGGGTCGTCGAAATAGTGCAGCACCTGGTGGATCACGATCACGTCGGCCCGGCCGGCGCCGGCGTCGAGATCGGCAATATCGCCGAGCCGCACCTGGGCATGGCCGATCGAGCACGAGGCGAGCTTGGCCCGCGCCACCGCGATCATCTCACGGCTCGCATCGATGCCGATGCCGCGCCGGTAGTGCCCGGCGAGCAGCTCCAGCATCCTGCCGGTGCCGGTCCCCAGGTCGATCAGGGTGTCGACCACCCTGCCCTGCATCGCCTCGACGATGGCAGCTTCAACCGCCTCTTCGGGCACGTGCAGCGAGCGCAGCAGATCCCAGCTATCGGCAACCTTGGCGAAATAGGCCGCAGCCTGCTCGGCCTGGTTGAGCCGCACCGCCTCGAGCCGCTGCCGGTCGCGCAGCCGCTCGGCATCATCGGCCGACAGCCTGCCGATCAGCCAGCGCGCCAGATCGCCGCCTGGGCCATCCGGTGCGAGCCCGTAATAGGCCCAGGCACCTTCGGCGTTGCGGGTGATCAGCCCGGCATCGGCAAGCAGTTTGAGATGACGCGAAACCCGCGGCTGGCTCTGGCCGAGAATCTCGGTGAGGTCCTTGACCGACTGCTCGCCATCGGCCAGCAATGCCAGGAGCCGCAGCCGGGTGGTTTCCCCGGCCGCGCGCAGCACCCCAACCAAATCCGCCGTGTCGTTCATTCCGCCTCGCGAGATATAAAGATATCTTTATATCCCTTGCAACGCCAGGTCCAGCCCCATGGCGGAGCTTGACTCAATCGGCCGCCAAACGGCTCATTCACGCCATGGGAGAGCGCATCGCCTTCGGCCCCTACCTGTTCGACACCACCAGCGCGACCCTGCTGCGCGGAGACGATGTCGTTGCGCTCGGCGGCCGCGCCGCAGCCGTGCTCAAGGCCCTGCTCGAAGCCGATGGCGAGGTCGTTGCCAAATCGCAGCTGCTGGACCGGGCCTGGCCCGACACCATCGTCGAGGAAGGTAATCTCGCCGTTCAGGTCGCGACGTTGCGCAAGACCCTCGGCACCCGTCCCGACGGCGCCGAGTGGATCGGCAATGTGGCGCGTGTCGGCTACCGGCTGGTGCGCGAAACCGGCGGCGCCACATCCGGCATTCCCGCCATTGCGGTGCTGCCCTTCGCCAACCTGAGCGGCGACCGCGCCGAGGACTATTTCGTCGATGGTATCGTCGCCGAATTGATCGCGGCGCTGTCGCGCTTCAAGACCTTCGCGGTCATCGCTCGCAATTCTTCCTTTGCCTTCAGGGACCGCGCGGTGGACGTGCGCGACATAGCGCGCGCCCTTGGCGCCCGCTACCTGCTGGAGGGCAGTGTGCGCCTCGCCGGACCGCGTGTCCGGGTTACCGCGCAACTGATCGACGGCGCCTCGGGCGCACATCTGTGGGCCGAGAACTTCGACGGTGCGCGCGGCGATATCCTCGATTTCCAGGACAGCATCACCGAGGCGGTGATCGGCCTGATCGAGCCGCAGCTTCGCCGCGTTGAAATCGAGCGGGCCCGCCGCAAGCGGCCCGAAAACCTCGACGCCTACGACCTCTACCTGCAGGCGCTGCCCCTCATGCAGGGCGTCCGGATCGTGCAGCTCGAAGACTTCGACCGGGCGATCGAGTTGCTGGAGCGTGCCATTGCGCTCGACCCGGATTTCGCCCCTGCCCTGGCCCTCGCCGCCTGGGCGCACGAGATGCGGCTGACCCGCGGCGGCACTGCACCGCCAGGCGTCGATGACGCCGCGGAGGCGCTGCTGCTGTCGGCGCGCGGACTAGCCGCCGACAACAACGATCCCAATGTGGTGCTGGTCGCCGGCATCGTCCGCCTGACCATTTCTGGCGAGCATGCAACCGGGCTCGCTTTGATCCGGCGAGCCCAGGCGGCCAACCCCAACAGCCTGTTGATCGCCAATGTCGCTGGCTATGCCCACTTCTTCATGGGCGACTATGACGCAGCGATCGCCAGCCACGAGCGCTTCCTGCAGCTGTCGCCAGGCCTCGCCGAAACCTTCTGGAGTCTCAACGGCATCGCCCGCGCCCACCTCGCTGCCGGTCGGATCGAAGAGGCACTGGCCTGGGGGCTGCGCGGCCTCGAGGCCTCGGAAGGCGTCGACTTCTCCCACTGCATCGTCGCGGCCGCCTATGCGCACCTCGGCCGCATCGATGCGGCGCAGGCGCAACTTGCGCGCGCCCACGCCATTTGGCCGAACCTCACGATATCGAGCCTGCTCGGACGAACCGGCCAGCCGGACGGCCGCGACCGGGTACTGGTCGAGGGATTGCGTCTCGCCGGACTGCGGGAGGGCTAGGGCCTTTCTGCCGAGTTCGTCACCAGCAGCGCCTCACGCGGTGTCACCCGGCGAAGGCCGGGCCCCACCCTGAGATTTGGCGGCTACTGCGCAAGTTCCTCACCATCTCAGGTTGGGCCCGGCCTTCGCCGGGGGTGACACCGAGATGTGGGAACGTCCGGGCACCCCGGGACGTCCACGCACTGCATTTAAGAACTTTTTATCGCGCCCAAAGGACGGCGCGAGCGAACCTGAGGCACTCCTTGCCCTGCGGGGCGACAAGGAGACAAGAAATGTATGCCCTTCGACTGCTCGCCGGCGCCGCAACTGCGCTTTTCGGCCTGGCCCTGCCCGCACTCGCGGCCGACTATGACTACCGCACCAATGCCAACGGCGACCTGGTGCTGCGCCTCTCCGGCCCTATCACCCCGGTCGATGGCGGCATCTTCCTCGCCGAGGTCAATCGCAAGCAGCCGCGGATCGTTGAGCTTTCCGGCCCCGGCGGCGACCTGCTGAGCGCCGTGCGCATCGGCGTGATCATCCACGAGCGTTACATGTGGACGCGCGCCGTCGGCGAATGCCGCTCAGCCTGCGCCTATATCTGGATCGCCGGGCTGCACATGCAGGCCGACGAGGGCGCAAAGATCCTGAATCACCTGCCGGTGGCGCGCTATGGCGCCGGCCAGGGGATGCCCGATGCCGAGGGCACTGCGCTGTTCGGCTGGTACCTCGGCCGGCTTGAGCTCAGCGTCGAGATGATGGAGGCTTTCCTCGACAAGGCCACCGCAACCGGGACGGTCGCCAACCAGTATTTCGACATGCTGGAGTTCGCTCAGTACTGGAACGCTCCGGTGGAGATCGTTCCGCCTGAACCCGAATCCGTACTCGCCGAGCTCAAGCAATGACGGAACGAAAAGAGGGCGATCCGTTGCGGGATCGCCCTTGAGGAAGTTGGACAGAGTTCGGCGTATTCAGGCAGCGCCGACGACATCCTCGTTGGGAAGCCGGCGACGGAAGGCGTGGGTGCGCCAGAGCTCGAAGATACCGACTGCTTCGTCCTTGCTCAGCGCTTCGAAGCGCCGGCGGACATTCTGCAGGTCGGTCTGGCTCGGCAGATCTCGCCACGGCATCGAGGCGATCATCGCCTCGAACAGGTCGGGCTGGATGCCCAAGGCGCGGAGCGCCACGGTGATCGCCACGTAATCCTGCATGGCGAGCCACTTGACGAAAACTTCCGGGCCGACGCGCAGCAGCATGGTGAGCGCCGCAGCGGTGTGATGGCCGTAACCAAACCGGGCGAAGCGGATCAGGGCGCGCTCGTCGAGCTGTTTCCGATCCGAAAGCGCCTTCACCTGGTTGTAGGCGACCTTCCACTCCTGGCTGGAGAAGCCGGCGCGGTTGCGCATGCGGTTGTAGACCACCGCCTGCACTTTGCCGACGGTGACCGGATCGACGCGCGGATCGATGCGCGACATGGTCTCGCGGACCCGGTCGCCGACCGCTTCGATCTTGCCGCCGAGACTCTTCCAGTCGAGATCCTCGCGGCCCCTGAGGTCAGCGGCGATCGCCGCATCCGACGCGGCACGCTCGGCCAGGCGCTCCAGCGCCTGCTGGCCGATCTCGGCATTGGCATTGCGCACCAGCTTGATCACCGAGGCGGTCTCGCCGTGCTCGACGATGGCTTCGCCCACCCGCTCCGGAACCTGCGTGCGGCCGGCAATGGCGACACGATGCGCTTCGGTCTGGTTGGCGATGATCTCGATCAGGTCGTCGTCGCTCAGCACATTGGAGAATTCGAGCAGCGGCTGCGCTACCTCGATCTCGTCATTGGCGAGCTTGACCACCACGTTGCCCGGCGCGCGGTCGAGCGGAGCGAGGAGCTTGGCCACATGGGCCCGCGCCTCGGATTCAACCAATTCGGCCAGCTGGCACAACACCTCGTCGTACTGCGCGACCTGCTCGTCATCGCAGCGATCCGACACGTAGGAGTAGAGCTGGGCCATGTTTCGGAACAGCTGATCGCGTTCCACGATGTTGGAGTCACCGTTGAGGACCCTGAACGTCGAGAACGCTCGGGTGGTGCCTTCTTCCATCTCAGTCATGTCACTTCCCTCCGGCTTCTGCCGTACCGGAGCAATTTGGCTCGCCAGTTAAGTGCGCGCGCTGAAGGTAAGAGCGGAAATTTGATACAAATTGCAGGGAGTTTGGTGAGGTGTCGTTGACCACCGGCCTCTCGGCCATCTCCCCCCTTTGCAGAAATGAGCCAGACGGAGGTGCGTCGGAGGCAGTCGCTCGCCAACCCAACGCATGTCACCTCTGCGAACGCAGGGACCCCGCGGCGAGGGCTCCTGCCCTCGTCCGCTCGCGGCCCGTGACAGCCGATGGTTGGGTCCCAGCTTTCGCTGGGATGACACCGGTAATTGGGGAGGGTCAGGGCCCCTACCCTTCTGGATGGGAAGCCATCGCTGTGATGGCTTCCCTCTTGCGACCTCAGGCCAGATCAAACCGATCGGCGTTCATCACCTTGACCCAGGCGGCGACGAAATCCTTCGCGAACTTCTCGCTCGCATCGGACTGGCCGTAGACTTCGGCAATCGCCCGCAGCTGCGAGTGCGAGCCGAAGATCAGATCGACGCGCGTGGCGGTCCATTTGGGTTCGCCGGTGACGCGATCGACGCCCTGGTAGACGCTGTGATCCTCGGACGCCGGCCGCCACTTCGTCCCCATATCGAGCAGGTTGACGAAGAAGTCGTTGCTCAGTGTTTCCGGCCGGTTGGTCAGCACACCATGCTGCGGCTGGCCCGCCCTAAGGGCGCGGAGCCCGCCCACCAGCACGGTCATTTCCGGCGCGGTGAGGCCCAGCAGCTGGGCGCGATCGACCAGGTTTTCCTCGGGCGACAGCCGCTGGCGACCGTTCGAATAGTTGCGGAACCCATCGGTGGTCGGCTCGAGCGGCGCGAACGAGGCCGCATCGGTCTGTTCGGCCGTCGCATCGGCGCGCCCCGGGGTGAACGGCACCGTGAGATCGAGCCCGGCATCCTTGGCCGCCTTCTCGATCCCAACCGAGCCGGCGAGGACAATCAGGTCTGCCAGCGACACCGGCTTGCCGAACTCCGACTGGATCGCTTCGAGATGACCCAGCACCTTGCCGAGCTGTTCGGGCTGGTTGACCGCCCAATCCTTCTGCGGCGCGAGCCGGATGCGGGCGCCATTGGCGCCGCCGCGCATGTCCGAACCGCGATAGGTCGAGGCCGAGGCCCAGGCCGTGCTCACCAGCTCAGAGACGGTGAGGCCGGTCGCGAGGATCTTCGCCTTCAGCGCCGCGATGTCGGCATCGTCGACCAGCGGATGCGTAACCGCCGGGATCGGGTCCTGCCAGATCAGATCTTCCGCCGGCACTTCCGGGCCGAGGTAGCGGACCTTCGGACCCATGTCGCGGTGCGTCAGCTTGAACCAGGCGCGGGCGAAGGCGTCGGCGAACTGATCCGGGTTCTCGAAGAACCGGCGCGAGATCTTCTCGTAGATCGGGTCGACGCGCAGCGCCAGGTCGGAGGTCAGCATCGACGGGGCGTGCCGCTTTTCCGGGTTATGCGCGTCCGGCACCGAGTTGGCGCCCATGCCATGCTTGGGCGTCCACTGGTGCGCGCCGGCCGGACTCTTGGTCAGTTCCCACTCGTAGCCGAACAGGTTCCAGAAGAAGTTGTTGCTCCATTTGGTCGGGGTAGAGGTCCAGGTGACTTCGAGCCCGGAGCCGATGGCGTCGCCACCCTTGCCGGTGCCGAAGCTGCTGACCCAGCCGAGCCCCTGCTCTTCGATCCCCGCCGCTTCCGGCTCGACGCCGACGAGCTTGGCGTCACCCGCGCCATGGGTTTTGCCGAAGGTGTGGCCGCCGGCGATCAGCGCCACCGTTTCTTCGTCGTTCATCGCCATGCGGGCAAAGGTGTCGCGGATATCGCGCGCCGAAGCGAGCGGATCCGGATTGCCGGCCGGCCCCTCGGGATTGACGTAGATGAGACCCATCTGCACCGCGGCCAGCGGGCTTTCGAGATCACGCTCACCGCCATAGCGCTCCTCGTCGGAGAGCCACTGGCCTTCCTTTCCCCAGTAGATATCGAGCTCGGGCTCCCAGGTGTCGGCACGGCCGCCGCCGAAGCCGAAGGTCTTGAAGCCCATCGATTCCAGCGCGACGTTGCCGGTGAGGATCATCAGGTCGGCCCAGGAGATGGCTGAGCCGTATTTCTGCTTGATCGGCCAGAGCAGGCGCCGCGCCTTGTCGAGGTTGACGTTGTCGGGCCAGCTGTTGAGTGGCGCGAAACGCTGCTGCCCGCCGCCACCACCACCGCGGCCATCGGCGGTGCGATAGGTGCCGGCGCTGTGCCAGGCCATGCGGATGAACAGCGGACCGTAGTGGCCGAAATCGGCCGGCCACCAATCCTGCGAATCGGTCATCAACGCGGTGAGATCGGCCTTCAGCGCCTTGAGGTCGAGCTTGTTGAACGCCTGGGCGTAGTCGAATGCAGGGCCCATCGGGTTGGACAGCGCCGTGTGCTGGTGCAGCACCGACAGGTCCAGCTGGTTCGGCCACCAGTCACGATTGCTGCGGCCCGCGCTGCCATGCGGCACCGGGCACTTGCCCGCACCACCTTCGTTCGCTGCGTCCATGGTCGTCTCCGTCCGTCTCGAGTTGTTCGTTGCGATAGGGCTTCCGGGTGACGCGACGGTGACCGCGCGCTTTGTCGCGATGAGTTCCCGCACCACACTTTGGAATGGTTCCATTGTGCCTCGGGCCAGGTACATAATGCCAATTGATTGCGCTTCTGGCTGTGATAACTCAAAGTTATGATCACTCTCCGACAGCTGCAATATGCCGTCGCGCTGGCGGAAACCGGCCATTTCGGCCGCGCCGCCGAGCGTAACCATGTCACCCAGCCTGGCCTGAGCCAGCAGATCCGGCAGCTCGAAGCCCTGTGTGGCGGTCCCCTGTTCGACCGGCTGGGCAAGTCAGTGCGACTCACCCCGCTCGGCCGCGAGTTCATCGAGCGGGCTCGGCCGATTCTCGAGCAGACGGAGGGGCTGCTGTCCTTCGTCGGCGGCCAGCGCGGCAACCCGGCGCGGCCGTTGCGCCTGGGCGTCATCCCCACCGTGGCGCCCTACCTGCTGCCGCACGTGTTCCCGGCGCTGCAGCGCGACCTGCCTGATCTGGGCTTCACCGTCTCAGAGAGCCGCACCGACGCGCTGGTCGATGGCCTCGCCGACGGCAGCCTCGACCTCGCGCTGATCGCCAGCGAGCCGAAGGCCGGCGGCCCACGCCTCGCTACCGCCCCGCTGTTCGCCGACGAGTTCGTGCTGGCCACCGGCTCGGGCGACAACGCAGAAGATCCGGTGCCGTTGGCGGCGATCGACGGCGACCGGATGCTGCTGCTCGACGAGGGGCATTGCTTCCGTGATCAGGCGATTGCTGCCTGCGCCCTCGATCCGGACGTGGCCAGACGCACCTTCGCCGCCACCTCGCTCTCGACCATCGTCGAGTTCGTCGCCAACGGCCAGGGCATCACGCTGCTGCCTGAGATCGCACTGAAGAAGGAAGCCACCGGCGACCGTATCCGCATCCACCGGCTGCAATCACCCGGCGCGCGCCGCCTGCTGTCACTGGTCTGGCGCGAGGCAACGCCGTTCGGCGCCGTGTTCGAGCAGGTGGCGGAAACGATCCGGCGGGCACGGCCGAAGGTGTAGGGAGGGCGTCCCGAGTGGTGATTGTCGGGATAGTGGTTGGGCTCGATCCTGCACCACTCACCGGCCGTCATCCCAGCGAAAGCTGGGACCCAACTCGCAGCCCGTGCCAGAGGATAGATGGGTCCCAGCTTTCGCTGGGATGACACCGAGTTTGGAGCACGTGCAGCGCGTCAGCTCACCCTGCGCCAGCACATCATCGTGCATAGGGCCCTACCCCGGATAGGCCGCCTGCCGCCAGGTCCGCACCTTCACCGCATCGCCGGCCCGGATCGCGCCCTCGCGTTCGACCCAGCCGACCAGCCCGCGCTTGCCCATCGCTGCCTTGACGAAGCCGAACTCCAGATCCGCCCTGCCCTCATGCTGCGCCGCGATGGTCTTGCCGGTCTTGCGGCACGGGTCGTTGTCGCCGTCGATGCGGATGGTGGCGCCGGAGGGGAACAGCATCAGGCTGCGCGGCGGCAGCTGCGTCAGATGCGGGATGCCGGAGAGAACCAGGTTGGCGCCGACCCATTGCCCGAGAATCTGCGGCAGGTCGAGCGTCGCTGCGACCTCAGCCAGTTCCTCGGCGCTGAGGATCGAGAGCTGCCGCTCGTTGCGCATCGGCGTGCCGCGCGGATACCACGGCTCACGTGCTCCACTAGGCCGCACCAGCCCCTCGTGCCGATCGCCGACAACGCCGGCATAGGTCAACATCAGCTCCGGGCGCGCCGTCGATTCGACTGCTGCCGCCTCGACGACGAACGTGCCGTCGACCCGGCCGCTCAGCGTCAGCGCCGGCATCGCCTCCGTCATGCCATTGCCCGCCGGCGGCGCACCACGGAATCCGCCGTGTAGACCACCAGCGACACCCAGATCAGCGCGAAGCTGCCCAGCCGCACCGCATTGAGGTGCTCGCCGAACAGCGTGATGGCGAGGAGGAAGGTGATCGACGGGGCAATATATTGCAGCATGCCGACGGTGGTCATCTTCAGGCGCTGTACAGCGTAAGCAAACAGCAGCAGGGGCAGCACCGTCGCCGGTCCGGTCAGCGCCAGCAGCAGCAGCGAGTGAGGATCGCCGTGCCAGCCGATGCCGCCGTCGCGCACGAACGTGTAACCCAGATATGCCAGGGCGATCGGCGCCAGCACGGTGGTTTCGACGAACAGGCCGGGGGCAGAACCGACTTTGGCGGTCTTCCGTAGATATCCATAGACCGCGAAGGTCAGCGCCAGGCTGAGCGCCACATAAGGGATGCCGCCGATGGCGACCGCCTGGATGCCGATGGCCACTGCCGCAATGGTGATGGACACCATCTGCCAGCGGTTGAGCCGCTCGCCGAGCAGCAGCACGCCGGTCGCCACATTCACCAGCGGCAGGATGAAGTAACCGAAGCTCGCCTCGAGCACCTGCCCGGTCTCGACCGCATAAACGTAGATCAGCCAGTTACCGCCCAGGATCAGCGCCGCCAGTGCCATGGAGGTCACGGTACGCGGGTCGCGCAGCGCCGCCCGCACCTCGGCCATCCGCCCGCCGAGGATCATGATGATACCCAGCACCAGGAGCGACCACAGCGTCCGGTTGGCGACCACCGTCGCTGCGCCGACATGATGCAGCAGGTTGAACAACAGCGGCAGGAAGCCCCACAGCACATAGGTTGCGACGCCTGCGGCAAGGCCGCTTTCGCTGCCTTGAGTGTCAGTGCTGGTGACGGACGCCAATGCGTGTCCTTCCCGGCCGGAGGCGGCCGTCTGAGAGCCGCCTTCTAGCAGTGCCCCGGTTCCCGAACAAATCAGAGTTTGTGATTGCCAGGACAACCCAACTTGATGGTGATCAAACCAATCGCCACGTCCTGCGTTAGCCTTCTCGTACCCACCAAAGGAGCACGCCATGAAAGCCAAGGTCACCTGGATCCTCATCGCCGATGGAGCGACGGCCAAGGTGTTCGAACACACTGGCCCCGGCAAGGGACTGCAGGCCGTGGACGACCTGATGTTCGAGCAGACGCCGCTCAAGGCCGGCGAGATCATGGCGGATCGACCCGGGCGGAGCTTCTCATCGGTCGGCCATGGTCGCAGCGCCATGGAGCCATCGTCTGACCCAGTGGCAGTGCGCGAGCGGCGCTTCGTCGAGAATGTCGCCGAAGAGCTCGAGCGCAAGCACCAGCAGCATGCCTTCGACCAGTTGATCGTCGCTGCTGCGCCGACGGCATTGGGCGACCTGCGCCCGGTGTTCAGCAAGGGACTGCGCGACAGCATCGTCGCCGAGCTGCCCAAGGACCTGACCAACTTGCCGACCGCCCAGCTCGGTCAGCACTTCGATGGCCTCTTGGCTATCTGAAACCGGAGCGTTCTTACTATGGTATGGGCTCTGTCGCCGGTGTTCCCCCACCCACGGTGTCACCCCGGCGAAGGCCGGGGCCCATCCTGAGGTCGTGCGGTTACGAGGACGAGCCCAGGCATCTCAGGATGGGTCCCGGCCTTCGCCGGGACGACACCGAGTTTGGGGCGTGTCTGGTGACAACCTCACCGTTCGAAAGCGCGACCGCGTAGTAGCCAAAGGGCGGCCCATGAGCCGCCCTTTCGCTTATTCGGTAAACTGCACCGTCGCCAGCATCTGCCCGGCGCGGAACGCCGTGGACGTGCCGCCTTCGGGGGCGCTCCAGTAGACGAACTGGCTCGAGCCGAAGCCCGGCTGGACATAGTAGAAATTCTGGAACAGCAGCGCCCCGTCGGGGATCTGCACCTGGTACTCGATGACGTTCCAGGCCTTGCCGCCGATATTCTCCAGCCGCTCGCCGACGATCGTGACGTTCTCGGGCTTGGCATCGAGCGCCGCCGCTGCCGCGTTGCTGAGGATCGCCTCACGATACTTCGCGACCGGCCAGGCAGCATTCTCACTGATCACCGCGAAGCCCATCGTCTCGTCGCTGGAGAAATAAAGAAACTCCTGGTCGCCGGACGGTGTCTGCGTCGCCCAGCCGGTAGTATCGACACATGCATTGAGCTTCACCTTGGTGCTGGTGATGGTTTCGCACGCCAGCGCCGGCGTGATGAGCACCACCGCCGACACGATGGCGCCAAGGAGTATCCGGTTCATTCTTCGAGCCCTTTCAAGCATTCGTTCGGGCCGGAGCTTGTCGTCGGAGTCGCGCGGCTGGCAAGCTCATTTGGGCGGTCGTGGAACTTATTCTGCCGCCTGCCGGATAACCGCCTCGCCTGTCGCCAGCACGAAACCCTCGTCCAGCCACCCGGTGACACCGCCGATCATCAGCTTGACCGGAAGCCCGAGTTGCGCAAGCCGCAGCGCTCCCTTGTCGGCACCGTTGCAATGCGGCCCGGCGCAGTAGGTGACGAACAGCGTCCCTTGCGGCCACTCCGCCATCTTGCGCGCCGTGATCTTGCCGTGCGGCAGGCTGATCGCCCCGGGCACGTGCCCCTCGGCATATAGCGTCGGGCTCCGCACATCGAGCAGAACGAAATCCGCGACGTCGCGGCTCAAGGCGTCGTGAACGTCCCAGCAATCGGTCTCAAAACCGAGCTTGCGGGAAAAGTGCTGCAGCGCCTCCGCGGGCGCAGCGGCTGGAACGAGGGCAACGTTACTCGGCATTTTGGCCTCCTTGAAACGAGCTGCAGGCTTCTCGCTTCGAAGCGCGATCGAGCGAGGCCTGCTTTGGAATGGCGAGAACTTGCCGGAAGGCGGCGCGATCGGCGAGTGGCGGGAATGCCAATATGCGGTAAGATACCGCCATCATGGATAAGCCCAACCGTCACGTCGCCATCCTCGCCTACGATCAGCTCTGCATGTTCGAGTTCGGCATCGCCGTCGAAGTCTTCGGCCTCGCGCGGCCGGAGTTCGCGCATCTCGACTGGTACACACACGAGATCGTCGGCATCGAGCCCGGCCCCTATCGCGCCGGTGGCGGCATCAGTGTCGAAGCCAACCACGACCTCGGCCGGCTCGAACAGGCCGGGCTGATCGTGGTGCCGGGCTGGCGCGGCGCCATGACCCCGGTGCCGGAGCCGCTGATCTCGGCGCTTTGCGCCGCCCACGCCCGCGGCGCCCGTATCGCCACGCTCTGCTCTGGGGTGTTCGTCCCCGCCCGATCCGGGCTGCTGGAGGGGCGGCGCGCCACCACCCACTGGCGCTACGCCGACATCCTCCGCTCGGAGTTTCCCTCGATCGAGGTTCTGCCCGATATCCTCTATTCCGAGGACGGAAACCTCCTCACAGCGGCCGGTTCAGCCGCCGGCATCGATCTCTGTCTTCACATCGTCCGCCAGGATTTCGGCGCCGAGGTCGCCAACACCGTGGCGCGCCGGCTGGTGCTGCCGGCGCATCGCGACGGCGGTCAGGCACAGTTCGTCGCGCGGCCGGTGGCGAGAGAACGCCGCGGCCGCATCGGCCCGCTGCTCGATGCGCTGCGCCAGCGCCTGAACGAGGATTGGAGCATTGCCCGGATGGCTGAGCTGGCAAGGCTTTCCGAGCGCACCTTGATTCGTCACTTCAACGACGCGACCGGGTTGAGCCCGCTCACCTGGCTGATCGCCGAACGGGTCGAGCGCAGCAAGGAACTACTGGAAACCACGGATTTCGGCCTCGACGCCATCGCCGAAGCCAGTGGCTTCCGCAGCCAGGAAACGCTGCGCCATCACTTCCGCAATCGAACCGGTGTCAGCCCGAGCGCGTTCAGACGCAGCTTCCGGCGAGTGGCGGCGGAGTAACGCCCTTCGAGTCGTTGATACCCATCGGCTCGCTCGGTGGCCGCCAACCCCTCACCCATCTCGGCCTTACGGCCGATCCACCCTCTCCCCGACGGGGAGAGGAGTGGTGCCCATCACCGGTGTCGCAGGATTCTTCTCCCCGTCGGGGAGAAGGTGGCGCGTAGCGCCGGATGAGGGGTAAGCCACGATGCTCGCACAACGAGCGGCGGCGGTTCGAAAGCGCGAGCCAGCGTGGCCGTCAGTCCTCGCTCTCGTCCCCGTCGTCCTCGCCCTGCCCGGTCACCGCTTCGAGGAACTCGAACAGGATCGGGTCGAACAGGTCGGGCCGCTCGAGGCTGGGGAAATGCGCCGTGTCCTCGAGCACCACCGCAAAGGCGTTCTCCAGTTCCTCGCTGAGGTCCTCGTGGATCGCGACAACGTCCGAGCAATCGAGCTCGCCCACCACCAGCAGCGTCGGCGCGGTGATCACCGACAGGTTGTGGAACGCCGGCTCCGGCCGTTCCTCCTGGGTCAGCGGCGCATGGTTGAGGTGGATCTCGTTCATCGCGAGGAACAGGTCACGCACCGGTCCGGTCACCCGCCCCGCTTCGCCATACGGCCCATCGAGCCACTGATGCGCCTGGATGCGGTTGGCGGTGCTGATATTGCCGCGCTCTCTCGCGTATTCGAACGCCTCTTCGAGCTGCTCGACTTCCTCGTCGACCTCATAACCCTCGGCGCCGGTCACCCCGGTGCCCATCAGCGCCAGCGCGATCGTCCGGTTCGGATGCTCCAGCGCGAAATCGACAGCCAGCGCACCGCCCATCGACGAACCCACCAGGATCGCCGCGTGGACGCTCAGCCGGTCGAGCACCGTCTCGAGATCCACCAGGTGGTTGAACGGCACATCGGCCGTCTCGGTCTCGCCATAGCCACGCCGGTCATAGCTGATGACGTGATAGCCCTCGGCCGCCAGCTGACGCATCTGCTCGGCCCACATGCGCCGGTCGGTGACGCCGGAGTGGAGGAACACCACCGGAATGCCGAAGCCGGCAGCCTCGCCGCGGATCAGCGCACCATCGAAGTCGATTTCAAAGGGAGAGGTCATGGCAGGCACCTCGAAAGGAAAGCGCGGCACTTAGCACCACTGCTGCGCTTAGGCCAGACCGCGAGCTAGCCTGAAATTGGCTGAGCCGTTAGGCTCGGCTCCTGCACTGGGGGTCTATCATGCTGAACCTGCGCCTGCATCACGTCTCCATCGTTGTCCGCGACCTCGACCGCTCGCTGGCCTTCTATCGCGACATCCTCGGCCTGCACCCTTTGCCCCGGCCGGATTTCCCGGTGCGCGGTGCATGGCTGTCCTGCGGCGACCGGCAGGTTCATCTCGTCGTCCACGACGGACAGACGTTTCGCGACAGCGATAGCGTCGACAACAATGACGGGCACTTCGCGCTCAACACCGACGACTTCGACGCTGTCGTCAGCGTGCTGGCCGCGAGCGGGTTCAGCGAGCATGCCGCGGACGGTGATCCGCGCCGTCTCCTCGTCAAAAGAACCGGCGCGGCAGGTTTTGCGCAGCTATACGTGCTCGATCCCGACCGCAACATCGTCGAGATCAACGCGGCGCCGTCGTAAGGCCGATTGCTGCCATGCGCCCAGGCTGCTAGTCACCAGCAAGCTCAGAGGAGAATGCCTTTGACCACGCTTCCCATCCCCGCCGCGCGGCAGGATGGCCGTAGCTGAACGTGTTCGCTGACGCCTGATTTCCGTCGCTCGGCTCGTGCCGCGCCAGCTTGCTGGCGCCACCCCATCTCATTGCCGAGAACCAACATGCTGATCGAAGCAACTGCTTCCGACTTCGCCGCCCTCATTGAAGGCCGCGGCCCCCGAAACCTGCGCCTTGTCGCCGACATCGCCCCGCCGGAGGTGCTGGCCATGCTGGGCGACCTTGCTGCCACCATACGCGCGAGTTTTGCGCCTGCCGCCTGGCTGGTGGTCGAAGACGACACCGTCGTCGGCCTCCTCTCGCTGATCCGCCCCCCGGACGAGGACGCCGTCACCATCGGCTACGGCATCGCTCCGGCCAGCCAGGGCCGCGGCATTGCCACCCGCGCCGTGACCGACCTGCTCGCCTGGGCCAGGGCCGACCCGCGCGTCGGCACTGTCGTGGCCGAGACCGCGCTCGATAATCTCGCCTCCCAGAAGGTGCTCACCGCCAACGGCTTTGTCCGCGCCGGCGAGCGCGTCGACCCGGAAGACGGCCCGGTGATCGTCTGGCGCAGGAGCCCCTGAGCCGCTTCAGGGGGCGGCCTCCGTGCCGCCCCTACTTCACCGCCACGATAAACAGCCGCGGGAAGCGTAGCAGCACCTTGCCATCGACCGCCCTCGGATAGGCCTCGGCGATCAGCTCGAGGTAGCGGGCGAGGAACGCCTCGCGCTCGGCTGGCTCCAGCGGATCGATGAAGGGGCGGAGGCCGGTGGCCTTGACCCACTCGACGATCGCCTCGGGACCGTCGAGCAGGTGGTTGTAGTTGGTGTGCCACATATCGAGGCGGCGCGCAGTGGGACGGAGGGCGTCGTAGTAGACGCGGACCGGCAGCAGCGGCGCCCGGGCTGCCTGCTTCAAGCGCTCGCTCCACGGGCCATCGGCGGCCAGTTGCCGCATCAGTTGGTGCGAGGGCTCAGCCACATTGTCGGGCATCTGCACCGCCAGCACACCGCCCTCCGGTTGGGCGGCTGCGACGCGGGTCAGCGACACCAGATGCTTGGGCACCCACTGGTAGATGGCGTTGGCGAAAACGAGGTCGGTCTCCGGCTCCGGCACCCAGGTGTTCGCATCGGCCTCGTCGAACCTCGCTTGCGGCACGCGCTGCCGCGCCTCGGCCAGCATGTTGGGCGAACTGTCGAGCCCGATCACCTGCGCATCAGGAAACCGCTCCACCAGCAGCTCGGTCGAGTTGCCCGGCCCGCACCCCATATCGACCACCCGTGCCGGCGCCACCAATGGCACCTGCGCCAGCAGGTCCCGCGCCGGTCGCGTCCGCTCGTCCTCGAACCTCAGGTAAGTGGAAGGCGACCAGTCAGCCATGGCGTACACCCCGTATTGTTTGCCCGGACTTCTCGATCCCAGCGTTGCCGCCGTCAAGTCGCACGTCCGCAACGCCCAGCCGGCGGCAGAATCGATGCAGCCCGCTCCTATGCGAGCGATGCGAAATTTGTTATTCGCCGCGACAGTTGCGTCCTAGCCAACCTTTCGAGCCGACTGGAGCCCCCATGACCACGATCCTGAAGAGCCTGCCCAAGGGGGAAAAAGTCGGCATCGCCTTCTCCGGCGGCCTCGACACCAGTGCCGCCCTGCTGTGGATGAAGCAGAAGGGTGCCAAGGTCTATGCCTACACCGCCAATCTCGGCCAGCCCGACGAGGCCGACTATGACGAGATCCCGCGCAAGGCCATGGATTTCGGCGCTGAGAACGCGCGCCTCGTCGATTGCCGCACCCAACTCGTGCACGAAGGCATCGCCGCCATCCAGTCCGGCGCCTTCCACATCTCGACCGGTGGCATCACCTACTTCAACACCACGCCGCTCGGGCGCGCCGTCACCGGCACCATGCTGGTCTCGGCCATGCAGGAGGACGGGGTCAACGTCTGGGGCGACGGCTCGACCTTCAAGGGCAACGATATCGAGCGCTTCTACCGCTACGGCTTGCTGACCAACCCGAACCTGCGCATCTACAAGCCCTGGCTCGACCAGCAGTTCATCGACGAGCTGGGTGGCCGCTCCGAGATGTCGGCCTTCCTCACCGCGCACGGCTTCGCCTACAAGATGAGCGCCGAGAAGGCCTACTCCACCGACAGCAACATCCTCGGCGCCACCCATGAGGCCAAGGACCTCGAGAGCCTCGACAGCGGCATCAAGATCGTCAGCCCGATCATGGGCGTGCCGTTCTGGCGCGACGACGTGAACGTTCCGGCCGAGAAGGTGGTGGTGCGCTTCGCCGAGGGACAGCCGGTCGCGCTGAACGGCCAGACCTTCGCCGATCCCGTCGCCCTCTTCCTCGAAGCCAACGCCATCGGCGGCCGCCACGGCCTCGGCATGAGCGACCAGATCGAGAACCGTATCATCGAAGCCAAGAGCCGCGGCATCTACGAGGCGCCGGGCATGGCGCTGCTGCACATTGCCTACGAGCGCCTGGTCACCGGCATCCACAACGAGGATACCATCGAGCAGTACCGCATCAGCGGCATGCGTCTCGGGCGCCTGCTCTACCAGGGCCGCTGGTTCGACTCGCAGGCCCTGATGCTGCGCGAGACGGCGCAGCGCTGGGTGGCCAACGCCATCACCGGCGAGGTGACGCTCGAACTGCGCCGCGGCAACGACTACTCGATCCTCAACACCGAAAGCCCGAACCTGACCTATGCGCCGGAGCGGCTGAGCATGGAAAAGGTCGAGGACGCGCCGTTCACGCCTGCCGACCGCATCGGCCAGCTCACCATGCGCAACCTCGACATCGCCGACACCCGCGCCAAGCTGGATCTCTACGCCAAGACAGGGCTGATCTCGCTGGGCGAAGGCGGGGACATGCTTCGGCTCGAGGGCGAGAAGGACTGACCCGGCTGGGCCAGGATGTCGGGTAGCCGCAGTCCGCCGCTCTGCCTCGCGGACGAGAAGCCGATCCCCTGCCCCAGCGACCAGCCCACAAAGCAAAAGGGCGGCGTCACCGACGCCGCCCTTTTTGTAACTACAGCGAGGCTTACCGCGTCAGCTTCTTGTACGTGACCCGGTGGTTGTTCACCGAGTCCGCGCCGAGGCGGCGGATCTTGTCCTGCTCGTAATCCTGGAAGTTGCCTTCGAACCACTCGAAGTGGCTGTCGCCTTCATAGGCCAGCATGTGGGTCGCGAGGCGGTCAAGGAACATGCGATCGTGGCTGATGATCACGGCGCAGCCGGCGAATTCTTCCAGCGCCTCTTCGAGCGCCGCGAGGGTTTCGGTGTCGAGGTCGTTGGTCGGCTCGTCGAGCAGCAGTACGTTGGCGCCGGACTTCAGCATCTTGGCGAGGTGCACACGGTTGCGCTGGCCGCCTGAGAGATTACCCACCTTCTGCTGCTGGTCGGCGCCCTTGAAGTTGAACGCCGAGGTATAGGCGCGCGAGTTCATCTCGCGCTTGCCCAGCATCAGGATTTCGTTGCCACCCGAGATCTCCTCCCACACCGTCTTGTTCGGTGCGAGGGTGTCGCGGCTCTGGTCGACATAACCGAGGTTGACGTTGTCGGCGACGGTGATTTCGCCCGTATCCGGTTTCTCCTGCCCGGTGATCATCCGGAACAGCGTCGACTTGCCGACGCCGTTCGGGCCGATGACGCCGACAATGCCGCCCGGCGGCAGCTTGAAGGTCAGGTTGTCGATCAGTACCCGGTCGCCGTAGGACTTGGTGACCCCGTTGATGTCGATGACGTTCTGGCCTAGCCGTTCGCCCGGCGGGATGATGATCTGCGCCGTCGACGACTGGGTGCGGGCCTCGTTGACCTTCACCAACTCGTCATAAGCCCGGATACGCGCCTTCGATTTGGCCATGCGGGCCTGCGGGCTCTGGCCCATCCATTCGCGTTCGCGCTCCAGCACCTTGGCGCGGGCGGCGTCTTCCGACTGCTCCTGGGCGAAGCGCTTCGACTTGGCGTTGAGGTAGGCTGAGTAGTTGCCCTCATAGGGCACGCCGCGGCCGCGATCGAGCTCGAGAATCCAGCCGGTGACATTGTCGAGGAAGTAGCGATCGTGGGTGATGATCAGCACCGCGCCGGGGAATTCGCGCAGGTGGTTTTCGAGCCACGCCGTGGTCTCAGCATCGAGATGGTTGGTCGGTTCGTCCAGCAGCAGCAGGTCGGGCTTCGACAAGAGGAGAGCACAAAGCGCCACACGCCGCTTCTCGCCGCCCGAGAGATTGTTGACGTCGGCATCGCCCGGCGGGCAGCCCAGCGCCTCCATGGCGACTTCGACCTGGCTGTCGAGATCCCAGAGGTTCTGGCTATCGATGATGTCCTGCAGCTTCGTCGCCTCGTCGGCGGTCTCGTCGGAGTAGTTCATCATCAGCTCGTTGTAGCGATCGATGACGTCCTTCTTCTCCTTGACGCCGGTCATGACGTTGCCCTTGACGTCGAGCGCCGGATCGAGCTGCGGCTCCTGCGCCAGGTAGCCCACCTTGGCGCCGTCGGCCACCCAGGCCTCCCCGGTGAACTCGGTATCGATGCCGGCCATGATGCGGAGCAGCGTCGACTTACCCGAGCCGTTCGGACCCAGCACGCCGATCTTGGCGTCGGGGTAGAAACTCAGGTGAATGTTGTCGAGCACCTTCTTGCCGCTGGCATAGGCCTTGGACATTCCGTGCATGTGATAGATGAACTGGCGCGCCATAAGGGCACTGCTCCCGCCGCTAAACCTTGAGATCGAGCGCCGTATGTAGGGGAACCCGCCGCCCGGGGCAACACCACCTCAGGCTAACGGCCAGACCAGCTGCAAGAGAGGCACCGCTATGACGATGACGAGGATCGAGAGCGGTAAGCCGAGCCGCCAGTAATCTCCGAAGCGGTAGCCGCCCGGCCCCATCACCAGGGTGTTGCACTGGTGCCCGATCGGCGTCAGGAAGTCGCAGCCGGCGCCGATGGCGACGGCCATCAGGAACGCCTCCGGCCTGAGCCCCAGATCGGTGGCAAAGGTCGCGGCGATCGGCGCCATCACCAGCACCGTCGCGGCGTTGTTGAGGAACGGCGTCACCGCCATCGCCGCGACGAGGATCACCGCCAGTGCCCCGATTGGCGGCAGCCCCACCGACACCTGCCCCAGCCACGCCGCGATCAGGTCGGTCGCGCCGGTCTCACGCAGAGAGTCGCTCACCGGGATCAGCGCTGCCAGCATGATCAGGATCGGCCCGTCGAGCTGGCGGTAGATATCGCGCAGCGGCAGTGCCCCGCTGGCGACGATCAGCACGGCCGCGGCGAAGAAGGCGATCGGCACCGGCGCCCAGCCCAACGCCGTCGCCAGCATCGCAACGCCGAGAATGCCGATCGGCAGCAGCCGGTTGCGGACGCTCCCAAGTTGCAGGTTACGCTCCGCCAGCGGTAGTGCGTCGAGATCGCGCAGTTGTTCACCCATCTGCGCCCGGCTGCCGCGCAACAGCACCACGTCGCCCTCCTCCAGCTGGATCTGCCCCAGCCGCTCGGAGAATCGCCGCTCACGCCGGCTGACCGCCAACAGGTTGAGACCGGTCCGCTCGAACAGCGCAAAGTCGCGCGCTGTGGTGCCTTCGAGCGGCGAGTTGGGGCCGATGATCGCTTCGATGGTGACCAGATCGAGGCCCGGCGCGTGGGTGCGATCGGAGAGCGACAACCCACCCCGCTCGATCATCCGATCCAGCGCCTCGGGCTCGCCCTCGACAAGCACCCGGTCGCCTTCGCGCAACACCGCATCGGGGAACGGCGTGCGCCGACCGCCTTTCGCCGAGACGATGGCAGTCACCATCGCCTTGCCGCCCGACATCTTGTGCAGGTCGCTGACGGTCTTCTCCAGCGCCGCGGAGTTGGCGCTTACCGTAGCCTCGGTGGTGTAGTTCTTGATCTCGATCGCCTCGCCCACCGCCAGCCCCTCGCGCTTCCGCTCCGGAAGCAGCCAGTAGAAGAAGGCGAGGAAGATCACCCCGGCGACGGCGAGCGCCAACCCGACCGGAGTGAAGTCGAACATTTGGAAACTCGTCCCGGTCAGGTCCTCGCGGACCCGCGACACGATGATGTTGGGCGAGGTGCCGATCTGCGTCATCAGCCCGCCGAGCAGCGCAGCAAACGACATTGGCATCAGGAAGCGCGAGGGCGAAACGCCCGAGCGCCGCGCCATCTGGAAGGCGATCGGAATCATGATCGCCAGCGCCCCGATATTCTTGACGAAGGCCGACAGCACAGCCACCACCATCACGAGGATCAGGAGTTGCATGCGCGGGGCCGAGACGTTCGGGGCGACACGCGCCAGGGCAATGTCCATGATGCCGGAGCGCGACACCGCCGCGCTCACCACCAGCGCGCTGCCCACGATAATGACAATGTCATCCGAGAGGCCCGAGAACGCCTTGTCCGCCGGCACGACGCCGACGAGAACCGCAACCAGCAAAGCCAGCGCCGCCACAAGATCGTAGCGCAGCCTGCCCCAAACGAACGCCACCATCATCAGGCCGACCACGGCAAAGGACAGCATCTGCGGCAATGTCATGCGGTCGGGCCTCCAGCTGCCAGATGCATAACGTGCTTCGCGCCGTCGTCGAACATCACGAAAGAAGAAAATCGCAGCAGGGGCCGTTCCGCTGCTGTTCGTTCCGCTGGCAGTATCAGCCGACTGACCGGGAGGATTCGACGTGCCGCAGAAGCCCAACTTTGCCCGCCGCGGCCGCAGCCTCTTGCCGGGCCAGGTTTCGGAACTGACCATCATCGATATCGACGGCGGCAACCGGCAGGTGCTGTTCACCGCTGACGAGATCATCGAGGCGCCGAACTGGACGCCCGACGGCAAGACCCTGGTGTTCAACGCCGGCGGCGAGCTCTGGACCATCGCCGCCGACGGCATCGGGGAGATCGCAAAGCTCGATACCGGTCACCTCAACGACCTCAACAACGACCATGTACTGTCGCCCGATGGCACCACGGTCTATGTGAGTTCCGACGACGGACACCTCTATGCCCTGCCGATCGCCGGCGGCGCGCCGCGGCGGGTGTCGAACAGCTACCCGCACCGCCACCACTATTACCTCCACGGCATCTCGCCGGACGGCAGGACGCTATCCTATGTCGGCATCAATGCCGTGGGCGATAACCAGTGGGCCAAGGTCAACATCTGGACCATCCCCGCCGCGGGCGGCCCGGATACGCAGCTGACCGACGTGCTGGTGCCCAATGACGGGGCCGAGTATTCGCCCGACGGCCAGTGGATCTGGTTCAACTCCGAGCAGGGTTCACCCAGTCATGCCCAGATCTTCAAGATGCGCACCGACGGCTCGGAGCTGACCCAGGTCACGTTCGACGAGCGGGTGAACTGGTTCCCCCACTTCGCGCCCGACGGCCAGTCGATCGCCTATCTCAGCTACCCGCCCGGCACCAAGGGTCACCCCGCCGACAAGGACGTGATCCTCCGCTTCATGCGCCCCGACGGCACCGGCACCCGCGACATCATCGGCTTCAACGGCGGCCAGGGGACGATCAACGTCAACTCCTGGGCGCCCGACAGCCGGCGGTTTGCCTATGTGGCGTATCCGATGGACGCTTAGCTCCATACGGGTGTGACACCAGCCCGGGCTCTATCCCCAATGTCGCCCAACCCACGGTGTCACCCGGGCGCAGGCCGGGGCCCATCCTGAGATGGGGTGGTTACACGGACGAGCCGAAGCATCTCAGGATGGGTCCCGGCCTTCGCCATCGCGTTTGGGGCGCTCTGGTGGTGAACCTCACCGGTATCAGGCCAGCGGGAATTACGCCGGTGTCCCACTCAAAACTCCAGCGCCCGCCCATCCACCACTTCCTTCATCACGAAGAAGGTTCGGGTCTGCCGTACGCCGGGCAACCCGATCAGTTGCGTGCCGTGCAGGCGGTTGAAATCGGCCATGTCGCGCACCCGGATCTTCAGGAAATAGTCGAAGTCACCCGCCACCAGGTGGCAATCGAGCACGAATTTCAGCTTCGCAGCGGCGCTCTCGAAGGCGGCAAAACTCTCGGGTGTCGAGCGGTCGAGCACCACCCCGACCAGCACGAGCGTGCCGAGCTCGACTTGGTGCGGCGCCACCATCGCCCGGAAGCCCGAGATGTAGCCGGCCTCGATCAGCTGCTGCGTTCGCCGGTGGCAGGTCGCGGCGCTGACCCCAACTTCCGCCGCGAGATCGGCATTGCTGATCCGGCCATCGCGCTGCAGCGCCCGCAGCATCTTCAGGTCGATCCGATCGAGATCGTGGTCGGAAGATTCTTTCATATTGGCTCCCGTGCTCGGTAGAACACATGTCCGGCTGACGCCCAGACGGCCGCTTCGCACAGCTTTGGCGCCAACATTGAAAGCACCCCTCGCGCGGTAATTGCTAGCCTTGAGTCAGATCAGAGCTCAAGGAGCCCTACCATGAACCTCGCGAAATTCCCCCGCTACCCGCTGACTTTCGGCCCCACGCCAATCGAAAAGCTCGAACGCCTCGGCGCCCATCTCGGCGGCAATGTCGAGCTCTATGCCAAGCGTGAGGACTGCAACTCCGGCCTTGCCTTCGGCGGCAACAAGCTGCGCAAGCTCGAATACATCGTCCCCGATGCCATCGCCTCGGGCGCCGACACGCTGGTGTCGATCGGCGGCGTGCAGTCCAATCACACCCGCATGGTCGCGGCGGTGGCCGCCAAGATCGGCTTCAAGTGCCGGCTGGTACAGGAGGCCTGGGTACCGCACGAGGATGCGGTCTATGACCGGGTCGGCAACATCATGCTGAGCCGCATCATGGGCGCCGACGTGCGGCTGGTCGATGACGGCTTCGATATCGGCATCCGCGACAGCTGGAAGAACGCCATTGCCGAAGTCGAAGCGGCCGGCGGCAAGCCCTACCCTATTCCCGCTGGCGCCTCGGTGCACAAGTTCGGCGGTCTCGGCTATGTCGGCTTTGCCGAGGAAGTGCGCATGCAGGAAGCCGAGCTCGGCTTCAAGTTCGACTACATCGTCGTCTGCACTGTCACCGGCTCCACCCATGCCGGCATGCTGGTGGGCTTTGCCGCCGACGGCCGCGCCCAAAACGTCATCGGCATCGATGCCTCGTGCACCCCGCAGCAGACCCGCGCCCAGGTGCTGGAGATCGCACAGCGCACCGCCGAGCTGGTCGAACTCGGCCAGCCCATCGGGGCCGAGGACGTGGTGCTGCGCGAGGAATACGCCTACCCGATCTATGGCGTGCCGTCGGAGGAGACCAAGGCGGCGATCCGCCTCGTTGGCCGGCTCGAGGGCATGATCACCGACCCGGTCTACGAGGGCAAATCCATGCAAGGGATGATCGACCTGGTGCAGAAGGGCTTCTTCCCTGATGGAAGCAAGGTGCTCTACGCCCATCTCGGCGGCGCCCCTGCGCTCAACGGGTATGGGTACGCATTCCGCAATGGTTGAGCCACCACCGCGCGTGCTTTACTGCTGACTCGCAGGAAACGCCCTACCCCGCTACCTCGGCGATCAGCCAACGCGTGATCGGGGCGGTGTTGGCGAAATGCTCGAGGCAGATCTCGGCGAAATCCGGCCTGGCCGCGGCGCTCGCCGGCAACTCGATGCCGGCGGTCAGCCCTTCATAGAGCAGGAACTCGGCCCGGTCAGGATCGGTCTCGAAGCCGCGCGGCATGAGTTTTCGCGTCTTTTCGCCGATGTTGTACGCACCCTTGGCCTTCACTTCGGCCACCGCCGCAACCAGCGCCTTGCCGGAGCGCGGGTGGATGATCGATTGGCGAAAACTGTCGAGCGTATCCTTGTCGAAGCCGTACATGCCGGTGCCGAGGAACACCCGCTCGGCCTCGATGTGTACGTAGAAGCCCGGCCGGTCCCAGCCGCGCTTGTCGCCGTGCCAGAACCACAGCGCCAGGTGTTGCTTGTAGGGCCGCTTGTCCTTCGAAAACCGGATGTCGCGGTTGATGCGCGAGATCGAGCCGTTGACCTTGGGATCGAACTGCACCTCGGGCGAAATCGCCTTGAGCCTGGGGCCGATCTCGGCGACGAACGCCTTGCCCGGCTCGACATAGCCGCCCTCGTAGAGCGGCCGGTTGGCGTCGAACCACGCCTTCTCGTTATGCGCAGCGATCCCCGCGAGGAACTCGAAAGTCTGTTTTGGGAAGCCGCTCACTCGAATGCTCCTACACGTGTGATCCGATAGGCCTGCTTGGCCTCGAGCCCATCCAGCCACGCATCGGACCAGCGGGGGTGGCGGGCAAATTCCTCGGCGGCGAGCGGCGCGATCTCGAACCGGTCGCGCACAAAGCTCTCGGGCGCCGCCTGCTGGGCGACGGTATCGAGGAAGCCGGCATCGAACACGATGGCGCCGTCGAAATCGACGCTCTTGAGGTCGGCGCCAGAAAAGTCCACCACCCCGAAGATGGTGTTGCGGAACGTGCTGCCCGCCATCGAGGTGCCGGCAAACGTGGTGTTGTGCACCACACCACCATCGAAGTTGATGCCGAAGCCGCGGCTGCCGTCGAACGAGGCGTGCTTCAGGATGGCGCCGGAGAAATCCGCGCCCGAGAGCTGCGCCCCCTGCTGCAACGCCGCCGCGCCGCTGATCGAGGGCAGCTCGCCGGCGGTGAAGCGTGTGTAGTTGATGCTGGCGTTGCGGAACCGCGCATGCTCCAGATAGGCCCCGTCGAACTCCGCCCCAACCAGCAGTTGCCGATCGAAATTGGCAAAGCGCAGCGCGGCGAAGTGGAACCGGATATTGCTGCCGGTGCTGGCCGAACGGACTTCGGCGAAGCTGAAATCGGCGCCGTTCAGGGTCGAGAAATCCGTGAGCCCGTTGGAGATCAGCAACCCGATGATCTGCCCGCGCTCCGGCGACAGCGGCCGATCCGACATTACGCCCGTCTGCTCGCCGGCGAACTGCACCGCGCCATTCGCCGCGTCGAGCTGCTGGCGCACCGTCGCCGAGGCGGCAAGGTCGGTGCGGCGGAGCAGGCCCGACGACATCAGAAGGTTCTCATCGAGATCGGTCAGCGGGTTGCGGAGGTAGCGGTAGGGCCGCGCTGCCGTGGTCGCCGCGATGATGCGCGCCCGTAAACCCGGGCTGAGCAGCGCAATGGCGGGCTGGTCGCCGGCAAAGGTGTTGAACCCTGCCACCTCTTGCGCCACCTGCGCCCCGATCTCGAGGATTTCCGGCACGATCGAAGTGGAGCGCTGCGCCTCGCCCAGCTCGATCTGGCTCTGGATGAAGCGGTTCTGCTCGGCGATGCGCCCGTTCTGGTCCTGCATCAGCCCGATCTGCGTGCGCAGCAGCTGGTTCTGCTGGAACAGCAGCGCCGACCCCGCCAGCGCGGCGATGGCCGCGATGAAGGCAGTGATCGTTGCCATCAGCCAGCGCCGGGTCGAGACCCAGGCGTAGCGCGCCAGCACCAGCTCGGCGAGGTCACGCGCCGACTCCGTCGCCTCGGCGACCTTCTGCAAAGCGGCAAAGCGCGCGACTTCCGATAGCGGCCGGGCAAAGCGCTCCATCTCCACTTCGCCGCGCTTGAACAGGCTCTCCCAGATCTGCCGCCGGAAGATCATCAGCACCCCCGTGACGACCAGCACCAGCACGAGGAAACCGAACAGCAGCCCGAACACCAGACCACCATTGTCGGTGACGAACTCCACCCCGAACGTCGCCAGCGGGAAGCCGACGACGACACCGACTATGAAGACGACGATCGCAATGCCCAGCGTCGCCATGGCGGCGTTGAACGCCTTCGCCCGTTCGCCGGGGCGATCCACTTCCGGCGCCGGCTGCTTATCGTTCGTCATCGTTTTATCCCCGAACCCGAGGCGCAGATTATCCGAGTTCAGTGGGCCGGCAATCCTGACTGTGGGGGCCTTTTTGCATGCCCCCCTTCACCAACTCGACGTCATCCCGCGCAGGCGGGGACCCAGCGCGATCTCTCAGCCTCAACATGCGTTGAGGCATCCCACTAGGTTCCCGCCTTCGCGGGAATGACATCGGTTGGAGAGGCGAGGAAGTGCATCATCTCCTCCGGGCGATGCTCAACTCACCCCAGGCCGCTCAGCCCTCGATCCACACCGGCACCGACTTGAACGCCGGGGTCTTCGAGCGGGGATCGACTGCCGTGCCGCACAGCACATTGGCCTCGGGATAGTAGGCCAGCGCCGAGCCGCGCGGCAGGTCGAACGCCATCGCGGTGCCCTCCATCCGCCCGGTATCCGAGGCGATGGTGACCCGCTGCCCGTCGCGCACCCCGAACGCCGCCATATCCTCGCGGTTGAGGAAGATGGCGTCGCGCCCGGCCTTCAGCCGGTAGCTGTCCTGCTCTTCATAGATGATGGTGTTGAACTGCCCTTCCGAGCGCACCGTGGCGAGGGTCAGCGGCGCGGCGGTTTTGGGCAGCGGCGTGACGACGAAATGCGCCTTGCCGTCCGCCGTGCCGAACTCCGGCGCGTGCATCACCCGGTGCTTGATGTGGAACTCGCGCTTCGCCACGTCGATGTCGGCCAGCTGCTCCAGCCCGGGCACGACTTTCGCAATAACTTCACGGACTTGCCGGTGTTCCTTGAATCGCTCGAAGGGCACCGGGCTATCGGGCACTAGGAGCTTGGCGAGATCGCACAGGATCACCGTTTCCGGCCGCACATTGTCCAGTCGCTCGATGCCGCCATCCGACAGGCGGACGAAGTTGAACATCGATTCCTGCGTGGTCGGCGACCACTCCTCGTCGCGGGCGGTAACGGGGAGGATCAGCACCTCGCCCTCCCCCAGGCCATGGACATGGCCGCGGTTCAGAGTGGTGGTGAGAAACAGCTTGAAGCCGATCGCCTCCATGGCGCGGCTGGCGAACGCGGTGTCGGGCGTGGCGCCCCAGAGGTTCCCGCCCATGATCACCGCACTGTCGATCTCGCCGCGCGCGGCGGCTTCGAGCCCGGCCATGGTGTCGAGCCCCTTGGCCCGGCCGAGCTTCATCCCGAACGCCTGCTCCATGGCAACGAACACCTGCTCGGAGACCACCGGCTTCACCCCGATGGTGCCGATGCCCTGGACGTTCGAATGGCCGCGCAGCGGCAGGAGGCCGGAATAGCGCTTGCCGATCATCCCTCTCAGCAGCGCCAGGTTGGCAATCGCCTCGACATTCTCCACCCCATGCAGGTGGTGCGTCATCCCCATGCCCCAGGCGAACACCACGTTCTGCCGGTTGGCGTAGCGCGTGGCGACGCGCTCGATCGCGGCCTGCGGCAGGCCGGTGATGGCCTCGATCTCCGCCCATGAAACCGCCTCGAGGTCGGCCCGCAGCGCCTCGAAATCCTCGGTGTGCTGAGCGATGAAGCTCCGGTCTTCCGCGCCGATCGTCAGCACCGCCTTCATCAGCCCCTTGAACAGCGCGATGTCGGAGCCGATCCGCGGCTGCAGGTAGTCCGAGGCGATCTCGGTGCCGCCCGACAGCATCGAAGTCGGCGATTTCGGCACGGCGAACTTCACCAGCCCCGGCTCCTTGGCCGGGTTGATGACGATCACGTCGCCGCCGCGGTCGCGACAATGCTTCAGCATGTGGATGAAGCGCGGGTGGTTCGACGACGGGTTGGCGCCGATGACGAAGATCAGGTCCGCCCCGGTCAGGTCCTCGAGCTCGACCGTCGCCGTGCCCTTGCCGATGGTGGTGGCCAGCCCCTCGCTGGTCGCCTGGTGGCAGTAATACGAGCAGTTGTTGACGTTGTTGGTGCCCCAGACCCGCGCCAGCAGCTGGAACACGAAGCCGGCCTCGTTGGACGAGCGGCCGGAGGAATAAAAGAAGCTGCGGTTGGGATCGGTCACCTTCAGCTGCGCCGCGGCATGGGCGATGGCGAAATCCCAGTTCACCGGCTCGTACCGGTCGGCGCCCGCTGCCTTGAACAGCGGCGTATTGAGCCGCCCGAGCTTTTCCATCTCGCGGCCCGAGAGCTGCTGCAAATCGCTCAGCGGATGGAGGAACGCCTCGTTCGGAATGGCCGGCTGGATATCGGTCGATTGCGCCTGCACCGATTTGTTGCAGACCGACGGAAACTCACCGAGCTCATTGGTCATTCCGCCCTTCTGCCCGCCCATGCCATAGGCGCAGGCCTTGCAGGTATTGTGCGCAGTCAGCGCCTTGGCGGCCTTGCCGACGCCCATCCGGCGGATGGTGTCGACCGTGTAGAGCAGCTTTTTGGGGCCGCCGCCAACGATGCGCGGCCTGTCGTCGATAGTCATGAAGTATCCTCGTTGCGCAGAGGTTAGCATCCATCTCCTGCCGTCGTCATCTACGACGGCGGACGTGAGAGCCATCGATGGCCCGCCCAAACTCGGTGTCATCCGTGCGAAAGCAGGGACCCAACTCCGCGGCGAGGGCCTTGCCCTCGTCCGCCACGCTGGTGCAGGCGGCGAAATGGGTCCCTGCTTTCGCAGGGATGACATCCGGTGGGGTGGCAGAACGCGACGTCATCGATGTCCTTTTCTGTCCGCTCCTTGTCCCGCCCCGGCCTTTCGGGCATCCTTGCGGCGACCTACCCTCCGGCCATCATCCAGCCCATGAGGTCCAGAAATGTCCGATACCGCCGTGCTCGTCATCGATGCCCAGGAGTCTTTCCGGCAGCGCCAGAACTGGTTCGAGACCGACTACGCCACCTACCTGAGGAACCAGCAGGCGCTGATCGATGGGGCGCGGGCCAAGGGCCATGCCGTCATCCGCGTGCTGCATGTCGAACCCGAGGGCATCTTCTCGCTCGCCTCCGGCTTTGTCCGCCCGCTCGCCGAACTGCAGCTGACGCCCGATGCCGAGTTCTTGAAGACCCGGCACTCGGCATTGGTCGGCTCGGGGCTCGATGTCTGGCTCACCGAGAACGGCATCCGCCGGCTGATCGTCTCGGGCATCCGCACCGAGCAGTGCTGCGAGACCACCACCCGGCACGCCTCCGATCTCGGCTGGCAGGTCGACTATGTCACCGAGGCGACCCACACCATGGCGCTGACCGACAAGACCGGCCGCACCTGGAGCGTCGAGGAACTGAAGGCCCGCACCGCCGCGGTGCTCGATGGCCGCTTCGCCCGCGTCTGCAGCATCGCCGAGGCACTGGCTGGCGCACCAAAGTCGGCCGCGGCGTGAACCCTGCCCTGCGGAAAATCCCGGTCTATGTCGTGCTGCCGGCGCGGACGCTGCTGCTCGACGTCGCGGGGCCGATGGAGGCCCTGCGCAAGGCCAACCAGCTGCAGTCGGAAGTCCTGTTCGATGTCCGATATGTCGGCGCCCTGCCCGAGGTCACCAGCTCGATCGGCCTCACCGTCAGCGGCATCGCGCCGCTGCCCGAGGCGATCGAGGACCACGCCATGGTGGTACTGTCAGGCGATACCGAGCTGATCCTCGGCGCCGAGCGGCTGGGGCTGATCGAAGCGCCGCTCCACGGCTCGGACGAAATCGTCGCCTGGCTGCGTCGGAACATTCGGCCCGGTGTCCGCCTGGTGTCGATCTGCTCGGGCGCCCTGCTCGCCGCCCGCGCCGGCCTGCTCGACGACCACGCCTGCACCACGCATTTCACCGATTGCGCGCTGCTCGCCGAAACCGCTCCCACCGCCCGCGTGCTGGAGAACCGGCTCTATGTCGAGGATGGCGAGCGCTATACCAGCGCCGGCATCACCGCCGGCATCGACCTGATGCTGCACATCATCGGCCAGTTGGTAAGCCCGGCGACCGCCGCTGCCGTGGCGCGCTTCCTCGTCGTCTACCTGCGCCGCGCCGGCACTGACCC
The DNA here is from genome assembly GCF_058806655.1 of Devosia sp. GW821-FHT12F11. NCBI lineage: Bacteria > Pseudomonadati > Pseudomonadota > Alphaproteobacteria > Hyphomicrobiales > Devosiaceae > Devosia > Devosia sp. GW821-FHT12F11. Next base: position 355,866 of record NZ_JBXAPX010000004.1, read on the forward strand.
GCAGCTCTCGCCCTGGCTCGAGGGCCGCAACCACATTCACCCGGCGATCCATCGCGTGCAGGATGCCATCACCGCCGACCCGGCGCGCGACTGGTCGCTCGACACCCTGGCCGAGATCGCTTTCGCCAGCCCCCGCCACGTCTCGCGCCTGTTCAACGAGCATGCCGGAATGAGCATCCCCGATTACGTCAACCGGCTGCGGGTCGCGCTGGCCCAGCAACTTCTCAGCGAAACCCGCCTCGATATGGAGCGGATCGCCGAACGCACCGGCTTCGCCTCCTCCCGCCAGCTCCGCCGCGCCTGGGGCCGCATCAACCCGACCCCGCCGAGCGCCGCGCGCTCGCACTAGCTAAGGGAACACGCAAGCCCCTTCGGCGTTACCCCCGGGTCGCTGCAGGAGAGCGCCGATGAATCCTTGGGCCAGCGTGACGCCACTGCCTCCGCCGATTGCGCTCGCCACCGGGTGGCTTCAACCGCCCGGCAAGCGGCGTTATGCTACCCCGATGAGCGATCCCTTCGTTCTCATCACCAGCAACGATCTCGACGGCCTTCGCGCCGAACTGGCGCATGACCCGGAGCTGGCGCATGCGCGGCATCCGAGCGGCGCCTCGCTGGTGGCCTGGGCGGCGTACATGGGCAATGTCGGCGCCATCTCGGCGGTGCGGGCCTGCATCTCGGAACTCGATCCGCATGAGGCGATCATCCTCAACGATGCCGAGCGGCTGGAAGTGGCGCTGGCCGGTGGCTGGGACGCCAATGCCCTCTCGGCCGATGGCTTTACTCCGCTCGGGCTCGCCGCCTTCTTCGACAATGCCGATGCGTTCGAGCTGCTGCTGCCGCTGACCCGCGACGTCAACGAAGCAGCGAAGAACCCGCAGCGGGTCGCCGCCATCCACGCCGCTACCGCCAAACGCAACGCGGTCATGGTCGAGAAGCTGCTGCGCGCCGGCGCCGACCCTAACCAGGTCCAGGCCGACGGCTTCACCCCGCTGCATGCCGCCGCCATGCATGGCGACGCGGCGATCGTCGGGCTGCTGCTGCTGTTCGGCGCTGACCCGGGCCAGCTGAGCGCCAAGAACCGTTCGGCGGCGAGCTATGCCCGCGAAGGCGGGCACGAATGGCTGGCGGCGCGGCTGGAACAACTCGCTCCTCACTGAACCGCTCACCCCCAACGGTGAGCGCCTCTGGCGCTCATCCCAACGGCGAGCGCCCTTCGGCGCTCGTCCGTGACCCGCCGCGCGGGAGCATTCCGCTCACCCCAACGTTACGGCGATTTAATGTGAAGCGCCGGGTGCCGATGCTATCGTTCGCGCCATTCTGCCCCTGATCCGGCTGGGGCACATCTCGTTTAGGATTCGGTCGCTTGTTCAGGCAATTGCTGCTTTCGCTCGTCGTCATAGGAGCGGCCGCGGTCGCTTACGTCTTCTTCGTGCCCGGCGCCACCGAGACATTGGCTCGCTTCGGCATCACCCTCCCCTTTGGCGAACCGGCCGAAGCCGCGAACGGCCCGACCGGCGCTACGGGCCAGCAGCAGGCAACCGGACAGCGCGGCCCTGGCGGCGGCCAGGGCGGCGGCCGCGGCGGCAGCCGCACCATGGTGGTGGTCACCGCGCCGGTGCTGCTCGCCACCATCAACGACAAGCTGACCTCGATCGGCGAAGGCGCGGCGGCGCACTCGGTGACCGTGGTGTCGCCGGCCAGCGGCACCCTGGCCGAGCTGACGGTGCGCCCCGGCGACGCGGTCAAAGCGGGCGCCGTGATCGGCCGGCTCGACGCCGATGCCGAGCAGATCGCCCAGGAACGCGCCAAGCTTGCCTTCGACGACGCGCAGACGGCGCTCGATCGCACCAACGAACTGGCCAAGGCCAATAATACCACCACCGTGCAGGTCGCGGCGGCGCAACTGGCGTTCAACAACGCCCGGCTGGAGCTGCAGAACGCCGACCTGGCGCTCGCCAAGCGCACCATCTCGACGCCGATCGCCGGAACGGTGGGCCTGTTCCAGGTCAGCGCCGGCAACACCGTGACCTCGCAGAGCGTCGTCACAACCATCGAGGACACCTCGCATATCCTCGTCAGCTTCTGGGTGCCTGAGCGCTATGCCTCGGCCATCAGCACCGGCATGCCGCTGACCGCGGCGGCCGTGGCGCTGCCCGGCCAGACCATCGCCGGCCAAGTCAGCGCCGTCGACAACCGCATCGATCCGGCGAGCCGCACCCTGAAGGTCGAAGCCGCCATCCCCAATGACGAAGGCCGGCTCAAGCCCGGCATGTCGTTCTCGGTTTCGATGAGCTTTGCGGGCGAACAGTTCCCCTCGGTCGATCCGCTCGCCATCCAGTGGTCGAGCGCCGGCAGCTATCTGTGGAAGTTCGTCGAGGGCAAAGTCGAGCGCGTGCCGGTCGAGATCATTCAGCGCAACTCCGACGGCGTGCTGGTGAAGGCCGAGCTCAGCGAAGGCGACCAGGTGGTGACGCAGGGCGTGCAGCAGCTCACCGCCGGCGCGAGCGTGCGATTGCTGGACGATCCAGCGGGCGGCCAGGGCGGTGAAGGCCGGAAGCGGCCGACGGAAGCCGCAGGGAACCCGTCATGAGAACGACTTATAGAGACTCCCCCCAACCATCCTCCCCCACGAGGGGGGAGGTGCCGCATCGCGTGCTTGGCACGATCGGACCACAAGCTCGACTCTTCACCTCCCCCCTCGTGGGGGAGGCCGGGAGGGGGCCGTCTCTCTCAGTTGACCACCTGGGAGCAAGCGCGTGAGCATCCAGACCCAGAACGAGCGCGGTGGCGCTATTGCAGGGCTGTTCGTGCGGCGGCCGGTGCTGGCGATCGTCGTCAGTTGCCTGATCATCGTCGCCGGCCTCGCCGCCTTTTTCGGCGTCGAGATCCGCGAGCTGCCCAGCGTCGAGCGCCCCACCCTGTCGATCTCCACCAGTTTTCCGGGCGCCGCCGCCCAGACGGTCGACCGTGAAATCACTTCGGCCATCGAGGGGGTGGTGGCCCGCATTCAGGGCGTTGCCTCGATCTCGTCGGATTCGTCCTATGGCCGCAGCCGCGTCTCGATGACCTTCAACGACGGCACCAACCTCGATAACGCCACCTCCGACATCCGCGATGCGCTCGGCCGGATCACCAACCGGCTGCCCGATGGCGCCGAGACCCCGACCATCGTCAAGGCCGACGCCAACGCCCAGGCCATCATCCAGCTGGCGGTGACCTCGGACACGCTGAGCAAGGACGAGCTGACCGAGCTGGTCGAGAACACCATCTCCGAACGGCTCGCCGCAGTGACCGGCGTCGCCGACGTGCAGGTCAACGGCACGCAGAACCGCAGCTTCGAGATCGATGTCGATCAGGTGAAGCTCGCCAGCCTCGGGCTGACGGTGGGCGATATCCGCAACGCGCTCTCGACCATCGCGTTCGACAGCCCCGCCGGCTCGCTCAATGGCACCAACCAGAACATCGCCATCCGCGCCATCGCCGAGGTCAACACCCCCGAAGCGTTCGAGAACATCGTCATCAAGGGCACGACCCGACTCGGCGACGTCGCAAGCGTGGTGTTCTCGCCCGCGGCCGCCAATTCCGGCCTCCGCAGCGACGGCAAATCGGGCATCGGGCTCGGCATCGTGCGGCAGGCGCAATCCAACACCATGCAGATCTCCGAGGGCGTGAAGGCCGCCGTCGCCGAGCTGAAGACCACACTGCCCCCGGGCGTCGACATCAGGATATCCTCCGACGAGTCGGTGTTCATCGCCGGCGCCGTGCACGAGGTCGAGCGCTCCCTGCTGATCGCCGTGGTCGGCGTCATCGTCATCATCTTCCTGTTCCTGCTCGATTGGCGCGCCACCATCATCCCGGCCGTCACCATGCCGGTGGCGCTGATCGGCACCGTTGCCGGAATCTATGCTTTCGGATTCTCGCTCAACATCCTGACTTTGCTGGCGCTTGTCATCGCCACCGGGCTCGTCGTCGACGATGCCATCGTGGTGCTGGAGAACATCACCCGACGGCGTGGCATGGGCCTCGGTCCGCGTGCCGCCGCGGTGCTGGGTACGCAAGAAGTGTTCTTCGCCGTGGTCGCGACCACGCTGACGCTGGCCGCCGTGTTCATTCCGATCTCGTTCCTGCCCGGCCAGACCGGCCTGTTGTTCCGCGAGTTCGGCTTCACCCTCGCTATCTCGGTCGGGCTCTCGGCAGTCGTCGCGCTGTCACTGGCGCCGATGATGGCGTCGCGGATGCTGAAGCCGCATGTCGAGCGGCCGCCCAACATGCTCGAACGCTTCGGCGGCGTGCTGGCCGGGATCTATCGGCGCACGCTCAAGCTGGCGCTCGACAATTCGCTGGTGGTGATCGTCATCGCCGTGCTGTTCGCCGGCGCCGCCTGGGCGGTGTTCGGCACCCTGAAGCAGGAGCTGACCCCACCCGAGGACCGGGCACAGGTCGCCATCAATGTCAGCGCCCCGGCGACGGTAAGCCTCGATTTCACGCGCACCCAGATGCAGAAGATCGAGGACATGCTGCAGCCCTATAAGGACAGCGGCGAAGCGACGAGCATCTTCTCGATCTCCGGCTTCGGCTCGAACACCAATTCCGGCTTCATCATCATGACGCTGGCCGACTGGGAGCACCGCACCCGTTCCCAGCAGCAGATCGCCGCCGAGATCACCCAGCAACTGGTGCAGGTGCCGGGCGTCCGCGCCAATATCCGCCAGGGCAATAGCCTGGGCGTGCGCGGCGGCGGTTCGGGCCTGCAGTTCGCGCTGCTCGGCGACAACTATGCCACGCTCTCCGATGCCGCCAACAAGGTGAAGGCGGAGCTGGAAAAGGACGAGAAATGGGGCCGCGTCTCGGTCAACTACGAGACGACGCAACCGCAGATGACGCTGACCATCGACCGCGAGAAGGCGGCGCAGTTGGGCATCGACATCAACGGGCTAGGCGCTACCATGCAGGCCATGATCGACGGTTCCGACGTCGGCACCGTGTTCATCAACGATTCCAGCTACTCGGTCCGCATGACCTCGACTTCGAGCCCGGTGAACGATCCGGGCGACCTCGAGTCAATCTTCATCAAGACCACCGACGGCCGCTATGTGCCGATGTCGACCATCGCCTCGCTCACCGAGGCGCCGATCGCCCCCTCGCTCGGCCGCGAACAGCAGCGCCGCGCCGTCACGGTGACGGCCGCACTCACCGACGGCTTCGCCCTCGGCGACGCCTACAACGAGGCCGTGGCGCTGGCCCAGCCGCTCTTGCCTGATGGCGCGACCATCGTGCCGATGGCCGAGGCGAAGACCCTCGGCGAGAGCAATAACGGCTTGCTGATCACCTTCGGTTTCGCGCTGATCGTCATCCTGCTGGTATTGGCGGCGCAGTTCGAGAGCGTCTGGAGCGCCATCATCGTCATGGCCACAGTGCCGTTCGGCCTCGCCTGTGCGGTGTTCGCCATGCTGCTCACCGGGGTGACGCTCAATGTCTACAGCCAGATCGGGCTGGTCCTGGTGGTCGGCATCATGGCCAAGAACGGCATCCTGATCGTCGAGTTCGCCAACCAGTTGCGCGACCGCGGCCAATCGGTGCGCGAGGCGGTGGAGAACTCCGCCAATATCCGGCTGAGGCCAGTGGTGATGACCATGATCGCCACCGTGCTTGGCGGCGTGCCGCTGATCATCGCCGGCGGCGCCGGTTCGGAAGCCCGTGCGGCGCTCGGCTGGATCATGGTGGGCGGGCTGAGCCTTGCCGCAGTCGCGACACTCTACCTGACGCCGGTCGCCTACCTGTTGCTGGCGCGGTTTTCGAAGCCCAAGGCGTTCGAGGAAGAACGGCTGCGACAGGAGCTGGCGGCCGCCGATGCGGCGGAGGCCGGCGCCCACCCTGCCCCGGCGGAGTAGACAGACAGCACGGTAGCTCCGCACGCCCGCCTCTCTCTGTGGTGACCGGACAAGTTGAAGGGCGCGGTGGAGCCATCCAGGCCGCGCCCTTCTTCGGGTCCTGATCGGGGCGAGATCAGAACGCGTACACGGTCAGCTGTCCACCGCTGCGGCCGATGGCATAGACGTCGCTGACGCCGGCGCCGGAGCGCTGCAGTTCGGCGACCAGCTTGCCACTGCCACCCAGCACGCGCTGCAGGACCTGCACCTTCTTGCTGGCTGTGACGGCGTTCACCACCTTGTCCTTGAGATCAGCGCAGAGACGGACCTTGACCACCTTGACGCCGTTGACGTTGCTCAGCAGCGCGCGGTTCAGCTGCATCTGCTTGACCTGCGCGATCACCTGCTTGGCATCGTTCGTGTTGCAGGCGCGGTTCATGCCGAACCCACCACCGCCGCCACCGGCCACGATCACGCGACCGCCAGGACCGCCGGGGCCACCAGGGCCGCCAGGACCACCAGGACCGCCGGGACCACCAGGGCCACCAGGACCGTTGCCGCCGCCCAGGTCGATGTTGATGTCACCGATATTGAGCAGGCTGCTGAGGTCGAGCAGGTTGCTCAGGTCGAGATCGGAGAGCAGGCCGCTGAGGTCCGTACCGCTCAGGATGTCGTTCAACTCGAGAGCATCCAGGAGATCGACATCGCCAACCAGGTCGGTCACGCCACCCAGCCCGATATCACCGAGCCCGATATCACCGACGAGATCGGTGACGCCGCCCAGTCCGATATCACCGACGAGGTCGGTGACACCACCCAGTCCGATATCACCGACCAGATCGGTGACACCACCCAGTCCGATATCACCGACGAGGTCGGTGACGTCACCAAGGCCCAACAGGCCAAGATCGCCCAGGTCGAGCAGGTCGTCGCCCAGCACGCCGCCGCCAAGCAGGTCGCCGCCCAGCAGGTCGCCTCCGAGAATGTCACCACCAAGAACGTCACCGGTGATATCGCCGAGTCCCAGATCGGCGAGATTCAGGCCGTCGAGCAACCCTTCACCACCGCCGAGGCCGAGGTCGAGGTTGCCCAACAGACCATCATCGCCGCCGAGGCCGAGGTTCAGGTCGCCCAGCAGGCCATCATCGCCGCCGAGACCGAGGTCGAGGTTGCCCAGCAGGCCATCATCGCCGCCCAGACCGAGGTCGAGATTGCCCAGCAGGCCGTCGTCGCCGCCCAGACCGAGGTCGAGGTTGCCCAGCAGGCCATCATCGCCGCCGAGACCGAGGTCGAGGTCGCCCAGCAGGCCATCGTCGCCGCCGAGACCGAGGTCGAGATCGGCCAGCAGGCCGTCGTCGCCGCCGAGCCCGAGGTCGAGATCGGCCAGCAGGCCATCGTCGCCGCCGAGCCCGAGGTCTAGATCGCCCAGCAGGCCATCATCGCCGCCGAGCCCGAGGTCTAGATCGCCAAGCAGGCCATCATCGCCGCCGAGACCGAGGTCGAGGTCGCCAAGCAGGCCATCGTCGCCGCCGAGACCGAGGTCGAGATCACCCAGCAGCCCATCGTCACCGCCAAGGTCGAGGTCGTCGATCAGCCCACCGACGAGGCCATCATCGCCACCGCCGAGTCCAAGATCGTCGAGCAGACCATCACCGCCGGTCAAGCCGAGGTCACCGAGCACCCCTTCTTCGCCAGTGACGCCGAGGTCACCGAGCAGGCCGCTCTCGCCTGTCACGTCGCCGAGCAGACCATCGTCGCCCGTTATGTCGCCGAGCAGGCCGTCATCACCGGTCAGCCCCCCGACCACTCCCTCATCGCCGGTGAGATCGTCGAGTACACCATCGTCTCCGGTTACGCCGAGGTCACCGAGCAGGCCGTCGCTGCCGCCATCGACGCCGGCACCGAGGTCGACATTGACCAGCGAACCGCCGTCGCCGCCGATGCTCACAATGCCGCCGACGTCGACGCCGGCCGAATCACCACTATCGTCGCCTCCTAGAAGGCCACCGAGCAGCCCGGCGGCATTTGCTGGAACCAGACTGGTACTGGCCATCAGCACAATCGCCGCGAGTACTGTAATCTTTTTGGATTGCATCACGCTTCTCCTCTGCGAAACATGATGCAACATTGCTCCCGGCAACCTGACAGGACGCTGTCAACTAGTATGCCGTTGCTTTCGCGATGGAATGCTCAGTTATCGAACACATTCCGCGATTCCATCATTCTGCAGATAATAGCAACTTACACTTAGACGCAGGAGATCGAATACGTAATGACGGAATCTGAAGGGGCGCGACCTGAAGGTCGCGCCCCTTACTCAGTTCAGCGATGCGTCAGGCGTCAGTAGACGTAGACTACCAGCTGGCCCCCTTTGCGCTGCACCGCGACCACGTCGCCCGCGTCATAGCGGGTACGGCCAAGCGAGGCCGTGATCAGCGCATCCGACATTACCGCCCGGCGCAGCAGGTTGATCTTTTTGCTCTTGGCAAGCAGCGCCGCGACCTGCTTCTTGGCCGCAGGGCAGAGCTTGATCGGCACCACCTGCACATTGGCGGCGCGCATCCAGGCTTTGATCTCGGCACCGCTGATCTTGCCGGCCGCCGCCACCTGCAGCAGTTGCTTGGTGTTGTTGACCGTGCAGTTGATCACAAACGTGCCGCCGCCGCCGAGGCTGCCGACCAGCACGGGACGACCACCCGGATTGTTCGGACCACCAGGATTGTTCGGATTGTCGGGATCGAGAATCCCAAGGTCGATATCAAGGTCGAGCCCGAGCCCGGCGAGATCGAGCGAAATCGACGTACTCTTGAGCAGGCCAGTCGTCGACACGTTGGCGTTGACCAGGGGGTTGTTGCCCTTGCCGACAGCGGCATTCAGCAAGTTGTTATTGCCGCCGCCGAGGTCGAGATTCACCAGCGCATCGTTGTCGTCGTCGTTCAGCGACAGCAGGCCGCCGACGTTAGTGCCACCACCACCACCGCCGCCGCCGCCGCCACCCCCGGTGACGCCGCCGACCACTCCGCCGACAGTTTCGGTCACACCACCCACGACGCCGCCAACTGTTTCGGTGAGCCCACCTAGCAAGCCCCCTGCACTAGCGGGGCCTGCACTCAGACCTGCGACGATTGCGAGCGTCGCCAGAGCCGCAAATGCATTGTTCCTCATGACCATTCTCCGCTCATCCGCCGCCCGTCGGCTGATGAATATGCATGTATGAGGCCGTTGTAAAGCTTGGGAACGGAAGCTGATCAATTTGTGAGTGGTTGGCCAATATATTCCGCATCTTCGTCAATTGCGTCGATTACGCAATGACACTTACGACGAACGTTTGCGTATACTTATACGTGGTGATACTTATGGCGCAGACAATTTTCGAGAAGCTTGAGTCCAATGCAAAATGTCACCGGAAGTTGCGGTCCGGCCTACGCACCAGCGCGTAGGCCGGGAGTCATCGACTCCGACCCCTGCGCTTGCCGCGGATAGTGCGGCGGACGAAAACCGCAGGCAGCGCGGATATCTCGATGCTTGGAAGTGTTTTGGTGACGGTCGGAGCGGCGGCACGGGAACTTGCCGGCACAAGATGACAGCACGCTGACAGCTTTCCGCAACTTATGAACAAGCGCGATCGCCGCCTCGGCGCGCGATACGCGGCCTGCTCGTCGGCGCGCCCAAACCGTCCGCGCACGCCCGTTTGATTCAGGCAAAACGACTGGTTGCGACACGGTACTGTATCGCCACCTATCGCTATCACGACAAACACGTAGATGCGGGCCAATCTGCCGGCCCCGCAGACAAAGAAGGCGCGAAGCCGAAGCTCCGCGCCCCACCGGCGTCAACCACGAGGGAGCGTCAGCCCTCGCAATATCGGCCGATATCTGTGCACCGCGAACTGTTCGACGGCGACTTGCTGGCTTAACGGCGAACTGGGCGGATGGTTGCGACGGACGACACGATCAGGCGTAGCAGAAATGCAAAGCCCCGCGCCGTTGCCGGGGCGGGGCCGAGGTGTTGGTGCAAACAACCTCTGCCGGAAGCGAACTTCCGGTGGCCACTTTTTAGCAGGACTGCAACCCGCGGTCATCCCAGGAGCGGCGCCGGGCGGCGGCCAGTTCCGATGCAGCCCGAAGCGCTGCACAATTCTTAAGCAACCACTAATGAGGCTGCCCAGAGAACCGGCAGAGCAAGCCGACCGGTATGCATCCGTTCCGTCGCGCGAAACCGCCGGGCGTCGAAAGAGCGCAGCAGAGTCAGAGGCTTGGCAGCGGTTTTCGGCGCTGGCACGGCGATTGCAACTTCCTCTCCGGTGCAAACAACCAAACTGTCGGAGGTAAGTATGACAGGTATTAGTCGCATGATGGCCGGTATCGGCCTGGGGGTCGCGATGACTGCCGGGGCGCTCGCGCCTCTTACTGCTTATGCGCAGGACACCATCAAGGTGGGCGTTCTCCACTCGCTGTCGGGAACCATGGCGATCTCGGAGACCACCCTGAAGGACACCATGCTCTTCCTCATCGATGAGCAGAACAAGAAGGGCGGCGTGCTGGGCAAGAAGCTCGAGGCCGTCGTCGTCGACCCTGCGTCCGACTGGCCGCTGTTCGCCGAGAAGGCCCGCGAGTTGATCGCCGTCAACGGCGTCGCCGCCGTGTTCGGCTGCTGGACCTCGTCGTCGCGCAAATCGGTCCTGCCGGTGTTCAAGGAACTGAACTCGATCCTCTTCTACCCCGTGCAGTACGAGGGCGAAGAGTCCGAGAAGAACGTCATTTACACCGGTGCCGCGCCGAACCAGCAGGCCATCCCCGCCGTCGACTACCTGATGAGCGAGGAAGGCGGCTCGGTGAAGCGCTGGGTGCTCGAAGCCACCGACTACGTCTACCCGCGCACCACCAACAAGATCCTCGAGCAGTACCTCAAGGACAAGGGCGTGGCGCCTGAAGACATCAAGATCAACTACACCCCGTTCGGCTTCTCCGACTGGCAGACCGAAGTCGCCGCCATCAAGGAATTCGGCTCCGCCGGCAAGAAGACCGCCGTGGTCTCGACCATCAACGGCGACGCCAACGTGCCGTTCTACAAGGAACTGGGCAACCAGGGCATCTCGGCCGAGGACATCCCGGTCGTCGCCTTCTCGGTCGGTGAAGAAGAACTCGCCGGCATGGACACCTCGGCCCTCGTCGGTCACCTCGCCGCCTGGAACTACTTCCAGTCGGTGGAAAACGAGGCCAATGCCGAGTTCATCAAGAACTGGCACGCCTATATCGGCAACGACAAGCGCACCACCAACGATCCGATGGAAGCGGCCTATCTCGGCTTCCAGCTCTGGGTGCAGGCGGTCGAGAAGGCCGGCACCACCGATACCGATGCGGTGCTCAAGGCCATCGTCGGGCTCGAAGTGCCGAACCTCACCGGTGGCACTGCCAAGGTCCTGCCGAATCACCACCTGACCAAGCCGGTGCTGATCGGCGAAATCCAGGCGGACGGCCAGTTCGAAACCGTGTGGCAGACCGAAGGCGACGTGCCGGGCGATGCCTGGTCGGACGTCTTGCCGGAAGACAAGGGCATCGAGGCCGACTGGACCGATCCGCTGACCGGTTGCGGCCATTTCGACACCGCCACCAAGACCTGCGGCGCTGCTCCGGCAGCCATGTAGTCCGCGACGATCCGGCGACGGCGGCTCCCCGCCGTCGCCTCCCACTCGATGACGCCCCAGTTTCCCAGGCGATAGAGCGACCACGATGGCCACCCGATTCCTTACTCTGATTGCCTTCCTGCTCGCTGTAGCTCTCGCCCCCCTGCCCGCGCTGGCACAGTCGGACCTTGCCGCGCAAATCAATGCGCTTGGCCCCGGCAGCTTTGCCGACCGCACCAAGGCGATGGATGTACTTGTCGCCACCGGCGACGAACGCGTGCCGCCGGTGCTGCAGGCACTGAGCGACGGCAACCTCTACATCCGCGAATCCGACGGCAAAGTGGTGATCGCCGCCAAGGCCGCCGACGGGCTGGCGGCGACGGACCCGGTCGATGGCGCCGATCTCGGCGTCCTGCCGAGCGGTGAGCTCGAAAAGATCAAGACCAACAATGGCCTGCGCGGCAAGATCCGCACCGCCATCGGCAAGCTGACGCTCCTGAGTCCCGACCAGCCGACCCGGCTGTCGGCAGCGCAGAGCGTGTTGAAGAACGCCGATCCGGCAATGCTCGAACTGCTCGACCAGGCGATATCAACCGAGGCGGATACCGGCATCAAGAGCACCATGCAGATGGCGCGCGCCGTCATCGTCTTGAAGACCGATGCCTCGCTGGAAGACAAGCGCGCCGCCGTCGATCTGGTCGTGGCGCAGAACAACCGCGCCGCCCAGACCGTGCTGCGCAACACGCTCGACACTGCGCCCGACGAGCTGAAGCCGACGATCCAGACCGGCATCGACTCGATCGGCCGCACCCTCGCCGTCTGGGACGTCGGCCAGAACCTGCTCTACGGTCTCTCGCTGAGCTCGGTTCTGCTGCTCGCCGCCATCGGCCTCGCCATCACCTTCGGCGTCATGGGCGTCATCAACATGGCGCATGGCGAGATGGTGATGCTGGGGGCCTACACCACCTATGTCACGCAGCTGGTGATCCAGTCGGTGGCGCCGGGGCTGATGGAGTACTCCCTCGCCTTCGCCGTCCCCGCCGCCTTCCTGATTACTGCGCTGGTCGGCATCGGCATCGAACGCGGCATCATCCGCTGGCTTTACGGCCGGCCGCTCGAAACCCTGCTCGCCACCTGGGGTCTGTCCCTGGTGCTGCAGCAGCTGGTCCGTACCATTTTCGGCCCCACCAACAAACTGGTGCAGCCGCCGCAGTGGATGAGCGGCACGTTCGAATTGTGGAACCTGAGCTTCACCTGGAACCGGCTCTGGATCATCGTCTTTGCCATCGCGGTGTTCATCGCACTGCAGATCATCCTCAACCGCACGCCGCTGGGCCTGCAGATGCGGGCAGTGACGCAGAACCGCCGCATGGCCTCGGCCATGGGCATCCGCACCCCGTTCGTCGATGCCATGACCTTCGGGCTGGGCTCCGGCATTGCCGGAATGGCCGGCGTGGCGCTGAGCCAGATCGACAATGTCTCGCCCAATCTCGGCCAGGGCTACATCATCGACAGCTTCATGGTGGTGGTGTTCGGCGGCGTCGGAAACCTGTGGGGCACGCTGATCGGCGCGCTGTCGCTCGGCGTCGCCAACAAGTTCCTCGAGCCCTATGCCGGGGCGGTGCTGGCCAAGATCGCCATCCTGATCCTCATCATCCTGTTCATCCAGCGGCGACCAAGAGGGCTGTTCGCGCTCAAGGGCCGGGCGATTGAATCATGAGGAGGCACGCTTCCGATCCATCCGTCGTCGCCTCCCTCCCCCTTGAGGGGAGGGACCGAGGGTGGGGGTCCATCGGTGATCACCGCACCACCCCCACCCCCAGCCCCTCCCCTCAAGGGGGAGGGGAGCGCGGCCCTGGAGCGTATTCATGCTGACCCAAATGCTGTTCCGCGCCCTCGACAAGAAGGCCATCTGGCTGGTCGTGGCGCTGGTTTTCATCGCCATCGCCATTCCGGTCGCCAACCTGGCGATCCCCGAAGGCAACCCGCTGCATTTGCCCAACTACATGGTGCCGCTGCTCGGCAAGTACCTGAACTATGCGCTGCTGGCGCTCGCGCTCGATCTGGTCTGGGGCTATTGCGGCATTCTCTCGCTTGGCCACGCCGCGTTCTTTGCGCTCGGCGCTTATGCCATGGGCATGTACCTGATGCGCCAGATCGGGGCGCGCGGCGTCTACGCCAATCCGGTGCTGCCCGATTTCATGGTGTTCCTCAACTACAAGGACCTGCCCTGGTTCTGGCACGGCTTTGACCTGTGGTGGTTCGCCTTCCTGATGGTGCTGTTCGTGCCGGGCCTGCTGGCCTTCGCCTTCGGCTGGTTCGCCTTCCGCAGCCGCGTCACCGGCGTCTACCTCTCGATCATCACCCAGGCGATGACTTATGCCTTGCTGCTGGCCTTCTTCCGCAACGATCTGGGGCTCGGCGGCAATAACGGGCTCACCGACTTCAAGGACATCCTGGGCTTCAACGTGCAGGCCGCCACCACCCGCGCCGCGCTGTTCGCCGCCTCGGCGCTGGCCCTGGCGTTGGCGGTGATCATCTGCTCGGCCATCGTCAATTCGAAGCTGGGCAGGGTGATGGTGGCGGTGCGCGATGGCGAAAGCCGCACCCGCTTCCTCGGCTGGCGCCCGGAGAACGTCAAACTCTTCGCCTTCGTGGTGTCGGCCGTACTGGCCGGCATCGCCGGCGCGCTCTACACGCCACAGGTCGGCATCATCAACCCAGGCGAGTTCGACCCTGCCAATTCGATCGAAGCGGTGATCTGGGTCGCCGTCGGTGGCCGCGGCACGCTGATCGGCCCGATCATCGGCGCGGTGCTGGTCAATGCCGGCAAATCGGTGTTCACCGGCGCCTTCCCCGATTTCTGGCTCTACTGCCTCGGTGGCCTGTTCATCTTCGTCACCCTCTTCATGCCCAAGGGCATTGTCGGGCTGTTCCAGAAGCTTCGCCCCCGCAAGGGTAAGGAGGCGAGCTCGGCAGCCGAAGCCGGCGAGGATCCATCCACCCTGCCGCAGCCCAAGCCTGTGCCGGAGCCCGCCGAATGACCGACAAATCCGGCACCATGCTCTATCTCAACGGCGTCTCCGTCTCCTTCGACGGCTTCAAGGCGTTGAACCATCTCTCGATCATCGTCCACCCGGGCGAGATGCTGGCGATCATCGGCCCGAACGGCGCCGGCAAGACCACCATGATGGACATTATCACCGGCAAGACCCGGCCCGATGATGGCGAGGTGTATTTCGACGGCCGCACCGACCTCACCAAGCTCGACGAAGCGTCGATCGCCAATCTCGGCATTGGCCGCAAGTTCCAGAAGCCGACCGTGTTCGAGAGCCACACCATCTGGGACAACCTGGTGCTGGCGCTGAAGAAGCCGCGCAGCGTGCTCGCCGCCTTGCTCTATTCCGAGAGCGCCGAAGACAAGGCCCGCATCGAGGAAATCCTCGAAACCGTCCGCCTCACCGGGCGCAAGAACGAACTCGCCGCCGACCTTAGCCACGGCCAGAAGCAGTGGCTGGAGATCGGCATGCTGCTGGCGCAGGACCCAAAGCTGCTACTGGTCGACGAGCCGGTCGCCGGCATGACCGACGCCGAAACCGTCGAAACGGCAAAGCTGCTCAAACAGATCGCCAAGACCCGCTCGGTGGTGGTGGTCGAGCACGACATGAGCTTCGTGCGCGAACTCGGCACGCGCGTCACTTGCCTCGCCGAGGGCTCGGTGCTGGCCGAAGGCTCGCTCGACCAGGTGAGCGCCAATCCGGTCGTCATCGAACGTTATCTCGGGCGATGATGGTCAGTTGCAGTAACCTCCGCACCTATTCAATATCCCCGGCGATCGCGCGACCAAACGTGCGGCTTGGGGATAGTGGAATGCATATTCTGGCAATTGTTGTCGGCATCATTGCTGCCGCGGGTGTTTGGTACTGGCGCGTCAAGGCGGCCAAGGAGGTGGTCGACGACGTCGGAAGCGTGGTCGGGCGGGTCCAGGGCCGCATCCGGATGAACAACTTCAGGAAGAAGGCCGAGGGTTCGGCGCTCGCCTCGATCGAAGACCCAGCGCTTGCTGCAGCGGTGTTCCTCCACGCGCTCGCCAATGAGAAGCGTGATGCCCTGCATCTTGCCGAACCCAGGATTCGCGAGGAAATCAGCCGGATCGTCGCGGATGCCGACCTCGACGAAGTAGTCTCCTATGCGCAATGGGCGGCCCGCGACGTCGCCGACGCCCGCGATGTCGTCCGCCGCTTCAAGCCGCTGTGGCGGCAGAAGCTGACGCGCGAAGAGCGCGCCGATCTCGTTACCATGGCAGAGACCATCGCCAGCCTCGGCGAAGCCGGCGACCACAACCAGAAGCTGACCCTCGTGACGCTGCGCACGGCACTGGGCCCGGAGCAGAACAGATGACCACCGCCCTCTCGATCCGTGACATCGGCCTCCATTACGGTGCGGCGCAGGCGTTGCGCGGCATCTCGATCGAGGTGAAACCCGGACGGATCACCGCCGTGCTCGGCCGCAACGGCGTCGGCAAATCTTCGACGCTGCGCGCCGTCACCGGCATCAACAACATCTCCTCGGGCGAGATCGTCTTCAACGACGAGGTGCTGAAGAAGGCGCCTCCCTACAAGCGGGCCCGGCTCGGCATCGGCTACGTGCCGCAGGGCCGCGAAATCTTCCCGCTGCTGACGGTGAAGGAGAACCTCGAAACCGGCTACGCGCCGCTGAAGGCGGCCGAACGCAACGTGCCGGACTACATCTACGAGCTGTTCCCGATCCTCAAATCCATGCTCGGCCGCCGCGGCGGCGACCTCTCGGGCGGACAGCAGCAGCAACTCGCCATTGGTCGCGCCCTGGTGACGCGACCCAAGGTGCTGGTGCTCGACGAGCCGACGGAGGGCATCCAGCCCTCGATCATCAAGGATATCGGCCGGGCGCTGCAGTTCCTGCGCGACCAGAAGGGCATGACCATCCTGCTGGTCGAGCAATACCTGGACTTCTGCCGCGAGATCGCCGACGACATCTACATCATGGACCGCGGTGAAATCATGCATTCCGGCCCCGCCGCCGACCTCGACCTGCCCGAAGTGCGCCGGCATCTGATGGTGTGAGCGTGGGGCTGTCTGAGAGTTTGGTGCGGGAAGAGTACCCCCCACCCTGTCCCTCCCCCGCAAGGGGGGAGGAGACGTGCGCTCGCAAGTCTTCGTCTCTCACAGATCGCTGTGTTGGCGTCTCCCTCCCCCTTGCGGGGAGGGGACAGGGGTGGGGGTGCTCTTCCCGCACTGGCCTGTCCTCATGGGCTAGTCCATGAACGCCATCTCCCCGACCATCCGCCACCAGCGCGCTCGCGGCACCGGCCGCATCGCCACCCAGGTGCTCGATGGCCGCACCCGGCTGACCACCCTGTACCAGGAGGGTTGCGCCAAGATCCGCCTGCCGCACACGCATGACCCGAGCCTCCAGGCGGTACTGATCAATACCGCCGGCGGGCTGACCGGCGGTGACGAGGTGAGCTGGGAAGCCAAGGCAGCGCCCGGCGCCAGGATGGTGCTCACCACCCAGGCCTGCGAGCGGGTCTATCGCTCGCTCGGTGACGACGCCCGCGTCAGCACCAGGCTCGAGGTCGGCGCCGGCGCGCATCTCGACTGGCTGCCGCAGGAAACGATCCTTTACGAAAGCGGCCGGCTCAACCGCAGCCTTGAGGTCGACCTCGCTCCCGATGCCAGTTTCTTCGCCATCGAGGCGATCATTCTCGGCCGTGAGGCCATGGGCGAAACCGCCCGCGGCGCCCGGCTTTCGGATAACTGGCGCATCCGCCGCGGCGGCCGGCTGCTCCATGCCGAAGCGACGCGGCTGAGCACAGATCCGCTCGAGCGCGATGGCCTGTCGCTGCTGGCCGGCGCCGGCGCCTTCGCCACCCTGCTCTATGTCGGCGCCGATGCGGAACGAAAGCTCGATCCGGTCCGCGCCCTCATCACCGGCGAGACCGCGGCCAGCGTCATCGGCGAACGCCTCGTCGTCCGCGCCATGGCGCCCTCAGGGCTTGCGCTGCGGCGCATCATCACCCCAATAATCGCAAAGCTATCCGGCGCCGGTACCCTGCCCCGCCTGTGGCATTTGTGAGCATGAATCGCATGGCTTCCTTCTCCACCGATGTCATCCCGGCGCAGGCCGGAATCCATCTCTCCGCCTGCGCCAGCGGCGCCATGGATTCCCGCTTTCGCGGGAATGACACCGCGGTTGTGGCACGAGCCTGTGCCAACACCACCGCCGTCATCCCCGCGAAAGCGGGGATCCAGTGCCCCACGCACGACACTCCTGTAGGAACTCCCGCATGAACCTGACGCCCCGCGAGAAAGACAAGCTGCTCATCGCCATGGCTGCCATCGTGGCCCGCAGGCGCCTCGAGCGCGGCGTGAAGCTCAACCACCCCGAGGCCATCGCGCTGATCACCGACTACGTCGTCGAAGGCGCCCGCGATGGCCGCTCGGTCGCCGACCTGATGGAAGCGGGCGCCCATGTGGTGAGCCGCGCCCAGGTAATGGAAGGCATTGCCGAGATGATCCACGACGTGCAGGTCGAAGCCACCTTCCCCGACGGCACCAAGCTCGTCACCGTCCACGAACCGATCCGGTAAGCGACATGGCTCTCATCCCAGGCGAAATCACCACCGTCCCCGGCGACATCGAGCTCAATGTCGGCGCGCCGCAGATCACCATCGAAGTCGCCAATACCGGCGACCGCCCGATCCAGGTCGGCTCGCATTACCACTTCTACGAAACCAATGCCGGCCTCAGCTTCGACCGCGAAAAGGCCCGCGGCATGCGGCTCGATATCGCCGCCGGCACCGCGGTGCGCTTCGAGCCGGGCCAGGCTCGCGAGGTGCGGCTGGTGCCGCTCTCGGGCAACCGCATCGTCTACGGCTTCCAGCAGAAGGTGATGGGCAAGCTCTAGCGCGGGCGCTTCCGGACGCGAAAAGGCCGGGCATTGAGCCCGGCCTTTTCGTCTGGAACAGGGAGCGGTTAGCCCTGAACCAGGATGGTCACGTCGGTCGCATCGGTACCGGTGATGCCCACCACATCGTCAAGCGACGCGCCGAAGCTCTCGAGCTGGGCGAGCAGCCCCGGGCTGCCCTGGATACGGGCCTTCAGCGAGTCGAGATCGACCTCTTCATAGCCCGGGCTCAGAGGATTGAGCTCGGCAGCGGTCACGGTCTTGAAGCTGACCGTCGTCGCCGAGGTCAACGCGTCCATCGCGCTCCCTTCCGCTGCCATGCCCAAGCCGGCAGTCGAAAGCGTGAGAGCAGCGGCAACAGCAATAGCCTTGAGATTCAACATCTTTTATCTCCATTGGTCATAAAACCACACTGGAGAGACGCATGAAGCGGGCAGAGGTTTCCCTTTGCCCGTTCACACTATTTTGCGCGTCCTGGACGGGAACCCGCCCTCAGAGATCGTGCGAAACCTTACGATCAGAGATCGTGCGAAACCCTACGATCAGAGATCGTCGGCGTAGAGGACCCCGCCGCCGTCGCCCGCGAGATCGATCGAAACGATCTGGCCCAGGCTGACGCCGGAATTGCGGATGGCGCTCATCGCCAGCGGGTTGATCACCAGGTTGCCCTGCAGGTACCCCACGTCGCGCTGCTTGATCTCGAGCGACCGGGCCAGCAGGTCCGCATTCATCTCCGCCCCGGCGAGGCTGGAGAGACGCACGACGCGCAGACCCGCGGCGCTGTCGGCCCGACCGGCAGCGTGCAGGAATTCGCTTCCGCCGATCCCCGAGATGATCTGGACGATATCCATGTTCTGCGCATAGGCGAACTGGGGCGCGGCCACAGCCAAGGTGACGGCGAGCGCGGCGACGAATCGGGATTTCATGTGAGCCTCCAAACAGGTAGCGCCAATAAAACAGCGGGCTGTGGCAAAATCCGGACAGAGCGCCACAGAGCTTTGGCAATCGCCAGAGATTTCGGCTAGGGATGCGCCGTTTTCAATGGGCAGGACGGCGATGGCCAGCAAAGAAGAAGATTTCAAGGAGCGCTTCGTGGCCGTGCTGGAGGACTTGCGCAGCAATGGCGGCAAAGATCCCGAGGCGATGTTCCTGATCGGCAGCCTCGCGGCACGCCTCGTCGATCGCGCCAGCCAGCCCAGCTGGGCCGCCTACAAGGCCAGTATGGCGCGCCAGGTCTATGACAAGCTGCTCGGCGATTTCCAGAAGCAGGGCAACGACTTCCATCGTGAAGGCAAGGCCAAGCATGCCTACGCCATCCAGGTGCTCGCCATCTCGCTGATCGCCCGCACCCAGGTCGACCCCGAAATCCGCGCTGGCGATGGCCTGCTCGACGAGATGCTCGGCTTCCTCATCGCCGCCTACCGCAAGGCCCAGGCGGCAACACCCAAGCCGCACTGATCCAGGACGCCCGACCCGCCAGGTACGGTGCCTTGACAACTCCGCTCGAACACCATTTAACGCGAACGTTAAATAACAGATATGTTAAATGGTACGGAGACAGTGATATGCAGAAGGCCAAGCAGGAGCGCCTGCGCCTCCTCGACGTGTTCGTCGGCACCTGGGACACCACAATCACGCTGCTCGACCAGGACGGGGTAGAGGGCGCTATCTCGAACGCGACCGATACCTACGGCTGGATGGCGAACGGCCATTTCCTGCTGCACGACGTCGACGCCGAGATCGACGACCAGCACATCCTGTCGATGGAAATCATCTCGCTGGACGCGGACAGCCCGGGCTATGTCACCCGTAGCTACGACGCCGACGGCAGCATCAACGACTTCACCGCTGAGTTGAACGGTGACCGGTGGCGCATCATCGGCCGCGATCAGCGCTTTGATGGCAGTTTCAGCGCCGACAGGCACACGCTGACTGGACGCTGGGAGCAACGCGACGGCGGTGCATGGCACCCGCTGATGACGGTCAGGCTCATAAGACGAAGCTGAGAGCATCATTCCTGCCGATTTTCGCGTCACACGGCTGGACAGCCTAACTATTAGGCGGTTCAAATGCGTCCTCTGCTTCGCCTGGAAGGACCATCATGCCCGCTCGCATCTCCCGCTCGACCTACGCCCAGATGTATGGGCCGACCACCGGTGACCGGGTGCGGCTGGCCGATACGGAGCTGTTCATCGAGGTCGAAAAGGACCTCACCACCTATGGTGAAGAGGTGAAGTTCGGCGGCGGCAAGGTGATCCGCGACGGCATGGGCCAAAGCCAGATCACCCGCGCCGCCGGCGCCGTCGATACGGTGATCACCAATGCGCTGATCATCGACCACACCGGCATCTACAAGGCCGATATCGGCCTGCGTGACGGGCGGATCCACGCCATCGGCAAGGCTGGGAACCCCGACACCCAGCCCAATGTCGACATCATCATCGGGCCATCGACCGAGGTGATCGCCTCGGAAGGCCGCATCATCACTGCCGGCGGCATGGATGCGCATATCCATTTCATCGCCCCGCAGCAGATCGAAGAAGCCCTGATGTCGGGCATAACCACGATGATCGGCGGCGGCACCGGCCCGGCGCATGGCACGCTGGCCACCACCTGCACCGGCGCCTGGCACATCCACCGGATGATCGAGAGTTTTGACGCCTTCCCGATGAACCTTGGGCTTGCCGGCAAAGGCAACGCCTCGCTGCCGGCGCCGCTCGAGGAGATGATCCTCGCCGGCGCTTCGTCGCTGAAGCTGCATGAGGATTGGGGCACCACACCTGCGACGATCGACAACTGCCTCGCCGTCGCCGATGCCTACGACGTGCAGGTGATGATCCACACCGACACGCTGAACGAATCCGGCTTTGTCGAAGACACCGTGCGCGCCTTCAAGGGTCGCACCATCCACGCCTTCCACACCGAGGGCGCCGGCGGCGGCCATGCTCCCGATATCATCAAGGTGGCGAGCCTGCCCAACGTGCTCCCCTCCTCCACCAACCCGACGCGTCCCTACACGGTCAACACGCTGGCTGAGCATCTCGACATGCTGATGGTCTGCCACCATCTGAGCCCCGCCATTGCCGAGGACGTCGCCTTCGCCGAGAGCCGCATCCGCAAGGAGACCATCGCGGCGGAAGATATCCTCCACGATATCGGCGCCTTCTCGATGATCTCGTCCGACAGCCAGGCCATGGGCCGCGTCGGCGAAGTGATCATCCGCACCTGGCAGACCGCCGACAAGATGAAGCGCCAGCGCGGGCGGCTCCCCGAGGAGACCGGCGACAACGACAATTTCCGGGTCAAACGCTTCATCGCCAAATACACCATCAACCCGGCCATCGCGCAGGGCCTGAGCCGCCATATCGGCTCGGTGGAAGTGGGCAAGCGCGCCGACCTGGTGATGTGGACGCCGGCCTTCTTCGGCGTGAAGCCCGAAATGGTGATCATGGGTGGCTCAATCGCCGCCGCCCCGATGGGCGACCCGAACGCCTCGATCCCCACCCCGCAGCCGATGCACTACCGCCCGATGTTCGGCGCCTATGGCAAACTGAGAACCAACTCCTCGGTCACCTTCATCAGCCAGGCCGCCTACGACAACGGCCTGCAAAAGACACTCGGCGTCGCCAAGGGCATGCTGCCGGTCGAAAACACCCGGGGCGGCATCAGCAAAGCCTCGATGATCCACAATTCGGCCACTCCGCATATCGACGTCGACCCCGAAACCTATGAAGTGCGGGCAGATGGCGAACTGCTGACCTGCGAACCAGCCACCTTGCTGCCGATGGCACAGCGGTATTTTCTGTTCTAGCGCCGCCTACCATTGTTCATGCTACGTTCTCCTTGTTGAGTCGGGGAGAACAGCATGGGGGTCGATCTCACGGGCAAGGTCTGCCTCGTTACCGGGGCCAGCCGCGGGGTTGGACGCGGCGTGGCGCTGGGGCTGCTGGAGGCCGGGGCGACGGTGCACATCACCGGGCGCACAGTGCGGAACGGCGAACATCCTGACGGGCTCGACCGGGCTGGCTCGCTGGCCTCGGTGCTCGATGAATCCGGCAAGTACCCAGGCCGCTGCGTCGCCCACCGGGTCGACCATGCCTATGACGTCGAGACCGAGGCGGTGGTGCATCGCGTGTTGGCCGATGAGGGCCGGCTCGATATTCTCGTCAACTCCGCCTGGCCCGGCTACGAGCGCATGGTGGAGGATAACCGCTTCACCTGGGTCGATCCGATCTGGCAGCAGCCGATGTGGCGCTGGGACGCCATGATCGGCGTCGGGGTGCGCTCCTCCTGGTGCGCCATCCGGGTCGCCACCGAGGCGATGGCGCGGCAGCGCTCGGGCCTGATCGTCAACATCTCGTTCTGGGCGGCGCAGAAGTTCATGCAGAACGTCGTCTACGGCGTCTCCAAGGCTGCCATGGACAAGCTGGCAGCCGATGTCGCCCACCAGATGCGCGAGTTCGACGTCGCCGCCATCGCGCTCTATCCCGGCCTCGTTCGCACCGAGGAGGTGCTGAAGAACGCCCAGTATTTCGATATGTCGAACTCCGAAAGTCCGGAGTTCCAGGGCCGCGCCGTCGCTCACCTCGCCGCCGACCCAGCGCTGCTGCAGAAATCCGGGCGCGTCTTCACCAGCGCCGACCTCGCCCTCGAATATGGCTACGCCGATATCGATGGCTACCAGCCCCGCCCCAATACGCTGGAGACGGCCTAGGCTCCTGTCACACGGCTGAAATCTCGCCGTGATTGGTGGCCGATTTCCGCTGAGCCAATGATGTCCGAGTCTCCTCCTCGCCTGCCGCTGGCGATTGCCGCCTTTGCCCTCGCCCAGGCGGTGTGCTGGGGCATGACCTTCAACCTGCCGGCGATCACCGGCAGCGCCATGGCCGAGACGCTGGGCCTGCCCTACCCGGCGGTGATGGCCGGCCCGACGGTAATGCTGGTGGTGATGGCGGCTGCGGCGGTGCCCTTCCTTCGCCTGTTCGAGCGCTTCGGGGCGCGGCTGGTGATGACCTCGAGCACCGCCGTTGCGGCGCTTGGTCTGGCGACGATCGCCAGCGCGACCGCGCCATGGAGCTATTTCGCCGGCTGGATGCTGGTCGGGCTGCTCGCCGCCGCCGCGCTGCCGCTCAGCTTTGCCGTGCTGATCGTTGGAACAGGCGCGCCGGCGGCTATTGCCTTCGTCGCGGTCTATGGGCTTTCGAGCGGCGTCTTGGCCGTCGCCCGTTCGACCATGCCGCTCGATCTGTTCCCGCCTGCCGCTTACGCCCGCGCTTCCTCGATGCTGGCGCTGCCGCTCAACCTCAGCTTCGCCTGTGCGCCACCGCTGTTTGCCGCGATCCTCGCCGGCCCGGGCAGCGATGCGGCGCTGTGGGTAGCGGCCGGGCTGTCGCTCAGCGCGCTGCTGAGCCTCGCCCTGCTGGTGCTGCGGCATCGCCGGGCCTCGGCCCTTCCGGTCCCGGCGGAAGCCGACTGAAATCCGCCACAGCGAATCGGGTAGGCTCAGCCAGTTCCGAGGAGGACCAGACGATGGAAGCTCTAGCCACTGCCGCCATGATGCAGAACGTCGATGTCTCGGCCCAGGTGGTGCTGAACCTCGCCGGCGATTTCGAGCGCACCACCCACCAGTATCAGTGCGAGGGCCTTGAGCCCTTCGCGGTGGATTTCATCAACGCCAAGCCGAACTTCATCGCCATCGTGCCGGTGGGCCCGGAAAAGCTGGTGTTCGTCAACGTCATGGCCGCCTCGGGCGCCAAGTATGTCGCCGGCCAGTACGAGTTCTGGACCAAGGGCAGCGAGGCCACCCTCACCGACCTGATGGCCGATCCGCAAACCCCGGTCAGCTGCTCGGAAGTCAGCAACACCCCCTGAGGTCGCGATGGACACAGGCACCGCCCACGATGTGTTCGTCCATGTGCGAATCGTCATGGGTACGGTCATCGGCCTGGGCCTGACCCGCCTGCTGATGGGCGCGGCGGGCCTGATCCAGCACCCCAAGCGCGCCAGGCTGTCGCTCATCCACCTGCTCTGGGTGGTATCGATGAGCGTCGAGCTGATCCTGTTCTGGTGGTGGGAATACGACTTGGCGCGTCTGCCGAGCTGGAATTTCGGCATCTTCATCTTCCTGATCGGCTACGCGGTGACGCTGTTCGCGCTCGCCGCCCTGCTGTTCCCGGACAACCTCAGCGAATATGACGGCTACGAAGATTTCTTCATCAAACGCCGGCACTGGTTCTTCGGCATCTTCGGGCTGACCTTTCTGCTCGACCTGACCGACACGCTGATCAAGGGCGCGCCGTACTTCCAGGCGATGGACCTGCTCTACATCGCGCAGATCCCCTTCGGGTTGGTGCTCTCGGCCATCGCCATCTGGACGCCGAACCGGCGCTTTCACCTCGCCTTCGTGGTGACCCACCTGATTTATCAGGCCTGGTCGATCGGCTTCTACTTTGAAACCCGCGGCTGACCGGCTAAGCTGACCGCAAGGTTGGGAAGCCTCGAAGACTTGGTAGTTTTGACGATGCCGCAGACCTTTCGCGCGGTTGGCTATTTGCCGACAGGCGCAGCCGGTACCCCCTTCGATCTCGCCATTTTGCTGCATGACGAGCGCCGCGTGCGCCGCCGCATGCTGACCCTGGTGCACGGCGACAACGTGCTGGTCGATTTTCCCGAGCCCGTCACCCTCGCCGACCGCTCGATGCTCGAGCTTGATGATGGTCGCCTGATCGAAATCATCGCCGGCGAGGAGCCACTTTACGAGGTTCGCGGCCGCGACCGCATCCACCTGATGCGGCTCTGCTGGCACCTCGGCAACCGCCACCTCAAAACCCAGATCGAGGACGATCGGGTGCTGATCCTGCGCGACCACGTGATCGGCGACATGCTGCGCGGCCTTGGCGCCAGCGTCACCGACATCTCGGAGCCGTTCCATCCCGAGGAGGGCGCCTATGCGCACAGCCATGGCGAGCCGGCACACGCCTTGCTCAACCGATGACCGATCCCGCTGCACTGCAGAAACTCATCACCTGGCTCTCACCCGCCTTTCCGGTGGGGGCGTTTGCTTGGTCGGCCGGCCTTGAGACGGCGATTGCAGATCGTCGCGTAACCGATTCCGAACGCTTGCAGAACTGGATCGAAGGCGCGCTGGCTCATGGCGGTATTCGCACGGACGCGATCCTGCTGGCGCATGCATGGCGGGTGGTTCGGGAAACCGAGTCTGGGGCCTCCCCCCTCCCAACCTCCCCCACAAGGGGGGAGGTGCAGTTCGAGGCTCTGGCTGCTGCCGTGCCACAAGCACCGACAGACACCTCCCCCCTTGTGGGGGAGGTCGGGAGGGAGGAGGCCACACGTACCGAGCTCGCCGGCCTCGCCGACCTCAGTCTCGCGCTGACCGCCAGCCGCGAGCGCTGGCTGGAAGCCACCATCACCGGCGACAATTACGTGCTCGCCGCCAAACATTGGCCGGCCGGCATCCTCGCCCGCCTGTCACAGCCCTGCCCCTACCCCGTCGCCGTCGGCGCCATCGCCGCCGCGCACGATATCGAGCTCATCGACACCCTCCTCGCCTGGCTGACCGCCACCGTGCACAGCCAGATCTCGGTCGCCGTCCGTCTGGTGCCGCTCGGCCAATCGGACGGCCTCAGCGTCCTCGCGGCGCTCGAGCCGCGCGTCGCCGCGCTCGCGGCTTCCGCGGCTAAAGCGACGCTTGCCGACCTCGGCGCAATCGCCTACGCCGCCGATATCGCGCAGATGCGCCACGAGACGCTGGAACCGAGGATTTTCCGTTCATGAGCATGCTGATTGCCGCCCTGATCTTCGTCGTGCTGCTGGCGGTGGCAATTGCCCACTTCCTGTGGTCGATCGGCAGCCGCTGGCCGATCCGCGATCCGGAACTGCTGGCGCGCACTGTGATCGGCAAGCCCGGCGTTGTCAGGGTACCCAAGCTTGCCTCGTTCATCATCTCGCTACTGGTGCTCGCCGCCGGCGTGCTGGCGCTTTCGCTCGCCGATCATACCGCCGGCGGCTGGTGGCTGACGCTGATCGGCGTCCTGCTCGCCGCCGTGTTCCTCGGCCGCGGCGCCATCGGCTACACCGAGCGCTGGCGCGCCACCTTCTCGGTCGAGCCATTCGCCACGCTCGACCGCAAGAACTACTCGCCGCTCTGCCTGGCGCTCGGCGTCGGCTACCTCCTCCTCGTCATCATGAGGCTCATATGAAATCGCTCAACGGTCCCCTCCGCGTCGGCATCGGTGGCCCCGTCGGCTCCGGCAAGACCACGCTCTGCGAAATGCTGCTGAAAGCCATGCGTGACCGCTACTCGATGGCGGTGGTCACCAACGACATCTACACCAAGGAAGACGCGCTGATCCTCAACCGGGTGCAGGCGATTTCCGAGGACCGCATCGTCGGCGTCGAAACCGGTGGCTGCCCGCACACCGCTATCCGCGAGGACGCCTCGCTGAACCTCGCGGCCATCGCCGACCTCAACCGCAAATTCCCCGACCTCGACATCATCCTGATCGAGTCCGGCGGCGACAATCTCGCCGCGACCTTCTCGCCCGATCTGGCCGACATCACGCTCTACGTCATCTCGGTGGCGCAGGGCGAAAAGATCCCTCGCAAGGGCGGCCCGGCCATCACCCGCTCGGACCTCCTGATCGTCACCCACACTGATATCGCACAGTATGTGAACGCCAGCCTCGAGGTGATGGAGGCCGACACCATCAAGGTGCGCGAAGGCCGTCCTTACGTCTTCGCCGACCTGCTGCGCCGCGAGAACCTCGACGAGATCATCGGCTTCATCGAGCAACAGGGTGGGCTCGTCGCAGCACAGGCGGCCGAGTAACAACTCGAGCAGTCAATCGCCGATGGACTGCAGTTCAACGGTGCAGCGCTCTACCCACCGACCGAGATCACGTGGGTGACGAGGTTGTTGCCCTTGATGTGATGCACCAACAGGCCCGGCGGATCCGTCGCCGGCATCTTGCGGCCGTCTGCGGCGAGCCCGCCCATCGGCGCAACTGCCGGCGCGAGGGTCGCCGGCACCCCGGCAAAGCGGGTGAACATCGGCCGGTGCAGGTGCCCGCAGCTGATGCCGAGCACCCTGTCGCCGGCCGCCTCGATCACTGCGGCCAGCCCCTCCTTGTTGCGACAGTCGATGGTCTCGTACTGGTCCATGCCGCAATCGAATGGATGTTGGTGGAGAAAGATCAACGCCGGCGCACCGCCCGAATTGAGTTCTGCCGTGAGCCAGCCGAGCACCGGCGCAGCGTCGCCATGCACAGCGCCGGGAACGATCACATCGAGCCCGATCAGCCGCACCTCGCCGACCTCGACCACCCGGCTTAGGTGCCCCTCGCCCGGCCCGCCGAACACTTCGCGCATTGCCTCGCGGCTGTCGACATTGCCCGGCACCACCAGCATCGGCGCGCCGAGCGCCTCGAGACGCGTCTTCAGCACGGCGTAGTTGTCGGCGTGCAAGTTGTTGGCGAGGTCGCCGCTGACTGCCACGGCATCCGGCCGTAGCTCGGTGACCCACTGCAACACCCGGTCGAGGCGCTGCAGCGAGGAGACGCCGTCGAGGTGGATGTCACTGAGTTGGGCGATCAACATAGGGTGGCGCTCGCTTTGGCGGTGGGGGACTGAGCTTGACGTGCGGCCGTTGCCAAGACAAGCAAGTGCCCGAACCAACTGGTAATTACGACGGACGGAGTGTCATTTTGGCGAGCTTGGCGACCCCGGATTTCGTCGCGCTGCGGCGCGACCTCACCGCAACGATCCCTGCTCCGGCCTGGCCCGATGGCGCAGGCCTTGCCGCCTTCGACGTCGCCGACGTCAAGGCCATCCACGCCCTGCTGCAGCGCGCCTATGCGAACGGCTTCGGCAGCGTCGCGCCGGACTGGCTGAACTGGTGGGAAGCGTTGCGCGCCGACAGCGAGTTCGATCCGGCGCTGTGCTTTGTCGCCAAGGCCGGCGATGCCATCGTCGGCTTCTGCCTCTGCTGGACCTCGAGCTTCGTCAAGGACCTGGTGGTGGCGCCGGAGTGGCAGGGGCGCGGGCTGGGCGCGGCGCTGCTGGCGACGGCAATGACGGCGCTACGGGAGCGCGGGGCGAGCCTCGTGCAACTGAAGGTGGTGACGGCCAACGCAGGAGCACGGCGACTCTACGAACGTCTGGGTTTCGTCGCCTGAGCCAACCCTCTAGGACGCCCGAGGGGCCGACTTCGAGCTGATCCTGGTCACCAGCAGCTGGTTGAGGCGCAGCTTGTCGGCATCGACCACCTCGAACAGGTAACCGCCGGCTTCCACCTTGTCGCCCTTGCGGGCGGCGCGGCGGAGGTTGTGGACGATGAAGCCGCCGATGGTCTCGTAGGCGCCGTCATGCGGAAAGCTCTTCATGTTGAGGGCACGCACCACGTCCACCACTGGGGCGACACCGTCGACCAGCCAACTGCCGTCGTCGCGGCGCATGATCGCCTCTTCCTCGAACGGATTGGCCAGCCCCTGCATCAGCGCGCTCATCAGATCCTTGAAGGTGACGACGCCGACGACGTGCGCATATTCGCTGACCACCACGGCGAACCCGGTGCCCTTGGCCTGGAATTCGGCCAGCACCTCCCAGACGTTGAGCGTGTCCGGCACCGACAGCACATCGCGCCGCGCCTTGGCGAAATCCACCGGCGCGTCGCGGTCCATCACTGTCGCCAGCACGTCCTCGGCCCGCACGCAGCCGATCACCTCGTCGATGCCGCCGTCACAGATCGGATAATGCGAGAACGGCCGGCGGCGAACCTTCTCCTGCTGCACCTCCAGCGGATCGCTGAGGTCGAGATAGACGATCTCGTCGCGCACCGTCATCACCGAGGTGACGCTGCGCAGTTCCAGCCCGAGCACATTCTCGATCAACCGGCGCTCCTTCTTCATCAAGGCGCCGGATTTCTCGCCGCCGGCGAGGATCATACGGAAATCCTCGGTGGTCACCTCGTCGGCAGGGCCCGAGGGAGCCAGGTGCAGCCGGGCGATCAGCCAGTTGGAGATGCCGCTGAACAGCCAGACCAGCGGTCGCAGTACAGCGACTGCTCCCTCAGGGAACCACACCAGCGCCAGCGCCACCCGCTCGGGGATCAGCATGCCAATGCGCTTGGGGATCAGGTCGGCGAACAGGATAAACAGCGTGGTGGTGAGGCAGAAGGCGAGGATCGAGCCGACAGGTCCGGCAAAGCTCCCCGCCCCGGCGCCCGCCAGGGCATCGGCGAACATCGGCCCGACCAGCCCGTCGCCGATCACGCCGGCAAGAATCGAGATCGAGTTGATGGCGATCTGGAACGCCGTGATGATGTTGCCTGCATCAGCGCGCAACGCTGTGAAGCGGATGGCCCGGCCGTCACCGCCCTCGGCCAGCGCCCGGATCCGTACCTCGCGCGCCGCGGCAAACGCGATCTCCGACATCGAGATGATGGAACTGGCGCCCACCAGCAGCGCCAGCAGGATGAGCCCGAGCAACGGTGACATGCGGAACCTCGTGCAACATGCTGGAACGACCCATCAATGTCACATCAGCGGCCCGCGGCCAAACCGCCACCGCTACTCTTTCGGCGTTTCCTCGGGCGGCTCGTCGTCCGGCAACTCCTGCGGCGGCACACCCGGCACGTTGTCGGGCTGCGGGGCCGGTTGCGGCGTTTCCGGCTGGACCGGAATCTCCTGCGGCGGCGGCGGCACTTCCGGTTTGCTCGGCGGAATCTGGCCCTTGAGCAGCACCACGACCGAGCGCGGCGGCAGCGTTGCCGCGTGGTCGGCGAGCGGCAGCACGGCCTGATCGTCGGAGACGAGGCCAACTGTCCAGTAGCCCTCGGGCAGGCGCGCCAGCACCGGGTCGATCCGGCGGTTGAACCACACGATCAGGTCCTCCTCGGCGGTCTGCAGCCGCATCCCCAGCACCGATGCGCCGGCATCGTTCCAGTCGCCCTCGTTCATCTCGCGCCCATCCGGATGGAGCCACGCGACATCGCGCACGCCATGCTTGGTTTGTCCGGTGAGGAAATGATCGTGGGTCAGCGCCGGATGCATGCGGCGGAATTCGCTCAGCGCCGAAACGAAATCCACCAGCGTGCCGTCGGCGCTCTCCCAGTCGACCCAGGTGATCTCGTTGTCCTGCGCATAGGCATTGTTGTTGCCCCTTTGGGTGCGGCCGAACTCGTCGCCCTGCTGGATCAGCGGCAGGCCGCGGCTCAGGAACAGCGTCGCCAGCAGCGCGCGCACGTCGCGGCGGCGCGCGGCGTTGATCTTCTCGTCGTCGGTGGGGCCTTCGTGCCCGCAGTTCCATGAATGGTTGTTGTTGTGCCCGTCGCGGTTGCCTTCGCCATTCGCCTCATTGTGCTTGTCGAGATAGGAGACGAGATCG
This sequence comes from Devosia sp. GW821-FHT12F11, assembly GCF_058806655.1. NCBI lineage: Bacteria > Pseudomonadati > Pseudomonadota > Alphaproteobacteria > Hyphomicrobiales > Devosiaceae > Devosia > Devosia sp. GW821-FHT12F11. The sequence goes on from NZ_JBXAPX010000004.1 coordinate 386,706, forward strand.
GCCAGCGTGAAGCCGTCATGCACCGCCAGCATGTTGACGCCGGCGCTGGGCTTGCGGCCGGCGAAATCGAAGATCTCGGCCGAACCGGCAACCTTGCCGGCGAGCGCCCCGATCTTGCCCTGGTCGCCGCGCCAGAACGAGCGGACATCGTCGCGATAGCTGTCGTTCCACTCACGGAATTCCTTGCCGAACTGCCCGAGCTGGTAGCCGCCCGGACCCGGGTCCCACGGTTCGGCCACGAGGATCGACTTGCTGAGCACCGGATCGGCCTTGATCAGTTGCAGCATCCGGGCGTTCGGGTTGAACCCCGGCTCGCGCCCGAGGATCGGCGCGAGGTCGAAGCGGAAACCGGAAACGCCCATCTCCTCCACCCAGTAGCGGAGGCTCTCGATCACCAGCCGCTGTGTCGCCGGATGGTCGGCGCGCAGCGTGTTGCCGGTGCCGGCATCGTTCACCAGCACCTTCTTCCCACCGGCGTCGACGAACCGGTAATAGGTCATGGCGTCGAGCCCCATCAGGCTCAGCATCGGCCCGTTGGCGTCGCCCTCGCCGGTGTGGTTGTAGACCACGTCGAGGATCACCGAGATGCCCGCCTTGCGGTACACATCGGTCATGTTGCGCAGCTCCTGCGGGCCGCGCGGCGCCAGCCGCGGATCGACCGCGAAATAGCTGACCGGGTTATAGCCCCAGGCATTGGTGAGCCCCATCGCCGGCAGGTGGCCATCGTCGATGAAGGCCGCGATCGGCATCAGCTCGACCGTGTCGACCCCGAGATAGCGCAGGTGGTCCACCACCCGCTTGGTGGTGAGACCGGCAATCGTGCCGCGCAACGGTCCCTGCACCGAGGGGTGGCGCATGGTGTAGCCGCGCACGTTGAGCTCGTAGAACAGCCCTGGCGCTTTGCGACGCGGCGCCGCATTCTTGTTGTCGGCGGCCAGCACGATCGCCTTGGGGATCAGCGGCGCCGTATCCACCGCCTCGTCGCGATTGAGGCGGAGCCGCGGCGACCGCACAAAGGGGCGGTCGAGGCGTCGGGCGTAGGGATCGACCAGCAGCTTGTTGGGATCGAAGAAATAGCCTTGGTCTGGATCGTAGCGACCATCGGCGCGCAGCCCGTATTTGGCCCCTGCCCCGATATTGCCGATCAGCCCGAACCAGATGTGGTCCTCGTGCCCGTCGAGTGCGATGCGCGCCGTTTCCTGGTCGAGTTCGTCGTAGATCGACACCCAGATCACCGTCGCCGTCTCTGAATAGACGGCGAAGTTCACGCCCTCGGCGGTGATGGTCGCGCCAAGTCTCTCCGGGCTGCCAGCGCCCGGCACCAATACTGGTTTCACTGCTACCGGGCCTTCAAGTGATAACGCTGGGCGTGTCACGGCCGGTGCGAGCCTTGATGCCAGCAACGCTGTCGGCGATGGAGATGAGGGGCGAAAGGGCGGACTGGGTGTCGAGATCGTGCTGTCCATGCGGGGGCTCATACCGTTCAAGGTACAAGCGCAACGTGGCGCCGACCGTCCCGGTTCCACTGAGCCGGACGACGATCCGGCTGCCGTCGGCAAAGCCGATCCGCACGCCCTGCTTGCCGCTGGTCGAACCATCCACCGGGTCATGGTAGGTGAAGTCGTCGGCATAGGTCACCGGACGTCCCTCGAGCGACTGTCCGACCAGACCTGGGAGCTTGGCCCTGAGGTCGTCCATCAGCGCATTGGCCGGCGCCGCCTCCACCTCTTCGTAGTCGTGCCGGGTGTAATAGTTGCGGCCATAGGTGGCCCAGTGATCCTGCACGATCATGTCGACGCTCTGCTGCCGCGCCGCCAGCACGTTGAGCCAGAGCAGCACGGCCCACAGTCCATCCTTCTCACGCACGTGGTTCGAGCCCGTACCGGCCGATTCCTCGCCACAGATGGTGACCCGGCCGGCATCGAGCAGGTTGCCGAAGAACTTCCAGCCGGTCGGCGTTTCGTGCATCTCGATGCCGAGCTTCTCGGCGACGCGATCGGCCGCTGCGCTGGTCGGCATCGAACGGGCGATGCCGGCGATCCCGGCGGCATAGCCCGGCGCATGCGGCGCATTGGCGGCGAGGATGGCGAGCGAATCCGACGGCGTGACGAAGCGGTTGCGGCCGATGATCAGGTTGCGGTCGCCATCGCCATCCGAGGCCGCGCCGAAGTCCGGCGCCTTGTCGCTCATCATCAGGTCGTAGAGTTCCCTCGCGTAGACCAGGTTCGGGTCGGGGTGCCCGCCACCGAAATCCGGCGACGGCGTGCCGTTCACCACGGTGCCGGCGGGCGCGCCGAGGATGCCCTCGAGGATCTTGTGCGCATAGGGCCCGGTGACCGCGTGCATGGCGTCGAACCGCATGGTGAAGCCCGCCGCGAACATGGCGCGGATCTTGTCGAAATCGAACAGCGTCTCCATCAGCGCCGCATAGTCGGCCACCGGATCGATCACCTCGACCACCATGCCGGCGGAATGCTGCGTGCCGATACGCGAGAGGTCGACATCCGGCGCATCGACGATCAGGTAACGATCGATCTCCTTGGAGCGCGCGAACACCGCGTCGGTGATCTTCTCGGGTGCCGGCCCACCGTTCGACACGTTGTACTTGATGCCGAAATCGCCGTCCGGACCGCCCGGATTGTGGCTGGCCGACAGGATCAGCCCGCCAAATGCCCTATGGTGACGGATGACATGGCTGGCGGCCGGCGTCGACAAAATCCCGCCCTGCCCCACCAGCACCGCCCCGAACCCGTTGGCCGAGGCGATCCTGATGATCTTCTGGATCGCGACGTCGTTGTAGAAGCGGCCGTCGCCGCCCAGCACCAGCGTCTTGCCCTTGATCCCTTCGAGGCTGTCGAAGATCGACTGCACGAAGTTCTCGACATAGTTGGGCTGGCTGAAGACGGTTACCCGCTTGCGGAGCCCGGAAGTGCCGGGTTTCTGGTCCGCGAACGGCTTCGTCTCAATCGTCAGAATCGTCATCGAGTTTGTGCCCCAGGAGTGACGCGTAAAGGTCGGCGTATTTTTCGGCGCTGAGTTCCCAGGAGACGTCCGACTTCATCCCCCGGCGCTGCATCTTGTGCCACACCTTCGGCCGCGCGTAGAGCGCGATGGTCCGGCGGATGGCTTCGCCAAGCGCCTCCTCGGTGGCCGGTGAGAATACTACCCCGGTCGCGACCCCGGCCTCAACCGCTGCCTCGTTGGCATCGATCACCGTGTCGGCGAGCCCGCCCACCCGGCTCACCACCGGGATACAGCCATAGCGCAGGCCATAGAGCTGGGTCAGCCCGCAGGGCTCGAACCGTGACGGAATGAGGATGGCGTCGGCGCCGCCCTGAATCAGGTGGCTGAGCTTTTCGTCATAGCCGATCACTACCCCGACCTTGCCGGGGTGCCGGAGCGCCGCACCGGCAAGGCCGTTCTCGATCTCCGCATCACCCGAGCCGAGGACGATCAGCCGCCCGCCATGCGCGACGAGGCGGTCGATCTCGCCCGGCAGCATGTCGAGGCCCTTCTGCCAGGTCAGGCGGCTGACCACCGAGAAGATCGGCCCTTCGCCCACCTCGAGCCCGAACCGCTCCTCCAGCGCCCGCTTGTTGGCGGCCCGTTCGAAGATGTTGCTCGGGTTGTAGACCTGCGCCAGCGCCTCGTCGGTGCCGGGGTTCCACTCATTGGCGTCGATGCCGTTGAGGATGCCGCTGACCGTATCGGCCCGGTTCTGCAGCAGCCCCTCGAGGCCCATGCCGTAGGCTGCTGTCCGTATCTCGTGCGCGTAGGTGGGGCTCACCGTGGTCACGGCATCGGCCACCTGCAACCCGGCCTTGAGGTAGCCGATATTGCCGAAATACTCGATCGCCCCGCTATTGGCGGCCTGGAAGTCGAGCCTCAGCCCGTTGAACACCTCCCAGCCGAACACCCCCTGGAAGGCGATGTTGTGGACGGTCATCACCGTCTTCACCTGGGTCGGCGCGTTGAATGCCACATAGGCCGGCGCCAGCCCCGACTGCCAGTCGTGGCAGTGGAGAATGTCCGGCTTGTAGCCCTCGATGGCGCCACGCGACAACTCGTAGGCGACAAAGCTCAGCGCCGCGAAGCGCTGCCAGTTGTCCGGCCAGTCCTTGCCGTCGGGGCCGACATAGGGGTTGCCCGGCCGGTCGTAGAGATGCGGGGCATCGATGGCGATCACATCGAGACCGTTCGCCCGCCCAGCCACCAGCCGTGCCGTGCCGCCGAAGAAATCGTCGAGCCACAGCACCTGGCGTCCATCCGCCAGCCCGGTCATCACCTTGGGATAGCCCGGCAGCAGCACGCGCATCGATACGCCATGCGGCGCCAATGCCGCCGGCAGCGCGCCAACGACATCCGCCAGGCCTCCCGTCTTGATCAACGGGTAGGCCTCCGAGGCGACGGAGAGGACTTCGATCATCTGCTCCGCCAGTTACTTGCTCGCCAGGTACTTGTCGATCATCGGCTGGGTGATCAGCGTCACCCCGTCGGCAGTGCGCCGGAACCATTGCGCGTCGAACGCCGGATCCTCGCCGACCACCAGGCCCTCGGGCACATGCACGCCGCGATCCACCACCACCTTCTTCAGCCGCGCGCCGCGTCCGATGGTGCAGTAAGGCAGCACCACCGCCTCGTGCAGTTCCGAATAGGAGTGCACCCGGCTGCCGGTCGAGAGCAGCGTGCGATCCAGCGCTCCACCCGAGATGATGCAATCGCCCGAGACCAGCGAGTTCACCGCCGAGCCGCGACGGCCATCGAAATCGTGCACGAACTTGGCCGGCGGGGTGATCTCGGCAAAGGTCCAGATCGGCCAGTCGCGATCATAGAGATCGAGCTGCGGGGTCACGTCGCACAGGTCGATATTGGCCTTCCAGTAGGCATCGACCGTACCGACATCGCGCCAGTAGGCCACATCCTCGTTGGCCGAGCGGACGCAGGAGCGCGGGAAGCGATGCGCCCAGGCCGAGCCGTTCTTGACGATATAGGGGATGATGTCCTTGCCGAAGTCGCGCGACGAGCCCTCGGTCGCGGCGTCACGGCGCAACTGCTCCATCAGGAAGCGCGTCTCGAACACATAGATGCCCATCGAGGCCAGCGCGTAATCCGGTTTGTCGGGGATCCCCGGCGGGTCTTTCGGTTTCTCGACGAAATCGACGATCCGGTCGCGCCCGTCCACCGCCATCACGCCGAAGCCGGTGGCCTCCATGCGCGGCACCTCGAGGCAGCCGATGGTCACATCGGCCCCGGTGTCCACATGCTGCCGGAGCATGATTTCGTAGTCCATCTTGTAGATGTGGTCGCCGGCCAGCAGCACGATGTAGCGTGGGCCGTAATCCTCGATGATGTCCATGTTCTGGTACACGGCATCGGCGGTGCCCTCGTACCACTGCGTCTCGGACACCCGCTGCGACGCCGGCAGCACGTCGAAGCTCTCGTTTCGCTCGGTCCTGAGGAAGTTCCAGCCGCGCTGCAGATGCCGGATCAGCGAATGCGCCTGATACTGCGTCGCCACCGAGATACGTCGGATGCCGGAATTCAGCGCGTTACTGAGCGCGAAATCGATGATGCGGGACTTGCCGCCGAAATATACCGCCGGCTTGGCGCGCCGGTCGGTCAACTCGAACAGGCGGGTTCCTCGTCCCCCCGCCAGCACATATGCCATCGCCTCACGCGCCAGCGGCGATGGTGTCCGGTAGTCTGCCATGCTTCCCTCCCCTCGGGGCGTGATCAGCTGTTCCGATCACGCGACACACACAAAGCACTCTTACGTCCCGCTTATGCGGGATCGTATCCAGTCACCGCGCCCGAAGCGCTTTCAGGAAAAGCTGCAGGTCTTTTCCGATTCGAAAGCGCGACATGGTCATGCGGGTTCATACTTCAGATAGAGCGTCGACATCGGCGGCAGGTAGAGGTCGGCATACGGCCCCAGCCCTTCCACCTCGCTTGCCTTGGCCAGCACCCGGCCCTGGTTCCCCTTGTTGGTTCCGCCGTACCAGCCGGCATCGGTATTGAGCCGTTCGACCCACCGCCCGGCCAGCGGCATCGGCACCCGGTAGCTCTCGCGCGGCGTCGGCGTCATGTTCGAGATCACCACCACCGGGTGCTCGCCCGGCGCCTTGCGCGTCCAGGCGAACACCGAGTTGTTCTGGTCATTGCCGATCAGCCACTCAAAGCCTTCCGGCTCGTTGTCGCGGGCATAGAGCGACGGCAGCTCGCGGTAGAGCGCGTTGAGGTCGGTGACCAGCCGGCGGATGCCGTCGTGAGCGGGTGCTTCGAGCAACCACCAGTCGAGCCCCTTGGCCTCGTTCCATTCCTCGCGCTGCGCATATTCCTGGCCCATGAACAACAGCTTCTTGCCCGGCCAGCCCCACATGAAGCCGTAATAGGCGCGCAGGCCCGCGAACTGCCCCCAGTCGTCGCCGCCCATTTTGCTGAGCAGCGAGCCCTTGCCATGCACCACTTCGTCGTGGCTCAGCGGCAGGATGAAGTTCTCGGCGTAACCATAGAGCGCCGCGAAGGTCATGTCGTTGTGGTGGTATTTCCGGTGCACCGGATTGCGGCTCATGTAGCGCAGGGTGTCGTTCATGAACCCCATGTTCCACTTGAAGCCGAAGCCCAGCCCGCCTTTGTCGACCGGCGCGCTGACGCCGCTCCACGAGGTCGATTCCTCGGCGATCATCATCACCCCCGGATGCAGCCGATAGGCCTCGGCATTCACCCGCTTGAGGAACTCCACGGCCTCGAGATTGTGGTTGCCGCCGAACTGGTTGGGGATCCACTGCCCCGCCTGGCGCGAGTAATCGAGGTAGAGCATCGAGGCCACCGCATCGACGCGCAACCCGTCGAGGTGGAACACCTCCAGCCAATAGAGCGCGTTGTTGACGAGAAAGCTCACCACTTCCTTGCGCCCGAAATTGTAGATCGCGGTGTTCCAGTCGGGGTGGTAGCCCTTGCGCGGATCGAGATGCTCGTAGAGCGCCGTGCCGTCGAAACGCGCCAGCCCGTGCTCGTCGGTGGGGAAATGCGCCGGCACCCAGTCGAGGATCACTCCGAGCCCCGCCGCATGCGCCTTGTCGATGAAATGCGCAAAACCCTTGGGATCGCCGAACCGCGCCGTCGGCGCGTAGAGCCCGGTCGGCTGGTAGCCCCAGCTCGGATCGAACGGATGCTCGGTGATCGGCAACAGCTCGATATGGGTGAAGCCGCTATCGGCGGCATAGGGGATCAACTGCTCGGCCAGTTGCTCGTAGCTCATGAACGAGCCATCGGCGCGGCGCCGCCAGGAGCCCAGGTGCACCTCGTAGATCGACACCGGCTTGCGCCGCCAGTCGATCTTGGCGCGCTCCTTCATGTACTTGGCGTCGGTCCATTCGAACGGCTTGGGGTCGGCGATCACCGAGGCGGTCTTGGGCCTCAGTTCCGACTGCCGCGCGAACGGATCGGCCTTCAGCGGCATGAGCTTGCCGTCCGGCCCGACGATCTCGAACTTGTAGACCTCGCCCGCCCCGACATTGGGCACGAACACTTCCCACACCCCGGTATTGACCCGCACCCGCATCGGATGCCGCCGGCCGTCCCACTGGTTGAACGGTCCGACCACGCTGACGCGCCTGGCGTTGGGCGCCCAGACCGCGAAATGCGTGCCGTTGACGCCCTCGAACTCCATCGCGTGGGCGCCGAGCTTGTCGAACAGCCTGAGGTGCGAGCCCTCGCCGATATAATAATCGTCCATCGGCCCGAGCACTGGCCCGAAGCTGTAGGGGTCGAGGACGTTCCACTCCCCGCCCTCGTTGCGGGCGTGGTAGTTCACCGGCTGCAGCTTGTTGAGCTTGACGATACCCTCGAAGAAGCCGTCGCCGCGCGGCTCGAGCTCCCCGAGGATGCGGTTGTCCAGGGTGCGCGCCGATACCGACTCCGCGTGCGGAATGAAGGTGCGCGCGACCCAGGCGCCATCGACTTCATGCAGGCCGAGGATACCGAACGGATCGGAATGACGGCCCGCAACGATCGAACGGACGTCGCTGTCAGCCGCCTGCCACTTGGACTTGGTCAAACCCCACTACCCCCCGACAACCGGGACACCCCAGATTTCCTTGGCGTACTGCGAAATCGTACGATCCGAGGAAAACCAGCTGACATGAGCAGTGTTCCGGATAGCCATCGAATACCATTTGCGAGGCTTGTTCCAGAGCTCATCGATGTCCCGCTGCGCCGCCGCGTAGGCGTCGAAATCGCGCGCCACCATGAACCAGTCGTGGTCATACAGACCGCCGATCAGATCGCGGTAGCGGTTCGGATCATCGGGCGAGAACACTCCCGATGAAATCGCCTCCAGCGCCTCGCGCAACGCCGGCGAGGCGTCGATCGCGGTGCGCGGCACTTCGCTGCGGCTCCGCTTCTCGGCCACCTTGTCGGCGGTGAGCCCGAAGATCACCATGTTCTCCGGCCCGACCTGCTCGAGCATCTCGACATTGGCGCCGTCGAGCGTGCCGATGGTGAGCGCGCCATTGGCCATGAACTTCATGTTGCCGGTGCCCGACGCTTCCATGCCGGCCGTCGAGATCTGCTCGCTGAGATCGGCTGCCGGGATGATCTGCTCGGCGAGGCTGACATTGTAGTTGGGCAGGAACACCACCTTGAGCAGGCCGCGCACCGCCGGATCGTTGTTGATCACCTTGGCGACGTCGTTGATCAGCTTGATGATCAGCTTGGCGTTCCAGTAGCCCGGCGCCGCCTTGCCGGCGAACACCTTTACCCGCGGCACCCAGTCCTTCTCAGGGTGTGAGCGCATCATCGAATACTGCGCCACCGCCTCGATGACGTTGAGCAGTTGCCGCTTATATTCGTGGATGCGCTTCACCTGCACGTCGAACAGGGCGTCGGGCGACACCACGATGCCCAGCCGGTCCTTGATCACCTGCGCCAGCGCCACCTTGTTGGCGCGCTTCACCGCCTTGAACTGATCCTGGAAGCTCGGATCGTCGGCGTGCTTGTCGAGCTGCGCGAGCAGCGAGAAATCGTCCTGGAATTCCGGCCCGATCCGGTCGCTGATCAACCGCGTCAGCCCGGGGTTGCACTGCAGCAGCCAGCGCCGCGGCGTCACCCCGTTGGTCTTGTTGTTGATCCGCTCCGGGTAGAGCCGATCGAGATCGGCGAACAGCGTCTTCTTCAGGAGCTCCGAGTGCAGCGCCGAGACGCCATTGATCGAGTGCGAACCGACGAAGGCTAGTTGCCCCATGCGGACGCGGCGGCTGCCATGCTCGTCGATCAGCGACAGGTTGGCGATCTGGTTGTCGGTAAAGCCCCCCATCTTGCGCGCTTCGCCGAGCACTTCGGCATTGATGGCGTAGATGATCTGCATCTGGCGCGGCAGCATCCGCTCGAGCAGCCCGACCGGCCAGGTCTCCAGCGCTTCGGGCAAGAGCGTATGGTTGGTATAGCCGAACGTCGCCTTGGTCAGCTTCCAGGCCGGCGCCCACGCCATGCCGTGGATATCGATCAGGATCCGCATCAGCTCGGCAATCGAGATCGCCGGGTGGGTGTCGTTGAGCTGGATCGCCACCTTGTCCGAGAGCGAGCCGAGATCGCCATAGGCCTGCATGTGGCGGCGGACGATGTCCTGCAGCGAGGCGGAGGAGAAGAAGAACTCCTGCCTGAGCCGCAGCTCCTGCCCCGACGGCGTCGAGTCGGCCGGATAGAGCACCCGCGTCACCGCCGCGGCACGGGAGCTTTCCTCGAGCGCGCCGATATGGTCGCCGGCGTTGAACTTGTCGAGCAGGATCGGATCGATCGGCTGCGCCGACCAGAGCCGGAGCGTATTCACCCGCTTGCCGCGCCAGCCAACGATCGGGGTATCGAACGCCACGGCGAGCAGGTGCTCGGCCGGCCGCCATTCGAGCCGGGTGGTGCCATCGGGCTCCTGCACCGGCTCGACATGCCCGCCAAAGCCGATCTCGTAGCTCGACTCACGCCGCTCGAACTCCCAGGGGTTGCCGTGCGCCAGCCAATCCTCGGGCAGTTCGACCTGCCAGCCTTCGCTCATTTCCTGCCGGAACAGCCCGTGCACATAGCGGATGCCGTAGCCGTAGGCAGGGATATTAACCGTCGCCATCGACTCCATGAAGCAGGCGGCGAGACGGCCGAGGCCGCCATTGCCCAACGCCGCATCCGGCTCGAGGTTGATCAGGTCGCCGAGATCGACATTGAAGTTCTTGAGCGCGGCGCGCACCGGCTCCATCACCCCGATATTGCTCATCGCATCGCGCATCAGGCGGCCGATGAGGAACTCGAGGCTGAGGTAGTAGACGCGTTTGTTGGAGGTCCGCCAGGTCTCGCGGCTCGACTCCATCCACTGGTCGATGATCCGGTCGCGAACCGTCAGGATCGTCGCCTTCAGCCAGTCGTGCGGCCGCGCGACGATCGGGTCCTTGCCGACCGAATAGGTAAGTTTTTCGAGGATCTCCGATTGCAGCGCTTCAGTGGTGAGCGCGCGCCGTTCCGGGACCGGGGCATCCAATACGAGGGGCTTTTGCGGCATTGTCGCAATCCAGCATCATGGCGATGTATTCCCCTCTAGAACACCACCTTTGCACTGAATCGCACGCCTGGGAAGGCCTGTTGAGAACGCTTCTAAGGCACGCTGCCTAATCGGTAGACGATTATTGCTCGCACGCCCGCGTCACGACGCCTTGGGCGGATTGCCTTCATGTTGCGCAGCCCCAGCGACGGGCGGAAGCCAGTGCTCGCGGCGGATCGTCCAGACCTCAAGCGTCGGCGCGATGTCGTTAGGGCCTTGATCCAGGGTGCCAAGGAAGATCTCGACTCCCTCGTCGGACAGGAAGAACAGCCGGGAACCGCAGGTTGGGCAGAACTGACGGCGCTGGTGAGTCGCCAGTTCCCCGGTCATCCGAAATTGCGCGCGATGCCAGTTGGCGGTGGCGGAGAAGGTCGAGCCCGTCAGCTTCCGGCAGGTCATGCAGTGGCAGAGGCCGGACACGTACGGTTCGCCCCGGACCTCATACCTGACCGCGCCGCATAGACAGCCGCCTGTGCGGACGACTTCGGCGTCCGTTGCCTCGCTCATCCGCTGCCCCCTGGCTAAGCCTTCGCCTCTTCCTCAGGCGCAATGATCGGCGTTGACGGGCCGGCGACCGTGCCGCTTTCGCGGGCCTGGTCTTCAGCGTTCGACCTGAGCAGGTCCCGGCCCGCCATCAGGCCGCCGACCATCTGCGCCGCGAAGCGCTGGCGGTCGCGTTCGCGCACGCCTTCGATGATTTCCCCCACCTCGACCATGTCGACATCGAGCTGCCGCAGCGTCTCGGCACCGAACTCCAGCGCGCTCTCGAACACCTCGCGCAACTGATAATCCGCCCCGGCCTTCACCAGCTCGAGCGCGTGGCCGCGATCGAAGGCGCGTGCCATCACCTTGGCCAGCGGGAACTCCGATTTCACCAACTCGGTGATGCGAGTCGCCGACTCCTTCTTGTCGACGCAGATCAGGATCAGGTCGGCCGTCCCCGCCCCTGCCGCGTGCAGGATGTCGAGCCTGGTGCCATCGCCGTAGTAGATCTTGAAGCCGAAGGTCTGCGCCACCTCGATCATCTCGACATCGTTGTCGATGATCGAGATCGAATGCTGCCCCTTGGCGATCAGCGGCTGGCTGGCGATCTGCCCGAACCGGCCGAAGCCGATCAGCAGCACGTTGCCGGTCAGGCCTTCGGGTTTCTCGACGCCCGCGAGCGACTGCACCGGCTTGGGCACCAGCTTCAGCAGCATGGTCGAGAACGGCGTCAGCACCATAGAGATGATGACTGTCGCGGTGAAGATGGCGTTGAGTTGGCCGGTCAGCAGCCCGCCTGCGGTGGCGGTGGTGAACAGCACGAAGGCAAATTCGCCGCCCTGCGCCATCAGCACGGCGCGCTCCAGCGCCAGCGCGTTGCCGCCGCCCAGCGCGCGCGCCAGCCCATAGATCGCGCCGCCCTTCAGCACCATGTAGGTGAGCACCGAGAGCGCGATGAACTGCCAGTTGGCCGCCACCACCGTGAGGTCGAGCGACATACCCACGGCAAGGAAGAACAGCCCGAGCAGCAGCCCGCGGAACGGTTCGACATCGGCCTCGAGCTGGTGTCGGAAGGTCGAGGTCGAGAGTAGCACGCCGGCCATGAAGGCGCCCATCGCCATCGACAGGCCGCCCGCTTCCATGATCAGTGCCGCGCCCAGCACCACCAGCAGCGCCGCGGCCGTCATCACCTCGCGAGCCTTGGATTCGGCGAGGATCTTGAACACCGGGTTCAGTACCCAGCGGCCGGCAAAGATCACCGCGACGATCGAAGCCACCGCAACGCCGACGCTGATCCAGCGCTGCGTCATGCTCGCGTCGGTATCGATGCCGGGCGACAAGAACGCCACCACCGCCAGCAACGGCACGATGGCGAGATCTTCGAGCAGCAGCACCGACACGATCTTCTGCCCCGCCGGCGTCTGCAGCTCGCCCCGCTCCGAGAGGATCTGCATGACGATGGCTGTCGAGGTGAGGACAAACCCCATGCCGGCAACGAACGCCACCGGCGGCGCGAGCCCGAGCAGAAAGATGCCCGCCAGCGTCAGCAGCAGCCCGCAGAGACCGACCTGCAATATGCCGAGCCCGAAGATCTCCTTGCGCAGGCCCCAGAGCTTGGCCGGCTCCATTTCCAGCCCGACGATGAACAGGAACAGCACCACGCCCAGTTCGGCCGCGTGCAGCACCGCCTGCGGATCGCCGACCAGCCCGAAGCCGAATGGCCCGATGGCGAGGCCCGCCGCGAGATAGCCGAGGACCGAGCCGAGCCCCAGCCGGCGGAACAGCGGCACCGCGATGACCCCGGCTCCAAGCAGCGCCACCACCTGCACCAGGTCGACCCCGCCGTGCGAAGCCACCTCTGCTGCATGCGCCACCACTTCGCCGGCCATCGCTCACCTCAATCAGAAATCGGAAGAGCCAAAGCGTGAAGCTTGCGTGTGACAGCGTCAAGGCTGGCTTTATGGGGAGGGTGAGCGGTCAGCCCGTACCGGCCTCGCGGTCTAAGCCGCCGACGCCGGCTTCGCCGCACGTGTCCGCCGCGTCGTAACCTTCGCCGGCTCCGGCGGCGCCACCTTCGGCTCCGCCGCATCGGCGTCGCGGCTCGCCTTCTGCGTCACCAGCCGCCGCACCTTGCGCGGCGCCACCGTGCGGGTGGGCAGGATGTGGGTGACGATCGAGTAGAGCACCAGCAGTGACGGCACGGCGATCAGGCCGCCGACCGGGCCCCAGGCCCAGATCCAGAAGGTCAGCGACAGAAAGATCATGAATGGGTTGATCGTCATCGTCCGGCCCAAGAGGTTCGGGGTGACGAAATTGCCCTCGATGAAGTTGATGCCGAAGTACAGCGCCATCGGCAGCAGCCCGCCGAACAGCTCACCGCTCGTTCCGAGCCCGACAAGGAACAGCACCAGCGCCATGAAGGCCTGCCCGATGAACGGAATGTAGTTGAGCACGGCCGCCATGGCGCCCCAGAGCAGCGGCGAAGGCAGCCCCACCGCCCAGGTCATCAGTGTCACCACCGCTCCGACTCCGAGGTTCACGCTGGAGATGGTGAGCAGGTATTTCGAGACCTTCTGCTCGACGTCGCGGAACACATGCGCCGTGCGCCAGCGCATCCGGCGGCTGACGCAGAGGGACAGCGTCGCGACGCGGATATTGTCGCGCGTCGCGAGGAAGAAGTAGAGCGAGACGAGGAAGACGCCGACCTGCGCCAGGATCGCCGGCGCCAGCATGGCGATGCCGGTTACGGTACTGCCGTCCTCGACCCGCACCTCCATCGTTGCGCCGCCGCCCAGCACGCCCTTGATCTGTTCCTGCAGCGCCCCGATCGCAGCGATCGGCTCCTGCCAGTTGGCGAGCTCGGACTGGATGCGCTCCCACACCATGGGGATGCGCTCCGCCCATTCGCTCAGCGGCCCGTAGAACAGCGCCCCACCGACGATGATGATGACGAGGAACAGCAGAACCACCAGCCCGGCCGACAGCGCCTCCGGCACGCCGCGCTGCTCCAGCATGTCGGCCACCGGGCCAAACATCAGCCCTACGGTGATGGCGAGGAACAGCGGCGCCAGGACCACCTGGGCCTCGCGCACGGCGACAAAGGCAACCACAATGCCGATGGTGACGATGGCGAACTGCGCCGCGTTGCCCAGCACCCGCTCGAAATTGGTCCGCTGGATGTCCTTGATAAGCCCCTGGCGGGGGCGCGACGCCGCTGGTTTGCGCAAGTAAATGTCCCTCTCTCGGCCAGCCTAAACGCACTGCCAACCCTGACGTTCCGCCGGTCGACGAGCGGTGTGCCGGCGACTTGAGCAGGATGGCGTTTCGTTGAATCGCCATCCTGCTCCAAGTACGCGTTCCGGCGCGAGATCGAACCGCAAAAGTCTGCAACTTTTCCTGATCTCGCTCTAACATGCCGCCGGAATCAGTTTCTCAGGGGCTCGCGCTAAACCTATGGCACGCAAGATCATTATCGACACCGACCCGGGCCAGGACGACGCCGTCGCCATCCTCATGGCGCTCGCCTCGCCGGCCGATTTCGACATCCTCGGCATCGTCGCGGTGGCGGGCAATGTCAGCCTCGCCCAGAACGCCCGCAACGCCCTGAAGGTAGTCGAACTCGCCGGCCGCAAGGATATCGCGGTCTATGCCGGCTGCGAGCGGCCGATGCGCCGCACCCTCGTTACCGCCGAGCACGTGCATGGCGAAACCGGCCTCGATGGCCCAGACCTGCCGCTGCCCAAGCTGCAGATCGAAGACCAGCATGGCGTCGATTTCATCATCGACACGCTGATGGCGCATGAGGCCGGCACTGTGACACTCGCGACCCTCGGGCCGCTGACCAATGTCGCCATGGCGATGGTCAAGGAGCCGCGGATCATCGGCCGCATCCAGGAGATCGTCATGATGGGCGGCGGCTATTTCGAGGGAGGCAACATCACCCCGGCGGCCGAGTTCAACATCTATGTCGATCCCGATGCCGCCGATGTCGTGCTGCGCTCCGGCGTGCCGATCGCCATGCTGCCGCTCGACGTCACCCACATGATCCTCTCGACCCCCGACCGGCTGGCAAAGATCCGTGCGCTTGGCAACAAGGCTGGCGAAGCCGTCTACCAGATGCTGAGCTTTTCCGAGCGCTTCGACCTCTACAAATACGGCTCGACCGGCGCGCCGCTGCACGACCCCTGCGTCATCGCCTACATGCTCAGGCCCGACCTGTTCCGGGGCCGCCACATCAACGTGGTGATCGAGACGTCGAGCGAACTCACTATCGGCATGACCGTCGCCGACTACTGGGGCGTCACCGGCCGGGCCAAGAACGTCACCTATCTGCGGTCTGGCGATGCAGAGGGCTTCTACGAGCTCCTGACCGAACGGCTCAGCCGCCTGCCCTAGGCAGGACGCTCGCCGGTTGGGGCAGACTTCAAATAATTCCCCAAGAATCTCCTGCCAAGTCTAGCGCCTTGAATCCTAAGGGCGAGAAGATGCGGGAGATATCGGTGCGTGCGGTCGGTTTGTGCTTTGCGGTCTTGAAGTTTTCGAAGCTTTCGCTGTCAACCGCCGCGGCAGCGCTGGTTACGAGTGCCGCGCTGGCCGCGGACGATGTCGCCGCGTCGGCGCATGACTGGTCCGGCTTCTATCTCGGTGTCTTCGGCAGCGTTGCGGCGGGCCAAGCCAATATCGACGGAACGATCTACAATGATGGCCCGGCGGGGCACGGTCCCGAGCTTCTCGCGGAGGTCAACGCCCTCAACGATTTCCCATTCACCGATACAATGGCTGGATATGGAATTCAGGCCGGCTACAACGTCCAGTTGGACAATATCATGTTGGGGGTCCAGGCGGACCTTGGCGCGCTCAATCTCAACGGCTCCGCCGAAGCATCCGGCTCCGTCCTCGGCGTGAACTTTGTCGTTCGCAATTCTTTCAACGCTGACTGGCTGCTCACGCTGCGGCCACGCGTTGGGCTTCGGGCGTCTGATAACCTGCTGATCTATGCGAGCGGCGGTCTAGCCCTGTCGAGTATCGAGTTCAGCCACGAATATCTGTCGAATTTTGCAGGCGTCATAACCGAGGGCTTCTCGGAGAGCTATGTACGCGCCGGATGGGTGGTCGGTGCTGGTATCGAGTACGCCCTGGATGAGAACTGGTCGCTTGGCGCCGAGTATCTTTACACGGATTTGGGCAGCATTTCGGAAACCCGGCGCGTCACGTATGGCGCACCGATCGACACCCTATTCGAGAATGAGCTTGATCTGTCCGCGCACGCCCTCAGAACATCGGTCAACTACAGGTTCTGACGCCGACAGCCGGCGTCTTTTTGCGCCCGGCAGACGGCTCAGCCGGCGGCCTTGGCCTCGCGGATCCCGCGCAGGGTGAGCCAGATCGCGGTGACCAGGAAGTAGATGGCGCCGAACGCCGCATACCCAGCGATCAGCGCGATGCCGGGATTCGGCATCGTGCCGGCGGAGAAGACGAAGAAGCCGCCGGCCAGCGCCGACTGCGCTCCGCTCAGCACCATCGCCCACTGCCCACCCGATGCCCAGCGCCGCACCGCCGTCGCCAGTTGCAGCAGGCCTGAGAGGATGGCCCAGACACCGAACACGACGATCACTGCTGCCATCCCCTGCCCGAGCGCCACGACAACGGCGATCGTCGTGATCACGCTGACGATGACATTGAGCAGATGCGACATGTTGCGCTTGAGCCCGCCGTTGCGCTGCGCGTCGACGAAGTTGGCCAGCGCGTCCCAGGCCGGGTAGAGCACCAGCAGCACCGCCGCTATGGCAGGGTTGAGCGGCGCCAGCAGCAACGCCACAACCACCCAGGCGGCGGAAACACCGAAACGCATGAAGGCATAAGTTTTCAGCCAGCCGGCCGGTGCAGTGGGGAGCGAAGCGTTCATCGATGGACCTTCTAGTAGGTAGGTTGTTGAGATGTGTTTTGCCCGTGTTCGGCAGGCAGTCGTTTTCAGGCGTTGAGGCGTTCGAGCAGTGGACCGACGATCACCCCGAACGTCGCCGGCGTGCCGTAGGCGCGGGCCGACAGCATGGCGCCATGCACGGTCGCCATGATGGTCTCCGCTTCGACTTCAGCACTGTGCTGGAGCTTGAACTGGCCCTGCCGCACACCGCGCGTGAGGACTTCGGCCAGCCAGGCGGCAAGCAGGCGGAAATGTGCCTTGACCTCCACCGCGACGTCCGGCGGCAGCGCCGGCAGCTCGGCGGCGAGCTGCGCTCCGAGGCAGAACGGCATGCTGCCATCGGCGATGCAGGCTTCCCAGGTGGCGATATAATTCTGCAACTGCACCGAAGCGTCGGGCGACAGGCTCTCGAAATGGGCAAGACCAGCGGCGAGATCGTCCCGATAGCCGGCGACCAGCACCCGCACCAGGTCGACCTTGGCCGGGAAGTGGTGGTGGATGCTCGGCTTGCGGATGCCGACCACCGCGGCGATATCGGCATAGCTGAAGCCATTGTAGCCGCCGGCGATGACGAGTTCGCGCGCTGCGGCCAGTATCCGTTCTGCTGTCTGTTGTTCCATTCGCTCTATCTATCTATTAGTAGGTAGGCAATCAAGCGCCATGTTGTGACATGGGAAACCATGTCAGGCATGACCCCTGCCCGTCTGGCCCCAGTTAAGCAAATCCATAACCAGCCTTTCTTACCCTCATCGATGTGATGAGGGATAGCCGAGCACACAGCACCGACCCCGCACTGCGCCGCCGCCGGCGCGAACCGCCCGCGGCTCCCGAGGTCGTGGCCGTTGACGCCGCCCCGCCCTCCGTTGGCCAAATGGGCCGACTCTACCGGCAAGAGGCTGCGCGCTGGCTCTGCCGGATGGTGGTGCGCGCCTTCGGGCTGCTCTATCTGGCCGCGCTCGCCTTTACCGGCATCAGCGCGACAGGCTGGTTCGATTTCGCCCGGGCGCCGCTGGCCGGTGTCTTCCTCGTCGTTATCGGCCTGCCCTGGACGCTGGCCGCCGCCTGGTTTGCCGATCCGCTGCAGCCGCTCGTGGCGGCGGTTGCGCCAGCGGCGACGCTGATCCTGCTCTGGAGCTACTGTCACTGGCCGCGCCGCCGCGACTGAACCCATGAAATCACCGGCTGCACTGCACCTTGCGGGGTTTTCAGCTGCCATCGAGGCGCTGCCGCGCCCCGTACATCGGCTCAGCTTGTCGCCCGTTCGTGCCGGCGCTAGAACCCCTCCACTGTTTGGGAGCCCGCCATGGACATCGTCACCCTCGCCGCCTTCACCATCGCCTATGCCATCGCGGTGATCGTGCCGGGGCCTGGCGTTGCGGCGGTGGTGGCGCGCGCGCTGGGCGGCGGCTTCCGCTCGGCCTTTCCGATGGTGCTCGGCATTTTGGCCGGCGATCTCGTCTACCTGGTGTTCGCGCTGTTCGGCCTCGCCGCCATCGCCACCTGGTTCGGCCCGGTGTTCTTCGTGGTGAAGTGGGCCGGCGCACTCTACCTGCTCTATGTCGCCTGGCAGTTCTGGAGCGCCAAGCCCGGCTCCGAGCAGATCGGCGCCAAAAAGGACGCCAGCGCCTGGAAGACCTTCCTCTCCGGTTTTGCCCTCACCATGGGCAACCCCAAGACCATCGTCTTCTACCTGGCGCTGCTCCCGACCGTCATCCCGCTCGATAAGCCGATCACCGCGCTCGGCTTCGCCGAACTCACCGGCATCGTGGTGGTGGTGCTGCTCGCCATCGGCTGCGCCTATGCCGGCCTCGCGGCGGCCGCCCGCGACTTCTTCAGGTCCAGCAAGGCGCTCCGCATCCTCAACCGCACGGCGGGGGTGATCATGGCGAGTGCCGCGGCCTTTGTGGTGGTGCGGGAGTAACCTCGTTATCATCCCCCGCATGGCGGGGGAGGGGGACCAGCGAAGCTGGTGGAGGGGGCCAAAGTACCCGAGATAGCCCCTGCCTTTTCGGGCGCCCTATTTTGCCTTTGGCTTGGCGTCTGAGTTGGTGGGAGCCTTTCCCTTCGGCTTCAGCCGTACCCGCAAGTGACCGCCTTCACCCTTGGCGAGTTCCAATGAGCCGATCTTCCCGACCAGGTCGCTCAGCTTCTTGTAGCCGTAGGTTCGTGGATCGAAGTCGGGCGCCAGATTGGCGAGTTGATTGCCGAGTGGGCCCAAGTTCACCCAACCGGCCTCGTTCTCCAGTTCGCCGATCGCCCGCCGAAGCAACTGCTCTGCTTTGGAGATCGGCTCCAGCGCCCGCACGGCGGAGGATACACCCGCCTCGTTAGGGGCATCCGGAAGCAGGTTCTCGGTGTAAATGAAGCGTCGACAGGCTTGCCTGAAACTCTCGGGCGTCTTCTGTTCGCCGAACCCATAGACGTCGACTCCCTCCTCGCGGATGCGCGACGCAAGCCGAGTGAAGTCGCTGTCAGACGAGACCAGGCAGAAACCTGAGAATCGACCGCTGTGAAGCAGATCCATGGCGTCGATCACCAACGCGATATCCGAGGCGTTCTTGCCCTTCACGTAGGCGAACTGCTGCTGGGGCAGGATCGCGTAGCGCGTCAGCACATCGGCCCACGGCTTCGAGTGCGGACTAGCGAAATCCCCGTAGATCCGTCGGACGCTGGCCTCGCCCAACTTCGCAATTTCCTCAAACAACCCGTCGACGATCTTCGCTGATGCATTGTCGGCATCGATCAGGACTGCAAGTCGCTCCTGCTTACCGTTCGCCACTACATCCCCCTAGCAGCCGATGAGATCAATATGGCAAGCTGTTGCGGCTGAGGTAGTACTTCGACTGTCTGACGTGCAAACTTACTTAATCAATTGAGTACTACCGCACCACCGCGCTCGCCGCCGCCAGCCCCCAGTCGAGCAACTCCTTCGCCCGTTCCGGCGTCACGCCCTCGACATAGCAGCGCAGCTCCGGCGCGTTGCCGGAGGCGCGGTAATGGATGGTGTCGCCGGAAACCAGCGAGAAGCGCGGGCCATCGATCGTTGAGACCGATTGCACCTCGCCCACCGGCGCGAAGAATTCCTCGGCGTAGCCGGGTTGCTCGACCAGCCCCTTCAGCAACGCGGCGCTGCGCTCGCTCGCCACATGCGCCAGCCGGTCGCTGAGCGCGGCGCGCACCGGCAGAGTCCGCACCAGCCCGGCGACGCTCTCGCCGAGCTTGGCCGCCGTCCCCAGCACTGCCAGCATCGGCAGCACCGCGTCGCGCGTCGGCAGCGGGCTCAGCACGCGGCCGTTGATCGTCACCTCGCTGCCCAGCAGCAACCCGCCATTGGCCTCGAACCCGACCACTGCGCCTGGCGAGCCAATCGCCGCTTCTTCCATGCCGGAAATGACATAGGGCGAGCCGACCTTGGTGCGGTCGACCCGGCCGAACCAGCCGACGCCCTCGATGGCCGAATTGGAAGTGACCGGGGTCACCACCCGGTCGGCGCCGAGAAAGCGCGCTGCCAGCATGCCCAGCACGTCGCCGCGCACGAAATTGCCCTCGCTATCGATCAGCAGCGGCCGATCACCGTCGCCATCGGTCGAGACGATCGCATCGAGCCGATGCAGTCGGATCCAGCTCAGCCGCGGCTCGAACAGCGGATCGGAGAAGGCCTCGGTGTCGACGGCAACAAAGCTGTCCGAACGGCCGAGCCGCACCACGTCGGCGCCGGCGCGAGTAAGGAACGACACCAAGAGGTCGCGCGCCACCGATGAGTGCTCGAACACGCCGATGCGCCAGCCCTTCAGCGCTGCCGGATCGAGCAGGCCGCGATAGCGCTGCCGGTAGCGATCGCCGGCGGCTATGCTGCCGTCTTCAGCCGCCCCCTCACCTGCCGGGACCGCATCGATCAGCGCCGCGGCGATCCCCGTCTCATCCGCCTTGCTGATTTCACCCGCCGCCACGTAGAATTTGAGTCCGTTGCGGTCGGCCGGGATGTGGCTGCCGGTCACCATGATCGCCGGTCCGCCCAGCGCCATCGCGTGCAGCGCCAGCGCCGGGGTCGGCAACACACCGCAATCGACTGGCACCAGCCCGGCGGCGCGGATCGCTGCCGCACAGTCGGCAACGATAGCAGGGCTCGAGGCGCGGAGGTCTCGCCCCAGATAGACCCATCCACCGGCCACACTACCGATGTGCCTGAGGAACGCCGCCGTGTAGCGCCGTGCCGCGCCGCCGGTGAGATCGACCGCGAGGCCACGCAGGCCGCTGGTGCCAAACTTCAGTGAATCCGCCATACCGCACTCCTATACTCCGAGCTTTGTCATGGCGCCGACGGCTTCGGCAAGCATCGAGGCGCGCCTTTAACGTTTCGTTCACCCTGCGCCCGCAGTCTCACCGCCAATGCAGATTCAGAAGCGCAGCATGAACTGGCTCCCGCGCGCCTCGCTCTACAGCGAGGCGGAGTCAGCGCGCCTGAAGCGCAAGGCAAATGCGCAGTCCGCCCTCGCCACCTCCTCCAACAACAACGCTGCGTTGATCGCCAGCGGCACCTCGAATGTCGGCGAATCGATCAACCTGACGCTCCGCATCGCTGCGTCGCGCTTGCAGAACGGCACCACCAAGAAGGTCTAAAGAGTTGCATCGGCTCGGGTAACTCCCCAGTTTCTCGCGCATGACCTCCTTCGATCCGATCGCCTTCTTCAACCGCGAAGTCACCCTCGTTGCCCGCGAACTGCTGGGCGCGAAGTTCCTCGTCGATGGCGTCGGCGGCCTCATCGCCGAGACCGAGGCCTACCACCCGACCGAGCCGGCGTCGCACTCGCACCGTGGCAAGACCGAGCGGAACGCTTCGATGTTCCTCGGTCCCGGCCGGGTTTATGTCTACCGCTCGTACGGCATCCACTGGTGCTTCAACTTCGTCTGTGCCGATGCCTCGGCCATTCTCATCCGCGCCATCGAACCAACGGACGGTATCGAGACAATGTCGGAGCGCCGTGGCCTCGTGAACCTGCGCGACCTCTGCTCCGGCCCCGGCAAGCTTGGCCAGGCGCTAGGCGTCACCCGAGTGGCCCATGACGGCCTGATGGTCGACGCTCCGCCCTTCAGTTTCCGACCAGCCGAGACGCCACCTCCCGTGGTCATCGGCCCGCGCATCGGCATCACCAAGGCAGCCGACCTGCCCTGGCGCTTCGGCGTCGCCGGATCGGCCTTTCTCAGCAAGGCGTTCCGCCCGCCCTCGACGTGAAGGCCGACTCGGCACGAAGCGACGCTTTGCGCGGGGTTGTCGCACCGGGACCGGGTTCCCCTTTGCGGCCGCTTTGGATAGGTTGCGCCCGAACTGAACAGGAGATGCCCGTGGCGGTCGATGCGCTGATCAAGGAATTGCTGGCAACCGGCAGCATGAACGAGGAAACCACCGCCGACCTGAACCGCTGGCAGGCGGAGTTCGCCGAAGGCACGCTGCATGCCGACGACGCGGCCTATATCGAGGCCCTGCACGCCAAGCTCACCGGCGCCCCGCTGCCTGAAGTGGAAGTCACTGCTCCCACCGAGCCGCCCCGCATCGACGGCCTCACCATCGAGGACTGGCGCGACCGTGCTTTGCGCGCCGAGAGCGAACTCGCCGCCCTCAAGGACAGCGTCAGCACCACCAGCGCTTGACCGCCGCGTCAGGCTCCCCGTAGAAGCCGCCCTGCGCGGGGGCGCGTTTGTACGGAATTGGTAATGACTACAAGCCTGTGGCGCGTTCGACAGCCTAAGCTGTTGCGCATGCTGGAGATTGCCTCTACCCGGCGCAGCATGGAGCGCAGGTTCCACCGCGACTTCGGCCGCCTTCCCAACCTCTCGAACCCACGCACCTTCAACGAGCGCATACTGCACCGGCTGGTCTACGACCGCGATCCGCACTTCACGCTGCTCAGCGACAAGATCGCCGCCAAGGACTATATCGCTCGCCGTGTCGGCCCCGGCTACAACGTGCCGCTGCTCGGCAAATGGCGCACGCCGCGCCGGATCGATTGGTCCGCCCTGCCGGAGCGCTTCGTGCTGAAGCCCAGTGGCGACAGCGGCAAGTTCGTGCTGGTACGTGGCCCTGCCGAGCGCAACACCGACCATCTGCGTGCCATCGCCTGGAGCTGGCTGCGAGCCCGCCGTGCCGGCCGCAGCCATCCTGAATGGGGCTATCGCGGTGTACCCCGCCAATTGCTCGCCGAGCCCTTGCTCATCGGTCCCGACGGCGGCACGCCGCCCGAGATCAACGTCTTCACCTTCGGCGGCCAGGCCAGACTGATCCGCCGCTTTGCCGGCCGAAAGACCCTGCCGGAACGGCGCGACGCCTGGTTCGACGCCGCCGGCCGCCAGGTCGAGATCGGCGTTGCTTCCATCTCCAGCGTCCGCATGGAGCTGCCCGATGCCCTGCGCATCGAGCTCATCGAGGTGGCCGAGGCACTGTCCGACGGCCTCGATCATCTACGCGTCGATTTCTACCTCACTGGCGATGGCTTGAGGGTCGGCGAGCTTACGCCCTACTCTTGGGGCGGATTGGCCCATTGGCGTTCCCCCGAGCTCGACGAGAAGCTGGGCCGGCTGTGGGCCGGCGAGACCGACTACGCCATGTTCGAGGATTTCCGCGATCCCGACCTTGCCGACTTGCCGCCCGCCGACGCCGCGACCTGGCTGAGGACATGGGAGAGGCTGATCAACGCCGGTGACTACGAATCGGCGCGCCACCTGTTCGCGCCCGACGTCCTCGCCTTCGGCTCCCTGGCCCAGACGATGAACGGGCTCGATGCACTGGAACAGGAGCAATGGCGCCGGATCTGGGGCACCATCCGCGACTTTGCCTTTGAAGCGCCGGTGCAGTTCGCTGCCGGCGACAGCAGCTCTACGTTCGCCCTGCGCTGGCACTCCCAGGGCAAGACCGAAGATGGCGGCTGGTATGAACGGCGTGGCCGCTGCACACTGGTGCTGGAGCGTCGCGGCCGGGGGCTCGTCTGTACCCACAGTCATTTCTCGATGGATCCCGGGACACCGCCGCGCCGTTCCGAGTGAGTGGATTCGATCGGAGATTCGTGGATGCGCCTGTTCCTCACCAGCTTCGCCCTGGGCCTCACCTTGGGCTTGGGATCGGCCCTCGCCCAACCCGTGGCGCTGACCACCCGGCTCGTCAGCGATGCGCTGGATCAGCCGGTCTACGCCGTCGCACCATCGGCCGATCCACGGCTGTTCGTGGTGGAGCAGACCGGCCGAATTCGCATTCTCGTCGACGGCAAGCTGACCGCCACACCGTTCCTCGACCTCAGTGGCAGCATCAGCAGCGGCGGAGAACAGGGGCTCCTGGGCCTTGCCTTCCACCCCCGTTATGCCGAGAACGGCCGCTTCTTCGTCAACTACACCGACAAGGACGGCGACACCCATATCGTCGGCTACAAGGTCTCGGCCGACCCTGCCGTGGCCGATCCGGCCTCGGCTGCCGAGCTGCTACGCATCGACCAGCCCTATGCCAACCACAATGGCGGCTGGCTGGGCTTCGGCCCGGATGGCTACCTCTATATCGGCATGGGCGACGGCGGCTCGGGCGGCGACCCCGAAAACCGGGCGCAGAACCCGGACGAACTGCTCGGCAAGATCCTGCGACTCGATGTCGATGGCGACGCGCCATACGCCATTCCTGAGGGCAACCCCTTCGCCGAAGGCGGTGGTCGCCCGGAGATTTTCGCCCTTGGCGTCCGCAATCCCTGGCGACCGTCTTTCGACAGCGACGACTTCTATGTCGCCGATGTCGGCCAGAACGCCCACGAGGAGATCACCGTCATCACGGCCGAATCCGCCGGCGCCAATCTCGGCTGGAAGATCATGGAGGGCCCAGTGTGTTTCGGAGCCCAGAGCTGCGAGCAGACGGGTCTGGTGCCGCCGAGCTACAGCTATTCGCACGACACCGGCGGCTGCTCGATCACCGGCGGCTATGTCTACCGCGGCAAGGCCATTCCCGAGATCTCGGGCCAGTATTTCTTCGCCGATTTCTGCGACAGTCGCGTCAACTCGTTTGCCTATGCCGACGGCGAGGCCGGCGACCTGTTCGACTGGACCCAGCAACTGGGGGGCATCGGCGGCATCACCTCGTTCGGTGTCGACAGCGCAGGCGAACTCTACATCACCACCATCGAGGGCAAGCTGTTCGAGGTGGTGCGGGCGGAATAGCGCGTGGCCCGTTGACCTCCCCGACGCTCCTGCTATTGAGGCGCCCGGGGCCCATAGCTCAATGGTTAGAGCCGACCGCTCATAACGGTCTGGTTCCAGGTTCGAGTCCTGGTGGGCCCACCATTCTCCCTCTCGTCACGATTTTTCTGCAGGCTCGTGTCGATCGCGTCGAAAGCCGTTCGTCGTGTTGATGAACGGCCCCATTGGCGGGCCGGCGAAACCAGGAGAATGACATGCGCAAGATCACTGCAGGCTTCTTTCACTCGGTCGACGGCGTCGTCGAGTCGCCCAATCTGTGGCAGTTCGATGCTTTCGATGACGAGCTGGGCGCCCTGCTCGGCGAAACTATGCCCAAGATCGATACCGTGCTGCTGGGGCGCGTTGGCTTTGAAGAATGGGCCGGCTACTGGCCGAATGCCGAGGCCGATCAGGACTTCGCCCAATTCATCAACAACATGCCCAAGTTCGTCGCTTCCCGCACCCTCAAGCAGGGCGACCTCAAGTGGCAGAACTCGACGCTGATCGAAGGCGACGTGATCGAGTTCGCCCGTGAGCTCAAGGCCAGGGATGGCGGCGACATCGCCGTCATGGGCGGCATCTCGCTGGCCCGGCAGCTGTTCTTTGCCGGCCTGCTCGAGGAACTGACGCTGATTACCCACCCGGTGGTGGCCGGCAAGGGCAAGCGGATGTTCGAAGCCACCGACCCGGTCACCCGGCTCGAGCTGAAGAAGTCCACGACCACCAGCAAGGGCAACGTGGTGTCGGTCTATGGGCTGAAGGCAGAATAAGCGTAGGCCCGCGCATCCTCTCGATGCGCGGGCCCGGGTTATTCCCCAGCTGAGGTCAGAAGCTGAGCTTCAACCCCGCGAGCACCGTGCTCGCCGGAATGCTCAGGCCGTAATCGCCCGAGCCCTGGTAATTGCTCTTGTCGAAGGTATCCTGGAAGCGGTACTCGGCCACGGCCGAGATATTGTCAGTCAGCTTGGCGCCGACACCCGCGATGACCTGGTAGCCGAAGCTCGCATACTCGTTCGAGTGGCCGGTCCAGACCTCTTCGCCCCACACATGCCCCAGCCCCACCGCGCCGTAGACACTGAAGGTGTCGTTCAGTGCGATGGTGTACTTGGCATTCGCCATCAGGCTGAGCGTGGAATAGGTCAAGTCGTCGGCATCGGCGTAGTCTCGCTTGGTGTAGAGGATGTCGGCTTCCAGCGACAGGCCATCCATCACCACGACACCGACGGTGCCGGCAACCCCAAAGCCGAAGTCGGTATCGGCGTCGCCGTCGTCCTGACCGTCTTCGAAATAGTTGACCGGGAGGTTCTGCACGAAGCCGCCGAGCAGTTGCACATAGATGTTGCTGTTAACGAAGCTGGTGTCAGCGGCAACCGGAGCGTCTTCGACAATCAGATCAGCAGCCTGGGCCCCAACGGCACCGACCAGCAAAACGGCGCTGGCCAACAAGATAGAACGCATAGTGTATCCCAAAAACGTAGCAGCCCCCGCCCGCGGCTGGTGCCACAACCGCAGCGTGCGCGCCATAGCAAACGCGCAACAGAGCGCGATTTGCTGAACCGTTTCAGCGCTTCACGCGACCAACAAGCAAAGGGGCCCGCACGCTGCCAGCGCACGGGCCCCCTGATGTCTGCTGAAAGGCCTCAGCCGGCGGCCGTATAGGCCGTCTTCACCTGGGTGAAGAACTCGGCGGCATACTTGCCCTGCTCCTTGGGACCGTAGCTCGAGCCCTTGCGGCCACCGAACGGCACGTGGAAATCGACGCCGGCGGTCGGCACGTTCACCATCACCATGCCGGCTTCGGCATTGCGCTTGAAGTGCGTGGCGTATTTCAGCGACGTGGTGACGATACCGGCCGAGAGGCCGAACTCGGTATCGTTGGCGACGGCAAGCGCCTCGTCGTAATCCTTCACGCGGATCACCGCGGCCACCGGCCCGAAGATCTCCTCGCGCGCGATGCGCATCTGGTTGTGCACCTCGGTGAACAGCGCCGGCTGCAGGAAGTAGCCGGGGTTGTCACGCTTCACCAGCTCGCCGCCGACGACCAGCTTCGCGCCCTCGCCTTTGCCGATCTCGATGTAATCGGTGTCCTGCTTGAGCTGACCGGGATCAACCACCGGGCCGATCTCGGTGTCCTTGGCGATGGCGTCGCCAACCTTGAGGTTGCGGATGCGCTCGGTGAGCGCCGCAACGAACTGGTCGTGGATGCCCTCGGTGACGATGAGCCGCGAGGACGCGGTGCAGCGCTGGCCGGTCGAGTAGAAGGCGCTCTGCGCCGTGGTTTCGACCGCCACCTTGAGGTCGGCGTCGTCGAGCACGATGGTCGGGTTCTTGCCACCCATTTCGAGCTGGAACTTGCGCATCACCCTGACGCTGGCTTCGGCCA
The DNA here is from genome assembly GCF_058806655.1 of Devosia sp. GW821-FHT12F11. Classification (NCBI taxonomy): domain Bacteria; kingdom Pseudomonadati; phylum Pseudomonadota; class Alphaproteobacteria; order Hyphomicrobiales; family Devosiaceae; genus Devosia; species Devosia sp. GW821-FHT12F11. The sequence continues at coordinate 414,282 of NZ_JBXAPX010000004.1, forward strand.
CGCGGCGGCCGGTATTCACCGAGCCGGTGAAGGTCTGCGCCACGATATCCTTGCTGTCCAGCATAGTCTGGCCAACCACCGAGCCCTTGCCCATCACCAGGTTCAGCACGCCCTTAGGCAGCCCGTTGCGGTGGAGGATATCGACGATGGCCCACGAGCAGCCAGGCACCAGGTCGGCCGGCTTGAACACCACGGTGTTGCCGTAGCAGAGCGCCGGCGCGATCTTCCAGGCCGGGATGGCGATCGGAAAATTCCACGGCGTGATGATGCCGACGACGCCCATCGCTTCGCGCGTCATCTCGACGCCGACGCCCGGGCGCACCGACGGCACGCTCTCACCCGAGAGGCGCAGCGCCTCGCCGGCGAAGAACTCGAAGATCTGGCCGGCGCGGGTGACTTCGCCGATGCCCTCGGCAAGGGTCTTGCCCTCTTCGCGGCTCAGCAGCTCACCAAGCTCCGCCTTGCGGGCGAAGATCTCATGGGCGGTTTTCGAGAGGATTTCCCAGCGCTGCAGGATGCCCGAGCGCGACCAGGCCGGGAACGCCGCCTTGGCTGCCGCGATGGCGTCGAGCGTGTCCTGCTGGGAAGCGCGCGCATAGACGCCCACCACTTCATTGGTGTTGGAGGGGTTGATGTTGTTCACCCCGTCCCCGCCGACCCATTCGCCGTTGATGAGATTCTTGTGCAGTTCGGTCATGGGGAGTTCCTCTTCATAGGTGCCATGGAGCACCTCGTTTCAACCAACCCCGGTGTCATCCCGGCGAAGGCCGGGATCCATTTCCCCGCCGGCGTCGACGGCGAGTTGGGTCCCTGCTTTCGCGAGGGATGACATCGAGTATTTACAACAGCCCAGCCCTTGCCAGGTCCCTGAGCAAATGGCTGGTGCCATAGGTCCAGGGGGCGGCCTCGGTGGCGAGGCGCACAGTGTTAGATAGGGTGCCGAGCGACGGCGTCGAGATCGATACCACGTCGCCGAGCTTGTGGGTGAAGCCCTTGCCCGCGCCGCCGCGATCCTTCACCGGCGCGAACATCGTGCCCAGATAGACCACCAGCCCATCCGGATACTGATGATGCCGGCCGACCGTCGCGCCGACGATCGCCTCGGGCGAGCGCGAAATCTGGCTCATGTTGGAAACGCCTGTCAGTTCGAACCCATCCTCGCCGGTGACGCTGAGCGCGATGTCGGCGGCCTTCACGGTCTCGATGGTGAACTTGCCGTCGAACAGCCGGATGAACGGGCCGAGCGAAGCCGAGGCATTATTGTCCTTGGCCTTGCCGAGCAGCAGCGCCGAGCGGCCCTCGACATCGCGCAGGTTCACGTCGTTGCCGAGCGTCGCGCCGACGATCGTGCCCTTCGAGTTCACCACCATCGCCACTTCCGGCTCGGGATTGTTCCACTCCGAAATCGGCAGGATGCCGACATCGGCGCCAAACCCCACGGAGGCCATCGGCTGGCACTTGGTGAAGATCTCGGCGTCGGGCCCAATGCCGACTTCGAGATACTGGCTCCACACGCCGCGCGCGATCAGCGTCTTTTTCACCTCCATCGCGGCGGGCGAACCCGGCTCGAGCTGGCTGAGATCGGTGCCCACCAGCCCCAGGATATCCTTGCGCAGTTCGTCGGCCTTGGCCTTGTCGCCGCGCGCCTGCTCCTCGATGACGCGCTCGAGCAGCGACACCACGAACGTTACGCCCGCCGCCTTCACCGCCTGCAGGTCGATCGGCGACAGCAGCGACGGCGCCTTGAGGTCGGTCTTGCCCGACCACGAGTTGGCGAGGAGTTGATGGAGGTTCCCGATCACCGGGCCCTTGGCCGAAGCCACGTAGGCTGCGGGGTCGCCCTGCTCGGCGATATCGCGCGAGGTCGGCGCGGTTTTCGAGGTGATGTCGACGATGTCCTCGCCGCGCACCGTGATGATGCGTGGATGCTCGTATCCCGGCACCCTGGCCCGCCCGAGAAGCACGCCTTCGCTTGGAACTTGTCGGTTGGCCACGGCACTCCCCCGGTTTTTCGGACGGGCTACCTAACCCGCCGCCCCAAAGCCTGTCCAGCAGGGGTCGAGGCACGTAACTCAAACTTTCGTCGGTTCGCGACCCAAGGTTCACGCAACCTCCGGCGTCTTATCTCTCGGAAGCGGCGTTCAAATCCCGTTCAGGTTCGCCGCACTAACACCCCGATCGGCTGGGACATATTTCCCAACCGAAGGCCACATAGGAGAGACGCATGCGTCCCATTACTGCCGCCCTCATTCCCCTGTTCCTTGCCACCGCGCTGACTGCCACCCCCGTATTCGCGCAGGAGACACCCGTGAACGGCACCCTTTCGATCAGCGGCATCGGTGAAGTCACCGCGGCGCCCGACACCGCCTTCGTCAATTCCGGCGTCACCAGCCAGGGCGCCACCGCCCGCGAGGCACTCGATGCCAACACCAAGGCAATGGGCGAACTGATCGAGACGCTGAAGGCCGCCGGCATCGAAGCGCGCGACATCCAGACCTCGGGCTTCTCGGTCAGCCCGAACTACGTCTATTCCGATGCGCGCGACGCCAATGGTTACCAGCTGCCGCCCAAGATCACCGGCTACCAGGTCTACAACAACGTCAACGTCCGGGTGCGTGAGCTGGCAACGCTCGGCTCGGTGCTCGACAAGGCCGTGACCGTCGGCGCCAACACCATCAACGGCGTCAGCTTCTCGGTCGCCGATCCGAGCAAGCTTTACGACGAAGCCCGCAAGGCCGCCTTCGCCGACGCCAAGAGCAAGGCCGAGCTCTATGCCGGCGTTGCCGGTGAGGATCTCGGCAGCATCCGCAACATCAGCGAAGTGCAGGGCATGGGCACACCGCAGCCCTACATGATGAAAGCCTCGGCCGATTCCGTCGCGGCCGGCGCCGTGCCGATCGAGGGAGGCGAACTCAGCTACTCGATCAACGTCCAGGTCACCTGGGACTTTGCCGGCAAGTAACGGCTTCGGATGGGCGCCTTCGGGCGCCCATCTCTTATCTGGGATCCGCTACCCCGCAATCGCCTTCCAGATCATGTTGAGCCCGACCAACGTCAGGAACGCCGCGAACGCCAGCTTCAGCGTCCGCTGTTGCAGCTTGTGCGCCAGCGCCGCGCCCCATGGCGCGCACAGGGCCGCCGTCAGCCCGATCAGCACCAGCGCCACGATATTGATATAGCCAAGGCTCAGTGGTGGGCGTCCCTCGACGCTCCAGCCCGAGATGATGAAGCCGAGCGTGCCCGACAGCGCGATGAACACCCCGATCGCCGCGCCGGTGCCCACGGCCTTGTGCATCGAGGCGCCGAAGGCGTGGATGGTCGGGACGCTCAGCGAGCCGCCCCCTACTCCCATCAGCGCTGAGATGTAGCCGACCACTGCTGCCGAGATCCGATGCGTCAGAGCCGAGTCCCTGAGATGCCCCATCAACCGCTCCTGGAAGGGCAAGACGATATTGGCGGCGATGAACAGCGCCACCACGCCGAACACGATTCGCAGGACGTCGCCGGTATAGAGGCCGGCCATCAGCCCGCCGACGAAGGTGGCAACCACCACCACCGGCGCCCAGAGCTTGAGAATGCGACGGTCCACCGCGCCGCGCTTGTCGTGCGCCCGGGCACTGGCGATGCCGGTTGGGATGATGATGGCGAGCGAAGTGCCGACCGCAACGTGCTGCACCACATCGCTGTCATAGCCGAGCAGCGCCAGGGCCGAGGCCAGCGCCGGCACGATGATGGCGCCGCCACCGATTCCCAGCAGCCCGGCCGCGATACCGGAAATCACGCCGGTGGCGAGCAGCCCGAGGACAAATGGCCAGTAGCTCAGAAGGTCGCCCAAGATCGACTCCAGCGATGGGAAGTTCAACGGGATCGCACGAAACAGGGCGGCAACCCTAGGCTGTCGCCGCCGAATCCGTCCATTGCTCGCAAGGGCGCAGCGGCCCAACTGGCGCCACGATTGGCCGGTCCTGTCGCGGTACGGAACCGCACGCGCATAACGGGCGTTCGGCAATTGATGGGGCTAATTCGCATCGCAGCAGGTTTCCCGGACGTTCAGGTTCGGTTCAGCAGGTCTGCGTCACTTCTCGAACAACTGACTCCAAAACAAGGATAAAACCCATGCGCTTTCGAAACTGGCTCCTAACCGGCACCAGTCTCGCCGTTCTCGCATTGGTGCCGGGCGCCGCGCGCGCGCAGCAGGCCGAGTATGAGGCCCTGCAGCAGGCGCAGGCTTCCGGCGACGCAGACGCGATCAATAATGCGCGGCAGGCGCTGACCGACACCTGCATCGTGAACGGCTATTCCAGTGTCGAGGAATGCATCGCGGCCATCACCGGTGGCGGCCAGCCAGCGGCTGACCCACAGGCCGATGCGGATGCCCAGGCGGCTGAGGAAGCTCGCGCCGCCGAAGAGGCAAAGGCCGCAGAGGAAGCAGCGGCAGCCGCCGCGCAGGCCGAGGCGGACGCCAAGGCGGCCGAGGAGGCCAAGGCTGCTGAAGAAGCAGCAGCCGCAGCAGCACAGGCCGAGGCTGACGCCAAGGCCGCTGAGGAAGCCAAGGCTGCCGAAGAGGCCGCCGCCGCGGCGGCACAGGCCGAGGCCGACGCCAAGGCCGCTGAAGATGCAAAGGCAGCTGAAGCCGCAGCTGCCGCTGCGGCACAGGCTGAGGCCGACGCCAAGGCAGCCGAGGATGCCAAGGCCGCTGAAGCCGCAGCCGCAGCAGCAGCGCAGGCTGAGGCCGACGCCAAGGCCGCTGAGGATGCCAAGGCTGCTGAAGACGCAGCCGCCGCGGCCGCACAGGCCGAGGCCGATGCCAAGGCTGCCGAGGACGCCAAGGCCTCCGAGGATGCACAGGCCCAGTTCGTGGCCGACCTGCAGGCGGCGCTCGACCAGTACCAGGCGGCCCTCAACCAGGCCGCTGCCGGCGACTATGCCGGCGCCAAGCCCATCGCCGATGCCGCCGCGGCGCGCATCCAGGAGCTCTGCACCGCCAACGGCTATCAGGACATCAAGTCCTGCATCGGCCAGGATCTGCCCCCGCTGCCCGAGCCCCCGGCCGAGCAGCCCGCGGCTGAACAGCCCGCCGAACAGCCGCCAGCTGAGCAGCCGGCCGAGCAGCCTGCGGCCGAACAGCCCGCCGAACAGCCGGCAGCGGAGCAGCCCGCAGAGCAGCCTGCAGTCGAGCAGCCTGCCGAACAGCCGGCAGCCGAACAGCCCGCAGAGGCCGGCCCGGCCGACAAGCCGGCCGACGCCAACGCCACTGATCCGGTCGCCGCGGCGCAGGACCAGTTGGGCGTTGCGGTCGAGCTCTACAATGTCGGCATCGGCCAGCTCGAGGCCGGCGACGCCTCCGGCCAGTCGACCATCGACGCTGCCAACAAGCAGTTCGCCGATATCTGCGCCGCGCTTGGCGTTGCCGATGTGGCCCAGTGCCTCACGCAGTATGGCATCACCCTGCCCCCGGTTCCCGAGGTGCAACCGGCGGCGGAAACCACCCCGCCGATCTCCGAGCTGCCCGGCGCCCAGGAAGCGGTAACCCCGCAGGCCGTCGAAGTGCTGCCTGAAACCGTCGCTCCCGAGGAAGCCGCGCCGGTGCTCGACAGCGCCAAGGACTTCGCCACCCAGGTGGTCGATGGCCAGGCGCCGGCCGAACAGCCGGCTGCTGCCGAAGAACCGGCCGCTCCGCCGCCGACCGACGACAAGGCCGCTCAGGCCGACATCGCGCCGGTCGAGGTTCAGTCGCTGGCCAAGATGGAAGGCGAGAAGATCGCCGTCGACGCCCTGCCGATGGTGGAGGTGCCGCAGAACGTCACCATCATCAACAATGTCACCAACGTGACGAACGTGACCAACATCACGAACAACACGACCAACGTGACGAACAACAACAACACCGTCATCAACAATAACGGTGGCGGCGGCCAGGGTGGCGGCAAGCCCGGCAACAACTTCACCAACTCGGGCTTTATCTTCCAGATCGGCGTCAACCTGGTGATCTCGAACCCGGCCCAGGATTTCGACCGCATCCGCGACAGCGATGAGGACGAGGTCTACTACGAACGCCTGCCGGGCGGCCGCGTGAAGGAGACCATCGAGCGCCCGAACGGCGTGCAGATCGTCACCATCCGCGACAGATGGGGCAACGTGCTGAAGCGTTCGCGCATCATGCCGGACGGCCGCGAGTACATCCTCGCCTACCAGGACGAGGACGATTTCGAGCAGGATGACGACTACTTCGGCAACTGGCGTGACCCCGGCGACGACCTGCCTCCGCTGCGTCTGACCATCCCGATCCGTGACTACATCCTCGATGCCGGCGACGCCGACGAGGAAGAGGTCGAGCTCTTCTTCCGTGAACCGCCGGTGGAGCAGGTCCGCAAGATCTACACCATTGAGGAAGTGAAGCGTTCGGCTCGTATACGTGACTCGGTGCGTCGCGTCGAAGTCGGTGGGCTGACCTTCGACTCGGGTGCGGCGACCATCGCCCGCAGCCAGGTCGGCGCGCTCAGCAAGGTCGCCAACGCCATGCTGGCGATCCTCGAGGACAACCCGGGCGAGACCTTCCTGATCGAAGGCCACACCGACGCCGTCGGTGGTGACCAGGCCAACCTGATCCTCTCGGACCAGCGCGCCTCGACCGTCGCCCGCATCCTGACCGACTTCTACGACGTGCCGCCCGAGAACCTGGTTACCCAAGGATATGGCGAGCGCTACCTCAAGGTGAAGACCGAGAAGGCCGAAAAGCTCAATCGCCGCGTCTCGATCAAGCGCATCACCTCGCTGATCACGGTTGCCGACAAGCGCAACTGAGGCGGACAAGTGAACTGACAAACGGGCCGGGGAGCGATCCCCGGCCCGTTTGGTTTTCCCCGACCCCGATCCGTCGACAAGCCGGTGCGGGAAACGTACCCCCACCCCTGTCCCTTCCCCACAAGGGGTCCTCCCCCCTTGCGGGGGAGGGACAGGGTGGGGGGTATCTTGGAACTCGATCCATCCTCGCTCACGCCGCTCCCACTGCGTCATCCCTGCCCCTTGCCTCCCCCCGAAAATTCGCTATCCCTCGTTCGCACCATCCTTGCCGGAGCCAGTATGCCCAAGCGTCTTGAACTCGTCATCGAAGCGGTGATTCTCGCCTCGCGCTGGCTGCTGGTGCTGTTCTATCTCGGGCTGGCGGTGGCGCTGGCAGTGTATGCGGCGACCTTCGGGGTGAAGCTCTGGGACTTCATCAGTCACGTCTTCACCATCGACGAAGCCGACGCCATCCTGAAGATGCTGGCCCTGATCGACGCCGCGCTGGTGGCGAGTCTGGTGGTCATGGTGATCATCTCGGGCTACGAGAATTACGTCTCGCGCTTCGACGACGGCGATGCCGTGCACTGGCTGGGCGAGATCGACGCCGGCTCGCTCAAGATCAAGGTGGCCTCGACCATCGTCGCCATCTCCTCGATCCACCTGCTGCAGGTGTTCCTGAACGTATCGAGCTACACCGCCGACAAGCTGATGTGGTTTACCCTGATCCACCTCGCCTTCGTCGTCTCGGCGCTGTTCCTCGCCTTCATCGATCGCGTCTCGGCCCAGACCAAATCGATCGGCAAGACGAACCGCGGCGACGAAAAAGCACTGAAATCGGCAGAAAGCTGAGCGGTCCGCGCCAGCTTTTCTTCATCTCCCGGAGCAAAATACCGATAAACGTCAGCGGGTTACGACGTGGCGCTGAATCAATTCCGCAATTGATCAAGTTTGCGGGAACAATTCCCGCGGCTCCCGAGTTATTGCCGCCATACGGTACTCAAACAAAGGAGCTTGATCATGGCTGTCCCCGAACGCGATACCGTTTACTCGAGCGACGACAACCGCACCGTCTACACCCGTGAGTCGAGCGCGACTGGCTGGTTCGTAGGCATCATCGTTGCCCTTGCGTTGCTCGCCATTGGCTACCTGGTCTTCTCGGCCAACTCCGGCCCGTCGACCACCTCGACGACCGTGAACAACACCCCGGCGGTTGAAGCTCCGGCCACTCCGGCCCCGGCTCCGATGACCGAGGCTCCGGCCACGGGCACTGAGGCCACGCCGATGGCTCCGGCTACCGAGCCGGCTACCCCTGCCCCTGCTGACGCCGCTCCGGCGACTGAAGCTCCGGCGGCCCCCGCGACCGAGGCTCCGGCCCCGGCGACAGAGGCCCCGGCCGCTCAGTAAGCTCGGCTAACCAACAGAGCTTGCGCTTCGGACACTCCCCCGAAGCTCCCTCAACCCCGGCAGGTCCCCTGCCGGGGTATTTCTTTGCGCAGACGCCAAGCCCTTTCGCCGTTCAAGTGAAACGTCTACAGCCGCTTCACCGGCTGCCTGAGAATGGTCTTCAGCTTCTGAGGCGCCACCTTGCGCGGATCGCTGAGATAGATCTCGTGGTGGTGGCCGGTTTCCTTGAGCCCGTTTGCCGGCAAGAATTCCTGGTGCAGCCGGGCAAGCGTCGGCGCCTCGTCGTCGTAACTGCCGATATGCAGCGTCTGCACCGACAGCCCCTCGTGATAGGTCTCGAGTCTCAGGCTCGCCGGTGGCGCGCCAAGCTTCTTGCTCGCCTTGTCCACGGCCCTCACGAACAGTGCCGACGTCACGAAATCAGGCTGCAGGATCATGATGGTCCACTGCCAGTCGCTCTTCTTGCGGGTGAGAAAGGTCGACATGTCGTCGGCCCACCACAATGCCTCCAGCGGCCCGACGACATAGTCGCGACCCAGTTCGGCCTTCGCCGCGAACTTCATCGCGTAGCTCACCGAATAGAGCCAGGCGACACCTGTCTTGTAGGCCTCCGCGGTGTTGGGATCGCCCGCCCCATCCATCTGCAGATAATGCAGCGGCGGCACCTCGACGATCTCGAACTTGCCCTTGGGCGGGTTGTAGAGCGCCTTGTGATGCTTCTTCAGGTCGAGCTTTTCCATTTTACGCCTTGAGCTGGGGCGGCACGATCAGCGTCGTTTCCTTGGGCGACGACAAGACGATGAGCGTCTCGGTGCGCTGCACCCCGGGCACTTCCTTCACCACCTGGGCGAAGAACCCCTCGAGATCACGCGTCGTCCTGAGCCGCACCTTCATCAGGTAGTTCCACGACCCCGTGACGTGATGCGCCTCGAGCACCTCCGGCGACCTGGCGATGGCGGCGAGGAACAGCTTCTCGGTAGCCGGATCGCTCCAGCCGACGAACACGTAGGCGAGCAGGTCCAGCCCCACTTTCTCGGGATCGACATGCGCATGGAAACCGCTGATCACGCCCAGCTTGATCAGCCGGCGGATCCGGTCGTTGAGGGTGGAGGGCGCGACGCCGAGCGCCTTGCCCAGCTCTGCCACCGGCACGCGGTCGTCTTCCTGCAGAAGGGCCAGCAGCCTGTGATCGATATCGTCGAGACCGCTCGCCATCGGCTCTTGGCCCTCCCCAACTGAACGCCGCCTCAACCTACCCGCGGAGGGGAGAAAGGCAACCATCGGCCCTGCGCGAACTTGTCATCCTTGCGCCGCCCGGCGGCGCTACCTAACTCCCGTTGGGAAACACAAAAATCGGGAGAAAGCCATGTTCAACATCGACGGTATCATCAAGGCCCTGCAGACGGACCCCAACGCCCAGCGTACCGCGATGACGGGCGCCGCCGGGCTCGCCGCGGGCATGCTGCTCTCGGGCGGCGGGCTGGGCAAGCTCGTCGGCAACGTGGCCAAAGTGGGCGCGGTCGCGGCGGTGGGCGGTCTCGCCTACTCCGCCTGGCAGACCTACCAGAAGAATCAGCAGCAGGCAGGCGCCGCCTCGGATGGCGCTCCCGCCCCAACGCAGGATGCCTTCGTGCCGCCGCCGCAGGCCGCCTACCAGAGCGAAGAGCTGGGCAAGACCCTGGTGCGGGCCATGATCGCCGCGGCCAAGGCCGACGGCCAGATCGACGCCGAGGAGAAGGACCGCATCTTCAAGCGCCTCGAGACGATGCCCCTCTCGCCCGAGGAAAAGGCATTCGTCTTTGACGAACTGGCGAGCCCGCTCGATATCGATGCCGTCGTCGCGCGCGCCGACACCCCCGAGCACGCCTCGGAAATCTACGCCGCGTCGCTCGTCGCCATGCACCCCGACACACCTGCCGAGCGCACCTATCTCGAGGCGCTGGCCTTCAAGCTGAAGCTGCCCACCGGCCTCGTCGCCGAGATTCACCGCCAGGCCGGGCATACCCCACCGGCTCCGGTCTCCTCCTCGGCCGCGTCCTACGTGCCAACCAGCAGCGTCTGAGTTACAAGGCTGTGCGTTCTTGCGCGGCCCGAAACGCACAGCCATGTAGAGCGCATCAGGAAGAGCCTGTCTCCGCAAACGCGGGATCGCAGACTTTTCAGGTTCGAAAGCGCCAAACAATCAAAAATCTTGAGCGCTTCGACGTTTCAATGAAACGGTGAAGCGCTGCAGGGGCGCACCACACGAGGATTGCGCCATGGAAATCGGTCTCTATTCTTTCGCCGAGAACACTCCCGATCCGCTGAACGGCGGCCACCTGCAGTCGCCGGCCGAGCGGCTCAAGGATCTGCTCGAGGAGATCAAGCTTGCCGACGAGGTCGGGCTTGATTTCTACGGGCTGGGCGAACACCACCGTCCCGATTTCGTCGCCTCGGCTCCGGTGACCATCCTGGCGGCCGCAGCCGCCATTACCAAGCGTATCCGCCTCTCGACCGCCGTAACCGTGCTGAGCTCGGACGATCCGATCCGCGTCTGGCAGCAGTTCGCGACGCTCGACCTGCTCTCCAACGGCCGTGCCGAGATCATGGCCGGCCGCGGCTCGTTCATCGAAAGCTTCCCGCTGTTCGGCTACGAGCTCGACGACTACGACACGCTGTTCGAGGAAAAGCTCGCCGAACTCCTGAAGATCCGCGAAGGCGGCAAGGTGCAGTGGGAGGGCTCAGAGCACACCAGGCCGATCCCCGGCATCGCCATCTACCCCAAGCCCGTGCAGGACCCGCTGCCGCTCTGGATCGCCGTCGGCGGCACGCCGAACTCGGTCGCCCGCGCTGCCTATTACGGGCTGCCTTTGATGCTCGCCATCATCGGCGGCAACCCCGAGGCGTTCACCCAGTTCACCGAGCTCTACCGCCGCACTGCCGAAAAGGTCGGCCACGACCTGGCAAAGCTCCCCATCGGCATCTCCTCGCACGGCTTCATCGCCGAGAACTCGCAGGACGCGCTGGACACCGCCTTCCCCGCCCACCACGAAGCCATGAGCCGCATCGGCCGCGAGCGTGGCTGGCCGCCGACCACCCGCGCGCAGTTCGAAGCCGGCGCCAGCCCGTCCGGCGCCTACTTCATGGGCTCGCCACAGCAGGTCATCGACAAGATCCTGATGCAGCACGAGTGGTTCAAGCACGATCGTTTCGGCCTGCAGCTGAGCGTCGGCACCCTGCCCCACGCCAAGGTCATGAAGGCCATCGAACTCTTCGGAACTGTGGTAAAGCCGGCAGTTAACAAGGCGCTGGGCGGCTAGCTGTAGACAGAACAACAGTCTTGCGGCATGTCACAGCGATGACAACTCCGCCTCAAGTCCCCATCTACTACATCAACCTGGCTTCTCGGCCGGATCGCCGCGCCTTCATGGAAGAGCAGTTCGACCAGCTAGGCATCGTGGCCACGCGTGTCGATGCGGTGACGATGGACGAAGTTCCAGCCGAACTCGTTGCCTACCACGCCAGCCCGGATAGCATGTGGCGCAGCAATCCCGGCGACCTGGCGTGCGGCCTCAGCCACCAGCGCATGTGGTCACTGATCGCCGGCGCCGGGCATCGTGAGGTCATGATCCTCGAAGACGACGCGGTGCTGACGCCGGCTTTCCTGGATTTCCTGGCGCCGGGTGTACTCGAGCGCGTCGGTGCCGACCTGATCAAGCTGGAAACCACCCGCGAGAGCATCCAGCTCGGGACGCCTTGCGTGCAGGTCGGTGGCACCACCCTGCGCGAACTGTGCTCGTCGCACATGGGCTCGGCAGCGTACCTGATCAGCCTCGACGCGGTGCTGAAGTCCCTCAATTCCCCGCTGCGGCGCGAAGTCAGCGTCGATCGCCTGCTGTTCGGCCGTGGCGGCGCGCACTTGTTGCGCAGCCGCATCCTGCAGGCGTCGCCGAGCCCGAGCATCCAGCTCAACCGCGTCGACGAGATGGTGAGCGCCGCCTCCAGCGATATCCACGTCACCAGGATGGCAGCTCCCTCTCGAAAATACCTGCGCGACGTGGCCGGGCGGACACAGTTGCAGCTCGATCACGTTGCCCGCCTCCTTCGCCTGGCGCGGCGTGATCCCCAGGCGGCCTTCAGCCGCCGCGTGACCGTTCCATTCGCCGGAGATCCGTCGGAGCGAGAGCGCGCCTCGGCGTGACGCCTGCGGACCAGGAGGCAAGATGCTGCCCGTCTTCTTCATAAACATGGGGTCGCGCCCGGATCGATTGCTGCATGTCGAGCGTCAGCTGAGCACCTGCGGGCTCGCCGGAACGCGCGTTGAAGCCGTGACGCCGCGGGATTTCCCGCCCGAACTGAAACGCCAACGCGAGCACAGCACGCCCTCACTCGCCGACGGCGAACTTGCCTGCAGCCTCAGCCATCGCAAGATCTGGCGTCTCATGCTCGATCACGCGATACCGGCAGCGCTGATCCTCGAGGATGACGTCGTGCTGGCAAGCGATATCGGGACCGTCCTCAGCGATCCGTATCTGCTCGATCACGATACAGATGCCATTCAGCTGGAAGCCCATGCCACGGCGGCGCTGGTCGGACGACCGAGGCAAACGGCCCTTGCCGGCGTGACGCTCAACCGCCTGATGTCATCAAGCCTGGGCTCGGCCGCCTATGTAATGACCAGCCGCCTCGCCGCCAGACTGCTGGTGCGCGGCGACCTCGACGCCGTGCCGCTGGACAGCCTGCTGTTCGGCCGTCAAGGCGGCGTCTTCTACGAGGCTCGCATCCTCCAGGCCGTCCCGGCCCTTGCCATCCAGCTCGATCACACCGCTGCGGGGCGACAAGAGGCGGGGCGCAGCGACTTGACGCCCCAGCGCGCATCCTCGCGCCATGCAGGGAGGTCTCGGCCGCTTGCCGCGCGTCTTGCGCGGGCTGCCAGGCACTGGGGCAACCACCTGCGCGTCGTTACCACCTTCGGCATCAGCGGCGACTTGTGGGGCGCCCGGCACCTGCGCCTGCCGGTGACGCCCGACCTGCAAAGCCTGCTCTAGACTAGGTCTGGACATCTGCGATCGATCTGGGGCATCTCGATACGGATGCAGACCATCCCCGTCTACTACATCAACCTGGCCTCCCGTCCGGATCGCCGGGCATTCATGGAGCGACAATTCGCTGAGCTTGGCATCGCTGCCGAGCGCATCGAGGCGGTGCGCATGGACGAAGTGCCGCGCCGCCTCGTCGAGTGGCATGGCACGACGCACAGCCTGTGGCGGCTGGCCGAGGGCGACCTCGCCTGCGGGCTCAGCCACCAGCGCAGCTGGGAACGCTTGCTGCAGAGCGGCGCACCCGCGGCCCTGGTCCTCGAAGATGATGTGCAGATCGCCGCCCCGGTGCGCGATTTTCTCGATCCGGACCTGCCCGAGCGGCTGGGGGCCGACCTGCTGAAGCTCGAGACGTTCCACAGCCCGGTGAAGCTGGGCAGCGCAGCGCAGCGCGTCGGCACCAGCGATCTGCGCGAACTGTGCTCCTCGCAGATGGGGGGCGCTGCCTACATCCTCACCCGCGGCGCGGCTCGGCACTCGTTGGCCAGTCCGCTGCGTAATCAGATGGGGATCGACCGCTTCCTGTTCGGACGCGGCGGCTATCACCTGCTGCGCAGCCGCGTGCTGCAGGCCGTTCCCAGCCCCTGCATCCAGCTCGACAAGCTCGACGCCGCCGATCGTGTCGGCGAGAGCAATATCGCGGTCACCCGGGTGCCCTCCCCCGCTCGCCCGGCGCGCGACCTGACCGCCGTGCTCGGCTTGCACCTCGATCATATCGCGCGCCTCGCACGGCTGGCGGGCCGCGACCTCCCCGCGCTGCGCGGACCCCGCGTCGTCGTTCCCTTCGCCGGCGCGTCGACGCCCAGATGACCGAGTTTCCCGCCGGCCAGATCCCGGCCTACTACATCAATCTGGGCACCCGCCTCGATCGTCGCCGGTTCATGGAAGAGCAGTTCACGCGGCTCGGCATCGTGGCCGATCGGGTGGACGCAGTGACCATTGCCGATGTGGGCGAAGCGCGCATGGTTCCGCACGCCGACCCACGCAATCCATGGGCGATGACAAAGGTCGAAGTGGCCTGCGTCATGAGCCACGAGAAGGCCTGGCGCCGTATGCTCGACGCCGGCCATGGGTTCGCCCTGATCCTCGAGGACGACGCCGTCATGGGCGACGGCCTGAAGGCGTTTCTGGACCCCGCCTTCACGAGCGGCCTGCGACCCGATCTGGTGAAACTCGAGACGATGTACGAACGCGTGCGGCTCGGCCGCGCGCTGCGCACTGTCGCTGGCCGCTTCGGCGTGCACCAGTTGCTGGCGTCGCATATGGGAGCCGCCGCCTACATCATCTCGGCAAGCATGGCGCGGCGCGCCCTCGCCGATCCGAGGCTGCCGCACATGTCGGTGGATCGGTACCTGTTCTCGCGCGGTGGTCCGGTCATTCCGCACCGCGGACTCTTTCAGGTCGATCCTGCGCCGGTGGTGCAACTGGAGCACTATCGGGGCGACAAGCCCGCCGACGCCGAGCGGAGCGACCTCAAGCGGGATCGTGACGGCCACGCCGCAATGCCCAGGCCGCTGGGGCATCGCTGGCGCGATTCCCTCGGCCGGGTGGGTTACACCCTGCGGCTCATCGCTCACATCCTGCCCGATGCCGAGGCGCGCCGGCAGAAGCGGCGGGAAGTGCCTTACGAGGGCGACGTCTAGGTCCTTTCACCGTCCGAGTGAACGCGAAAGATCCAGGTTATTGATTTTGTCGCGCTTTCGATCCTCGGATCAGGTCCGAGGAGGAAAGTCTGCAACTTTTCCCGAAGCGCTCGAGTCCCTACTTGCCGCTGCGCCTGATGCTCTTGATCTGCAGCGGCGGCAGGCCGGATTTCTCGGCAATGGCCTGATCCTGCTCCATGATGGCGGTGCGGGCCGCCTCATCGCCATCGAGGCCGCCGAGCAGGCTCGCATCCACCTTGCGGTTGGAACGCTGGCTGCCGTCCTCATAGACGATGTCGAACAGCACAAACTCGGTGCGGGCGGTTGGCTTCTTTGCCATCTTCTGGGAGCTCCTTTTGGCGGCGCAATTCAGCGCTCGCGGCAATCTCTTGGGGGTAACGTATGAGCGCCCCGGAGGTGCGACCGCATCCCCAGGGCGCCATTGTTGTTTGCGTAGCAGCCGTTACGGGCGGTAGATGCCGTCGCCCTGTTCGTCGATGATCTGCCGGCCCTTGGCGAGCGCGAAGCTGACCACGTCCTCCTTGGACGAGAAGCGGTCGGCGCGCACGAACTTGTAGCTCTTGAGCTCGCCGTCGATCTCTTTTTCGATCAGCCCGGCGAGCTGGTACTCGCTCCCCACCGGCATGATCAGCGACTTCACGGTGAAGCCCTTGTAGGCCTCCTCCGCCACCACCGCCGGCTCGATCGACTTGCCCGCCGACCCGCTGCCACCACCACCGAAGAGGTTCTTCCAGAACGACATGGGTTCGCCCTCTCCTAGTTGTCGAGGAAGCTGCGGAGCTTCCGGCTGCGGCTCGGGTGCTTCAGCTTACGCAGTGCCTTGGCCTCGATCTGGCGGATACGCTCGCGCGTCACGCTGAACTGCTGGCCCACTTCCTCGAGCGTGTGGTCGGTGTTCATGCCGATGCCGAAGCGCATGCGCAGCACGCGTTCCTCGCGCGGCGTCAGCGACGCCAGCACGCGCGTCGTGGTCTCACGCAGGTTCGACTGGATCGCCGCATCGATCGGCTGGATGGCGTTCACATCCGGGATGAAATCGCCGAGGTTCGAATCCTCTTCGTCGCCGATCGGCGTCTCCAGGCTGATCGGCTCCTTGGCGATCTTCAGGACCTTGCGGACCTTGTCGAGCGGCATCTGCAGCTTTTCGCTCAGCTCTTCCGGGGTCGGCTCGCGGCCGATCTCGTGCAGCATCTGGCGCGAGGTACGGACGATCTTGTTGATCGTCTCGATCATGTGCACCGGAATACGGATGGTGCGGGCCTGATCGGCGATCGAACGGGTGATCGCCTGGCGGATCCACCACGTCGCATAGGTCGAGAACTTGTAGCCACGGCGATACTCGAACTTATCGACCGCCTTCATCAGGCCGATATTGCCTTCCTGGATCAGATCGAGGAACTGCAGGCCGCGGTTGGTGTATTTCTTGGCGATCGAGATCACCAGGCGAAGGTTGGCTTCCACCATCTCCTTCTTGGCGATCGCCGCTTCGCGCTCGCCCTTCTGCACCTTGTGGACGATCCGGCGGTACTCGGCGATATCGAGGCCGGTTTCCGTCGCAAGCGTCTGGATGTCGCCGCGCAGCTCGTTCGCCGTATCGGCCTCGCGCTTGGCGAATTCCGCCCAGCCCTTGCCCGACAGCGTCGCGACGGTTTCGATCCAGTTCTGGTCGAGCTCGCTGCCGTAATAGGCCTCGAGGAAGTTCTCACGCTTGACGCCATAGCTCTCGGCGAGGCGCAGCAGGCGCCCCTCGAGACGCACCAGGCGCTTGTTGATGTCGTAGAGCTGCTCGACCAGGCTTTCGATACGGCTCTGGTTCAGCGACAGTGACTTCACGTCGGTGATCACTTCGGAGCGCAGGCCCTCGAGCTTCTTCAAGTCTGCAGCGGTCGCCGGGGCGTTGCCCGCCATGCGGTCCTCGGCATGCCGGTCCTGCATCTTGCGCATCTTGCCATAGGCTTCGGCGATGCGGTCGAAGGTCTCGACCACCTGCGGCTTCAGCTCGGCTTCCATCGCCGAAAGCGACAGCGAGTTCTCGAAGTCGTCGTCTTCTTCCTCGACCGGATCCTGCGGCGCCTGCGGCTCGTCGGGAACGTAGTCGTCCTCGTCGTCGCCCGAAGCGGCGCGCGGCGCCGGCTTCTTGGCGGCGGCCTTGGGCTCCTCCTTGACCGAGGCCGGACGCTCGATCTCGGACGGCATCACCGGGGCGGCCTGCTTGGCGTCGGGGCCGGCATAGGTGGCCTCGAGGTCGATAATGTCGCGCAGCAGAATTTCGGCGTTAGCCAGCTGGTCGCGCCAGATAATGATGGCCTGGAAGGTCAGCGGGCTCTCGCACAGGCCCTCGATCATGGTCTCGCGACCGGCCTCGATGCGCTTGGCGATGGCGATTTCGCCCTCGCGGCTGAGCAGTTCCACCGAGCCCATTTCGCGCAGATACATGCGCACCGGATCATCGGTGCGATCGCTGCCTTCGCGGGTGTTGGACTTGGAGGCGACGGCGGTGCCGGTCCGTTCGGCGAGCTCGGTCGATTCCTCTTCCGGGGTATCGGGCTCGGCCTCTTCGACCTCGTCCTCGTCGACGACGTTGATGCCCATATCGGAGAACATCGCCATGATGTCCTCGATCTGCTCGGAGTTGACCTCCTCCGAGGGCAGAACGGCATTCAGTTCTTCATAGGTGACGTAACCGCGCTTCTTGGCGGTCTTGATCAGCTTCTTTACTGCGGCATCGGATAGGTCGAGCAGCGGGCTGTCGGGCGCTTCTGCCCCACCGGCTGCGCCGGCAACTTCCGGCTTCTCTGCGTCTTTGGTCTTGGTCTGGGTCGCTGCCTTGGTGGCCATCTAGCTTGCTGCTCCGGGTGCCCGATCGGGAGGGCGCCGATAGTCGTTAAGTGGTCACGGCTTGAGACATCGTAAAGGGACGGGCTGGCGCGACGGTTTCCGATATGCCGTCACTTGTTCGTCACCGGTGCTGATTCGCCCATAAGCGAAATCGCGCGTACCCGTAGCCTTAACTAAAAGCTCCGTGTCGCGCGCCCCGATAACGAACCAAACCCTTCGATCAATGCCTCTGTGCCATCGACGGTGGTGATCTGGTTCTGGATGTCCCGCAGCCGTTCGAATGTTTCCTCGCTCGGGTCGTCGCCCAGCGCCAATTCGGCTGCCTTCAGCGCCTTATTTAGCTCAACGGATTTGTAATGCAAGGCCAGGGCATGACGTAATCCGATCTCGGCGTCCGGATCGGCGATTTCCGCCCCGCTTTGCCAAACCCCTTGGCGGGCCAGCAAATCCCGCATTTTGTCGAGCTGTTCGCCGAAGCCGCGGGCTCCAAGTGCGGCATTCAGCGCCTCGGCGCTGATGTCGTGATCCCTAGTCACCAGGTCGAGCATGGTGCCCAACAGGTTCCGCGAGGTCGGCGAGCTGAGCTCCAGCGATGCAAGTGATTCGAGCCGGCTGTCCGCCAGCGCCGGATGATTCACCAGCGTCACGAGGATCGCCGCCTCGCGCGGCGTGGCGTCCACCGCCCTGCCCGGCTTCAACAGGCGCGAGTTCCTCAGCGTATCGGACACCACTACCCGCGGGCTGCCCCGGCTGCCGACCGGGCTGGCGTTGCCGCCGCGCGAATTGCGCCGGTCGAAGCCGCCACGCTGTCCGCCGCCATCGCGTCGCTCCCAGCGCTGGTTGCGCACCGGTGCGAAGAACGCCTGGAGCTTTTCGTCGAAGGCCTGCATGTAGTGCCGCTTCACCGAGGCCTCGCCGATGGCGTTGGCCCGTGCGCGCAGACGCGCCTCGAGCGCTGCCCGCGCTTCGGGTGTCTCCGGCACGATGCCGCCGGTCTCGATGCTCCAGATCACGTCCGACAGCGAGCGTGCCCGGTCGATCACGTCGGCGAAGGCGCCGCGACCCTGCGCCTTGATCAGGTCGTCGGGGTCCTGCCCCTCGGGCAGCGTGGCGATCCGCACCGTTCGCCCCGGCTGGAGGTGCGGAAGGACGATCTCGGTCGCCCGCGCCGCCGCGCGCTGGCCGGCGCCATCGCCGTCGAAGCACAGCACCGGCTCGTCGCTCATCCGCCACAAGAGCTGCAGGTGCTCTTCGGTCAACGCCGTGCCGAGCGGCGCCACCGTGCCCTCGAAACCTGCCGTCACCGCCGCGATCACATCGAGATAGCCCTCGACCACGATCACTGTCTTGCCGGAGCGCGCTGCCTCGCGGGCGGTCTGGCCGTTATAGAGCGTCATCCGCTTCTTGAAGAGCTCGGTCTCGGGCGAGTTGAGATACTTGGCCGGCACGTCCGCCGACATCGCTCGCCCGCCAAAGGCGATGACCTTGCCGCGCAGGTCGGTGATCGGAAACATCACCCGGTTACGGAACCGGTCATAGGGCAGCGGGGAGTCCTCGCGCACCACCACCAGCCCGGCATCCACCATCTCCTGGGCCGAGACACCGTTGGCGGCGAGGTGCTCTTTCAATCCGTTGGCGCTGTCGGGCGAATAGCCGAGCCGGAATTTCGTCTGCGCCGCCGCGCTCACCCCACGCTCATTGAGATAGCCGCGGGCCCGCGCCCCGATATTGTGGCTCAGCGCCGCCTCGAAATACTGGGTGGCGACTTCCATCACGTCGTAAAGCGAGCGCCGGCTTTCCTGCCGCGCCTCGTCGCGCTCGTCGCGCGCCGGCATCGGCACCCCGGCCATCCCGGCGAGCTTTTCCACCGCCTCGGGAAAACTCATCCCGGCCTTCTCGGTCAGGAAGCGGAAGTGATCCCCCGATACCCCGCAGCCGAAGCAATGGTAGATGCCGCGCCGGTCATCGGCATGAAAACTCGGGCTCTTTTCGCCGTGGAAGGGGCAGCAGGCCCACATGTCGCCGCGCTGCGGCTGGCTCTTGCGCTTGTCCCAGATGACGTGCTCGCCCACCACCTGCGAGATCGGCAGGCGCTGCCGGATCTCATCGAGGAAGCCGTCGGAAAAGCGCATGGGCGATAAGTAGGCGTTTCCATCCTTCGCCGCCACTCCGGTGAATGCAATCTCCGCTGTCCGCTACGCAACCCTCGGTAACCGGACGTCGTTTGGGTGTGGATGACACAGATGACAGCAAGCCGCGCAACAGCTGAGAGCAACTGGTTCGGGCGCTGGCGCGCCATCGTTCTGGCAACGCTGCGATCGTTCTTCTTCGAGCGCGACAACGCTCCACGTTGTGCGGCTGTCGCCTTCTTCGGCTTCCTGTCGTTCTTTCCCGCCATTGCCACGGTGGCGCTGATCTACGGCATTGTCGCCAACCGCCAGATGGTCGCCGACACCATCGAGGGCGTCGGCGATGTCGTCCCGCAGATGGCCCAGGGGATCATTGCCGAGCAGTTGAACATGCTGGCCAGTCAGCCGCCGGTGGCGCTGGGCCTGGGGCTGCTGGTCACCGTGCCCTTCGCATTATGGAGCGGCTCGCGCGGGGTCGATTCCCTGCTCTATGCCATGTCGCGCGTTCGCAATGAGACGGCCCGCCGCGGCTTCTTCACATCGCTGGCCTACGCGGTTGGGCTCAGTATCGGCGGCGCCATCTTCGTCGCTCTCGCCTTGCTCGCGCTGGCCGGCCTGCCAGCCCTGATCCCGTGGCCCTCGGGCGAGGAAGTCATCGCGCTGGCGCTGCGCTGGCCCGTACTGCTGCTGCTCAGTATCCTCGTTCTTGCCGCACTCTACCGCTGGGGCCCCGACCGCCACCCGCGCAAGTTCAGTCATATCTGGCCCGGCGCCATCCTGGCCTCGCTGCTCTGGCTGCTCGCCGGGGCGATCTTCTCGATCTATGTCGAGAACTGGGGCAACTATGAAGCCACCTTCGGCTCGGTTTCCGCCGCAGTGGTGCTGCTGCTGTGGTTGTACAATTCCGCCCAGATCCTGGTGCTCGGGGCTGCCTTCAACACCGAGATCGAACGCGCCGCGGGCGAGCGGGATGCGGTCACCCCGGCTCCCCGATCCCAGCAGCGCCCGCGCTGATCCTGTCAACGTCGGCAGTCAAGCGACCTTCACGTCGATGCTCCTCAGTTGCCAGGCGATGTAGAGCTGGAACAACCCGTAGAGGATCATCAGCACGCCGACGATGCTCACCAGCACGAGCGCGCTGCTCAGCGGCATCACCAGCAGCAGCACGCCGAACAGCAGGTAGGCTGAGGCGCTGAGCACCTCCGGCCAGAACGTCCCCTGCCGCAGCAACGCCCGACCGACGACGGCGACATAGAGCGCGAACGCCCCGATCAGGATCATCATGATCCCGACCAGGATCACCAGCGTCGAGATGCCGATCGCCGCCGCCATCGCCGGGAACGCCACGATCAGAATGCCGGCGAGAATCGCGAGGATATGGCGGGCGATGGCGACGCCGAGCCGCGAGCTGGTGCGGCCGCCGAACAGCAGCCCCCACAGCCCCAGCGCTCCATCGATGATGACGATCACGCCACCGACCCACACCAGGGTCGCCAGCGCCAGCTGCGGCGAGATCAATGCGAAAATTCCGCCTGCCAGCATCAATACGCCGCGCACGCCTGCGAAAATGCTCGGCCAGGGTAAGGCGCTATCGGTAGCCATTCTTCCCTCCTCAGCTCACGGACTTGGTGCCCGCGGGATCACCCGCCGATTTGAACATCCGCCACGCCAGCCCGAACAGGCCGATCGCGAAGATGATGGCGAGGATGCCCGCCAGCGTCACGAACACCAGGGCGCTGAACACTGGCCAGAACAGCAGCGCGATGCCGAACAGCACGTAGAGCGCCCCCGACAGTAGCACCGGCCAGATCCGCGCATATTGCTCGCGCTCCCGGATGATTACCCAAATCTCCATGACGCCGACGAAGATCGACTGGAACGCGACGAGATAGACGAGAAGCGTCGCTGTCAGCAAAGTCGCAAGGAACGGCGACAGCAGGATCAGCACGCCGGTAATGATGGCCAGCACGTTGCGCACCACGTCAAACCAGAAGTTTCCGGTCTTGGCACCACCGAAGGTCAGGCTCCACAGCCCGAGCACGCCATCCGCCAGCAACAATGCACCGCCGGCGATCACCAGTATCGCCAAGGCCTGCGCCGGGAAGAACACTGCATAGAGCCCCGCCAGCAACATCAGCAGGCCTCTCAGCCCGGTGATCCACGCCCAGCGTTTCCTCGTGTCACTTGATACAGCCATCGGTCCGCCTCCAATGTTGTTGCCTCATCGAAGGTTAGCTGTTTTTGCCGCCCCGCCAAGCCTTGTATCGGGGTTAGGCACCGCTGCTTATCCGGCTTGCTTCCTGTGGCGCGGCATGGTCTGACCCGCCCCGGATACTTTGAGGATAGTCATGCCGATCGCCATTTACGCCCTGGCGCTGGCTGCGTTCGCAGTCGGCTCGGCCGAGTTCGTCATCTCCGGCATCCTGCCGCCGCTGGCCGAGGATCTGGCGGTGACCATTCCGGTCGCAGGCCTGCTGGTCAGCGCCTATGCCATCGGCGTCGCCGTCGGCGGGCCGGTGCTGACCGTCTTCACCTCGCGCTTCTCGCAACGCAACGTGCTGATCAGCCTGATGATCGTGTTTTCGCTCGCCCAGGTCCTGTGCGCCATCGCCCCCGACTACGGCCTGCTGTTGGCGGCGCGGCTGCTCTCGGCCTGCGCCCACGGCGTGTTCTTCGGCGCCGGCAACGTCGTCGTCGTCGGCCTCGTGCCACCCGAGCGCCGCGGCGCCGCCTTCTCGCTGTTCATCTCCGGCATCACCGTCGCCAATCTCCTCGGCCTGCCCGGTGGCAGCGCCATCGGGCTCCACTTCGGCTGGCGCGTCCCCTTCCTCGCCGTCGCAGCGCTCGGCGCCATTGCCGCGATCGTGCTTTTCCTGAAGCTGCCGCGCGACAAGCGCCAGGAGGGTGACCGTCACGCCACCTTCGGCGAGCAGGCGCGCGAACTGCGCCACCAGGAGGTCTGGCTCTCCTACCTGACCATCACCTTCGTGATGATCGGCGCCCTCGCCTTCGGCACTTTCCAGGTGCCGATCATGCTCAATGTCACTCGGCTTCACCCCGACATCATCCCGATCTACCTGCTGGTCGGCGGCATCGGCTCGATGCTCGGCATCTATCTGGGCGGCCGCGGCACCGACTGGAAGCCGATGCCGACGCTGCTGACAGTGCTGCTGCTGCAGGCCCTGCTCTACTTCACCATGCTGTTCGCCATGCACGACAAGGTGTGGATGACGGTGAACCTGCTCGGCACCTCGATCCTCGGCTTCGCATTCTCCACCCCGCTGCAGGCGCGCGTCATCGCAGCCGCTCATTCGGCGCCCAACCTGGCCTCGTCGCTGATCTCGACTGCCTTCAACATCGGCATCGCCGGCGGCGCCTTCATCGGCGCCATGCTGCTCAGCGCTGGCGTCAGCTATGCCGATATCCCGGCGGTTGGCGTCGTCACCAGCCTCTGCGCGGCGGGAACCGCCAGCCTCTCCTGGTGGCTCGAGCGCCGCGGCTCCGCCGCGGCGACCAGCGAGGCCTGAGACGCAGGATATTCTTTACCATCGGCGGGCGCATTTCCCCGCCGATGGCGCCACTCCGGTACGATGCACCCACGCCCGCGTCCGACCCGATTCCCCAGTGCTCGACCAGACATCCCTGCTCATCGCCATCGGCTTTTCCGCCACCGCCCTGATGCTGACCCTGGTCATCACCTGGCTGGGTTCGCAGCGGGATTACTATTTGTTGAGCTGGGGTCTGGGCCTCGGCTTCGTGGCGCCCGGCTCAATGCTCTATGGCTGGTTCGAAACCTACGATCCGGCGGTGCAGTGCATCGCCTTTGCACTGCTGCTCGCCGGCTTTGCCTTCATTTATCTCGGCTGTACCCAGTTCTCGGCCGGCCGCACGCCGTGGCGCTCGGCGCTGGTTGCCTGGGCGGGGGCAACCACGCTCATGACAGCCCTGTTTGCCGTCGGTCTCAGTGGCGTAGGCACCATGGTGATGAACATTGCGGCAGCGGGCTTCTTCCTCGCTGCCGGCCGCGAGCATTGGGTGGCCCGTGCCAACACGCCGCTGGCCATGCTGGCGAAGTCCGCCCTCTACGGGGCCACTGCGGTGACCTTCGCGCTCTGCGCCGTGGTTCTGTTCGCCGGGGGGCAGTGGGTGCTGACCGCCCGCCCGCATAACTGGGCCGAAGACCTCAACTCGATCGCGCTGCTCGCAGCGCTCGCCGCCGCCGGCGCCGTGACCATGGCGCTGCATCAGTTCCGCATCACCGAGGCGCATCGCCGCCTGGCCATGACCGATGCGCTGACCGGCCTGCTCAACCGCCGCGCCCTGTTCAGCTTCGCCGGCGACGCGCCGGTGGCGCCGGCTACCGCCGTGATCATGCTCGATCTCGACGACTTCAAGACCATCAATGATCGTTTCGGCCACGCCATAGGCGACGAGGTGCTGGTGCGTTTCGCCGCCATCCTGTCGCGCGCCCTCGGTCCCGAGGACGTGGCTGCCCGGTTGGGCGGCGAAGAGTTCTGCCTGCTGGTGCACTCCACCAGCGCAGCCGCGGTGCACGCCCTCGCTGAGGCTATCCGGCTCGAATTCGCCGGCACCGATCCGCTGCCGGGCGATTTCGGTCCGCCCACCGTCAGCGCCGGCATCGCCATCGCCTCGCCGCGCCCGGAGACCTTCGACGCGCTGTTGCGTGCTGCCGATGAACTGCTCTATCGGGCCAAGGACGCGGGGCGCAACCGCGTCCACGGCCCGGAGCTCCGGCTCGCCGCCTAGGGCGCTCTAGCCTGCGAGGGCTGTCCTGATCTTGGCGGACGCCTTGCCGAAGTCGATACGGCCAGGGAAATCGGCCTTCAGCGAAGCCACGACCTTGCCCATGTCCTTGGCGCCAGCGGCACCGGTCTTCTTGATCGCGTCGATGATGGCGGCTTCGACCTCAGCCTCGCTCAGCCCCTGGGGCAGGAACTCGCTGAGAATGGCGATCTCTTCACGCTCGACCATCGCCAGGTCCTCACGGCCGGCCTTCTCGTAGATGCCGAGCGATTCCTCGCGCTGCTTCACCATCTTCTGCAGCAACGCCAGCACGTCCTCGTCGCCGAGCGGGCCCTTGCCCTGCCCGCGCGCGTCGATGTCCTTGTCCTTGATCGCCGCGTTCACGGCACGCAGCGTCGCGGTGCGCCGCTTGTCGCCCACCTTCAGCGCCGTCTTGTAGCCTTCGCTGATCGCTTCACGCATTCATTAGCTCCTTGGTGCAGGCGGCACGTCGGCCACCATCAACAGATTTCCGTCCGGGTCCTTGAAGGTGAAGAACACCCCGTCGGTCACCGGGCCCACCTCCGTGGCGCCGGCGGCGACCGCCTGTTCGCGAGCGGCGTGCACATCGGACGTGTTGAAGTGAAACGCCGGCTTCTTGTCATGCGGTCCGGCGAACCCCTTGCTGTCGAGCACCAGCCCGCTGCCTTCCGTCATCGGCAGCACGTGGATGTGCCCGAAGAAGATTTCGCCGCCCGGCTGCAGCCCGAGCAAGCCGCGGTACCAGTCCCTGGCTCGTTCGATGTCGCTCACCGGAACGAACACTCCACCGATCTCACGCTCGATCGCACGCACCGCGCCTGTCCCCTCTATGCCGCACCCCATATAGCGCAATAATACCCGAGCGCCACTTGCGCTTGGGCCGGGCCCCTTCTAAGGAGAGCCCTCAACCGACACCGACCCGAACCCTTGGAGCCCCGCCATGACCGGCTGGCAGCAAAAACCTGCGACCGCCCTCCTGCTGCTCGAGGACGGCACCCGCCTCGAAGGGCACGGCATCGGCGCCGTTGGCCATGCGGCAGGCGAGGTCTGCTTCAATACTGCGATGACCGGCTACCAGGAGATCCTCACCGATCCCTCCTATGCCGGGCAGATCATCACCTTCACCTTCCCGCATATCGGCAATGTCGGCACCAACGACGAGGATATCGAGACGGTCAACATGGCCGCGCTCTCGGGCATCCGCGGCTGCGTGCTGCGCGCCGACATCACCAACCCGTCGAACTACCGGGCGGTCGAAAAGCTCGATGCCTGGCTGAAAAAGCGCAACATCATCGGCATTGCCGGCGTCGATACTCGGGCGCTCACCGCCCGCATCCGTGAGAACGGCATGCCGAACGGCGTCATCGCGCACGCCCCCGACGGCTACTTCCACGAGCCTTCGATGCAGGCTGAGCTGAAGAACTTCCCCGGCCTCGAAGGGCTCGATCTCGCCCGCGAGGTCACCACCGCGCAGACCTACCACTGGGACCAGACCTCCTGGACCCGGACCGAAGGCTATGGCCGGCTCGATAACCCGGAATTCCACGTCGTCGCCATCGACTACGGCGCCAAGCGCAACATCCTGCGCCAACTCGCCGACCAGGGCGCGCGGGTAACCGTCGTTCCGGCCACCGCCACCGCCAAGGATGTGATGTCGCACAATCCCGACGCCATCTTCCTCTCCAACGGCCCGGGCGATCCGGCGGCGACCGGCAAGTATGCCGTGCCGACGATCAAGACGCTGATGGAAACCGGCAAGCCGATGTTCGGCATCTGCCTCGGCCACCAGTTGCTCGGCCTCGCCGTCGGCGGCAAGACCCAGAAGATGCATCAGGGCCACCACGGCGCGAACCACCCGGTCAAGGACCTGACCACCGGCAAGGTCGAGATCACCTCGATGAACCACGGCTTTGCCGTGGATACCGAGAGCCTCCCCGGTAACGTCAAGCAGACCCATGTCTCGCTGTTCGACGGCTCCAACGCCGGCCTCGAAGTCGAGGGTAAGCCGATCTTTTCGGTGCAGTATCACCCGGAAGCCAGCCCCGGCCCGCACGACAGCCACTACCTGTTCACTCGGTTCCTCAACCTAGTACGAGCCCAGAAGGGCATGGCGCAGGTGCCCGAGCAGGTGAAGGCCGGCGAGTAATCGCCGGGCCCAAAGAAAAAGGGGCCGCCGGTGGCCGGGCGACCCCTCTCAGCCATGGCTGGCCGAATTACTGCGCGGCCGGAGCCGGAAGCGTCGCTACGTAGGCATCGAACTCGGCCTGGTCGAGCGAACCGTCCTTGCTCGTATCGGCGGCGTCGAACGCCTCCTGGGTCAGATCAGGCCAGGCAACCTGTGCCTCGGCAAGGCTCACACCGCCACTGGTGTCGGCATCGACCGACGTGAAGGTGACTGCCGCCGCCTGGGCGAAAGCCGCCGAGGAAAGGCCAATGGCTGCGATGGTGATCAGGAGCTTCTTCATGGAGTTTTGTCCTTCCATGTGAGGTTCAAAACGGCACCCGGTGGCCCAGGTCCGGCCCACAGCCTCAACGCTGTCGGCGAGGACAAAGACTAAGCCTGATTGTGATCGCAAACCGGCTGGATCGCGGCTTCGTGGCGATCATTTGCTGGTCATTTTGAGGGTCGGTGGGAACCCAACGAGAACGGGGAACCGATCGCAGATTCACGCGTTTAGCAGGGTTTTTGACGGCGCTTCCGGCGCTGCCGCTCCGCCCTCGACGCGGTCCCTGCCGCTTCGCTTGGCGCGATAAAGCGCGATATCGGCGACTCGCATCAGCGCCCCCAGATCCATCGATTCGATGTTCGCTGCTGCAATGCCGATGCTGGTGGTCGGCCGCAACGGACCGGCCGGGGTCCAGACCATGACGCCACGCACCGCCCGCAATACCCGTTCTGCCACCACGCCGGCGACATCAGGGCTCGCGCCGGGCAGCAGGGCCGCGAACTCTTCCCCGCCATAGCGGCAGAACAGGTCGCGCGGCCCAAGGCAGCGGCTCACCGCTGCCGCGACGCTGGCCAGCACCTCGTCGCCGATCGCGTGGCCATGCGTATCGTTGATCCGCTTGAAGTGGTCGAGATCGAGCAACAGCAGGGCATAGCCTTCCCCCTGCTCGGCTGCGCCGCGGATCCTCGGCTCAGCCAGCCGCGTGAACTCCGACCGGTTCAGCACCCCGGTTAGGCCATCGCGTGTCGCCGCCTGTTTCAGTGCAGCCTCGGAGACCTCCTTGCCCAGGGCCACCATCGAGAAGCTGGAGATGACGATCAGCAGCAGCACGCAGATTGTCGCCGCCTCGGAACCGAACGCGACGGCAAAACGCGGATCGTCGGGCCCGAACGCCACGAATGCGATCAGCCGGAACAGGTAGAACACCGAGCCGCCGGCCCAGGCGACAGCCAGCACCACGTGGTTGCGCATCCGCGGCCCTACCGGTCGCCAGCATTCGAGCGCCGCCAGCATGTTGAACACCACCACCCCGCCGGCGAGCAGCGGAAAACCGCTCCAGGTCACCAGCGGCTGCTCGAGCGCGAAGGGCAGCGCGGCGGCCAGCACCGCCGGTCCCACCCAGGCCAGCACCGGCGTGCGCTTGTGGCTGAAGGCACGGGCCCCCACCCAGAGCAGCGCGCTGCCGGCGACCACGAGGCCGTTGCCGATCGGGTTGAGCACCACGAACTCGGGCGCCTGCCCGGCCAGCGCGTAGATCACTGCCGGAGTGATGGCGAACAGGAAGGCCAGTCCCCACCAGCGCAGCGCCGGATCGGGTCGGCCGCGCATGTCGAGCAGGAACAGCAGCCCCGACATGCCGGTCACCATGGCGGAAACCAGATAGAGCGTGGTGAGATCGAGCGACATCGAATAAGCCCCGAGCGTGTCGGCGCGCACCCTATTCCGAGGCCGATTAACGAGTTCCCACTCGCCAGTGCTTCGCCAGCGGCCCGCCTGCGCCACCCACCGGATCGGTGCGCGGCAGCGGCACCCGTTCGATATTGCGGTCGGCGGCCGGTCGATTGCCGGCCTCGCCGCGCAACAGGTCCCAGTTCTGTCCTGGCGGATAGCAGCCGACCACGAGGAAATCACCGCTCGAATCGAGTCGCCGATGCGCCACGCCCGCGGGAATGACGATCACGTCGCCCGGTTCGACATCGAACTCGCGGCCCTCGGGCCCGCCGAGCAGCAGCCGCGCCGAGCCCCGGACGGCACCGAGCGTCTCATGCGCGGTCGAGTGATAGTGGTGGTAGGTGAACACCGAAGCTCGCCAGGCCGGCGGCCAGCCATTGGCCGCGAACAGCGCCTCCATCGCCTCGGCATCGGCTTGGTCGCGCGGCAACGCCTCCTCGTAGAACAACAGGGGCAGCGCGCTGTTGGGATAGGTGCCGTCGTCGAAGAAGCGTTCGATCCGCAATCCATCGAGCCGGCCGCTCATCTCACACCAGCCCTTCGGCAGCGATCTTTTCGAGCTTGCAACTGCCCGGCGCCGGGATGGCATAGCCCTTGTCGTACCAGAAGGCCCGCGCCTCAGGGCTCGCCGCCGTCAGTACCTCGGGCACCACCCGACCGAGCGGCAGGTTGATGATGGCGTTGCCGCGATTGGCCTCCACCGCGCCGACCGCCGCCATTACCGCAGCGTTCTTGTTCAACTCATCGATCCCCGCGGTGATCGTCCACATCGCCGCATAGCACGCCGCCTGCTGGTCGATCTGCCGCTCCAGCGCAGTGATCCGGTCCACATCCCTCAGCGATTGCAGCGCCACCAGATCGGTGAACACCCCGAGCGCCCACTGCACGTGGTGCCCATAGGCTTCGGCCACGAGGTAGGCCATGGCGTAGTCGGCCCCGAGCGGGAATTTCGTCCGCAGCCGCTCATAGGCGCTGCTATCCACGTAAACCAGCCGGTTCTCGGGACAGTAGAACACCGTCAGGTCCTTGCCCGCCATGCCGCAGCCAAACGCGCTCGGGCTTTCAACCACGCTCATCGTCACGCGCGGAAAGCGGATCGCCGTCTGCCAGAAGAAGCGCCGCCACATCAGCTCCGCCTCGCTGCCGACGATCGGCGGATAGGCGGCGATCTGCTCGATGCTGGCCGAACTCGCCGGCACGCCGGTGATCGAGGTCGGCGGCGGCGGCGGCGAAACCTTGCCGCTGATCAACGTGATGGGATTGATCCCCGCCAGCATCACGATCACCACGCCCAGCGCCAGGACGCCGGACCAGCCGAACCGCTTCACATGCGGCAGTGCACCCGCGGGGATCAGCCCCATTTTCTGTTGTCCTAGATCGAACCCTTGAACGTATCGCACTGGCTCACGTCGCCAGTCTGCATGCCTTTCTTGAGCCACGCCATGCGCTGCGCCGAGGTGCCGTGCGTGAAATTGCGCTCGGCCACCTGCCCGCGGGTCAGCGTGTCGTCACCGATAGCGTTGGCCGCGGTGATCGCCTCTTCGGTGTCGCCCTGCTCCAAGAGGTTCTCGCGGTTGACGTAGTTCGCCCACACTCCGGCATAGCAGTCGGCCTGGAGTTCGACTCGCACCGAATAGGCGTTCTGCTGTTCCTGGCTCATCGACGCCCGCTGGCGATTGAACTCCGGCAGCACCCCGGTCTGGTCCTGTACCGCATGGCCGATCTCGTGCGCGATCACATAGGCCTGGGCGAAGTCGCCCGGCGCGCCGAACTGGCGGCGCAACTGATCGTAGAAGCTGAGATCGATGTAGACCTTCTTGTCGTTGGGGCAATAGAACGGCCCCGAGGCCGACTGCGCCGTGCCGCAAGCCGACTGCGTGGCGCCCGAGAACAGCACCACCTTGGGCGGCTGGTAGGTCAGGTTGTTCTGCTGGAACACCTCACCCCACAGGTTCTCGGTATCCTTGACCACCACGCCGACGAAGTTGGCGAGTTCATCCTCGCCGGCATTTGTCGGGGGCGGCGCCCATTGCTGGTTCTGCGAGGTCGTCGTCCCCCCACCACCGCCCGTAAGAATGTCGATCGGGTTCTGCCCTGTGGCGAACCAGATGATCCCCAAGACGACTATGATGCCGACCAGCCCCAGGCCACCGCCGCCGGCGCGTCCCATCGGGATCGGAATGCGGCCGCCGCCAAGGCCGCCCATGTTGCCGCCACCCTGGCCGCGCCGGTCCTCGATGTTCGAACTGCGCTCACGCCCTTGCCACTTCATCCGGAATCTCCATGGGACCAGCCCAGTAACAATACTGCCATTCGCCTTGCGACAGCAAATTTGACCAAACGGTCCAGAAAGGCCACTGTCACAATTGCCGTCGTCATTCCAACGTCACGTCGCGGCGGCATCTGAAGCCCAGATCGCCATGCGGGATAACCGGCCAGGAGAGCCGACGTTCCGTCTGGTCGCGCTTTGTTCAAATGTTGTGGGAGACGTCAATGAACTACAATTACTCAATTTCCCGCCGCGCCTTCCTCGCCGGCTCGGCGACGCTGGGCGCCGCCGTGGTGCTGCACCCCTTCGCGGTGCAGGCAGCCGCCGGCCAGGCCCACCTCCGCCTGATGGAAACCACTGACCTGCACGTCGCGGTGTTTCCCTATGATTATTACGCCGATGCGCCCAACGACACGCTCGGCCTCGCCCGCACCGCGTCGATCATCGATTCGATCCGCGCCGAAGCCGGCAACTCGATCCTCATCGACAATGGCGACGTCATCCAGGGCAACCCGATGGGCGACTACATCGCCTACGAAAAGGGCTTGACCAACGAGCCGCACCCGATCATCGCCGCGATGAACACCCTGGGCTACGAGGTCGGCACACTCGGCAACCACGAGTTCAACTACGGCCTCGAGTTCCTCGACGCCGCCATCGCTGCCGCCAATTTCCCGATCGTTTCGGCCAACCTCGCCAAGGGCGAACTCGGCGCCGATCCGCTGGCCGACACCACCTATGTTGCGCCCTACAAGATCGTCGAGAAGGAACTGGTTGACGGCGCCGGCGCCAAGCAGACCATCAAGCTCGGCTTCATCGGCTTCCTGCCGCCGCAGATCATGACCTGGGACAACACCCACCTCGCCGGCAAGGTCGACACCCGCGACATCGTCGAGACGGCGAAGGCCTATATCCCGAAGATGCGTGCGGAAGGCGCCGACCTGGTCATTGCCCTCGCCCATACCGGCATCGCCGCCGACACCGGTCAGCCCAAGGCCGAGAACGCCGCCCTGCAGCTGGCTGCGGTCGAGGGCCTCGACGTCATCGTCACCGGCCACCAGCACCTGGTGTTCCCCAACTCCAAGGACTTTGAAGGCCTCGAAGGCGCCGACCTCACCGCCGGGACGCTCGCCGGCAAGCCCGCCGTGATGGCCGGCTTCTGGGGTTCGCATATGGGCCTGATCGACCTGCTGCTCGAAAAGGCCGATGACGGCAAGTGGAGCGTCGTCTCGCATACGGCCGAGGCCCGCCCGATCTTCGAGCGCGTCGAGGGCAAGGTGAAGCCGCTGGTCGAAAGCGTCGCCGGCATCCTCGCCGCAGCGCAGGACGACCACGACGAGACCCTCGCCTATATTCGCCGCCCGGTTGGCGAGACGGCCGCCCCGCTCCACTCCTACTTCGCGCTCGTCGCCGACGATCCGAGCGTGCAGATCGTCAACATCGCCCAGAAGTGGTACCTCACGCAGATGCTGAAGGGCACGGAGTACGAGGCCCTGCCCCTGCTGAGCGCCGCGGCGCCGTTCAAGGCCGGAGGCCGTGGCGGCCCGGACTATTACACCGATGTGCCGGTGGGGCCGGTGGCGATCAAGAATGTCGCCGATCTCTACCTCTACCCCAACACCATCCAGGCTGTGGTGATCACCGGCCAGGATGTGCAGAACTGGCTCGATCGCTCGGCCGGCATCTTCAATCAGGTGGCAGCAGGCGGCGCCGACCAGCCGCTGATCAACCTCGATTTCCCGGCCTACAACTTCGACGTCATCGACGGCGTCACCTACAAGATCGACGTCACCAAGCCGTCGAAATACGGCCCCAAGGGCGAGGACCTCGGCAACACCGAGAGTCGCATCATCGACCTGCAATTCGACGGCAAGCCGATCGATCCAGCGCAGAAGTTCGTGGTCGCCACCAACAACTATCGCGCCGGTGGCGGCGGAACCTTCCCCGGCATCGGGCCCGACAAGATCATCTTCAAGGGCCCCGATACCAACCGCGATATCATCGTGCGCTACATCATCGATCAGAAGACCATCGAGCCCAAGGCGGACAGCAACTGGTCGCTCGCCCCGATCGGCGGTACCGTGCTGTTCGAGACCGGCCCAAAAGCCGCCGAACACCTCGCCGACGTCACCGCGGTGAAGATCGAAGCGACTGGCAAGACCAGCGAAAACGGCTTCGGCGAGTACCGCATCACGCTCTGACCACCAAGGGCGGCAGGGCACCCCTGCCGCCCTTGACTTGCCTCCCCGAGGGGCATTGGCTCTCCCGCGTTTGTCTATTTAGCGAGCAGGGATTCGATGGGAGCCACCCCACAAATGGAAGTCCTCCTCAAGGAGGCAGATATCACGTTGAACGGTCCCAACCCGTGGGACCCTCAGATCCACTCCGAAGAGTTCTGGAAGCGATTATACGGCCAGGGCACCCTTGGCCTCGGCGAAGCCTATATGGACGGCATCTGGGACGTTGCCGACATGGCGGAGTTCTTCAACCGGGTGCTGCGCTCACGCGTCCCCGAAGGCGTGCGCGTCACCACCAACCTGGTCTGGCAGATCGTCCAGGCCCGCATCATGAACATGCAGAACATCACGCGTTCGCGACGCGTCGCCGCCATGCACTACAACGAAACCGAGGCCTACAAGGCCTCGCTCGACAAGCGCATGACCGGCTCCTGCGGCTACTGGCCCGAGGGCGTCACCAATCTCGATGACGCACAGGAAGCCAAGCTCGACATGGTCTGTCGCAAGATCGGCGTGCAACCAGGTCAGACTGTGTGGGACATCGGCTGCGGCTGGGGCGCCTTCATGGGCTTTGCGGCGGAGAAGTATGGCGCCAACTGTGTGGGCGTCACCGTCTCACCCGACCAGGCAGCCTATGGCCGTGAGCGCTACAAAGGCCTGCCGATCGAGTTCCGCGTGCAGGACTACCGCCAGTTCGAGGGCAAGACCGACCACGCCGTCTCGATGGGCATGTTCGAGCATGTCGGGCACAAGAACTACCGCACCTATTTCGAGAAGGCACGCAGCGTCATCAAGGATGACGGGCTGTTCATGATGCACACCATCGGCAGCCAGTGGTCGACCGAGACGATCGAAGCATGGCTGGAAAAGTACATCTTTCCGGGCGGCGTCATCCCTTCGATGGCACAGATCGGCAAGGCCATCGACGGGCTGTTCAGCGTCATCGACGTCCACAATATCGGGCCGCACTACGACAAGACGCTGGTCGCCTGGTACGAGAACTTCGAGCGCAACTGGAAGAAGGATCGGAACCCCGAGGAGGAGCGGTTCTACCGCCTGTGGAAATACTACCTGCTCTGCTGCGCCGGCGGCTTCCGCGCCAAGGTGCTGCAGGTCTGGCAGTTCGTGCTCGCCACAAGGGGCGTGCCCGACGGCTACGTGACGCAGCGCTGAGCGGATGAATCCGAGGTTCATTACCGCCCTGCTGCTGGCTTTCCTCATCGGCGGGGCGGTCTACCTCTGGTTGAAGCCGACGGATCCCCCGACGGTGGTCGCCACAGCCCCTGCCCCGGCCGAGCCCGCGCCAAAGCCGGAACCCACAACGCCTTCCAGGGCTTCCGAGCAGTTCCTAATTCTGGCTGCGAGCTGGCAGCCCGCCTTCTGCGAAGGCGCTGCCGGCAAGCCGGAATGTCGCCAGCAGAGCCGCACCCGGTTCGATGCCAACCACTTCTCGCTGCACGGGCTCTGGCCAACCGGGGAGTATTGCGAGGTATCGAGCCAGCTCGAACAGCTCGATCGCGACGGCCGCTGGTCGGCCCTGCCCCCGGTCGAGCTTCCAACCGCGCTGCAGAAGACGCTCGACGAGGTGATGCCCGGCACGCGCTCGCAACTCGAGCGGCACGAGTGGATCAAGCACGGCAGCTGCTTCGGCGCTGACGAGGCGCGCTACTACGCCACCGCCACCCAGTTGCTGGCCGCCCTCAACGCCTCGAAGGTGCGTGACCTCTTCGCCGACAGTATCGGCAAGACCCTGACCCGCGACCAGATCCGCGAAGCCTTCGACGACGCTTTCGGCCGGGGCGCCGGCCAGCGCGTCCGCATCGCCTGCGACGACGACGGCAAGCGCCGCATCATCAGCGAGATCACCATCGGCCTCTGGGGCGCGCCCGCCGACCCGCCCAATCTGGGCAAGCTGATCCGCGCCGCCCGCCCCACCGATGGCGGCTGCATCGGGGGTATAGTCGATGCGGTGGGGCTGCAATAGGAGCGTAATCAGGAAGAGTTGCAGATTTTTCCGGTTCGATCACGCGACCCAGCGAGAACTACTCTTTGTTTACCGGCCCAGTTCAGCGCCTCTCAACGGCTCGACGCTAGTCTTTGAGCAGACCCAGCGGAGCCTCGCATGCCGTCCCCCGATTTCGCCCTCGCCATTTCCGGGCTCCGGAAGAGCTTCGACCGTCCTGTCGTCGTCGATCTCGAGTTAACGGTGAGGGCCGGCGAATTCTACGCCCTGCTCGGACCGAACGGCGCCGGCAAGACCACCATTCTCCGCATGGTGGCGGGGTTGCTGAAACCCGACGCCGGGGCGATCTCGGTCTACGGCATCGACACGGCGACGGACCCGATCGCCGCCAAATCCATCGTTGCCTGGGTTTCCGATGAGCCCATGGTCTACGACCGGCTGACCCCGCTCGAATATCTCGAGTTCGTCGCTGGCCTCTGGCGCATCGAGGCGCGTGAGGCCGAACGCCAGTCCAACGAACTTATCGACTGGCTCGGTCTCCGTCCGCATGCCAACGAGCGTTGCGCCGGCTTTTCCAAAGGCATGCTGCAGAAGGTCGCCCTGGCCGGGGCGCTGGTCCACAACCCACGGCTGATTATCCTCGATGAGCCGCTGACCGGCCTCGATGCCGGCTCCGCCCGGCAGGTCAAGGATGTGCTGAAGCAGAAGGTGGCGTCCGGCGTAACCGTCATCATGACCACCCACATCCTCGAAGTGGCCGAGCGCATGGCCGAGCGGATCGGCGTCATCAACCACGGCCGCCTCGTCGCCGAAGGCACGCTCGCCGAACTGCGCGCCCGCGTCGGCCGCGAAACCACGCTCGAGGAGATCTTCCTCGACCTGGTGGCCCAGCAAGAAGCCGACCTCGCGGCAGTGGCCTGATGAGCACGCCCGCCACGCTTCCCTGGTTCGCCGCCCACGAGTTCCGCCTCGCCTGGCGCGACTGGCTCGCCATGACCACCGGCGGCCGCAAGGTCCGCGGCGTCGTGCTGGTCCTTGTGCTCGGGCTGTTCTACCTGGGCTTGCATCTGCTCGCCAACCTGCTGCTGGCGCCGTGGATCAGCCAGGGCATCGTTGTCGACAAGGCGACGCTGGTGATGGTCACCGGCACCGGCTTCCTGTTCTGGACGGTGATGCTGAGCCAGGCGCTGGAATCGGTCACCCGCGCCTATTACGCGCGCTCCGACCTCGATCTGATCCTGAGCTCTCCAGCTTCGTCGGCCAGCGTCTTCGCCGTACGCACCGGCGCCACCGCCTTGGCGACGGTGCTGCTCGCCTGCCTGCTGGCGAGCCCGATCATCAACGTGCTGATCGCCTATGAGGGGCCGAAATGGCTCGCCGCCTACGCCGTGCTCGCCGGCTTCGGCGCCCTTGCGGCGGCGATCTCGGTGCTGGTGACGGTCGGCCTGTTCCGTACCATCGGACCGGCCCGCACGCGGCTGATCGCCCAGATCATCGCCGGCGTCGTCGGCGCCGGCTTCGTCATCGGCATCCAGGCCGTCGCCATCCTCAGCTTCGGCAACATGGACCGCTTCTCGGTGCTGCAATCTCCGGAGTTCATCGCTGGGGCACCCGACCTCACCAACCCGCTCTGGCTACCGGCGCGCGCCGCCATGGGCGACCTGAGCGCCATGCTCATCGTCCTGGCTCTTGGCCTCGGCGCCCTGGCGCTGGTGATCCGTCTCACCTCCGGCGGCTTCGCGCAGCACGCGATTGCTGCAGCCGGCGTCTCCGCCACCCGCGTGCAGCAGACGGCTTCGACGCGGGCCTTCCGCAAGGCCTCACAGCGCCATGCGCTGCGGGTCAAGGAATGGCGTCTGCTGCTGCGCGATCCATGGCTGCTCAGCCAGACGCTGATGCAGATCCTCTATCTGTTTCCGCCGGCGCTGTTCCTGTGGGTTTCCTATGGCCAGAGCGCCGGCACCTATGTCGTGGTGATCCCGGTGATCGTCATGGCGGCCGGCCAGCTCGCCGGCGGCCTCTCCTGGCTCGCCATCTCTGGCGAAGACGCGCACGATCTCGTCGTCACCGCGCCGATCCACCCCCGCGCCGTGCTGATCGCCAAGATCGAGGCGGTGCTCTGTTCGATATCAGTGGTGTTCGCGCCGATCCTGCTGTTCGTCGCGATCGCCTCGTGGGACCTGGCGTGGACCACCGCCATCTTCGTCGCCGTCTCGACCGGCTCGGCCACTGCCATCCAGCTCTGGTTCCGTGTGCCGATGCGCCGTGCCATGTTCCGCCGCCGCCAGGTCGCTTCGCGCACCGCAACGATTTCCGAGGCGCTGAGTTCGATCATGTGGGCCGGCACCGCCGTGCTGGTCGCCGGCAACCAGTTGCTCGCCGTGTTGCCGGCGGCGCTCGCCGTCATCGTCCTGATCGTCGCCTGGGTCCTCAGCCCCAAGGGCAAACGGGTATAGAGCGCTTCACTAGCCGGCCTGCGGCCAGGCTGACGCCGGTTTCAGCCGCAATGGCGGGCAGCAGGCCGACGATGACCAAACTCTCGACGCTGCCGGCAAATGCCCCCAGCGCCAACCACAGCAATCGTACGTACATCGTCGGAAAACTCCTCGCCCGACGATGGAGAGCCCCCGACGGCGGTCAAGCCGCCGGAGACTAAGCCTTTCAGCCGAGCCCGGCTCCAGCCGAGCCACGCCGCGTCGGCTTCACCCAAGCCGGGGCATGACGACGGCGCGCGGGCGGCTGAGGAGCAGCACCCCGAGCGCCAGCGCCGGGAAGATCGCCGCCACCAGCCCGAGCTCGTTGATCGGCAGGTGCTCCAGCACCAGGCCGCCGACCAGCGCGCCAAGCGCCGTGCCGAGATAGAGGAACGAAGCATTGAGCGACAATGCCAGTGGCGCCGAACTTGGCGACAGTGCCACGACGCGGCTCACCTGCCCCGGCACGAACATCCAGCCGGCAATGCCCCAGGCCACCATGAAGGCGAAGTAGGCCGGGGTGATCGTCGCCTGCGGCAGCAGCGGAATGGCGCCGAGCAGCAGCAGGAAGCCGATGTTGAGCACCGCCGCGATGGTGACGGTTGCCTGCGCCCCGATCCGGTCCGACAGCTGCCCGCCCAGCGGGTTACCGAGCGCCGCGCCGAACCCATAGGCCAGCATGACGAAGGGCAGCAGCCCGGCATCGAGCCCCATCAGCCTGGTGGTCACCGGCCCCAGATAGATGAACGCCGCGAACGGTCCGGACATGTAGAGCAGGATCGTCAGCAGCGCCGGCAGCAGGCCGGGCACGCTGAGCACGCCCAACCGCTCGCCCAATCCACGCCGGTCGCCCTGGATGCCCCTGGGCAACATCAGCCAGATCGCCGCCGCGGTCAGCACGCCGACCCCGGCGATGGCGAAGTAGGTACCACGCCAGCCGGCGAAGCCCGAGAGGAACGCCCCGATCGGAGCGCCTAGCGCCACTGCCATGGTGGTGCCGGCGACCACCGTGGCCACGGCCCGCGCCCGCCGCTCGGCCGGCGCCAGCGTCACCGCCGCTGCCTGCGCCGTTGCCGCATAGAGCCCGGCCGACGCGGCAATGATCAGCCGCGCCACCAGCAGCACCACATAGCCCTGCGAGAGCGCGGCCAGCAGCGCGCCGGCGGCAAATACCAGCGCCACTACTGCCAGCAGCGGCCGCCGGTCGAACCTGCCGGTCAGCGCCGAAAGCACCGGTGCGCCCACCGCATAGGCGATGGCATAGGCGAAAACCAGATAGCCGGCCTGGGTGATCGTCACGCCACTATCGGCCGCAATGGCCGGCAGGAGCGTGGCGATGACGAAGCCCTCGACGCCGACGGCAAAAGTGCCGAGCGCGAGCCAGATGAGCCGCGTGTCCATGTTAAGATCCTTAGTTCAATGATTATTGAACAAATGAACCTCGTCGACGCGTCCGTCAACCCCTAGTTCAACGATCATTGAACTTTGGAAGGAAATGGCTTAGGTGAGAGACATGAACACACAGCCTGCCCTGCCCCATCCGGACGCCGACCAGATCACCCTGCCTAACGTGCTCACCGCGCTCGGGGATGCGACGCGGTTGGCGATCATCGGGCAGTTGTCGCGCTGCGAGGGCACCGGCATGACCTGCGGGCAGTTTACCGACCTCGCCAGCAAGACGTCGATTACCTACCACGTAAGCAAGCTGCGCGAGGCCGGCGTGGTCAATGTCACGCCTGAAGGCACCCGCCGCCGCGTCACCTTGCGGCGCGACGATCTCGACAATCGCTTCCCCGGCTTCCTCGACTCGATCATCACCAGTACGCGTGATCTCCACATCGATGGATTCGAGGACGAACCGCATGAGCCGGCTGACCTACCGCGACGCGACCCCTGACGATCTCGGCTTCATCGTCCGGCTGATCGTCGATGACAGCGTCGTCGCCACGGACGACCGCCCCGACGAGCCGCAACACCCACGCTACCTTGCCGCTTTCGAGGCGATCGCCGCAGACCCCAACCAGCGGCTGATCATTGCCGAGTTCGACGGCGAGGCCGTCGGCACGGAGCAACTCAGCTTCATCCCCGGCATCAACCGGCTCGGCGAATGGCGCTGCCTGATCGAGGCGGTGCACATCGCCCCCGCGCATCGCAACAAGGGTTTTGGCGGGGAGATGATCGGCTGGGCCGTTGCAGAGGCCCGCAACCGCGGCTGCGGCCTCGTCCAACTCACCTCGAACAAGCAGCGGCTGGATGCCCACCGCTTCTACGAGCGGCTGGGCTTCAAGAAGAGTCACGAAGGCTTCAAGCTGGCGCTTCAGGAGCCACAACATTGACGAGGGGCCGATGCTTGAGCGGCGGGTGGCTGATTGGCCCACCCACCGCCGTCATTCCCGCGCAGGCGGGGCCCCAGTGCGATCCCTCGGCTTCAGCGGGCGCTGCAGCATCCCACTGGTTCCCGCCTACGCGGGAATGACGGCGGTGCAGGTTGAGGCACTAGGCCAAACTTATGGCGACTACCGCTCGGCAGACCGCAGCACCACCGCGACCAGATCGGCCCGGGCGCCGTCATCGGGCAGGTCGTGCGGACCGAACCCTTCGGCGGTGTTGACGTTCAGCACGACGCCGGTGGTGCGGAAGCCCAGCACTTCCTCGAAGCCGCCGCTCTCGCCCTGTACCATCAGCGGCGCCGCAGGATCGAACGTCTCGAGCATGGCGATCACATCCCCCACGGTCAGTCCGCTGAGTTGCGGGGCCCTGGGTGCGGGGCGTCTTTCGAGAAGGTCGAGCACGGCTGTCTGTCCTGAGATGCATTCCCGACCGGACAATGCGCAGCACCCGGCAAAAGCCGCACCCCACAAATGAGGGGTTCAAGTGCCTATGGGCAGCATTGGTCTCAACGCGCTTTCGCGAAGCGCTAGAGGTATTGCAGCCGCGCCACCAGGTGGCCGAGTTCGGACTGCTTGTTGATCCCGAGCTTGTCGTACACCGTCTTCAGCGTCGAGCGCGCCGTATGCTCGGAAATCCTGAGCTCCGCCGCTGCCCCGCGCGGCGCATGGCCCACGCCCACCAGCGCGGCGAGCCTGGCCTCCGCCCCGGTCAGGCCGAACAGTTGCAGCATCTGTGCGGCATCGCGCCGCTCCGGCCCGCGCGGATCGGCCAGCAGCACGAGCGCGGCATCGCCGCCATGCTCGCCATGCTCGAGCGGCAACACATAGGCAAGCAGATGCCCGCCGCCTGGGCGGGTCAGTGCAATCGGTTCCGACACGCGCGGCCCCTTGCGCGCGCAGCTCATCTTCAGCGCCTGGCAAAGCGCGTGCTTTTCGGCCGGCACGCCACTCAGCAGCGGCTCGCCCGCCTTTGGGCCATCCGGTCCGAGCAGGACCCGGCCGCTGGCATTGGCCTCAATCAGCGTCCCGTCCTGCCGCACCACGGCGGCGGCCCGGCCGGTATCCTCGATCAGCCCGAGGAACACCGAGGCCGCATTGCCCGAGGCGGTACGCCCGACCACGCGCGGTTCGCTCCAGATCGAGTTGACCCGCACCGCATCAAGCGCGAACACGTGCTCGACCGGCCGCAGCGCCCGCATGTAGTCGGGCGCCGCGTCAGTGATCTCCAGCGTCACGATGTCTGCATCCGCCAGGTCCGCCACGGTCGAATCCGCGTGCTTGATCAGCCCGGCATCGGTCAGCCCGAGGAAATTGTCGACCCCCGAAAGCGCCGGCCGCAACTCGCCCGGCCGGATCGTCGCCCGCAGCCAGTCGACCCCGCCGACCGAGGCGACGCCGTGCAGCAAGTCACCGTCGCGCCAGGTGCGCGCCACGCCCTCGACCGTCGCACCGGAATAGAACTTCCGCATCGTCGCGGCGCCCGGCTCATCCATGATGTTGCCCATCACGAACATGCCCTCGCCGACGTCGGAGCCGCGCACCCCCTCGACCGATACCCCGACCAGCCCGCGCATATAGGGAGCGATGCCGTAGCCGGTGGGCGCCTGGTAGATGCCGAGCACCCCGATGCTGGCCGGCGACAGCACCAGGCCATCGGGCAGGAACGGCCTCACCGCATCGGGATCGATGCGGAACCCCGCCCAGATCACGTCGACGGCAAGCTTGTGGAAGGGCGGTGCCATGTCGGCAGCCGGACGCGGCGCCGAAAGCGGCCTGTCGAGGTCCCCGAGGGACTTGCGAACCTTATCGGCCAGCATCGGCTTTCCCCGGCCGAATCAATCGAACTCGAAACGGCTGACCCAAACCGTGCGCGACGCCCCCGCACAGATCAGGCATGTAATCGATCTCACAAATTCTAGGGAAATCGCCCGGCCGGATCAATCGACTTGCACTGAGGCCTTGCGTCATTTCTCGATTGCCCCCAGCCGCGCCAGCACTTCGGGCGGAATGCCGTAATGCCGGATGGCATCGCGCTGGTCGCGCATGCCGCAGGCTTCCCGCTGCACGAAGAACTTCCACACGTCGCGCGCCGCCGCCTTGACCAGGATCAAACGCTCATCGGCCAAGCCAGGCGCCGCGTCGAACGCTTTGAGCGCCGCCATCGCCTTCTCCACCTGCCGCCCGTGATAGCCGAGCGAGGAGGCTTTTTCGGCCATCACCTCGCTTTCGATGGGCCCGAAACCGCTGGTCAGGCGTTGGCGGAGTTCGGCGAGATCGGCGATGCTCAAGCTCATGGCGCAAAGCTAGGTGTGAGCATGTGCGCCTGCAACCCCTGCCCTTTTCCAGCTTGCGGCAGCACGCTAGAAGCGTGGCATGACCAGCCACCTCTCCCGCTCCACCGCTACCTTCATCGGCTTCACGGCGGTGCTGCTGTGGTCGCTGCTTGCCTTCCTCACCGCCGCCAGCGGCACCATGCCGGCCTTCCAGCTTACCGCCATCACCTTCGCCATCGGCGGGCTGTCGTTGCTGCTGATCCGGCCGGGCGCCATCAAGGCGATGCGCCAGCCGCTGCCGGTCTGGCTGCTCGGCGTCGGCGGGCTGTTCGGCTACCACTTCTGCTATTTCTTCGCACTCAGGAACGCCCCACCGGTCGAAGCCGGGCTGATCAACTACCTCTGGCCGCTGCTGATCGTGGTGTTCTCCGCCCTGCTCCCCGGCGAACGGCTGCGCTGGCAGCACGTTGCCGGTTGCGCCCTGGCGCTCACCGGCGCCGCTCTCGTCGTCACCCGCGGCCAGGGCTTTGGCTTTGATGCACAATTCAGCCTCGGCTACGCCACCGCACTGTGCGCCGCCGTCATCTGGGCGGCCTATTCGGTGCTGTCGCGCCGCTTCGCCGCGGTGAGCAGCGATGCCATCGCCGGCTTCTGCCTCGTCACTGCCGTGCTCGCCGCGATCTGCCACCTGCTGCTCGAACAGACGGTGTGGCCCAGCGACCTCTGGCAATGGGCCGCCCTGCTCGGGCTCGGGCTTGGGCCGGTCGGCCTCGCTTTCTACGTGTGGGACATCGGGGTGAAGCGCGGCGATATTCAGGTGCTCGGCGCTGCCTCCTATTCGGCCCCGCTGCTCTCGACGCTGATCCTCATCCTCACCGGTTATGCCAGCTACAGCCACGTGATCCTGATCGCCTGCCTGTTGATCACCGCCGGCGCCGTGCTCGCCGCCAAGGACCTGTTGTTCCGGCGTCGTTCCACAGCCGCTGCCGCGGAATAGAAAAAGGCCGGGATCGCTCCCGGCCTTTCGAAGGCACGCCATCTTCAGGGCACAGACCTCAGAACAGGAACGACGCCGTTGCCGGGTTGGCGCCGACACGCCCGTCGCGCTGGTCCAGCCCGCTGATCTTGGCCATGTCATCCGTGTCGAGCTCGAAGCCGAAGACGTCGAAATTCTCCACCATGCGCTCGCGATGCGTGGTCTTGGGAATGACGATCAGCCCCTGCTGCAGGTGCCAGCGGATGATGATCTGCGCGATCGACTTGCCGTGCTTTCTGGCAAGCGTGGCGACGGTCGCATCGTCGAGCATCCGGCCCGAGCCGAGTGGGCTCCAGCTCTCAATGATGATGTTGTTGGTCTTGTGGAAGTCGCGCTTGTCGCGCTGCTGGAACCGCGGGTGCAGTTCGATCTGGTTGACCACCGGGGTTTCACCGGTCTCGCCGATGATCCGCTCGAGATGATCCTGGTTGAAGTTCGACACGCCGATCGAGCGGATCCGGCCCTGTGTCTTCAGCTCTACCAGCGTCTTCCACGCCTCGACGAACTTGCCCTGGCTCGGCACCGGCCAGTGGATCAGGAACAGATCGAGCTGCTCGAGCCCGAGCGCCTTCATCGTCGCATCGAAGCTCGCGAGCGCCAGGTCACGGGCGTGCCCGCCATTGCGCAGCTTCGAAGTGATGAACAATTCGCTGCGCGGCACGCTGGCGCGCTTGATCGCCTCGCCGACGCCTTCCTCGTTCTGATAGCCCTCGGCGGTATCGATCGAGCGATAACCGACCTCGATCGCGTCGGAGACCACTCGCGCTGTAATGGCCGGATCGACCTGCCAGACGCCCAGTCCCAGTTGCGGAATGGAATTGCCGTCGCGAAGTTTGATGGATGGAACCGCTGCCATTTACTGCCTCCGAAGCTGAACGATGAGACGACCCGGGCGTCGCCGGCGACGCTGAGGGATAGACCGGGATGTCTGGTATCCGGCAGGACAATGCCGCCGGCGGGGGAAAGGTTCAGGCGCCGCCGGCTCATGCCACGCGTCCGCCTCCATCGTTGATAGCCGATATTGGCTCCAGCGTCATCTGCCGATGCTTCCGGAAATCAAAGAAGGCCGCCCGATCAAATGCCCCGCGACGCAGTTGACTCCCCCTGCGCCTTCGACCGTAATCGGGAGGAGCGACCGCGGTGGACGACGGAGTTCGGGGCTTGCAGATGCCTGACCAGACTGGCCCCGCAGGGGTGAGCCAGCGCCTCAACAGCTGGAAGGAAATCGCCGCCTTCTTCGGCAAGGACGAGCGCACGGTGAAGCGCTGGGAGAGCATCCGCGGCCTGCCGGTGCGGCGCGTCCCCGGGGGCACACGCACCTCGGTTTTCGCCTATGTCAGCGAGCTCGAGGCCTGGCTCAGCGCGCCGCGCCCGGTAGCTGCCGCGCCCGCAGC
Organism: Devosia sp. GW821-FHT12F11; assembly: GCF_058806655.1. NCBI lineage: Bacteria > Pseudomonadati > Pseudomonadota > Alphaproteobacteria > Hyphomicrobiales > Devosiaceae > Devosia > Devosia sp. GW821-FHT12F11. The sequence goes on from NZ_JBXAPX010000004.1 coordinate 458,901, forward strand.
CGAGCTGGCCGCGCCCGCGAGCCGCCCGTTGCTGCTGCCGCTCGCGGCGGCCATCGCCATCCTCGCCGTACTCATCATTGGCCTCATCGCCACCGCCCAGCCGCCGGGGAGGCCTGGCCCCACCATCCCCGCCGGAGCCGAGGCGCTCTACGACGAGGGCGTCATTGCCTGGACCAGCCGCACCGCTTCGGGCTTCGCCATCGCCCTCGAGAAGTTCGATGCCGCTCTCGCCATCGCACCGGACTACGCCCGCGCCGAAGTCGGCCGCGCCAATGTCTACAACCTGATCAGCCAATACACGCTTGCCTCCGCCGCCGAGTCTTACGCCAAGGCCAGGCAGGCTGCCGAGCGGGCCCTCGTCCTCGATCCCCGATCCGGCGAGGCCTATGCCGCGCTCGGCTTCAACGCCTTCTACGGCAGCCATGAGTTCGCCCGCTCCGCCGAGCTGTTCGACAAGGCACTGGCACTCGAGCCCGACAACGCCCAGGCCTTGCACTGGTATGCCCTGACCTCGATGCAGATGGGCAAGTTCGAGCGCCCCCTCGCGCTGATCGACCGCGCCCTGGTGCTGCAGCCGGACTCGCGCTCCATCCGCGCCAATGCGGCGCTGATCCACTACTATTCCGGTGACACGCAGACCGCGATCGCGATGCTCGAACAGCTGCGGCAGGCTAACCCCGACTATCTCGCCGTCCCGGCCTATCTCGCCACCATCTACCTCGACCAGCGCCGCTATGCCGAGTTCCTCGACAGCTACGAGATCGCCGCCAGTGTCGAGGGCAGCGTCGGCCGCCAGCTGATCGCCAAGGCCGCCCGCGCCGCCCTGCCGCAAGGTGGTGAGGCCATGCTGCGCGCCATGCTCGACGAGCAACAGCGCCAGTTCCTGGCCGAGCGGGAAAAAGCCTACAAGGTCGCCGCCACTGCCGCCCTGCTCGGCGACAAGCAGCTTGCACTTACCTACCTCGAAACCTCGGTGGAGCGCGCCGAGACCATCGGCCTCCTCGTTGAACCGGAGTTCAGAAGCCTGCGTGGCGATCCACGCTTCACCGCCCTCCTCGTCCGCCTTGGCCTGCCTGCAGGCTGATTACTCCTCCGGCGGGAGCACCGTCACATCGGTGATCCCGATCGCCTGCAGTTGCGGCAGGATCGATTGCGGGTCGCCGGAGATCACCACCAGCGCCCGGTCGAGCGAAGCCAGCGACTGCGCCGCGGCCTCTACCGCCGGCAGCTGCAGCGCGACGATCTCGTCGAGCTTGCCGTTCATCTCCTCAGCCGTCATCCCGGCGCTGGCGGCACTCATCACCAGCCCGAACAGCCCGCTCGAGGTCTCGACCGTCCCGGCCGTGCCCGATGCCGTGGCCATCACCGTACGGTCGAGCTCCGCCTGCGCCACCGGGATCGACGCCAGTCCCTCGAAGCCGGCGCGGATATCGGCAATCGCCGTCCCCACCTGGTCCGCGGCCACCGCCGACGACACCGTCAGCATGCCGCCGGTGGGGATATTGGTCCACACCGAGGCGCCGACGCCGTAGGAGTAGCCCTTCGCCTCGCGCATCACCTGGTTGAGCCGGCTGGTGAAATCGCCGCCCAATAGCCGCGCCACTGCGATCGCCTCGAGCACGCCGGGATCGTTGAATGCCGGAGCCGGCCGCGACAGGTTGATGATCGCCTGGCTGTTGCCGGCACTCGGCGTCACATACACTTTCAGCCCCTCGGGCAGCACTGCCGACGGATGCGGCACCGAGGTGATGCCGGGGCTGTCATTGCTCCATCCGCCGAAGGCCCGCTCCAGCTCCGCCTTGACCACGGCGAGGCTCACCGAGCCGACGCTGTAGATCGTCATGGTCCTGGGCGTGAACAGCTTCAGATGCGTCGCCTGAGCCTGCGCAACGGTCAGCGCCGCCACCCCCGACGGCGTCGGCTCCAGCGCCGCCCTGCCCGCCGGGATCGGGAACGCCAGTTGCTCCATCGCGTAAAAGGCCAGCGCGCCCGGATCCATCTTGCGATAAGCCAGCCCTTGCTGCACCTCGCCCCGCAATGCGTCCCACTCCGGCTGCTCGAAGCGCGGACGCTGCACCGCGTCGGCCATCAGGTCGACGCCGGCCGCGAAATTCTCCGGAGGCACGCCCAGGACGACCGCCGACTGCTCCATCCCGGTCTGCCCAGAAATGTCGGCGCCGATATCCTTGGCCGCCTTGCTGAACGCTTCGAACCCTCGCTCGCCGGCGCCGCGGGACATCATCATCGTGGTGAGCTCGATCAGTCCTTCCTCACCCGGCACATCGCTGCCTGCCCCACCGCTGACCGAGGCGGCAAGCAGCACCAGAGGCGAGCCGGCGGTCTCGTAATGCACCACCCGGATGCCGTTCGACAGCGTCGCCGTCTCCATCGGCGGCAGCGCCGCCCGTCCCGGCTCTCCCGCAGCCAGCACCGGCACATCGACCACCGGGCGCGGCGCGGCGGCGATCGGCACCGCCGTTCCCGAACTCGCCTGCAGCACCGCCGGATACTCGCTTCGCGCCGCCCCCGGCAGCATGGTCAGGACGCTCAGCGCCTCCGGCGCCAGGCGCTTGCGTACCGCCGCCTCGACATCCGCAGCGGTCAGCGCCAGCAGTTTTGGATCGTCCGCCAGCCCGGGTGAGGCCTCGCCATAGAGATCGTAGCGCGTCGCCAGCGACCGCGCCCGGTCCAGCATCGCTTCGCCGCTCAGCGCCCGGCCCAGCCGCAGTGTCTGGCGCGCCCGCTCGACCCCCGCTACGTCCTGCGGCGCTGCAACGAACTCCGCCACAGTCTTGCGCAACGCCGCCTCGAGCGCATCCGGCGTCACGCCTGGCGCCGCCGTGGCCGAAATCATGAACCGCCCGCCGAGCCGGCCAGGGTCCCAACCCGCGGTGGCGTTGATGGCCAGCCCCTTGTTCACCAGCTCGCGCCGCAGCACGCCATATTCGTAATTGCCCAGCAGGTCGCCTGCCACCATCAGGGCCGCGCTGTCCATGGTGCCGATGGCCGGCCCCGCGCTCGCCAGCACCACGGTCGGCGACGGCAACCGGTCGGTGACCTCCATGCGCAACGTCACCGGCTTGGGCTCCTGGGCCTCAGGAAGCGCTACATCGGCGCCGCGCGCGACGCGGCCGAAAGTGTCAGCGATCAGCGCCTTCACCGCCTCGACGTCGAAATCTCCGGCCAATGCCAGCACCGCATTGTTCGGCACGTAGTAGCGGTCGAAGAACGCCTTCACGTCGTCGAGCTTTGCCGCATCGAGATCGGCGATCGAGCCGATCACCGCTTCGGCATAGGGGTGCGGCGCCGGAAACAGCGCCGAGCGCAGCGCCTGCATGCCCGGCTGGCCGGCGCTGTCGAGCACCGTCTGCCGCATCTCGTTCTTGACCACGTCGCGCTGCACATCCAGCTCGTGCTGGTCGACTTCGCCACCCAGATTGGCCATCCGGTCGGCTTCCACCGACAGCAGCACCGGCAGCGCCGAAGCCAAGGCATCGGCCACATAGATGGTGCGATCTTCCTCGGTGAAGGCGTTGTTCTCTACCCCGAGCGCCGAGTAGGTATCGTCGAATTTGGGGTATTTCGTCGTGCCCGAGAACATCAGGTGCTCGAACAGGTGCGCAAAACCCGAGCGCCCGGCCGGCTCGTTCATCCCGCCCACGCGATAGACCAGCGCCAGCCCGACCTTGGGTACCTTGCTGTCGGGCGACAGCAGCACTTCGAGCCCATTATCGAGCCGGTATTGCACCACCGGCGGCAGTTCATCGCCGGCAACAACCGAAGCACCACCCAGCACAAGCCAGGCAGCGGCCAGAACCAACCCAATAACGCGCATGCAATATGACCCTGATGAAATCCGACGTCCTTCATTGCATCGGCTTCGGCTATCGTCCAACCGAAAGGATGCGGCGCCGGTTAGGCTGCACTATATTGTCAGCACCATGGCCAACGACACCGATACCAAGCCGCGTACCAGGACCGCACCCAAGGTAGCGCGTCCGCCGCTGCACAAGGTCATCCTGCTCAACGACGATTTCACGCCACGGGACTTCGTTGTCCGCGTGCTCAAGGCCGAGTTCCGCATCACCGAGGACCAGGCGCATCGCATCATGATAACGGCCCACACCAAGGGCTCGTGCGTCGTCGCCGTGTTCACCCAGGAGATCGCCGAAACCAAGGCGACGCGCGCCACCGAGATGGCCCGCAAAGAAGGCTACCCGCTGCTCTTCACCACCGAGCCGGAAGAGTAGCAGACCGATTGACCGGTCGTCCGCCAGCCGCTACCACCCGCTCAGCAAGCCAGCATCTGCCAGCCAGCGCCCCCGAACCCCACGAGAGCTGGCATGACCGACACCGCCGCCCCCACGATTTCCATCGCTCCGGGCACCTGGCTCGATCCGCGCACTGCCGAACCCGTCGCGCACCCGCAACTGATGCGCCACCTGGCGCTGCAGCAGGTCGTGCTGCTCGGCGAGACCCACGATCGCTTCGACGTGCATCGCTGGCAGCTGCACGTCGCCGCCGGCATCATGGCGCACCGCTCCGATATCGCGCTCGGCTTCGAGATGTTTCCGCGCCGCCTGCAGCCGGTGCTCGACGCCTTCATCGCCGGCGCCTTCGCCACCACCGCCGATTTCCTCGAGGCCGCTGAATGGAGCGAGGTGTGGCGTTTTGATCCGACGCTCTACCTGCCGCTGTTCCAGTTCTGCCGGCAGTTCCGCCTGCCCATGCTGGCGCTCAACTGTCACCGCCCGCTGGTCACCCGCGTCGGCAAGGAAGGCTGGGAGGCGATCCCGGTCGACGAACGCGACGGCCTCACCCCGGCACGCGCGGCCCTCCCCGCCTACCGCGACTACCTGAGCGGCTTTGCTGGTCCCGCGAGCCGTTCGCGCGACGCGATGGCCTCCGACCGGTTCGTCCGCGCCCAGCAGACCTGGGATCGCGCCTTTGCCTGCAATATCGCCCGCGCCCTCGATGGCCCGGCCGCGCCGCTGGTCATCGGCATTATCGGCCGCGGCCACCTCGAATATGGTTATGGCACGCCTTACCAGCTGGCCGATCTCGGCATCGACCGCGTCGCCATCGCGCTGCCCACCGACGGGCCGTTCGATCCCCTGCGCGAGGCCAACATCGCCGACGCGTTGTTCCGGTTGCCGGCCCTGGCGAGTAGCGAGTAGCGAATAGCGAATAGCGAATAGCGAAAGGGGCTGCCGGGCATTTGGGCCCGGCAACTCCCTCCTATTCGCTATTCGCCTTGCCTCAGTGCGCCTTCAGCACTTGCTCGAGCTGCTCGGTCACAAGGCCCCAACCCTCGTGAAAGCCCATCTGCTCGTGGGCCGCCTTGTCCTCGGCGTTCCAGTGCTGGCAGCGGGCGATGTAACGGGTCTTGCCGCCGATATCCTCGAAGGTCAGAGTCACCGTCATGAACGGCTTCTCGCTGGCCTGCCAGTCGCCGGTGTAGGCATCGGTGAACACCAGCTTCCGGTTCGGCACCACCTCGAGATACTGGCCCGGGTTGGGATACTCGGTGCCGTTCTCGTCGGCCATCACCACCAGCGTGCTGCCACCCGGCCGTACATCGGTCACCACTTTCGGCGTCGTCCACGGCCGTGGCGCGAACCACTTCTTCATCAGCACCGGGTCGGTCCAGCCGCGATAGACCTGCTCCACCGGCGCATCGATGATGCGGGCCAGCACCAGTTGGTTGTCGTTGTCGGGAGTGATATCGAGCTTCGTGGTCATCTTGGTTTCCTCGGTTCGAACTGCCTGTTCGACTTCACGACGAAGCACGCGAGCCGGAATCGACAGTCCCGACGAAAAAACCTCAGAAAAAGCGAGGGGCCCGGAGATGCCTCCGGGCCCCTTGCTTTCATTGTCGGCCGTTCAGTTCGACCAGGTGGTGTAGCCAAGCTTCATCGTGGTGCCGACAAAGCCGTTGACGCGGAACTGCGAGATCCGGCCCTGGTTGGTCTTCGCGCACACATAGGTGCCCGGCGGGATATCGGCGAGCGGCACGCGTGCGGTCGAGAAGCTCTCCTCGAAACACCCCTCATAGCCGCGGTTCGAACCGTCGCCGACGGCGATCGAAGCGCCGTTCTGCGGTGTGATGTATTTCTCCACTGCCGTCTCGGCTTCATACCAGATGTCGGTGCCTGCCCCGCCGACACTGCCGTTGTCGAGGTTGGCCGTATAGGTCTGCATCAGTTCGATCGGGCCGGTCGAGAAGGTGTCCGGCACTTCCGGCGGCTCGGGCGGCTCCGGCATCGGCGGCGCGCCGACATAGACGGCGAGCGACGAGGCCTTGTTGTTGATCGAGGTGTGCAGCACATCGGTATCGCCGGTGATGGTCCGGCAGTAGCCGCCGAGGTTGGGATCCTCGCACAGCTTCGCCTTGGCGCCGCCGAACAGCTGCACCGACGAGATCTTGTTGTTGAAGGTGGCGTTGAGCGCGTTGCGGGTGCCCAGCGCGACGCAGAGGTCATCGCCGCCGAAATTGTTGCCGACATAGAAGCAGGCGCCGGGGTCCTCTTCGGGCTCGGGTTCCGGCGCAGGCCCCGGTCCCGGACCCGCCTCGTCGCCGCAGTTGATCGACATGGTCGGGCCGCTCGGCGTCATGGTGAAGCCGAAGCTGCAATCCGGATTGGAGCCTGTGCCCTCTTCGGCAGGCTCCTCCTCGTCGTCCTCGACGCTGGTGAGGAAATTGGCGCTCACCCAGCCGTCGGGGCCGTCATGCTCGACGAAGCAGAAATTCGATGGCGCGCACTCGGTGACGTTGACCACCTCGCCGGCGGTCAACTGGTCGACGATGCCGAAGGTCTTGCCCGGTCCGGTGCGCACATTGACCGGTGATTTGGCTGCGGCCTCTACGGCAAGCGCCACGGTGCTGCAGATCAGCAGGCTTGCCGCAATCATGGCGGCGGCAGCCATAGCCCGTTTGATGGTCATTTCCCTCATCCCTCTCCTCTGCGGGGAAAGCGTTTCCCTGCATACGGGGGCAGGATAAGCGTCCCGGCGGCTGAACCCGCCGTGAATGCTGATGTTTCGGGCCGTTCATCGCAGCTTCATCGCGTTCTCGCAAAACTCCGCGAGCCCCTCCCGCAACCTTGGCCCCCGCGCTACCGTTGCTCCCACCGAAACGCCCGATTCCGGAGATGCTTAATGTTGCGCCTGCCGACGAGCCTCAAGGTCCTCGCCCTCGCATCCGCCCTCGCCCTGCCCGTTGCCCTGCCGGCTGTCGCCGGTCCGGCCGAGAATGCGCTCCTCGCCAAGTACGAAGGAAACTGGCGCGGTTCCGGCAAGGTTACCGGTCCCGATCCCGGCACGGTGGTCTGCCGCCTGACCTTCAAGGCAGCCAGCGCCGGCAAGCTCACCTATTCCGGCCGCTGCTCGTTCGGCGGCTCGGGCGCGGCCAGCTTCCGCGGCAGCATGGTCTATAACGATGCGACCAAGCGCTTCGAGGCTTCGTCCTCGGCGCAGGGCGCCTCCACCACCACCATCGGCAAGCGGGCCGGCAACAGCATCGTCTTTGCCTCCGCCGGCATCAAAACCAGCTACGGCCTCGCCTCCTCGGTGATGACGCTCAGCGGCAGCAGCATCAAGCTGGGCTTCACCCTGGTCGACAAGAAGGGCCAGACCACCGCCTCGGCCATCAGCTTCAAGAAGAGCTGAGCCGCTCCGGCGACTGAAACCGCCTGTCACGCCATGCGTTGTCCTTGGTTTCACCGAGGAGCAGGACATGCGTGACGTGAAGGTCGGATACCTGATCGGCAGCCTCGCCAAGGCGTCGATCAACCGCAAACTGGCCAAGGCGCTGGTGCGCCTTGCGCCCACTGAAATGCAGCTCAGCGAGATCAGCTTCGCCGATCTCCCGCTCTACAGCTACGATTATGACGCCGACTTTCCGCCAGCCGCGCGCGCCTTCAAGGCGGCGTTGGCCGAGGCCGAGGCCGTGCTGTTCGTCACCCCCGAATACAACCGCTCGATCCCGGGCGGGCTGAAGAACGCCATCGACTGGGCCAGCCGCCCCTGGGGCCAGAATTCCTTCGCCCGCAAACCCACGGCCATTATCGGCGCCTCGACTGGCGCCATCGGCACCGCAGTGGCTCAGCAGAGCCTGAGGAGCGTGATGGCCTTCTGCAACTCGCCGCTGATGAACTCGATCGAAGCCTACATCCAGTTCAAGCCCGGCCTGATTACCGACGATGGCGACGTCACCAACGAAGCCACGGCGGAGTTCCTGCGGAACTACATGGCCGAATTCTACGGCTTCATCGGACGCGTCTACACCGCGATCCCGCGGCCGCACAGTCCGGCGGTCTAGTTACGCCTCGACGCGCGGCGCATACCTGAGCTTCGCCTTCTCCCGCGCCCGCGCGATCAGCACCTCGCGGTCGCGCTTGGGCGCGTCGGTTTCGAGCTCCTTCAGGAGTCGCTTCACCACGCGCTCGATGTCGGCAACGGCGTCGTTGAAGGCGTCCTCGTTGGTTTTCGAAGGATGCGTGTAGCCCGAAATCTTGCGCACGAACTGCAGCGCCGCGTCATGCATCTCGTTCTTGCTGGCCGGTGGCTCGAAGTTGAACAGCGGCTTGATGTTGCGGCACATGGCAATGATCTCCGGATGCAATCGAGAGCCGAAAAACTCGCACCTCAGGCGCGCCTCGACAAGGCATTACCCGCCCAGGCAACCAAGTAGTCGCTTTGGCCCCGACAAGTTCGACACCCGCCTCCCCGCCTCACCTTTTTCATCCGGCGCTGTCGATCCGCAGCTAGCTCGCTCGTCATGAAGTCGAACGGCCGCGTTGTGCCGGATGTCGAAACCGAGGAGAGATCGAAATGAGCCTGCTGTCTGTCGCCCACCAAGACGCCCCACGTTCCAGCCTCGCTGCTGTTGCACTGCGCGCCTTGGCCTCGAGCTTCATCGCCTGGCGCGCGCAGCGCGCCCGCCGGCTGGCCATGCTCAGTCTGCTGGAGATGGACGCCTGGCGCCTCGACGATCTCGGCGTCAGCATCGATACGGTCAGGGACGCGCTCGACGCCCGCCATTAAGCTAACATCGGCGCCGAGAATCATGTTCGGACGCCCTCAACTGGAAACCACCCTCTACCCGCCTGTGAAGAGCTTCCTCGAGGCCGCCGGCTACGCTGTCAAAGGCGAAGTCGGCGGCTGCGATCTTGTCGGGCTGCTCGAGGGCGAGCCGCCGCTGGTGGTGATCTGCGAGCTGAAACAGGCCTTCAACCTCGAGCTGGTGCTGCAGGCGGTGGATCGGCAGGCGCAGAGCGACGAGGTCTGGATCGCCGCGCGCATGTCGCCGACCGGCAAGGGCCGCGAGCGCGATCGCCGCTTTCGCGATCTCTGCCGCCGGCTCGGCCTCGGCATGCTCGGCGTCAGCGCCGGCGACCATGTCGAGATCATCGTCAGCCCGCTCGCGCCGATGCCGAAGAGGAACACCCGCAAGCGCAACCGGCTGGTCGAGGAACATCGCCGCCGCAAGGGCGACCCCACCTCCGGCGGCAGCACGCGGCAGCCGATCATGACCGCCTACCGGCAGCAGGCCCTCGCCTGCGCAGCGGCGCTGCAGGCCGGCCCGCTGCGTCCTCGCGACCTCAAGGCCACCACCCCGATCGCCGCGCGGATCCTGCTCGACAATGTCTATGGCTGGTTCGACCGCATCGACCGCGGCATCTATGGGTTGAGCAACGCTGGCGCCGAAGCGTTGAAGCGCTGGCCGGTCGACGCCTGATCGCGTGGGCACGCCTGCCCCCGCGACAACTTGCACACGCTTCGTTCGCGCTGGGGGTTCCCTTCCCCCACCGCTTCGGTTACAGGACGCGCCTAGCCCACAGAGTCTGCCGCCCAAGTCCGCGCCAACGCGCGTCTTTCCGCGCGCGCCAAACGCTGAGGCCCGAAAGTCGCGAGACTTCCGGACAAGCCGCAGCGCAACCGACCAACTAAGAGCGACCAGAGATGCCAAAACGCACCGACATCAAATCGATCCTCATCATCGGTGCGGGTCCGATCATCATCGGCCAGGCCTGCGAGTTCGATTACTCCGGCACCCAGGCGTGCAAGGCGCTGAAGGATGAGGGCTACCGGATCATCCTGGTCAACTCCAATCCGGCGACCATCATGACCGATCCGGATCTGGCCGACGCCACTTACGTCGAGCCGATCACCCCCGAGATCGTCGCCAAAATCATCGAGAAGGAGCGCCCCGACGCGCTGCTCCCGACCATGGGCGGCCAGACCGCGCTCAACTGTGCGCTCAGCCTCAAGAAGATGGGTATCCTCGACAAGTTCAACGTCGAGATGATCGGCGCCGATGCCGAGGCCATCGACAAGGCCGAGGATCGCGAACTGTTCCGCGACGCCATGAAGAAGATCGGGCTCGAGACCCCGCGCTCCATGCTCGCCCACAACACCATCGAGGCGCTGCAGGCGCTCGAGGTGATTGGCCTGCCCTGCATCATCCGCCCCAGCTTTACCCTCGGCGGCACCGGCGGCGGCATCGCCTACAACAAGGAAGAATACCTCACCATCGTCGAGAGCGGCATCGATGCCTCGCCCACCGATGAAGTGCTGATCGAAGAATCCGTACTCGGCTGGAAAGAGTACGAGATGGAGGTTGTCCGCGACCGCAACGACAACTGCATCATCATCTGCTCGATCGAGAACCTCGATCCGATGGGCGTCCATACCGGCGATTCCATCACCGTCGCGCCGGCCCTGACGCTGACCGACAAAGAATACCAGATCATGCGCGACGCCTCGATCGCCGTGCTGCGCGAGATCGGCGTCGAGACCGGTGGTTCGAACGTGCAGTTCGCCATCAACCCGGCTGATGGCCGGATGATCGTCATCGAGATGAACCCGCGTGTCTCGCGTTCGTCGGCGCTGGCTTCGAAGGCCACCGGCTTCCCGATCGCCAAGGTCGCTGCCCGCCTCGCCGTCGGCTACACGCTCGATGAGCTCGAAAACGACATCACCGGCGGCGCCACCCCGGCCTCGTTCGAGCCGACCATCGACTACGTCGTCACCAAGATCCCGCGCTTCGCTTTCGAGAAGTTCCCGGGCGCCGACAACCGCCTGACCACCTCGATGAAGTCGGTCGGCGAAGCCATGGCCATCGGCCGCACCTTCCAGGAATCGCTGCAGAAGGCGCTGCGCTCGCTCGAAACCGGCCTCACCGGTCTCAACGAAATCGGCATCCCCGGCTTTGCTACCGGCGCACCGGAGGACGACAACGAGAACGCGGTGTTCGCCGCCATCTCCACCCCGACGCCGCAGCGCCTGCTGCACGTCGCCGAAGCCATGCGGCTCGGCTACAGCCTCGAAGACATCCACGATGCATCGAAGATTGACCCGTGGTTCCTCGAAGAGATCCACGGCCTGATCGAGACCGAGAAAAAGGTCCGCGAGCTTGGCCTGCCCGACACCGCCGGTGCGCTGCGCAGCCTCAAGGCGATGGGTTTTTCCGATCGGCGCCTCGCCGATCTCGCCGGCAAGCAGGCCAAAGACGTGCGGGCGCTGCGCAAATCACTGGGCGTTCGCCCGGTCTATAAGCGCATCGACACCTCGGCGGCCGAGTTCGCCTCGCCCACCGCCTATATGTATTCGACCTATGAAGCGCCGTTCAACGGCCAGCCCGACGACGAAGCGCGTCCCTCGGACCGCAAGAAAGTGGTGATCCTGGGCGGCGGCCCGAACCGTATCGGCCAGGGTATCGAGTTCGATTACTGCTGCTGCCATGCCGCCTTCGCGCTGGCCGATGCCGGCTACGAGACCATCATGGTCAACTGCAATCCGGAAACCGTTTCGACCGACTACGACACCTCCGATCGCCTGTATTTCGAGCCGCTCACCGAGGAAGACGTTATCGAGATCCTCGAGACCGAAAAGCAGAACGGCACCTTGCATGGCGTCATCGTGCAGTTCGGCGGCCAGACCCCGCTGAACCTCGCCGATGCGGTCGAGAAGGCCGGTGTTCCGATCCTCGGTACTCAGCCTAGCTCGATCGATCTGGCCGAAGACCGCGACCTGTTCTCGAAGCTGATCAGCCGTCTCGACCTGGCCCAGCCCAAGAACGGCATCGCCTACTCGCTCGAACAGGCTCGCCTCGTCGCCGAGCGCCTGGGCTATCCGCTGGTGATCCGTCCGTCCTACGTGCTGGGTGGCCGCGCCATGGCGATCGTCCACTCGCCCAACGAGTTCGAGCGCTATGTGCAGGATACCCTCACCGGCCTTGTGCCGCCCGATATCCTGATCCGCTACCCGAACGACAAGACCGGCCAGATCAACTCGGTGCTCTCCGACAATCCGCTGCTGTTCGACGGCTATCTGAGCCGTGCCATCGAGATCGACGTCGATTGCCTCGGTGACGGCAAGGACGTGTTCGTCTGCGGCATCATGGAGCACATCGAGGAAGCCGGCATTCACTCCGGCGACTCGGCCTGCTCGCTGCCGCCGCAGCACCTGTCGGACGAGATCATCACCGAACTGAAGCGCCAGACCCGCGAACTGGCGCTCGCCCTCAAGGTCGGTGGCCTGATGAACGTCCAGTATGCGCTCAAGGACGGCACCATCTACATTCTCGAAGTGAATCCGCGCGCCTCGCGCACGGTGCCCTTCGTCGCCAAGGTGATCGGCGAACCGATCGCCAAGATCGCCTCGCGCGTCATGGCCGGCGAAAGCCTCGAGAGCTTCAACCTGGTTGAGAAGAAACTGAACCACGTGGCGGTGAAGGAAGCGGTTTTTCCGTTCAACCGCTTCCCTGGCGTCGACACCGTGCTCGGCCCGGAGATGAAGTCGACTGGCGAGGTCATCGGGCTCGATACCAGCTACCCGATCGCCTTCGCCAAGTCGCAGCTCGGCGCCGGCTCCAAGGTGCCGCGCGAGGGCACGGTATTCGTCTCGGTCCGCGATGACGACAAGCCACTGATCCTCGAGTTCTGCCGCCATCTCGAGCATGCCGGCTTCAAGCTCGTCGCCACCTCCGGCACCCACAAATACCTGGTCGAGAACGGCATCGCCGCGACCAAGGTCAACAAGGTGCTGGAAGGCCGCCCGCATATCGTCGACTCGATGAAGAACGGCGGCGTGCAACTGGTGATCAACACCACCGATGGCGCCAAGTCGATTTCCGACAGCCGCGACATCCGCCGCACCGCGCTGATGGGCAAGATCCCCTACTACACCACCATCCCGGGCGCCGTGGCTGCCGTCGAAGGCATCATCGCCTACCGCGAGGGCAACCTGCAGGTCCGTCCGCTGCAGAGCTACTTCGCCGCCTGATCGCGGGTCACTCTCCGGGGTGAACCAGGCAGTGGATCGGCGAATAGAATGGGGGCGCCAGAATCGTCCCCATTCTCGTCTTCGGAGCGAATGCCAGGATAGCATCGTTGGGGGCCGGCTGGCCGGCGATTTCTGACTTGAGCCCGACGGACGGTGCTTCTTTACTGGCGGGTTTGACACCTCGCCCGGTCCCCCCTAAAAGCCCCGCATCATGAAGCTGGCAGACCGAACCACCTGCATCGCGTCGCGCGCCTGATCGGCGTGGCGATGCTGCTGCCCCCGGCGCGCCGCGCCGGGCGAGTGCGGCTGCCCATTCTCAACAACCACATGGCTTGAAGCGTCCGCTCATGCGGCGCCGGGCCCCTATCGAGACAGCATCATGACCAACTATTTCGAAAGCCCGTTCAAGGGCATCCGGCTCGACGAGCAGGTGACCAACCCCAATATCCGGGTCGGCCGCTTCAGCTATTACTCGGGCTATTACCACGGCCACAGCTTCGACGATTGCGCCCGCTACCTGATGCCGGACCGCACCGATGTCGACCGCCTGATCATCGGCAGCTTCTGCTCCATCGGCTCGGGCGCCGCCTTCATCATGGCTGGCAACCAGGGCCACCGGAACGACTGGGTCAGCACCTTCCCGTTCCACTACATGCCGGAGGTGACAGCCTTTGCCGGCGCCGCCGACGGCTTCGCACCGGCTGGTGACACCGTCATCGGCAACGATGTGTGGATCGGCTCGGAGGCCATCGTCATGCCCGGTATCAGTGTCGGCCACGGCGCCCTCATCGGCACCCGCGCCCTGGTGACACGGGACGTCGAGCCATACACCATCGTCGGTGGCAATCCGGCTAAGCCCATCCGCAAGCGCTTCGCAGAGGCTGAAATCGCAATGCTGCTGGAAATGAACTGGTGGGATTGGACCGACGAACAGCTCGCCGGGGCGATGCCGCTGTTCACCTCGAACCGCATCGCGGATCTTCATGCATATTGGCAGTCAACAGTACTGACAAGATAAACATAGGTCTTCTGGACCGCGCGACACCCCACTCCCAATACTGTGAAAACCAGTGGGAGAGGACGTCATGGACCAGAAAACCTTGATTGCGCGGGTCGCCGACAGCTTTGGCGGCGATCCGCGCGTCGCGGCGCTGTTCCTCTCGGGCAGCTTCGGAGCCGGCACCGCCGATGCGTTCAGCGATGTCGATTTCCTTGCCATCGCCGATGCTGCCGAGCACGAAGCGCTCGCCGCGGACTGGCGCAGGACGCTCGAGACCATTGCACCGATCGTCCACTACATCCGCCTGCCGCACGCGCTGGTGCTCAATGCCGTCACCGACGACTGGCTGCGCGTCGACCTCCATATCGCCAGCCGCGAGCATCTCGCGAGCACGGCGCAGGACTGCCTGAAGCCACTGGTCGATCGCGACAACCTCTACGCGACGCTTCGCGCCGAGACGCCCGAGCCCGCCCGCAATCCAGGGCGCCTGGGCTGGATGGTCGGCGAGTTCATCCGCATCCTCGGCCTGACGCCGGTGGCGATCGGTCGCGGCGAAGTCGAACTGATGACCGTCGGCAACACCTTCCTCCGCCGCTTCCTCACTGACCTCCTGATCATTGAGGTCAATCCGCGCATTCCCGGCGGCATGCTGCATCTGAGCCGCGTGCTCGATGCCGAGCGCATGGCCGTGCTGGCCTCGGTGCCCCTGCCGCAACTCAATGCCGACGCCGCCATCGAGTCGAACCTCGCCCTCGCCCGCGTCTACATCCCGCGCGCCAAGGCCCTGTGCGCGTCGCTCGGTGTCGAGTGGCCAACGGCCTTCGAAGCCGCCACCCGGCGCAACCTGCAGCGCGCCCTCCCCGGCCGCGGCATCGACTGGTGATCGCAACCGGCGCATAGTGACGACACTGCCCGCGGAAGCACCACGCGTGAAGATCGTCGTCCTCACCGCCATCGCCATGCTCGCCTTCGCCGCCAACTCGGTGCTGGCGCGTCTCGCCTTTGCGACGGCGAATGCCGAACCGCTGAGCTACACCGGCATCCGCCTCGCCGCGGGCGCCATCGTGCTTGCGGCGCTGCTCCTCCTCCGCCGTTCACCGGGAGCGCCCGTTGCCGTCGGCGGCAGTTGGCGCGCTGCCGCGGCGCTGTTCGGCTACGCCCTCGCCTTCTCGGTCGCCTATATCCTCGTCGGCGCCGGCACCGGAGCGCTGATCCTGTTTGCCAGCGTGCAGATCGGCATGCTCGGCTGGGCTGTGCTGAAGGGCGATCGGCCGGGCGCGCTCGAATGGCTCGGCCTCGCCGTGGCGCTCGCGGCCTTCGCTTACCTCGTCTCCCCCGGCCTCGTCACCCCGCACCCGCTCGGCACGCTCCTGATGATTGGCTCCGGCCTCTGCTGGGCCGCCTACACCCTGCTCGGCCGCGGCTCGAAGGCCCCGCTGGTCGATACCGCCGGCAACTTCATCCGCTGCCTGCCCATCGCCCTGGTCATCATCGCCGCAGGGCTGTTGCTCCATCCGATCGATCCCGGCGCTGCGGCGTACGCCGCTGCTTCTGGCGCCCTGGCCTCCGGCCTCGGCTACGCCGTCTGGTATGCCGTACTTCCCAGCCTTGCCCGCACCCAGGCGGCCATTGTCCAGCTCACCGTCCCGGCTATCGCTGCCGTCGGCGGCGTGCTGCTGATTGCCGAACCGCTCACGCCGCGCCTCGTCATCGCCTCCATCGGCATCCTGGGTGGCGTGGCGCTCGCACTCATCGCCGCCGATCGTCGTCGCCGAGCCAGAGCGGCGGGCTGAACGAGGCAACGGGTTGACCTCGCCGCTTGGTCCGCTATGTTCCCCCACATCATGATGATGATCCGCAATTTCGCATCGGTGTTCCTCCTCGCCTGAGCGAGCCATGAGGCAACACCACCGCGCCTGAGGGCGCCCTGCTCGTCCGTCGCCGGCTTTGTCGGTCGGGGCGTCGCGAGTTTATGCGAATTCGGAAACCACAATGCCTGTAACCGCTCCCGCGCTCACCGCAGCGCAAATCCACGCCTTCATCACCGACGGTTTCGTCCGCATCGACAATGCCTTCTCCGCGGATCTCGCGGCGCAAGGCCGTGCCATCCTCTGGGCCGACACCGGATGCGACCCCAACGACCCCACAACCTGGACCAAGCCGGTCGTCCGCCTCGGCAACTACAGCCAGCCGCCATTTGTCGCTGCGGCGAATACGCCGCTGCTCCGCGCCGCCTTCGACCAGTTGGTCGGCCCCGGCCGCTGGCTGCCGCAGGGCAACCTCGGCACCTTCCCGGTCCGCTTCCCCTCGCCCGAGGATCCGGGCGATGCCGGCTGGCACATCGATGTGAGTTTCGGCTGGGAAGAGAACCCGACCGATTTCCTGAGCTGGCGCGCCAATGTCAGCTCCCGCGGCCGCGCCCTCTTGATGCTGTTCCTGTTCTCGGAGGTCGGTGAACAGGATGCGCCGACCCGCATCCGCGTCGGCTCGCACCTCGATATCGCGCGGCAACTGGCGCCGGCGGGTGAGGCCGGGCTGACGCTGCGCGAGCTTGCCGCCGACAACTTTGCCGCCTCGGCGCATCGGCCGGAAGTTCTCGCCACCGGCAGCCCCGGTACGGTCTATCTCTGCCATCCGTTCCTGGTGCACGCCGCCCAGCCGCACCATGGCACCGAGCCGCGCTTCATGGCCCAGCCGCCACTGCTGCCGCGTGAGCCGCTGCGCCTCGACCGCGCCGACGGCGACTCCTCGCCGGTGGAACTTGCCATCCGCCAGGCTATCGCCTGACGGGTCGGGAGGGCCGGCTTTGTCCGGCCCTCCCGGTCACGCTTGCGTCTCCCCTGCCTCTGCTAGACTCATTTTGCCGAGGCAGCGCCGGACACGCCAAATCCTGCCCGCACCGCGGCTGGCGGTGCCGTGGCCGCGCCGTTAGCTTGCGCTACCACAAGCCGGGGGCGCGCATTTGATCTGGGGCATCGATCCGCTTTACTCGCTGTCGGGCTTTTTCGTGGGCCTGATCATCGGGTTCACCGGCGTCGGCGGCGGCTCCCTGATGACCCCACTGCTGATCCTGCTCTTCAATGTCCACCCGGCCACGGCCGTCGGCACCGACCTGCTGTTCGCGGCCGCCACCAAGACCGCCGGCACTGCCGTCCATGGTTTCAACCGTCATGTCGATTGGCACATCGTCGGCAAGCTGGCGCTCGGCAGCGTCACCTCGGCCACCATCACGCTATGGGTCCTGTCTCAGCTCGGCGGCTCCAACCCGACTGTTGCGCATAGCCTCGCCGTCGTGCTCGGCGTCATGTTGGTGCTCACCGCGCTGTCGCTGGTTTTCCGGAAGCGCCTGTTCGGCTTCGCCCGCAGCCATCGTGAGCTTCCACCGCCCGTGCAGACGGCCGTCACCATCGGCTTCGGCGCGTTGCTCGGTGTGCTGGTCTCCATTTCCTCGGTCGGGGCCGGCGCCATCGGCGTCACCGTGCTGATGCTGCTTTATCCGCGCCTGTCGCTGGTTCGCGTCGTCGCCAGCGACATCGCTCACGCCGTGCCGTTGACCCTCGTCGCCGGGCTCGGCCACTGGGCCATCGGCAACGTCGAATGGGCCATGCTGATCTCGCTGCTGATCGGCTCGATCCCCGGCATCCTGATTGCCAGCTTCTTCGCCCCCAAAGTCCCGGAAAGCCTGGTACGGATGCTGCTCGCCGCCGTGCTGAGCGTCGTCGGCGTGCGACTGCTGCTGGCCTAGAGCTTTCAGAGGAAGTTGCAGGCTTTTCCGGTTCGAAGGCGCGTTCAGGACTGATCTAGAGCCGTTCCGCCAGCACGATCACCCCGTCCACCGGCGCCCCCCGCTCCATCCGGATCACCAGCGGCTCGGCATTCACCACCTCGAACCCCACGGCGCGGCACATCCGCAGCGTTGGCTCCACCGCATGCTGGAACCGCAGCGAGGTCCCGAGCCGCACCGGCTCGCTTCCACTATGGGTCTCGAGCGAGAAGGCGATGATCCCGCCCCGCCGCAACGCGCGGCTGGCCGACGCGAGTGGCGCCTCGAGCGTGCCGACATAGTTCAGCACGTCAGCCGCGACGATCAGGTCGGCGCTTGCCTGCTCTGTGTCGAGCACTGCCTTGAGGTCGGCCTTCTCCAGCCGGTCGTAGATCCCCTTGCGCCGCGCCTCGCCCAGCATGTTCGCCGACAGGTCGATACCCTCGAGCCGATCGACCAGCGCCCGCAGCCGCTCCCCCATCAGGCCCGTGCCGCAGC
The DNA here is from genome assembly GCF_058806655.1 of Devosia sp. GW821-FHT12F11. Classification (NCBI taxonomy): domain Bacteria; kingdom Pseudomonadati; phylum Pseudomonadota; class Alphaproteobacteria; order Hyphomicrobiales; family Devosiaceae; genus Devosia; species Devosia sp. GW821-FHT12F11. Next base: position 477,449 of record NZ_JBXAPX010000004.1, read on the forward strand.
CCAGATCCAGCGCCCGCCCAAACCGTCCGATGCTGCGGGCCGCCATCGCCGTACGGATCGCCTGCTCCAGTGCTTCCGGCGTCCGGTAGCCCAGGCGCGCCACCAACGCGTCCTCGAAGCGCGGCGCGTAGTCGTCGAACAGCGCCTCGACATAGGCCGGCGCTGCCTCCGACGACCCGCCGGCGCCATGCGCCGCCAGCTTCAGCGCCGCGCCGAACAGCCCCTTGGCGTCGAGCTGCAGCAACTGCGTCCATGCCGCCACCGCACCCGCGACATCTCCCGCCGCCTCGCGATAGCCGCCGAGCAGGTTCCAGCCGGCCACCCATTGTGGCACCATTTCCAGCGCCTGCACCATGAGATCGGCAGCTTCCGCAAAAGCGCGCTCGGCGGCGAGCGCCGCGGCGTAGGACGCACGACGATCGGCGACGAGGTCGCCGGACGAATACTGTATTTCGCGCAAGGTTGTTTGGCACCGGCTGGAACGAAACGCCTTTAGCGCGTCGGCCGGCCGCGGGGAAGATGGGCAAGAGCCGGAATTTCCACTTTGCTGTCACATTGGCGAGGCATAGACTGAGCTATGGGCGTGCTGCGCGAGTGCAGCCCCGTCCATCGGGCCGAGTCGCCCGGTATCTCTACGCCTTCGGCGCCCCGCTCCCGGGCCCGACGGCCTGCTAGTCAGATCGAATTTCAACCCGACGTGCAGCCCGCACGCCGGGCAAAAGCAGTTCACAACGCCGTATTGATAGGCGGAATTTTTCGGTCTACAAGTTAACAGTCGAATATTGCGGCCGACACTTCGTGCCTGGCGTCTCAAACGCGCCTGCTGAGGTCATACCAAGAATTCGATTGGCGGAGTTTCCATTGGGGTGGGAACTGCCACGGCAGACTGCGAAAGGGACTACTTATGGCTACCGGCACTGTGAAATGGTTCAATGGCCAGAAGGGCTATGGCTTCATTCAGCCCGACGAGGGTGGGGCTGATGTGTTCGTGCATATCTCCGCTGTCCAGCGCTCGGGGCTTTCGGGCCTCGATGAAGGCCAGAAGGTGACGTACGAGATCGTCAAGGACAAGCGGACCGGCAAGAACGCCGCCGACAACCTCCAGGCGTCCTGATCCCCGGCTGGACGCGAGGGCGTCCAGCTTTGGGTCGGCGTCAGATCTGCAGAAGGCGCAGCCCCTGGGCTGCGCCTTCTGTTTTGCGCGATCTGCCGGGCTTGGCGCCAGTTCATCCATATGAGTGAAGCGCCGGATAGATCCCCCTCATAGTCTTGATTCCGCGGGGGAAACGATCTGAGGACATAGCTTCATGAGATACCTGCCCTCCCGCCTGGCCGCCGGCGCACAATTGCTTGCCTGCTCTGTGCTGCTGGCTGGCGCAACGCTTGCCACGCCCGTCGTAGCCCAGTCCAACGGCGATCGAACCTGCCGCGCCGCCCTGGGCGAGAATTTCACCGTCAGTTCCGGCCCGCACCACCAACGCTGTTGTCTCGTCGTCGCCGAGAAGCCCTGGTACGAGGCCAAGGGGGTCGTGCTGGGTAAGGTCTACCTTACCGCCGACAACCGAAAGGTCCGGCCGCGCCTCTGCGCGTCCGACGCAAACACCGGCGCGGCACCCGCGGAGACGCCCGAAACTCCGCATTCGCTGCTGACGCCCGGCGACGGCGATGTACCGACCCGCTTCCGCGACATCTACTACTAAACCCACCAGTCGTGTCCGGTGGCCTCGGTCAGGGCCACCGGACCGCGCGGCACGCTCCGCTATCGCGCGCTAACAAGCGCCCCCTTGACCCGCTCCCCTCCCGCAACGATATGCACCGCTCGCGCAGTGCGGATACGCCCCGCTTGACCGAAGCCTTCGCCGAAGGCAGTTTACATACACGCTCCCCCTCAGGTCAGCATGCTGACGACGCCGAATGACTTTGGCAGGGGAGCCTTTCTTTGCGTTGGAGACGGCCATGGACAAAATTCCGATGACACCGAGCGGTCACAAGACCCTGTCGGAGGAATATCGTCGCCGCACCTCAGAGGACCGGCCGAACATCATTGCCGCCATTTCCGAAGCCCGCGCCCATGGCGACCTCAGCGAAAACGCCGAGTATCATGCCGCCAAGGAGCAGCAGAGCCTGAACGAAGGCCGCATCAAGGAACTCGAGTCGCTGCTGGCGCTCGCCGATATCATCGATGTCACCAAGCTCAGCGGCTCGACCATCAAGTTCGGCGCCACCGTGAAGCTGGTCGACGAGGATACCGAGGCCGAAAAGCAGTACCAGATCGTCGGCGACGCCGAGGCCGACCTTTCGAAGGGTCGTATCTCGATCTCGTCGCCCATCGCCCGCGCCATGATCGGCAAGGAAGCCGGCGATTCGGTCGAAGTGGCAGCCCCCGGTGGCGCCAAGACTTACGAAATCCTCGACGTGAAGTTCGTCTAGGCACGCTGCAGGCGCTCTGCAGCGCCTGCCGGCTGTGACTTTTCGGTGAGTCCGTGCGCTCCATCGCCTCAGGGCGATGGTAGTGCCCTTGAAAGGTGCGCGCCGAACCTCCTATTTTGGTCCATACCTATTTGTCTTGGGCTTAGGTCTCAGAGTAAGTGGAGCGTAAGGTGCACGCCAAAGTCGTCATCATCGGATCGGGTCCTGCCGGCTACACGGCGGCCATCTATGCGGCGCGCGCCATGCTCGAGCCGGTCATGATCTCCGGCATCCAGCCCGGCGGTCAGCTCACCATCACCACCGATGTAGAGAACTATCCCGGCTTCGCCGACGTCATCCAGGGCCCCTGGCTCATGGAGCAGATGAAGGCGCAGGCCGAGCATGTCGGCACCAAGATGATCAACGACATCATCGTCGAGGTCGATTTCGACAGGCGCCCGTTCGTGCTCATCGGTGACGGCGGCACCCGCTACACTGCCGATGCGGTGATCGTCGCTACCGGCGCGCAGGCGCGCTGGCTGGGCCTCGAATCCGAAGAGAAGTTCCAGGGTTTCGGCGTCTCGGCCTGCGCCACCTGCGACGGCTTCTTTTATCGCGGCAAGGAAGTGATCGTTGTCGGCGGCGGCAACACCGCGGTCGAAGAGGCGCTGTTCCTCACCAACTTCGCATCCAAGGTCACCGTGGTCCACCGCCGCGGCGAGTTCCGCGCCGAGCGCATCCTGCAGCAGCGGCTGTTCAAGAACCCCAAGGTCGAAGTGATCTGGAACGCCGAGATCGAGGAAGTTTACGGCCAGCACATGCCGCGCTCGGTTGAGGGGGTGAAGATCCGCGACACCAAGACCGGCCACGTCACCGAGAAGTCGGTCGACGGCGTGTTCATCGCCATCGGCCACTCGCCGGCGACCTCGATCTTTTCGGGCAAGCTCGACATGAAGCCGGGCGGCTATCTCGAGGTTCAGCCAGGCAGCACAGCCACCAACGTGCCCGGTGTGTTCGCCGCCGGCGACGTCACCGACGACGTCTATCGGCAGGCGGTGACAGCCGCGGGGATGGGGTGCATGGCAGCCTTGGACGCAGAAGAATATCTGGCATCGCTCGAGCTCGCAGAAGCGGCGGAATAGCCGATGCTGGATTGGGACAAGCTCCGCATCTTCCACACCGCCGCCGAATCCGGGTCCTTCACCCACGCCGCTGAAAAGCTCAACATGAGCCAGTCTGCCGTATCGCGGCAGATTTCGGCGCTCGAGGAGGATCTGGGGCTGAAGCTCTTCATCCGCCACGCGCGCGGGCTGGTGCTGACCGAAGTGGGCGAGCAGCTGTTCCGCACTGCGCACCGCATGCACTGGGAGCTGCAGCAGGTCGAGACCCAGATGTCCGAGAGCCAGGAGGTGCCCACCGGCCCCCTGCTCGTCACCACCACCGTGGGTATCGGCTCGACCTGGCTATCCTCGCGCATCCACGAGTTCCTGATCCTTTATCCGGAAATCCAGATCGAGATTAAGCTCAACGACGCCGAACTCGATCTCGCCATGCGCGAGGCCGACGTCGCCATCCGGCTGCACCGGCCGAACCAGTCCGAGATGATCCAGCGCAAGCTGTTCACCGTGCACAACCATTTCTACGCCTCCGAGCAGTACCTCAAGGAGTTCGGCGAGCCGCAGGCGGTCGAGGATATCGACAACCATCGCGTCATCTCGTTCGGCGAGCCGGTGCCGTCCTATCTCGGCGACATCAACTATCTCGAGCGTCTCGGCCGCCCGGATTCCTCGCCGCGCCGCGCCTCGATGAAGGTCAATGCCATCTACGGCATGATGCAGGCCGCCCGCGCCGGCATCGGCATCGCCATGCTGCCGGACTACGTCACCGAGGGCGAAACCAATTTGCGGCGCGTGCTCGAAGGCATCGAGCTGCCCGCCTACGAAGCCTATTTCGTCTATCCCCCCGCGCTGAAGAACTCCAAGCGCGTCGGCGTCTTCCGCGACTTCCTCGTTGGCAAGGCGCGGGAGTGGTCGTTCTAGTTCGAGCGCTTCGCCGATGAGTTCGCACCGGCTGCTGGGTATGGCCCGTTGCCTTGCGCCCCCCACCGGGTGTCATCCCTGCGAAAGCAGGGACCCAACTGTCAGCTGGCGCAGGCTGCGAGATGGGTCCATCCGTAGCTTGTCCCGCCGGTAGATAACCGAAGCCACCTTCAGCGCGGCCGCACCACGGTGAATGTCAGCTCTTTCCGCACGTTGAACCCGAGCTTCTCGTACAGCGCGATCGCCGCCGCATTCTCGGTCTTCACGTGCAGGAACGGCACTCGTCCTTCCGAGGCGATCAGCGCTGACACATAGGACACCAACGCCTTGGCCAGCCCCCTGCCCCGGAACTCCGGCCAGGTACAGACCGCGCTCACCTCGGTCAGTTGCCCCAGCCGCATCCGCTCGCCGGTCATCGCCATCAGGCGCCCATCCGCCGAGCGCAGCCCGAAATAGCGCCCCATGCCGAGCGTGCCGGCGCGAAACGGCCCCGGCTCGGTCGCCGTCGCCAGCTCCAGCGCCGCCTCGGCATCGGCCGCTGTCAGTTGCACCGGTACGACCTCAAGCGGCGCAGAGAGCGTTTCACACACCATCTGGAACACTGGCACTGCCTGTAGCACTTCCCAGTCTGCGGGCACGTCGTATTGGGTTGCCGACACCAGCCCCACCGCCTCCTCCGGCGCGACCAGCGGCCGCAACTCGGCAAACGCTTCGGCGTCGTACCGCGCCAGGCCGCCGATTGGCGACAGCTCGGTCCGGTAGCGTGCCGCGGCGCCATTGCGCTGGCCCAGCGCCGCATGGTCGGTGGTCAGGGCGTGCCACGCCGGATCGTCGAGCCCGGAGAAGTCGGTCATTGCTAAGAGTCCTTGGTAATCACGCCTGGCCTCTACCACCGCACCGGTGAGTTCCCAACTCCCGGTGTTCATCGGCAATTCAGTCACCTCGGCTAGAACGGGCGGAACCCCGGGGAACCTCTCATGCATCGCTTCGCCGTCGCCGCCGCGCTCTGCCTCTTCGCTACGCCGTCCTTTGCCCAGATGGTCACCATCAGCCCCGAGCAGATCGGCGAGATCTTCTGCATCTCGCGCCTCGGCAACGACATGGCGCCGGTCGACGGCCTGCTCACCGCCGAGCTCACGGCGGCGATTGCCGATGCGGAGGCGAAGAACGACGCCATCCAGCAGGCCCACCCGGACGAGAAACCGCCGCTCGGCGACGGCATCCCCTGGCAGGCCTTCCCCGACTACGCGGCCGAGTGCAAGGTCGGCGCCGTCACGCTCGAGGCCGATCGCGCTGTCGTCGATATCGCCTACGGCTTCCCCGATTATCCGGACGCCAACTTCACCGATCACCTGCAGCTGATCCTCGTGGCGCAACCCAACCTTCCCGAACCGCTGTGGCGCATCGAGAACCTCGGTTACGCCACCGAAGGTGACCTGCGCTCGGTGCTGGTCTCCGCCTTCGCGAACTAGTGTCTCGCCACCCATTGCTTCGGCCTTGACGCCCACAGCGCAAAGGCGCATTGCGGCTCTGTTCCGGGCGCTTGCGTCAGGACCTTCATCAAGGACTGAAAATGAACCCCGACAGTCGAAGTCGACCTTCGATCTTGCCGGCGCTCTAGGCTCCTGAAGCGAGATCAGGAAAAGTTGCAGACTTTTCCGGTTCGATCTCGCGACAAACAGGTGGGCCGGGCGCGCCGGCCTGGCTATCTATTGGAGCCCCGTCATGCTGCGTGCCTATATCCGCGAAGGCGACCGCCTCGTTCCCACCGATTTCGATCCTGCCGCCGGCACCCAGCTGACCGGCGCCGTCTGGTACTCGCTCACCGACCCGACGCGCGAGGAGGATAAGTTCGTCGAGGCCTGTCTCGGCATCGACATTCCCACCCGTCGCGAGATGCAGGACATCGAACCCTCCGCCCGCCTCTACAGCGAGGGAGGCGCCGAGTTCATGACCATCACCGCGCTGATCGAGGATGAGGCGGATCAGGTGGTAAAAACCCCGATCACCTTCGTGTTGCGCAACGACCAGCTGGTCACCGTGCGCTATGCCGACCCAAAACCTTTCCGCCTCTACGAGCGCCTGGTTTCCCGCCCCACCACCGGCGAGATCGGCGGCGAGCGCGTGATGATCGGCCTGCTCGAATCCTTCATCGATCGCCTGGCGCAGTTGCTCGAAAATACCGGCGACGGCATCGACCAGATTTCCCGCGAGGTGTTCGGCAACAAATCCACCAAACCCACCCGCAAGACCCGTGACCTGCAATCGCTGATCGAGCGCATCGGCAAGAAGGGTGATGTCCTCACCCTCGCCCGCGAGAGTCTGGTCTCGATCAGCCGCCTCGTCAGCTTCCACCAGTCGAGCGGTGCCGAAGACCAGAAAGCAGCGCGTGACCGCAAGCAGGAGATCAAGGTGCTGCAGCGCGACGCCGCCGCGCTCAGCGACCACGCGGCTTTCCTCTCGGACAAGATCACCTTCCTGCTCGATGCGACGCTTGGGCTGATCAACCTCGAGCAGAACCAGATCATCAAGATCTTCTCCGTCGCCGCGGTGGTGTTCCTGCCGCCCACCCTGGTGGCCTCGATCTACGGCATGAACTTCGAGTTCATGCCCGAACTGAGCTGGCCTCTGGGCTATCCATTCGCGCTGGGGCTCATGGTCCTGTCCGCGGCAGTGCCCTACCTGTTCTTCAAGCGCAGCGGCTGGCTCTGAGGCAACGGGATTCGGGCGTCGAATCTGACAAAAAACTGTCACAATCAAGCACTTGGCGTCGCATTCACATCGCAGTGCGACGCCACGACGCAGACCGAGAACCGTAATACACGAGCAAACTCATCGACTTAACAGCCATGCGAAAAACGCATGCCCCTCATTCGATACTCTTCGGTTGCTGGGTCGGCACTCACCCCATATATCCCCGCTCGACAGCAGCTGAGCGCATCTCCCTCCTCCTCCTCGCGCTCGTTGTTTGTTCCTCCCTGTAGCCGGCAACGGCTGCTACTCGGCCCCGCTCTCCCCTCGAGCGGGGCCTTGTTTTTTTCTCCCCGCACGAACGTCCGAACCAGCCGCTCAGGCGGCAGGTGATTGACGCATGCGTCACGGCAGCATGACTGACCTTTCCCTGCACAAACTGCATAGCTGGCATGTTGAGGTCTGCATTGTGGACCAAACGGTCAAAGTGCATATTGTGACTGTCGATGTGAGCCGCACCGTATCCTCCTCCCTCGGTCCTGCTCTGCGACACCGGTCCGAAGTCGTATCCTCCTCCCTCGACTTAGGGCCATCGGCAAATGGCGTATCCTCCTCCCTCGTCCATTTGCCACCACTTCAGATTTGGACCTCGGTCCTTTTCATTGGGCCCCATCTTCGGATGGGGCCTCTTTTTTTGCTTCACCTCATCTTGGTTGTCGGGGGCGCCTCGCGCCCAGCGCATGGCTGACGTTCCGACTTGGCGATTGTTCATTTCGCCGCATCACCCGATAGTCATCTCAACGAATTGCAGCCGCTCCTCCTCCCTGGCTGCGCTTCGATGGGTCGCCCGCTTCGGCGAGCCGGCCTTTGAAGGCTCCGCTCATCCCCTCGAGCGGAGCCTTTTTCTTTTGGCTCTCCGGTTGCCCGGCGCGCCGGCCGCGCTAGGCTGCTCACCCAACGCGAGGCCGCTCATGACTCTTCCTGCTGTCGCCCTTCCCTCCGGCAAGTCCGTGCCCGCTCTGGGCCAGGGCACCTGGCGCATGGGCGAGGATCGCCGCCGTCATGCTGACGAGGTCATGGCGCTGCGCCGCGGCATCGAACTTGGCATGACGCTGATCGATACCGCCGAGATGTATGGCGATGGCGGCGCCGAGCTGGTGGTCGCCGAAGCGATCAGGGGCCGCCGCAGCGAGGTGCAGCTGGTCAGCAAGGTGCTGCCCGGGAATGCCAGCCGCAGCGGCACCATCGCCGCCTGCGAGCGGAGCCTGAAGCGCCTCGGCACTGATCATATCGAGCTCTACCTGCTGCACTGGCGCGGTCGGCATCCGCTCGCCGAAACCGTCGAGGCCTTCGAAACCCTGCAGCGCTCCGGCGCCATTGGCGCCTGGGGCGTTTCCAATTTCGATGTCGACGATATGGACGAGCTGCTCGCCGCCTCCGGCGGCAAGGCCTGCGCCACCAACCAGGTGCTCTACAACCTCACTGCCCGCGGCATCGAATACGACTTGCTGGCATGGTCCGCTGCCCACGCCGTGCCGATCATGGCCTATTCGCCGCTCGGCAACGACAACCGCATGCTTCGTCACCCCGAACTGCAGCGCATCGCCAACGCCCGTGGCGTAACCGCCGCCCAGGTCGCCCTCGCCTTCGTGCTGGCTCGACCCGGCGTCATTGCCATCCCCAAAGCCACCGGCCTCGACCACGTCGCCGAAAACCGCGCCGCCGCCGACCTCATGCTGACCGCCGAAGAACACGCCGCCCTCGACGCCGCCTTCCCACCGCCACGCCGCAAACAGGCGCTGGAGATGATCTGAGGTCGTAAGCTTTGGGTGAGGGCACCCAAGTCACCCCAACCACGTGTCACCGCGGCTTTCGCCGGGGTGACACCGAGAGTGGGGATAGGTCAGTGCCCCCAGGCGCAATCCTTACCCGGCATTTCCTGCCGCCTGCCCGTTCTCGCTCCATCCGAACGCCCGGATTCCCGCGCCTTCGCGCTGGCACGCTGCCTGCATGGTGAACCGTGACCGCCCGGAGGCACCCATGACCAGCGTCGGCACCGCGACCAGCACCAGTTCCCTGACCTACGCGCAGATCATCGCCAATGCGCAGAAGGCCCAGCAGCAGGCGCTGACCAATCCGCCCGCGGCCAGTTCCAGCGAGCCCGGCGCCACCAACGTCACCCTGTCGGATGCCGCCAAAGCGGCGCTGACCACTATCAAGGACTTCGCCACCGTCACGACCGAGGCCCGCGCCACCCTCGACAAGCTGCTCGCCGAGGCCAAGCTCACCACCCCGCTGAAGGATGGCAAGCTCGCCCTCGATCTCAGCAAGGTCGATCGCCGCGAGCTCTATGCGATGAGCACCAACTCCAACCAGCTGTTCACCGCCGAGGAGCAGAAGGCCGCCGCCATCGAACTGCAAAATCGCTTCGACCAGGCGATGGCCGGACCTACCGCGGTCGGCCGCGTCACCGGCAGCGTCAAAGGCCTCTATGTCGCCGCCCTCGCCTATTTCGACACCATGGGCCCAGAGGAGAAAGCCTCGGCCGCCTATGCCGACCAGCGCGCCGCACTCGAGGAGATGCTGAAGCAGATCGAGGCCAAGCCCTCGACCCTGCCGGGCGCCGTGCCCAACGACCCGGTCAACGCCTATATGGAGCGCCTCGCCGGCGGCGAAACCGGCAAGCCGCGCGACATCAAGGATGTCGCCGGCGACGCCCGCACCACGCTCGATGCGCAGTACAAGGCCAGCGGCAGTTCGAAGCCTGACTATTCGGAGTTCGACAGCCGCTCGCTGGCCTCGGTGGCGCTCAATTCCAACGGCAAGTTCTCGGCCACCGAAGTTCGCACCGCCTCGATGGAGATGCGCTCGCGCTCCGGCGCGGCGCTGCTGCAGAGCCTCAAATCAGCCGGCAACGGCAACCCTGCCGGCTTTGCCCAGAACGTCATCTCGCTGTATGGCGCGATGAGCAGCGAAGAACGCGCCGCCGCTGGCTGGTCGGAAAACCTCTACGCCGCCGCGGTATCGAACTACCAGACTGCCAGCAAGCTGGGTTCACTGCTCAGCCAGGTCACCGGCTCATCCGCCTTCGGCGGCGGCAGCGACGGCAAATCGATGAGCTTGATGGATTATTTGTGAGCAGAGCCGAAGCAGACGGCCCCCTCCCATCCTCCCCCATGATGGGGGAGGTGCCGCATCGAGTTTGGGGCTCGATCTGGTCAAGAGCACCGGCCCCTCTCCACCTCCCCCTTCATGGGGGAGGCCGGGAGGGGGCCGTCTCTATCAGTGGTCACCCCCGGCAAACCCATCCAGCGCCGCGGTGATCGCCTCGGGCATTCCGGCATCACCGGCCGAGTGCCCTGCCCCGTCGATCACCACCAGCTTCGCTTCCGGCCAGGCCCGCGCCAACTCCCAGGCGGTGACCAGCGGGCCCTGCAGGTCGAGCCGTCCCTGCACCAGCACACCGGGAATACCCCGCAGCCGATGCGCATTGGCCAGGAGCCTGCCCTCTTCCATCCACGCCGCGTGGCGGAACACATGCGTAACGATCCGGCTACGCGCCAGGAGCCGCTTGGGGTCGACTCCATCGGACGGACGGCCGACCTGCGCCGTGACCGAGACCGCCGCATTGTCCCAATCGTGAAAGTCCCGCGCCGCCTTGTCGCGTACCGCCGGATCGGGGTCGAACAGCAGCTCGTTATAGGCCACGATCAGCCCATCCTCGGGCGTTCCCGAGGGCGCGCCGGCGACGAACCGCTCCCACTCCTCGGGGTAAAGCGGCGCGATGCCGCGGTAGAGCCAGTCGATTTCGCGGCGCCGGGTCGTCGTCACCCCGCCGAACACCATGGCCGAGACATGCGCCGGGTGCGCCTCGGCATAGGCGAGCCCCAGCGTCGTGCCCCACGAGCCGCCATAGATCACCCATTTGTCGACGCCGAAATGTACGCGCAGCCGCTCGATATCGGCGACGAGGTGCGCCGTGGTGATGACCGAGAAGTCGACACCCTCATCCGCGGCATGCGGCGTACTCCTGCCGCAGCCGCGCTGGTCGAAGCCGATGATCCGATAGCGCTCGGGATCGAAGAACCGCCGCATCGAGGCCGAAAACCCCGAACCCGGCCCGCCATGCAGGATCAGCGCCGGCACCCCGTCGGGGCTGCCGGCTTCTTCCCACCAGAGCGCATTGCCATCCCCGACCTCGAGCCAGCCGCTCGCGACCGGCTCGGTGATCGGGTATGCCATCAGCTCACCTTGGCGCAGAAATCCTGGATCCGGCTCACCGCGTCCTCGAGCTGCGCATTCGAGGCCGCATAGCTCAGCCGCATATGCCCGGCGAGGCCGAACGCCGTGCCATGCACCAGCGCCACGCCGGTCTCTTCGAGCAGCGCCAGCACGAACGCCGCGTCATCGGTCAGCGCCCGGCCACCGCCCGAGGTCTTGCCGAGCAGGCGCTTCACCGACGGGAACACGTAGAACGCCCCCTCCGGGGTCAGGCAGTCGAGCCCGGTATTGGCGTTGAGCCCGGCAACCACCAGATCGCGCCGCCCCTGGAACACGTCGCGCCAGCCCTTCAGGAATTCCTGCGGCCCGTTCAGCGCTTCCACCGCCGCCCATTGCGAGATCGAGGAGGGGTTGGTGGTCGATTGGCTCTGCAGCTTGTTCATCGCCCCGAGCAACGGCCGCGGGCCGGTGCAATAGCCGATGCGCCAGCCGGTCATGGCGTGCGACTTCGACACGCCATTCATGGTCAGCGTCCGCTCCATGAGCCTCGGCTCCACCCCGGCGATGGTGGCGAACGTGCCGCCGTCATAGACCAACACCTCGTAGATATCGTCCGTGAGGATGTGAACGTGCGGATGCCGCAGCAGCACATCGGCCAGCCCCCGCAGTTCCTCGCGCGTATAGGCCGCGCCGGTCGGGTTCGACGGGGTGTTGAGGATCAGCCACTTGGTCCTCGGCGTAATCGCCGCTTCCAGCACTTCGGGCTTCAGCTTGAAGCCGGTCGAGGCATCGGCCACCGCAAACACCGGATCGGCATCGCAGAGCCGCACGATCTCGGGGTAGCTGACCCAGTACGGCACGGGGATCACCACCTCGTCGCCGGGATTCAGCGTCGCCATCAGCGCATTGAAGATGATCTGCTTGCCGCCCGACGAAACGAAGCAATCCGCCGCCGTGACATCGAGCCCGTTGTCGCGCTTGAACTTTTGCGCCACCGCTTCCTTGAGCTCGGGGATGCCGTCGACCGCGGTATAGCGGGTCTTGCCCGAATTGATCGCCCGGATCGCCGCCTCGCGCACATGCTCGGGGGTATCGAAATCCGGCTCGCCTGCGGCCAGCGAGATCACGTCCTGCCCCTGCCGCTTCATCTCCACGGCTTTGGAGTTGATCGCCACGGTGGCGGATGGCTGGATACGGCTGAGGGCGTCGGACAGGAAAGCCAAGATCATCTCCCGAAAAATGGCGGGAAAGCTCTACGGCTTCGATTGCCCAGAGACAACCGGGACGTTTGGTCAGATGGCGGTGGTCAGATGCCGCGCTTACACGGCGCGAGCGGGCACCGGTTGGTGCGCCGGCAGCCCGATTTCGGTCCCGTCGGCCCGCACGGTGCTCTTGCTGCTGCCCATCGCCTGTTCGCCATCGGGCATCAGGCTGACGAGAATGGCGGCAAGGACGGCGGAAAGAACGAGAAGCTTCAACGGAACAATCCTGGACAACGCGGCATTGGAATGCCCGCTTCTCGCTCCAACCCGTTGAACGCTCACTGATACCGCCGTTCATCCTCGGCTCAGGAAGGCTCAGATTCCGACGCCCGCCTGCTTGGCGAGCTGCACACCCTGCACCCGCCAGCCATTGGCCTCTTCGGCCAGCATGTAGATGGCGCCGTAAAGGCTCTGGTCGTTGCCGACGAACTTCACTTCCTGCACCACCGCCTTGTCGCCAAGCTTCTGGAACCTGCCAAAGCTGTGCGAGCGCGACTCCATGATCGGCGCGTACCCCGCGGCCACGATGGCGCTGAAGAACGCCTCGGCGCTGGGGAACGTCACCTGGAAGCCCGCCCCGGCATAGCTGAACGCCGCGGCCGCATCCCTCGTACGGAACGCCTCGATCTGGCTGGTGATCACGCTCTGCCACGGCTCGAGCGCCACGACCTCGCCGGCCTGATCCTGGGCTCGCGCCTGCGTTCCAATCACCAGGAATGCGGCCAACAGCCCGGCCAGCACCAACCGGCTCCCCGCCGCGAACAGTCCCATGCTCCCATCTCCCAATGTCGCCTGACGGGTTTTCGCCACACGATTGCCTTCAAATCGTACCCGCTTCACCCCTTTAGCAACGAAACATCCGCGCATTCAGTGGGCCTTATCACTGCGTTGTGATCTGCCGAGTCAGCGAGTCCTCATGTCTCCCACCAAGCTTCCCCAGCCGAAGCGACCGTCATTGCGGCGGCCGTTGTTCCGCAATGCCCTGAGTGCTGCGACCGCCATCTCGTTCTCGCTCACCTTCGTCGGCGCCGGCATCGCGCTGCTGCTCGGCATCGTCCCGCCTCGCGCCATCATCGGCGCCGGCGAGATCGACACTGCCGTGGTGCTGCTGTTCGTGCCGCTCTGCGCCCTGCTCTTCGCCATCCTCGTCGAAGTGGTCCGCGCCATTCTGCGCGAAGGCTTGCAGCCGCCCAAGGCCCGGCAGTCCAGTCCGCTTTCCGCCTGGAAGCCCGGCCACGGCGAAGGCTGAAACGGCATAATTCCGCGCGTTTCGCGCTCCGCCGTTCATCTTCCCGTTAGCTAGGGTAGTCTAGAAGCCGGTGACGCTCGCTTCGGGCCGTTCCCCGCGCCGTGTCCTTCCTCACCCCAAGGTGAGCGCGGGCCGCGGCGTCTCATGATTTTGCGACTGAGGAAACCGACATGACCCGTACCGCTTCTGCTCCGCTCGGCCGCCTGCGTCCGATGCGCGCCCTTCTGCTCGGCAGCGTATTTGCCGGCTTTGCCGTTACCGGCGCCTCCGCCGAAACCCTTTCCGTCACCGGCATCACCCAGGGCGCGGCCACCGGCCCCTACGAGCTCTCGGTCCCCAGCGTCGAAGTGGTCGACGGCAATATCAATGAAGGCGCGGTGCGTGGCCTGTTCACCGGTGCACCGGGCGCGCTCGATGCGCTGGCCACCCTCGATGCCAAGTCGGTCACCATCCCCGAGATCAAGGTCAGCTACCCCAGCTATGTCGATGGCGCCGGCCCGTCGGTGATCACCTATCGCGACATCACCCTCACCGATGTCGCCGATGGCGTCGCGGCCTCCGCCCATGTCGGCAGCGCCGATTTCAGCGGCCCCGAAAGCGTCACCGGCACCTTCGGCGAAATGTCGGTCGGCCGCTTCGATCTCGCCGCCCTGCTCGGCTTCTACGGTCTCGCAGCGGCCCCTGCGGCCGGCACCGAGATGAAAGAGGTCTATGCCGACTTCAAGTTTTCCGGCGGCTCGCTGAAGGGCGGCGACGCCTTCAGCTGCGAGTTTGGCACCGGCGAGCTCGGTAGCTTCAGCGCCCGGCCGCTCAAGCAGAACTTTACCGAGATCAATTCGCTGATCGTCCAGGCCGACGCGGCGCAGAAGGCCGGCACCGACGTGGCGCCCGAAACTGTCGACAAGCTCGTTCGCTTCTACGCCGACATGTTCACCGCCTTCTCCTCGACGCCGATGACCTTCAACGGCTTCACCTGCTCGGGCAAGGATGACAAAGGCAACCCGCTCACCGTCGCCTCGGGCCCGATCACCGTCGGCGGTTTCGAGCCGGCCATCTATCCGGCGATCTCGCTCGACGATTTCGACATGACGGTCGAGAACGACGGCTTCCTGAAGTTCGGCAACTTCACCTGGAAGAAGATGGACTTCACCGCCGCCATCGCGGCCATCGAAGCGGCCACCAAGCTCGACGAAGCCTACTTCACCGCCAATTGGCGCAAGCTCGTTCCGGCGCTCGACGGCATGAGCCTCGCCGATCTCTCGATCGACGTCCCCGATCCGGAAGCCTCGGGCAAGCGCATTACCGGCACGCTCGGCGCCTTCGACGCGACGCTCGGCAACTATGTCAACGGCATTCCGGCCGACATCGCGCTGAACCTTTCCAACTTCATCCTGCCGATCACCGCCGACATGACCGACCTGCCGGTCGCCGATCTGCTGGCTCGCGGCGTCGACAAGCTCGACATCTCGCTCGGCACCAAGCTCGCCTGGGATCAGGCGTCGTCCACCATCAAGGTCGATGACGTGCTGATCGACATGGGCGCACTCGGCCGCGTCAACCTCTCGGGCACCTTCGGCAACGCGACTCAATCGCTGTTCGCCGACAACACCGATGAAGCCACCATGGCCGCCATGCTGCTCACCCTGCGCGACGTCACCATCGAGGTCGAAGACCGCGGCATCGGCTCGCTCGCCTTCGCCGCCGGCGCCAAGGATGCCGGCCAGTCCGAGGCTGCCTTCCGCACCGCCGTCGCCGGCATGGCCCAGGGCATGACGCTCGCCTTCCTCGGCAACACCACCGAGGCGCTCACCGCTGCCCAGCAACTCGGCACCTTCCTCAGCGGCGCTTCGCACCTGAAGCTGACCATCACTGCCAAGGACGAAGCGGGCATCGGCCTCGCCGACCTCGCCGCCGCCGAGACCAACCCGGCAGCGCTCGCCGGCAAGCTCAATGTCGTCGCCGAAGCGAGCGGCGAACCGGTCGAGCTCCCCGTGCTCGACACGCCGGCCCCGTCCAGCCAGGACGAAAAGCGCGACCTCAAGGCCCCGGCTGCGCAGTAACCACTGCACTCTCAGGCACCTCCCCCCTTGTGGGGGAGGTGTCGGGCCGGTGGATTTGGCTGCTTGGTGCCTCCAAACGCCGCCATAACGGTACGCCGACCCGAACTCTTGTCCGTTCCTCACCTTTGGCGCACTATGGCCGCCTGAGAGGAGGAACAACGATGCAAGTCGAGACTATCCTTCAATCCAAGGGCCACACCGTCTTCACGGTGGAAGCCGGCGAGCCGCTCTCCGAAGCCGTCCGCATTCTCAACTCCAAAAAGATCGGTGCCGTGGTCGTCGTCGACGCCAAAGGCAAGGTCGCGGGCATCCTCAGCGAGCGCGACGTCGTCCGTCACCTCGAAAAGGACCCTGTTGCGGTTCTCGCCGGCCCGGTGCGCAACGTCATGACCAGCAAGGTCATCACCTGCACCTCTGCCAGCTCGGTCTCGGATCTCATGGAAACCATGACCCGCCACCGCATCCGCCACATCCCCATCGTCGAAGCCGGCAAACTCACCGGCATCGTCTCGATCGGCGACGTGGTGAAGCGCAAGATCGAAGAAGCCGAACAGGAAGCCCTGGCGCTGAAAGAATACATCGCCTCATAGCCATAGCCACAAGCTCGATGCCCACCTCCCCCTTGACGGGGGAGGCAAGCGAAGCTTGGGAGCGAAGCGACCTAGCGGAGCTCGGAGGGGGTGTGCCTAGTGCACGGTGTCGCCGTTTGGCGACCCGCCCACCTTTCCAACCTTGCCGCGATTTCACCTTGCCGCAACACCCCGGCAAGCCGACGCAGCACATCCTCCTCCCGTTGCCACTCAATCGATGGGAGACCCCGATGACCCCGACCCGCGCCACCATCCTCGCCGCCCTCGTCGCCGCCCTTGGCCTCACCGCCATGAGCCCGGCTTTCGCCGCCGGTCCCGATCGCCCGCGCAATGACAACCGCACCCTCGAGTTCCGCCGCGACGCCGCCGGCGGCGCCTTCCGCTTCGCCGAGTTCTCCTGCAACAGCCGCGCCGCCGATCGGCTGGAGCGCCGCCTCGACCGCATGGCCAACAGGCTTCAGCTGACCGCGGACCAGGAAAAGCTGTTCGAGGATTTCCGTACCTCGGCACTGACCGCGCAGACCGATTTCGCCGACCAGTGCGCCACCATCCGCCCCGGCCAGGCCGCCAACAAGACCGAGCGCCCGGACCTGATCCAGCGCCTCGAGCAGCGCCTCAAGTTCGACGAAGCCCGCCTTGCCGCGATGAGCGACCTGCTGCCGCAGTTCAGGAGCTTCTACGAAAGCCTCACCGACACCCAGAAGCGCGAACTCGCCCCACGCGGCCACATGCAGGGCAAGCTGCAGCATCCCGGCAAGCACCTGCCCCAGCGCCCCGCCACCCCCGGTTTGGACGGCTGACCCCAGTCGCCGCCGGTCGAAGTCCCCAACGCGACCGGCCGCGACGCCGTCCCCAGAGAAGCCCCCGGCGTCCCTCCCGTCGGGGGCTTCTTCCCTCTCTCGGCGGCCGGTGAACTCCGCCCCCACCCCTGTCCCCCTTGCGGGGAGCTGACAGGGGTGGGGGTCCACAGCCACCGCCCTCGCCGTCCCCATCCCCCGTTATCCACACGCCGCATTGCCGCGATCACATCGCTCCGCTAACCATCGGACATCTCTTGTCCCGAGCGCCACTCATGACCGCCCTGCCCCTCGACACCGACCTGATCCGCGCCGAGTTCCCGGCTTTTCGCGAACCGAGCCTCGATGGCTGGGCCTTCTTCGAGAATGCCGGCGGCTCCTATACCTCCCAGCAGGTGCTCGGCCGGCTCGATCACTTCTATCGCGCCACCAAGGTGCAGCCCTATGGCTTCTACCCGGCCTCGCGCGAGGCCGGCGCCGCCATGGACCTGGCGCATCGCCGCATGGCGCAGGCGCTCAATGTCGGCATGGACTGGATCCATTTCGGCCCGTCTACCTCCGGCAACACCTATACCCTGGGCCATGCCTTTGCCGGCTGGCTGAAGCCCGGTGACGCGGTTATCGTCACCAACCAGGACCATGAGGCCAATGGCGGCGCGTGGCGCCGGCTGGCCGATCGGGGCATCGTCATCCGCGAGTGGCAGGTCGATCCGCTTACCGGCCATCTCGATCCTGCCGCGCTCGACAAGCTGCTCGATAGCAAGGTCCGCGCCGTCTGCTTCCCGCACGCCTCCAACATTGTCGGCGAGATCAACCCGGTCCACGAGATCGTCCAGAAGGCCAAGAGCTTTGGCGCCGTCACCGTAGTCGATGGCGTCTCCTACGCGCCGCACGGCCTGCCCGACCTGCTCGAGCTCGGCTGCGACGTCTACCTGTTCTCAGCCTACAAGGTGTACGGCCCGCATCAGGGCGTCATGGCGATCCGCCCCTCGCTGGCCTCGGAGCTCCCCAACCAGGGGCACTTCTTCAACGATACCCAGCCGCGCAAGCGTCTGACGCCGGCCGGCCCCGACCACGCCCAGATCGCGGCGAGCGCCGGTGTCGCCGACTATCTCGAGCGGGTCGCTGAGCTCGCCGGTGATCGCGTCGAGGGAACCAACCCCTTCCGCAGGGCGCACGCCGCCATGCGGCAGCAGGAGGAAATCCTCCTCGCTCCGCTGATGGAGTTCCTGCGTTCCAAGAACAATGTCCGCCTCATCGGACCTACCGATCCTGCGAAGCGTGCGCCAACCATTTCGCTGGCGCTGGGCGAGCTCGCCGTCGAAGCTGCCGACCGTCTCGCCCGCCACAAGATCATGGCTTCAGGCGGCCATTTCTACGCCTACCGCCTGCTCGAAGCACTCGGCCTCAACCCCGGTCACGGCGTGCTGCGCGTCTCGTTCACCCACTACACCTCCGAAGCCGAAGTGCAGCGGCTGATCGAAGCGCTGGATGCCGAACTGAAGTAATTCGCCCGGGCCCGGCCGGCCGAGCGGGAATCCAGCGCCTCGCCGAGGCGCTGGACATGGGAACTCACCCGGCAGCTTGCAGGCTGAGCTCGCCGTTGTTGAGGAACCAGCTCTTGCTGAACAGACCGAGATCCAGCGGGTTGGGCAGCCGCACATCGCTGAGATCGGGATGCGGCTTCTCCGCCGGATCATATGACCGGTCGATCTGCGAGATGAACACGATCACCAGCCCGCGCGCCTCGGCGAAGGCCTTCAGCGCCTTGACCTGCACTGCCAGGGGCGGGTTCTCCCGCCGCTGGTCGAGCAGTTGCAGGTAGTCGACGACAACCAGCGTGCCGCGCGCCGCCTGCCCCAGCTTGTCGATCATGTAGTCGGCCGAGATCCGGTCGGAGCAATCGAAGCCGAACCGGCTACCGAGCTTTTCCGGCTCTTGCCCGATCGCCCGCAGGCGCTCCAGCACTTCCTTGTCGGTGTATTCGAGCGTGAAGAACATGCTCTGTCCGCCGGCCTTGGCCGCCTCGGCAGCCAGCTCCAGCGCCAGCAAGGTCTTGCCCTGCCCCGGCCGCGCCCCGACGAGCACCAGTTCGCCCGCCTGCAACCGGCCATGGAGCTTGGCCACCGGAGAACTCTGGGCATAGCGGGCGGCCAGCAGGCTCCACCCGGAATAGCCTTCGGCTTCCGCCACACGATCGAGGGCCGTGTGGAGGGGGATACCCTCCTCACGCGCCCGCCGCTTGGCGTCACGCTTCAACTGATAGATCGGTACAGATAGTTTCATCAAAAACCTCCTGGTACGGGTCCAACAAGCAATCCCTCCTTTTGCCTTCGCCCGATCAGTCGGTTCGATTGTTCAACCAGCCCTGTATGCGATCTACTTTCCCGTCGGAGGGGGGCGGCGCGGGCCGTGCGCCAAGACTGGAGGCTAGCCGATTCGTGCAATCCGAGCGATCAGGCCGATGCGCCATAGCAGGCGGACGAACGCACGACCTGCCGAACGGCGTTGAACTCGACGGTTTCAGCCACCAGCTGCCGATGCTGGTTGCGGTAGAGGATGGTGAGGCAGCGGTAGCCGGACAGCACGGCCTCGAGTTCAAATCGCAGGTCCGGTAGCGCCGCCAGCGCGGCCTGCCAGTACGCGCGCAGCGCTGAAATCCCACTGACGCGACCATCACCAAGCCGCTGCGCCGCGACTGGCGAGAGGAACACGATGTCCGGTGCGTAGTGGCTCAGGATCCGTTCGAGATCCCTTGCATTCCAGGCATCGACCCACTCCTCGGCGAAACCTCTGTCATCGGTGTCCACTGCTCATTCCTCCATGCACTGGTTCCGACTCATTATGTCAGTAATGCTGACATAAATCCAGGACCGAGGGAGCGACGCTCGATTCACTCACCCACCAGCCATCACGCCGGCTGATCGGTCCCATCGCCAAAATCCGTTCGACGCGGGCCCGTCGCTCCGGCTACACAGCGCCGATGTCCCGCCCGCTCGCCGTCCTGCTGCTGCTCATTGCCACTGCTATCTGGGGTCTCGCGTTCGTCGCGCAGAAGGCCGCCATGGCGCATATGGGGCCGCTCACTTTCAGCGGCGCACGGTTCCTGCTCGGCGGCGTGGCGCTCTTGCCCTTCGCGTTCATCGAGCTCCGCCGCAAGGCCCCGGCAGCCACGCAGTTCACCCCGCGTCTCTGGCGGTTGATCGCCGTGCTCTGCATCGCCTTCCTCGCCGGCTCGCTGCTGCAGCAATATGGCCTGGCGCAGACCAGCGTCACCAATTCGGGCTTCCTCACCGCGCTCTACGTGCTGTTCGTCCCGCTGATCGCCTTCCTGGTGATCCGGGCCAAACCGCACCCGATCATCTATCTCGGCGCCCCGCTGGCGCTGATCGGCATTTTCTACCTGAACGGCGGACGGCTCGAGAGCTTCAACTTCGGCGATATGCTGGTGGTGATCAGCGCCGTGTTCTGGGGCGGCCACGTCTTCATGCTCGGGCTGCTGAGCCGTGAGACCGGCCTGCCGGTGGTGCTCTCCGCCATCACCTTCATCAGCGTCGGCCTTGTCTGCCTGGCGCTCGCCTTCGGCTTCGAGACGCCCGATGTCGCCGATATCGCCGCCGGTTGGGTGCAGATCCTCTATGTCGGGCTGATGTCCACCGCGCTGGCCTTCACGCTGCAGGCCATCGCCCAGCAGCACGTGCCGGCCGCCAACGCCGCGATCGTGCTGTCGGCCGAAAGCCTGTTCGCCGCGCTGGGCGGCGCCCTGCTGCTGGACGAGCGCCTGCCCCCCGTCGGCTATGCCGGCGCGGCGCTCATCTTCTTCGCCATCATCCTGGTGGAGGCGATCCCGGCACTGCAGCAGCGCCGTAGCGCTGCCGCGTAGTAACCCGGCTGCACCCCTCGTCACCGCAAAAGCGGCAATTACGTTCGACCGCCTATTCTCTCGGCGCAGGCAGTTCTTCCCCTTCTCCCCTCAGGGGAGAAGGTGGCCGAAGGCCGGTTGAGGGGTGAGGCGGCGCAACACGCGCTCGCTGAGAAGCTGAACCCCTCACCCTGGTTTCGCTACGGACCTGACGGTCCTAGCTGCACCACCCTCTCCCCTCAGGGGAGAGGGGCGCGGGTTGCCGAGTTCCGATGACTAACCGATGTCTGGCGACTACTGCACCCGCGTCAGGGTGATCTCGCGGCACACCACGATATAGGCGCAGGCCTTGACATTCATGGTGTTGGCGCCGTTGAGCGTCAGCGTCGCATCGCCGGTCTGGCCGAACAGGCTCAGCTTGCCCTTCCAGCGCCCCTCGCCGCTCGGCTTCGCCTTGTCGATCAGGTAGGTGTTGAGGTACGGCCGGTTCTTGTCGGAATCCATGTTACCGCGCAGCGCCACGACCTTGATGCAGAGCTGGGCATTGTCCTTGCCGCACATGCTCATCTCGTAGTCCGAGTTCTTGTCCGGGCGCCACATGCCGGTGACATCGACAGCCTGCGCCATGCTCGGCGCGGCCATCGCCGCCGCCATCGCCAAACCCAATCCAGCCTTCCAGAAGGTCTTCATATGCCTCTCCAGCAGCCCTGCCCGCAGCACTCCGCTACGGTGCGATAATGTCGCCAATATGAAACCGTTCGTCATCTGCTTGTCACGTCGGCTCAATAGCTTGCGGGTGTCCGGAACGTCCCCCATTGTTCCGGCCTAGACCCGGTTGCACCCGCCACTATCGGCAGCCGGACGGTCCTTATGAGCAGGACATCGCCGCCAATTCGTATGTCCTGCGCCGAGCCCCAATTCGGCATTCTTATCGGCCGCCCCCGCCAGGCGGCCGATTTTTTGTTGAGAGCGACCGATTGGCCTCGCCGCCGCCCCTCACCTGCGGCATGAACAGCCGCATGGCCAAGCTCTACTTCTCCTACTCGGCGATGAACGCCGGCAAGTCGACCCTGCTGCTGCAGGCGTCCTACAACTATGTCGAGCGCGGCATGCGCACGCTGCTGTTCACTTCCTCGCTCTATGCCGAAGGCGATGTCGGCCGCATCACTTCGCGTCTCGGCATCTCCGCCGATGCCGAAATGTTCGATGGCGAGGACGACCTGTTCCAGCGCGTCAACGATCACATCCAGGAATCGAAGGTCGATTGCGTCTTCGTCGACGAAGCGCAGTTCCTCACGGCCGACCAGGTCTGGCAGCTTGCCCGCGTCGCCGACCGGCTCGACGTGCCGGTGATGTGCTATGGCCTCAGGACCGATTTCCAGGGCAAGCTGTTTCCTGGCTCGTCCGAGCTGCTTGCCGTCGCCGACGAACTGCGCGAAGTCCGCACCATCTGCTTTTGCGGCCGCAAGGCCACCATGGTGGTGCGACGCGATACCGAAGGCGGCGCGCTCACCGAGGGCAACCAGGTGTCGATCGAGAAATCGGTCTATGTGTCGCTCTGCCGCCGCCATTGGGAAGAAGAAATCGGCCGCTGGCCGCCGAAAGGACCTCGCGCGTGAAGAACGTTCAGATCATCGACGGCGCCGACAACTGCACCTTCAGCATCTTTCAGGCCACGGACGAGGAGTTTGGCTGGCTCTTTCCCGAGCCGGGGTAAGACATTCAGTTCGCCGAAGATATAGTTGTCCCCGCTGGGCACACGCTTGCTGAACTGTGGGATCGGCCGATCCGCAAGGCAGATGTCGTCGGGATCCATGGTACGGTGTTCTACGAGTTCGAAAAGAAGCGCCGCTACTTCCCCGTCAGTAAGCGCGAGCGCGATTGGGATGAGCGCGCCCTTAACGAGGCGCAGCGGCATATGTACGCTTCAATCTCGAAATCGGGACCGCTCTCATGACTGACGCAACCGCCACCACCGAGCCCAATGGCGCGCTGACCATCCGCACCCTCGCCATGCCGGCCGACACCAATCCGGCGGGCGACATCTTTGGCGGCTGGGTGCTGAGCCAGATGGATATTGCCGGCTCGATCTGTGCTGTGGAACGCGTGCAGGGACGCGTCGCCACCGTGGCAGTCGAAGCGATGACCTTCATTGCGCCGGTTAAGGTCGGCGATGTGCTGTGCGTCTACACCACGATCGAGCGGGTCGGGAACACCTCGATCACCATCGCTATGGAGGCCTGGGCCCGCCGCAACCGACTCGCCGACCGGGTGAAGGTCACCGAGGGCCGCTTCGTCTATGTCGCCCTCGACGACAAGGGCCAGAAGCGCGTCATCCCGCGCTGAACCGACCGCCGTTCAGCACCCGTTCAGCGCCAAACTCGCAAAGCTTGTCCCATCCCGTCCCGGGATGGGTGGCCTCTTCCCCGGGACGATGGGGGAGGCGCTGCGCGAGGGATTCCGCGCGGCGCCTTTCACCCGCGGTGCGAGCTTTGCCCCTCATCCCCCTTCTCCATTTCCGCCACTCCAGCCGCACACGCGATGCCCACCTCCCCCTGGACGTGGGAGGCAAGCGGAGCTTGCGAGCGAAGCGAGCCTAGCGCAGCTCGGAGGGGGTGCGCGGAGCCTCGATGCTTACTCCCTACCCTCCACCGCCTTCGGCGGTCCCACGCGGGGCAGGATCGCTGCGCGGCCGGTGCCCCGCCAACTTTCCCCACCCTGTTGCCGGCGCACCCTTCCAACCGTCATGCAGCGGCGCTACGCTTCGCCTCTGATTATTTGGTACGGGGCATTTCGATGAAGCAGTTACTTGCCTGCCTGTCTCTGCTGACCCTTCTCGTTCTCGGCACGACCACGACCATGGCGGCGCCGGTGGGCACGCCCGCCTGGTCGGTCCGTCCGCTCATCCTGTTCGAGGGCCCGGGCAAGGCCTACGATGTCACCGGTGAGATCGACGGCAAGGTCCGCATCTATGTCGATCGCTGCTCCAAGCGCTGGTGCCACGTCCATGCCGGGCGCGCCGCCGGTTGGACCAGCCTCTACGACATCGCCTTCGGCAAGGTGATCCGCCACCCCTGGCAACTCGCCCCCATTCCCTACAACTGGGGCGGCCCCGGCATTGTCTGCCTCTACGAAGGCCACAACTTCACCGGCGCCTCGTTCTGCGCCAAGTCGGGCACCCGCGTCCGCGATTTCCTGCTGCTCGACACCGACAACCGCTACTCGTCGGTCCGCATCGAGGGCAACGTCTCGGTCGACCTCTGCCGCGATCGCGACTTCCACAGCTACTGCGAGCGCGTCAACGCCAGCCAGACCAGCCTGCACGGCTTCCTCGACAACAACGTGAGTTCGATGCGGGTCTATTGAGTTTCGCTTGCCACGCTCAGTAACGACCGGCCCGCTGCCTCCCCGGCGCGGGCCGTTTTCTTGCAATTCAGTCGATTTCATCTCGAATCGCGAATATTGCTGTTTCCCGGCAGCATCAGCGCGCGGCACCCAAACGCCGCGCTGACCTCGCGCCGCGGCACCGGTCCCGGTGCCGCCAATCAGGGAACATCCTCATGAAGCGTCTCCACCTCGTCGCCGCCGCAGCGCTGGCCGCGCTTGTCGGCCTTGCCGTCGCGCCTGCCTTCGCCGCACCCAATGCCCACATGCTGCAGGACTCCAACGTCCGCAAGACCGCCAATCCGAACTCGCCGGTGGTCAATTCGGTTGCAGCCGGCCAGCTCGTCACCGTGCTCGATTGCCAGGGCACCGTCTGCCTGATCCAGATCCCCGGCCCCGACGGTTGGGTGCGCCAGAACCGCCTCGGCGGCCTCAACAAGGGCAAGCCCGCATCCAACGTGCCGTTCAGCTTCAGCTTCGGGGTCGGCGGCGACGGCAAGCCGTCGATCTCCATCGGCATCGGCAACCAGCCCAAGCCGCAGCCCCTGCCTGAGCCCGAAGAAGAAGAAGACCAGGTCTGCTTCTACAAGAACGCCAACTTCAATGGCCCGAGCTTCTGCGTCGAGCCCGGCGACAGCGACGATGCGCTGGGCGGCAGCTGGAACGACTCGATCTCCTCGATCGAGGTGTTCGGCGATGCCGACGTGCTGGTCTGCCGCGATTTCGACCTCGAAGGCATCTGCGCCGATATCAGCTCGTCCAAGGCCTCGCTGCCCAAGCAGCTCAACAACGCCATCTCGTCCTACGAAGTTAACTGACGCTTCACCATACTGAGAGCTGAACGCCGCCTTCGGGTCCCCTCGAAGGCGGCGTTTGCATTTTGGGCGCAATCGACACGAATGCATGGAACTCCCTTGCGTTCCGGCCGTTTCGGCCTCGCGGCGACAACCCAAATGCCCCGAAGCGTCACAAAGAGAGGACTACTTATGCATCCCATCAAACTGGCAGGAGCCGCCACCGTGCTGCTCGGCTCGCTGTTTTTCGCCGGTGCCGCCAATGCCGCCGTCGCCACCAGCACCGTCAATGTCCGCGCCGCGCCGGTGAGCGGCGCCGTGGTCGACGTGCTGCGCGCCGGCCGAGAGGTCGAGATCGACCGCTGCTCCGGCGGCTGGTGCTATGTGATCAAACCGGGTCCGGATGGCTGGGTCTCCGCCAGCTACCTCAGCGACGACGATTCCGGCTTTGACGATGAGGACGACGTCGATACCCGCGTCATCGTTCCCGATCGCCCCGGCCCGAGCCGGCCGGATGTCGATGTGAACATCGGCTTCAACGTCCCCGGCTTCAGCTTCCAGATCGGCTCCGGCGGCTTCGACATCCGCCCCGGCCGTCCGGGCGGCAACCGCGACCGCGTCTGCTTCTACGAGAACACCAATTTCCGCGGCGACAGCTTCTGCGCCCGTCCGGGTGAGCGGCTCGCCCGTCTCGGCCGCTGGGACGACACCATCCGCTCGATCGAAGTGCGCGGCGATGCGCAAGCCCTGGTCTGCGAGCGCGCCAACTTCAACGGCCGCTGCATCGTGATCTCGCGCAGCGTGCCGAACCTGCGCGGCGCCAACGACAATATCAGCTCGATCCGCGTCCGCTAAGCAGCGGCGACATCTTTGTCGTCCGCCGGAACGGGGCGACATCTTTGTCGTCCCCTCGATACCTCGTCCCCGGGGCGATACCTCGTCCCCGGGGCGACTCCTCGTCCCCGGGGCGACTCCTCGTCCCCGGGGCGACTCCTCGTCCCCGGGCGACTCCTCGCCCCGGCGTCTTTCGGGTTTATGAACGGTTTCTGCAACCCGCATTCAGCGCCCTGTCAGCTTGCCTGTGATCGAGTGACACCACGCTGCGCCAGGATTGACCTCCACCAAGCGCGGCACTGAGGGGGCAACTCAGTTCATTTTTCCAATCGGGCTGCGACGCTCGATAGCCCGTGAGGCGGGGCGCCTCCCCTCCCTCACGACGCGGACCCGGCCCGCCGCACGGTGCCGGGTCCGCGACCCCTGGGGCTCCATCTCCCTCCCCCTCGGTTGACATCGCCCCCGAGTCACGCCCCTATCGCCCCGTTCAAGGTTCCTCGGCGGCCGCCAGCCAACGGGGATTAAAAGGGAACACGGTGCGACGTACCCATCAGGGCGCAAAACCGTGGCTGCCCCCGCAACTGTAAGCGGCGAGCTCTTCCGTAAACGCCACTGATCTCCTCCGGGAGGTTGGGAAGGTTCGGAAGCGCTATGACCCGCGAGCCAGGAGACCTGCCTCGACAGCTCACTGTAACCCGGCCGGGGTGTGCCGAGGGGAACGTCGATGGCGCTACGACTACGCATCGCAGCTCGCATTTTGATCGGTTCGCCCGTCAGCCCTCGCCTATGCGCGGAGGCCTCCGATGGAGCTTGCCCGATCCCTGGTCGGCTCTAGCCCGGCTGCCCTCGCGGTCGAAGGCCTGAGCTGGGGCCCGTCGCATCGCGCCCCGATCGTCCAATATCTGAGTTTTGCCGTCGCGCCCGGCGAAATGCTGGCGCTGGTCGGCCCCAACGGCGCGGGCAAATCCAGCCTGCTGCGCTGCCTCTACCGCTACCACCGTCCGACCGCCGGCACGGTCCGCCTCGATGGTGTCGACCTGTGGTCGCTGCCGCCCCGCGCCACGGCCCGCCGCATCGCCACTGTGTTGCAGGAACCGGCCTCGGATTTCGGCCTCAGCGTCGCCGAGATCATCGAGCTCGGCCTCACCCCGCATCAGCACGACCGGTCACCACATGGTTACGCATCGATCGAAGCTGCCCTCGAGCTGCTCGGGCTCGCGCCGCTGGCCGCCCGCGACTTCGCCTCGCTCTCCGGTGGCGAGAAGCAGCGCGTCATGCTTGCCCGCGCCCTGGTGCAGAAACCGGACCTCTTGATCCTCGACGAGCCCACCAACCACCTCGACATCCGCCATCAGCTCGAGGTGCTGGCGCTGCTCGCGGCGTTGCCCACCACCATCATCGTCTCGCTGCACGACCTGGCGCTCGCCTCCGCCCATGCCGATCGCGTGCTGGTCATCGCCGATGGCCGGCAGGCGGCGCTCGGCCCGCCGCTCGACATCCTGACACCCGATGCCATCCGCCAGACCTTCGCAGTCGAGACCGCCATCGACAGCCATCCGGCTACCGGCCGCCCCCGCTTTTCCTTCCATCTCGAACCACGCCGCTAAGGGAGAATTCCATGCGCCTCAGCCTCCTTGCCGCCCCGCTTCTCGCGCTCGCCGCGACCAGCGCCTTCGCCTCCGGCTTCCCGGTCACGGTCAAAAGCTGTAACCGTAACGTTACCTTTGAGGCCGCTCCGGCCCGCGCCGTCTCGAACGATGTGAACCTCACCGAGATGATGCTGGCCCTCGGCCTCACCGGCTCTATGGCCGGCTATACCGGCGTGTCGGAATGGAAGACCCTCGACGAAACGCTGCGCGCCGGCGTCGCCGAACTGCCCGAACTGTCGCCCGACTATCCCACCAAGGAAGTGCTGCTCGGCGCCGATGCCGACTTCTATTTCGCCGGCTGGAACTACGGCATGAAGGTCGGCGGCGAGATCACACCCGACACCCTGGGCGCATTCGGCATCAAGGTCTACGAGCTGACCGAAAGCTGCATCCACATCATGGATAAGCCCAAGGCTTCGATCGACGACCTCTATGTCGACCTGCTCAATCTGGGCAGGATCTTCGGCGTTTCCGAACGCGCCGAAGCGCTCGTTGCCGGTTACCGATCCGAGCTCGCCGCCTTCACCGCGACGCTGCCGAAGCGGGACACCCCACCAAAGGTGTTCATCTACGACTCGGGCGAGGAAAAGCCCTTCACCGCCGGCCGCTATGCCATCCCCACCGCGCTGATCGAAGCCGCCGGCGGCGCCAACATCATGGACGACGTGGCTTCCAGCTGGGTCGAGATCGGCTGGGAGCCGGTGATCGAGCGCAACCCCGACATCATCGTCATCATCAACTACGGCGAAGTCACCGCCGAGCAGAAGGCCGACTTCATGCGCAACAACCCGGCTTTCAAGGACATTCCGGCGGTAAAGCATAACCGCTTCGTTACGCTTCAATATGTCGAAGCCACCCCGGGCCCGCGCAACATCGCGGCGATCAAGCACCTGGCCGCGGCGTTCGCGGAGTAGTCGAAGCCGGCGCAAGCGGCTCCCCCCTCCCATCCTCCCCCACAAGGGGGGAGGTGCCTTGCCGGTGCGCCTGGCTCGATCGAGCCACAAGCTCCTCTTCACCTCCCCCCTTGTGGGGGAGGCCGGGAGGGGGGAGCCACACGCTCAAACGTCGAGACTAGTCCCCATGTCCCACCGCCACCTCTCCGGCCCGCGCCACGCCCTCATCCACGCCACCCCGGCGCTGGTGCTGGCGCTCGCCGCAATCCTCGTCGTCACCGCGCTGGTCGCCGTCAGCGTCGGCGCCATCGCCATTCCGCTCGACACCGTCTGGTCGGTCGTCGCCCACCACCTCGCCCCCGGCAGCGTCGAGGTGAGCTGGTCGGCCGGGCGCGACAACATCGTCTGGGAGGTCCGACTGCCCCGTGTCATCCTCGGCGCCGTCGTCGGCGCCAGCCTGGCGCTGGTCGGTGCGGCGCTGCAATCGGTGACCCGCAACCCGCTCGCCGATCCGCACCTGCTCGGCATTTCCTCGGGCGCGGCGCTCGGCGCCATCATCGTGCTGCTGCATACCGGCATGTTCCTCGGCCTCGCCACCGTGCCGATCTTCGCCTTCGGCGGCGCGCTCCTGAGCACCGCCATCGTCGTCGGCGTCGCCAATCTCACCCGCTCCACCGATGCCAGCCGGCTGATCCTCGCCGGCGTCGCCGTCAGCTTCATCATCACCTCCGGCGGCAGCCTCGCCATCTTCCTTGGCGATCCGCGCGCCGCCCATACCGTGATCTTCTGGATGCTGGGCGGCCTCGGGCTCTCGACCTGGGCGCAACTGCCCTACCCGCTCGTGGCGCTTGTCGCCTGCGGCGCCTACCTCATCGCCAATGCCCGCAACCTCAACGCCATGACGCTCGGCGACGAAAGCGCCACCACGCTCGGCATTCCCGCCGGCCGTTTCCGCATGGTGGTGTTCATCGTCTCTGCCCTGCTGACCGGCGCTGCCGTCGCCTTTTCCGGCGTCATCGCCTTTGTCGGCTTGATGATCCCACACATCGTCCGGCTGGTGGTCGGCGGCGACTATCGCCGCGTGCTGCCACTCTCGGCTTTGCTCGGCGCCATCTTCCTCGTCCTCGCCGATATGCTGGCCCGCACCATCATCCCGCCGCAGGATCTGCCCATCGGCATCATCACCGGGTTGGTTGGTGGCGGCTTCTTCATCCTGTTGCTCCGCCGCCGCAGTCGCTCCGCTTGACAGCGAAGCAGGCGGAGCCTATTCAACACGAACATTGATCAACGAAAGTGTTGAATATGTACTCTTCCACCGACCCCCTCAGCACCACGCTCTCGGCCCTCGCCGATCCGACCCGCCGGGCCCTGCTGGCCCGGCTGAGCGAAGGCGAGGCAACGGTGAACG
Source organism: Devosia sp. GW821-FHT12F11 (assembly GCF_058806655.1). Classification (NCBI taxonomy): domain Bacteria; kingdom Pseudomonadati; phylum Pseudomonadota; class Alphaproteobacteria; order Hyphomicrobiales; family Devosiaceae; genus Devosia; species Devosia sp. GW821-FHT12F11. The sequence continues at coordinate 507,591 of NZ_JBXAPX010000004.1, forward strand.
AGCTGGCCGAACCGTTCGACATTACCCTCCAGGCCGTGTCGCGCCACCTCAAGGTGCTGGAGACCGCCGGCCTGATCAGCCGCGGCCGCGAGGCGCAGTGGCGGCCCTGCAAGCTCGAGACCGCCCGGCTGCAAGAGGTCGATGGCTGGCTCGCCCGCTACCGCATGTTCTGGGAAGGCAGTTTTGACAAGATGGGCGCCTATCTCGACGAGATCACCAAGGGAGACCAAAATGGCTCCAAGAACTGAAATGCGCACCGACGCGCTGAAGCTGCGCGACGACGAGCTGTTCATCACCCGCAGTTTCGATGCGCCGCTGTCGATCGTCTGGCGCATGTGGCAGGAGCCCGAACACATGATCCGCTGGTGGGGCCCGGAAGGCTTCACCGTCACCGACCTTAGCTCCGACTTCCGCCCCGGTGGCGCCTGGCGGGTCGGCATGACCTCGTCGATGTTCCCCAAGAGCTGGTCGAGCGGCAAGTATCTCGAGATCGAGCCGCAGCAGCGGATCGTCCTCCGCTTCGCCTGGGACGAAGGGGCCGGCAACACTGTCCCCACCACCATTACCGTGCAGTTCGAGGAACGCGCCGGCCGCACCACGCAGCACTTCCACCAGACCCCCTTCACCTCCGTGGCCTCGCGCGACAGCCATGTCGGCGGCTGGAACTCGCTCTTCAACAAAGAAGAGCAATACGCTGCGGCATTGGCCAAGGGCATCCAGCTGCCCCAGCTGACCTGACCTCATCACCCGGTGGGGGTGCTCTTCCCGAGCCGAGCCATCCCCACACCAGATGCGACTGCCCTTGTGGGCAGGGATCACCGGCGGGGGTGGCCACAGGCTCAGACGTCCATGCTAAGCTCCGTGTCGAACCTGCGGAGCCCTCCCCCATTCCCGACTCTCTCCACATCGGTGGCGCCGTACATCTCCCGCTGTCGGAGATCTCGATCGACTATATCCGCAGCCCCGGCCCGGGCGGGCAGAACGTCAACAAGGTGTCGAGCGCCGCGCAGCTCCGCTTCGATCTCATGGGCTCCCCCTCGCTGCCCGAGCCGCTGAAGCATCGCGCCGCCGCCCTCGCCGGCAGCCGCCTCACCACCGATGGCGTCATCGTCATCACCGCCAACCGCCTGCGCAGCCAGCCGATGAATCGCGACGACGCCATCGACCGCCTCGTCGCCATCCTGCGCGAGGCCCTGGTGCCGCCAAAACCCCGGCGCCCGACCCGGCCGACCCTCGGCTCGAAGCAACGCCGCCTCGAGGGCAAATCCCAGCGCGGCGCCACCAAGAAGCTGCGCAGCGTCAAGAGCTGGGACTGACGCTCGGTCAGACCTACGGTGGGAGGATCTTCGCTCGCCGTCCCGCGGCGGCCTCTCTCGCCGTCCCGCGGCGGCCTCTCTTGCCGTCCGCTCGCGGTCGCCCTTCGGCGATCCGTCCTGTCAGCAAAATTGCCGGAACGATCCGCTATGAACAGGTGGACCCCGACGCATGGCGGCATCGGGGTCCGAGCAGTCACCTAAAACGCCGGCAGCTGGGAAGCTCCTGGCGCCGTGCCTCTAGGCGGGGAGCCCTGAGGCACCCGACAAATTACCACGAATGCGCTTCGCTTCCCAGCGGCGTCGGTTCCCGGTGGTGCACGCCATACACCTGCCGTAATTTGTACCCCAATCTGGTTTGCGTCACAAACCAGAGTCGCCGGCCATGTCCGACCTCGACAAAGCCCTCGCCGATATCGTCGAGATCAAGTCGCGCCTTGCTCAGTCGAGCGAGTTCCTGGGCCTCGGCCCGGCCGCCCTTGCCACCTCGGGCGTCCTCGCCTTCGCCGTTGCGGCGCTGCAGTCGGTGCTGCCGGGCGCCGCCGAGCCCATGGCCTACTTCACCGGCTGGGTGCTCACCGCCATCGTCGCCGTCGCGCTGATCGGCGCCGAGATGCTGCGCCGGGCCCAGCGCCACCATGCCGGCCTCGCCGACCAGATGATCCGCGAGGCGGTGCTGAACTTCGTGCCGGCAGGCGTTGCCGGCGCGGCGCTGCTTGCCTTCTTCGCCCGCTTCGCCCCCGAGCAGCTGTGGCTGGTGCCCGGCCTGTGGCTGATCCTCGTCAGCCTCGGCATTTTTGCCGCCGCCCGCTCGCTGCCGCGCGCCATTGCGCTGGCCGGCGCCTGGTACCTGCTGTCGGGCTTCACCGTGCTGCTCTTCGCCGCCGGGGACCATAGCCTCTCGCCCTGGCATATGGGCCTGCCCTTCGCCATCGGCCAGCTGCTGGTCGCAGGCATCGTCCGCCGCGCCTCGGAGGCCGCCAATGTCCGCTGAGCCCGACGCCCCCTTCGCCTATGACGGGCTCGATCGCGTCATCCACGAGAAGGCCCGCCTCGGCATCCTCACCTCGCTGGTCAGCCGGCCCGACGGCCTCGCCTTCAACGACCTGCTGCGCCTCTGCGGCCTCACCCAGGGCAATCTCAGCCGCCACCTCGCCGTGCTGCAGGAAGCGGGTCTCGTCGACATCCACAAGGGCTATATCGGTAACCGACCACTGACCGAAATCCGCCTCACAGCCGCCGGCCGCCAGCGTTTTCTCGACTATCTCTCGGTGCTCGAACGCGTCGTCCGCGACGCCTCGGCCAGGGCCGAACAGGCTGCGCCGGGGAAGCCGCAGGTGGCTTGAAGTGCAGACTGATAGAGACGGCCCCCTCCCGGCCTCCCCCATAAAGGGGGAGGTGAAGAGTCGAGGCCCTGGCCTTGATCGTGCCGGTGAACCGGCGGGGCACCTCCCCTTTCATGGGGGAGGATGGGAGGGGGCCGCCTCTATCGGTTGATCACCGTCAACTCGTAACCAAAGACTGACCAATTCATGCCCACATCGACGCTCAAGAGGTTTACAATGCAAACCACTCCCGACCACAAACTCCACGTCGCCATCATCATGGACGGCAATGGCCGCTGGGCCGAGGCGCGCGGCCTGCCTCGTCCGGCCGGCCATCAGGTCGGCGCCGATACCGTGCGCGCCATCGTCCGCTCGGCCATCGGGCACGATATCGGCGCGTTGTCGCTCTACGCCTTCTCCACCTATAACTGGCGCCGCTCCGAGGCCGAGGTCGCCGGCATGATGGCGCTGCTCCGCCATTTCCTGCTGGTCGAGGCCCGGCAGCTGCGCGACGCCAATGTCCGCATTTCCATTCTCGGCCGCCGCGATCGCCTGCCGCTCGGCCTGGTGAAGGCCATCGCTGCCGCCGAACGCAGCACCGCCGCCTGCACCGGCCTGCACCTGCGCGTCGCCATCGATTACTCCGCCCGCGACGCCATCCTCGCCGCCGCGGCAGCGGGACCCGAGGCGATTGCCGCCGAGCTCGGCACCGAGGATGTCGATTTCCTCATCCGCACCGGCGGCGACCAGCGGCTCTCCGATTTCATGCTGTGGGAATGCGCCCAGGCCGAGCTCTACTTCACCCGGGTGAAATGGCCCGATTTCGGCCCCGCCGAGTTCGACACCGCGCTGGCGGAGTACGGCACGCGCGTGCGCAGCTTTGGCGGCAATGTCGAACCGGTAAGGGCATTGGCCTAGCACTCGCGATTGGGGCGGATCGGTCCAGTGATGGGGCAACATTGGGCCCCACCCACCGGCGTCATCCCCGCGCAGGCGGGGACCCAGTGGGACCTTTCAGCCTCAGCGGGTGCTGCAGCTTCCCACTAGGTTCCCGCCTGCGCGGGAATGACGTCCGTGTGTGTTCCGCCGCTTCGCGGGTGCATTCACTTCGCAAACCCTAAGGCCGCTGGAACGTCTCGTATTTCGCCTCGCCCACCCGCTCGAATACCTGGATGTTGAGCCCGCCCGGCGTGGTGTCGTTGCGCAGCGCCCGCATCGCCGTCGCTGCGCCGTTGTCCTTGAACAGCTTGTGCCCGGCCCCGACGATCACCGGCGCCACCACCAGGCGCAACTCGTCGACCAGCCCCGCCGCCAGCAGCGATCCGGCAAGGCTGCCGCTGCCATGCACCTGCAGCTCGCCGCCATCCGGCGCCTTCAGCGCCTCGACCTGCTTCAGCACATCGGCACCCAGCACCGTCGCCGGTCCCCAGCTGGTTGCCTTGAGCGTCGCCGACGCCACGTATTTCGGCAGCCGGTTCATCATCAGCCCGATGGCATCATCCGGCTTGTTCATCTCCGGCCAGTCGCGCGCAAAACTCTCATAGGTCCGTCGCCCGAGCAGCAGGCCATCGGCCTGCTCCAGCCAGCGGCGCGCCTGGTCGAGAAAGCCCTGCTCGAGATAGGGCACGAACCACCCGCCCCTAGAAAAGCCGTCGCTGCGGTCCTCGTCCGGGCTGCCCGGCCCCTGATAAACGCCATCCAGCGAGACGAAGGTCATGACCACAAGTTTCATTTTCAAGCTCCAACACTATGCCTTTTGGCTAACTATCAACGGCAGACACTTAGCGCAACGGCTAAGTGATGCCCGCACCAAACACTTAGCCATTGCGCTAAGCATTATCCGATGCTAGTCGTCGCCCATGCATGCGGGCACCGAGCAACTCGACGGGATTTTCCAGGCTCTTGCCGATCCGACGCGGCGGGCCATCCTGACCCGCCTCGGCGGCGGCCCGGCCGGGGTCGGCGAACTGGCAAAACCGTTCGACATGGCCCTGCCCTCCTTCATGAAGCACATCACCGCGCTCGAGCAGAGCGGCCTGATCCGCACCTCGAAAACCGGCCGGGTGCGCACCTGCACCATCGAGACGGGCACGTTCGAGCTGGTCGACGGCTGGCTGAGCCAGCAGCGCCGGCTGTGGAACGAGCGCACCGACCGGCTCGAGGCCTTCGTTACCAGGGACAAGACGTGACCCAGATATTCGACCCCGAGCGCGACCTCACCATCGAGCGCTTCATCCGCGCGCCCCGCACCGCCGTCTGGAACGCCTGGACCGAGCCGCGGCAGTTCGAACAATGGTGGGTGCCCGCGCCGGCCAGATGCCGCGCCGTCCGCTTCGAGCCGGTGGCCGGCGGTGCGCTGGTCACCGAGATCAGCGAAGACGGAAAACCCTTTGCGCCGCACATGAACGCCTGCTTCCTGCTGGTCGAACCGCAGCACCGCCTCGTCTTTACCGATGCCCTGCTTGGCGGCTGGCGCCCGGCGTCCAGCAGCTTTATGTCGGCCGAAATCACCCTCGACGAGGTGAATGGCGGCACGCAATACACGGCCCGCGTCATGCATTCCGACCGCGCGACGCGCGACAAGCACGCCGAACTCGGCTTCTATGACGGTTGGGGCACCGTCATCGAGCAACTGGCGAAGTTCGTCGAAGTCCCGACCAGCTAAGCGGTCTGGGATTATTCCTTGGGGGAGGAATGAGGTGAGCGAAGCGGAACCGGCGCAGCCGGTATGGATCTATGTCGATGTGGTGTGCGACCTGTTCCACCACGGTCACGTCGAGTTCTTCCGCCGCGCCCGCGCGCTCGGCGACCGGCTGGTGGTCGGCCTCGTCGGCGATGCCGACGTCGCCAGCTACAAGCCGCCGCCCATCCTCAGCTTCGAAGAACGCCGCGCCGTGGTGCAGAGCTGCCGCCATGTCGATCGCGTGCTCGCTACGCCGGCGCCGCTGCACTGCACCCGCGCCTTCCTGAACGAGATCGGCGCGCACTATGTCTGTCACGGCGATGACATGAGCGAGGAGCAGCTGCTGTTCTGGTACGGCGACCTCGCCCGCACCGGCGGCTTGCGCCAGGTGCCCTATACCACCACGATTTCCTCGCGCCAGATCGTCAGCCGGGTGGTTGAGAGGTACAAGGCCGGCACCTTGCGGGATGGTTAGAGCCTGCCGCGCCATCGCAGTGGCTCCCCACACCCCCTCTCTTGCGAAAACTAAGGACTTAGCTGCGCTAAGCCCAAGTTTTCGCTTTCTCCCCCGCCAAGGGGGAGAGTCCCGACTGGTACTCCGGCACAAGTGGGAGGCACGGATCATCTCCCCCTTGGCGGGGGAGAAAGCAAGATCTTAGGTTTAGCCGTTTTGCTAAGCCTTAGATTTTGCCAGAGAGGGGGCCTTGCAGGGCACGATGGCTCCGCCGGCACACCTACCCCACCTTCCGCCCCCGCGCATCCGTGCGGATCCTACGCACCGCAATGATCCGCATCATCCGCTCCTCCCGGTGGTTCCACCAGGTCGATTTCTCCTTGCTGCGCCAGCCGCGATAGTACTGGTCGAGCACCGCCAGAGGCTGCTCCGGCTCCCGTAACTCTATACCTTCGAACATCACCAGCCGCCCCGGCAGCAGCAGCGCCGGCTCGAACGGTGGCGCCTCCCAGGGACCACCCGTCGCGCCGGGCTGGTAGACGAAGATGTCGATGAACGGAAAGCTCCAGTCCATGCCGGGTATCGGCGGCCGGGCCGGGTCGAACACCTTCAGCATCGAGGAGAGCTGCAGCACCCGCAGCCCCGCTGCCTCGAGCGCCGCCGTGAGCACCGGCACGCGCTCCGCCTCGAACAGCGCCAGGTCGACATCGTCATCCCACGGCAGGATGCGGCCCTCGCGCACATGCCCCAGCAGCGTGCCCCAGAACAGGTAGAGCGGCGCCTCCACCGCAGCGCCGGCCGCGGCGATCCGCGACAGCAGGTCCCGGGCCTGCGCCAGCGGCGCAGGCTCCCACACATTGGCGAATGGATCTTCGGCGAACCGCCCGGCATCCATCTCGATCTGCCGCGGCTGCAACCGGCGGCCCAGCCACATCACCGCTCGCTGCAGCCGCGGGAGGCCGCGGCAGCTCCGATGCAACGCGCCCCATGGCTCGAACAGCACCGGCCCCATGTCGCCGCTGAACTTCTTCATTGTCCCCCGCCCCCGAACGGCGCGCCGGACAAGCCCCCGCGCGTCAGCCCATCCAGTCTTTCTGGATCGGCGCGATGCCGGCCACAAGCTCCCGGCTGAAGAATGCCTGGGTGTACGGCGCCGCCATATGCAGGTCGAGCGCTGCCTGGTCGACGAAATCCTCGACCAGCAGGAAAGCGTGTTCGTCCCCGAGTCCCTGGAAGAAGCCGAACTCGGCGCAGCCGGGTTCCGTCACGGTGGCCCGCTGCAACTCCAGCAGCGCGTCGCGCGCTGCCACTGCCTGCCCCGGCTTTGCCTCTATCCTCACCACGCGTCGCTTGTTCATCGCATTCTCCGTTGTTGATGAACGCGAAACTTGCATGCCCGCACAGCTGTGCGAAATTCCCCAATCGAGCACACCGACTGTGAGAATTTTGACATGCTGGACTGGCAGGACCTTCGCCACTTCGTCGCCCTGGCCGACGCCGGAACCCTGCTGGGCGCCGCCCGCTCGCTCGGCGTCGAACACGCCACCGTGGCGCGGCGCGTCGCCGCGCTCGAAACCGAGCTCGGCCAGCGCCTGGTCGATCGCCGCTCCGGCCGCTACCTGCTCACCCCGGCCGGCGAAGATGTCGCCGCCACGGCGCGCCGCATGCTGGCCGAAACCCTGTCGCTCGAACGCACGCTGCTGGCCGGCTCCCGCTCCGCCGCCGTCGAGGTGGCCATCAGCACCCCCCCGGTGATCGCCTCGCACCTGGTCGCCCCGCGGCTGGCTGAGTTCCACCGCGAGCATCCGGCCATCCAGCTGCAGCTGCTGGGCGAAAGCCACGCCGCCTCGCTGACGCGGCGCGAGGCCGATATCGTGCTCCGCCTGTCCCGGCCCGAAGACAATACCCTGGTGGTCCGCCGCGCCGGCGCCGTCACCTACCGCGCCTATGCCACCTCCGCCTATCTGGCGGCCCATCCGGTGGCCGAACGCTTCTTCATCGGGCTCAGCGCCGATCTCGACGGCACGCCCAACCAGCTCTGGCTAAAGCAGCTGGCCGGCCATCGTCCGATGGTGCTCCGCAGCAATGACCTGGTCACGCAGTGCGCCGCTGCCGGCGCCGGCCTGGGCATCGCCGTGCTCCCCGACTTCCTGGCCCGCATTACCGCCCCCGGGCTGGTCGAAGCCGAACCCGGCAGCTTCCGCCGCGACGCCTGGATCGCCTACCATCGCGACCTCAGGGGCGCGCCGCAGATCAAGGCCACCGCAGCGCTGCTCGCGGCCTGTCTCGGTGCCGCCGCACCCGCCTAGCCGTCAGCCCTCCTCGCGGTCGCCCGACCCTTCCGGCACCGAGCGCCAGACCAGCAGCGCCAGGGCGACCAGCGGGATGCCGATCAGCGGCAGGGCTGTGGCGCCCCAGCTGTCGAGCACGATGCCGCCCAAAGCCGCCGCCACCGCCATGCCGATCATGAAGGCCGACATGTTGAGCGAGATCGCCACCGGCACGGCGCCCGGCGCGATCTGCGCCATGTGGCTGGCCACCGCGATCGAATAGGTCCGGCCGACAAAGCCCTGCGCCCCGACCGTCAGCATCAGCGCCGGCAAAGCCAGGTCCTTCGGCACATAGGCGAGGCCGAAAAACACCGCCATCACCACGATCACCGCCAGCCCGGCGATCGTCGCCGTCCTGCCGCTGCCGAACCGATCCGACATCCTGCCGGCGGTGGCGCTGCAGGCGATGGCGCCGATGCCGCCGGCCAGCAGCACCAGCGGCAGCGTTTCGTAGCCGACGCCCACCGCCGCCATCAGCGCGCCGATATAGACGATCAGCGGCGACGAGCCGATCATGAACAACAGGGTCGAGAGCAGCGCGCGGCCCACCCCGGGGTTGCGCAGCACCCGCAGCCGGTCGCGAATGCTCAGCGTGTCGCCCAGCATGCCGCGCGGCAGCCGCACATACAGCGCCGTCGCCGCCAGCCCGGCCATGATCGCCAGCATCACATAGACGACGCGCCAGCCGAACTGCGCCGCGATCCACGCCCCGAGCGGCACGCCGGCCAGCGCCGCGATCGCCTGCCCCATGCTGATCACCTGCATGTAGCGGCCGCGCTTGCCATAGGGCGCGATCATCGCCGCCGTCGCCATCGCGGTGCCGGTATAGGTCCCGGCCACCACCGCCAGCGCCGTGCGCACCACGACCAGCGCCTCGAACGTAGTCGACAGCACGATCAGCAGCGCGCAGAGCGCAAAGCCGAACTCGGCCCCGGCAAGAATGCGCCGCCGCCCCACCCCGCCGAGCAGCAGCGCCAGCAGCGGCGGCCCGAACGCATAGGCCAGCGAATAGAACAGCACGACGAGACCCGCCTGCCCCAGGCTCACCCCGAGGTCGGCGCCGATCAGCGGCAGCAATCCGGCGATCAGGCCTCCTTCAATGGCCCCGACAAATGCTGCCAGCGCCAGCCAATGCAGCCGCGAATCCATGTTTCTCCCTCGGGAGTATTCTTGAGGGTCCCGGCCGGCAGGGGAAAGGGCAAATTGCCCACGGCGGCACATCAAATGGTAGCGGTCCCAATCGCGTTGCTTAGGCTGGATCCAGCCACAAGCACCGGCCCCCACCTCCCCCTTGACGGGGGAGGCAAGCAAAGCTTGCGAGCGCAAGCGAGCTAGCTGTCGTTTCCAAGCAGGTTGTTCAGTCTTTGGGCTGGTGGTACGTGGCCGATTGCTGAGTGGGGTCTGCTGGTATTGTAGGCGACGATCCATTCGAACATGGCGGTGTGTCGGTGGGCTGATGAGGGGTATGGCCTGGCATAGGCCCATTCTCGGAGCGAGGACTGGATGAAGCGCTCGGCCTTGCCGTTGGTCCTGGGGGTATAAGGTCGGGTGCGGACGTGGCGGATGCCGGCCTGCTGCAAGGCACTGGCGAAGAGCTTGGAGCGATATGCCGAACCGTTGTCGGTCATGACCCGCTCGACGGTGACACCCAGCCTGTTGAACCAGGCCAGCGAGCGCTCGAGGAAGCCGATGGCATCGGCTTTGCCTTCGGAGGGCAAGATCTCGGTATAGGCCAGCCGGCTGGCATCATCGACGGCGACATGCAGATAGTCCCAGCCGAGCCGACC